>NZ_JAAABE010000001.1:0-1552000 GCF_009900705.1 Klebsiella sp. Q2 | reverse complement strand
ATTTGCCTGGCGGCACTAGCGCGGTGGTCCCACCTGACCCCATGCCGAACTCAGAAGTGAAACGCCGTAGCGCCGATGGTAGTGTGGGGTCTCCCCATGTGAGAGTAGGGAACTGCCAGGCATCAAATTGCAGTAAGCCGGTGTGACAACCGGTGGTCATAAAGCGAAAAAATTCGGTGGAGCGGTAGTTCAGTCGGTTAGAATACCTGCCTGTCACGCAGGGGGTCGCGGGTTCGAGTCCCGTCCGTTCCGCCACTTAATAAGAGCCCTGAGCATTTGCTCAGGGCTTTTTTGTTTCATCTGTTCCCGATTATTGCTAAACCAGCAAAAATCCTCTGCATTAATCGCTCTTTTTCCCCTCCACACCATCCGCCATAATTTCATCCGTTAACCGAAATGAACAAATAACGAGGAAAAACATGGCAATTCCTGCATTTGGTCTTGGCACCTTCCGTCTGAAAGATGATGTTGTTATCGCATCCGTAAAAACCGCGCTGGAGCTGGGATATCGTACTATCGACACCGCGCAAATCTATGACAACGAAGCCGCGGTGGGTCAGGCTATCGCTGAGAGCGGCGTGCCGCGTGATGAGTTGTTCATCACGACCAAAATCTGGATCGAGAACCTGAGCAAAGACAAACTCATCGCCAGCCTGCAAGAGAGCCTGCAGAAGCTGCGCACTGACTATGTTGATCTGACGCTGATCCACTGGCCGTCACCGAACGATGCGGTGGCTGTTGAAGAGTTTATGGCCGCTCTGATGGAAGCGAAGACGCTCGGCCTGACCCGTCAGATCGGTATCTCCAACTTCACTATTCCACTGATGGAGCGCGCGATTGCCGCCGTTGGCGCTGAAAACATTGCTACCAATCAGATTGAGCTCTCGCCGTATCTGCAAAACCGTAAAGTCGTCGATTGGGCGCGTGAGCACGGTATCCATATCACCTCTTACATGACCCTGGCCTACGGTAAAGCGCTGAAAGATGAGGTGATTGCCCGTATCGCGGCGAAACATAATGCGACTCCGGCCCAGGTTATCCTGGCATGGGCGATGGGCGAGGGGTACGCGGTAATCCCGTCCTCGACGAAGCGTGAGAACCTGGCCAGCAACCTGAGGGCGTTGGATCTGCAGCTGGATGATGAAGATCGCCAGGCGATCGCTGCGCTGGATTGCAACGATCGGCTGGTGAGCCCGGAAGGTCTGGCGCCGCAGTGGGATTAATCTCCCGCTTCCGGCATGCCCATCAGAGGGTACTACGACAGCTCCTTCGGGAGCTGTTTTACGTGTTCGCTCAGAAAATCAATAAACGCCCTGATACGTGTACTGACGGCTCTGTCGCTGTAGTACACCGCGCTGAAGGGCATCTCCACCGGCAAGCGTTTGTCGGCCAGTAGTTCAACAAACTCCCCGCTGGCTATCTCTTTATCCACCATATAATCCGACAGACAGGCAATACCGTTGCCGGTCAGACACAGTTGTTTGAGGGTTTCCCCACTGTTTGATGACACCGTCGCCTCAATCTCTAACAACTGACCATCGCAACAGGAGACTGGCCAGGTGTTCAGAGAGACGGGTTCAGTGAAGCCCAGACACTGATGTTGTTTCAGATCTGACGGATGCTGCGGCACACCGTAGCGCGAGACATACGCTGGCGAGGCGACGATCTTACGATAGCTGGTGAACAGCGGTCGGGCGCGCAGGCTGGAATCCGTTAAGGTTCCGGCCCGTATCGCTACATCCACTTTCCGTTCAATCAGGTTAATAAACGTCTCTGAAGAGACGAGCGACAGCGTCATTTCCGGGTAACGCTCGCGAAACGGCTTCACCAGCGGCATGAGAAAATGCAGCATCACCGGCGTCGCGGCATCCACCCGCAGCAAGCCCCGCGGCGTCGTGCGCGTTTCCAGCAGGTCATTTTCTGCCGCCGCCATCTCCTGCAATACCACCTGCATCCGCCGAAAATAGCGCTCGCCTTCCTCTGTCAGACTGAGCTGGCGGGTGGTCCGATTAAGCAGGCTGACATCAAGCTTTGATTCGAGCTTTTTGACTGCCCGGCTGACGGCAGAGTTGGCCTGACCCAGCTGTTCGGCTGCCCGGCTGAAACTCCCGCTTTCCACTACCGCCACAAAGATGGCGATCTCCTCGGATGTGGCTCTCATTATTGCACCTGTAGCAAAATTCTATTGATACTTTGATAGTTTTTGTTATTTATACAACCCTTCATACTACGTGTCATCTTAATCCTGATGCTACGGAGTAAATTATGCCACTGGCGCTATTTGCCTTAACCATCGGTGCCTTTGCAATTGGCACCACTGAATTCGTGATTGTCGGCCTGGTCCCGACGATTGCCCAACAACTCTCTATCTCTCTACCTTCTGCGGGACTGCTGGTCTCTATCTACGCGCTGGGCGTGGCAATCGGCGCCCCGGTGCTGACGGCATTAACCGGGCGTATGCCGCGTAAACAGCTGCTGCTGGCGTTGATGGTCCTGTTTACGGCGGGTAATGTGCTGGCCTGGCAGGCTCCAGGCTATGAAACGCTGATCCTGGCGCGCCTGCTGACCGGCCTGGCGCACGGCGTGTTCTTTTCTATCGGCTCGACAATCGCCACCAGCCTGGTGGCAAAAGAGAAAGCAGCCTCGGCCATCGCCATTATGTTCGGTGGCCTGACGGTCGCGCTGGTGACCGGCGTTCCCTTTGGCACCTTTATTGGCCAGCATTTCGGCTGGCGGGAAACCTTCCTCGCGGTATCGATTCTGGGGGTGATTGCGCTAATCAGCAGTCTGATTCTGGTGCCGAATAATATTCCGGGCCGCGCCAGCGCCAGCCTGCGCGATCAGCTGAAAGTCTTAACCCATCCGCGCCTGCTGATGATCTATGCCATTACCGCGCTGGGCTATGGCGGCGTGTTTACCGCTTTTACCTTCCTTGCGCCGATGATGCAGGAGCTGGCCGGCTTCAGCCCCTCAGCGGTGAGCTGGATCCTGCTGGGTTATGGCGTCTCGGTGGCTATCGGCAACGTATGGGGCGGCAAACTGGCCGATAAGCATGGCGCCGTCTCCGCGCTGAAGTTTATCTTCGCCGCGCTGGTTGTGCTGCTGCTGGTGTTCCAGCTGACCGCCAGCGTTCACTATGCCGCGCTGGCAACGGTGCTGGTGATGGGCGTTTTCGCCTTCGGCAACGTGCCGGGTCTGCAGGTCTATGTGGTGCAAAAAGCAGAGCAGTATACCCCGGGGGCTGTCGACATCGCTTCCGGTCTGAATATCGCCGCCTTCAACGTCGGCATCGCGCTGGGATCGATCGTCGGCGGACAGACGGTCGAGCGGTACGGTCTGGCGCAGACGCCGTGGATTGGCGCGGTGATTGTGCTGGTCGCTTTGCTGTTGGTGGTCCTGAGCGGGCGTTTAGATAAATTGCCGCGCCGTTCGGCAGCGCTTTCTCCCGAAGGCTAAGGGTTTCTCGCAAATTGCATTGAAAGTGTATGGGAAAATCCCTATAACAGAAGAACCAGTCGTCGTCGGGCTGGTTTCTGTTATCGAGGATTAATGCCCAAATTGCGAAAGAACACCTACGCCATGCGCTATGTCGCCGGACAACCTGCGGAGAGAATATTGCCTCCGGGGGCGTTTGCGGGCGTGAGTCCGGTTTATCCCGCCGGCACGCCGTTAAGCAGCGATGAGAAGATCCGCGTGCTGGTGTGGAATATCTTCAAACAACAGCGAGCAGAGTGGCAGTCGGTCCTTAAGAATTTTGGCAAAGACGCGCATTTGGTCCTTTTACAGGAGGCGCAGACGACGCCGGAGCTGGTCAGGTTCGCGACCACCAACTATCTGGCCGCCGATCAGGTGCCTGCGCTGGTGCTGCCCCAGCATCCGTCCGGCGTGATGACGCTGGCTTCCGCCCATCCTATCTATTGCTGCCCATTGCGCGAGCGTGAACCAATTTTGCGTCTGCCTAAATCAGCATTAGTGACTGTCTATCCGCTGCCCGATGCGCGGTTGTTAATGGTGGTCAATATCCATGCCGTCAACTTCAGCCTTGGCGTCGACGTCTACAGCAAACAGCTGCTGCCGATTGGCGATCAGATTGCCCATCACAGCGGGCCGGTGATCATGGCCGGCGACTTCAATGCCTGGAGCCGCCCGCGGATGAACGCCCTGTACCGCTTTGCACGCGAGATGTCGCTGCGTGAAGTTCGTTTCTCTGACGACCAGCGCCGCCGCGCGTTTGGTCGCCCGCTCGATTTTGTGTTCTACCGTGGGTTAAGCGTGCACGATGCTTCCGTGCTGGTAACCCGCGCCTCCGACCACAACCCGCTACTAGTCGAATTCAGTCCCGGCAAGCCTGATTAATTTAAGGTTGGTCAGGCCTGCCATGGGGCAGGCCTGCGCATGCATGGTGCTGCCTTTTATTACTCAAAAAACCGTAAGGACAAGACAACATGACAACACGCTCTCACCATGACAACGTTGAAAAGCAGTTCGGCTCCCAGGCCTGCGCCTATCTGACCAGCGCCGTACACGCCTCTGGTCGCGATCTGCAGCGGCTGGCGGAACGTCTGGCTGATTTTCCGCAGGCGAAAGTGCTGGATATGGGCTGCGGGGCAGGGCACGCCAGCTTTACCGCGGCGGGACAGGTTGCCGAGGTGACCGCCTATGATTTATCAAGCCAGATGCTGGAAGTGGTTACCGCGGCGGCAAAAGAGAAAGGCTTTAGCAATATCGTGACCCAGCAGGGATATGCTGAAACGCTGCCGTTCGCTGATGCCAGCTTTGATGTGGTGATTAGCCGCTACTCCGCGCACCACTGGCATGATGTCGGCCAGGCGCTGCGTGAGGTGAAACGTGTTCTCAAGCCGGGCGGGGTGATGATCGTGATGGACGTGATGTCGCCGGGTCATGCGGTGCGTGATGTCTGGTTGCAGACCGTGGAAGCGCTGCGCGATACCTCGCACGTGCGTAATTATTCCAGCGGCGAGTGGCTGGCGCTGGCGACGGAGGCGGGGCTGGTGATTAATCGGCTGTTGACCGATCGCCTGCCGCTGGAGTTCAGTTCGTGGGTGGCGCGGATGCGTACCCCTGAGCCGCTGGTGGAGGCGATTCGTTTATACCAGCAGAGCGCCTCGGCGGAGGTGAAAGCCTACTTTGAGTTACAGCAGGATGGTTCCTTTACCAGCGATACCATCATGTTTGAAGCGCATAAAGCGGTTTAATACGGACAACAAAAAAGGCACCGGGGGAAGTCGGTGCCTTTTTATCGAACCCTGACGTATCAGGACTCTGGTCGATCGCTGTTTTTCACAAACAGGGTTAGCTGATCGCCAGGCCGCAGATTGTCGGTATCGCTGTTCCAGCGCATGACGTCGCGAATATTAACGCCATGACGTTTGGCGATGCTCGACAGCGAGTCACCTTTGCGAACGCGATAGGTGATGCTATCGCTGTTATTCGCCAGACGCTGCGCGCTGCTGCCGGCGCCGATAACCAGGTTCTGTCCAACCTTCAACCCAGAGCCGCGCAGGTTATTCCACTGCTGCAGATCGCGGGTCGTCACACCGAGACGGGAAGCAATCCCGGAAATGGTGTCGCCGGAACGCACCTTATAGCTTCGGCTGGTCAGCGGCGTATTATCCGCGAGCTGCGTCGGCTGTACGGCGGCAATGTCGCCAGAGGCCAGCGATTCACGCAGTTGGGCTGCGTGCTTCTGCGGCACCATGACGTACTTTGGCCCGCTAGCGCCCAGCGTTGACCCCTTTACGCCGGCGTTGAAGGTCTTCAGCTTGCTGACCGGCATACCGGCCATATCCGCGAGCTGAGAAATCTCAACCGGACTGTCGAGGCGAACGCGCGCCAGCGCACGGCTTTCATCAGCCGTAGGCAACTTTACGCCGTAACGTTTGCTGTTTTTGAGGATGTCGCTCAATGCCAGCATTTTCGGTACGTAGACTTTCGTTTCATGCGGCAGAGACAGCGACCAGAAATCGGTGGGTTTGCCACGCGAACGGTTCGCTTTCACTGCCTTCATGACCCGACCTTCGCC
Source organism: Klebsiella sp. Q2 (assembly GCF_009900705.1). Taxonomy (NCBI): domain Bacteria; kingdom Pseudomonadati; phylum Pseudomonadota; class Gammaproteobacteria; order Enterobacterales; family Enterobacteriaceae; genus Klebsiella; species Klebsiella sp. Q2. The sequence goes on along the minus strand of NZ_JAAABE010000001.1, from coordinate 1,545,957 downwards.
GCTGTTATATGCCGCGACCGTTAACAACCAGTCTCCGTCGAACATTTTGTTCAGACGTTGCATCATGTCCAGCGCCGCGGTTGTCGATGCGACAACGTCACGACGCGCATCGTAACTGCGGGTCTGTTTTAAACCATAATTGCGCCCTGTGCTCGGAATGATCTGCCAGATGCCTGCGGCATTGGCGCCAGACGTCGCGTGTGGGTCAAAAGCGCTCTCCACTATGGGTAGTAATACCAGTTCCATTGGCATGTTACGTTTCTTAACCTGCCCGGCTATCCAGTACATATACGGCTCTGCCCGTAAAGTTACATCGTGGAGATAGCTCTTATTTCTTAAGTACTTCTGTTTTTGCTCGCGAATCCGGGGGTTATCCGGTATTCCCATCTTTAGCTCGTCGCCTATGGAAGTCCACAGATCCTGGTCTTGCGCGTAGAAGGTTCCATCATCTAACCAGCGCGCTTGACTTGTGAACTTGCCTGCTTCCCCTTGACCAGCCGCAGAAAGGCTCTGTGCTCGCTGTTCGACGGTGCCATCGTGCTTAGACGCCTGGCACCCCACCAGCAGGACAGAGGCGAATAATATCGCTCGTGCCTTCATGTGTGTGTCAATAGTTGCTTAAAAGACGACCAAGGATAACGGCGAAGTTAGCCGATGACAAGAATTAAATGTCAGAATTCGTCTTTCTTTGACCTTAGCCACGCAAATCGCGCCACAGAGTGTTGCAATTTTGTTTCTTTGTTAATTTTATCAATTAAATCAACATCATTTACGCGTAAAAATAAATTTATACGCCGCTCGTTTTTCAGAATTACGGGTAGTGTCTTTTGTTTTTTTGCACGTAACTCATTAACTTTATGATAGTAATCGTTTATGTCCCTATCATCAGGCAGGATACTTAACGCAAACTTCATATTCGCTAACGTATATTCATGTGCGCAACATATAATGGTTTCTGCAGGAAGGGCGTTAATTTTCATAAATGATTGATACATTTGCTCTGCGGTGCCTTCGAACAGCCTTCCGCAGCCGCCGGAGAACATTGTGTCGCCGCAAAACAGATAAGGTTCGCTGTAGTAACAGATATGTCCTAATGTGTGACCTGGCGTGGAGAAAATGGAAAAATCGTGACCCAGAATTGACAACCGATCGCCATCGTCTACTACCTGAGTAACCCCCTTATCCTGGGTTTCTGCCGGCCCGTAAACCACCAGAGAGGGGAATTTTTCACGTAATTGTTTTACGCCGCCGACGTGATCCTGATGGTGATGGGTCAGTAAAATGGCCTCGGGCTGCCACTGGTTTTCCTCGATTGCCGCCAGAACCGGCGCGGCCTCGCCCGGATCAACGATGATGCAGCGGCCGTGATTCTCAATGAGAACCCAGATGTAGTTGTCCTGAAACGCGGGAATACTGATAAGATTCATAAATTACCTCTAAAGCGTAGCGGAAGGTGGCAATGAAGCCGGCAAGGATACCTCATACAGTGACAGCGCCTGAGCATTGGTCCAGTATGCCGTGGGGCGAATACTATCGCGAAACGCTTGAACAGCAGATGAAGCCATGGCTGGCTAAATTATATGGCTTTCATCTGCTTAAGATTGGCAATCTGAGCGCGGAAATCAATACCGAAGCTTGCGCCATCTCGCACCAGGTGAATGTCTCGCTGGCGGGAAACCCAATGCAGGTCCGGGCCGACCCGCTGCATTTGCCCTTTGCCGAAAAGTCCGTCGACGCCTGCCTGCTGGCGCATACCCTGCCGTGGTGCAGCGATCCGCATCGCCTGCTGCGGGAGGCCGATCGCGTCCTGATCGATGATGGCTGGATGATCCTGACCGGGTTTAATCCGGTGAGCCTGATGGGGTTGCGTAAACTGGTGCCGGTCCTGCGCAAAGGCACGCCGTACAACAGCCGTATGTTTACGCTGATGCGCCAGCTGGACTGGCTGTCGCTGCTCAACTTTGAAGTGCTGCATTATGGGCGTTATCAGATTTTACCCTGGTCGCGGCATGGCGGCAAACTGCTGAGCACCCATCTGCCGGCGCTGGGCTGTTTGCAATTGATTGTCGCTCGCAAACGGACCATACCGCTCACCCTTAATCCGATGAAGTCAGGGAAAGCGAAAACCCAGCTGCGGCCAGCAGTAGGCGCCACCCGGCAGTGGCGCAAGGGGCAGAATTAGCTCTCCGGCTGGTAGCCGATGTCGTCCTGAGTGGGATGGGAGGCCGCCGCGCGGGCCAGCTCGTCGCAGCGTTCGTTTTCTGGATGGCCGGCGTGGCCCTTCACCCACTCCCATTTGATCTTATGCTGGCCAAGCGCGGCGTCCAGCCGCTGCCAGAGGTCGACATTCTTTACCGGTTTTTTCTCTGCCGTTTTCCAGCCGCGCTTTTTCCAGTTGTGGATCCACTGGGTGATCCCCTGGCGGACATACTGGCTGTCGGTGCTGAGCACCACTTCGCAATGCTCTTTTAACGCCTCGAGAGCGACGATTGCCGCCATCAGTTCCATGCGGTTATTGGTGGTCAGACGGTAGCCGGCGCTAAAGGTTTTTTCGTGCTGGCGGTAGCGCATGATGGCGCCGTAACCGCCGGGTCCTGGATTTCCCAGGCAAGAGCCGTCGGTGAAAATTTCTACCTGTTTGAGCATCTCTGGTAGACTTCCTGTAATTGAAATCGATTTGTAAACGATAAGTCTGACATAAATGACCGCTATGAGCACTGCAATTACGCGCCAGATTGTTCTCGATACCGAAACCACCGGTATGAACCAGATCGGGGCGCACTACGAAGGACACAAGATCATTGAGATCGGCGCCGTGGAGGTGATCAACCGCCGCCTGACCGGTAACAATTTCCACGTCTATCTGAAGCCCGATCGGCTGGTGGATCCGGAGGCGTTCGGCGTGCACGGGATCGCCGATGAATTCCTGCTGGATAAACCCACCTTTGCCGATGTGGCTGATGAGTTTATGGATTACATCCGCGGCGCGGAGCTGGTGATCCATAACGCCTCGTTCGATATCGGCTTTATGGATTATGAGTTCGGTAAGCTGAACCGCGGCATCGGAAAAACCGAGACCTTTTGTAAAATCACCGACAGTCTGGCACTGGCGCGGAAAATGTTCCCCGGCAAGCGCAACAGTCTGGATGCGTTATGTTCGCGCTACGAAATAGATAACAGCAAGCGTACGCTGCACGGGGCATTACTCGATGCCCAGATCCTTGCCGATGTCTATTTGATGATGACCGGCGGCCAGACTTCGATGGCGTTCTCTATGGAAGGCGAAAGCCAGCAGCAGGCGGGAGAGATGGGCATTCAGCGCGTCGTCCGCGCCGCCAGCCAGTTACGGGTAGTTTATGCCTCTGATGAAGAACTGGTGAACCATGAATCCCGCCTCGATCTGGTACAGAAGAAAGGCGGAAGCTGCCTGTGGCGTGCCTGATAACCACTAAAATGGATTAAAAGTAGGCGGTTGGGCGATTTTTGCAGCAAACGATTCAAAACGGTAGAAAAAGCGTTGACGGGGTAGAGGGGAATCCGTAATATTCGCCTCGTTCCCAACGGAACAACAACGCGGAGCGGTAGTTCAGTCGGTTAGAATACCTGCCTGTCACGCAGGGGGTCGCGGGTTCGAGTCCCGTCCGTTCCGCCACTATTCAGAAAGCCTGAATCAGCAATGATTCAGGCTTTCGTCGTTTTCGTCGCCGAATTTCAGCGCGCCTCTTGTTCCTCCTGCATACACTGCATGAATACCCGCATCGCAGGACTGATTGCTTTCCCGGCGTGATGGGCGCAGAGCGCATGGATCGTCAGCGGCGTCTCGCTGAACGGCAGCTCGACCAGCGTCCCGCGTTTGAGTTCCTCCTCTACCGCAAAGCGCGGCAGGAAGCTCACCCCCAGATTGCCCGCCACGCACTGTTTGATGCTTTCAATACTCCACAGTTCGATGGTGTTCTCCATGGTAATGCCGCGCTGGCGCAGGGTACTTTCAAAAATCTGCCGGAACACGCACTGGGGCTCGTTGATGATAAAGCTCAATGGGATATGCTGCCGCGGGCGCAGGAAGTCGACCGGCGCCTGATCGACTGACGCGACCAGCGCCAGCGGCTGCGGGCCAAGTTCCATCATGGTGAGTGCATCATCGTTGCCAACCCGGTAAAACACCCCCAGGTCGACTTCGTCAGCGAGCAGCGCATCACGGATGCTGTAGCAATTGAGCGACTGCAGTGACAGGCGGACCTTCGGGGCGCGTTGCTTAAAACGCTGCAGCACCGGCGGCATTTTGTACGCCAGCAGGGTTTCACCAGTGGCGACGCGAAGTTCGCCGCCGGGTTCATCGTCCTGGCGCGCCGCCTGGCGAATCGACGCCATCACTTTGGTCAGATCGTAGACGTGCGGCAGGACATTCTTACCCGCGGCGGTGAGGCACATCCGCCGGCCAATTTTCTCAAACAGCGGGATAGCAAGCTCCTGCTCAAGCTGCTGGATATGAAAGGTTACGGTGGACTGGGTGCAGCACAGTTTCTGCGAGGCGCGCAGAAAGGATCCTTCTTCGACAACCGTTTTGAAGGTGATAAAGCGTCGCAGATCCATATTTCCTCTTTATATCGACATTCTCGAATTCAGAATGAAAAAACATTCATTTTTTTAAATTATCAGCTTCGGGTACTGTCTGCCAGTCAAGAGGAGAAAACACGTGACACCTACCCTGATTAGCGCCTTTTTAACTTACACCCTGATCACCGCCCTGACGCCCGGGCCGAATAATATTCTGGCGCTGAGCAGCGTCACCGCGCACGGCTTTCGACGGAGCATGCGGGTTCTGGCCGGCATGAGCCTGGGGTTTGTGATCATCATGCTGATTTGTGCCGGGCTGACGTTCACTCTCGTTACCCTGGATGAGGGGATAACCTCCCTGCTACGCTGGGTCGGCGCAGGGTATATCCTGTGGCTGGCCTGGCACATTGCGCGCAGCGACCCGGCCAGCGGTGGGCAGGAGGAGCGGCCTGTCAGCTTCTGGGCCAGCCTGGGGCTGCAGTTTGTGAATGTAAAAATTATCCTGTACGGCATCACGGCCCTGTCGACCTTTGTTCTGCCGGTGACTCGCGAGCCATTCTGGCTGGTGATGATAAGCCTGTTGCTATCAGTAATAGGCGTTGCCGGCAATCTTTGCTGGGCGCTGGCCGGTCATCTGTTTCAGCCGGTGTTCGAACGCCATGGAAGAGGGTTAAATCTGCTGCTGGCGCTGCTGCTGGTCTGGTGCGCGGTACGAATGTTTATGGAATGAATTAAGGGAGCGTAACGCTCCCTTGAGGTTATTTATCCTGCGGCAGAGCGGGTTGCCCTTCATTTACCCAGGTCATGAAGATCCGATAACCGATGGCCAGCAGGGTGGCGCCGAGAAACATACCGAGAATGCCGTTAGAGGCCATTCCGCCGAGGGCGCCCAGCAGCACTACCGGCATTGGCGCGTCGACTCCGCGCCCCAGCAGCAGAGGTTTGAGGACGTTATCGGCCATGCCGGCGACGATCAGCAGGATGGTGTAGAAGATATCCATGCCGGTACTGTGGGTGCCGAGACTCCACATTAGCGCAATGGCCGGGGCCGTCACCAGGATCACCGGCACCTGGGCAATGCCGAGGATCAGGGCCAGAATAAAGAAGATCCCGACGGCGGGAATGCTGGCCATCAGCATGATCACACCCACCAGCAGCGCCTGGATCAATGCCACCCCGATGACGCCCTGGGCGACCGCGCGGATGGTGCTGGTACACAGGCGGGTGAGGGTCACGCCTTTATTTTCATCGGTAATACGGATGGCAATACGCTGGGCGCTGATGGCGCCCGCGGCGCCCCAGGCCATCATAATGCCCGAGACGATAAACGAAATAATAAAGCCAATCAGTCCGCCGCCCATGCTGGCCAAAATACTGAGAAACTGTTTGGCAATATCGCCGATTTGCGAACGGTAATTGCTGAGCAGTCCCGGGAGATCCACGGAAGCCCGCATCCACAGGGCGCTAAGCCGCTCGCCAACGATCGGTAAAGAGGCAATTCGTGAAGAGGGCGGGGGAATGGTAAAGCTCTGGCTACCCATCTTGTCAATCATGGCGCTGGCGCTTTCCGCCAGCGAGGTGATCATCAGCACCGTGGGGATAACAATCAGTAAAATACCTAACAGCACCAGCGCCACCGACGCCAGTCCCTGTTTTCCCGCTAACAGTCTGGCAAAATACTGATGTAAAGGATAGAGCGCCACGGCCAGAATCAACGCCCAGAGCATCATATTGACGAAGGGAGAAAAGACGGTAAAACAGAATGAGGCCAGCGCCAGAATAAGACCGAACCGAATAAACATATCGAGAAAGCGGGTGACCAGCCGTTTTTCTATTAACTGAAGATTATTATTATCCATTTTCCATTACGCTCATTAAATATTCATACGCCAACGCTCAGCCGGGTTCAACAAAACAAGCTGGCAATAGAAAACTCATGATTTACAAAGCAGAAGTGAATTGAAAATGATCTCCGCCCGTTTGGTTGTGGGGTCTTTTAATGAGTGTAGAACAGAAATGAAAGGCGCCCTGTAAATATTCTGTTGGGCGCTGCAAGAGGAAATTCCGCTTTCTTTTCCCGCAGAAGGGGGGAAGAAAGCGGAGGGGGATTAATCCAGAGTAAAAGGATCGGCATCGCGCCAGGCGGGGAATTTTTCACGATATTCCTGGAGGGCGCTCAGCGACAGTTCGGCGTCAAGACGAGTGGCCTGATGCGGATCGGCGGTGGCGACAATCTCCCCCTGGGGACTGATAACCCGGCTATCACCGCGGTAATGATGACCGTTGCCGTCGGTGCCGACCCGGTTACAGCCGGCGACGTAGGCCTGGTTCTCAATCGCGCGGGCGACCAGCAGCGACTGCCAGTGCAGGGAGCGCGGTGCCGGCCAGTTCGCCACATACAGCGCCAGATCATAATCGTTAAGGTTACGCGACCATACCGGGAAGCGCAGGTCGTAACAGACCAGCGGCAGGATCCGCCATCCGCGCCATTCAAAGACCACGCGCTTGTCCCCGGCCTCATAGTGATGGTGTTCATCCGCCATACGAAACAGGTGCCGTTTATCATAATGATGAACTGTGCCGTCAGGCTCGACCAGCAGGAAGCGGTTAACGGCCCCGCGCTCAGTTTGCAGCGCGGCGCTGCCGGCGATCAACGCCTGGGTTTGCGCCGCCCGGGCATGCATCCACGCCACCACCTCGGCCTCGGGTAAAGACTGTTTTGCCGCTTCCATCGCAAAGCCGGTGGTAAACATCTCAGGTAAAACAATGATATCACGCCCGACAATCCCTTCCAGTTGGCGATCAAAATGGCGCAGGTTGGCAGGGCCGTCCATCCAGACCAGCGGTTGTTGCAACAGCGTAATTTTCAGGCCAGGCACAATGGTCAACTCCATTCTCATGAGGGGGTTAGGTTAACTGTAACACCATATCAGCCTCGCGGCGGTCAGCGGAATATTTTGTTAAAAAAATGCTACTGACAGAAGCCACGGAGGAGGGGGGACGAAAAAAAGGCGGGGAAAATTCCCCGCCCGGCGTGTGATGTGGTGATTATTTTATTATGCGGCTTCAACGTTGCGAACTTTTTCCGGCAGCTTTACCGGCTTTGTCGCCAGCTCCTCTGGCGCAAAGTCGTCGACGTTAATGCTGCGCAAGCGACTGTGCTCTGCACGGGTCAGAATAGCGGCTTCTTCCTGATTTATTAATCCTTTGGCCAGCGCGTTGTGTGCCAGCTCATCCAGACGGGTGAACGGCAGGTTTTTACCCAACTCTTTGCAGATCCGCTGGTGGATAGGATCGGCCGCCATCACTTCCAGCAGGGCCTCTTCCAGCAGACCAACCGGGTTATGCTCGCTCGGCGTCAGGTACTGACCGCGACCGATGCGGGAGCGGGTGGCGCTGGGCACCTGCAGAATTTTAGCGACTTTATGGTCCAGCTTATCCGACGGCGCATGATGATGACGACCGGTCGGGAAGATGACCAGCCGCATTGCGCCAGCCACCAGACGGTTGGGGAAGTTTTTCAGCAGATCGTCGATGGCCTGCTCGGCCTGATGCAGCGCATCCTGCACCCCCCAGTGAACCAGCGGCAGATCGGCTTCGTTGCGTCCTTCATCGTCATAGCGTTTCAGCACCGCCGAGGCCAGGTACAGCTGGCTTAACACATCCCCCAGACGCGCGGAGATACGTTCGCGACGCTTGAGACTGCCCCCCAGCACCGCCATCGAGACGTCTGACAGCAGCGCCAGGTTCGCGCTCAGGCGGTTCATTTGCTGATAGTAGCGGCGGGTGACGTCGCGGGTCGGCGCGCTGCTGGTGCGTCCGCCGGTCAGGCCCAACCAGAAACTCCGTACTTTGTTACTACCGACGTGGCCGATATGTTTGAACAGCAGCTTGTCATAGGCGTTCAGGTCGTTGCTCTGCGCGGCGGCCATCTCCTCCAGTACGTACGGATGGCAGCGAATCGCACCCTGACCGAAGATCATCATGCTGCGGGTCAGAATGTTCGCCCCTTCCACGGTGATGGCGATAGGCGCGCCCTGATAGGCCCGGGCGAGGAAGTTGCCTTCGCCCAGCATAATGCCTTTCCCGCCGGTAATATCCATTGCGTCGATAATGGAGCGCTGGCCGCGGTGGGTGCAGTGATATTTCACGATCGCGGAGAGCACCGCCGGTTTCTCGCCGAGCATAATGCCGTAGGTGATAAGCGACGCCGCAGCGTCCATTACATAAGCATTACCGGCAATGCGCGCCAGCGCCTCTTCAATCCCTTCCATTTTACCGATCGAGATTTTGAACTGCCGGCGAATATGGGCGTAAGCCCCGGTAGCCATAGCCACCGATTTCAGGCCGCCGGTGGAGTTGGATGGCAGAGTAATACCGCGGCCCACCGACAGACATTCAACCAGCATGCGCCAGCCCTGACCGGCCATCCCCGGCCCACCAATGATGTAATCGATCGGCACGAAGATATCTTTGCCGCGGGTTGGGCCGTTCTGGAACGGGACGTTAAGCGGGAAGTGGCGACGGCCAATTTCCACGCCCGGGGTGGAGGTCGGGATCAGCGCGCAGGTGATGCCCAGCTCTTCTTCTCCCCCCAGCAGACGATCCGGGTCAGAAAGTTTAAACGCCAGTCCCAGCACGGTGGCGATAGGCGCCAGCGTAATGTAGCGTTTGTTCCATGTCAGGCGCATACCCAGCACCTGCTGGCCCTGCCAGTCACCCATGCAGACCACGCCGGTATCCGGGATGGCGCCGGCGTCAGAGCCCGCTTCCGGGCTAGTGAGAGCGAAGCAGGGGATCTCCTGCCCGCGCGCCAGACGCGGCAGATAATGGTTTTTCTGCTCTTCGGTACCGTAATGCTGCAGCAGCTCGCCCGGCCCCAGTGAGTTCGGGACGCCGACGGTGATCGCCAGAATGCCGGAGACGCCAGAGAGCTTCTGCAGCACCCGCGACTGGGCATAAGCGGAGAACTCAAGCCCGCCATACTCTTTCTTAATGATCATCGCGAAGAAGCGATGCTCTTTCAGATACGCCCACAGCTCCGGCGGCAGATCGGCCATTTCGTGGGTGATGGCGAAGTCGTTGGCCATCCGGCAGGCTTCTTCCACCGGGCCGTCGAGGAAGGCTTGCTCTTCGGCGGTCAGACGCGGCTGCGGATAGTTATGCAGCTTGTGCCAGTCAGGGTTGCCGCGAAACAGATCCCCTTCCCACCAGGTGGTCCCGGCGTCGATGGCTTCTTTTTCAGTACGCGACATCGGCGGCATCACCTTGCGGAAAGCGCGAAACGCCGGTGCGGAAATCATGGATTTACGCATAGGCGCAAAGTTAAACGGCAACAGAATGATCGCCAGCGGCAGCAGCAGCCAGATATTCCACAGACCGGCCGCGCCGAGCGCTGCGGTCCAGGCGAGCAAGATCACGCTGCTGAGCAGCAGGCTGACCCGGTGATAGAAGAGCGCACCGAGTAAAACAACGGTTGCAACAATACTCAAAATCATCATAGAGAAATGCTCCCTGTGCTTGTAGGAGGTCTGACCACTTGTGATGTATTGGTTGTAGTGCATGCTTTTTTATTTAGCAATGTGTTTACAAAATAATTACAACCTTGCTCACATTGTTGTATGCAAAAGCGGCACATAAAATCAAAAGGGCGGGGGATAACGCTGCCTGCTGCTTCTCGCTTCGGCGGCTATCCGGTACACTGCCAGGGTTATTCCACTCATACTGAAGGATTATCCTCATGTACCAGGATCTTATTCGTAACGAACTGAACGAAGCCGCGGAAACGCTGGCTAACTTTCTGCAGGACGAAGCCAATATCCATGCTATCCAGCGTGCCGCTGTCCTGCTGGCGGATAGCTTTAAGGCGGGTGGTAAAGTGCTGTCCTGCGGTAACGGCGGTTCCCATTGCGATGCGATGCATTTTGCGGAAGAGCTGACCGGACGTTATCGCGAAAACCGCCCGGGTTATCCGGCCATTGCGATCTCCGACGTCAGCCATCTCTCCTGCGTGAGCAATGATTTTGGCTATGAGTATGTATTCTCCCGCTACGTTGAATCCGTCGGCCGCGCGGGCGATGTGCTGCTTGGCATCTCCACCTCCGGCAACTCCGGCAACGTTATCAAGGCCATAGAAGCCGCGCGGGCGCAGGGGATGAAAGTGATCACCCTGACCGGTAAAGACGGCGGTAAGATGGCCGGGAGCGCCGATGTTGAAATTCGCGTGCCGCACTTTGGCTACGCCGACCGCATTCAGGAGATCCACATCAAAGTGATCCATATCCTGATTATGCTGATCGAAAAAGAGATGGCGAAAGGCTAACAGGCAGGTGAGTGTGTACTGTTGACGGCGGCCTCGCTTCGGCGCCGTCGTGATTTGTGATGGTGAGGTGATCTATGTGCGAACTGCTCGGGATGAGCGCCAATGTGCCAACAGATATCTGTTTTAGCTTTACCGGGCTGGTACAGCGCGGAGGCGGGACGGGGCCGCATAAAGACGGCTGGGGCATCACCTTCTATGAAGGCAAAGGCTGTCGCACATTCAAAGATCCGCAGCCGAGCTTTCAGTCGCCGATCGCGAAACTGGTCCAGGATTACCCGATTAAGTCCTGTTCCGTCGTCGCGCATATCCGCCAGGCCAACCGCGGGATGGTGGCCCTGGAGAATACGCATCCGTTCACCCGCGAGCTGTGGGGGCGCAACTGGACCTACGCGCACAACGGGCAGCTCAAAGGCTATAAATCGCTGAAAACCGGCAATTTCCACCCGGTAGGTGAAACCGACAGTGAAAAGGCCTTCTGCTGGCTGCTGCACCGCTTAACCGAGCGCTACCCGCGTACGCCGGGCAATATGCTGGGCGTATTTAAGTATATCGCCACCCTGGCGGGGGAGCTGCGTGAGAAAGGGGTGTTCAACATGCTGCTATCGGACGGACGCTATGTGATGGCGTTCTGCTCGACCAACCTGCACTGGATCACCCGGCGGGCGCCGTTCGGCGTGGCAAAACTGCTGGACCAGGATGTGGAGATCGACTTTCAACGCGAGACCACACCCAACGATGTGGTCACGGTTATCGCCACGCAGCCGCTGACGGCCAATGAGACCTGGCATAAGATCATGCCAGGCGAGTGGGCGTTATTTTGTCTCGGGGAGCGTATAGTTTGAGGCCAGCTGCGGCTGGACAACCTCGTGGCTGAGCGGCTTGCTCACCACATAGCGGCCGTCGGTCACTGATACGACCGGCGGTTTGTGGGTCTGCTGGAAATAATCATAGCCAGGCTTCAGCTGTTTCCAGAAATCCGCATAGTAGGAGTATTTGTGGCGTTCCATATTGGCGTTGGTCATGCGGAACGGATAGATACTCACCTGCACGCTTGGCTGACCGAAGACTAAGGCGCCGGTCACGAACTGGAAGATCTCATCGATCCCGCTGTCGGTCATGGCGTAGCAGCCGACTGATACGCAGTCGCCGTGGATCATCAGGTATTTCCCTTCATAACCATGGGCGCGATCGTAGGCGTTCGGGAAGCCGATATTAATCGCTTTATAGAAGCGACTGTCGGGTTTGAGCTGGCTGCGGGTGACGTTATAGAACCCTTCCGGGCTCTTAAAATCGCCCTGGCGCTGTTTCGGGCCCAGGCCACCGGAGTAGTTGCAGATCCGATAGCTGTCGAGGAGCTGGTAGGTCTCACCCATTTTGACGTAAAGGTCGAGCATGCGCTCTTCTTTAAAGATCTCAATGTAAACCGGTGAACCCATTAATTGCTGCTTATATTCTTTGCTAACCGGCGTCGTCGGGCTGTTGCTGCTGAGCAGCCCGGCAAATGACACGCACGGCAGCAGAAGCATCGCAATAAATAATGCGATTTTGCGCATACTGCTTGTTCCTTGATAAAACAAAATAGCCACATTGCCAGGACGGCAAGAGAGACCCGAAATCAGAGTTTTCTGGATTTAGAGCGCTCACATTAGCATCACGGCATTTTTTCGCAAGGGCGACGTGGCGGCGTTTACAATTCAGCCTCACTTTATACCCTGACGGCGACGAAAACACAGTGAGAACTTTGCGCAATAGCTCGCATTTTAGAAGCACTTATCGCCCCTTGCGCTACAGCCGCCGCTCACGAAATGTTACACTTGCGCCGGTTCATCACCAGAGTAAGAAAGGATGCTTCTCTTCCGTCCTGAGCGCTACTGGCGCCGTTTTGCCCTTTCTTCTCTACCATTTTGTCAATAAGCTGGCCCCGGCCTGCGTCGGGGTTGAGGTTACGGATACCTGCTAACGATATGATTAAAATCACGAAAGGGCTGGATTTGCCCATAGCTGGCATGCCATTACAGCAGATTTCTTCCGCGCCAGCGGTGAAGCGCGTCGCGCTACTCGGCGAAGAGTACGTCGGCATGCGTCCCGCCATGGCGGTCAAAGAAGGCGATCGGGTCAAAAAAGGTCAGATCCTGTTCGAAGATAAAAAGATCCCCGGCGTCTGCTTTACCGCCCCGGCGAGCGGGGTCGTCAGCGCGATCCACCGCGGTGAACGGCGCGTGTTGCAGTCGGTGGTGATTGATATCGAGGGCAATGACGCGGTGGCGTTTACCCGTTACGCCGCGGACGCGCTGGCTGAACTGCCGCGCGACACCGTGCAGCAGCAGCTGTTGGCGTCGGGCCTGTGGACGGCGCTGCGCACCCGGCCATTCAGTAAAACGCCGCGCCCGGGCAGCGTGCCGGCTGCTATCTTTGTTAACGCCATGGATACCAATCCGCTGGCGGCGGAGCCGCAGCCGATTATTCTGGCCGAACGGGCCGCTTTCGACGCCGGCCTTACCGTGCTGACGCGTCTGACCGACGGGAAAGTCCACGTCTGCCAGCCCAGCGGCGGTAAGCTCGGCGGTCATCCAGCTGGCCAGGTCTGTTTTAACCAGTTCACCGGGCCGCACCCGGCGGGGCTGCCGGGAACGCATATTCACTTTCTGGAGCCGGTGAGCCTGAATAAGCAGGTCTGGCACCTCAATTATCAGGACGCGATCGCCATTGGTAAGCTTTTCCTTGAAGGTGAGCTGAACTGCGAGCGGGTGATTGCGCTCGGCGGCCCGCAGGTGAAGTCGCCGCGGCTGGTCAAAACGACGCTGGGCGCCAGTCTGGACGATCTGCTGGCGGGCGAGCTGGAGGAGGGGGAAAACCGCGTCATTTCCGGCTCGGTGCTCAGCGGTACCCGCGCCCACGGCCCCCACGCCTTCCTCGGGCGTTTCCATCTGCAGGTGAGCGTGGTTCGCGAAGGTCGGGAAAAAGAGCTGTTTGGCTGGGTGATGCCGGGCAAAGAGAAGTTCTCGATTACCCGCACTACGCTAGGCCATTTCTTCAAGCGCAAGCGCTTTCATTTCTCCACCGATACCCACGGCGGCGAGCGGGCGATGGTGCCGATCGGCAACTACGAACGGGTGATGCCGCTGGATATCCTGCCGACTATACTGCTGCGCGATCTGCTGGCCGGGGACACCGACAGCGCTCAGGCGCTGGGCTGTCTGGAGCTGGATGAAGAAGATCTGGCGCTCTGCACCTACGTCTGCCCCGGGAAGTATGAATATGGCCCGGCGCTGCGCAGCGTATTAACCCGGATTGAGCAGGAAGGATAAGAGATGGGCTTAAAGCATCTGATTGAAAAACTTGAGCCGCATTTCACGCACGGCGGCAAGCTGGAAAAATATTACCCGCTGTATGAGGCGGCGGCGACCATCTTCTACACTCCAGGCCAGGTCACCCGCGGCGCGGCGCACGTGCGCGACGCCATCGACCTCAAGCGGATGATGATCCTCGTGTGGTTTGCCGTATTCCCGGCGATGTTCTGGGGGATGTACAACGTCGGGCTGCAGACCATTCCGGCGCTACATAAGCTTTACGGCGCCGAACAACTGCAGCAGGCGATCGCCAACAACTGGCACTATAGCGTCGCCCAGTGGTTAGGGGTGAGCTTCAGCGCCGACGCCGGCTGGCTGAGCATGATGACCTTAGGCGCGGTCTTCTTCCTGCCTATCTATATCACTGTCTTTATCGTCGGCGGCTTCTGGGAAGTGCTGTTCGCTATCGTGCGCAAGCATGAGATCAACGAAGGCTTCTTTGTCACCTCGATTCTGTTTGCGCTGATCGTCCCGCCCACGCTGCCGCTATGGCAGGCGGCGCTGGGGATCTCCTTCGGGGTGGTGATCGCTAAGGAGATTTTCGGCGGCACCGGGCGCAACTTCCTCAACCCGGCGCTGGCGGGGCGCGCGTTCCTGTTCTTCGCCTATCCGGCGCAGATCTCCGGCGACCTGGTGTGGACGGCAGCGGACGGTTTCTCCGGCGCGACGCCGCTCTCCCAGTGGGCCAGCGGCGGCGGTGAAGCGCTGGTTAACGTCGCTACCGGCATCCCGGTGAGCTGGATGGACGCCTTCCTCGGCAATATTCCGGGCTCGATTGGCGAAGTTTCAACGCTGATGATCCTGATCGGCGGCGCGATCATTCTCTTTGGCCGCGTCGCGTCCTGGCGCATCGTCGCCGGGGTAATGATCGGCATGATCGCCACCGCCACCCTGTTTAACGTTATCGGCTCCGACACCAACCCGATGTTCGCTATGCCATGGTACTGGCATCTGGTGCTCGGCGGCTTTGCCTTCGGCATGATGTTTATGGCGACGGACCCGGTATCCGCCTCGTTTACTGATAAAGGGAAATGGAGTTACGGCGTGCTGATCGGCGTGATGTGCGTGCTGATCCGCGTGGTGAACCCGGCTTATCCGGAAGGGATGATGCTGGCGATCCTCTTTGCCAACCTCTTCGCACCGCTGTTCGACTACCTGGTGGTGCAGGCCAATATTAAGCGGAGGAAGTCGCGTGGCTGAGAAGAAAAGTAACGATAGCATCGGCAAAACGCTGCTGGTGGTGCTGGTGCTTTGTCTGGTCTGCTCCATCGTAGTAGCGGGCTCGGCCGTCGGGCTGAAATCCCGCCAGCAGGCGCAGCGGGCGCTGGATAAGCAGCGTAATATCCTGGCGGTGTCCGGCCTGATGCACCCCGGCATGGATGCTGATGCGGTCGCCGACACCTTCGCGGCGCGCATTTCGCCGCGACTGGTGAATCTGGCGACCGGTGAGCTGCTGGAGAAAGACCCGTCAAAATTCAATCAGGCCCAGGCGCTGAAGGATCCGCAACAGAGTATGGCGCTGGACGCCAGCCAGGATCCGGCCGGGATAAAACGCCGCAGTAATCTGGCGGAAATTTACCTGGTGCGTGACGCGCAGCAGAAGATTGAGCAGGTGGTGCTGCCCATTTATGGCAACGGCCTGTGGTCGATGATGTATGCCTTCGTGGCGCTGGACGTCGATGGCCGCACGGTAAAAGGCATTACTTACTACGATCAGGGCGAAACGCCGGGGCTGGGCGGCGAAGTGGAGAACCCGAACTGGCGCCAGCAGTTTGTCGGCAAGCAGGTGCTGGATGACAACGGCATGCCGGCGCTGAGAGTGGTCAAAGGCGGCGCGCGCGCTGGTGACCTGCATGCGGTTGATGGCTTATCGGGCGCCACGCTGACGTCAAATGGCGTACAGCACAGCTTCGATTTCTGGATGGGTGAACTGGGCTTTGGTCCGTTCCTGAAAAAGGTGCGTGAAGGAGGGCTGAACAATGGCTGAACAGAGCGATATGAAAGAGGTGAAGCGCGTGCTGGTGGGCCCGCTCATTGCCAATAACCCCATCGCCCTGCAGGTGCTGGGCGTCTGTTCCGCGCTGGCGGTCACCACTAAACTGGAAACCGCCTTCGTGATGACCATTGCGGTAACCCTGGTGACGGCGTTCTCCAGCATGTTTATCTCGATGATCCGCCACCACATTCCCAACAGCGTGCGCATCATCGTGCAGATGGCGATCATCGCCTCGCTGGTTATCGTGGTGGATCAGCTACTGCGGGCTTTCGCCTATGAGACTTCCAAGCAGCTGTCGGTATTCGTCGGGCTTATCATCACCAACTGCATCGTGATGGGCCGCGCCGAAGCTTACGCCATGAAGTCGCCGCCGCTGGCCAGCTTTATGGACGGTATCGGCAACGGTCTCGGCTACGGCGCGATCCTGATTATCGTCGGCTTCCTGCGCGAGCTTATCGGCAGCGGCAAGCTGTTCGGGATCACGGTGCTGGAGACGGTGCAGAACGGCGGCTGGTATCAGCCGAACGGCCTGTTCCTGCTGGCGCCGAGCGCGTTCTTCATTATCGGTTTGCTGATCTGGGCCCTGCGTAGCTGGAAGCCTGAACAGCAGGAAAAGGAGTAATCGATGATGGCTCATTACATTAGCCTGTTTGTCCGCGCGGTGTTCGTTGAGAACATGGCGCTGGCCTTCTTCCTCGGGATGTGTACCTTCCTCGCGGTGTCGAAAAAGGTCTCCACCGCCTTCGGCCTCGGCGTTGCGGTGACGGTGGTGCTGGGTCTTGCCGTACCGATCAACAACCTGGTGTATAACCTGGTGCTGCGCGACGGCGCGCTGGTGGAAGGGGTGGACCTCAGCTTCCTGAACTTCATCACCTTTATCGGGGTGATCGCCGCGCTGGTGCAGATCCTCGAGATGATCCTCGATAAGTACTTCCCGGCGCTATACAACGCGCTGGGGATCTTCCTGCCGCTTATCGCCGTTAACTGCGCCATTTTCGGCGGTGTGTCGTTCATGGTGCAGCGTGATTACAACTTCCCGGAATCCATCGTCTACGGCTTCGGCTCCGGCATCGGCTGGATGCTGGCGATTGTGGCGATGGCGGGGATCCGCGAAAAGATGAAGTACGCCAACGTGCCTGCCGGCTTGCGCGGGTTAGGGATCACCTTTATCACCACCGGGTTGATGGCGCTGGGCTTTATGTCCTTCTCAGGCGTGCAGCTATAAGGGCGAATAAGTATGGAAATTATTCTTGGCGTCGTGATGTTCACGCTGATTGTGCTGGTGCTGTCGGGGCTTATCCTGGCAGCGCGCTCAAAGCTGGTGAACGCGGGCGACGTGGTTATTGAGATCAATAACGAAGCGGATAAGCAGATCCGCACCCCGGCGGGGGATAAGCTGCTGAACACGCTGTCGAGCAACGGGATTTTTGTCTCCTCCGCCTGCGGCGGCGGCGGCTCCTGCGGCCAGTGTCGGGTGACTATTAAAGAGGGTGGCGGCGATATCCTGCCGACCGAGCTTTCGCATATTACCAAACGTGAAGCCAAAGCCGGCTGCCGTCTGGCCTGCCAGGTCGCGGTGAAGCAGAACATGAAGATTGAGCTACCGGAGGAAATCTTCGGTGTGAAAAAATGGGAGTGTGAAGTTATCTCCAATGATAACAAAGCCACTTTCATTAAAGAGCTCAAGCTGCGGATCCCGGAGGGGGAGGTGGTGCCGTTCCGCGCGGGGGGCTATATTCAGATCGAATGCCCGCCGCATAA
The DNA here is from genome assembly GCF_009900705.1 of Klebsiella sp. Q2. Classification (NCBI taxonomy): domain Bacteria; kingdom Pseudomonadati; phylum Pseudomonadota; class Gammaproteobacteria; order Enterobacterales; family Enterobacteriaceae; genus Klebsiella; species Klebsiella sp. Q2. The sequence continues at coordinate 1,527,971 of NZ_JAAABE010000001.1, read as the reverse complement.
AGTGGCCTATGCTGACTTCGATATTCCGGATGAATACCGCTCGGACTGGGACAAGTTCAACCTGTTCCGCTACGTCTCTGAGGTGAAAGAGCCGACCCTGCGCGCCTACTCGATGGCTAACTATCCGGAAGAGAAGGGTATCATTATGCTCAACGTGCGCATTGCGACGCCGCCGCCGAAGGTGCCGGATGCCCCGCCGGGGATCATGTCGTCCTATATCTGGTCGCTGAAGCCGGGCGATAAGGTGACGATTTCCGGGCCGTTCGGCGAGTTCTTTGCCAAAGAAACCGACGCTGAGATGGTGTTTATCGGCGGCGGCGCCGGGATGGCGCCGATGCGTTCGCATATTTTCGACCAGCTCAAGCGCCTGCACAGCACACGCAAAATCAGCTTCTGGTACGGAGCGCGCTCGCTGCGCGAGATGTTCTACGATGATGAGTTTGAACAGCTGGCGCGGGATAACCCGAATTTTACCTTCCACGTCGCGCTCTCCGATCCGCTGCCGGAAGATAACTGGACGGGGCATACCGGCTTTATCCATAACGTTCTGTACGAGAACTATCTGCGCGATCACCCGGCGCCGGAAGACTGCGAGTTCTACATGTGCGGGCCGCCGGTAATGAATGCCGCGGTGATTAAGATGCTGAAGGATCTGGGCGTCGAGGACGAGAATATTCTGCTCGACGACTTTGGAGGCTGACGATGCTGACGGTGTTTGTCGCAACCTTTGTGATTTTTGCGTTGGTGATCCTCGGGATGTCGCTGGGCTACCTGGTGAAGCGCAAGAGCATTCAGGGCAGCTGCGGGGGGATCTCCTCGCTGGGGCTGGAGAAAGTCTGCGACTGTCCTGAGCCCTGCGACGCGCGTAAGAAACGTCTCGCCCGCGAGGCGCAGCGCCAGCAGCGGCGTATTTTGTAATCTTTGGCCATTTTGGCCCGGAGGCGCTGCGCTTGCCGGGCCTGCTGCTTCGGTTTTGTAGGCCGGGTAAGGCGCCAGCCGCCACCCGGCAACAACATGCCAGCAATGTGAGGCCGCTTTCGTGGCCTTTTTTCTCCCTTTGCGCCCTTACTGCCAGCTTTTCGCCTGCGCCGGGGAATCAACCATCACGCCGTCAGCGCCCAGCGCCTTCGCCGTGCGGTAATCTTCCGCACTGTTGATGCCGAAGAAGATAATGTGCGCTTTGCCCTGCGAGCGGAAGCAATCCATCGCCTCTTTATCCCAGGTGAGCGTCGCCGGGGAGATCCCTTCTCCAAGGGTGAATTTCTCCACCACCTCTACCTTGCGCTTCAGCTCCAGCCCATACCACTGTTCGCCTTCGCGCTGGCTGGCAGGCTGGCACTGATGGCTGAGCGAAATACTGGCGAGCCTGGTGCGGGTTTCGCTACGGGTGACGAAGCGGGGAATAGCCGGCGGCAGCGCGGCGATATAGCGGTCTTCGGTGGAATAGACCCGCACGCGATTGAGGCTGTGCGTGGCTTTTAACACCGCAAGCAGGCGCTCGCCCATCACGATCGGGTCGGCATCCGGAGATTTAATGTCGATGTAGAAGAACGTGTGCGGCCATTGCTGCAAAACGGCTTGCAGCGTGGGAATGGTAGCCTGCTTGCCGCGCCAGGGGTGGCTGTCATCACCCCATTTCCAGCCGGCATCGACTTTCGCCAGCTCGGCGGCGGTCAAACTGGAAACTTTGCCCTCGCTATTGGTCAATGCGGAAAGATCGCTTGACCGGTAGAGCACCGGCACGCCGTCGCGGCTTAACTGCACGGTGACCCAGATGGCCTCAGCGTTATTCTCCAGCGCCAGCTTGATCGCTGGCAGGGTATTTTCCGGCGCATCGCCGGTGCCGCCGCGGTGGGCAATCAGCTGTGGGGCTGCCCAGGCGCCGGCGGTGGCCACCAGGCAAAGTGCGGTAAGTATTTTCTTCATGATTACACCTTCCAGATTCATTGGTTAACTTTATGAAAATAAACATAATTCATTGCATTTTTATGTTTTGACCGCTTTTTTAGCCGATGAAATAAAAAAAGCATCAAATTCGCAGCGAGTTTTGCTATGCTGTATGGGTATACAGTGTTGAGTCTGACGATGCGTAAAATTATCCATGTCGATATGGACTGTTTCTTTGCGGCGGTGGAGATGCGCGACAACCCGGCGTTGCGCGATATCCCCCTCGCAATAGGCGGCAGTCGGGTACAGCGTGGCGTGATTAGTACCGCGAACTATCCTGCGCGCAAGTTTGGCGTGCGCAGCGCTATGCCGACGGCGACAGCGCTCAAGCTGTGCCCGCATCTCACACTGCTTCCCGGCCGCTTCGATGCCTACAAAGAAGCCTCGAACCATATCCGCGAAATTTTCTCCCGCTACACCTCGCGCATTGAGCCGCTGTCGCTGGATGAAGCCTATCTTGACGTCAGCGACAGCGTGCATTGTCACGGGTCGGCCACCCTGATAGCCCAGGAGATCCGCGAAACCATTGAACGGGAGCTGCGCCTCACCGCCTCGGCGGGGGTCGCGCCGGTAAAGTTTCTTGCCAAAATCGCCTCTGACATGAATAAACCCAACGGCCAGTTCGTTATCGCTCCCCATCAGGTGGCTGAGTTTGTGCGGGCGCTGCCGCTGGCGAAAATACCCGGCGTCGGGAAGGTATCGGCAGCGAAGCTGGAAAATATGGGCCTGCGTACCTGTGGCGATGTGCAGAACAGCGATCTGGCCATGCTGCTTAAGCGCTTCGGTAAATTTGGCCGTATTTTGTGGGAGCGTAGCCACGGGATTGATGAGCGGGAAATCCATAACGACCGGCAGCGCAAGTCGGTGGGCGTGGAGCGCACCCTGGCGGAAGATATTCACGAATGGCCGGAGTGCGAAGCGATAATCGAAAACCTCTACCCGGAGCTGGAGCGCCGGCTGGCGAAGGTTAAACCGGACCTGCTGATCGCCCGTCAGGGGATTAAACTGAAATTCAATGACTTCCAGCTGACCACCCAGGAGCACGTCTGGCCGCGGCTGAACAAAGCGGATCTGATTGCCACCGCGCACAAGGCCTGGGATGAGCGCCGTGGCGGACGTGGCGTGCGTCTGGTTGGGCTCCACGTAACGCTGCTCGATCCGCAGCTGGAAAGGCAGCTTTTATTAGGGATTTAACCATGCACATTCGCCCTTACCACGACAGCGATTTACCACTGCTCTGCCAGATCTTTCTGCGCGCGGTGCGGGAAACGGCCAGCCGGGACTATACCCCGGCGCAGATTGCGGCCTGGGCGCAGGTGGATGAGACGCGCTGGCGGCAAAAGCTGGCTGATTCAATCGGGCTGGTGGCGGAAGTAGAGCATCAACCGGTTGGCTTTATCACCGCCATCGGGACGCATATCGATTTACTCTTCGTCTCGCCGGATCATGGCCGGCAGGGTATCGGCGGCGCGCTTATCGAGGCGCTCTGCGCTCAGTATCCTGCGCAAATCCTGACGGTGGACGCCAGCATTACGGCAAAACCCTGTTTTACAGCCCATGGCTTTAAGGTGGTGGCTGAGCAGCGGGTAGCGGCGCGCGGAGAGTGGTTTATTAACTACCGGATGGAAAGCGCGGGTCGCTAAGGTGAGGCGGGTGAAAAACCGGCGGCGGACTGCCGCCGGTGGTAGTGCTTATTTAGCCGGAATGGCTTTCAGCAGCTCGGTCAGCAGCGTCCAGTACTGGCCGACGCTTTCGATATGTACCTGCTCATCCGGAGAGTGCGGACCGGTAATGGTCGGCCCGATGGAGACCATGTCCATTTCCGGATACGGTTTTTTGAACAGGCCGCATTCCAGACCGGCGTGGATGATCTGGATGTTCGGCGTCTTGTTGAACAGACGCTGATAGGTCTCGCGCACCAGGTGCATCACCGGCGAATTGGCGTCCGGTTGCCAGCCAGGGTAAGCGCCTTTGGCTTCGTTTTTCGCCCCCGCCAGCTTACCCAGAGAATCCAGCATGCTGACCACGTAGTCTTTGCCGCTGTCGATCAGCGAGCGGATCAGGCAGTGGATCTGTACGTTGTCATCGGTCATGGTGACGACGCCGACGTTCAGCGAAGTTTCCACTACGCCTTTCGCCACGTCAGAGTTGCGGATAACCCCGTTCGGCGTGGCGTTCAGCAGACGGATGAAAGTGTCGCGGGAAGCCTGAGTCAGCGCCGCTTTGTCGTTATCGACCGCTTCCACGAGCACCACCAGGTTCTTCTCTTTGGCCTCCAGCTCGTTTTTCAGCAGCGCCTGGTAAGTATTCACCAGCGCTTTCAGCGCATCGGCTTTATCCGCGGCGACGGCGACAGTAGCGTAAGCTTCACGCGGGATGGCGTTGCGCAACGTGCCGCCGTTGAAATCGACCAGACGCAGATCCAGCTCATCGGCGTGGCCGGCGAGGAAGCGCGACAGCAGCTTGTTGGCGTTACCCAGACCAAGGTGAATATCACCGCCGGAGTGGCCGCCTTTCAGCCCTTTTAAGGTGACTTTAAAGCTCTGGAACCCGGCCGGAATCGCTTCGCGGGTCAGCGCCAGGTTAGAGGTGAAATCGATCCCGCCGGCGCAACCCATGTAGATTTCGCCTTCTTCTTCGGAGTCGGTGTTGATCAGGATATCGGCCTGTAGCCAGTTGGCCTGCAGACCGAACGCGCCGTCCATGCCGGCTTCTTCGGTCATGGTCAGCAGCACTTCCAGCGGGCCGTGAGCGACGCTATCATCGGCCAGTACCGCCAGTGCGGACGCCATTCCGATACCGTTGTCCGCGCCCAGCGTGGTGCCGCGCGCTTTCACCCATTCGCCGTCAATGTACGGCTGGATCGGATCTTTAACGAAGTCGTGGACGGTGTCGTTATTTTTCTGCGGCACCATATCGAGGTGCGCCTGCAGCGCTACCGGCTTACGGTTTTCCATACCGGCAGTCGCGCCTTTACGAATCAGAATGTTGCCAACCTGGTCGCGTTCCGCGTGTAAGCCTTTTTCTTTTGCCCAACCCATAATGTGCTCGGCGAGCTGTTCTTCGTGATAGGACGGGTGCGGGATGGAGCAAATCTTGGCAAAAATATCCCAAAGCGGCTGCGGGGATAGTTGAGACAGTTCAGACACGGTAAGTCTCCTTACAGACTCCTGCATACAGCGGTTGCAGGACGAGGGTTAGCGTTAAAATACACAACAAGCCCGGGCTTGCGCGATGGGGTTGAGAATACCACTTTCCACCGCCGCAGGTAGTGTAAACAACGCAAAAAGCGTTGCGCAAACCGCTTAACACTGGTTTTTAGTGCGTCAGATCTCTATAATCTCGCGCAACCATTTTCCCCCTCGAACATTATTTAAGCCGTATTACACAGGCTGGGACACTTCACATGAGCGAAAAATACGTCGTCACCTGGGACATGTTGCAGATTCACGCCCGCAAACTGGCCAGCCGTCTGCTGCCGGTTGAGCAATGGAAAGGCATTATTGCCGTTAGCCGCGGCGGACTGGTACCGGGAGCGTTACTGGCGCGTGAACTGGGCATTCGTCATGTTGATACCGTATGCATCTCCAGCTACGACCATGATAACCAGCGCGAGCTGAAAGTGCTGAAACGTGCGGAAGGCGATGGCGAAGGCTTTATCGTTATCGACGATCTGGTGGATACCGGCGGGACCGCTGTGGCGATCCGCGAAATGTATCCCAAAGCGCACTTTGTCACCATTTTCGCCAAACCGGCAGGCCGTCCGCTGGTGGATGATTACGTGGTTGATATTCCGCAGGATACCTGGATTGAACAGCCGTGGGATATGGGCGTGGTGTTTGTACCGCCTATCGCAGGTCGTTAATTCTTCAGGACAGTGCTATTTACCACGCCCGGCTTGCCGGGCGTGGTTTTTTTTATCCTTTAGCAGGTTACAATATCCGGAGTGGCACTACGACGGAGACTGCACATGTCACAGGCTAACCTTAGCGAAACGCTGTTTAAACCTCGCTTCAAACATCCAGAAACCTCTACGCTGGTGCGCCGGTTTTCTGCCGGAAAACCCCAGGCGATGCAGTCAGCGCTGAGCGGCAATCACGTCGATCACTGGTACCGTCTGATCAATCGCTTAATGTGGATCTGGCGCGGCGTAACCCCGCAAGAGATTCTCGATGTGCAAGCGCGCATTGTAATGAGCGAGGCCGAACGAACCGATCCCGAGCTGTTCGATACCGTTATCGGCTATCGCGGCGGCAACTGGATTTTTGAGTGGGCGAAAGAAGCCATGCAGTGGCAGCAAAAGGCCGGGCAGGAAGCCGATCCTTTGCTGAGCGGCCGCCACTGGCTGCATGCTTCGAACCTGTACAGCATTGCCGCTTATCCGCATATCAAAGGCGATGAGCTGGCGGAACAGGCGCAGGCTTTAGCCAACCGGGCGTATGAAGAGGCCGCCCAGCGGCTGCCTGGCGCCCTGCGCGAGCTGGAGTTTACTATCCCTGGCGGCTCGCCGATAACCGGCTTTTTGCATATGCCGAAAGGCGAGGGGCCGTTTCCGACGGTGCTGATGTGCGGGGGGCTGGACTCGCTGCAGACCGATTATTACAACCTGTATGAAAACTACTTCTCACCGCTCGGCATTGCCATGCTGACCATTGATATGCCCTCCATCGGCTTCTCATCAAAATGGACGCTGAATCAGGACACCAGCCTGCTGCATCAGCACGCGCTGCGCCATCTGGAAAATGTGCCGTGGATTGACCATACCCGGGTCGCCGCCTTCGGCTTCCGCTTTGGCGCCAATATCGCGGTGCGTCTCGGTTACCTGGAGCCGCAGCGGCTGAAGGCCGTAGCCTGTCTGGGGCCGGTGGTCCACGGTCTGCTGGTGGATCCCCTGCATCAGGGGCGCGTGCCGGAGATGTACCTCGACGTGCTGGCCTCGCGGCTGGGCATGCATGACGCATCCGATGAAGCGCTGCGCGTGGAGCTCAATCGCTATTCGCTCAAAACCCAGGGACTGCTGGGGCGCCGTTGCCCGACGCCGATGCTCTCCGGCTTCTGGAAGGATGATCCGTTCAGCCCTGAAGAGGAGTCGCGGTTAATCACCTCGTCATCTGCCGATGGCAAACTGCTGGAGATCCCGTTTAACCCGGTGTATCGCAATTTTGATCACGCATTGCGACAGATCGCCCGCTGGATCAATCATAGATTTGGTTAATTTATTGCTAAATTCTATTGGTTTGGTAAAACAGTTGCATCACTAAAGGAGATCGCAATGACGTTACCGAGTGGACACCTGAAAAGTAAGTTGATCAAGAAATTCACGGCGCTAGGGCCTTACATTCGCGAAGAGCAGTGCCATGACAACCGTTTCTTTTTCGATTGCCTGGCAGTTTGCGTCAATGTTAAGCCCGCGCCGGAGAAGCGTGAATTCTGGGGCTGGTGGATGGAAATGGAAGCACAAGAGTCACGTTTTACCTATAGCTACCAGTTTGGTCTGTTCAATAAAGAAGGGTCATGGCAGGCGGTCGACATTGACGACCCGGAAGTGAGCGACAGACTGGAAAAAACGCTGCGCGAGTTTCACGAGCGCGCGGCAGCACTGCTGACCACCTTTAATCTGAAGCTGGAACCGGCCGACGATTTCAGCGAGCCGGTTCGTCTGCGGGCCTGATTGATCTACGGATACGATTTCTCCACGCCCGTGCGGCGTGGAGGAGCGTGACGAAGACGTTGCCGGCATCCCCGTACTTTCTACCCCACCGCCTGACTCACACTACCTGCGGCTGCAGCTTGTCGGCCATCGCCTGCTGAATAATCGGGATCGGAGTCAGTAAGTGCTCGCGCATCAGCGCGCTGGCCTGTTCAGCGTCGCGCGCCAGAATAGCGTCCACCAGAGTCTGATGCTGGACATGCTTATCTTCCAGCATCTCCACCGACAGCACAGTGGTGCGCAGCCAGATGAAGCGGTAGCGGGCAGCCAGGTCGAACAGCCGTTCGCGCATCTGCAGCAGATACTGCGAACCGCAGCCGGCGACGATGGCGGTGTGAAATGCCTGATGGCGCTGGTCCCATTCATCGAGTAAGTGCTCACTCGCTTCGCACGACTCCAGCTTGTTGAGCAGATGGGCGCGAGCCAGCAGCTCGGCTTCCCACTCATCGCCGCCGCGCTCAATGGCGAGGCGCACCAGCATGGCTTCCATGTTGGCGCGCGCGTCGAAGATATCGAGAAGCTCCTGTTCCGACATGGGCGCTACCCGATAGCCTTTCTGATTGACCACCGTCACCAGCCGCTCGGCCACCAGCTGCGAAAGCGCCTCGCGCAGCGGACCGACCCCCAGGGCATAGCGCGAGGTCAACAGGCTCATCCGCAGCTTCTCATCGGGTTGGTAGACCCCGCGGATGATGTCGTTTTTTAACCAACGGTACCCGTCAATGGCCGTCGCCTGGGAAATGGCGGTCATGTTCTTACTCCTGAATACTCTTCCCGGCGGGCGCCGGGAAGAGGGTTAACGCGTATTTTGCAGCGGCAGTTTTTGCCACAATACCAGCTTTTTCCAGCGCGACATAATCGGTACCGTACAAATAATTCCCAATGCTAACAGGCCGGTAGAGATCACCTCCAGCTGCTGCGCCGGACGGAACAGCATCACCACCAACACGAAGGTGATAAAGGCGATCACCAGCCAGGTCAGATACGGATAGAGCCACATTCTGAGACGGATCTCGCCGCCTTGCGCCTGAAGGATTTTGCGCATCCGCAGTTGCGAAACGGCGATCACCAGATAGACCAGCAGGGCGATGGCGCCGGAGCTGTCGATGAGGAATTTAAACACCTTGGCAGGCGCGTAGTAGTTTACCACCACGGTGAGGAATGCCGCGCCGGTGGAGAGCAGCACCGCCACGTACGGCGTTTTGCTGCGGTTGGTCCGCCCCATGATGGCCGGCGCATCGCCGCGACGGCTCAGGGAGTAGAGCATCCGCGAAGCGGTATACAGCGCCGAGTTCAGACAGCTGGTGACCGACAGGAGGATCACGCCGTCCATAATCAGCTTGGCATAGGGAATATGCAGCAGCTCGAGCACCGAGCGGTAGGAGCCGATGCTCTTCAGCCCCGGCATATTCCATGGGATGAGAGCGACGACGATAAAGATCGAGCACAGATAAAAAATAGAGATACGCCAGATCACCGAGTTGGTGGCGCGCACGATATGTTTATCCGGGGTATCCGATTCGGCGGCGGCAATAGTGACAATCTCTGCGCCCATAAACGAGAACATGGTGATCAGCATCGCGCTGAGCACCGCGCCGAAGCCGTTGGGCATAAAGCCGCCGTGATCCCATAGACGCGAAATGCCGCTCACCTCGGCATAGGGATAAAAACCGGTAATGGCGACCGCGCCCAGTACGATAAACGCCAGAATAGCGACCACTTTGCACAGCGCCAGCCAGAACTCGAATTCGCCGTAGTTTTTGACGCTCAGCAGGTTACTGCCGGTGAGGGCGAGGGTGATGACCAGGGAGAACAACCACACCGGGACGCCCGGCACCCATGAATGCAAAATAATCGCCGCGATATTGGCTTCCAGCGGAATAACCAGGACCCAAAACCACCAGTACAGCCAGCCGATGGTATACCCCGCCCAGCGGCCGATGGCTTTATCGGCGTAGGTGGAAAAGGAGCCGGTATCCGGCGTGGCGACCGCCATTTCGGCCAGCATACGCATAATCATCACCACCAGCAGCCCGGCAAACAGATAGGCCAGCAGCACCGCCGGGCCCGCCTCGGCAATGGCGACGCTGGATCCGACAAATAAACTCGCGCCGATCACCCCGGCGATAGATAACATTGTGACGTGGCGCGACTTCAGTCCCGCCCCTAAATCCTGTGATTGCGACAGTTGCCCCATCATTTACCCTCTCGAAGTGTGTCACCTGGGAGAGCGCCCCGACATTCCCGCGCCGGGGCACGCGTATTATTGTTGTTTTGCAGGTCTCGTCTTCATTCCCTTACTAACGTACTTCGTGTCCGCATATCTGTTGTTCTATGCCTGTTTTGCCTCGGTAAAGCAGTCGGCGATGATCTTCAGCCCCTGCTCGATCTGCGCCTCTTCGATGGTCAGTGGCACCAGGATGCGCAGTACGTTGTAGTACGGCCCGCAGGAGAGCAGGATCAGGCCTTTGTCGCGCGCGCGGGCGACGATATCCGCCGTGAGTCTTGCGTTCGGTCTGCTGTGGTCGCCCTCTTCAAACAGCTCGATGGCGATCATCGCTCCCAGACCGCGGACATCGCCGATCTCCGGATGATCTTCAGCGATCGCCAGCAGGCCCTGGCGCAGGGTATCGCCGAGCTGGTTGGCTTTTTCCAGCAGGTTTTCCTGCTCGAAAATCTGCAATACCGCCAGGGCGGCGGCGCAGGCGATGGGGTTGCCGGCGTAGGTGCCGCCCAGTCCGCCGGGGGCGATGGCGTCCATCACCTCCGCACGGCCGGTGACGCCCGCCAGCGGGAAACCGCCGGCGATGGATTTGGCGAAGGTGGTGATATCCGCCGCGACGCCCATCTGCTCCATGGCGAACAGGGTACCGGTGCGGCCCGCGCCGCTCTGAACCTCATCGGCGATGAGCATAATGCCGTGCTCGTCGCACAGGGCGCGCAGGCGCTGCATAAAGGCCGGGGAGGCGGCATAGAATCCGCCTTCACCCTGCACCGGCTCGATAATGATGGCGGCGATATCTTCCGGCGCGGCATCGTTTTTGAAGATGCGATGGATGCTGGCGATCGCCTCGTCATCGCTGACGCCGTGCAGCGCGCACGGGTAGAGGGCGCGATAGACGTGGCCCGGCATTAAGCCCATACCGGCGGAGTAAGGATTCACTTTACCGGTCAGCGACAGGGTGTAGTGGGTACGGCCGTGATAGGCGCCGGTGAAGGCGATAGCGCCGCTGCGCCCGGTTGCCGCGCGGGCGATCTTCACCGCGTTCTCCACCGCTTCCGACCCGGTGGTGACCAGCAGGGTTTTCTTGGCGAAATCACCTGGCACCTTCTGGTTCATCTTTTCGCACAGCGCCAGGTAGGGCTCGTAGGCCAGCACCTGGAAGCAGGTATGGGACAGCTTTTTCAGCTGGTCCTCCACGGCGGCGACAATCTGCGGATGCAGGTGGCCGGTATTGAGCACCGCGATACCGCCGGCAAAATCGAGATATTCCCGCCCTTCGACGTCCCACACCCGGCAGTTCTCCGCGCGCTCGGCGAAGATAGGATGGATCTGGCCGACGCCGCGCGGGACCGCGTCGCTGCGACGCGCCATTAATGCTTTATTGCTGTTCATCCGACACTCCTGTTAAAGGCCAATACACATGTATTTGATTTCTAAGTAGTCTTCGATACCGTACTTCGACCCTTCGCGGCCGAGGCCGGAGGCCTTAACGCCGCCGAACGGGGCGACTTCGGTGGAGATAATGCCGGTATTGATGCCGATGATGCCGTACTCCAGCGCTTCGCCGACGCGGAACACGCGGCTCAGATCGCGGGCGTAGAAATAGGCGGCGAGGCCGAACTCGGTATCGTTGGCCTGGGCAATGACGTCGGCTTCATCTTTAAAGCGGAACAGCGGGGCCAGCGGGCCGAAGGTCTCCTCTTTCGCCACTTTGGCGCTGTCGGGAACGTTGACCAGGATGGTCGGCTGGAAGAAGTTGCCGCCCAGGGCGTGCGGTTTGCCGCCGGTGACCACCTTCGCGCCTTTGGCGATGGCGTCGGCAATGTGTTCTTCAACTTTGGCGACGGCTTTCTCGTCGATCAGCGGGCCGGTGGTGACCCCGTCCTGCAGGCCGTCGCCAATGCGCAGTTTTTCCACCGCCTGCTGCAGCTTCTCGGCGAAACGTTCATATACCCCGTCCTGGACGTACAGGCGGTTGGCGCAAACGCAGGTCTGCCCGGCGTTGCGGAACTTCGACGCCAGCGCCCCCTCGACGGCTTTGTCGAGGTCGGCATCGTCGAAGACGATAAACGGCGCGTTGCCGCCCAGCTCCAGGGAGACTTTTTTGATGTCTTTCGCGCACTGCTCCATCAGCTGGCGGCCAATCTCGGTCGAGCCGGTAAAGGAGAGCTTGCGCACCAGCGGGTTACTGGTCAGTTCGCCGCCGACCGCGCCGGCTGAGCCGGTGACCACGTTGAACACCCCGGCGGGGATCCCGGCGCGATTCGCCAGTTCGGCCAGCGCCAGCGCAGAAAACGGCGTCTGGCTGGCCGGTTTCAGGACCATGGTGCAGCCCGCAGCCAGCGCCGGGCCCGCTTTGCGGGTGATCATCGCCGCCGGGAAGTTCCACGGGGTGATGGCGGCGGTAACGCCGATGGGCTGCTTAATCACCAGCAGGCGCTTGTCGGCCTGGTGGTCAGGAATGGTGTCGCCGTAAATGCGCTTACCTTCTTCGGCGAACCACTCAATAAAGGAGGCGGCGTAGCTGATTTCACCTTTGGCTTCCGCCAGCGGTTTCCCCTGCTCGAGGGTCATCAGACGAGCGAGATCGTCCTGATTCTCCATCATAAGATCGAACCAGCGGCGCAGAATGTTCGCCCGCTCTTTGGCGGTGAGGGCACGCCAGGCGGGAAGGGCGCGGTTAGCTGCCTCGATCGCTTGTCGGGTTTCGTCGGCGCCCATTTTCGGCACGCTGCCGAGCTGCTCGCCGTTGGCCGGGTTGGTCACCGCAATCACGTCGCCGTTGGGCGCATCGCGCCACTGACCATCAATCAGCGCCTGCTGGCGAAACAGAGTCATATCGTTGAGTTGCATAATCGCTTCCTGTCTTCAGGGGGTTAACGGGTAAAAGCGGCGTGTAGTGTCTCCACGCTACGTGCCGCACGCAGCGTGCGTCCGGGATTGCTCTGGCTGGCCAGCAGGGTCTGCACCTTGCTGACGATATGCGCGCCGATCGGGATAGCCGACGTCGCCGCCGGCGACGGCGCGTTACAGGTGTGAATGGAACGCGCGGTGGTGACGAAGAGAAAATCGTCGATCAGTTTGCCCTGCGGCGACACCGCCTGCGCCCGCACGCCGGCCGGCCACGGGCGTAAATCGCTGAGCGTCAGGCTCGGGCAGTATTTCTGCACCAGCCGCAGATAGCCGCTTCTGCACAGCGAATTCTTCATTTCGCCCAGTCCGGAGCGCAGGTTGTTTTGCAGTACCCGGCGGATGCCGGGCGAGGTGAGGATCTCCAGGGTATCGGCCAGCGAGATATCACGCTTGCGATAGCCTTCGCGCTTCAGGGCCAGCACGGCGTTGGGGCCGACGGTGACGCTGCCGTCGATCATGCGGGTCAGGTGGACGCCGAGGAACGGCATCGCCGGATCGGGGATCGGATAGATCAGATGGTTGACGATCTGATTGTGCTGCGGGGCAAGCTGGAAATATTCCCCGCGGAACGGGCAGATGATAAACCCGGGATCGACGCCGAGCATTTTCACCAGCCGATCGGCCATCAGCCCGGAGCAGGTAATCAGCGTCGAGGCCTCATACTCACCGCCCTGACGGGTACGGATCACCACGCCGCTGGCGTGTTCTTTCAGGGCGCTGACTTCGGCGTTGTAGACGATGGCGCCGCCTTTCGATTCGAAGTTCTTCGCCATCGCCGCCGCCACGTCGCGGTAGCTGACGATGCCGCTGGAAGGGACGAAGATCCCGCCGAGCCCGGTTATGTTCGGTTCGCGCTCGCGCAGCTCCCCGGCGCTCAGCCATTCCCGCTGCAGGCCGTTGGCGGCGGTGCGATCCCACAGGGCGCGCATCCGCTCCATCTCCAGCGGCGAGGTGGCGACCAGCATCTTGCCGCAGACGTCATAGCGGATGCCGTTCTGCTCGCAAAAGGCCTTGGTAGCGCGGTTGCCGGCGAGGCAAAACTGCGCCTTGAGGCTGCCGGGGGTGTAATACACCCCGGCGTGGATCACGCCGCTGTTGTGGCCGGTCTGATGGCAGGCCGGGCCGGACTCTTTTTCCAGCAGCGCAATGCGGGCGTCCGGGTAAATCTCAATTAACTGCATGGCGGTCGACATGCCGATGATGCCGCCGCCGATAATCACGAAATCATACATCCGCTCAATTCCTTCGCCTGAAAACCCTTATTGATGAGTCTGGTAATGATTCGTGGAATACGCAAAGTAGCCGCGCTGGCGCATCAGCTCGCGGCGCAGGTCCGGGTGCGGCGTAAAGCGGTCGCGGCCGTGCAGCCAGAACAGGTTGTTAATCAACAGAAATTTGCCTACCGGCACCGGTATAGAAAGAATGTTTTTGCTGGTCTCCAGCGCGTCGGAGAGGCGGCTCAGCCAGGTGCCTTCTTCGAAATCTTTCGGCTGGACGAACTGGTCGATATAGCGCATCACCGGGCGACCCAGCTGGTCGACGTCGAACACCGGGTGGAAAACATCTTTGCTGACGTTTTTGCTCGGCGGCGCGGCCCAGCGCATCGGGCGGCGGGCGAGCGGGTCGCGGAAGAATTCGTCGAGGTGCTCCCAGTCGTCGAGATGCAGCAGCAGGGAATTGCCGCCCTGCATGTTCTGCTCGTCGATCTTCATCATCAGCACGTAGTCGGTTTGCTCTTCGACGTAGGTACCGTCGTTGTGCAACTCCATCACCCGGTGCGGCTGGCGCAGGTAGCTGTCGGAATTATCGACGTTTTTTACCACGAAGCGGGCGTAATACTGGCCGCTCATGGCGTCGAAGTTGGAACGGCCAATCAGGTGGGCGACGGCGGTGGCCAGCTTGACCATCTCTTCGGCCTGGCTGACGTTATCGATCCCTTCGCCGTTGATCAGCAGCGCGCCTTCCGCGCGATCGAGCAATGTTTTGATCAGCAGCGGCTGCAGCTGGTTGCCGCACAGATCGTCGAGGATCTTGCCCACCTGGAAGCGTAAGAAAGATTTGTACTCCAGCGCCTGCACCGGCCACTGCTCGACCTGCTGCAGAAACTGGGTGGTGGTGTCCGCGGAAAAGGTGAGCTCCAGCAGGCGCGGCGACTGGGCGGAAGGGGAGACGGTAAAGCCAGGGTATTGCTGGGCTAACGGCGCGGGTGTCGGTTTTACTGCGGTCAGGGCGTTCATCAGGATCGTTCCTCGCTGTAAGGTCAGGGTGATGTTCATTTCGTAGCCATAAATTAAAAATATCTACATTTTTATAAAATGCGTACGAAATGGCCTTTTTGTTTTCATTTTGTGATCTGACAACAATTATTTAACAATGCGGGAGGGGGATAAGGTGGTGGTGAAAGTTGAGGAGCAGAGCGAGCGGCGGATAGCGCAAAAAATGGGGGGTAGGCTGACGGGAAATCGTAATACCGGTCACAGTTTTTAATCTGCACAATACCCTTACCAGATGAAGGTGTTAATATTCAGCCGGTAAATACCTTTCAATGCTCACCGAGGCTTCGATGCTGGAGAATGTCATTATCAGATAATCAGCTTCCCGACCTGCCCAGGCCGGACTGATTATCGCTGCGCTTAAACCTTACGCACACACCTGCGGGTGTAGGCATGTTTTCGCACATGATAATGAACAGGTTTCAGTATGAATTTATCCCGTCAGGAACAACGGACCTTACACGTACTCGCCAAAGGTGGCCGTATTGCGCACGTCCGCGATACCTCCGGCCGCATTACCGCCGTCGAATGCTACACCCGGGAAGGGCTGTTGCTGAGCGACTGTACCCTCGCGGTCTTCAAAAAGCTCAAAACCAAAAAGCTGATTAAGTCGGTGAATGGCCAGCCGTACCGGATCAACACCACCGGTTTGAATAACGTTCGCGCACAGGCGGACAACCGCTGATACAGCGACCCGGGCAGGGTCGCTGCCCGGGCGTATGGCTCTCAAGGAGAAACACTCATGATCGATATCCCTCGCATTTTTACTATCAGTGAAAGCGAACACCGTATTCATAACCCTTTTACCCCGGAAAAGTACGCCACGCTGGGACGGGCGCTGCGAATGGCGCCGGGCACCGCCATTCTTGACCTCGGCAGCGGCTCCGGCGAGATGCTCTGTAGCTGGGCGCGCGATCATCAGATCGTCGGCACCGGGGTGGACATGAGTCTGCTATTCAGTCAGCAGGCGGCCGCCCGGGCAGAAGCGCTCGGGGTGAGCGACCGGGTGACCTTCATACACCAGGATGCCAGCGGGTATGTCGCCAGTCAGCCGTGCGATATTGCCGCCTGCGTGGGGGCAACGTGGATCGGCGGCGGAGTGGCAGGCACGATTGCGCTGCTGAAGCAGAGTCTTAACCCAGGCGGCATGCTGCTTATCGGCGAGCCATGGTGGCGCAAACGCCCCGCCACTGCGGAAGAAGCGGTTGCCTGCGGCGCGCAGTCACCCGATGACTTCCTGACGCTGCCGGCGCTGGTCGCTCACTTTGGCGAACTAGGCTATGACGTGGTGGAGATGGTGCTGGCCGACCAGGAGGGCTGGGATCGTTATGAAGCGGCGAAATGGCTGACGATGCGCCGCTGGCTGGAGGCCAATCCGCACGATGACTTCGCGCCGGAGGTTCGCCAGCAGTTGACCACTGCGCCGCTACACCACGTCACCTGGACCCGGGAATATCTCGGCTGGGGCGTGTTTGTCCTGATGGCGCGTTAACCGGTATGTCGGTAGCGTCAGGAGGCGCTACCGACCATTTTCAGACCTTCAGCTCGTCGTAGCTGACCATGACGTGCTGGCGAAAGGCGGGCCGTGCGGTTAGCCGTGCATAATACGCCGCAAGGTGGGGGAGGGGACGACGGGTGATATCGATTGCAAAGTAGCGGTACAGCACATGGCCAAACTGGATATCGGCCAGGGTGAACGTATCGCCCACCAGATAGCGACTGCCGGCGAGACGTGCCTCGGCAACCGCCAGCTTTTGCTCCAGGGCCGTCACCGCCGCGGCGATGGCCTGCGGATCCCGCTCGGCGGCGGGCGTGCGCACCACGCGCCAGAACACCGGCGCCGTAAAGCCGAGGGCGATATTCTGCTTTGACCACTCGGCCCAGCGATCAACCTCAGTACGAGCCAGCAGTTCGCCCGGCCAGAAGGCGTCGTCGGCGTAGCGACTGGCTAAATAGCGAAGGATCGCGCCGGTTTCCCACAGCGGCGGATTTTCGTCATCCTGCAGCACTGGCACCGTACGATTGGGATTGAGCTGATAAAACGCCTCGCTGTCGGTACCGCCATAGCGATGCCCCACGTCGAACCGGAGATAATCCAGCCCAAGCTCGCCAACACACCACATCAGCGCCTGCACGTTAGAGGAGGTTTTTCGGCCCCAGATGGTCAGCATCGGGATCTCCAGAGAATAATGAAAGAAGGAGCATAACAGGTTGGGTTGAAAAGAGGAGGGGGCACAAAAGAAATGAACCACCTCGCCGCGCAGGGGGCGGACGCGCTGGTCAGATGTTCAAACCAGGGGCGTAGCTGAGCCAGCTATTCAGTGCACAGTATAAGAGGAAGAAACAGAGGGCAGCAGTTTACCCTCTGTTTACTTGTGTGGTTTTGTACTAGGGTGTGGCGCTAAAAAACTCGCCAAACTTGACGGCCAGCCAGCCGACAGGCGTCGTGGCGCCGCCGACGATATTGGTGATCTCGGCCATCCCTTCCGGCACTGGAATATGCGAGTTCACCGCCGCCTGAGTGTATTCTTGCGAAATGTCCGTCCCGACATACAGGATGCAGGTCACGATCAGGGTTCCGGTTATGAACATGCGGAACATATTTCGTTTACAGAACGGCGTGACCATTGCCAGCAGGAACATTAATGAAGCCAGATCGACAAAGGGCAGTACGCGGTTGCCGGGCAGAATGATAGACAGCACCACAGCCATAGGGATTAACAGCAGACCGGTCGCCAGTACCGAAGGTTCACCGATCAGTAACGCCGTATCCATCCCGATGTAAAAATCGCGCCCCGGGAATTTAGCCTTCAGTTTTGCTTCAGCGGCATCACGGACAATCAACAATCCCTGCACCAGAATTTCAATCATTTTAGGCAGTAGCAGCATGGCGGCTGAAACCTTAATGGCCAGTGAAACGGCAGCAGAAACGTCATATCCCGCCAGGAAGGCCAACAGCAGTCCCAGCACAAATCCCAGGGTAAGAGGCTCGCCAAAAACGCCGAATTTTTTATTAATACTTTCCGGATCGAAATTGATTTTATTGATAAGCGGGATCTTATCAATGATGTAATTACAGGCAATGCCAAACGGCACGTAAGCTATACAGGTAAGATGTGGGAATGATATCCCTTTAAGATTATAGTTTTTTTGTAAATATGGAGCCGTTAAATCTGCCGCCAATAGCGTCAACACAAAAATAGCGAATGTAATACCGACCGAAAGCCAGTAATTTCCCGTTCCGGCATAGACCACAGACCCCATGATCAGGAAAATCCAGTAGTTAAAAATATCGATATTCACCGTTTTGGTTAATTTCAACAGAAGCATAGCCAGGTTGATGACGATAAAGCCCGCCACGACGGGCAGCATCAGCGGCGAACCCCAGCCAATGGTCGATGCGGTAGGCCAACCGGTATCAACGACCGTTAATTGCAGGCCGATACGCTCAACCATCGCCTGCGATGCGGGGCCCAGATTTGTCAGCAGCAGGCCAATCACCAGCCCCACCCCTTCAAAACCAATGCCTACCAGCATTCCTGCTTTAAATGCCGTACCGATTTTAACGCCAAAGCAAAGCGCGATAATAAAGAATATTACTGGCATCATTACTGATGCCCCCAGACTAATAATGCTGTTGATAATATCCATAATGATTCCTTAAAAGGCGGGCGAATTGGGCACGAGTTAATCCGTGCCCATTGGGCCCTGTTAATACCTTTAATGGTTCTTTTAGTATTTAACTGAGTTTCTTTAAAAGGATCTCAGCGAAGAGTTTGGGCGAATTACTGAATGCGTCAATGGTACTCCCGGCAATATGCGGCGTAATGGTCACGTTATTCAGTGTATAGAATGCACTGTCGTCAGGGAGTGGCTCGTCATCAAAGGTATCAAGCGCGGCGCCCATGATTTGCCCGGATCTGAGCGCATCAATCATCTCTTTTTCATTGATTAACCCGGAGCGTGCCGTGTTAACAATGATGGCACTGCGCTTCATTAGCGCGAAATGGTGTGCGTTAATCAGATTTTCGGTTTCCGGCGTCAGGCGAGCATGTAACGAGATAACGTCGGCGCGTTGTACCAGTTCGTCCAGAGAATCGACTTTCTCATAACGTTCATGGTCTGCAACGTACTTATCGTAAAAGATAATCTCCGTGCCAAAGCCACTGAGAAATCCCGCGACCAGTTGGGCAATATGACCGAGGCCAACCAGCCCCACGACTTTTCCGCCAAGCTCCGGGATCGCCTGATGGTTCGGACTGTCTTTACGCCAGTATTTGTCACGCAGGGCATCGTGTGAACGGGCGATATTGCGCATTTCCGCCAGGATCATGCCGACCGTGAATTCGGCGACGCTGCGAGCGTTACGCCCCGGTGTGTTTATCACCTCAACGCCCCGGGCGTTCGCCACCTGAAGATTCACGTTTTCCACGCCACCGCGGAGCACGCCTACATATTTCAGCTTTGGTAGTTTATCGAACACCGCAGTATTGACGGGGGCAAACTGAGTGATCAGGATGTCAATATCATCCGTTCCCTGAAGCAGCGCTTCCGGTAAGGCCACCGCTTCTGCTCCTTCCTGTTCAACCCGCAGATTATCTTCCTGAAGTTTCTCAACGGAGTCATGTGACCACTCGCGTATTTCCACTTCAATTCCCTTATCCCTGAGCGCTTTTAGTCCTGATTCCATCATCGCTGCATTGATAAACAGATCGGCAATTGCCAGACATTTCATAATGATTCTCCCTAGATTAACGCATCAACATACCGCCGGTAACGTCCAGAGTTGCTCCCGTCATATAGCTGGTCTTAGGAGAAACCATGAAGACTCCGATGTCGGCAATTTCTTGCGGCTGGGCCACGCGGCCCACCGGAATACGACTGACGTAATAGTCAGGGTTTTGCTCAATGTTCTTACGGATCATCGCAGTATCCATGATCCCGACGGCGATATTGTTCACATTGATTTTTTGTTTGGCGACTTCCCGCGCCAGAGAGATAGCAAAGGCGACCAGGCCGGCCTTACTTGCCGCGTAGTGCGCATGTCCCGTCGTGGAGCCGTGGAACGCGGCCTGCGAGGTAATATTCAGAATGCTGCCCATCTGGTCATGCTGCAGGCAGTGATTTACAAACAGCTGGCTGAGATGGAAGATGGCTTTCAGATTGACATTCATCACCAGATCCCAGTCCTGCGGGCTGATCTCGGTGACGTAGCCGCTCAGCCAGATCCCGGCGTTATTCACCAGAATGTCGGCTTTGCCCAGTCTGTCGATACAGGTGGCAAACAGATTTTCCCGGCTCTGCTCGTCAGAGAGATCGGTTTTGACCGCGATGATCTCTACGTTCGCGCTGGCCTTCACCGTTTCGATCAGCCGTTCGGGATGCTCTTCCTCACGCATATAGGTAAAGCAGATATTGACGCCTTCTTTGGCGAGAGAAAGAACAAACTCTTTCCCCAGGCCGGTTGCGCCGCCTGTCACGATGGCCGTACGATTCGTTAAATTCAGATCCATTTTTTCCTCACTTAGTGCGCGATGTAGTTGCTGCAGCTTTTCCACGGCGACTGCATTTCTGATAACAGGTTTTTATAAAGCTGGTATTTGGTCTGGTAGACCCGGTGGTTTTCCGGATTAGGGGAGACGGTGCGTGAGACATGGACCATGTCGTTTGAGGCCGCAAATACCTCCGCAAACCAGCCCACCATGACGGCGGCGGTCATCGCGGTACCCAGGGTCCCGTGCTCTTTGACGTCAACGATTTCCAGCGTGGCCTGGAAGATATCGGCGAATATCTGCAGCCAGACCGGGGAGTTCGTGACGCCGCCAGCAATACGAATAGTGCGGCTTAACTTCGGGTTAATATTGCGTAAGCGCTCGGTGTGGTAGAGATGGCTGAAGGCCACGCCCTCATATATCGCCCGCAGAAAATGGGCTTTTTTATGGAAGCTGTTGACACCGATAAAGCCGGCCGAGGCGTCGGGAATGGTGTTAGAGCCAAACACGAACGGAAAGAACAGCAGGTGACTTTCATCCGGCGTCGTTGATGAAACCAGCTTATTGCACAGGTCATAGACCGACGATCCTTGTTCGGCGGAGGTTTTCCGGTCGCTCTCCATAAAGTTGTTAATAAACCACTCCAGGTTGCTCGCGGAGGTGGGGCTGGCCTCGGTGATGAGCCATTTACCCTCAATGGGATAAATGGAGGTCATAAACAGATCTTTATCAATAACCGGGTGGTCGGTAACGTATTCGTTTATGCTCCAGGTGCCGGTGACGATCGCCATCTTATCGAGACTGTTAATCCCTGAGGCAATGGAAGAGGCCGAGATATCAAACACCCCGCCAGAAACCGGCGTACCTGCGCATAAACCGGTCAGACGGGCCACGTCGTCAGTGATTTTTCCGCAGCATTCTGTTGAGCGTTTGATGGGGGGCAATTTGTCCCGCAGTTCATCAAGTCCCCACCATGCCAGTAGTTCATCGTCATACTGGCAGTCACGTACGTTGATCAGGTTGGTCCCTGAGATATCGGTCAGCTCAAGAAAAGCCTCTCCGGTCAGGTAAAAACGGATCAGGTCCTTGACCATAAAAATATAACGCGCTTTTTGCAGCGTCTCGGGCTCGAAGTCCTTCAGCCATGCCAGCAGGGCGACAGGTTGTCCGGCCCAGATGGACTGCATTGTTTTTGGCAAAATGTCGGTAAGGAATTCTGGCGAGCGTTGCCATCTCTCAACGTACTCTTTTGCCCGGTTATCGGTGGATATAATGCCGTTACGCACCGGGTGACCTTCTTCGTCGACCAGATACAGACCGTTACCATGACCGGTGACGGCCACTCCTTTTATCTGGCTGGCGTCGATACCTGATTGCGCAATCGCTTTTTTAATCACTTCGACATTAGCGGCCCACAGCTCATCGATACTGCGCTCTGTGTGGAATTCCCTGGGTGTCAGCATCTGTGTGGATTTTGAGGCGATGGCGAGCACCTGTCCTTTACGGTCATAGATGGCTGCCTTGGTGACGGTTCCACCATTGTCGATGCCCATGACGTATTCATCTTTCATTCGCGTGGACTCCTTATTGGTTACCATAAGCCGGGCTCGCTGGTGGTTATCCCTTTAAATCCGGCA
Source organism: Klebsiella sp. Q2 (assembly GCF_009900705.1). Lineage (NCBI taxonomy): Bacteria > Pseudomonadati > Pseudomonadota > Gammaproteobacteria > Enterobacterales > Enterobacteriaceae > Klebsiella > Klebsiella sp. Q2. Next base: position 1,505,775 of record NZ_JAAABE010000001.1, on the reverse strand, counting down.
TGGAATATTTTATCTACAAGGTATTTGCGCTTAACAAAGCCTCCGGCGATGAATACCACATCAAAGCCTTTCAAATTTCGGCTAATCAACTCCAGACACTGGCAGGCATATTCAGCAGGTAAGATTTCAATTGCGTCCGGTGGACTGTGTTTAACAATATCGAGCGACTGATCAAGCGATCGCGAATCGATAAGTAAAACCCGATATACGGTCAGCAATCCCTCCTTTTTGGCGTAGCGTAGCGCGGAGAGATTGGAAGAAATAACACCATCAACCTTGTAATAATTTTTCAGCAGATTGATCCCCGCCTGATCCGGTTTGAAGCCGCCCAGTAATTCAAGGTGAACGAGGACCTTCTTACCGCTTTGATGGCATTTGCCAATCAGCGACTGCAGATTGCCGATATTCGCTTCGGATAGCAGTACATATTCTGACTGGCAGGATAATGCTTTTTCAAAGTATTTATACTTCCTGATGGAAGGGATGATGGTGTTATTCGAAATCATATTAATTTCCGATGTTATTTAGCCATGTAGAGGCTGTATGCATCTTCCGCTGTTGCGTTTTCATGGATGATGGCATTCAGGCCTGCTACCACTTTCGCCGGCTGCGGATCCTGGGTAATGTTTCGTCCCACAGCCACGCCTTTCGCACCCATCTGCATACAGTGCTGAACAAATTTGAAGTAACCGTCGATGCCGGTTTTTGGCCCTCCTAAGGCAAGCACCGGCACGCCAGCAGCTTCAACGATCAGTCGGTCCTCTGGTGAACCGGTAAAACGCGTTTTGATGACGTCCGCGCCCAGCTCCACCGCTGCGCGGGCCGATGCAGCGATGATGGCCGGATTGTTAGAATCATCGCTGGTGACGGGATAACCATACGGGAGCGATTCGACAATCAGCGGTACGTTCCAGCGATCCGCTGCCTGCGCGAGTTGCATCGCCATAATGTGGGTTTTTTCTTCATTGAAGGCGCCGGGGAAGGTCATGCAGACCACGCCCTCGGCAGCGACTTTAAGCGCATCTTCGACGGAAAAAACGGGGGTAGTATCGGGAACGGTATTGTCAAAGATACTGACCGTGCTGTCGACGCGTAAGACAACGGGAACGCTGTTTAATGCTTCCCGATAATTCTTCAACATGCCGTACGTGACGAGCGCACAATCCAGGCCGTGTTCCACCAGAGCAGGGAGCTGATTTATCGTATTATCAATACCATTTGTTTTCGTGGAAAAATAGTAGCCATCCAGCGCTAAGGTCACGGATTTACCATCTTTTGCGAATATTCTTGCGAGACGACGTTCTTTAGACATTTATTTACTCCTGAGATAAAAAACAAAAAAAAAGCCCTCAGAGACTCGCGTCTCTGAGGGCTTTCTGTTCACATACCCTTTTGATAATGGTTCGGGATTCCAAAGCATTATCAATGCAATTTTTTAGCAAAGTGAGAAAGGTTTAACTTTTTTAAATTAAATCTGTTCTCTTGCGTGATTAAATAACTAACACACGCGATAACTTATTGTCCAGTTGGTATCGTTGAAATGAGAGATTCATCACATCAATATGTTGTATTCCATGAGAAGTGCCGGGTTAAATACAGAAACAGAACCTTTAAAAACCAGGCAATAATGCATCCGGTCAAGGGTGAGAACGCCAGGCGTTTATTTCATCCGCATGAAGATCGCATCCATGCATGCCTATGCCTGCAGGTCGTCATCTACAACGCGCATTTATTCCTGTCCGGATGGCGTACAAAAACGCTATAGCAATGTTGTCGGCATGGCGATCTGTCCCTACTGATTTCATCCTGCCGCCCGGGCAAATTACTCATCCGCTTTGTGCGCCCAGGCAGGCATCGCCGTCAGATAACGTTTTGCCCGTTTCCGTGATTCCGCTACGCCCACCTTTTGCCAGGAGTCGAGAAAAGCCGCCAGACCGGATACGGCCTCTTCCCAGGATTTCAGATTACCGTCGCTGTCGCTGCAATACGCGCAATATTTATCGCTGGCCCCTTGCGCATCAGGTGCGGACATCGGCATTCCGCAGGCCTGGCAAAAACTTTCGTGCTGTGTCATAGATCGCCCCTCCTGTCGTTTGGTTGTCTACTAAACATACAGAATTTACGCATGGCGCTTAGCGTTTCAGATCAATAGATCCTGCCGTAACCGTTGTTGGGGATCTTCTGCCGGGGAGTGCGGGAGGGATAACGGGAACTTACTCCGTATCGCTCAGCTATCGCCTCCCTTATTTTTTATTGATGCAACGGTTGGTCGCAGGCCGCGAGTATGGATTCATGCATCGCTTCGGAAAGTGTCGGATGCGCAAAGATCATCGACAGGAGACTTTCGTCTGTGGCCTCCAGGTGACGGGCGATGCCAAAGCCCTGGATCTGTTCCGTGGCCTGTGCGCCAACCATATGCGCGCCCAGCAACTCGCCGGTTTCAGCATCGAAAATCGTCTTCACAAAACCCTCTGTCTCGCCGCTGGCCAGCGCCTTACCATTGCTCTGATAAGAGAACTTACCGATCCTGACGGGCCGTCCCCTGGCCAGAGCCGTCGATTCCGTCAGGCCCATACTGGCAACCTGAGGCCGGGCATAAGTGCAACCGGGCACATAGTCGCGATCAAGCGGATGGGCGCCTTCGATACCGGCCAGTGTCTCAACGCAGATCACGCCTTCGTGGCTGGCCTTGTGCGCCAGACACGGCGGGCCGGCTACATCGCCGATGGCATAAAGCCCGAATACGTTAGTGCGACAAGCCGCGTCCGTCTTGATAAAACCGCGGTCTAACTCAACGCCCAGCGTTTCCAGCCCCAGATCTTCAATATTCGGCTGTACGCCGACCGCCAGCAGCACACGTTCGACATCCTGGGAATATTCGCCGCCGGTGTTTTTCAGTGTGCAGCGCACCCCGGTATCGGTGAGCTGTACTTGCGTCACCAGGGTCTGGGTATGGACCTGAATACCGCGTTTTTCGAATGACTTACGCACTGCTGCAGACACCTCGGCATCTTCCACTGGCAAAATCTGCGAAGCCAGCTCGACCAGCGTTACTTTACAGCCCAGATCGTTATAAAGGCTGGCGAACTCGACGCCAATCGCCCCTGAACCGATGATTAAGAGCGACTTGGGCAATCGCTTAGGCCGCAGCGCCTCGAAATAGGTCCAGATATATTCGCCATCTGGCGTGATGCCTGGTAATGCGCGTGGCCGGGCGCCGGTTGCCAGGATCACGTGATCGGCCCGGTAATCGCGGGCTTCACCGCGGGCATCCTCGACCGTTATTTGCCCCTTGCCGCGCAGCCGCGCGGTGCCATCAATGACCTGCACGCCATTTTTCTTCAACAGGTACGCAACCCCTGCGGTGAGCTGTTGCGATACGTTACGGCTAAACTGCACCAGTTTTTGCAGATCGACGTTCACCTCGCCCACGCTGATGCCCAGCTGACTGGCATGGGTGATAGTGTGCGCAACCTCAGCGCCATGCAGCAGCGCCTTGGTTGGAATGCATCCCCAGTTCAGGCAGATGCCGCCCAGATGCTGTTTTTCCACTAATGCGGTACGAAGCCCTAGCTGACCGGCACGGATGGCGGCAACGTATCCCCCAGGACCACCGCCGATGATCAGCACATCGTATTTATCGTGCATAGCTCGTCTCCTGGATAAACATCAAGGTCGGGGTTTCAATCAGTCGCTTGAGTTCCCGGAGAAAAGCCGCACCTGCCGCGCCATCGATGACCCGGTGATCGCAGGATAGCGATACCGTCATTTGCTGGCGCGCGACGATTTGCCCGTCGCGTACTACCGCCCGGAGCTCGCCGGCGCCAATGGCGAGGATTGCGCTTTGCGGTGGATTGATGATGGCGTCAAACTGCCGGACGCCGAGCATTCCCAGATTTGACACGCTAAAGGTCCCGCCCTGGAACTCTTCCGGCTTCAGCGTGCCCGCTTTGGCTCTGGTCACCAGCGAGTGAATTTCTTTCGATATGTCGCTAATCGATTTCCGGTTCGCCGAGCGAACAATAGGGGTAATTAGCCCGGCAGGCAGCGCAACGGCCACCGAAATGTCGGCATCCGCAAAGCGGCGGATACTTTGTGTCGCTTCATCAAACTGGATGTTGACGTCAGGCACGGCCACCAGAGCCAGGGCGCAGGCCTTCACCAACAGGTCATTAACCGAAATCTTGACGCCGGGTACTTCGCGGTTAATGTCCTGACGTAACGCTAACAGTCGTTCCAGATCGAGATCGACGTTCAAACGGAAATGGGGAGACTGTTGCTTGGACGTTTGCAGGCGAGAAGCGATAGCCCGCCGCATACCGGACATCGGGATGCTCTCAAAGGGTGCCGGGGCACTCTCCTGCACAGGGCTGGTCTGCGGTTGCTCGTCGAGTAACAACGCCGCGGCCAGCACATCATCGCGACTCACCCGACCGCGTGAACCGCTGCTTCGGCAGTCATGTAAGTTGATACCCAGTTTGCCGGCCAGACGGCGCGCCAGCGGGGTAGCCGATACCTGGCTATCATCGGCATGCGAGCGGGGCGCTTTGCTGCGACGAACGGGGGGCGTCGGAGAGGCCAGACGACCGCCGGCGGCAATGATCGCGCTTTCCAGATCAGAAACAGAGATACGCTCCCCGCGCCCGCTGCCGCGGACTTTTTTCAGGTCGACACCCCAGCGGGCAGACAGTCTTAACGCATGGGGCGTGGCATTAACCTGAGTCACATCGGTCACGCCTTGCAGACTGACGGGGATATCGGTCTGCCCAACAGGGGGCTCGGGGCTGTTGGATGGCGGGGAAACAATGGAAGCTGGCTTAGCGCCTGCCTGTGCCGCTACGCCCGGCGCGGCAGACTCCGGGCCAGGGGTTGCGGGTTTCGCCGAAGCCAGGCTGGCAGCAAATTCGTCCAGTTCAGCATCGCTGACCGACGCGTCAGCCGCCAGGGCCAGCACGGCGCCTACCTGAAGCGTCTCACCCTCGCGGGCGATTATCCGACGTAACGTACCGGCAAAGGGTGCCTCCAGCACATTAACGATTTTACTGGTTTCAATCTCACAGATTTCCTGCCCTGGGGTGAAGCTGTCACCCTCCTGGATTGCCCACCGAGCGAGCAAGCCTTCCTCCATGGAAAGCCCCCACTTTGGCATTTCAAGCGTCTTGATTTCGCTCATCGGTTAATCCTCCAGCACTTGACGGACGGCGGCTTCGATACGTTCAACGCCAGGGATCCAGAGTTTTTCGAGAGCAGGGGAGAACGGGACCGGCGTGTGTGGCGGCGTCACCAGCAGAACGGGCGCTTTGAGGAAATGGAATGCCTGGGACGCAATCAGCGCCGCGACATCATGAGCAAAACCGAAGCGTGCCGCGGATTCGTCGACAATCACGACCCGTCCCGTGGAAGCCACCGATTCCAGAATCCCTTCCTCATCCAGCGGCGAAATGGTTCGCGGGTCGACCACCTCGACCGAGATCCCCTCTTTAGCCAGCTTGTCCGCCACCTGGTTGGCTTTATGCACCATTGCCGACAACGCAATGATGGTGACGTCCTCTCCTTCGCGGGTATAGTTGGCTACACCTAGCGGGATGGTATAGCTCTCGTCCGGTACCTCGCCCTTGAGGTCGTACAGCATTTTATGCTCGCAGAATACCACCGGGTCGTCGTCGCGAATGGACTGGATTAACAGACCCTTGACGTCATAAGGCGTCGAGGGCACCACCACCTTCAGCCCTGGGGTGGTGGCAAAGATATTATAGGGTGACTGTGAATGCTGGGCCGCGGCGGAAAACCCCGCGCCGATCATACCTCGCATCACCAGCGGGGCCCTGGCTTTGCCACCAAACATGTAGCGGAACTTAGCCGCCTGGTTGTACAGCGCATCGTGACTCACGCCAAAAAAATCCATGAACATCAATTCCGCGACCGGCCGTAGACCCGTCGCTGCGGCGCCGGCCGCCATACCGATAATGGCCGACTCGGTAATGGGCGTGTCGATCACCCGATCGGAGCCGAACTGCGTCCACAGCCCTTTAGTGACCCCAAGCACACCGCCAAAGGCTTCTATCTTCGCCTCTTCGGGCGCATTTCCGCCATGACCGCCACGCAAGTCTTCACCGATGAGCACCACGCGTTCATCGCGTTCCATTTCCTGAGCCAGGGCTTCCTTGACCGCTTCACGATAGGTTTTTATTGTCATGGTTATCACCCTCAGTATGAGACGTACACGTCTGTCAGCAGGTCTTCCGGAGCCGGGTAGGCAGCGGCCCGGGCCTTCAATACGGCATCGTTGACCAGGGCTTCTACTTCCTCGTCAATCGCCGTTAGTTCTTCCTGGGTGATATGTTGCTTGACCTTAGCGGTGAAAATCTTCAGCGGATCATGTTGTTCACGCAGGCGTTGCACTTCACCTTCCGCACGATATAGCGCGGGATCGCCCTCAAAATGACCATGCCAGCGGAAGGCTTTGGCCTCAATGACGCTTGGGCCACCGCCTTCTCGCGCACGCTTGACCGCCTCTGAGGTTGCCTCATAAACGGCAAAGAAATCGGTGCCATCGACGGTCACTGCCGGCAGGCCGAAGCCAGCGGCGCGCCGGGCGATATCACGCCCACCCACGGCGTAGTCATGGCCGGTCCCTTCGCCGTAACCGTTATTCTCGAAAATAAAGACGGCTGGAAGCTGGAGCACGACGGCCATATTGATGGCTTCAAAGACCAGGCCCTGATTAGAACCCCCATCGCCCGTAAAAGAGACACCGACGTTGCCGGTTTTTAGCGTCTTTGCCGTTAGCGCGGCGCCGATGGCCAGGGGAGGGGCTCCCCCAACGATAGCGTTCGCCCCCAGCATTCCTTTCGACAGATCGGCAATGTGCATCGACCCGCCCTTACCGCGACATAACCCGCTGTCCTTACCGAATATTTCGGCCATCATGCCGTGAATGTCACAACCTTTAGCAATACAGTGGCCATGTCCACGGTGTGTTGAACCAATGAAATCTGCGCTCGTTAAATTTTCGCAGACCCCCACCGCGATGGCTTCCTCGCCGGTGTAAAGGTGAATGAAGCCCGGAATATCACCGCTGGTATTTTCCTGATGCAACCGCTCTTCAAAGGTCCTGATCTCCCGCATCTTGCGGTAAGCCTGCAATAACGCCTGTTTGCTGAGCATCGTTTAATTCTCCTCAATAAAGGTCACCCAGGCGGGGCCAACAGACAGGGCGGATAACCCTGGCCACACCCATGCAATGAATCTACGAGCGGTTAAAGGGAGTGCGAAGCCACCTTCATGGGGGGGTAGGTGGGGGTTTTCATGCTTGAGGTCAAACTTTCTAAATTTTGTGTAGTAATAAAGTTTGGCTGTCCCATGTCATCCCGGGGGCTGGCGTACAATTGAAAAAAAACAAAGCGAGTAGATAACCACGGATGAAGCCATTGGATTTAGAAAGTCGCCAATCACCCTCACTGGTCTCCGGGCCATTGCGGCTGACGCGAGGCTTGCCGCTAATCCTGACCAAATTCGTCCCGCCTCGCTCCTCGATACAATTGCTGGAGCGCCCCCGGCTGCTTCAGCTTCTCAGTCCCGTTCAGCAGTGCCGGCTGGGCGTCGTCTGCGCCGGCGCTGGATTTGGCAAAACCACGCTGTTGGCGCAATGGCATCAGCAGATGGTCGCCCAGGGCGAACGTATCGCCTGGCTGAGCCTCGATGAGGATGATGATGACGTATGGCAGTTTATTCCTTATCTGCTGCAAGCATTGCGTCCACTCTATGCTGACTGGGACGCCGATTTCTGGCGTGACATGGAAGAACAGAAGCTCTCCAGCTCCGAGCAACTGCTGGCCGGGCTCATTAACCAGCTACACTACTGCCCGCATGACGTGTACCTGATTATCGACGACTTCCACGTGATTAACGATCGTGGGGTCTATGAAGCGCTGGGGTATTTAATCAAGCATGCGCCTGCCGCCTTGCATTTGATCATTGGCAGCCGTTTCCACCCGAATCTTGCGCTGAGCCAGCTGCAGGCCCAGGACCAACTGGTGGAGATCTATGATCGAGACCTGCAATTCACGCTCGAAGAAACAAAACACTATTTTAGCCGCACGGTTGCGCTACCCCTCAGCAACCACCATGCACAGCGGCTACAGTCCGTGACAGAGGGCTGGATCGCAGGCATGAAGATCGCTTCATTGTCGGCAGAATTACAAAATAATCCCGAGCATCTGTTGCGCAATATGCATGGAGGAACACGGTCCATTGCCCGCTATCTGAAAGAGGTGGTACTGGACCCGCTGCCGGAAGAGGTTCTCGATTTCCTGGTAAAAACGTCCTTCCTCAGCCGGTTAAATGCCGAACTATGCAATGCAGTGACAGGACGAGATGATAGTCAAGCGATGCTGGCATGGATTGAGCGACACAACCTTTTTTTGTCAGCCCTTGACGAACAAGGCTACTGGTTCCGCTACCATCCTCTGTTACAGGAAAATCTTCGGACTATGCTGCAGCAGAACAACGCTATTGATCGCAAACAGCTACATGAATTAGCCAGTCATTGGTTCGTCGAACAGAAGCTGTGGTCTGAGGCGGTACGCCATGCGCTCAGCGCAGGCAAGCCGGTGCATAGCCCCGTGCAGGATGGCGCAAGCGCTCAGTCACTGGCGGAAGAAGGGGATATCGATACCCTGATCTCATGGATGCATCATTTACCGCCCAGCACCGATCCTTCGCGCATTGACCTGCAAATTAACCTGGCCTGGGCACTGGCGCATTATTTCCACTTTGATGAGTCGAGGCAGCTGCTTGATAACCTCGATCAGATGGTACTTCATCATCGTGAGGATTTAACCCGCAGCACCTGGTGTAAATTGCGCGTTGTGCGGGCAATTTGCGAAGCCTTTGCTGAAAACATCCCGGAGAGTCTGGCTATTGTTCAGCCGTTGCTGGCCGAAGTGCCCTGCGGTGACACCTGGGTTGATGGTCTGATATGCAATATTCTCAGCTATTGCCATGTTGTTAACCAGCGCTATCACGACGCGCTGGAGGTTCAACAGCATATGCCCTCTCCGGAAAGTCCTTTAGATAATCTGTTTGTCTCGGTTTATCGCGCTTTTATTATTGCCCAATGCCATCTTTGTCAGGGCGATCTGGGAAAAGCCGGGTGGTATGCAGAGAAAACGTTGCGTCAGGCTGAATGTTATACCGGTACCCAGTCGACCAGTGGCGCGACGCTGGCGCCGCTGCTGGCGGAGATAGCCTATGAATGTCAGAGGGGTGACTCGCCCGATCATCTGTTAGCCGACCGGCTCGAATTCATCGACCGATTCAGTCCACCCGACGCGCTGAGTCGTTGCTATACCTATCTCGCGCGTCAGGCTCTGGATGGCGATATGCCGTATGAGGCCGAGCGATTGCTGGAGCATGCGCAGCGTCTTGCGGTGTCTCGCGGCTGGCAACGGCTCCAGGCCATGATGTTAGCCGAGCAGGTGAGGGTGCGACTGCAGCGCGGCAATTTCACAGGCGCAGAGCAACTGCAGCGACAGCTTGAACAAATGTCCGCCAGCTTCAGAATGGATGCCGAACATCCCTGCCAACGCGCTATCGTTATGTCTGCATCCCTTAGCCGCAGCCGGCTTCTTCTCGCCAGAGGCCTGGCGCCGCAAGCCTGTGTTCTACTGGCTGAGATGGTCTCCGATCAGGAAAGCCGGGGGGACAGGTTAACCGCAGCGCGTCTGCGTACGCTCTGGTCATTGGCCTTGTGGCACAGCGGCAAAACTGCGGCAGCGCGCACGACATTTCAGCCAGTCGTGCAGCTGGCTGAACAACAGCATCTCAAAGGCCTCTTTCTTGACGCTGGCGATACCTTGCAACCTTTGCTTGCCGGTATGAATGAATCCTCTTCGGCTTGGACAGAGGAAAGGGGAGTGCAAGGTCCCTGGGCAGACAAGCGCGCTTCTGCAGGAGGAACACCGTTTAATAGTGGAAGCCCCGATATTCATGGGGAACTCAGCGAGCGAGAGTTGCAGATATTACAACTGATCGCTGAAGGTCAGATGAACAAAGAAATCGCTCGCTCCCTCGCTATTTCTGCCGAGACGGTCAAATGGCATATCAAAAACATCTACGCGAAGCTTAAAGTGAATAGCCGCACTCAAGCGATGAGCCGGGCGCTGGAGATGAAATTACTGGATTAATGGTTTGAACAGGGGGGCCTGGATACAAAATATTATTAAGATGGCATTGCTCATCGCCGCTTACGTTACGGGGCTATGAGCCATGGATAATCGAGATACTTATGAGCCCGCGGGAGCTTTTATCACTGACCGTGATGGTAGTTTTGATGCCTTGGCTCAGCGATAAGAGCATGGAATTTAAGTGCATCGGTCTCCGGGGAAAGCGACCCTGGTGTAAACCCAGAGAGGCTTTTATCTTAATGTAGAGTGGTACTCTTTTCCGGGAGGAGATCACATCATTAAATATAAGTATAGATTCTCTAAGAATCAATATATCCGTATTGAAAGGGATATGCCCTCAAGTAGTTTATTTGTTTAATGGTAAAGATATTCCCATAAAGCTTTTAGGGTTTTAAAAACAGTTCCTTTCAGACAAATAGAATGTGCTAATTTAAGGGTGAAGTTTGATAATTACTCAAAACTTTTTTGCTGAGTCTCTATATCATAGTTCCTCCCCTGAGTTGTTAATTGTCAAAACTAAAAATAATACAGATACAAAAAATGGTAATGGAAAAGCTATTGAACTACTTGAGAAAGAAATGGCTCAGGTTCATTTTGACACCCAATCAATACAAGAGAGTTATGGCTCAAATAGCTTGAAACTGACAATTCTCATTTCTCACATCAAAAAGCTTCTTAAGAACCCTAAAATATTCCACTGGCTCCTTAGGAACAAAAATGAATACCTTAATGAACTGACTAAAATCTCTGACATTGATAAATTAAATTGAACCTTAATTTTTTTTGGGTTTACAAATTTTCTTTTTATAAATTGTGGGGTCCACATCTATCTTGCAGATCCTAACTTCGTATCCGAAATTAGAAATAGTTTTATTAAAATTCTTCAAATTTATCTTAGAAAACAAAGGCAAGTCATCTGGGAGGTTTTTACTTGTGGCAATAGCGAAAACTATTTTATATTTATGAGCCTCTGGCCTTAATGTATGGTTAGCTAATTTTATATGCGCTGGCAATTTTTCATTAAGCTTCCAACGAAATTCAGAATCGCTTATGAAAAGTTCAGAGCTTATAAATCCTTGTGAAAAAAGATGGCTCATGCTTTGCGCACCGCTATAATATTTCACATGAATAAAGTCAGTTGCACCTCTAATAATATCGCAAAATTCAATTTTACTGCGCCCACCACCATGATATATGAACTTTTGATCCATATGAGTAAAGCTTTGATCAGCAAGACAAGTTTCTTCATTGTATTGCTCTTCTCTTTTATACGAATAAATCGGGAATTTGTCGGCTTCCTCATACAGCTTAATTTGTTTAATTTCATTGTCAATCGAGGAAACAAACTTTCTATCAGCCACGTACCAAATTGAATCTCTTAGGATATAGTTTTGATCACCTTCCTTTATCTCAGCATACAGACATCTATAAAGAGACCATTTTTTTAAAGACTGATAATCTGCATCTAAAACATGCAAACTGCTTCCTTTGAGATCATTTAAAGTTATTTCGATCTTTTTGCTTTCAAAATACTCACAAATATGACTAACCGACAAACTTTCATAAATCATGCTTCTTTGCCGCTTCTCAAAACAATAGCCTATCTGATTCTCCCAATCTACAATTTCAGGCTCACCCAGCCATATGTCATTAAAATCTTTTGCTTTTATTAAATCGACAAGAATTGAATCAAGTATCTCAACTTCTGCTTCATCTGCCTCTTTTATATTATTAACCCATTCAAACTCTTCTGGGAGAGGCTGAGAATAAATGGAATCTATTTTATTTAACAACTCCGGGATGGATTTTAGGTCAATATCAGGCATAATTACAAATGCATCTTTACCCGTTATTTTATTACCTAAAACATCTTCAGTGGAAGTCCCTGTTAGAGTGGTAAGTATATCCATCTCGGAATCAATTTTAAGGTTAAAAATATCAACCTCTTTACTACTTTGACTTCGAGTTAATAGATTTGTTTCATTATGGCTGCCTTTATCCAAACTACGAATTTTGTTATGTTCAATACAATTAAGTGTAGTTTTAAGACCAAAACCTTTGATAATGCTATTATCATTAATTAAGTGATGCCCTGTCCCGAAAGGAATTAGATATCTTGAGTTATTCATTTCAATAACTAAGACTGCACCAGTGCTACTATTTTTCCCGAAGAAATTATAATCCAATTCTGGCTTTTGGCTTGTAAATAAAGATGTCCACTCAGGAGGCTTGGGATCTAAGAATTGTTTTGCATACAAATACACCCTAGCCTCATCTATGTTGAACTCAATTGGATTTCTCACTCTCTCCAAATTCAAAACTTTTTCAATATCATCATTGAGTCTTTTTGCTTTATATATCGAGAGTTTAATCTTCATTTCATTCCCTCCTGAACTCTTTAGCGGGCCAAAATGTTTAACGAGTTCAATAATTGAGTATCCAGTGTTTCAGTTGCAGGCGTTGGTAGTCCCTTCGCAATTCGGTAATTTTTTATAGACTGCCTTGTGGAGGGCCCCATTATGCCGTCAATATTCCCGTTGTAATAACCGTTGTCCAGCAAAGCGAATTGAACCCGCATGATTAAGCGCTTACGCTTCTCTGTACCAGAAGTAAGCCCATTACTTGCACGGTTAGCTTCTGTAGTTCCAACTGAATTCGCAGTAGTAGGGTTAATATTGTCGTTAGAACGAAGCGAACGCACAGAAGAGGACGATGAGGAACTTGTTCCTGAACTTGAAGAACCAGATGAGCTTGGTGAGCTGTATGTTTTTGGATAATAAGGAGTGCTGCTACCATAGTACCCGCCGCCTGATGATGATCGGTGAGAACTATGGCTCCGATGGGAGCTATGACTGCGATGCCCTGCAATGTAGAATGGAACTTCGGTGTTAAGTGGTGCTATCACTAAATCATGTTCATTAAGAGTCATACCAGGCAAATCACTTGCTCCGGTAGATGAATCACTTGCCCATACAGAATTATTGAGTGCCAAAAATCCCGGAAGTAGAGCAGCAAAATTAAATTTTTTCATAAAATTGGTCTCGGTGGTTGATGAAAACGGCCTGTTGAGGAACTGAAATAACCAGCACAGGAAGACTTCTGAGTGCATTCATTACATTCTTTTGGATAGTAATTTTTCCAATCAGAGATCGACTGTGCAGCAAGCTTCCAAGCTCTTTCAGGAAGATGACACAAAGGATAATTAAAAATTGTTAGAGGTATGCCTGACCTGTGTGCAGCATCTATGGCGGAGGTTATTTTCTCACTAAAACTGCTGTGCTCAATGAAGATTGTTGACCAGTTCTTTCGTGCCCAACCGATAGATTCCAACCCCATAAGGGAAATCTGATTGATGTTGGAGAACACACGGCCAATGAACTCTACAATATCATCCAATTCTGTATAGTTAGCCAGTGTCGGAATAACTCTAAGTTCGATATTAATCCCTGAGTTTCCTGCATTGATTAACCCCTTGACCGTTTCATTAAATGCGCCATCACTCCCTACAAGATGGTCATGCACAAGTGGTCTTGATGAGTAGAGCGGGATACCAAAGGTGATTTTGATCTTTTTGCTTCGCTTTGCCATTTCCTGAGTAAAGTTGGTATCAGCAAATTTGCGTCCGTTTGTTAAAACATGCAAAGCAGTATCTGGTGAGTTCTCGATGATAAAATCAATGAAATGTAGGAAATCATCTTCATACAGCAGAGGTTCACCACCGCTGACCCCAACAACTCCTTTCAAACCAAATGAAGCTATAGCAAGGGCTGATTGGGTAAGCAGCCAGTCATCATTCGCTTTCTTTGGTGGCTGGGAACAAAACAGGCACAGGTTATTGCAGCGTTCCGTAACTAAGACAGTATTATGATTGGCTCTGCGGGACAGAATAACGCGTATCATATTGCCATTGTTGATTATCCCAATATCTCCATCTTCAATTGACTCAAATAATTCAGTGCTAATAACAGAGTAATCAAAATATGGTTGAATGGCATCGTTATTGCCTTCAGCAACTACTAGCAGATTGGGCAAAAAAAATAAAGGGTTCACTGGTTTTTGTTTGCATAACCGATAGAACCCCGTGGGCACATTCTTTTTTGAAGCAAAATGAAAGATATCGTTCCTGATAACCTCAGACATATGCCCATCCTTTTAGCATTTCAGCCTTCGGACCACCTTCTGAGATGGAGTTCATCAGATACCTGAACATCCCCTTGTGATACTGACAAAACGTTGAACGACCCCTATCACCGACAGGCTCACCTTGTACACTTATGTTCTGGCATGGGTCTGCACCGCAAAATGGTTGATACGCGCATGTATCACAACCAGGCAGAGCAAAATTGAACGATGAACTCAATACTGCGTTATAATAAGGACTCTTGGAAAATGATAGCGTCTTAACCTCACCTGCACTGAATTCCGTTTCAGGATTCACCTTTTGCAACATACGGCTCTCATCGCTACCATATACTCGACCGTCATAATTGAAAAGAATACTGTTAAGCACGACCCCACTTGGAGACTTTAAATCCGCATAACCACTAAAACCGGGATTGAAGATCCTTTTTAGATGAATGGAGGCCGAATGTTCAACAACCCTTATCCCTTCATTGTTGATCTTAAGAATTTCATCTATCAAAGAGGCATAGAAACTGAAGTATTCGTCCATAGAAAAGGTGAACGATGCTTTTTGTGCAAACCCATAGGGACTAACAGGTCGGATAAACATGTCCTTGAGGCCAAGAGATAAGTGAGCCTGGACAATCGATTCAGGGTGCCTGATAAGATCTTTAGTAACTGTAGTAACCGTTGCAACGCGACCAGCGCCTAAAGATCGTTTGATAGCCTCTACCCCTGCCACTGTTCTACTGTAAGCAAGCCCATGACCAAGAATTCGATTACTGTTGTGAACAACTTCCTCACCATCAAGCGAAACAGAGAACGTTATGTTCCTGTCTCTCGACCATTCAAGCATATCCTCATTCAAGACAGACAGGCTTGATGCTACCACCATCTCAAAATCGGTACTTCCCAGCGTTTCAGCACATTGCTCGTAGGTATACTGAATTAAATCGAACCGCAAGAGTGGCTCTCCACCCTGTATCTCTATCTTGTAAGGTGGAGTTGATAGTTTTTTGATAGTAGAAATGATATCAGGGATGAGAGCGGGATCTAGATCATAACCATAGGCGTTCATGGAAGCTCTACTGACCTGACAATACTTGCAGGTATGGTCGCAACGTAATGTGGGCACAATCATGAAAATTGGCCTGACCGCCAGTTCATTCATCAATCGTTTTGCAAAAGCAGAACTCAAAGCATAGGGAGTTATAGCCGATGAGCTTTCGTTAGCTATAAATAGCTTGCTTTCGAGTGCGTTTGATTGTTCCGCATTGATTTGCTCATCAGAAAGATCAAGCAGCTCTTGTTCATCAATGAAGTGATGAAAACCAGCGAGGTTACTTATAAACACCTGTCCATTAGGCAATCTGTCAAAATTGAATGGCATCAATTCCATTACGAAAGCCTTTCATCGACACTGCGAAGCACTTTATGGACAATAGAATCTCTCAACGCCCCTGTTTTATGCTGTAGTTTTTCTCGCAAAGTATAATCATTCAGCAGCCTCTCGAATTCATAGAGGCATTCGGGACTATCGTTTTCAAAAGAGATAGTCCAGGAGGATATATCTTCACAAAGCTTCCACTGAGTAAGCGAAGTCATCCAGTACAGGCTATTGCGTATAACCCATTCAGAATAAACATCTTTTTTTAACATCCTTTCGCACATTGCCATTGCCTCACAAAACTAATAATCACAATCAGCAACCGATTTAAAGCGGATTCTTCCTATAGAAATGAGGATACACCATTTAATTAATATGTTACAGGATGTTAGCATCAGAATGACGATTCTGAAAAATGATGTTGCTTATCCCTATGTAAATAATGATATTTTCCGATTATCATCAGCAGCTTGAACAGGTGAACATTTAGGAGGCTAACATGCCATTATAAGTATGGGCTTCATGATCTTTTTGTCGGTCATGGGATGAGAGCTATTGCCTCAACGGTGCTTAAAGAGAAAGGTTTTTCTCCTGATGTGATCGAAGCTGCGTTAGTACATCTCGATACTAACGAAGTCAGGAGAGCTTACAATCGCGCTCAATACCTCGAACAACATAGAGAGATTGACCTGCCCCCTGTATTAGATACAACCATCAGTTAGTAATGTCGGTTTGTTTACCTTCACATTTTCGATTTCGTCACCGTGCTGCAAACTCTGATGGCATCTGATAATTCAGTGCTGAATGTGGATGACACTCGTTATAATCCTGCCGCCAGTCATTAATAACTTTCCTAGCATGAACGATATCACTGAACCAGTGCTCATTCAGACATTCATCGCGAAATTGTCTGTTAAAAATCTCAATAAATCCCTTCTGCGTCAGCTTGCCCGGGATGCTTACAGCTGGATTAAGCGCAACTCAACACCATGCTCAAAAGCCCATTGATCCAGTGCGCGGCAGGTGAACTCCGGCCCCTGGTCAGTTCTTATCGTCGCCGGATAGCCTCGAAACAGTGCAATGCTGTCCAGAATACGCGTGACCTGAACGCCTGAAATCCCGAATGCGATGGTAATTGTCAGGTACTCCTTCGTGAAGTCGTCCACACAGGTCAGGCACTTGATCCTGCGACCGGTGGCGAGCGCGTCCATGACAAAATCCATCGACCAGGTCAGGTTGGGCGCCGCCGGGCGGAGCAGCGGTAGATGTTCTGTTGCCAGCCCTTTACGACGTCGTCTGCGTTTTACGCCCAGTCCTCTCGGATGATAAAGGCGGTACACGCGCTTGTGATTAACATGAAGGCCTTCACGGCGCAGTAACTGCCAGATGCGGCGGTAGCCAAAACGTCTGCGCTCCAGTGCCAGCTCAGTAATGCGCCCTGATAAATGCGCATCAGCTGCCGGACGCTGAGCCTCATAGCGGCAGGTTGACATGGACAAACCAGTAAGCCGGCAGGCACGACGTTGCGACAGACAGGTCGCATCACACATAAACTCAACGGCTTCCTGCTTCTGGTCTGTCGTCAGTATTTTCGCCCCAGAGCCACCTGAAATCCCTCCTTATCCAGCATGGCTTCGGCAAGCAGCTTCTTGAGTCTTGCGTTCTCTTCCTCAAGCGACTTCAGGCGCCTAACCTCGGGCATCTCCATACCGCCATACTTCTTGCGCCAGGTAATGGGATGGACTACCTCCTCCCGCTGCGGTTAACTGTACGAAATGTGCTCACCAGGAGAATTACCATGAATATCGTATTTCTGGGTATTGATCTGGCTAAAAATGTTTTTCAGCTCTGGGGATTAAACCAGGCCGGCAAACCGGTTTATACGAAACGAACTGGCCGAAAAGTATTGCTCCAGACGCTGGCAAATATTCCTGCATGTCTGATTGGGATCGAAGTGTCCACCTGGGCATTTTACTGGCAGCGTGAGTTTGAGAAACTGGGGCACAAAGTAAAGGTCATCAGTCCTCAGTATGTAAAACCCTTTGTCCGCGGGCAAAAAAATGATGGTAATGATGCACAGGCCATCGCAGTGGCTCTGATGCAACCGAAAATGCAGTTCGTGCCGCCAAAAAGCCCCTAACAGCAGGATATCCAGGCTTTACAGCGGGCAAGGCAGCGTATTGTCAATCACCGCACTGCTACATCTGTCAAATAAGAGGGCTGTTACTTGACCGGGGGATCCCCATTGGCAGTGCTGTCTCCAGAGCTCGCCGGGCTATTCCTCTTATCCTTGAAGATGCAGAAAACGGTCTAAGTTCCCGTATGCGCAGAACAATTGCCGAGCTCTATGATCTCTTTAACGATCTCGAGCGTCGGATCCATTTTTTTGATAATGAAATTGAAACAGTATTCAGGCAATCAGAAGCCTGTCAGCGTATCGCCAGAGTTAAAGGCATTAGCCCTAAAACGGCCACGGCCGTTGTTGCTGCTATTGGCAAAGGAACTGAATTTAAGAATGGCCGCCACTTTGCTGCATGGCTGGGTTTGGTTCCACGCCAGCATTCGAGTGGCGACAGGCAGGTGCTGATGAATATGACGAAAAAAGGCGAGAAGCATCTGCGGACACTTTTTATTCATGGTGCCCGCGCTGTCGTCAGGGTTGCCATGAATAACAATGATGGCCATATGAATCAGTGGGTTAACAAGTTAAAGGAACGGAACGGATTTAATAAAACGACCGTGGCGGTCGCTAACAAAAACGCGCGAATAATCTGGTCGATGCTGAAAAATGGTGACAGGTTGCACCTGCACAATCGGAACCTGATTTTCATACTGGCCTCAGAGGCCGTCCAGTTGTTGAGGCGATTGTGTGCGAATTACCCATTTGGGCACAGATTTTCCTGATGCCGGATAGATGTAAGCAACAACCCAAAACCAGATTCAGTACTTGCAAAACGGAGGTAGTCCATAGATATAAAAGGTGGCATCGGAAATGGCGTGTTTACGGCAGAGCTCACGGACAGAAACCCCGTCTTCAGCTTCGCGGAGGAAACTGATGATCTGTTCGTCGGAAAAACCCTTCTTCATGGGGATGTCCTCATGTGGCTTATGAAGACATTACTAATATCGTGTTGTATTAATCAACGGGGAGCAGATCACCCACCGATGCCCCCAACTCACCGTATATTTTCGTGAACGTGAGTAGACGAGCAGAGACAATAAGGGTTGTGAAACCGCGTATTATAAGGATTTAAAGGGTGTTTGAGTAGACTTAGGGAGACGTTAAAATAGGTAGGATGGTGCCGATAATAGGAGTCGAACCTACGACCTTCGCATTACGAATGCGCTGCTCTACCAACTGAGCTATATCGGCCCTGCAAGAGGTGTTCACGAGCGTGAATCACGAGGCAAAAGGTTAGAACTTAGCGGGCGATGCGTCAATAGTCAGTGGAATCAACTGCCTATTTTTGCATCGCCCGTTCTCATTTACGCACGAATGGTATCGTCGCCGAAACCAATCCACTTATAGGTGGTTAACGCTTCCAGTCCCATCGGGCCGCGGGCGTGCAGCTTCTGAGTGCTGACCGCCACTTCCGCGCCGAGGCCGAACTGGCCGCCGTCGGTGAAGCGCGTGGAGGCGTTCACATAGACCGCGGAAGAGTCCACTTCATTGATAAAGCGGTTGGCGTTACGCAGGGTGCGGGTCAGGATGGCGTCGGAGTGCTGGGTGCCATGTTCGCGGATATGGGCGATAGCCTCATCCATATCAGCCACCACTTTGACGTTCAGATCCAGCGACAGATACTCGTCGTCATACTGCTCCGCCTTCACCGGCTCGACCTTCGCAGGGCCGTTTTGCAGCGCGGGGAGGGCGGAAGGGGCGGCATGCAGGGTGACGCCGCTCTCGGCCATCTGCTTGCTCAACGCCGGCAGGAAGGTGTCGGCGATGTTGCGGTGCACCAGCAGCGTTTCCACGGTATTGCAGGTGCTCGGCCGCTGGGTTTTGGCGTTGACGATGATCTTCAGCGCGGGGGCGATCTCGGCGGTTTCATCAACGAAGATATGGCACACGCCAATCCCGCCGGTGATCACCGGGATCGTTGACTGCTCGCGGCACAGCTTGTGCAGGCCCGCGCCGCCGCGGGGGATCAGCATATCGATGTATTTATCCATCTTCAGCATTTCGCCCACCAGCGCGCGATCCGGGCTCTCAATGGCCTGTACCGCGGCGGCCGGCAGACCGCACTCCTGCAGCGCCTGCTGGATCACCTTCACCGTGGCGGCGTTGGTGCGCCAGGTCTCTTTCCCGCCGCGCAGGATCGCCGCGTTGCCGGTTTTCAGGCACAGGGAGGCGACGTCGACCGTCACGTTAGGACGCGCTTCATAAATCACGCCGATCACCCCCAGCGGGACGCGGCGACGTTCAATACGCAGACCGCTGTCCAGCAGCCCGCCGTCGATCACCTGGCCGACCGGGTCGGCCAGATTGCACACCTGGCGCACATCGCTGGCGATGCCGCTCAGGCGCGCCGGGGTCAGCGCGAGGCGATCGAGCATCGCTTCGCTCAGGCCATTGGCGCGAGCTTCGGCTAAATCTTCCGCGTTGGCGCGCAGAATATCGTCGGTCTGCGCTTCCAGATAATCGGCGATCTTTTCCAGTACCTGATTCTTTTCCCGGCTGGAGAGTAACGCCAGCTGCCAGGAGGCCGCTTTGGCGGCAATGCCCATTTGTTCCAGCATTTTCAGCTCCTTAACGGATGATCATATCATCGCGGTGGACGGCCACCGGGCCGTATTCATAGCCCAGAATGGCATCGATTTGCTGCGAGTGCTGGCCGGCGATAAGGCGCAGCGCATCGCTGTTGTAGCGGCTGACGCCGTGAGCGATGTCGCGTCCTTCGCTATTGCGGATGCGGATCACTTCGCCGCGGGAGAAGTTGCCGCTGACGATTTTGATCCCTTTTGGCAACAGCGAGCTGCCTCTTTCGAGGATCGCCTGGGTCGCGCCCGCATCGACGGTCAGTTCACCGGCCGGCGGGGCGCCGAAGATCCAGCGCTTACGGTTCTCCAGCGGAGACTCCTGGGCGTGGAAGCAGGTGCCTACCGGCAGGCCTGCCATCGCGTGGCCGATGACGTCCGGGCGGTTGCCGGCGGCGATGATGGTATCAATCCCCGCGCGGCAGGCGACGTCCGCGGCCTGCAGCTTGGTGCCCATGCCGCCGGTGCCGAGTCCGGAAACGCTGTCGCCGGCGATGGCGCGCAGCGCGTCGTCGATGCCGTAGACGTCTTTAATCAGCTCCGCCTGCGGGTTGCTGCGCGGGTCGGCGGTGAACAGGCCAGGCTGGTCGGTTAACAGCAGCAGCTTATCCGCCCCGGCGAGGATCGCGGCCAGCGCGGAGAGATTGTCGTTATCGCCCACTTTGATTTCCGCAGTGGCGACGGCGTCGTTTTCGTTTATGACCGGGACGATGCTGTTATCCAGCAGGGCGCGCAGAGTGTCGCGGGCGTTGAGGAACCGTTCTCTGTCTTCCATGTCGGCGCGGGTCAGCAGCATCTGGCCAACGTGAATGCCATAGATAGAAAACAGCTGTTCCCACAGCTGGATAAGACGGCTTTGTCCCACCGCCGCCAGCAGCTGCTTGGAGGCGATGGTGGCGGGCAGTTCCGGGTAACCAAGGTGCTCGCGCCCGGCGGCAATGGCCCCGGAGGTCACGATGACAATACGGTGTCCCATGGCGTGCAGCTGTGCGCACTGGCGCACGAGCTCGACGATATGGGCGCGGTTCAGGCGACGGGACCCGCCTGTTAAAACACTGGTGCCCAGTTTTACCACCAGCGTCTGGCTTTCACTCATGATTCTCTGCCGTTCAAAAGGAATATCGATATCGAGCTGATGTTGTAGCAGGAGTCGGCCCGCTTGCCAACACCCGGGGCGGCGGGCGCGCCATTTTATTGCGCGGGATCTGGCATTCTGGAGAGGGAATGTGACAAAAATATGTCAGATACATTTAAATACCCTTTTTTATAAAAAGTTCCACATTGTCATAAATATTTAATATGCCGGCGTTAAAAAACTCCTGTTTTTGATGGGCGAGAGCCCGCAATTGAATAGCGCGTATAAATAAATCACCAGGACTGAATAATGAAAAAGAGTACTCTGGCATTAATGATGATGGGCTTTGTGGCTTCAACGGCGACGCAGGCAGCGGAAGTTTATAACAAGAACGCGAACAAACTGGATGTGTACGGCAAGATCAAAGCCATGCACTACTTCAGCGACTATGACAGCAAAGATGGCGATCAGACTTACGTGCGTTTCGGTATTAAAGGCGAAACGCAGATTAACGAAGACCTGACCGGCTATGGCCGTTGGGAATCTGAATTCTCGGGTAACAAAACCGAGAGCGACTCCAGCCAGAAGACTCGTCTGGCGTTCGCTGGGGTGAAGCTGAAGAACTACGGTTCTTTCGACTACGGCCGTAACCTTGGCGCCCTGTACGACGTGGAAGCCTGGACCGATATGTTCCCGGAATTCGGCGGCGACTCATCCGCTCAGACCGATAACTTTATGACCAAGCGCGCCAGCGGCCTGGCGACCTACCGCAACACCGACTTCTTCGGTCTGGTGGATGGCCTGGATCTGACCCTGCAGTACCAGGGTAAAAACGAAGGCCGTGAAGCGAAGAAACAGAACGGCGACGGCGTCGGCACCTCGTTAAGCTATGATTTCGGCGGCAGCGACTTCGCCGTCAGCGCAGCCTACACTAGCTCCGACCGTACCAACGATCAGAACTTGCTGGCCCGCGGCCAGGGTTCGAAAGCGGAAGCCTGGGCGACCGGCCTGAAATATGACGCCAACAATATCTACCTGGCGACCATGTACTCTGAAACCCGCAAAATGACACCGATCAGCGGCGGTTTTGCCAACAAAGCGCAGAACTTTGAAGCGGTGGCCCAGTATCAGTTCGACTTCGGTCTGCGTCCGTCCCTCGGCTATGTGCTGTCGAAAGGGAAGGATATCGAAGGGGTGGGGAGCGAAGATCTGGTTAACTACATTGACGTGGGCCTGACCTACTACTTCAACAAAAACATGAACGCCTTCGTGGATTACAAAATCAACCAGCTGAAAAGCGATAACAAACTCGGCATCAACGATGACGACATCGTCGCGCTGGGCATGACCTACCAGTTCTGATCAACTTCAGAACCACCTGCCGCAGCCCTGGCTGCGGCTTTTTTTTAGCGGCGATTCTTTGCCAGATGTAGGGTGTCGCTGTTCATGGTGATCTGCGCGTTATACTCCTTCGGCAGACGGCGCGCCTGATAGAACGCGGATTCCCAGTAAGGGTTGTCCAGCGAAGAGCGCATCACGCCCTGGCTGCTCGAGGCGTGAAGGAAATTATGATCGGTATCGTAAAAGCCGACGTGCATCCCAGCCCGGGTGCGGAAGAAGACCAGATCGCCGGGGCGTAAATCACGCTTATCGACCCGCACGCCCATGTGCAGTAGCTCGCGGGTGGTGATCCGCTCCATCGGCAGGTTAAAGCGATCCTTCAGCGTGCGCCAGACGAAACCCGAGCAGTCGACGCCGCTTTGTTCAGTACCGCCCCATTCATAGGGGGTTCCCTGCCAGGTGTGCATCTGATCATGCAGAGCCGCCACCACCGGGATCAGATCGTCCGATCCACCGTCAATGGTCATATCCGCATGAGATTTTGTATGTTTTGCCTGTTTCGGTGAGGAGGAGCATCCTGCCAACAGCAAAAAAGGAATTAACAAGAGAGCATGCTTCAGTTTTGGCTTCATATCGTTATTTTCGAAGTAGCAAGCAGACTGCTTTGTTTTATAGCCGATTAAAAAGAACGGCTGAATAAGCCGAGGCCGCCTTTACGTTTATTTACGATTTAAAATAAACAGCCTTGGGGTGGATCAGCCATAAAGGGCAGTTGTCACTCCGCAACGGTCTGTGCCAGGATTCTGTCATCAACATCTCACGAGGCATTCCATGACGCATTACGCCATCTCTGGTGAGACTTTGCCCGGCGCCGCTTTCGACGCGGGGTGGATGACGTCTGCGCCTCATCATCGCTTCGCCACGCTCTGCCCACCGCCTCCCCCTCCAGACCGGGTTGTTTTCGGCGCTTAACGCCGTCTTTGCAGGCGCTTACCTGCCGGTATGACGCTTGATACCTTGTGTTTGACGTTCGGGAGCATGCTATGCACGTTCGCTATTCTCTGCTCGCCTCGCAGGCGACAACGGCCATTTTTGTGCTGCTGTGGGGCAGCGCGGCCATTTTCACCCGCTGGGGACTGGACAATGCCTCGCCGATGGCGCTGCTGGTCTTTCGTTTTCTGATTGCCCTGGTCGCGCTGGCGCCGCTGGCCATCGTCCGTCGGCGCTGGCTGCCCGCACCGGGCACCCGCCTGCAGACCGCGGCCACCGGCCTGATGCTGATTGGCGGCTATTCGGTCTGTTACTTCGAGGCGATGGCCAACGGCGTGACGCCGGGACTTATCGCCACCATGATGGGGATCCAGCCCATCCTCACGCTTTGCGTGGTGGAGCGCCGCCTGCAGGGGCGGCGGCTGCTGGGGCTGCTGCTTGCCCTGGCGGGGCTGGTGCTGCTGGTATGGCGCAGCCTGGCGGCGTCGCCAATGGCGATGGCGGGGATCCTGTTTGCGCTGGCGGCTTTGCTGCTGATGACTTTTGGCGCGCTGTGGCAAAAGCGCAGCCGTCAGTCGCCGGCGGATGTCCTGCCGCTGCAGTACGCCGTGAGTCTGGGGCTGTGCCTGTTGCTCGCCCCGGTCAGCGGCTTCCGGTTTACCGTTAACGTCGGGTTGATTATTCCGGTGTTGTTTCTCGGGCTGCTGATTTCGGTGGTCGCCCAGCTGCTGCTGTATCGTCTGCTGAGCGCGGGAAATATCGTCAATGTCACCAGCCTCTTTTATCTGGTGCCGGCGATCACGGCGCTGCTGGATTATCTGCTGCTGGGCAACCGGCTGCCGGCGGCGGCGATGGTCGGTATGGTGGCGATCGTCGGCGGGATCGTATTGGTGTTCCGCACCGGCAAGGTCCGCGCCGGCTGACGACGAGCCGGGCGCTGCGGCGTCCGGTTCATTTTCCTGTCATCTTTTTTACGCATGCTCCCGGCAGCTTATTTTGACCAGTAAGGGAAAGTACCATGGGCAACACGCTGACGATTTTTGATCTCGATAACACCCTGATACAGGGCGATAGCAGTACGGTCTGGAGCCAGTTTATGGTTCGCGAAGGGCTGGCGACGCAGAAGGGGTATCTTGCCCGCGAGGCGCGGCTAATGGCGGATTATGACCGGGGAGAGATGAATATCGCCGATTATGTGGCCCTGATCCAGGCGCCGCTGGCCGGAATACCGAAATCGGACGTTGATGCGCTGGTGGCCCGCTGCGTGCGCGAGGCGATCCTGCCCCGGGTCTATCCGCAGGCGTGGGAGCTCATTCGTCGTCTGCGGGCCGAGGGGGAGCAGATGCTGATTATCTCCGCCTCGGTTAGCCTGCTGGTGCAGGCGGTGGCCGCCGCGCTGGAGATTGATCAGGCGCTGGGCATTGACGTGGAGATGGTCGACGGCGGCTACAGCGGGGTCATTGCCGGGATCCCCAGCTATCAGCAGGGGAAGGTGGCGCGTCTGGCGCAGTGGCGCGAGGCGCATCCGCAGTATGACGGCGAGGTGACTTTCTATACCGATTCCATTAACGATCTGCCGCTGTGCCTGCATGCGGATCGCGTGCGGCTGGTCAATCCCTGTCCGCAGCTGCAGGCGGCGGGTGCCGGATACGGCTGGCCGGTGCTGAGCTGGCGGCTGGAATAGCGGAGCGGATAAATGTTTCTTCGGGTTCAGTCGTTCCAGACCGGATAAGCCCTGCAGGCCGGGTAAGGCACAGCCGCCACCCGGCATAAAGCGGCTCTGTACCCGCTGTCTCGCCCGGCGGCGCTGCGCTTGCCGGGCCTACAGACAGTCGGAGCCGGACGAGTAGGCCGGGTAAGGCGCAGCCGCCACCCGGCGGAATATCGGCGCAACCGGAAATGTCCCTGCTCGCCCTGCGTTTAGCAGGGCTACCACTCCTGGGCTTTTTCCGGGCAGATTGCGCTCCCGGTTAGTTCTTCTGCGTTATGTCACTTACGGCGCCGGGAGCGCACAGGGGGCGGCCAGTCGCCGCCGCCCCCTGTACCCCCGGGCTCCGGCCAGCACCGGCAGTTTCAGTCGCGCAAGTGGGTAAATTAATGACTGGTTGCTCGGGCCGTAGGCCGGGTAAGGCGCAGCCGCCACCCGGCATAAAAGCAGCTCCGTACCCGCTGTCATCGCCCGGTGGCGCTGCGCTTACCGGGCCTACGATGTGTCAGCCAGTGAGAGGACCCCGCAGGCCGGGTAAGGCGTAGCCGCCACCCGGCACAAAGGTGCGCTAGCGTTCGTCCTGATACAGCGGCACCACTGCGCCGCCGATATAGCGACGGCGCAGCCAGGCGGAGAGGGTGTCCATGATCATCACCACCGCCACCAGCAGCAGGGTGATAAACATCACCACATCCCAGTTCCACAGGCGCATATTCTCGGCATAGATAAGCCCAATACCGCCGGCGCCGACGAAGCCCAGCACCGCCGCGGAGCGGGTGTTGGATTCAATCTGATACAGGCTCAATGCGAGGAAGGTCGGGAACGACTGGGTAAAAATGCCAAAGCGATGCTTTTGCAGGCCGTTCGCGCCCACGGCGGTCAGTCCGCGCCCGGGGGAGCGGTCCACCGCTTCGTGTCCTTCCGCGTACAGCCGTCCCAGCAGGCCGGTGTCCTGCATGATGATCGCCAGCACCCCGGCCAGCGGCCCGAGGCCTACCGCGCGCACGAAAATCAGCCCCCAGATAGCCATGTCGATCCCGCGCAGCACATCAAACAGGCGGCGCATCAGCAGGGCGAGGGTCCCCAGCACCACGCCGCGCATGATGTTGCGGGCGGCGAAGAAGGAGAGCAGCAGCGCCAGCACCGTGGCGGTGAGCGTCCCGGCGAAGACGATAGCCAGAGTGATGCCGATTTGCGTGAAGTAATAGCCGAACGGCCAGTTCCAGAAGTCGTGCCAGACGAACATCCGCGCCAGATAGCGGCCAATCTGCTGCAGGCCGGTGGTCAGCTGTTCGCCGCTGATGCCGAACTGCAGAAAAAACCAGACGTAATAGAGCAGGCAGGCCAGCGCCACCAGCCCGACGTAGCGCAGGTAGCGCCCCTGGACCTGATAGAGCTGCTTATGCTGCCGCCGGCTGGCGGCGAGATCCGGTTGCATGTGCCAGACGCTCATTTCTTACCCTCCAGTACCCACAGGCGCAGACGACCGGACAGCATGTCCAGCGCCGACACCACCAGAATGATCAGCAGCAGGGTGATGCTCACCTGATCGTAGCGGTCGAGCTTGATGTTGGTCATCAGCTCCTGGCCGATGCCGCCCGCGCCCACCAGCCCGAGAATGGTCGACGAGCGGAAGTTGATTTCAAGCCGCATAAAGCCATAGGAGAGAAACAGAGGTTTCACCTGAGGCCACAGAGCGAAGCGAATTTTCTGCAGCGGGGATGCGCCGCAGGCCGCCAGTCCGCGTACCGGTTTGTTTTGCGCGCTTTCCACCGCCTCGTAGAACAGTTTGGTCAGGCTGCCGACGGTATGCAGCATGAGCGCCAGAAAGCCCGGAATCGCGCCGATGCCGAACGCCATCACAAAGATCACCGCCCACGCCAGCTCGGGCATGGTGCGTAAAAACGCCACCAGCACGCGAATGGCAAAGCGCACCGGCGCCGGGGACCAGGCGTTATTGGCGGCAAGAAACGCGAAAACCGTGGCAATGGCGACGGCCACCAGGGTTGAGGCCAGCGCCAGCTGCAGAGTTTCCCAGATCAGCGGCAGCTGGATCGGCAGGCGATAGCCCCACCAGGCCAGCGAGCCTTTGGTCTGCACGTCGGCGAACAGGTTGCCGGCGCTCAGGGGCGGAATGGTCTCTGCCATATAGTCAAAGAAATGGGGGAGCGAGTGCCAGATAGTCAGCAGATTAAATTCCGCGGCGCTGCCGGCGGCAAAATAGAGCGCCAGCAGCAGCAGCGACC
Organism: Klebsiella sp. Q2; assembly: GCF_009900705.1. Taxonomy (NCBI): domain Bacteria; kingdom Pseudomonadati; phylum Pseudomonadota; class Gammaproteobacteria; order Enterobacterales; family Enterobacteriaceae; genus Klebsiella; species Klebsiella sp. Q2. Next base: position 1,477,961 of record NZ_JAAABE010000001.1, on the reverse strand, counting down.
AGCAGACGGCATCGCGCTTTTGCCGCGAGCGTACCTGCTGGTAATAGTGTTCAAATTCGGTGTGGGTCGTCTTCATGCGTCGGGGATCTTCAACGTAGCGCCGCCGCTCACCTCGGGGCAAGCAGGCGGCGTTGAGGCAGGATTAACGCGCGCTCACCAGCTCGCGTTTCATATCAATAATCTGCTGGAAGTCAGCCACGCTGCCCGGGCCGATGTGCTGAGTACCGCCCATCGCTTTGATAAAGCAGGCGTGATCCTCAGTATCCAGTTTTTTCACCGCCGCCACGACCTTCGCTTTAAAGTCCGCTGGCAGCGCATTGCTCACCAGGATCGGGCCGTTCGGGATCAGCGGCGATTGCCAGATAATGCGGATCTGCTTCATCAGATCCGGATGATCCATGCGAATCAGGCGGTTGAACGCGCCGGTGGTGTAGCCGGTGTTGTAATCGCCCACCATCGAGGCCCAGGTGACCGCGCCCGCGAACTGGCCATTCAGCACGCCGAGGATGTCCTGCTCGTGGCCACCGGAGAAGGTGACGCTGGAGAAGGTGTTGTTGTATTTGTTGTCGGCGTTACCGCCAAATTTTTCTTTAAACGCATGGTTAGGGATCAGATACCCGGAAGTAGAGTCCGGGTCGGCGAAGCCGAAGGCTTTGCCTTTTAAATCGTCCAGCGTTTTATACGGGGAGTCAGCTTTGACAATCACCACCGAGTGGTAGCCGCGAGACTGATCTTTGTCGTCCACGGCGATACCGACGATATCCACTGCTTTGGGGTTATTAATATAAACCGAGGCGTAAGAGGAGGGAGACATGCTCAGCACCACGTCGACTTTCCCTCCCAGCAGACCCTGGATCACCCCGGAATAGTCGGAAGAGTTGCGCAGTTTGGTGTCCACGTTCAGCTCTTTATCGAGGAAGGCCTTCACGCACTGGTTATCGCCGATTTGCTGGGTGGCGTTCTGGCCGCCGAGAATGCCCAGATTCAGCTCTTTCGGCTGCGCCGCCGCTGCCTGCCATGCCATCATCATGCCCGCGACCATTGCGGATAAACGAACTGCGCCAGTCATAGATTTTTTCATTATGTTGCCCGTGTGAGTGAAATTAATGCAATTGGCTAACTTCATCGCCGTACAGCCGCTGCAGCACATCCTGCGTCAGCCGGGAGGGGTGATCGTCAAAAATAAGCTGGCCGCTGGCGACGCCGATAACCCGGGTGCAGTAGGTCTTCACCAGCTCTACCGAATGCAGGTTTACCATCACGCTGATGCCCTGCTCGCTAATCTCGCGCAGCACATCCATGATGCGCTGAGTGTTTTTCGGATCCAGCGAGGCGACAGGCTCGTCGGCCAGCAGGATGCCGGGGTTTTGCATCAGCGCCCGGCAGATCGCCACCCGCTGCATCTGCCCGCCGGAGAGGTTCTCCGCCCGTTGCAGCGCGTGCGGCAACATGTTCATCCACTCGAGCAGCGCAATGGCGCGCGCCCGGTCGGCTTCAGGAAAGATTTTAAACAGCGATTTCAGGGTTGAGGTCTGGCTGAGGCGGCCCAGCAGGACGTTGGTGAGCACATCGAGACGGGGCACCAGGCAGAAGTCCTGAAAAATCATTCCGCAGTGGCTGCGCCAGGCATTGAGCGCGCGCCCTTTCAGCTGTGAGACATCGTGCGGGGTACCGACTTCCGGGTAGCTAAGAATTTCGCCGCCGCTGGCGCTGTGGGTGCCGTTGAGGACATGCAGGAGCGTCGATTTACCGGCGCCGGAGCGGCCTATGATGCCAACCATTTCGCCAGCGTGCAGATCAAAACTGATGCCGTCCAGCACCTTGTGCTGGGCTTGATAAGCTTTACTCAGATTACGCACGCTTAAGACCTTCCGCTGCCGGCCGGAATTGAGTTCGGTGAACGGCTGGAAATCAGTTTCGGCCACCGCGGCAAGAGAGCTGTTCATAAGAGTGTCCAGGTTCGTCATTAACTGGCCACTATTAATAGGTCTTTATGTGAAATTTCGATGACGCTATTGCGAACAAACCGTGAACAGGCGGGAAAGGGCGGCGGTGAGCGGTTCACCGTGCGCGGTACGCTGGCGAAGCGCCGAAAAGCGGCTATGCTTTCGGGAACGCGGAGGCTGGCGTCCCCGTGCGGCAGGAACCCATCGGCAAAACTCGTTTTATCTTGCTAATGAGGTCTGTTTAATCGAATAGATAATGCTTCTGCCTTTGTTTAGCATTCATCATTCCGCAAAATTAACATATATATAACTATTTTGTGCGGCAGGTTAATCTATTTATGAGTCTTATGTGTTGGTGAATCATCCTGGTTATTGCTGATTTTTAGACTTATATTCTTTATTTTTGAATAAATTTGGTTTATTTGACAACTGCATTCTGCCCTTCATTAAGAATATTCCTAACATAATAGGGTGAAGATCCTGGGTAATATAAAATTCAGCTAAGAATTGAGGGTTATATTGCTAATAACCTTATGAAAATAAATACCTTTTTCTTTCGCTCAAAAATGAGATATTTTCAGTTTTTGTAAATATTGACCTGGGCGCGAAATTCATTGCCTTCCCGCATGTTGACACTCCATAGGAAAAAACTTAAATTCAACGCCAAGCAGAAAATAATTATAGTTTAACCCCGCTTACTCAATATTGATAAGTAATGCGTGTCTTATTTAATGGCGATTTACTAAAGGAATCGAATACGCCAGTAAACTTTATAGGCCTGGCAAGCAGTGACGTTTTAAAAATGATTACTTCAAGGACTATGAGGTTAAAAACTATATGGAATATAAAAGCTGTTCCGATAAGTATATTTGGTCTGCCGATGACTCCTACTTCTATAAAGGATTGTCCGAACTGATTGTAGATATCGACGAATTAATTTATCTGTCGCTAGAGAAAATCAGAAAAGATTTCGTGTTTATCAATCTCAATACGGCTTCGTTAAACGAGTTTATCAGGCGCGACAGCGAATGGCTATCCGCGGTAAAGGGGAAACAGGTCGTATTAATTGCGGCCAGGAAGTCAGAAGCCTTAGCGAATTACTGGTATTACAATAGTGATATTCGCGGCGTGGTATATGTTGGCCTGAGTCGCGATATTCGAAAAGAGCTGGCCTATGTGATTAATGGCAGGTTTCTCCGTAAAGATATTAAGAAAGATAAAATTACAGACCGGGAAATGAAAATTATCCGCATGACCGCCCAGGGCATGCAGCCGAAATCGATCGCCAGAATTGAAAATTGTAGCGTGAAGACAGTATATACCCATCGGCGCAATGCCGAGGCCAAGCTGTATTCCAAAATATACAAATTAGTTCAGTAACACCCAGGCAAGTTAATTTTTGAATGGTTCACCGGGACATCATGTCCTTAATTCAACTCAGGAAGAAAAAGCGATGAAAAAAAAGGTTCTGGCAATAGCTCTGGTAACGGCGTTTACCGGTATGGGCGTGGCGCAGGCTGCTGACGTAACGGCTCAGGCTGTAGCGACCTGGTCTGCGACCGCCAAAAAAGACACCACCAGCAAGCTGGTGGTCACTCCGCTCGGCAGCCTGGCGTTCCAGTATGCCGAAGGCGTGAAAGGTTTTAACTCGCAGAAAGGTCTGTTTGACGTGGCGATTGAGGGTGACGCAACGGCGACCGCCTTTAAGCTGACCTCGCGTCTTATCACCAACACCTTAACCCAGCTGGATACCTCCGGCTCCACGTTGAGCGTGGGCGTGGATTATAACGGCGCAGCGGTGGAAAAAACCGGTGATACCGTGATGATCGATACCGCCAACAACATTCTGGGCGGCAACCTCAGCGCGCTGGCTAACGGCTACAACGCCAGCGGCCGTACCACCGCGCAGGATGGTTTCACCTTCTCGATCATCAGCGGCACCACCGACGGCACCACCGCAGTGACCGATTACAGCACCCTGCCGGAAGGGATCTGGAGCGGCGACGTCAGCGTACAGTTCGACGCCACCTGGACCAGCTGATCCTTGTGATGCGCCAGCAGGGGGGCTCCCCCTGCTTTTTTCACGGACGGAATTGTTATGAAAAAGCACCTTCTGGCCCTCGGGCTGCTGCTTGCCGGAGTATCGCCGGCGCAGGCGCTGGATGTCGGCGATATCTCATCGTTTATGAACAGCGGCAGCAGCACGCTGAGCAAAACGATCAAGAACAGCACCGACAGCGGCCGCCTGATCAATATCCATCTCGAACGGCTCTCTTCCCCGCTGGACGACGGACAGGTTATCCCGATGGATAAACCGGATGAGGTGCTGCTCACTCCCGCCAGCCTGCTGCTACCCGCCCAGGCAAGCGATGTGATCCGTTTCTTCTACAAAGGCCCGGCGGATAACAAAGAGCGCTACTACCGCATTGTCTGGTTCGACCAGGCGCTCAGCGATGCCCAGCGCGATAACGCCACCCGCAGCGCGGTGGCCACCGCTTCCGCTCGCATCGGCACCATCCTCGTGGTGGCGCCCCGGCAGGTGAACTACCGCTTTCAGTACGCCAACGGCTCCCTGACCAACACCGGGAATGCGACGCTGCGGATCCTCGCCTACGGCCCCTGCCTGAAGGCCGCCGACGGTAAGGAGTGCAAAGAGAACTACTACCTGATGCCGGGTAAATCACGCCGTTTTACGCGCGTGGACACGGCGGATAAAAAAGGACGGGTTGCGCTTTGGCAGGGTGAGCAGTTTGTTCCCGTGAAATAGACAGCTGTGCAGATGGATAACGACGATGCCTCTACAACGGATTTCCCCAGGACTGAAAACGCGGCTTGCCTTCGGCATGTTTTTTTTGTTCGTTCAGCCCGACGCCAGTGCGGCGGCCCCAGGCGCGCAGCAGATTGGCGGGGTGATTATTCCGCAGGCCTTCAGCCAGGCGCTGCAGGACGGCATGAGCGTTCCTCTTTATATTCATCTTGCCGGCAGCCAGGACACCCGGGACGATCAGCGGATCGGCAGCGCCTTTATCTGGCTGGACGGCGGCCAGCTGCGCGTTCGGCAGATCCGGCTGGAGGACAATGAGGGTAACGCCAGCGTCAGCGAACAGACCCGACAGCAGCTGATCGGCCTCGCCAACGCCCCGTTCAGCGAGGCGCTCACCATTACTCTGACCGACAGCGCGCAGCTGGATCTCAGCCTGCGTCAGCTGCTGCTGCAGCTGGTGGTCAAGCGCGAGGCGCTGGGCACCGTGCTGCGCTCGCGCAGCGAAGACATCGGCCAGTCGAGCGTCAACGCCCTGAGCAGCAACCTGAGCTATAACCTCGGCGTCTATAACAACCAGATGCGCAACGGCGGAAGCAACACCTCCAGCTACCTGTCGCTGAACAACGTCACGGCGCTGCGTGAGCATCACGTGGTGCTCGACGGCTCGCTGTACGGCATCGGCAGTGGTCAGCAGGACAGTGAATTATATAAAGCCATGTATGAACGCGATTTCGCTGGCCACCGCTTTGCCGGCGGGATGCTTGACACCTGGAACCTGCAGTCTCTGGGACCGATGACCGCTATTTCGGCGGGCAAGATTTACGGCCTTTCCTGGGGGAACCAGGCCAGCTCCACCGTCTTCGACAACAGCCAGTCCGCCACGCCGGTGATTGCCTTTTTACCGGCGGCGGGCGAGGTGCATCTCACCCGCGACGGCCGGTTGCTGAGCGTCCAGAACTTCGCCATGGGCAACCATGAAGTGGATACCCGCGGCCTGCCATACGGTATTTACGACGTGGAAGTGGAGGTGATCGTCAACGGGCGGGTGGTCAGCAAACGCACCCAGCGGGTCAATAAGCTGTTCAGCCGGGGACGCGGCGCCGGCGCGCCGCTGGCGTGGCAGGTATGGGGCGGCAGTTTTCATATGGATCGCTGGTCGGAGAGCGGAAAAAAGACCCGGCCGGCGAAAGAGAGCTGGCTGGCGGGCCTCTCGGCCTCCGGGTCGCTCAGCACCCTGAGCTGGGCGGCAACGGGCTATGGCTACGACAACCAGGCGGTGGGAGAAACTCGCCTGACGCTGCCGCTGGGCGAGGCGATCAACGTTAACCTGCAAAACATGCTGGCCAGCGACAGCTCGTGGAGCAGCGTCGGCAGCATCAGCGCCACGTTGCCGGGGGGCTTTAGTTCAGTGTGGGTCAACCAGGAGAGAACCCACATTGGCGATCAATTGCGGCGCAGCGATGCCGATAACCGGGCGATCGGCGGCACCCTCAACCTGAACGCGCTGTGGTCGAAGCTGGGGACGTTCAGCGTGAGCTACAACGATGATCGCCGCTACAACAGCCATTACTACACCGCGGATTACTATCAGACGGTCTACAGCGGCGCCTTTGGCTCGCTCGGCCTGAGGGCGGGGATCCAGCGCTATAACAATGGCGACAGCAGCGCCAACACCGGGAAATATATCGCCCTCGATCTGTCGCTGCCGCTGGGCAACTGGTTCAGCGCCGGGATGACCCATCAGAACGGCTACACCATGGCTAACCTCTCAGCGCGTAAACAGTTTGATGAAGGCACCATTCGCACCATCGGCGCCAATCTGTCGCGCGCCATCTCCGGCGATACCGGGGATGACAAAACCCTCAGCGGCGGGGCGTATGCCCAGTTCGACGCCCGCTACGCCAGCGGCACGCTGAACGTCAACAGCGCAGCGGACGGCTACGTCAACACCAACCTCACCGCCAGCGGCAGCGTCGGCTGGCAGGGCAAAAATATCGCCGCCAGCGGACGAACCGACGGCAACGCCGGGGTGATCTTCAACACCGGGCTGGAGGACGATGGTCAAATCAGCGCCAGGGTCAACGGGCGGATCTTCCCGCTCAGCGGTAAGCGTAACTATCTGCCGCTCTCCCCTTATGGCCGCTATGAGGTGGAGCTGCAGAACAGCAAAAACTCGCTCGACAGTTACGACATCGTCAGCGGGCGCAAGAGTCATCTGACCCTCTATCCCGGCAACGTGGCGGTGATTGAGCCAGAGGTGAAGCAGATGGTCACCGTCTCCGGTCGTATTCGGGCGGAAGACGGCACGCTGCTGGCGAATGCGCGGATTAACAACCATATCGGCCGTACCCGCACCGATGAAAACGGCGAGTTTGTTATGGATGTGGATAAGAAATACCCCACGATCGATTTCAGCTACGGCGGCAATAAAACCTGCGAAGTGGCACTGGAGCTCAGCCAGGCGCGCGGCGCCGTGTGGGTGGGGGATGTGGTTTGCAGCGGCCTCTCGTCGTGGGTGGCGGTGCAGCAGACAGGAGAAGAGAATGAAAGTTAACCCATTAATCGCCCTGGCGATCCTCGCGCTGCTCTGGCCGGCGGCTGCGCTCAGGGCGGCGGTGACCAAGACCACCTGGTCGGATGCGCCGGCGCGCGAGTTTGTGTTTGTGGAAAACAACTCCGACGACAACTTTTTCGTCACTCCCGGCGGGGCGCTGGATCCGCGCATGACCGGCGCCAACCGCTGGACCGGCTTAAAATACACCGGCTCCGGGACCATCTATCAGCAGAGTCTCGGCTATATCGATAACGGCTACAACACCGGGCTCAATGCCAACTGGAAGTTTGATATGTGGCTGGAAAACTCGCCGGTTTCGCACCCCTTAACCGGCCTGCGCTGCATCAACTGGTACGCCGGGTGCGATATGGCCACCAGCCTGATCCTGCCGCAGACCACTGACGCCAGCGGGTTCTATGGCGCGACGGTGACCAGCGGCGGCGCGAAGTGGATGCACGGTATGATGTCGGACGCGTTTTATCAGTATCTGCAACAGATGCCGGTCGGCGGCAGCTTCACGATGACCATCAATGCCTGCCAGACCTCGGTGAACTACGACGCCAGCAGCGGCGCGCGCTGTAAGGATCAGGCCTCCGGCAACTGGTATGTGCGCAACGTCACCCACACCAAAGCCGCGAACCTGCGGTTGATAAACACCCACTCGCTGGCGGAGGTGTTTATCAACAGCGATGGCGTGCCAACCCTTGGGGAAGGGAACGCCGACTGCCGGACGCAGACCATCGGCAGCCGTTCAGGATTAAGCTGTAAGATGGTCAATTATACCTTGCAGACCAATGGGTTAAGCAATACGTCGATCCATATTTTCCCGGCGATCGCCAACTCGTCGCTGGCCTCGGCCGTCGGGGCGTATGATATGCAGTTCAGCCTCAACGGCAGCTCATGGAAGCCGGTGAGCAATACCGCCTATTACTACACCTTCAACGAGATGAAGAGCTCAGATGCGATCTATGTGTTCTTCTCCAGCAACTTCTTTAAGCAGATGGTGAATCTCGGGATCAGCGATATCAATACCAAGGATCTGTTCAACTTTCGCTTCCAGAACACCACCTCGCCGGAGTCAGGCTGGTATGAGTTTTCCACCTCCAATACGCTGATTATCAAGCCCCGTGATTTCAGCATCAGCATTATCTCTGACGAATATACCTCGGCGCCGTCGCGGGAGGGGTATGTCGGCAGTGGTGAACCGGCGCTCGATTTCGGCTACATCGTCACCACCAGCGGTAAAACGGCCGCCGACGAAGTGCTGATCAAAGTGACCGGACCGGCACAGGTGATTGGTGGGCGCTCCTACTGTCTCTTCAGCTCCGATGACGGTACGGCGAAAGTGCCGTTCCCGGCGACGCTCTCTTTTATCACCCGCAGCGGCGCGACGCAGACCTACGACGCCGGGTGCGATGACAGCTGGCGGGATATGACCGATGCGCTGTGGCTGACCACGCCGTGGACCGATATCTCCGGCGAAGTGGGGCAGATGGATAAGACCACGGTGAAATTTTCGATTCCGATGGATAACGCCATTTCGCTGCGGACGGTAGACGATAACGGCTGGTTTGGCGAAGTCAGCGCTTCAGGAGAGATTCATGTCCAGGCGACGTGGCGCAACATTAACTAAGGCCCTGCTGACGCTGGGCTGCCTGCTGGCGGCGCCGCTGGCGCAGGCGATCTCGGTCGGCAATCTGACCTTTTCCCTGCCGGCTGAAGCGGATTTCGCCAGCAAACGGGTGGTCAATAACAATAAAAGCGCGCGGCTGTACCGCATCACCGTCAGCGCCATCGACCGCCCTGGCGGCAGCGAAGTGCGCTCCCGGCCGGTGGATGGCGAACTGCTGTTCGCCCCCCGCCAGCTGGCGCTGCAGGCCGGGGAGAGCGAATATTTCAAATTTTATTATCATGGGCCGCGGGATAACCGCGAGCGCTACTATCGGGTCTCGTTTCGTGAAATTCCCACCCGTAACCTGACGAGGCGCAGCCCGACCGGCGGCGAAGTCAGCATGGAGCCGGTGGTGGTGATGGATACCATTCTGGTGGTGCGCCCGCGCGAGGTGCAGTTTAAATGGTCTTTCGATAAGGCGGCCGGGACGGTGAGCAACACCGGCAATACCTGGTTTAAGCTGCTGATTAAACCCGGGTGCGATTCGACCGAAGAGGAGGGCGACGCGTGGTATCTGCGTCCCGGGGACGTGGTTCGCCAGCCGGCATTGCGCCAGCCGGGGAACCACTATCTGGTCTATAACGACAAATTTATTAAGATCAGCGATACCTGTCCGCTGAAGCCCCGCCCCGCGGAGTGAGCCTTATCCGGCGGTCGCGCGGCGGGTAAAACGCCGGCTGGCCAGCAGGCTCAGACCGCAGCACAGCAGGTAGTACACCGCGCCGGTGAAGACGAAGATCGCCAGGGGATAGATTTGCACCCGGTTGTTGACCTGGCCGGCCACGGTGGTCAGCTCCGGGACGTTGACGATAAACGCCAGCGAAGTGTCCTTCAGCAGGCCGATAAAGATCCCCACCAGCGACGGCTGAACGTTGCGCAGCGCCTGCGGGAGTAGCACCAGGCGCAGCGTTTGCCCGGGGGCGAACCCCTGGGTCAGCGCCGCCTCATACTGTCCTTTCGGCAGCGACTGCAGCCCGGCCAGCACCGAATGCATCACCGAGGCGGCGGTAAACCACGCCAGCGCCAGGGTCACGGTCACCGCGCCGGGCAGATCGCCGCCGGTCAGCATCGGCAGCAGATACCACAGCCAGAAGATGACAAATATCAGCGGGATGCCGCGGATAATTTCCGCCCACAGGAACAGCAGACGTCGCGTCAGCCCGCCGTAGCGCCAGGCCAGGCCCGCCAGCGCAATGCCTCCCGGCAGCGCCAGCAGGGTGGCGCCGATGGCCATCAGCAGGGTCAGGGCCACGCCGCCGGGCTGGCCCTCCGCCAGCCGGCCCCACAGCAGGTAATCAAGATTATCGGCGATCACCGCCAGATTAGCGTTCATGTTGGGCGCTCCGTTGCAGTTTTCTTCCCGGGCCGAGACGCGTTAGCGCCACGCCCATCGCCACCCCCAGCGCCAGATACAGCGCGGTGCCGACGGCAAACGCCTCCAGGGCGTGCGCGTTATAGCTCTCAATCTGCCGCACCTGATAAGTCAGTTCCGCAAAGCCGATGCCGCTGGCCAGCGATGAGAGTTTCATCAGGTTGAGATACTGGCCGACAATCGGCTGCCAGGCGTTGGCCAGTCCCTGCGGCAGGAGGATAAAGCGCAGCTCCTGCCATGGGGTAAAGCCCTGCGACAGCGCGGCTTCCCGCTGCCCGTGGCTGACGGCGCGCAGTCCGGAGGCGATCTCTTCCACCAGAAAGGCAGAGGTAAAGACCCCCAGCCCCCACATCGAGCAGAGGAACTCCGGCGTCAGCCACCAGACGTTGCCCGGCAGAATGGACCAGGCGTGCTCGTCGTTTACCACGTCCTTCACCGCCAGCGGCAGCAGGTTCCAGGCGGCAAAGTACCAGAACAGCAGCTGGACCAGCAGCGGAGTATTGCGAAACAGCGAGACCCACGCGGCCACCAGCCCGCGCCCCACGCGGCCGCCGCCGAGACGCAGGGCCAGCAGCAGGACCGCCAGCGCAGTGGCGAGCAGGATCCCGGCGACGCTGACCCAGACGGTGGTGAGAAAACCAGAGATAATCCATTGCAACGGCTGTCCGCTCAGGACGCCGTGCCAGTCAAGCATCGGCGTCACTCGAGGCTCTCCTGGTGCAGCGGATCCAGCACCTTCTGCAGAAAACGCCGCGCGCGGGCATGCTGCGGATGGGCGAAAAACTCAGCCGGCGGGGCGACCTCGAGAATGTCGCCGCCGTCGATAAACACCACCCGGTCGGCAATTTCGCGGGCAAACTGCATCTCGTGGGTCACCACCAGCATGGTGATCCCACTGTGGGCGAGGTTTTTCATCACCTGCAGCACTTCGCCGATCATCTCCGGGTCGAGGGCCGAGGTGGGCTCGTCGAACAGGATAATCTGCGGCGAGGAGGCCAGAGCGCGGGCGATGGCCACCCGCTGCTGCTGGCCGCCGGAGAGCTGCGCCGGCATCTGCTGCGCTTTCTCCTCCAGCCCGACCTGGCGCAGCAGCGCCAGCGCCCGCTCCTGAGCCGCGCTTTTTCCCCAGCCGTGGACGCGCTCCAGCGCCAGCGTGATGTTCTCCTGCGCCGTCAGGTGGGCGTAAAGGTTGAACTGCTGGAAGACAAAGCCGACGCGGCTACGCAGCTGGCGCAAGGCGCTGCCGCTCAGCCGGCTGGTGGGTTTACCGTCGATCAGGATCTCGCCGCCGCTTAAGGATTCGAGCTGGTTGATCAAGCGGATCAGCGTCGATTTTCCCGATCCGGAAGGACCGAGGATCGCCACCACTTCGCCGGGCTCGACCTGCAGGTTGATAGCGTTAAGCACCTGATGATCGCCGTAGCGCTTGGCCACCTCACGAAAGGTAATGCTGGCGCGCTGCAGACGTGAAAAATCCGCGGCCGGGGCCGCGGAGTGGGAGAATAAACCCGAGAACATATTATTTCGCTTCTATGGTAAAGGCGCGCGGCTGCGGCGTTTTAGTGGCAGGGCCAAACCAGACATCGTAAATTTTCGCGGCTTCGCCGGTTTTCTCCAGCTTCACCAGCTCATCGTTGACGGCTTTCAGCAGGGCCGGTTCGCCTTTCTTCACGCCCACGCCAATCTCTTCTTTGCTGAGCAGATCGGGCAGAATTTTAAACTTGGCTTTATCCGGCGCTTCCGCCAACAGACCGGCAAGGATAGTGCTGTCCTGGGTGATGGCCTGGACGTTGCCGTTGCGCAGGGCGGTCAGGGCCAGCGGAATATCGTCATAGGAGAGGACGCGAGCCTGCGGGAAACGCTGGTGCAGGGCCTGTTCGCCGGTGGTGCCTTTCACCGCGCCGATGCGCGCTTTGCTGTACTCATCAAGCTTATCCGGAGAACCGGCCGGCACGAGGAACTGCTGGCCGGTGACGAAATACGGCGTTGAGAAATCAATAACCTGGGCCCGCTCCGGGGTGATGGTAATGTCGGCGACGATCAGGTCGGCTTTGCCGGACTGCAGCAGCGGAATACGGTTGGCCGGGTTAGTGGCCACCAGCTCGAGTTTGACGCCGAGCGCTTTCGCCAGCGCCTGGGCAAAGTCGACGTCGTAGCCGACGATATGGTGGGTTTTGGCGTCTACGGAGCCGAACGGCGGGTTGGCGTCAAAGGTGGCGACTTTCACGACGCCAGCAGCTTTGATGTCAGCCAGCTGGTCGGCCTGCGCCTGCGAGGCGAGCAGCAGCATACCCAGCGCCAGTGCGATTTTTGTGGTTTTGTTGCGCATAGTTTTTCCCCTGAATCCCTGTTTTGTTTTGTGGACATCACGCTCCCATAAATTGCCCATCGGCGGCAAAGAAGAAAAAATTCTTATCTATAACCAAAAAGAACTTAACAAACCTGTGGGTATTCTTTATGCGCTGGTAGCGTTTTACCGGCGCAGTCACGAGTGCCGGGCGGTCCTCTTTCCCTCCGGAGAGAGGGTGAGGGTGAGGGATAGGGGTAATTTTCCGTTCACTTTGCGTTTGCGAGAAAATGGTGGTTCTTTGCCGGTGAACGGGTAAAGGGGGAGAAACCGTCTCCCCCTTTACAATCCCCCCGGTCCCGCAGAGAAATCGGTGCTGCGCACTACGCTCACCTCCCGGTCATCAGCCTGCGGTCGGCTCAACTCGACGTCATGTCTCGAATCGCCTCTGGCCGCCGTCCATGGCGGCCAGCCCTTGTCTGCCGACCTCCGGTTCGCCGATTTCAGCGGGAATCGGGCCCGCTGCACGCCCGTAGGTTTCAGGAGCCATTTCATAGCTATCAGAACATATCCGTTAAAAATGGTATGTGCCTTTCCCTGTGGCCCCGCGGTGTATAGCGGTGCGGCAACGATTGCCGGGCGGCCCTCTCTCCCTCCGGAGAGAGGGTGAGGGAGAGGGGAAAAGCACCGGGGGTAATATGCGCCAGCCAGGATTGCAAATTCGGAATTAATATTTCCCGCGCCCGGCCAACTGTGGTTGAAATAGACCCAGGCGATACGCTTCCCGACAGAGGAGAAAATGAAAGTGGCATTGTGGCAACGGTTAACGGGCTGGCTGGCTTTTTTGTCCAACGGTGAAGCCGGACAGCAAGATACCCAACGCGTCATGGAGGCGATCCTGCCGGTGGCCAGCCTTTACGGCGTGGACATTGGCAACGTGGAAACCCGGTGGTTCCGTCATGATAAGACATACTGAGCGCCGCAGGACGCGAGAAGCCTACTGGAACGAGGTGTGCTTTGTGTAGCAAGAGACTGCCTGAGGTTGCGGCCTCGCAGGAGGCGCCGCCGCAGCCCAGGCAGTTTTGACCATGCCTATCCCCCCAGATACATCCGCTTAATTTCCGGATTAGTCAGCATCTCCCGCGCCGCGCCTGACAAGGTGATCCGGCCATTCTCCAGGACATACGCCCGATCGGCGATCGCCAGCGCGGCCGTCGCATTCTGCTCCACCAGCAGCACCGTCATATTCTCTTCGCGCAGTTGCTTAATGATGCCGAACAGCTCGCCGACAATTTTCGGCGCCAGTCCGAGGCTCGGTTCATCCAGCATCAATAACACCGGCTCGCTCATCAGCGCCCGGGCGATGGCCAGCATCTGCTGCTCGCCGCCGCTCATGGTGCCAGCCATCTGATGGCGCCGCTCCTTGAGCCGTGGAAAGAGGGCGTACATGCGATCGCGCAGGCGGGTGTAGCCGGCGAGATTATTGTAAGCGCCCATGCGCAGGTTCTCTTCGATGGTCAGGTTGGTAAAGACCCGGCGTCCCTCCGGCACCAGCGCAAGCCCGCGGCGCACGATCTGGTGGGTCTGGCTGCGCGAGATATCGTCGTTAAGGAAGCTGACGCGCCCGCTGGAGCGCACCAGGTTGACGATCCCGTTCAGGGTGGAGGTTTTACCGGCGCCATTGCTACCGATCAGGGTGACGATCTCCCGGTCATAGACGTCGATATCGACGCCCTTCAGCCCCTGGATCACGCCGTAAAAAACCTTCAGTTCCCGGGCGTTAAGCATAATTGGCTTCTCCCAGATAAGCGGAAATGACGTCCGGATGCTGGATCGCCTCGGCCATCAGGCCGCTGAACAATGGCTTACCATACTCCAGGACCATCACCCGTTCGCACAGGCGGTTGACGAAGGGCATATCGTGCTCGATTAACAGGACGCTGAGCTGATAGTCATGGCGCATGCGGAAGATCAGCTCCGCCAGATCCTCGGTCTCCTTTGGGTTCATCCCGGCAGCCGGCTCATCGAGCAGCAGCAGCTTCGGCGCGGTGGCCAGCGCGCGGGCGATCTCCACTTTGCGCTGGTTGCCATAGCTCAGGTTCGTGGCCTGCATATGGGCGAAGTGGGCGATGCCGATATCCTCCAGAATGGCCATCGCTTTGGCCTTCGCCGCCCGCTCGGCCGGAAAGTAGCGGCCAATGTGCAGGGCCGCCTCCAGCAACGAATAGCGGCTGGCCCGGTCGAGCCCGACCATCACATTCTCCAGCACCGTCATAGAGTTAAACAGCCGGATATTCTGGAAGGTGCGAGCGATCCCGGCGTTCACCACCTGGTTGGGCTTCAGCCCCTTCAGCGAGGCGCCCGCGAGGGTGACGCTGCCGCTGGTGGGCTTATAGTTGGCGGTGATGACGTTAAACAGGGTGGTCTTACCCGCGCCGTTCGGGCCGATAAGGCCAAAGATCTCCGCCTCGTCAACATGGAAGCTGACGTTGTCGATGGCCCGCAGGCCGCCAAACTGCATGGTGACGTCCTGCACCTGCAGGATGATTTTATTTTCCGCCATAGCCGCCGCTCCTTCTTCCGGTCTGCCAAATCTCTTTTTTCCCCAGCAGCCCTTCGCGGGCGAAGAGCATGATAATCAGCAGCAGCAGGGAGAAGACCACCATTCTCAGGCCCGGATAGGCGCCGAGATCGTGACCGAAGAACTGCAGCGGCTGGTCGAGAAAGCGCAGCCACTCGCCGCTGCCGACCACCAGCACGGTGCCGAGCAGGGCGCCGGTGGTGCTGCCGAGTCCGCCGAGGACGATAATAATCAGCAGCTGGAAGGTGAGCATAAAGTCGAACAGCCCCGGGGAGATGGTGGTCAGCAGGGAAGCCAGCAGACCGCCGCCGATCCCTTCGAAGAAGGCGCTGGTGGCGAAGGCGCAGGTTTTAATGCGGAAGGTGTTGACCCCCATGGCGATCGCCGCATCTTCGTCGTCGCGAATAGCTTTCATCATCCGACCATACTTCGACCACACCAGCTGAAGGATCATGCCGGTGGCCAGCAGGGCGAACAGCCCGCACCAGAACAGAAGATGCGGCTGCTGCGGAATATCGTTCAGCCCGATGGCGCCGTTGGTGATTTGCGGGTTGTTAATGGCGAGGATCTTGATGATAAACCCGAAGCCGAGGGTGACGATGGCCAGGTAGTCGCCCCGCACCCGGAAGACCGGTACGGCGAGGCACACCGCCAGCGCCGCCGCGCACAGGCCGCTTATCAGCAGGGCGGGGAGGAAACCCGCGTGCAGGCTGAGGATCCACGGGCTGGGGGCGGCCATTTCAAACATGTCTACCTTGCTGTCGCTGGAGAGGATCAGCAGGGCGGTGACGTAGGCGCCCACCGCCACGAAGCCGTTCGGCTCCAGCGACAGCTGGCCGGTCACGCCGTTGATCAGGTTGTAGCTGACCGCGAGGATCATAAAGATAAAAATGGTGCTGATGACGCGAACAATGTAGTCATTGAAAACCACGTTGATTCCGGCCAGCAGCGCGATACAGATGACAATAATGGCCAGGTTGCGCAGCTGCGCCCCGGCGGTCGTCGTCGCGTTGAGCATCAGAAACGGCTCCTTTCCAGACGTTCGTCGCCCATAATGCCGACCGGGCGGAACAAGAGGACCAGAATCAAGAACAGGAAGGCGAAAGCATCTTTATAGCCGCCCAGTTCGGGGAAGATCGCCACCGCGACCACTTCGGTAAAACCGAGGATAAAGCCGCCCAGCACCGCGCCGGTGACGCTGCCGATCCCGCCGAGCACGGCGGCGGCAAAGGCCTTCAGGCCGATAAGCACGCCCATCAGGGGATCGATCGTTGGGTAGCTGATGGAGTAGAACACGCCGCCGAGCGCCGCGAGGCTACTGCCGAGGGCGAAGACCAGGGAGATGATCCGGTTGGCGTCAATGCCCATCAGGCGCACGGTGTTGACGTCAAAGGCCACCGCGCGGATCGCCATCCCATAGCGGGTGCGGTACAGCAGCCAGAGGATCGCCAGCAGCAGCAGGACGGTGATCAGCGGCACAATCCACGCCACGTTGGTAATGATGACGCTGCCAAAGGCCCGGGTCTGGTTGAAAAAGTCCGGGGCGGAGAAGAAGCGCGAGCTGCCGCCGAACAGCACGTTAAACAGGTTTTCGAGGAAGAAGCTGACGCCGATGGCGGTGATCAGCATGGAGATTTTCGAGGCCTGACGCAGCGGACGATAGGCAACCCGGTCAATCAGCATACCAAACAGGCCGCACAGCCCGAGGGTCAGGAAAACGGCTACCCCGAAGGGTAGCCCAACCGAAGAAAATAAAAACAGCGTACTAAACGCGCCGACCATCATCACGTCCGCATGGGCGAAGTTGATCAGCCGCAGCACGCCATAAACCATCGTATAACCGATGGCAATCAGGGCGTACATGCCCCCAAGACTCATTCCATTGACCACTTGCTGGAGAAAAATGGCGCCGTCCATTTTGTAGCCTCGTCACAACTTAAGGGTTAACCACGGTACGAAACGCCAGCTTGCCATCTTTCACTTCGTTGATGACCGCGCTGCGAATGGCATCGCCGTTCTGTAAGGTCAGCGTGCCGGTCACGCCCTGGAAATCTTTGGTGGCGCGGATTTTTTCATTTACGCAGACCCGATCGTGGGGATCGCTGCACTGGTTCATGGCGTTGACGATGACGTTATAGGCATCCGCCGCCATTGCGCCCCAGGTATGGGTCGGCTGCTGGTATTTGGCTTCCCAGGCTTTGATGAAGGTTTCCCCCGCCGGGGTCTGCTCTTTGGCGTTCGGCGAGTAATAATCGGTGGTCATATAGCCGTTGACCGCGTCTTTACCGACATCGAAGAAGACCTGATCCGCGGCCAGACCATCGCCGCCCACCACCGGTTTGTTGAGCCCCAGCTGTTTAGACTGCACGGCAATCAGCGCCCCTTCGGTGTAGTAGATCGGCATATAAATCATGTCGACATTCTTCGCCTTGACGCTCGCCAGCTGGGCTTTAAAGTCCTTGCTGCCGCCCGGGGCCTGGACCTCGATGGGAATGGTGCCGCCGTTTTTCAGGAACTGGGTGCGGAACGCTTTCGCCAGGCCGACGGAGTAATCGTTGCTGCTGTCAAACACGATGGCGGCGGTTTTGGCTTTCAGATCGCGGGAGGCCAGATTGGCCCCGACCACCCCCTGGAAGCTGTCCGAGAAGCAGACCCGGCTGACGTAGGGATGGTTGCGGGTGACCCGGTCGTTGGTGGCGGTGGAGGAGACCAGCGGCGTTTTGCTGTCATCGGCGATCTTGGTCATCGCCAGGGTGTTGGAGGAGGTGACTTCCCCGATAACGGCATCCACTTTATCGCTGGAGACCAGGCGCTGCATGGCGTTGGCCGCTTCGACTTTGTCGCTTTTATCATCGATAACGATAAGCTTGATGGTATCGCCATTTTTTAACGTCGGGGTGATGGCCTGAATAATGTCCAGACCTTTCTGCGACGGCTGGCCATAGCCGCTGAGGGCGCCGCTCAGGGGTAATACCACCCCGATTTTAATTTCCGCTGCCTGCGCGCTGCTGGCGCCGACCAGCGCGGCAACCAGCGTGGCCATTAAAGACGCTTTCCCGGAAAACGATTTCATGGGTATTTCTCCGTCGGTCGATTATTTATCTTTAACCATCAATGACTGCATAACATTGAGAAATAATTAGCCAGCGTGTCCGGCGAATTATTGGCTGTTATGTTGAATAGATAACGAGATATATACCCTAAATAATTCGAGTCGCATGAAGGCGGCAAGTGAGCGAATCCCCAGGCGCTTACAGAAGTAAGTGACTGACAGCCAACGCACATGCAACTTGAAGTATGACGGGTATTTTTAATGCGCTGAATTACCTTACAACGTCCGTTTCGTTTTTACTCATGCAATATTCTTATTACCTGCAGGCAAGGGCATAAGGCTGGCGACCACACGGTTTTTGATACGGTGAACGCATTTTGCCGGGGGGCGACAGGTGCCTTCCCCGGCCTGAAAACACGCAATATACCGGTTAAACGGTTTTCGTCCGCCCGCGCAAGCGAAGCGCCGCCGGGAAATTTCAGCGTGCACCCGAATATAATATTCAGGTGCGCCCGGTAATATTAACAATCTATTCTTCGGCTCACGTGACTTATTATTTTAAAGGGGGCAACGGTTTTATTTTCCCATGCAGCGCCGGATTATCGCTTTCATCTTTCAGGCGCACGCCGGTAAGCCGTCGTAAAAAAGCCTGCTCCAGCAGCCAGGCCAGTTTAAAGGCGGCGGCGTCATGGCTCAGTCCTTCCGGGCGAATATTGGAGATACAGTTGCGCTCCGACTCCAGCCGCTGCCAATGCGGCTGCCAGGTGAGGTAGACGCCGAGGCTGTCCGGCGAGGAGAGACCCGGTCGTTCGCCAATCAGGATCGCCACCGCGCGGGCTTTCAGGGTTTCGCCAATATCATCCCCCAGCGCCACCCGTGACTGATGGGCCAGCACCACCGGCGCCAGGCCGATACCCAGCGTCTGCAGGTAGGGCAGCAGGGCGCGGATCAACGGCACCGCCTGGCGCTCTACCGCCCATGAAGAGAGGCCGTCGCCGATCACCAGCAGCAGGTCGGCGGGGCGGACGCCGCTGGCGGCGAGGTCGGCGCGGCTTTCGTCGGCAAGCTGCCTTCCGAGATCCGGACGCCGCAGATAGGTGTGACGGTCCGGCGCGGCGCTGTGCACCGTCAGAGCGTCGAGGCCGAGCGCCGCCAGCGGCGCCACCAGCTGCTGGCTGGCGAACGGCTGATGAATAGCATCCCGCGCTCTGGCGTGGGCCAGACCAAAGTTGAGGACTTCGCGGGTCGGCAGGCTGGCGCCGCTGCGCCCCAGGGCAATCCGCGCATCGGTAAATTCACGCAGCGGGTTCCAGGCGTCGGGACGGTTCATACGGAGGCTCCTTGCGGCAGGACGGACAGCAGCGGATGACGGGCGTCGGTGAGCCGCAGCGCGCCGTGCGGATCGATAATCTGCATCTTCGCCAGCCAGTCGGCGAACTCCGGGGCATGCTTTAAGCCCAGCAGACGACGGGCGTACAGCGCGTCATGGAACGAGGTGCTCTGGTAATTGAGCATGATATCGTCCGCTCCGGGCACGCCGATCAGGAAGGTGAGCCCGGCGGCGCACAGCAGGGTCAGCAGGGTGTCCATATCATCCTGATCCGCTTCCGCGTGGTTGGTATAGCAGACGTCGCAGCCGATCGGCAGGCCCATCAGCTTGCCGCAGAAGTGATCTTCCAGCCCGGCGCGAATAATCTGCTTGCCGTCGTAGAGATACTCCGGACCGATAAAGCCGACCACCGTATTGACCAGCAGCGGTTCAAAGTGGCGGGCGACGGCGTAGGCCCGCGCCTCGCAGGTCTGTTGGTCGACGCCGTGGTGGGCGTTGGCCGACAGGCAGCTCCCCTGCCCGGTCTCAAAATACATCACATTGTTGCCGAGGGTACCGCGACCGAGGCTGAGGGCCGCTTCGCGGGCCTCCTGCAGCATGGCAAGATTGATGCCGAAGCCGCTGTTGGCCGCTTCGGTTCCCGCCACCGACTGAAACACCAGATCCACCGGCGCGCCGCGCTCAATCAGCTGCAGCGTATTGGTGACGTGGGTCAAAATGCAGGACTGGGTGGGAATGGCGAAGCGCTGGATAATATCGTCCAGCATCACGTTCAACTGCGCCAGCACCGGTAAGCTGTCGCTGGCCGGGTTGATGCCGATCACCGCGTCCCCGGCGCCGTACAGCAGCCCGTCGAGCATACTGGCGGCAATGCCTTTCAGGTCATCGGTGGGATGGTTGGGCTGCAGGCGCACGCTGAGGTGGCCGGGCAGGCCGATGGTGTTGCGAAAGCGCGTCACCACCTGACATTTGCTGGCGGCGAGGATCAGATCCTGATTGCGCATCAGCTTGCTTACCGCCGCCGCCATCTCCGGGGTGATAGCGCGGGCGACCCGCTGCAGCGTGGCGGTATCGGTGGCATCGTCCAGCAGCCAGTCGCGGAAATCGCCGACCGTCAGGTGACGCAGGGCGGCAAAGCCCTGCGCATCGTGGGTGTCGATGATCAGGCGGGTCACTTCGTCCTGCTCGTAAGGGATAAGCGGATTGTCGAGGATGTCGGTCAGCGGCACCTCGGCGAGGGTCATTTTCGCCGCCATCCGCTCTTCGGCTGAGTGGGCGATAACCCCCGCCAGGGCGTCGCCGGAGCGGGCCGGCGACGCTTTCGCCATCAGCGTTTTCAGACTATCAAAGCGCCATACCTGGCCCGATAGCGTGGTTTTATACATGCCGCCTCCTCAGGAGACCGTTCGCAGTTGAGGATCCACTGGCGCCCGTTCACGGGCCGCTGCGGTTTTGCGGAACCACAGGTAGCCGCCGAGCATCATCGCCGCGAAAATCAGCGCCAGCAGCAGGTTATACCAAACCATCGCCACCAGGCAGAGCACCGCCATGCCGAGGGCAAAGGCCGGCGCCAGCGGGTAGAGCGGCGCGCGGAACGGACGGATCAGCTTCGGCTCGCTACGGCGCAGTTTGAACAGCGCCGCCATGGAAGTGATATACATAACAATAGCCCCAAATACCGACATGGTGACGATGCAGGCGGTTAGCGGCATGCCGCTGATGGTGATCAGCGAGTCGGAAAAAATCGCGGCGATGCCCACCACGCCGCCGGCGAGGATCGCCAGATGCGGAGTGCGGGTGCGGCGATTGAGGGTGGCCAGACCGGCGGGCAGATAGCCGGCGCGGGCGAGGGAGTAGATCTGCCGCGAGTAGCCCATAATGATGCCGTGGAAGGAGGCGACGAGGCCAAACAGCCCCAGCCACACCAGCATATGCAGCCAGCCGCTGCCATTGCCCACGACCGTCTTCATCGCCTGGGGCAGCGGATCGTTAATATTGGACAGCGCGCGCCAGTCGCCGACGCCGCCGGCGAAGACCATCACCCCAATCGCCAGCACCGTCAGCGTCAGAATGCCGCCGCCCAGGGCGCGGGGAATGGTGCGCTGCGGATCTTTGGCCTCTTCGGCGGCCATGGAAGCCCCCTCAATGGCGAGGAAGAACCAGATAGCGAACGGAATGGCGGCGAACATACCCGGCAGCGCCAGGCCGCTAAAGCTTTCCGCGCCCGCCCAGCCGTTAGTGGTGAAATGGCTCCAGGAGAAGCCGGGGGCGACTACGCCCATAAACACCAGCAGCTCGAAGATGGCCAGCAGGGTGACGATCAGCTCGAAGGTGGCGGCGATGCCGACGCCGAGGATATTGAGCGCCATAAAGATCACGTAGGCGCCGCAGGCGACCCATTTCGGATCCAGCGCCGGAAACTGCACGTTGAGGTAGGCGCCGATGGCCATGGCGATGGCCGGCGGGGCGAAGACGAATTCAATCAGAGTGGCAAAACCGGCGATAAAGCCGCCGGTGGGCCCGAAGGCGCGGTAGGCATAGGCGAAAGGGCCGCCAGCGTGCGGGATGGCAGTGGTCAGCTCGGTAAAGCTGAAAATAAAGGCGCAGTACATGGCGGCGACCGCGAGGGCGACGACCATAAACCCCATCGTGCCCGCCTGCGACCAGCCGTAGCTCCAGCCGAAGTACTCCCCGGATATCACCAGTCCGACGGCGATCCCCCATAAACGAAAACTGCCGAGCGTTCTTTTTAAGGTGGTGGTGTGCTCTGTCATACGTGTTGCCTCGCCAGATAGAAAGGTTCTGAACGACAGGCTGCAAAGAGAGTGCCAGAACGTTGTCCGTCGCGATGAGGCGCCAGTTCGGGGAGCGCCGGTCGGCGCTGCGCAAAAATGGGGCAGGCTGCACGCTGTCGGCGCGCGACCTGGTGCAGCGGCTTTGCTTTTTCAGCGGCGGCACGGTATAACACTTCTTCTTTTGGATGTTTAGATGTCTATACGTTTATACGCATCATGACCCGGGCAAGCGGGCTGGCGTGAGAAAATAAAATGCAAAGCACAACACAACAACAAGGTGGGCAACTGAAGCGCACCATGAAAACGCGTCATCTGATCATGCTGTCGCTCGGCGGCGTGATTGGCACCGGCCTGTTCTTTAATACCGGCTATATCATCTCCACCACCGGCGCGGCCGGGACGCTGCTGGCGTATCTGATTGGCGCCCTGGTGGTCTGGCTGGTGATGCAGTGCCTCGGCGAACTGTCGGTAGCGATGCCGGAGACCGGCGCTTTCCACGTTTACGCGGCGCGTTACCTTGGCCCGGCGACGGGCTATACCGTGGCGTGGCTCTACTGGCTGACGTGGACGGTGGCGCTGGGTTCGAGCTTTACCGCCGCCGGCTTCTGTATGCAGTATTGGTTCCCGCAGGTGCCGGTCTGGATCTGGTGCGTGGTGTTCTGCGCGGTGATCTTCGGTCTTAACATCATTTCGACCCGCTTCTTCGCCGAAGGCGAGTTCTGGTTCTCGCTGGTGAAAGTGATCACCATCATCGCGTTTATTATTCTCGGCGGCGCGGCCATTTTCGGCATCATTCCGATGCAGGATGGCTCCCCGGCGCCGGGCCTGCGCAATATCACCGCCGAAGGCTGGTTCCCGCACGGCGGCCTGCCGATCCTGATGACCATGGTGGCGGTGAACTTCGCCTTCTCCGGGACGGAGCTTATCGGCATTGCCGCCGGGGAGACGGAAAACCCGCATAAGGTTATTCCGGTCGCCATCCGCACCACCATCGCCCGGCTGATTATTTTCTTTATCGGCACCGTATTTGTGCTGGCGGCGCTGATCCCGATGCAGCAGGCGGGGGTGGAGAAAAGCCCCTTCGTGCTGGTGTTTGAAAAGGTGGGTATCCCTTACGCGGCGGATATTTTCAACTTCGTGATCCTGACGGCGATCCTCTCGGCGGCCAACTCCGGCCTGTACGCTTCCGGGCGGATGCTCTGGTCGCTGTCGAACGAGAAGACGCTGCCGGCCTGCTTTGCCAAAGTCAATAAACGGGGCGTGCCGGTGACCGCGCTGTCGGTGAGTATGCTGGGCGGCGTGCTGGCGCTGTTCTCCAGCGTGGTGGCGCCCGACACGGTGTTTGTGGCGCTGTCGGCGATCTCCGGTTTTGCGGTGGTGGCGGTGTGGTTGAGCATCTGCGCCTCGCACTTTATGTTCCGCCGCCGCCATCTGCAGCAGGGTAAGGCGCTGAGCGACCTGCAATATCGCGCCCCCTGGTATCCAGTGGTGCCGATTCTGGGCTTTGTGCTGTGCCTGGTGGCCTGCGTGGGCCTTGCTTTTGACCCGAGCCAGAGAATTGCGCTGTGGTGCGGGATCCCCTTTGTGGCCCTGTGCTATGGTGCCTGGTATCTTACTCGTTCACGGAAAATGACTCAGGAGCCCCAACATGTCGCAGACTAATCCGTTTACCGCCCTGCTTGCCGCCCAGCCTTTCGTGCTGCTGGACGGCGCTATGGCCACCGAGCTGGAGGCACGCGGCTGCGATCTGGCTGACAGCCTGTGGTCGGCGAAAGTGCTGCTGGAGAACCCGCAGCTGATCCGCGATGTGCATCTCGACTACTTTCGCGCCGGGGCGCAGGTGGCGATCACCGCCAGCTATCAGGCCACCCCGGCGGGTTTTGCCGCACGCGGGCTGGATGACGCGCAGTCCCGGGCGCTGATCGGCAAAAGCGTCGAGCTGGCGCGCAAAGCGCGCGAGGCGTACCTCGCCGAGAACCCGCAGGCCGGCACGCTGCTGGTCGCCGGTTCGGTGGGGCCGTATGGCGCGTTTCTTGCCGACGGCTCGGAGTATCGCGGCGATTATCAGCGCAGCGCGGCAGAGTTCCAGGCCTTCCACCGCCCGCGCGTCGAAGCGCTGCTGGATGCGGGCGCCGACCTGCTGGCCTGTGAAACCCTGCCGTCATTCGCCGAGATCCAGGCCCTGGCGGCCCTGCTGCAGGAGTATCCCCGCGCTCGCGCCTGGTACTCTTTCACGCTGCGCGACGCCGAACATCTCAGCGACGGCACGCCGCTGCGCGAGGTGATGGCCGCCCTGGCGGATAACCCGCAGGTGGTGGCGGTGGGGATCAACTGTATCGCGCTGGAAAATACGCCCGCGGCGCTGGCGCATTTGCACAGCCTGACGGCGCTGCCGCTGGTGGTCTATCCTAACTCCGGCGAGCATTATGATGCGGTGAGCAAGACCTGGCACCATCATGGCGAAGCCTGCGCCAGCCTGGCGGATTATCTGCCGCAGTGGCTGGCGGCCGGGGCGAAGCTGATCGGCGGCTGCTGCCGCACCACGCCGAAGGATATTGCTGAGCTTAACGCGAAGCGCTGAGTTTTTTGCCGGGTGGCGCTGCGCTTACCCGGCCTAAACCTTGCGCGATCCGTAGGGCGGGCAAGGCGCAGCCGCCACCCGGCGCCAACCATCTGCCACCAACCAATCGCTCAAAATCAACTATCCTTTCCCGCTTTTGTTCTAAAAACGATTCGCTATTAGCCAGAATTTTTAATTACTTCATCTCCATCCTGATGCCGGAAATACTGCACCTATAACAACTCAGGGGAAGCAGACATTATGGCATTCACATCGCGAATTACTCTACTGGCGGCGCTGGCCGTCGCCGCCTTCCAGGCGCAGGCGGTCAACGTGACCGTGGCGTATCAAACCTCCGCTGAGCCGGCGAAAGTCGCCCAGGCGGACAACACCTTCGCCAAAACCAGCGGGGCGACCGTCGACTGGCGGAAATTTGACAGCGGCGCCAGCGTGGTGCGCGCTCTGGCCTCCGGCGATGTGCAGATCGGCAATATCGGCTCCAGCCCGCTGGCGGTGGCCGCCAGCCAGCAGGTGCCGATTGAAGTGTTCCTGCTTGCCTCAAAGCTCGGCAACTCCGAAGCGCTGGTGGTGAAGAAAAGCATCACCAAACCGGAAGATCTGATCGGCAAGCGCATCGCCGTGCCGTTTATCTCCACCACCCACTATAGCCTGCTGTCGGCGCTCAAACACTGGGGCATCAAGCCGGGCCAGGTGCAGATTATTAACCTGCAGCCGCCGGCGATTATCGCCGCCTGGCAGCGCGGGGATATCGATGGCGCTTACGTCTGGGCGCCAGCGGTTAATGAACTGGAAAAAGAGGGCAAGGTGCTGACCGATTCCGCGCAGGTTGGGGAGTGGGGCGCGCCGACCCTCGACGTCTGGGTGGTCCGTAAGGACTTCGCCGAGCAGCATCCGGAGATTGTCAAAGCGTTCGCTAAAAGCGCCATCGACGCCCAGCAGCCCTACATCGCCAACCCGGAGGCATGGCTGAAACAGCCGGACAACATCAGCAAGCTGGCGCGCCTGAGCGGGGTGCCGGAAGCCGATGTCCCGGGGCTGGTGAAGGGCAATACCTATCTCACCGCCGCTGAGCAGGCGCAGGCGCTGAACGGGCCGGTCAATCAGGCCATCGTGGATACCGCGCGCTTCCTGAAAGAGCAGGGCAAAGTGCCTGCGGCGGGAACCGATTATCGTCAGTACGTCACTGACCGCTTTGTGAAGTAAAGGAGGCGGCGATGCTGCAAATCTCGCATCTTTCCGCCGACTACGGCGGTAAACCGGCGCTGGCGGATATCAACCTGACGCTGGAGAGTGGGGAGCTGTTGGTGGTGCTGGGGCCTTCGGGCTGCGGTAAAACTACCCTGCTGAACCTGATTGCCGGATTCGTGCCCTATCAGCACGGCAGCATCACCCTCGAAGGTCAGCGGGTGACCGGGCCGGGCGCAGAGCGCGGCGTGGTCTTCCAGAATGAAGGTCTGCTGCCGTGGCGCAATGTGCAGGATAACGTGGCGCTGGGTCTGCAGCTGGCGGGCGTGGATAAAGCGCAGCGCCGGCAAGCGGCGGCGCAGATGCTGAAGAAGGTGGGTCTCGAAGGGGCGGAAAAACGCTTTATCTGGCAGCTGTCCGGCGGTCAACGCCAGCGGGTGGGCATCGCCCGGGCGCTGGCGGCGAATCCGCAGCTGTTGCTGCTGGATGAGCCCTTCGGCGCGCTTGACGCCTTTACCCGCGAGCAGATGCAGACATTGCTGCTGAAACTGTGGCATGAGACCGGCAAACAGGTGCTGCTGATCACTCATGACATTGAAGAGGCCATCTTTATGGCCACCGAGCTGGTGCTGCTGTCGCCGGGGCCGGGACGGGTGGTGGAGCGGCTGCCGCTTGATTTCAGCCGTCGCTTTGTCGCGGGCGAATCCTGCCGCAGCATCAAATCCGACCCGCGGTTTATTGAACAGCGGGAATACATTTTGAGCCGGGTGTTTGACCAACGGGAGGCTTTCTCATGAGCGTGGTACTGAACGACAAACCGCGTCAGACGACGCTGAAATGGCGCTGGCCGCTCTCCCGTCAGCTTACCCTCAGCGTGGCGACCCTGGCGGTGCTGCTGGCCGTCTGGTGGGCGGTCGCGGCGCTGCAGCTGATTAGCCCGCTGTTTCTGCCGCCGCCAGGACAGGTGTTGCAGAAGCTTATCACCATCGCCGGGCCGCAGGGCTTTATGGATGCGACGCTCTGGCAGCACCTGGCGGCGAGCCTGACGCGGATCGTTATCGCGCTGCTGGCGGCGGTGCTGATCGGCGTACCGGTGGGGATCGCCATGGGGCTCAACTCAACGGTGCGCGGGATCCTCGATCCGCTGATCGAGCTTTATCGTCCGGTGCCGCCGCTGGCCTACTTACCGCTGATGGTGATCTGGTTTGGCATTGGTGAAACGTCAAAGATCCTGCTGATCTACCTGGCGATTTTCGCCCCGGTAGCGATGTCGGCGCTGGCGGGGGTGAAAAGCGCGCAGCAGGTGCGGATTCGCGCCGCCCGTTCGCTGGGCGCCAGCCGGGCGCAGGTGCTGTGGCTGGTGATCCTGCCCGGCGCGCTGCCGGAGATCCTCACCGGGCTGCGCATTGGTCTCGGGGTGGGCTGGTCAACGCTGGTAGCCGCTGAGCTGATCGCCGCCACCCGTGGGTTAGGGTTTATGGTGCAGTCCGCCGGCGAGTTTCTCGCCACCGATGTGGTGCTGGCGGGGATCGCAGTCATTGCCATTATCGCCTTTTTACTGGAACTGGGGCTGCGCGCGCTGCAGCGCCGCCTGACGCCCTGGCATGGAGAAGTACAATGAGTGAACGTCTGAGCATTACCCCGCTGGGGCCGTATATTGGCGCGCTGGTGACCGGGGCGGATTTAACCCGTCCGCTGAGCGACAACCAGTTTGAGCAGCTGTATCACGCGGTGCTGCGTCATCAGGTGGTATTCCTGCGCGAACAGAATATCACCCCGGCGCAACAGCGCGACCTGGCGCTGCGGTTTGGCGACCTGCATATTCATCCGGTCTACCCTCACGCCCCTGGCGTGGAAGAGATTATCGTCCTCGATACCCACAACGATAATCCGCCGGATAATGACAACTGGCATACCGATGTCACCTTTATCGACACGCCGCCCGCCGGCGCCATTCTGGCGGCGAAAGAGCTGCCGGCGACCGGCGGGGATACTCTGTGGACCAGCGGCATTGCCGCCTGGGAAGCGCTGTCAGAACCCTTCCGGCAGCTGCTGAGCGGCCTGCATGCGGAACACGATTTCCGTAAATCGTTCCAGGAGTATAAGTACAACCACACGGAAGCCGAGCATCGGCGCTGGCAGGAGGCGGTGGCGAAGCATCCACCCCTGCTGCACCCGGTGGTGCGTACCCACCCGGTGACCGGCAAGCAGGCGCTGTTCGTTAATGAAGGCTTTACCACGCGGATTGTCGACGTGACCGAGAAAGAGAGCGCGGCGCTGCTGAGCTTCCTGTTTGCCCATATCACCAAACCGGAGTTTCAGGTGCGCTGGCGCTGGCAGCCGAACGATGTCGCTATCTGGGATAACCGGGTGACGCAGCATTACGCCAACGCCGACTATCTGCCGCAGCGGCGGATCATGCACCGGGCGACGATCCTCGGCGATAAGCCGTATTACCGGGCGGTGTAAGGCTTGTAGCCGGTTAAGGCATCAGCCGCGAGCCGCGGAGAAAAGCGGATGCTGCATTGCCCGTAGCTTCCCGGAGGCGGCGCCTGACGCGCCTTTTCCGGGCTACCGATCCGTCGGAAACGGTGAACCGTAGCCCGGCTAAGGCGCAACGCGCCGCAAGCCGGGAAAAAGCTTTTATGCCGATTTTTGCGCACCCAGATGCGCGCCAATATAGCGCTGATAGCGGTTCGCTTTCAGATAGGTCAAATCCACCAGCACCAGACCATCCACGCAGTTATTGAAATCCGGATCGCTGCCGAAATCGATAAACTGCACGCCGCCCGGCTCGCACACTTCCGAGTACTGCTTATACAGCGGCGGGATCGCGCAGCCGAGGTTGCCGAGCAGGGACTTCAGCCGGGCCAGGTCGTCGTTGTAATCCTCCCCGCCAAACTGCGCCAGCACGTCGGGCAGCGACGCCGGATAAGGGCGACGGGACTCCGCCAGCGGGTGCGTCGCCGGGAACCACAGCCGGTAGAACGCCACCAGCAGATCGCGAGCGGCGGGCGGCAGCCCACCAGAAATCGATACCGGGCCAAACAGATAGCGATAGTGCGGGTAGCGCGCCAGATAAGCGCCGATGCCGGACCACAGGTAGTCCAGCCCGCGTCGACCCCAGTAGCGCGGCTGGATAAAGCTGCGCCCCAGCTCAATGCCGTGCTGCAGGATGTCGTCCATTCGCCCGTCGTAGTGGAACAGACTGGAGCTGTAGATCCCCTCCAGGCCGCGCTTTGCCAGCTGTATGGCCGTCGGCATAAAGCGGTAAGCGCCGACGATCTCGAGGTCTTCTTCATCCCACAGGATCAGATGCAAATAGTCGTCGTCATACCCGTCGATATCCCGCCGTTTGCCGCTGCCTTCGCCAACCGCGCGGAAGGCGATTTCCCGCAGGCGTCCCAGCTCGCGCAGCAGCGGCGCCTCCTCCTGACCGTTGCGCTGCCAGAGGTAAATCACTTTGCCATCGGCGGTGCGGCCTAGGCATTCGGCCTTGTGCAGTTCGCGTTTGAGCCGCGCCCGATCTTCCGGGCGGGCGATGGCGCTTTCAGTTTTGAACTGCCCAGGCAGCCCTTTGCGCAGCTGTTCAAGGTGCTGATAGCAGCGGCCGGTAAGTTCGCGAGCGCTGGACTGGGCATCGAACCAGCTCGACCAGGGGATCTGCTGGCCGAGACGCACCGGCAGGCTGCTGTTGCGCCGGCGAAACATCTGCTGCATCAGCAGGAGCAGCGGCAGGTTGTCGGAGACCAGGGTGCTGGCGTAAAACAGGGCGCTGTTGTGAGCATGAATCCACGCCGGCAGCAGCGGGGCGCGATATTTCGCCGCCAGCTTAATAAAGCCCGAGTGCCATTTTTTATCGCGAATGCCGCGACGGGTAAGGCGAGAGACTTCCCCCGCCGGGAAGAAGATCAGCACCCCACCAGCCTGTAGCTGCTGGTCCATCTGCTGCAGCGCCGTTTTAGCGGTGCGGCCATGAATATTATCCACCGGGATAAACAGCGAGCTCAGGGGCTCAAGGTGGGTGAGCATGCGGTTGGTGACCACTTTGACGTCGCGTCGCACGCGGGATACCGCATACAGGAGCGCCAGGCCGTCGAGGGTGCCGGTGGGGTGGTTGGCGATAATGACCAGCGGGCCATATTCGGGGATTTGTTCGAGATCGTGCGCCGGGATGGCGCAGCGGATATTGAGGTATTCCAGCACCTGTTCGACCGTATCAAGCCCCTTCAGGTGGCGGTGACGGTCGGCAAATTGTTGAAACTCTTCCTCATAAAATAGCTTTTTTAACAGTTTCTTTTGCCAGGGGGCGGGCCTCGCCTGAGGCCACAGGTCATCGAGTACGTTGTCGAGACTAAACATAGTGGCTCCTCCTCCGTCCTGCCCAGACAGTAGAAGGTAGAGATGTCGTTCAGATTACAGTTGGGTGAAGATTCGGTCGCAGCAAGCGAGGTTTCCCGGATAGCGGCTAACGCCTCATCCGGGCTACGGTTGGCGCCGATTTGTAGCCCCGGTAAGCGTCAGCGCCACCGGGGAGAGGCTATCGGCGTTCACCGCAGCTAAGATCAAAGCTATCGCCAGCCCAATTTGGGGGATATAGCCCGCGCTGGACATCGCGATGAAAGGTTGAAAATGGCCAATCGATCACTCGGGTGACCCAGCCATGCTTAAGTGGATTGATATGGATGTAATCAACGTGTCGGCGGTAATCATCTTCATCGCGTTTGGCATGCTCCCAAAAGCGAGGTTGCCAGAGGGGGTGTCGTTTTAACGTTCTGGTAAAACAGCCTTTGATATCTCTCCAGCGTGAAGAAAAATCGTCATCATTATGAGGTAGTGTCCAGATGCAATGCAGATGTTCAGGCAACACCACCCAGGCATCAATAATAAAGGGGCGATGTTGTTTAACTACGGCGACAGAGTAGCGCAATAATTCTATGTTTTCAGTTAGGTGCATGCTTCTACGGTCTTTAAGGTTAACGGTGAAGAACCAGGTTCCCCCTTTAATGTAATAACGTCGATAAGCCACCACAGGATCTCCTGGAATTCGGTATTTATGATGTGGTTTAACACGTTAGAAGGCGAAATCCGGTACGCCAAGAAGAACGCGCAGAAGATGGAAAGCGGCGTGCAAAATTTTAGCTACAGATATTGTTTAGCGCCTGTCCCCGGATAGCGGCGCAAGCGCCTTATCCGGGCTACGGTGTGGTGGTCGCGATAAATACAGCGCACCGGAGATGAGGTTTGGTAGCCCCGGTAAGCGTCAGCGCCACCGGGGAGAGGGAGGCTTAACGGAGGATGTTTTTCTCGGCCAGGTCGAGGGCGAAATAGCTGAAGATCAGATCGGCGCCCGCGCGTTTGATAGCGCCGAGGCTTTCCAGAACCACTTTCTCTTCATCGATAGCGCCCGCCTGGGCGGCGAATTTGATCATCGCGTACTCCCCGCTGACCTGGTACGCGCCGAGCGGCAGATCGCTGCGTTCGCGGATATCGCGCAGAATATCCAGGTAGGCGCCCGCCGGTTTCACCATCAGGCAGTCGGCGCCCTGGGCTTCATCGAGCAGCGACTCGCGAATAGCTTCCCGGCGGTTCATCGGGCTCATCTGATAGGTTTTACGATCGCCCTTCAGCGCGGTACCGGCCGCTTCGCGGAACGGGCCGTAGAAGGAAGAGGCGAACTTGGTCGAATAGGACATGATCGCCGTATTGGTGAAGCCTGCTGCGTCCAGCGAGCGGCGAATCGCCTGCACCTGACCATCCATCGCGGCGGAAGGGGCGATGAAATCCGCGCCGGCGGCGGCAGCGACAACGGCCTGTTTGCCGAGGTTTTCCAGGGTCGCGTCGTTATCCACCCCGTGGTCGCACAGCACGCCACAGTGGCCGTGGGAGGTGTATTCGCAGAAGCAGGTATCGGACATGACGATCATCTCCGGCACCGTGGACTTACAGATCCGCGACATACGCGCCACCAGACCATTTTCATTCCAGGTATCGCTGCCGGTGGCATCGGTGTGATGAGAAATACCAAAGGTCATCACCGAGCGAATGCCGGCATTGGCGATGCGTTCGATCTCGCGCGCCAGATATTTTTCCGGAATGCGCATCACCCCGGGCATCGCCTCGATCGCTTTGTAATCATCAATTTCTTCTTCAACAAAGATCGGCAACACCAGGTCGTTCAAACTCAGTGTTGTCTCTTCAAACAGGGCGCGCAGCGCAGCGGATTGACGCAGGCGGCGGGGGCGAGTGATTAAATCTGTCATGGTTTGCCTGATTTTGTGAAATGAAAGAGGGTAGTGTAACTGAAATGGCATCAGGATGTTTCGCCAAAACGATCGTTATGTCGCATCGGCGAAACCTCCCCCGGGCTTACTGACTGGCCGTCTGCATGTTGGGCTGCATGCCGCTCAGCTCGCTGACCAGATCGTTGATGCCATCGCTCATATTGTTGAAACGGGTTAACGGCGAGCGGGTCACCACCACAAAAGCGCCGACGTTAGCCTGCGGATTCATCGCCATATAGGTGATAAACCCGCCGCCGCCGCCGGTTTTCTGAATAATCCCCGGATGGCCATTCTTCGGCTTCATATACACCCAGCCAAGCCCCAGCGCGTCGGCGCGGCCAGGCACGTCCATACCGATCACCCGAGTCAGCTGGTTACGCTGATAAATCAGCGTCTGCATCCGGTCGGCCTGCTGGCTGCGGGTATAGAAATCGGATGACAGGAACTGCTGCATCCAGCGCATCATATCCCCCGGCGTCGAGTAGACGCCGCCGCTGCCGATCGCCGCCAGAGTGTTGTTACACGGGCTGGCGCCTTTCTCCGGGATCATCAGCCGCTGGCACTGATCCGGCGATGGGGTAAAAGTAGTGTCCTTCATCCCCAGCGGCCGGGTGATCTGCTCTTCAAACAGCTGCGGATAAGGTTTGCCGGCGGCGGTGGAGAGCGCGTCCGCCAGTAAATCGAAGGCCAGATTGGAGTAGGCTGCCTGTGAGCCCGGCGCGGTCTTCAGGGTGGCGGTTGAGAGCCAGTTCCAGCGCTGCTGGCGGGTTGGCCAGACAAACACCGGACGATGAGCGGCGCCGCCAGGCTGCTCGCGCGGCAGGGCGCTGGTATGGGTCGCGAGATTCACCAGAGTGATTGGTTTTCCCTGCCAGTCAGGCACTCGGGCGCCCGGCGGAGCGTATTTGCTCAGCGGATCGTTGAGTTTCACCACCCCCTGGTCGAGCAGCTTCACCAGCATCTCGCTGGTCATCAGTTTGCTGAGGGAGGCGATACGGATCACCGAGTCGAGCTGCGGGTGTTGATTATTCCCCGGGCGGGTTTCGCCAAAGCTGCGAAACACACGCTGATTGCCATCGATCACCACCAGCGCCATGCCGGTGGCGCCGCTGCCGTAGTAGATATGATTGGCGTAACGATCGACCACATCCGAGGCGAAAACCGGGTCAACGGTAGGCTGTGCGGCCTGCGCCGAGGTCCACGACGCCGCGCACAGCGCAGCAAAAATGAGCAAACTACGTTTCAACGGAGATCATCCATTAAATAAATAAAAAAGAAGAGGGTATTTATACTACGAAGTGGCGCAGAACAAAGCGGGATTCACGACATTCCTGCAGGAAAAAGGTAACGGTGCGTAAAAAAGACTTTTTTACGCTTTCGGATACCGGCTTTTTTCGCCGGCGCGTATGATGACCGTTTGGCTGAAGGTTTGCGGGAGAAAACAATGGCGGCTCAACGGGTAGTGATGGTCGTGGATATGCAAAACGGCGTGTTCGCCACGCCGCGTCTGGCGCGCGAGCGCTGCGTCGCGCAAATTAATCGTCTGGTGCGCGCGGCGGATAAAGTGATTTTTATTCAGCATGATGAGGCCGGCGGCCTCGAAGCCGGCAGCGAAGGCTTCGCCCTGCTCCCTGAGCTGGAACAGCCGGCCGGCGCGCTGTATGTCACCAAAACCGCCTGCGACGCCTTCTACCACACCTCGCTGGAGCAGGTGCTGCGGGAACACGACATTCAGCAGTTCGTCATCTGCGGTTGCGCCACCGACTACTGCCTCGACACCACCATTAAAAACGGCGCCAGCCGCGGGTACGGCATTGTTATCGCGGAAGATGCCCACACCACCGCCAACCGCCCCGCCGCGCAGGCCGCGACGCTGATCGCCCACTACAATGAGGTGTGGCGTACGCTGACCGTTCCTGGCAATCCTTTACAGGTGAAACCCACAGAAACAATTCTGCACGCCTGGCAGCAGAACTAAGCTGTTGATATCCGGTCTTATCATCCGTCTTCCCCGCGAGAGCGCTTTCACGCGGCGGCCGACGTATGCGTCGTATACAGCAATAGCAGAACGATAAGAAGTTAGCAGGAGACAATGATGTTTAAATCTTTTTTCCCCAAACCGGGGCCGTTTTTTATTTCTGCCTTTATCTGGTCGCTGCTGGCGGTGATCTTTTGGCAGGCGGGCGGCGGCGACTGGCTGCTGCGGGTCACCGGGGCATCGAAGGATGTGGCGATCAGCGCGGCGCGCTTCTGGTCGCTCAACTATCTGGTGTTCTACGCTTACTATCTGTTTTGCGTCGGCGTGTTTGCGCTGTTCTGGTTTGTCTACTGCCCGCATCGCTGGCAGTACTGGTCGATTCTCGGCACGTCGCTCATCATCTTCGTCACCTGGTTTCTGGTGGAAGTGGGGGTGGCGATCAACGCCTGGTATGCGCCGTTCTATGATCTGATCCAGAGCGCGCTGGCCACCCCGCATAAGGTCAGTATCAACCAGTTTTATCATGAGATCGGCATCTTTCTCGGCATCGCGCTCATCGCGGTGATCATCGGCGTGATGAACAACTTTTTCGTCAGCCACTACGTCTTCCGCTGGCGCACGGCGATGAACGAACACTACATGGCCCACTGGCAGCATCTGCGCCATATCGAAGGCGCCGCGCAGCGTGTGCAGGAAGATACCATGCGCTTTGCCTCCACCCTGGAAGATATGGGCGTGAGCTTTATCAACGCGGTGATGACCCTGATCGCCTTCCTGCCGGTGCTGGTGACGCTCTCCGAACACGTTCCCGACCTGCCCATCGTCGGTCACTTGCCGTATGGCCTGGTGATTGCAGCGATCGTCTGGTCGCTGATGGGGACCGGCCTGCTGGCGGTGGTGGGGATTAAGCTGCCGGGTCTGGAGTTTAAAAACCAGCGCGTGGAAGCGGCCTATCGTAAAGAGCTGGTCTACGGCGAGGACGATGAAACCCGCGCCACGCCGCCGACGGTGCGCGAGCTGTTCAGCGCGGTGCGTCGCAACTATTTCCGTCTCTATTTTCACTATATGTACTTCAATATCGCCCGCATTCTCTATCTGCAGGTGGATAACGTTTTCGGCCTTTTCCTGCTGTTTCCGTCGATCGTTGCCGGTACGATTACCCTTGGGCTGATGACGCAAATTACCAACGTTTTCGGCCAGGTGCGCGGTTCGTTCCAGTACCTGATCAGCTCGTGGACGACGCTGGTGGAACTGATGTCCATCTACAAACGTCTGCGCAGCTTTGAGCGCGAACTGGACGGCAAGCCGCTGCAGGAAGCGATCCCGACATTACGTTAATCAAGACAAGGAAGCAGGATGGCCGCACGTTTATCGCGCATTATACCCGGTTCATTGACGCTGCTGGCGGCCGTGGTGCTCAGCGCCTGTACCAGCCAGCAGGCGCCGGTGCTGAAAGAGGGTGAGAAGCCCGTTGACGTGGCGTCGGTGGTGCGGCAGAAAATGCCCGCCAGCGTCAAGGATCGGGAGGCCTGGGCGCAAGCCATCGCCACCGCCTTTGACAGCCAGAAGCTGGCGCCGACGGAAGAGAACGTCTGCTCGGTGCTGGCGGTCGCGCAGCAGGAGTCCAATTATCAGTCCGATCCGGTGGTGCCGGGGCTGAATAAAATCGCCTGGCAGGAGATCGACCGCCGGGCGGAAAAAATGCACATTCCGCTGTTTCTGGTCCATACCGCGCTGAAGATCACCTCGCCAAACGGCAAAAGCTACAGCGACCGTCTGGACAACGTGAAGACGGAAAAGCAGCTGAGCGCTATTTTTGATGACTTTATCGGGATGGTGCCGATGGGGCAGAAGCTGTTCGGCTCCCTGAACCCGGTGCACACCGGCGGCCCAATGCAGGTCAGCATCGCCTTTGCTGAGCAGCATACCTCCGGCTACCCGTGGAAAATGAACGGTACGGTGCGCCAGGAGGTCTTCAGCCTGCGCGGCGGCCTCTGGTTTGGTACCTATCATCTGCTGAACTACCCGGCCAGCTACAGCGTGCCGTTGTACCGTTTTGCCGACTTTAACGCCGGCTGGTATGCCAGCCGTAACGCCGCCTTCCAGAACGCGGTGGTGAAAGCCAGCGGGGTGAAACTGGCGCTCGACGGCGACCTTATCCGCTATGACAGCGATGAGCCGGGCAGCACCGAGCTGGCGGTACGTCGCCTGGCGGGCCAGCTGGGGATGAGCGACAGCGAGATCCACAGCCAGCTGAAAAAGGGCGACAGCCTGGCGTTTGAGAAGACCGACCTCTATCAACAGGTTTTCCGTCTCGCTGATAAAAAAGCGGGCAAAACCCTGCCGCGGGAGATGTTACCGGGGATCCAGCTTGAGAGTCCGAAAATCACCCGTAATCTGACGACGGCGTGGTTTGCGAAACGGGTCGATGAGCGGCGGGCAAGCTGTATGGCGCGGCGTTAACGGCGCCGACGCCAGCGTACAATGATCGCCAGCAGCCCGATGAACGCGCAGCCGACCAGGAAAGGGATCAGGCCAAAGAGGGTGCCAACGGCGAGACTGATGTCGACCTGCGGACGGCTGGCGTCCTGGGCCTGCATCAGGCGCTCAAACACCCCCGGGGCGTGGATCAGCATGCTGAGCATCTGCGCGCCGGCCCAGCAGCAGATCAGCACGAACAGCCCGTAGGCGACATGGCTGCCGGTCAGCGCCCCTCTTTTTTTATTTCCCAAAAGCGATTTTGAAAAACTGAATTCAGCCATAGGCCCTCCCACCTCTGTACTGCTGGTTTTTTCTCCAGCTCTATGGCAGGTATTCTGGCAGTGCGACGCCGTCGCCAGTATCAGATTGCTGGTAATTGCCCTCCAGGAATAATCCTGTTTTCGCCGTTGTGTTAACCGCGCCACAGGAAGGGAAAAGGGAGACCGGCGTCGCAATCCAGCAACATTCTCCATATCGCTACAGACCGCCGCGGGCGGCTATGCGAAGATGCGTTTTTTGCTGTTGGAGGCCGCATGAAGCTCACTGATAAAATTCGCCGCGACTGGCACTACTACGCGGTGGCGCTGGGGTTAATTTTTATTCTTAATGGCGTGGTGGGGCTGCTGGGGTTTGAGACTCAGGGCTGGCAATCCTACGCCGTCGGTCTGGTCACCTGGGTGATAAGCTTCTGGATTGCGGGCGTTGTGATCCGCCGCCGCCCGGCAGAAGAGGCCTGAGGCCGCCGCTGCCAGGCGGGGTAAAACGCGTTTTAGTTCATGGAGGTTTTCAGCGCCCGGTCCGCGGCATGGCGCTCCAGCGCCAGCTCAATCAGGCGGGTGATCAGACTGGTGTAATCGAGGCCGCTGGCCTGCCACAGCTTCGGATACATACTGATATTGGTGAAGCCCGGCAGGGTGTTGATCTCGTTGATCACCACCTCGTTGTCGGCGGTGAGGAAGACGTCGACGCGGGCCATGCCGCTGCAGCCCAGGGTCTGGTAAGCCTGCACCGCGATAGCGCGGATCTTGTCGTTGATCTCCGGGGCGATAGCGGCCGGGACCACCACCTTCGCGCCCTGGTCGTCGATATACTTGGTGTCGTAAGCGTAAAACTCGCTGTTGAGGACAATTTCACCGCAGGTGCTGGCTTGCGGATGGTCGTTACCCAGCACCGCACACTCAATTTCCCGCCCTTTAATGCCTTGCTCCACCACCACTTTATGGTCAAATTCAAAGGCCAGGGCCACCGCCTGATGGTACTGCTCTTCGTTTTTAACTTTGCTGACGCCAACCGACGATCCCTGGTTGGCCGGCTTAACGAACAGCGGCAGGCCCAGCTTCGCTTCGACATCGGCAAAGCTGAACTGCGCGCGGTTGGCGCGGGTTAGGGTGATAAACGGTGCGACGGCGAGACCGGCGTCGCGCAGCAGGCGTTTGGTCACATCTTTGTCCATACAGGCCGCAGAGCCTAGCACATCGGATCCGACGAAAGGCAGATTGGCCATGCGCAGCATCCCCTGCAGGGAACCGTCTTCGCCCAGCGTGCCGTGGACGATGGGGAAAATTACATCGATGGCCGCCAGCGGCTGACCGCTTTCGGCGTTAATCAGTTGCTGCGCCTCGCGGCCCGGGATCTGCGCCAGGGTCACCGTTGAAGGGCGCAGGGCGATGCGGGCAGGATCCTGAGCGTTGAGCAGGTAGTTGCCGGCGTCGTTGATGTGCCATAGCCCCTGTTTATCAATCCCCAACAGAACCACATCGAAGCGTGATTTATCAATCGCTTCCACGATATTCTTCGCTGACTGCAGCGACACTTCATGCTCTGCCGACTTACCGCCAAAAACGATCCCAACCCTCATCTTTGCCATTTCAACTTCCATCCAGATTACATCAAAGGGCATAACATACCATGTGAAACCGCCGCCTGCCTGCCATAATATTTACCTGATCAATTGACGGGAGCGGGCGTGAGAGGAAAGACGCTGCTGGTGCTGGCCGGGCTGCTCGGCGCGGGCCTTGTGGGATATCGCTATCTGCCGCCACACCTGAATCCGCTGGCGCCGCTGGCCCTTGACGATCCCCCGGGCTGGCTGACGTCGTTCAAGCTGCGCAGCCTGACGGCCGACCAGTGTGCTTCCCTGCTGGCGCAGGCCAACCGCCGGCGGCTCATCGCCAGCCAGCCGGTGGCCGACAGCGAGGGCGCCTGTCCGCTGCGTAACGTGGTGCGGGTGGCTAATTTTGGCTCGGTGCAGTTGAGCAGTAGTTTCCTCGCCAGCTGCCCGCTGGCGCTCAGCAGCGCGCTGTACGTCGAGCAGCAGGCGAAGCCGCTAACCCGTCAGCTGATGGCCAGCGATCTGCGCCAGATCGATCATCTCGGCAGCTTCGCCTGCCGCAATATCTACCATCGGGAACAGGCGCGGCGTAG
The DNA here is from genome assembly GCF_009900705.1 of Klebsiella sp. Q2. Classification (NCBI taxonomy): domain Bacteria; kingdom Pseudomonadati; phylum Pseudomonadota; class Gammaproteobacteria; order Enterobacterales; family Enterobacteriaceae; genus Klebsiella; species Klebsiella sp. Q2. The sequence goes on along the minus strand of NZ_JAAABE010000001.1, from coordinate 1,438,675 downwards.
TGAACACGCGACGGCGGATGCCCTTGATGTTAGCGGCTTCCGCCTGACGGACGGCAGACGCATCAGCGTCCTGCAGGGCTGGCGCAGCGATCGCTCTCACCCCTGGCTGGCGGCGCTGTTAAGCAACAGCTGCCCTTACTTCGGCAACGCCCTGGGGCCGGAGTACAACGCGGCGCACGCCAATCATTTTCACTTTGGGATGCGCGGGCAGGGCTTCTGCTTTTGAGCATAAAGCCCTGTGAGCAGCCTGAATGACCAGAAAATGCTTCGTCAGCCTCTCATGCGCAGTCATAAAACACCAAACTCACCGCCAGCGCATCTATGGTAGTACACCAGTGCAATGAAATTGCTAAGCTAGGTAATAATTGGCAAATCATTAATGAATACGCGTAGTTATGGAATCCTGGAAGGTTAATCTTATCTCTGTCTGGCTTGGTTGCTTTTTTACCGGCCTGGCGATCAGTCAAATTCTCCCCTTTTTACCGCTCTACGTCTCCCAGCTGGGCGTCACCTCGCATGAAGCGCTGTCGATGTGGTCGGGGCTGACCTTCAGCGTCACCTTCCTCGTCTCGGCGATCGTCTCGCCGATGTGGGGGAGCCTGGCGGACCGCAAAGGCCGCAAGCTGATGCTGCTGCGCGCCTCGCTGGGAATGGCGATCGCCATTTTACTGCAGGCCTTCGCCACTAATGTCTGGCAGCTGTTTATCCTGCGGGCGATCATGGGCTTAACCTCCGGTTATATCCCTAACGCCATGGCGCTGGTGGCCTCCCAGGTGCCGCGCGAGCGCAGCGGCTGGGCGCTGAGCACCCTGTCGACGGCGCAAATCAGCGGCGTGATCGGCGGCCCGCTGCTGGGCGGCTTCCTGGCGGACCACGTCGGGCTGCGAATGGTCTTTTTTATTACGGCGATCCTGCTGACCATCAGTTTTCTGGTGACCCTATTTCTGATTAAAGAGGGCGTTCGCCCGCAGGTCAGCAAAAGCGATCGTCTCACCGGGAAACAGGTCTTTGCCTCCTTGCCCTATCCGGGGCTGGTGATCAGCCTCTTTTTCACCACTCTGGTGATCCAGTTGTGCAACGGCTCAATCGGCCCGATTCTGGCGCTGTTTATCAAGTCGATGGCGCCGGACAGCAACAATATCGCTTTTCTGGCCGGGATGATCGCCGCGGTGCCCGGGGTGTCGGCGCTGATCTCTGCGCCACGGCTGGGTAAGCTTGGCGACCGCATCGGCACCTCGCGGATCCTGCTGGCGACGCTCTGCTGCGCGGTGGTGATGTTCTTCGCCATGTCCTTTGTCACCACCCCGCTGCAATTAGGTACGCTGCGTTTTCTGCTCGGCTTTGCCGATGGCGCGATGCTTCCGGCGGTGCAGACCCTGCTGCTGAAATACAGCAGCGACAGCGTCACCGGGCGCATCTTTGGCTATAACCAGTCGTTTATGTATCTGGGCAACGTCGCCGGGCCGCTAATTGGCGCTTCCGTATCAGCGATGGCCGGCTTCCGCTGGGTGTTTATTGCTACCGCCATTATCGTTTTCATTAACCTCTGGCAACTGGCATGGATGCTGCGCCGTACCCGCCGGGCGAATGCCTGAACCTCTGCTGACGGTATTTAACGCAATACCGTCAGCGTTATTCAACGTCGGTCGATTTACCATTACTTTTTGTTATCGCCATTGCGTGAGCGCTATTCCATTTTATTATTTCCGACATCATTTAGTTATAAACAGCCCCGGTTGTGATTAAACAATACTATTTATAGTGGTATTTTGTTGTGGTAAAACGTTTCGCTGTATATTGGGTGTTGCGACGATTCTTATTTTAAGTAATTCTGGGGTCCGTCATCAGGTATGACATCTCAATCGAAAAACAGGCCTCGCATAAGGAACTGGTGCTATGAAGAATCTCATTGCTGAGTTACTGGTTAAACTGGCGCAAAAAGAAGAAGAAGCAAAGGAACTGACGGTGCAGGTTGAAGCGCTGGAGATCGTGGTCACCGCATTATTGCGCCATATGGAGCACGATGCCCAGCAGGCATTGATTCAGGATATTGAGCAGGCGATAGACCAGGTGACGCCTTGTCCGCCGGTCAACGACCAGGATGCCATCCTGCTGCAGCAATATCTAAAGAAGCTGTTGCGGCATCCTCGTAGCTAATCTTTGCGACGCGACAAGGATGCCGTCATTTTTCTGTCATCTCCCTTTTATAAAGTCTCCCACGTTTTGTTTTTTTAAGTATTTTTTACATGGAGATGACAAAAGTGAAATTAAGCGCCCTGTTTATTGCCCTGCTGCCTCTGCTGGGCTCGCCGGTTATTCATGCGGAAACCACGACCGCGCCGGTTCTGGAAAATCGCGCTGCCCAGGGAGATATCACTACTCCCGGCGGCGCGCGTCGTTTAACGGGCGATCAAACCGAAGCGCTGCGCGCCTCGATAATCAATAAGCCGGCCAAAAACATTATCTTGCTGATTGGCGATGGGATGGGCGATTCTGAAATTACCGCTGCGCGAAATTATGCGGAAGGGGCGGGCGGTTTCTTTAAAGGCATTGACGCCCTGCCGTTAACCGGGCAGTACACGCACTATTCGCTGGATAAAAAAACCGGTAAACCGGACTACGTCACCGACTCGGCGGCCTCCGCCACCGCCTGGACCACCGGCGTGAAGACCTATAACGGCGCGCTGGGCGTCGATATTCATGAGAACGCGCATCAGACCATCCTCGAGCTGGCGAAAGCGGCGGGCCTGGCCACCGGCAACGTTTCTACCGCCGAGCTGCAGGACGCCACCCCCGCGGCGCTGGTGGCGCATGTGACATCGCGTAAATGCTACGGCCCTACGGTCACCAGCGAAAAATGCCCCAGCAATGCGCTGGAGAAAGGGGGCAAAGGCTCCATTACCGAACAGCTGCTGAACGCCCGGCCGGATGTCACCCTGGGCGGCGGCGCGAAGACTTTTGCCGAAACGGCGACGGCGGGCGAGTGGCAGGGCAAAACCCTGCGTGAGCAGGCGGAAGCGCGCGGCTACCAGATTGTGACCGACGCGGCCTCTCTTGCCGCCGCGACGGAAGCCAGCCAGGATAAACCGCTGCTGGGACTGTTCGCCGACGGCAATATGCCGGTACGCTGGGAAGGGCCCAAGGCGTCTTATCACGGTAATATCGATAAGCCGCCGGTAACCTGTACCCCAAACCCGAAACGCGACGCCTCGGTGCCGACGCTGGCGCAGATGACGGAGAAAGCGATTGACCTGCTGAGCCGCCACGAGAAAGGTTTCTTCCTGCAGGTGGAAGGTGCCTCCATCGATAAGCAGGATCATGCGGCGAATCCGTGCGGCCAGATCGGCGAAACGGTTGATCTCGACGAGGCGGTGCAGAAGGCGCTGGAATTTGCCAAAAAAGACGGCAATACCCTGGTGATCGTCACCGCCGACCATGCGCACGCCAGCCAGATCATCCCGGCGGATAGCAAAGCCCCGGGCCTGACTCAGGCTCTGAATACTCACGATGGCGCAGTGATGGTCATGAGCTACGGCAACTCAGAGGAAGAGTCGATGGAGCACACCGGCACCCAGCTGCGCATTGCGGCCTACGGTCCGCATGCGGCTAACGTCGTCGGCCTGACCGATCAGACCGACCTCTTCTCAACTATGAAAGCTGCCCTGAGTCTGAAATAAGTCGCTGCCGGTGGCGAAATCGCGTCACCGGCTGGTTTTTTTTCTATCTGCGTCCAGACTTACAACGATCCACTCACAGAAGGATGGTGCGATGAAAATAACCTTACTGATGACCCTACTGTTTGGCTTGATCTTTATCAGCGCGGTTGGCGCGGCAGAAAAAACGCCCACTCCTCAGCAGCAAAGGATGACGGACTGCAATCAGCAAGCGTCAGCCAAAACGCTGAAAGGGGAGGAGCGCAAAACCTTTATGAGTCAGTGCCTCAAAAAAGAGACCACGACCTCGCAAGGAAAGCCCCTCACGCCCCAACAGCAGAAGATGAGCGACTGCAACAAAGCGGCTTCGGCAAAATCACTGAAGGGCGATGAACGCAGTACCTTCATGAGTAGCTGCCTGAAGAAAGCCTGAAAAAAAGGGAGCGCACGCGCTCCCTTGTTCTTTGACCTCTCAGGGCTTGCAGCCCGCCAGCTCAGCTTCAGGAGCGGCTCAGTTTCTCTGATTTTTCCATGCACTGGCTGATGGCTTCGATCACCGCGGAGCGGAAGCCTTTTTCTTCCAGCACGCGCACGGCTTCGATGGTGGTCCCGCCAGGAGAGCAGACCATATCTTTCAGCGCTCCCGGATGCTCACCGCTCTCCAGCACCATTTTGGCAGAGCCCATCACCGCCTGCGCGGCGAATTTGTAGGCCTGGGCGCGCGGCATCCCGCCGAGAACGGCGGCATCGGCCATCGCTTCGATAAACATAAAGACATAGGCTGGCGCCGAACCGCTAACGCCCACCACCGGATGGATCATCGGCTCGGCAATTTGCTCCGCCTGGCCAAAGCAGCGGAAAATGGTCAACACTTCAGCCACATCTTCGCTGCTCACCAGCGCGTTTGGCGTAACGGAGGTCATGCCGGCGTTAACCAGCGACGGGGTATTGGGCATCGCGCGAATAATTTTGCGATCGTGGCCGAGCGCGCGCGCCAGCTGGTCAAGCGTGACGCCGGCGGCGATGGAGACCACCAGCGACTCTTTATTCAGGCTGGAGGCGATATCGCCCAGCACTTTGGTCATGATCCCCGGCTTCACCGCGCCGAAGACGATATCGGCAATTTGCGCCACTTCCTGGGCGCTATCGGCGGCGTTGATGCCGTACTGGTCGCGCAGAGCCGCAACCTTGTCCGGCGACGGGGTGTAGACCCAAATTTGTCCCGGCTGTACCTGACCGCTGGCGATCAGTCCACCCAGAATGGCCTTACCCATATTGCCGCAGCCGATAAAGCCAATTTTCTTATCCATCACCATTCCCCTCTGCTTTTTTCGTTACGATCTGATTAGCTTATCATCCTGGCGCTTTCATGGGGGAGAAAAGCAGGTAACATTGGCGACACTTATTGCAGGTAACAGGAGCTGGCATGGCCATTTGGGTGGATGCAGACGCGTGTCCGAACGTGATTAAAGAGATATTGTTCCGCGCGGCAGAGCGGACCCAGACGCCGCTGACGCTGGTGGCGAACCAGCCGCTGCGCGTACCGCCGTCGCGTTTCATCCGCACCCTGCGGGTTGAGCAGGGTTTTGACGTGGCGGATAACGAAATCGTCCGTCAGTGCGCGGCGGGGGATTTAGTGATCACCGCCGATATTCCGCTGGCGGCGGAGGTGCTGGCGAAGGGCGGGGCGGCGCTCAATCCGCGCGGAGAGCGCTACAGCGAAGCGACGATCCGCGAGCGGTTGACGATGCGGGATTTTATGGAGACATTACGGGCCAGCGGCGTTCAGACCGGCGGCCCGGATAGTTTATCGCAGCGCGATCGGCAACAGTTTGCCGCCGAGCTGGAGAAGTGGTTGCTGGCGGTTAAACGTCAGCAGGGTTAAACCCAACTGTCGTCATCGCTGCCAATATCATCATCGCCAAAGCCGGCGTCGAAGTCGTCGTTCCAGGTGTTGTCGGCAAGGAACTGATCGTCTCCCTGACGGAACGGATCGTCACCCGCGGCGGCGTCCTGCGCGGCGGGGGCGTCAGCATCAGGCTGCGGCTTCTCTTCGATGATATTCACAATCTCCTGCGGGTGCGAGCCGCTGAACATACTGGTCAGCATATTGCCCAGCACCACCCCGCCCGCTACGCCTGCGGCCGTTTGCAGCGCGCCCGCCATAAAGCCGCCGCCGCGTGCGGCAGCCTGCGGGGCATAGCTCTGCTGCTGCTGTGGGGCATACTGCGGCTGTGAGCTGGCCTGCGGGCGACCGTATTGCTCCGCGCCTGGGATCGGGTCAGAACCGCGTGACGAGCCGCCGCCGCCAAACAGGCCGGAGAGGAAACCGCCGCTGCTGGGCTTTGCCGCTTGCAGCTGGCTGACCTGGCTCTCCAGCGCCTGGATGCGATCGTTGAGCTGTTTAATCGCGGCTTCCTGAATAAGGATGGTTTGCGCCATATAGTAGGGGGCCGCCGGCTGCGCGCTCACGTGTTGGGCAATCCGCTCCTCGGCGCTGGCATCGCGCGATGCACTGTGCGCCTCAGCCTCTTTCAGCCGGGAAAACAGTCCATCAATAAGGCGTTGTTCTTCAGATTGCATGTTACATTCCTCTGTCACACTGTCGAATAGGCATCAGGGTGCGTCTGAAACACGATGTTGTAAATATGTTGCTTCGTAAAGCTATGCATAAATGTGTTACCGTTTACGCCAGCAGTGGATAAAAAATAACGCCAGGCAGAAAAGTAAAGCTGGTTAAACACCAAATGCAATGATAAGTTTACATTAAGAGCCCTTTGTCTCACTGCGGTGATGGGGTGTAAAGAAGTTGTGTAACGTTTTATTTACGACTACGTTGCGGAACAGACAGCGATAATACGTTCTTTCGTTTTTCTTTTTTTGCGACAGACGGAACCAGGGGGTCTTCGGTTATGACACAGCCAATCTTTCTCATCGGGCCACGCGGCTGCGGTAAAACCACCGTCGGCCATGCGCTGGCGCGAGCGCGACATTTTCAGTTCTCGGATACCGATCATCGGCTGCAGGCCCATGAGCAGCGGACGGTGGCGGAGATCGTGCAGGCGGAAGGGTGGGCGCGCTTTCGCGAGCTGGAGACCCTGTCGCTGAAGGCCGTGACCCTGCCGAATACGGTGATCGCCACCGGCGGCGGCATCATCCTCGCGGAATGTAACCGTCAGTTTATGCGGGAGAACGGCGTGGTGATTTATCTTCAGGCGTCGGTGTCGGCGCTGATTGACCGTCTGGAAGCCTACCCGAAAGCCGAACAACGGCCGACGCTCACCGGGAAACCGGTGCGTGAGGAAGTGGGCGAGGTGCTGGCACAGCGTGAAGCGTTATACCGTGATGCTGCCCATCATATTGTCGATGCTACAGCCTCCCCGGATCGGGTGGTGGAGCAAATTATGACCATGCTGTGCGGCGCGACGGCAGCTCCGGTAAGTTAAGAATTTACTTACATTAAGGCGGCGAGGGGCGCCTATACTTGATAGTTCTGATACCGGAAGAAGGAAGAACTATGCCAAACAGACCCCCATATCCGAGAGAAGCGCGCGTGGTTGCGGTAGAGAAAGGTCCTCAGGGTCAGACGGTGACCTGGTATCAACTCCGCGCGGACTATCCTGAGCCCGATTCGCTAATCAGCGAACATCCTACCGAGCAGGAAGCCGTGGATGCCAAGCGGCGTTATGAAGATCCCGACAAGTCTTAACCCCTGAGCCCGGATTGCCTGTCCTGCGGGCAATATCGGGCGTATCTCACATTTTTTATTTATCAGTCGTACTAATGAATTTCTAACACACGGATTTTTCAGGCACGCCGCCGCCGCCCGGTAATCTTTACATTCAACCGCGGCGTGGAGCTGCTACGCTTCTCGACGGTTGATTTTTACTCACCAGGGGGGCGAATGCTGTGTGTGGTAAGCCTGTGTTGAAGCAGTGGTAGTGAAAAGGTACATGATATGAGTAGTGCAACGATGGCAATTTTGACCATCGGCGTTGTGCCGCTGGCGGGAGTATTACCGCTCCTGACCGAACATATCAGGGAAGAACAGATCGCTCACATCAGCCTGCTGGGCGAGATGACGCGTGACGACGTGATGGCAGAGTACGCCGTGGGTGACGGCGAACAGGGTCTGTTGACCTTGCTCAGCGATAACCAGCTGGTGATGGTGTCGCGACAAAAAATTGAACGTGATGTTCGCAGCGTGATCGCCATGCTGGATCGACAGCATTTTGATGTGATCCTGCTGCTCAGCTCCGAACAGCTGACCGGTTTTACCACCCACCACGCGATCCTCCTCGAGCCGCAGCGGATCATTCCGCCGCTGGTGGCGTCGATCGTCGATGGGCACCAGGTCGGGGTGATCGTGCCGGTGGAAGAGATCATGCCCATGCAGCGACAAAAGTGGCATTCACTGGAGAAGTCACCGTACTACGCGTTGGCCAACCCGTTTACCGGTAGCGACAGTGAGCTGTTAACCGCCGGTAAAGCGCTGCTGGAGCAGGGGGCCGACGTGCTGGTCCTCGACTGTCTCGGTTACTATCAGCATCATCGCGATGTGTTACAAAAAGCCCTTGATGTCCCGGTTTTGCTGTCGAATGTGCTGGTTTCCCGACTGGCGGCAGAACTATTAGTCTAATGTGTTAATTTCACGTGACAGGGGCAAGGAGCGCCCCCTATATTGAGCCTTTCAACGACGATCAGAAGGGCTTGTTTATGCTTCAAAGCAATGAATACTTTGACGGAAAAGTGAAATCCATTGGCTTCACCAGCAGCAGTACCGGTCGCGCCAGCGTTGGCGTGATGGCGGAAGGAGAATACACCTTTGGTACGGCGCAGCCGGAAGAGATGACGGTGGTCAGCGGGGCGCTGAATGTCCTGCTGCCGGGTGAGACTGAGTGGAAAGTTTACGCCGCCGGCGAAGCCTTCAATGTGCCAGGCAACAGCGAATTCCATCTGCAGGTGGCTGAGCCAACCTCCTATCTGTGCCGCTATCTGTAAGTCAGCGTAACGCCCGGCGCTTGCCGCCGGGTTGTATTTTTTTCCTGTCAGGCAGGAAAGAAAGCGGCGCTTAGCGCTGCGCTTCGCCGCCGAGCCCTTCCACCAGGCTTTGGATCAGGGCAGCCAGTTCGCCGGTCATTAAGATAAAGTCGGCGTCAAAGCGCTGGGCGAAATCTTCCCGATCGATATCTTCGTTTTGGTCGCGTAATTCATCGCAGAACTTGAGGCGCTTAATTGACGCGTCGTCGCAGATCACAAACTGAATACGCTGCTGCCAGTCCAGCGCCAGCTTGGTGACGACCTTCCCGGCCTCAATGTGCACAGCGATTTCGTCGCTGACCAGATCCTGCTTCTTGGCGCGGATCACGCCGCCATCTTCCAGCATCGCTTTCAGCTCGGCTTCGTCCAGCAGCTGGAAGCCCTGCGCTACGGTGCCGGAGCGGACCCACTCGGTCAGCGTCAGCTCGATCGGATTCTCCAGGGTCAGCGGCACCACCGGCAGCGAGCCGAGGGTTTTACGCAGCAGGGCCAGGGTATCTTCCGCTTTTTTCGCGCTGGCGCAGTCCACCATGATCAGGCCGTTGACGGTGTCGATCCACATCATCGTCTGGCTGAAGCGGCTGAAGGCGCGCGGCAGCAGCGAGTGCAGCACTTCATCTTTCAGGGAATCTTTCTCAGTCTTCTTCAGCTTGCGCCCCTGATCGGCTTCGAGCTTCTGGATCTTCGCCTCCAGCGCCTGCTTGATCACCGGCGACGGCAGGATCTTTTCTTCTTTACGCGCGCAGATAATGATCTGGCCGTTCGCCGTATGCGTCAGCGCGTCGCTGCGCGATCCCATCGGCGATACCCAACCGGTTTTCGCCATATCCTGGCTGCCACAAGGGGTAAATGTCAGCTCGGCCAGCTGTTTTTCCATCTCCTCGGCGCGCAATTCGATATCGCGGCTGAGACGGTAAACCATTAAATTTTTGAACCACAGCATGATAATTTCCACGGCTTTGTCGTTAAATCAGGCGGGCATGATAGCGAATTGTCGCTATGCTTGCATTGTTAATCGGGGTGAGGAGCTGAGCGTGCGTATTGGTATTGATTTAGGTGGTACAAAAACCGAAGTGATAGCCCTGAGCGACCAGGGAGAGCAGCTGTTTCGCCATCGGTTACCCACGCCGCGGGAGGATTACCGGCAAACCATCGAGACTATCGCTACCCTGGTGGCGATGGCCGAGCAGGCGACCGGACAGCGTGGCACCGTGGGGATGGGGATCCCGGGCTCGATTTCGCCCTATACCGGGGTAGTGAAAAACGCCAACTCGACCTGGCTCAACGGCCAGCCCTTTGACAAGGACCTCAGCCTGCGCCTTGACCGCGAAGTTCGGCTGGCTAACGACGCCAACTGTCTGGCGGTGTCGGAAGCGGTGGACGGCGCGGCGGCGGGGGCGCAAACGGTGTTCGCGGTGATTATCGGCACCGGCTGCGGCGCGGGCGTAGCGCTCAACGGGCGGGCGCATATCGGCGGCAACGGTAACGCCGGCGAGTGGGGACATAACCCATTGCCGTGGATGAACGACGATGAGCTGCGCTACCGTGCGGAAGTGCCTTGCTACTGCGGTAAACAGGGGTGTATCGAAACCTTTATCTCCGGCACCGGCTTTGCCACTGACTATCAGCGGCTGAGCGGCAAGGGGTTAAGCGGCAGCGAGATTATGCGCCTGGTGGGTGAAGGTGACGAAAAAGCCGAACTGGCGCTGAGCCGCTATGAACAGCGGCTGGCGAAATCGCTCGCCCACGTGGTGAACATCCTCGATCCGGACGTCATCGTGCTGGGCGGCGGGATGAGCAACGTCGAGCGGCTGTATCAGACGGTGCCGGACCTGGTGAAACAGTGGGTCTTCGGCGGCGAGTGTGAAACGCCGATCCGTAAAGCGATGCACGGCGACTCCAGCGGAGTACGCGGCGCGGCATGGCTGTGGCCGCTGCAGGGGACCTGAACCACTCCCTCTCACCCCGGCCCTCTCCCGGAGGGAGAGGGGGAAAGACAGCGTCGGTGGTTGGGGGTGCGGCAGGAACCCCCCGGTCTCTTGCGGGGAGAGGGGTAATCGCAACAGCGTACGAAACGGAAAACCAGCGCCGGACGGTTCCCTCTCCCCCCGGAGAGGGTTAGGGTGAGGGAACATCGTAATGACTCAGACCTCACTCCACCGCAAACGCTCTATCCAGCCGACTGTAGCCCAGGCCATTTATCTTCTTCACTTTGATCTGCACCGGAATGCGATCTTTCATCGCCTCCACGTGGCTGATCACCCCGATAATCTTGCCGCTGGCGTTGAGCGCATCCAGCGCGTCCAGCGCCGTGTCCAGCGTTTCGCTGTCGAGGGTGCCGAAGCCCTCATCAAGAAACAGAGAGTCAATCCGCGTCTTATGGCTCACCAGGTCCGACAGCGCCAGGGCCAGCGCCAGGCTGACGAGGAAACTTTCGCCGCCGGAGAGGGTGCGGGTGTCGCGCACGGCGTCGGCCTGCCAGGTATCGACCACCTCCAGCTCCAGCGCTTCGCTGGCTTTGCGCTGCAGCAGATAGCGCCCGTGCAGGCGGTTAAGCTGCTGGTTTGCCAGCCAGACCAGATTATCCAGCGTCAGCCCCTGGGCGAATTTGCGGAACCGATCGCCGGTGCTGGAGCCGATCAGCGAGTTGAGATAGCCCCAGTCATCCGCCAGCTGCGCCGCCTCTGCAATCTGCCGCCCCAGCGCCTGCTGATGCTGACGGCTCTCTGCGTCCTGCCTGAGCTGCTGACGGATCTCGCCCTGGCGGGTGGTGTTGTCCCGCAGCCGCTGGGCCAGGTCGTGCAGCTGAGTTTGCAGGGCGGGGATGTCCGCGTCCGTCCCTTGCGGACGCAGCGCCAGGTGCGCCTGCTGCTGCCGGGTCGCCTGCTCGCAGAGCGCCGTCGCCTGCTGAAGCTGCTGCTCCAGCGTCTGTTTTAACTGCGTTAGCCGCTGGGCGGTCTCGTCGTCCAGCAGCGCGGCGAGGAACGCCTGCCGATCGTTAAAGCGGCTGGCGGCCAGGGCGGCGGTAAATTGCGCCTGCGACTGGTCCAGGCGCGCCTTCTCTTCGGTCTCCAGCTGCTGCTGAGCGACAAGCTGGCTGTGCAGCGCCAGGCACTCTTCGTGGATCGCGCGCCAGTTGTCGGGGATCGCCGGTTCCGCTTCAGCTTCAGCCTCTGCCTCGTCGCTGGCTGGCAGCGTCTCGAGCAGCGGCTGCAGGGCGGCAATCTGCTCCTGAATGGCGCCATGCCGGGTCTGTTGCGCCTGCCACTGGGCAAATTCGCTTTCGCGAGCGTTCAGCCAGGCGGATTCTGTCCCTTCTTCCGGTAGGGTCAGCGTCAGGGCCTGCAGGGCGCTCTCCAGCCCCTGGCGCGTGGCCGTCAGCTGCTGCAGAGCCTGGCGCTCCAGCGCCTCCTGATCGTTGAGCTGGCTCTGCAGCATCAGGCGCTGGCTGAGCTGGTAGAGCTGCTGCTCGTAGCGCTCCTGCTCCTGGATCCAGTCGTTTATCTCTTGCGCAATATCCCGCGTGACCTGCAGAGAGGCGCAGGTTTCCTGCCACGCTTTAGTGAGCGCTTGCTCTTCCTCAGCGAGCCGCCCGGCCGCTTCGGTCTCACGCTGGAGCTGCTGCGTCAGGGCGTTGACCTGCCCGAGGATCAGCAGACCTTCTTCTTTTAGCGCGGCGACCTCTTTTTCCAGCGCATCGCGGCGGCGCTGATTATCCGTGACTGTTAGCGAAGCGTATTGCTCAATCGCCGGATGTTCACAGGAGCCGCACAGCGGGCAGGGCTTACCCGCCTCAAGCCGGGCGCGGTAATCTTCCAGATCTTTAATCGTTTCTTCCCGCTGGCAGAGCGCTTTCAGGTCGAGATAGTGCTGGTTTTTTTCTTTGTACTGCGCCCGGCGTTGCGCCAGGGTAGCGTTGAGTTTTGCCTGCTCCGCCTGCGCCTGCTGTACGCTTTCGGCGTTCTGGCGCAGACGCTTGCGCAGCAGCTGATGCTGTTCATGCAGGGAGAGCAGCCGCTGGCGCAGCGGTCGCGACTGGGTTTGCTGCGCTATCGCCGCCGCAACGTCATCGGCGCTCAGCGACAGAGGACTGGCTGGCAGCGCGGTCAGCTTCTGGCGCAGCGCGGCCAGGCGGCTGGTCTGGGCCGTCAGCTGCTGTTTATCCCGCGTTAGCTGCGAAAATTGCGCCCGCCAGCCGGCAATCTCCTGGCCCCACAAGCGGAATCGCTCATGGGCCGCCAGCCACTGCGCCAGATCGGTCAGTTCAGCCTGCCGCTGCTGCTGAGCGTGCAGGGCGCTGCGGCGGATGCGCGCGCGCAGCGCCGTGCTGGCAAGTAAGCGAGCATTTACTTCATTGATTCGCTGGCGGGTTTGCTCCAGGCCTGCCGCGTGCTCCTGCTGGCGCTCCCACAGGGGGCGCAGCTGGGCGGCGGGCTGGGCCAGCTCAAGCTTCGCCAGCGCCGGCGCGGCGTCGGCCAGCGCCTGGCGGGCCTGCTCCTGGCCGCTGACCGCCTGCTGCTGCTGCTGCGCCAGCTCGTCGCGGCGCGTTAGCCACTGGAGCTGCCGCTGCTGGTTTTGCTGCTGCGCCAGCAGGGCTTTCTCTTCGTCAGTAAGCACCTGCAAACTTTCCTGCAGCGCCTGCTGCTGGGCCTCCGTCAGCAGGACGATGCCCGCCGCCTGGGCTTCGAACTTCTCCAGCGTATGGCGAGCGGTTTTGTGCTGCTCATAGACCATCGCCGAAATCTGACCGTAGATTTCCGTGCCTGTCAGCTCCTCCAGCAGCTCCGCGCGATCGCTCGGCTTCGCGTTCAGGAAGGCGGCAAATTGTCCCTGGGAGAGCAGCATCGAGCGGGTGAAGCGGCCATAGTCGAGGCCGGTGAGCGTCGCGGTTTGCTCCAGCTTATCCGAGACCTTATCGGCGAGGATTTTGCCGTCGGCGCAGCGCGCCAGCTCGACGCGGGGCGCCTGCAGGTTGCCATCCGGCTGGTTACGCGCCCGGTTCTGGCTCCAGAAGGCGCGGTAGGGGATGCCCTTCACTTCAAACTCCACCTCCGCCAGACACTCGGCGGTATCGCGGGTCATCAGGTCGTTTTGCGACTGGGAGACTTTATTCAGGCGCGGCGTTTCGTGGTAAAGCGCGAGGCAAATGGCGTCGAGCAGGGTGGTTTTCCCGGCGCCGGTGGCGCCGGTAATGGCGAACAGGCCGTTGCTGGCGAACGGCTCGGCGGTAAAGTCTATCTTCCATTCCCCTTTCAGGGAGTTGAGGTTTTTCAGACGCAGACTGAGGATTTTCATGCGTTTTCGTCCTCCGCGGTGAGCGTATGCAGCGTATGGGCGAACAGCTCGTGCAGCCGGGCGCGCTTCTCATCGTCAATCTCGGTCAGCGCCAGCCGGCGCTCGAACACCTCTTCCACCTTCAGTTCGCTGAGGGTCTCCCGCTGGGCGTTGAGCAGTATTTTCTCGCGCTGCTCGCGGCTGCGGCGCACCAGCAATACTTCCACCGGCAGATCCTCCGTCAGCGCCTGAATTTGACGCTGAATATCGTGCAGGTACTCCTCGGTGGTGATTTCGATATCCAGCCACACCGGCGGGTCCTGTTCAACGCCGCGCCACTGCTCCAGCTGGGCGGTGATGGCGGCCAGATCGCCTTTGATGACCGCTAGCGGCTGGGTGACGGGCACCTCGAGGGTTTCCACGGCGCTGAGTCGCCCATCGCTAAAGCTCACCAGATGCACCGATTTCGCTTTGCCGGTTTCATCAAAGCTCAGCGGCAGCGGCGAGCCGCTGTAGCGGATGTGCTCGCAGCCGCCGACCACCTGCGCCCGGTGAATATGGCCCAGCGCAATGTAGTCGGCAGGGGGGAAGTGCTGCGCCGGGAAGGCATCCAGCGTGCCGATATAAATGTCGCGAACGGCATCGCTTTTGCTGGCGCCGACGGTGGTCAGATGGCCGCTGGCAATGACGGGCAGCGGGCGATCGCCGCGCAGCGCGCAGGCCTGCTGATACTGTTCCTGATAATAGTCGCTGATGGCGTGCAGCAGCTGCTGCTGTTTTTCCCGACCGGAGTGGCCGGCCTGGCTGATGACCAGCTCGCGCGGGCGTAAAAACGGCACCGGGCAGAAGATAGCCCCAGGGGTGCCGTCGCGCCGCGGCAGCTCAATGGGCGGGCAGCCGGCGTTCGCCACGACGGTGGTGTGTAAAAAGGCGAGGATATCGCGGGATTCATTGAGCATCGCCACCGAATCGTGGTTGCCCGCCAGCACCACCAGGCGACAGCCGGTCTGCTGCAACTGGACGACAAAGCGGTTATACAGTTCGCGAGCGTAGCTCGGCGGCGATCCGGTATCAAAAATATCGCCGGCCACGATGATGGCGTCGACTTCATGCTCCTGCGCGCGGGCCAGCAGCCAGGTCAGGAAGGCGTCATGTTCGGCCGCACGGCTTTTGCTGTAAAAATTCTGGCCCAGGTGCCAGTCGGAGGTGTGAAGGATGCGCATAAATCTTCCCTAGCGAAAAAAGCATGAGCGGCAGTATACCATTTGTCGGAGAGGGGTAAGTCCGCGTCATGCTTCAAAATACCCGATCATCAGACGGTCATTTTTTTCATAAATCTGTCACAAAAGTGACGCATAATGACGCCGCACTTCTATACTGATGGCTAAAAAACACAGGGTAAATAATGGCGAGAAGAATTCTGGTCGTTGAAGATGAAGCTCCAATCCGCGAAATGGTCTGCTTTGTTCTGGAGCAAAATGGCTTTCAGCCTGTCGAAGCGGAAGATTATGACAGCGCGGTGAATCAACTCAATGAACCCTGGCCTGATTTGATTCTCCTTGACTGGATGCTGCCGGGCGGTTCGGGGCTGCAGTTTATTAAGCTGCTCAAGCGCGAGGCGATGACCCGTGATATTCCGGTGGTGATGCTGACCGCGCGCGGAGAAGAAGAGGATCGCGTTCGCGGCCTGGAGACCGGGGCGGACGACTACATTACCAAGCCTTTCTCACCGAAGGAGCTGGTGGCGAGAATCAAAGCGGTGATGCGCCGTATTTCGCCGATGGCGGTGGAAGAGGTGATTGAAATGCAGGGGCTGAGCCTCGATCCCTCATCGCACCGGGTGATGACCGGCGAAAGTCCGCTGGACATGGGGCCAACGGAATTTAAATTATTGCATTTCTTTATGACCCATCCGGAGCGGGTGTACAGCCGCGAGCAGCTGCTGAACCACGTTTGGGGAACCAACGTCTATGTGGAAGACCGCACGGTGGACGTCCATATTCGTCGCCTGCGCAAAGCGCTGGAACACAGTGGCCATGATCGGATGGTGCAAACGGTTCGCGGCACGGGGTATCGTTTCTCCGCCCGTTTCTGAATTTTGACAGGAGTGTGACCCGTGCTGGAACGGCTGTCATGGAAAAGGCTGGCGCTGGAGCTCTTTTTAGCGTGTATTCCGGCCCTGATTCTGGGGGCGTTTGTGGGGCATTTGCCGTGGTTTTTACTGGCGGCAGTGACCGGTTTGCTGATCTGGCATTTCTGGAATTTGATGCGCCTGTCGTGGTGGCTGTGGGTGGACCGGAGCATGACCCCTCCGCCCGGCCGCGGCAGCTGGGAGCCGCTGCTGTATGGTCTGCACCAGATGCAGATGCGTAATAAAAAGCGTCGACGTGAGCTGGGAAGTCTGATTAAACGCTTCCGCAGTGGAGCGGAATCGTTGCCGGACGCGGTGGTCCTGACCACGGAGGAGGGAGCCATTTTCTGGTGTAATGGCCTGGCGCAGCAGATTTTAAACCTGCGCTGGCCGGACGACAGTGGGCAAAACATTCTTAACCTTCTGCGCTATCCTGAATTCGCCACCTACCTGAAACAGCGTGATTTTTCAAAACCGCTCAATCTGGTGCTGAATAATGCCCGTCATCTGGAAATTCGCGTGATGCCCTACAGCGACAAGCAGTGGCTGATGGTGGCGCGCGACGTGACGCAGATGCATCAACTGGAAGGGGCGCGGCGTAACTTCTTCGCTAACGTCAGCCATGAGCTGCGCACCCCGCTGACGGTGCTGCAAGGCTATCTGGAGATGATGCAGGAGCAGGTGCTGGAAGGGGCGACCCGTGAAAAGGCCCTGCACACCATGCGTGAGCAAACCCAGCGTATGGAGGGGCTGGTGAAGCAGCTGCTCACGCTGTCGCGTATTGAAGCCGCGCCGGCGCTGGCGATGAATGACCGCATCGACGTGCCGATGATGCTGCGGGTGGTGGAGCGCGAGGCGCAGACCCTCAGCCAGGATAAGCAGACGCTGATTTTTACCGTCGATGAGCAGCTCAAGGTGTTGGGCAACGAGGAGCAGCTGCGCAGCGCCATTTCTAACCTGGTCTATAACGCGGTGAACCACACCCCGCCGGGCACTGAAATTCGCGTCAGCTGGCAGCGAACGCCGCAGGGGGCGCTGTTCAGCGTCGAAGATAATGGGCCAGGCATTGCCCCGGAGCATATTCCCCGTCTGACCGAGCGTTTCTATCGGGTGGATAAAGCCCGCTCCCGGCAAACGGGGGGCAGCGGCCTGGGGCTGGCGATTGTCAAACACGCGGTCAACCATCATGACAGCCGACTGGAAATAGAGAGTACGGTGGGCAAGGGAACCCGTTTTAGCTTCCTGCTCCCGGAACGATTAATTGCCAGAAACGACACCTGAGCGGCGCACTGTCAGCTTATCTTGCCAATGACCAGCTTCGGCTGGTCATTTTCATTGGCAGTCATTTTCCCCTCGCCTATTTAATGAACGTGCGCTGCTTTTTTGTTCGCATGATAAGCCACGGGTTTTCCATCAATATGGTAAATGATTCTGGTGTTAAACTGATAATTGGCATAATCATCTGCTTTTGCGATCGTGCCTTGCTTTAAAACGTTATAAGCGTTTAAATTGCGCCTGCGCAGTCGATGACAGACTGCTTTTGCGTGGTAATACCAAAAACAATTCTTTCCCACGCCGCTTCGGGAGCATATCTCGCTGAGTTTACCGGCAATCGCCGCTGTATCGTCCCTGAGAGGGTAGCGCGGTATTTTTCCATTTTTTTACAACACCACATCCACAGGCAGTAATGAATTTATGACCCATCAGTTAAAATCTCGCGACATCATAGCGTTGGGCTTTATGACCTTCGCGTTGTTCGTTGGCGCAGGCAATATTATTTTCCCTCCGATGGTTGGCTTACAGGCGGGCGAGCACGTCTGGACGGCGGCGATCGGCTTCCTGATCACTGCGGTGGGTCTGCCGGTGCTGACGGTGGTGGCGCTGGCGAAAGTCGGCGGCGGCGTTGAAAGCCTGAGCACCCCGATTGGTAAAGTGGCGGGTATCCTGCTGGCGGTGGTGTGTTATCTCGCGGTAGGACCGCTGTTCGCGACCCCGCGCACCGCGACCGTCTCTTTTGAGGTCGGGATTGCGCCGCTGACCGGCGACGGCCCGCTGCCGCTGCTGATCTACAGCGTTATCTACTTCGCGCTGGTGATCCTGGTCTCACTCTATCCGGGCAAACTGCTGGATACGGTGGGAAATTTCCTTGCGCCGCTGAAAATTATCGCCCTGATTGTGCTGGCGGTCGCCGCGGTTGTCTGGCCGGCGGGCCCGATCAGCGACGCGATGGAAGCGTATCGTACCGCGCCATTCTCCAATGGCTTCGTCAACGGCTACCTGACCATGGACACCCTCGGCGCGATGGTGTTCGGGATCGTGATTGTCAATGCCGCACGCTCCCGCGGCGTCAGCGAAGCGCGTTTGTTGACCCGCTACACCGTCTGGGCGGGCCTGATGGCAGGCGTCGGTCTGACCCTGCTGTATCTGGCGCTGTTCCGTCTGGGCTCTGATAGCGCCACCCTCGTGGACCAGTCCGCTAACGGCGCGGCAATCCTCCACGCTTACGTGCAGCATACCTTCGGCGGGGCGGGTAGCTTCCTGCTGGCAGCGCTGATCTTCATCGCCTGCCTGGTGACGGCGGTGGGGCTGACCTGCGCCTGCGCTGAGTTCTTTGCCCAGTATCTGCCGTTCTCCTATCGCACGCTGGTCTTCATCCTCGGCCTGTTCTCGATGGCGGTCTCCAACCTTGGTCTGAGCCACCTGATTCAGGTGTCGATTCCGGTGTTGACCGCTATCTATCCGCCGTGTATCGCACTGGTTGTATTAAGCTTTACCCGCAGTTGGTGGCATAATTCGTCACGTGTTATCGCGCCGGCCATGTTTATCAGTCTGATGTTTGGTATCATTGACGGGATTAAGTCATCGGCGTTTGCCGCTATCCTGCCGGCCTGGACCGCGCGTCTGCCGCTGGCGGAGCAAGGTCTGGCCTGGCTGATGCCGACCGCCGTGATGGCGATCCTCGCGGTGATCTGGGACCGTGCCGCCGGACGTCAGGTGACCTCCAGCGCGCACTAACCGGCGTTGAGGACAAGCGTTTAACCACGGGACTTCGGGTTCCGTGGTTTTTTATTTTTTGTGTTAAACGGCATTGAAAAACCACGATGGAAAGTAGTAACAAGCTTAAGCGCGGGCTAAGCACCCGGCACATCCGCTTTATGGCCCTGGGTTCCGCCATCGGCACCGGGCTTTTTTACGGTTCAGCCGACGCGATTAAAATGGCCGGACCCAGCGTACTGTTGGCCTACATTATCGGCGGCGTCGCGGCATATATCATTATGCGCGCGCTCGGTGAGATGTCGGTGCATAACCCTTCCGCCAGCTCATTCTCCCGCTATGCTCAGGAAAACCTCGGCGGACTGGCGGGCTATATCACCGGCTGGACCTACTGCTTTGAAATCCTGATCGTCGCCATCGCCGACGTCACCGCCTTCGGTATCTACATGGGCGTCTGGTTCCCGACGGTGCCGCACTGGATCTGGGTGCTCAGCGTGGTGCTCATCATCTGCGCCGTCAACCTGATGAGCGTCAAGGTGTTTGGCGAGCTGGAGTTCTGGTTCTCGTTCTTCAAAGTGGCCACCATCATCATTATGATCCTCGCCGGGTTCGGCATCATTATCTGGGGGATCGGCAACGGCGGCAAGCCGACGGGCATTCATAACCTGTGGAGCAACGGCGGCTTCTTCAGCAACGGTTGGCTGGGAATGGTGATGTCGCTGCAGATGGTGATGTTCGCCTACGGCGGTATCGAAATCATCGGTATTACCGCCGGTGAGGCGAAAGATCCGGAGAAATCCATTCCACGCGCTATCAACTCGGTGCCGATGCGCATTCTGGTGTTCTATGTCGGCACGCTGTTTGTCATTATGTCTATCTATCCGTGGAACCAGGTGGGTACCGACGGCAGCCCCTTTGTCCTGACCTTCCAGCATCTGGGCATTACCTTCGCGGCCAGCATTCTTAACTTCGTGGTCCTGACGGCCTCGCTGTCGGCGATTAACTCCGACGTGTTCGGCGTGGGCCGTATGCTGCACGGCATGGCCGAGCAGGGGAGCGCGCCGAAGGTGTTCGCTAAAACCTCGCGTCGCGGTATTCCGTGGGTGACGGTGATGGTTATGACCATTGCGCTGCTGTTTGCGGTATACCTAAATTACATCATGCCGGAAAACGTCTTCCTGGTGATCGCCTCGCTGGCCACCTTCGCCACCGTGTGGGTGTGGATTATGATCCTGCTGTCGCAGATTGCCTTCCGCCGCCGTCTGTCGCCGGAGGAGGTCAAAGCCCTGAAATTCAAAGTTCCCGGTGGGGTGGCAACCACGGTTGTCGGCCTGCTGTTCCTGGCGTTTATTATCGCCCTGATCGGCTATCATCCGGACACCCGCATCTCGCTGTACGTCGGTATGGCGTGGATTGCACTGCTGCTGCTGGGCTGGGTCTTTAAGACCCGTCGTGAGCGCCGCCTGGCGCAGGCACAGTAATCAACATCGCCCCGGTCTGCATCGCGCGACCGGGGCGGCTTGCCGACCCGCGTCCTCCCCCGTTATCCTCCCCCAAAAAATCCTGTGACGATGAGTTCTGCGCCTGACGGCTATGGCAAGGTGTGCCCATTCTGCACAATGAGGATTCACGATGTTGAAGGCATGGCACCTTCCGGTTGCACCCTTTATCAAGGTGCAACAGGACCGACTGTTTATTACCCTGTGGTTGAGCGGTGAGTCGCTGCCGCAGCGGATCACGCTGCGCGCGGAAGAAGATAACGAAGAGCTGTCGCTGCCGATGCAGCGCCTCCGCCAGGCGCCGAGGCCGGGTGTGGTGGCATGGCGCGGCGAAATCTCTCTCGCCAGCGGTCAGCCGCGCCGCCGCTACAGCTTTAAGCTACTGTGGGCCGACCATCAGCGCTGGTTTACGCCGCAGGGCTTCAGCCGTTTCCCGCCGGCCAGGCTGGAGCAGTTCGCCGTCGACCTGCCGGACGCTGGCCCGCAGTGGGTGGCCGATCAGGTTTTCTACCAGATTTTCCCCGATCGCTTTGCCCGCAGCGCTGCGCGTGACGCCGAACAGGATGCGGTCTATTACCATCACGCGGCGGGACGGGAGATTGTGCGCAAGGCGTGGGACGAACCGCTTACCGGCGAGGCGGGCGGGTCGACGTTCTACGGCGGGGATCTCGACGGCATCAGCGAAAAACTGCCTTACCTGAAGCAGCTCGGCGTCACCGCCCTGTATCTGAACCCGGTCTTCGCCGCCCCCAGCGTGCATAAATACGACACCGAGGATTATCGGCGCGTCGATCCGCAGTTTGGCGGCGACGCGGCGCTGCTCCGCTTGCGCCACAACACCCAGCGGGCGGGGATGCGCATGATCCTCGACGGCGTGTTCAACCATACCGGCGATTCCCATCCCTGGTTCGATCGCCACCAGCAGGGCAGCGGCGGCGCCGGCCACCATCCGGACTCCCCGTGGCGCGACTGGTTTACCTTCTCCGGGGAGGGGCAGGCGCACAACTGGCTGGGCTATGCCAGTCTGCCGAAGCTCGACTATCGGTCGACCAGCCTGGTCAACGAGATCTATGCCGGCGAGGACAGCATCGTACGCCACTGGCTGAAGGCGCCGTGGAGTATGGACGGCTGGCGTCTGGACGTGGTGCACATGCTGGGCGAAGGCGGCGGGGCGCGGAATAACCTGCGGCATATCGCCGGCATCACCCAGGCGGCGAAACAAACGCAGCCGGAAGCCTTTGTCTTTGGCGAACATTTTGGCGACGCGCGCCAGTGGCTGCAGGCGGATGCCGAAGATGCGGCAATGAACTACCGCGGCTTCACCTTCCCGATCTGGGGATTCCTCGCCAATACCGATATCTCTTACGATCCGCAGAAGATAGACGCCCAGACCTGTATGGCGTGGATGGATAATTATCGCGCCGGGCTGTCGCATCAGCAGCAGCTGCGGATGTTCAACCAGCTCGACAGCCATGATACGGCGCGTTTTAAATCTCTCCTTGGCAAAGACGTAGCGCGTCTGCCGCTGGCGGTGGTGTGGCTGTTCAGCTGGCCCGGGGTACCGTGTATCTACTACGGCGATGAGGTGGGCGTAGATGGCAATAACGATCCGTTCTGCCGCAAACCGTTCCCGTGGGATCCGGCGCTGCAGGATACCCAGCTGCTGGCGCTGTATCAGCGAATGGCGAAACTGCGTAAAGCCCACCAGGCGCTGCGCTACGGCGGCTGCCAGGTGATTTACGCCGAGGATAACGTGGTGGTGTTTGTCCGCGTCTACAAACAGCAGCGGGTACTGGTGGCGATTAACCGCGGCGAAGCCTGCGAAGTGGTTATCGAGGATTCGCCGCTGTTGGACGTGGGAGCCTGGACGCTGCAGGAGGGCGCCGGCGCCTTCCATGACGGGGTACTGACGCTCCCGGCTATCTCCGCCTGCGTCTGGTCCGGTCGTTAACGATAGAGCTGGCTCAGCAGGTCGTCGCGGAGGAGCGCCTCCCGCCACCAGCGCTGAGCCAGCCCGTCATTCCCGCTGCGCCAGGCCATGTAGGTGATATCTTTTTCCCGCCAGCCGGCGACGCTTTTCTCCACCAGACAGCCTTTTTCCAGCCACGGGCGGGCGATATGACGCGGCAGAAAGCCGCAGCCCAGCCCGGCGCACAGCAGTTCGACTTTGCTGGCGAAATCATCGACGCCGATTTGCGGCTGTTCATCAAGCAGATTGCTGTTCAGCGGATGGCAATAGCGGGCGCTGTCGCGGATTACCACCGCCCGGTGCTGGCTGAGCTGCTTATTGCTGAGCGGCGTTTCCGCTCCGGCCAGCGGGTGGGCCGGGGCGACCACGAAAATGTTATCCAGCGCGCCGAGGGTTTGCCATGACCACTCGGCAGAGGTGGGCGGCTCATTGATGGCGCCGAGGATAATATCCGCGCCATGGTGGGTCAGCTCTTCCCATGAACCGGCGAGGGTGTGATGACTGAAGTTCAGCCGGGTCTGCGGGTTTTGCGCGTAGAACTCGGCGATCAGCGGCAGCAGGGCCGAAAAGGGAAACGAGGCGTCGAGGGCGATCGCCAGCTCTCGCTCCCAGCCCGCGCTCAGCTGCTGGGCCTGCTTTTCCAGATCTCTGGCGGCGCTTAAAAGCTGTCGCCCCTTCTCCAGCATCAGCCGCCCGGTATCAGTAAATTTTGCCCGATGGCCGGAACGATCCAACAAGACGATCTCCAGATCGCTCTCCAGCTTCTGGATCATATAGCTCAGAGCGGCGGGGGTTTTATACAGCGACTCTGCGGCGGTGGCGAAGGATCCGTGTCGGTCCAGCGCATCAAGGATCATCAGAACATCAAAGTTTACGCGCATCAGGAGTTTCCATTCATTAATTTCCCCTTGTTGTACCTAAGCGCAATAATCAATGCCAGTGAATAAATCAGAACAGTTTGCCGTAAAATTTTGATGAACGCTGGCATGAGTAAATACTAACCGCTGACAAAATATAAACCACAAAAAAACTTTAATAACTTGTTAGAAATAACTGGCTATACTCACCATGCTTTATCAGTCAGGATCTACACGACGCATTAACCATCATGTCATCTTTTTAACTAATTGATTAAGAAGGTATTTAATGTCTATTCGTGAACTGCTCGATCCCACTAATTCCGCCCTTATCTTTATTGATCATCAGCCACAGATGTCATTCGGCGTGGCGAATATCGATCGCCAGACCCTCAAAAATAACACCGTGGCGCTGGCTAAAGCCGGCAAAATTTTTAATGTACCGGTGATTTACACTTCCGTAGAGACCAAAAGCTTCAGCGGTTATATTTGGCCGGAATTATTGGCCGTGCATCCTGACGTCAAGCCGATTGAGCGTACTTCAATGAACTCCTGGGAAGACGATGCCTTCGTTGCGGCGGTGAAAGCGACCGGCCGTAAAAAGCTGGTGATCTCCGCTCTGTGGACCGAAGTTTGCCTGACGTTTCCGGCGCTGATGGCCCTGGAGGCGGGCTACGAAGTGTATGTGGTCACCGATACCTCCGGCGGTACCTCTGTCGACGCCCATGAGCGCTCCATTGACCGGATGGTGCAGGCGGGCGCGGTGCCGGTGACCTGGCAGCAGGTGCTGCTGGAGTACCAGCGCGACTGGTCGCGCAAAGCGACTTACGATGCGGTGATGGACCTGGTGCGCGAACACAGCGGCGCCTACGGGATGGGCGTGGATTACGCTTATACCATGGTGCATGGCGCGCCAGAGCGTAAAGCTTAAATACACTTCATCCTTCAGGCTGCCTCTTTGTTAGCTGGGTTTGCCCGCCCCGGTCACTGACTGATGTCAGCTCCCGGGACGTGCCGGCTTGCCGCCTCGACGCAGCATGAATGACGTTGTGTATGGTCATCTATGGCTAATGGCGAGAATCAGCCTGCCATTCCCCTGAAGCAAGGAATCTTTATGGCGCAGCAAAAATCGGTGACCCTGGTCATCAGCCATCTGCTCGATCCGCAACACGGCCAGCGCTACGAAGAGTGGCTCGGCAAAATCATGCCCATCGCGGCTGAGTTTCCCGGTCATCTCGGGGCGAATGTGATCCGGCCCGCCGCAGGGCAGAATCTGTGGAGCGTGATTATCCGCTTCGACACCCTGGAGCATCTCTATGCCTGGACGCAGTCGGAAACCCGTCGTCAGCTGGTGGCGGAAATTGCCCCGCTGCTGACGGAGGGCGATCGGACGGAGGTGCGGACCGAACCGGCATTCTGGTTTACCCCGCCGGTGGCGAATGTGCGCCAGCCGCGGCGCTGGAAACAGTTTCTGATCACCCTGCTGGTGATTTTCCCCAGCACCAACCTGGTGCCGACGGTGACCGGCATGCTGTTGCCGTCGCTTAAGGGGAGCCTGCTGCTGCACCTGATCAATGATGCCTGCGTGGTTGCGCTGGTGGTCTGGTTCTGGATGCCCATCGTGACCCGCCTGTTTGCTGGCTGGTTGAAGAAAAACTGAGTCAGCCTCCCCAAGGAGTGTGTTATGTCGCAAACTGCCACACTGATTCTGACCCACGGCCAGATTCATACCCTCGATCGTGCGAATCCGCTGGCGGAAGCCGTGGCCATCGCCGACGGAAAAATTGTTGCCACCGGAAGCCACAATCGGATCATGAGCTTTGCCGCCGAGGGAACGCAGATCGTCGATCTCAAAGGGCATACGGTGATCCCGGGCCTCAACGATTCTCACCTGCATCTGATCCGCGGAGGGTTGAACTACAACCTTGAGCTCCGCTGGGAGGGCGTGCCCTCTCTGGCCGATGCCCTGCGAATGCTTAAGGATCAGGCGGATCGCACACCGTCGCCGCAGTGGGTGCGGGTGGTCGGCGGCTGGAGCGAATTCCAGTTCGCCGAACGACGGATGCCGACCCCGGAAGAGCTAAACGACGCGGCGCCCGATACGCCAGTGTTTGTGCTACATCTCTACGATCGCGCACTGCTGAACCGCGCGGCGCTGAAAGCCGTGGGGTATACCAAAGAGACGCCGGATCCGGTGGGCGGAGAGATCGTCCGCGATAGCCACGGCAACCCGACCGGGATGCTGATTGCCAAACCAAACGCCATGATCCTCTACGCCACCCTGGCCAAAGGGCCGAAGCTGCCGCTGGATCTGCAGGTGAACTCCACCCGTCAGTTTATGCGCGAGCTGAACCGACTGGGGCTGACCAGCGCCATCGACGCCGGGGGCGGTTTCCAGAACTACCCGGAAGATTACGAAATTATCGAGCAGCTGCACGCAAAAGATCAGATGACCGTGCGCATCGCCTACAACCTGTTTACCCAGCGACCGAAGCAGGAGCTGGAGGACTTCGAGCGCTGGACCGATATGCTGAAGCCGGGGCAGGGAACCGATTTCTATCGCGCCAACGGCGCCGGCGAGATGTTGGTGTTTTCGGCGGCGGATTTTGAAGATTTCCTGCAGCCGCGGCCGGATTTGCCGCAAGGCATGGAAGATGAGCTGGAGCGGGTGGTGCGCCATCTGGTGGAACATCGCTGGCCGTTCCGCCTGCATGCCACCTACGACGAGTCCATCAGCCGGATGCTGGACGTGTTTGAGAAGGTGAACCGTGACATTCCGTTTAATGGCCTGCACTGGTTCTTCGATCATGCCGAGACCATTACCGAGCGCAACATTGAGCGGGTGAAGGCGCTGGGGGGCGGCATTGCGGTGCAGCACCGGATGGCCTTCCAGGGCGAATATTTTGTCGATCGCTACGGCAAAGAGGCGGTGAAACATACGCCGCCGGTAGCGAAAATGCTGGAGCTGGACGTACCGGTAGGGTTAGGGACCGATGCCACCCGCGTCGCCAGCTATAATCCGTGGACCGCGCTGTACTGGCTGGTCTCCGGGCGCACCGTTGGCGGGATGGTGATGTATGACGACAACAACCGCCTGCCGCGCGATGTCGCGCTGGAGCTGTGGACGGCGGGCAGCGCCTGGTTCTCCAGCGAGCAGGGTAAAAAGGGCCATCTGGCCGCCGGTCAGCTTGCCGATCTGGTGGTGCTGTCGAAGGACTATTTCAGCGTCGCGGAAGAGGAGATCAAAGGCATTGAGTCGGTGCTGACGGTGGTTGATGGCAAAGTGGTGTACGCCGCCGGTCACTTCTCGCCGCTGGCGCCGCCGCCGATCCCGGTGCTGCCGGAGTGGTCGCCGGTGGTGAAGGTCCCGGGCCATTACCGTTCCGCTCCGCCAGCGGCGGCCAAAATTGGCGCCATAGTGCAGATGCACCAGTGCTGCGGTAGCTGCGGTGTCCACGGCCATCAGCATGATATCGCGCGAAAATCGTCGATCCCGGTCTCCGACGAGCAGGCCTTCTGGGGCGTGCTGGGTTGCTCCTGCTTTGCCTTCTGATGCCTGACGCCTCCGCCCCGGTTGCTAAGGGGCGGAGGTCTCAGCCACCTTTCACGCATCAATAGCGCTGCTGTGAGCCAAAAAGCGCCATGCGGCGGGCAATCATTTCGCGTACTGGCTGCAGTCCCTGGGCGATCACTTTCCGCGGATCGTTCACATCGTGCCCGGTATCGGCAGCAAAGATCGCCTTCACCTGCTGGCACCAGGCGTACATATTTTCGGTATTAACGTTAATCTTGGCGGTGCCGCAGGCAATCGCCCGGCGCATATCCTCATCGGCAATACCGGTGCCGCCATGCAGCACCAGCGGAACCTTCACCCGCTCGGCAATGGCTTTCATCTCGGTAAATCCCAGTCGGGCTTTGCCTTTATACAGGCCATGGGTGGAGCCCAGCGCGGCGGCGAGGCAATCCACCTGGGTTTCTGTCACCAGGGTATAGCACTCCTGCGGATCGGCGTAGATGACTTCGGAATTGACAATGCCGTCTTCACTGCCGGCGATAGTCCCCAGTTCGGCCTCCACGGAGATACCTTTGCTGTGCGCCAGCGTCACCAGATGGTGAGTAATGGCCAGGTTTTCCCTGAACGGCAGATGCGAGCCATCAAACATAATGGAACTGAAGCCGGCGGCGATCGCCGCTTCGCAGGCCTCCCGGGAGGTGCCATGATCCAGATGCAGCGCCACCGGAACATCAATATGCAAATACTCCATGGCGTTAACTACGATGTCATGAATACATTTTAACCCGAGCATATGCTTAACCGTGCCGCCGGACACGCCCAAAATAACCGGTGAGCGGCACTGCTGGGCAGTGCTTAATACGGCGCCGACCCATTCCAGATTATTAATGTTGAACTGACCGACGGCGTAGCCGTCCCGCAGGGCATGCTGAAGCATGTCCTTCATCGACACTAACATATTCACCTCTTGATATTTATTAAATGCAGTTATTCTTCAAAATATTGCTTTAAGTTTCTCTCGTAGTTATTTAACGAGTGGTGGACGACCGCCAGGTCCGGCATAGATTCCCGTACCCCTTTTTTCTCAATAGAAATGGCGGCGGTCAGGCTGGCAAATAAAATAATATTATCTATGTGCCATGAGTAGTGGACGCCATAGGTGAAGGCACCGTGAAATACATCTCCGGCTCCGGTGGTATCAACGGCATTGCACAGCCAGGAAGGAACGATCTGCAGCATACCGCTTTTTAAAAAAGCGCAGCCTTTTTCGCCAAGGGTAATAAATGCTTCACCGCGGCAAATTTTATTCAGCTCAATCAGCGCCGCTTTAATTTCTGCTTCGGTGCTCAGCGAGCGATAGCTCATATAATCGCGGGCAAAATGTTCGCTCACTACAAAATAGTCGGTCCAGGCTGCGAGTTTTATATTGCTGGCGCGCAGTGACCCGCCGTCCATCACCACTCTGGCGTTCGGCAGTTTCTTAATTAAATATTCACTGATTTCCGGCTCATGGCCGTCAATTAAAATGGTGACCGGCTCCTCGGCGGCAATCAGTCGTTCGGCGAGGTCGTCCAGTTTGAGCTTTTGATCGTAGGTCAGGGAAGGCGGTGTCTGCATCTTGCGGGTAATAATCGTCCGCGAACCCGTTAAGCGATTGACCAGCACCGAGGCCAGCGGGGTGATCATGTCATCGGAGAAAACCACCTGGCTGGTATCCACCCCCGCTTCGGCAAACTCATCGATAATGCGCTGACCGTAAAGGTCCTGATGCAGATGGCCGATGTAATAGACCTCCTCACCCCATAATCCCAGCAGCCATGCCGCATTGGCCGCCGGGCCGCCGCCGCTTTCTATAAAATCATGACAAAAGTTTTTGGTATTCTCCTGGGGCCATTCATTGAGAAAGAAAAACTGATCGAAACAGGCAAATCCAATGGACAAAATAGCCATAACCACTCCTGATTATTTGTCAGCGGCGGGAAGCGTGACCTTCCCGCAGGGAAAAATGACCTCGCTTATTCATTTTTCTGCTTGGCAGTAAGCTCCTCATAGCTGAGCGTGTTGCCCACTACCCGTACCTGACGGAAGCAGAAAGGCACCAGCAGCGCGACGAGCAGCGCCAGACAAATCAGGTAGATAGTGACCTGGCCAAACTGGGTGAACGCGTTACCGATAATGATGCCCCACACTGCGAAGTCGAAATCGGCGAAGGTGCTGTTTTCAAACCCGAGGTTGCCGAGCGCCGGCAGCAGCATCGCCGGCAGGAAGGCGAGGAAGATCCCGCCGATAAAGGCGGCGATGATACACCCGCGCTTACCGCCCAGCTTGTCGGCAAAGACCCCGGAGGTGCCGCCGCAGAAGAAGTGCGGCACCATGCCGGGAATAATCAGCGCCATGCCCAGTCCGCCGAGCATGAGCATCCCGACCAGACCGCCCACAAAGGAGCTGATGAATCCCACCACCACCGCGGTGGGGCTAAAGGTGAAGAACACCGCGCAGTCAACGGCCGGGATGGAGTCCGGGATCAGTTTCTGGCTGATGCCCTGGAATGCCGGCACCAGATCGCCGAGGATCAACCGCACGCCGTTGTAGACAATGGCTACGCCAACGGCGAACTGCAGACCGGTCAGCACGGAGAAGATCAGCATATTCTGGTCGGTGATGGTGCTCAGGTACGCCGACCCGGCGACAGCGCTGCAGATGAAGTAGATAACAAACATCACGATACCGGTGGTGACGGTGGTATCGCGCAGAAATCCCCATTTCTCTGAGATTTCGGTATCGGCGAAGGAGTTTGCCGGATTGCCGGTCCGGCTGGCGATCCACGCCGAGAGGTAGTAGCCCAGGGAGCCGAAATGGCCCATGGCGATCCCGCCGTCTTCGGTTACCTGCCTGGTGTAACGCTGGCCAATGGCCGGGGAAATGGCCGACCATGAGCCCAACAGGAATCCGCCGATCAGGATCAACATCCAGCCCTGGAACTCCGCCGCCTGCAGGACGGCGGAGAACAGGCAGGCGAGAAAGAACGAATGATGGCCGGTGAGAAAGATATATTTATATTTGGTGCAGCGGGCTATGATCAGGTTGAAAATAAAGCCCAACAGCAAAATACTCATGGTTTCCACGCCCAGCATTTTCTGGGCGACGGAGACAATGGCTTCATTATTAGGAATAACGCCGCGGATATTAAATCCAGCTTCGATAATACCGCCCAGCGGGTTGAGATTGGCAACGATAACGCCTGCGCCAGCGCTCAGCATCAAATAGCCTAAAATCGGCTTTAATGTACCGGTAAGGAGTTTGTTGCCGGGGGAGCGCAGCGCCACTAAGCCAACGAAGGCGATAAGCCCCATTAAAAAAGCGGGTTGACTGAATATTTCCGTTAAGAAACTAAGAATAGCCTGCATGGTCGTTCCCTCTATGCTGATTAAGAGTGAGTCGCAGCAATTTTCATCAGCGCGTCGGTAATATCCTCGGCGATTTTTGCTTTATGGACGTAGCTGCGAATAATGGCGACATGACAGTGGGCCGGAAATTGATTTGCCAGTTCTTTGATCGTGACGTAAAGGTCGGCTTTTTCCCCGACGGCGTTAGCAAAATCGACCGAAGCGACGTCCGCTTTGATACCTAATTCTTCACAGATCTTCTTCACATTATTCGCAGCCATCAATGAACTGCCAATACCGTTACCACAAACCGTTCTGATAACTAACATAATGACTACTCCATTTGTTTTTGGATGAAATGTAAGACTGAATTCACGTCATTTTCCTGCTGAAGAAAAGTCACGATATCTGACTCGATCAGCGAGGCAATCAGTTGGATCATTTTGATATGACTGTCAGCATCGGCGCCGGCGATCGCGATGACGACGGTAACCGGATCGAACTCATCGTGGCCGAAGGTCACTGGCGTGGCGGTGGTGACAAGCGAAAATCCGGTCTGCAATGCCCCTTTTTCCGGGCGGGCGTGCGGCATGGCAATCCCGTCATCTATCACGATGGCGGCGCCAAAATCCTCGTATACTGTCAGCATCTCGTTGACATATTCGGCGCTGCAAATCTGGCGCCTGGCGAGTAATGAACCCGCCAGTTCGATGGCCTCCTCCGCATGGGAAATATTCTGCTTCAGGGCGATTAACGTCGGGTCAAAAATAATATCCATTCTCTTCTCCTGAACGTATTCCTGTTCCTGAGTAAAATCATGACCAAATACATTGATAAAAATGATGGATGGGATCACATCCGCGGTTTTAAATATTGATGGCGATCACATCGACGGCAAAGTGCTGGCTGAAAATCATATAAATAATTTATTTGTTTTTCAGTGTGTTATGAAATGGTTGAGATTTAACGCTGAAATTTGACAGAGAAAAAATGAGAGGCAGAGCGAAATTTTTCAGCAGAAGTGTATTGCTGGTCACAAATATCAGCGGGTCATTTTCTTAAATTTTGACGCCGCTAACAAAAAAGGCCCGCTTGAGCGGGCCTTTTATAAAAACGTGTGTCGATTACAGGCTGGAGACGTTTTCGGTCAGGTATTTTGCCACGCCTTCCGGAGAGGCAGCCATACCTTCTTTTCCTTTTTCCCACTGCGCCGGGCAGACTTCGCCGTGCTCTTCGTGGAACTGCAGCGCGTCAACCATGCGCAGCATTTCGTCGATGTTACGGCCCAGCGGCAGGTCGTTAACCACCTGGTGGCGAACCACGCCGTTGGCGTCGATCAGGAAGGAGCCGCGCAGCGCTACGCCTTCGTCCGGATGCTCGATACCGTAAGCTTTCTGGATTTCACGTTTGATGTCGGCAACCATCGCGTATTTAACCGGGCCGATACCGCCCTGGTCTACCGGGGTATTACGCCATGCGTTGTGCACGAACTCGGAGTCGAAGGAAACGCCAACCACTTCCACGCCGCGTTTCTGGAATTCTTCGTAACGTTTGTCGAACGCGATCAGCTCAGACGGGCAAACGAAGGTGAAGTCCATCGGCCAGAAGAACAGAACGGTAGGTTTACCGTTGGTGTGCTGTTTGAAATTGAATTTCTCAACGATCTCACCATTACCCAGCACAGCGGCTGCAGTAAAATCCGGCGCTTGACGAGTGACCAGAACCATTTGATTCTCCTGTAATTACTAAGGTTATTTGGAACGCAACGCGGGCAAGTATAGAGCCTGTCCGCCAATAACACAAAGAGGCGCTGACAATCGTTCAGCCAGCTTTTACCTATCAATGTCGCAGCGATTACAGCTGTTTGTTTTTCGCCTGACGCATCATCTGCGGATAAAAGCGCCAGAACTGCCCCTCCAGCCGGTCGTAGTGAGTATCCAGATCCTGCCAGGAGTCGCGCAGCGCCTCGAGACGCGGGCGGCGGCTGGCCATGCCATTGAGCACGCGCTGAATAAAATCCATCTCCTGGTAGCGCTCCAGCCAGCGCTCCGACCAGAGGTATTGATTGAGATTGACGAAGCGGGGCGGCGAGTCGGGCAGGATCGGCACGATCTGCCGCTCGGCGTAGCGCACGAACTCGTCCAGCGGCAGGTCTGGGGAGAGTTGCGCCCAGTGCTGCGACAGGAAATGATCCCACATGACGTCGAGGGTGATGGGGGCGACGCGGCGGGTCTGCGGGCGAAACCACTCCCGCGCCTCTTTGACTTCCGCCAGGTTGTCAGTCAGCACGTCAATTCGCCGATGCATATAGATGCCATCGACGATCGCCGCCGGATAGTCGCCCTGCGGGTTGCCGCGCACAAAGTCGGCCATCAGATTGCCGGGCAGCGAACTGTCGGCGAGATGGGCCAGGTGCAGGTGGGCGAGAAAATTCATAGCGACGACATCCTTTAAATACTTTATGGCGAGCAGAGTGAGCGGTGTAGCGCTGCGCGTCGCCCTGAACGGCAGCCCCGGTGCCCGAATGGCGTGCTGTCTGGCCGCGCGCGGCCCTCTGCCACCGGTGATGCATTCGGCTGCCGCATGGCGGCATTCGGAATGATTTGGAATATAGATTATGTCATTCGTCCGGAGGGGTAAAGGTTGCAGGCAGAACGCCCCGGCACTAGACTACCCGCCTCTTTATTCAGTCTGAGTTACCGTCATGCGCGTTACCGATTTTGCTTTTGAACTACCCGAATCTCTGATCGCCCACTATCCGATGCCTGAGCGCAGCAGCTGCCGCTTACTTTCCCTGGACGGGCCGACGGGCGCGCTGACGCATGGCACCTTCACCGACATCCTCGATAAGCTCAATCCCGGCGATCTGCTGGTGTTTAACAACACCCGGGTGATCCCGGCGCGTCTGTTCGGTCGTAAGGCCAGCGGCGGCAAGATCGAAGTGCTGGTGGAGCGGATGCTGGATGATAAGCGCATCCTCGCCCATATTCGCGCCTCGAAAGCGCCGAAGCCGGGCGCCGAGCTGCTGCTGGGCGACGACGAGAGCATTCAGGCCACCATGCTGGCGCGTCACGGCGCGCTGTTTGAAGTGGAATTTAACGACGAGCGCCCGGTGCTGGAGATCCTTAACGGGATTGGCCATATGCCGCTGCCGCCCTACATTGACCGCCCGGATGAAGACGCTGACCGCGAGCTCTATCAAACCGTCTACGGCACCAGGCCGGGTGCGGTAGCCGCCCCGACCGCTGGTCTGCACTTCGACGAACCGCTGCTGGATAAACTGCGCGCCAAAGGCGTTGAGATGGCGTTTGTCACCCTGCACGTGGGCGCGGGTACCTTCCAGCCGGTGCGCGTCGACAGCATTGAAGAGCACACCATGCACTCTGAATATGCGGAAGTGCCGCAGGAGGTAGTCGATGCGGTGCTGGCGGCGAAGGCGCGCGGCAATCGCGTGATCGCGGTGGGCACCACCTCGGTACGCTCGCTGGAGAGCGCGGCGCAGGCGGCGAAAGACGCCCTGATTGCGCCGTTCTTCGACGATACGCAGATTTTCATCTACCCGGGTTATCAGTACCAGGTGATCGATGCGCTGGTAACCAACTTCCATCTCCCTGAATCCACACTGATTATGTTGGTGTCGGCGTTTGCGGGTTATCAGCACACCATGAACGCCTATAAGGTAGCGGTGGAGCAGAAATATCGCTTTTTTAGCTACGGGGATGCGATGTTTATCACGTACAATCCGCAGGCTATTTCTGAGCGTCCCTGAAGAGGCCGGCCCGCCGGCTTTTTGGACGCCATGACGCATTTTTTTAGCCACGGAATCATTCCGTGGCGAGTATGAAAACGTCGGACTGTTTTTCTGACGCAGGAGCAAGCATGAAATTTGAACTGGATACCACCGACGGTCGCGCCCGCCGCGGTCGCTTGGTGTTTGAGCGCGGCGTGGTGGAAACACCTGCCTTTATGCCCGTTGGCACCTACGGCACCGTCAAAGGGATGACGCCGGAAGAGGTGGAAGCCACCGGCGCGCAGATTATTCTCGGCAACACCTTCCACCTGTGGCTGCGCCCGGGTCAGGAGATCATGAAGCTGCACGGCGATCTGCACGATTTTATGCAGTGGAAAGGACCGATCCTGACCGACTCCGGCGGCTTCCAGGTGTTCAGCCTTGGCGATATCCGTAAGATCACCGAGCAGGGCGTGCATTTCCGCAACCCGATCAACGGCGATCCGATTTTCCTCGATCCGGAAAAATCCATGGAGATTCAGTACGATCTCGGCTCTGATATCGTAATGATCTTCGACGAATGTACGCCGTATCCGGCGGACTGGGATTACGCCAAGCGCTCAATGGAGATGTCTCTGCGCTGGGCGAAGCGCAGCCGTGACCGTTTCGATAGCCTTGGCAATAAAAATGCGCTGTTCGGCATCATTCAGGGCAGCGTTTACGAAGATTTACGTGATATCTCGGTGAAAGGTCTGGTAGAGATTGGCTTTGATGGCTACGCTGTCGGCGGTTTGGCGGTCGGCGAGCCGAAGGAAGACATGCACCGTATTCTGGAGCACGTCTGCCCGCAGATCCCGGCCGATAAACCACGATACCTGATGGGCGTCGGCAAGCCGGAAGATCTGGTGGAAGGGGTACGTCGCGGTATCGATATGTTCGACTGCGTCATGCCGACGCGCAACGCGCGTAACGGCCACCTGTTCGTCACCGACGGCGTGGTGAAAATCCGCAACGCGAAGCACAAAAGCGATACCGCGCCGCTGGACGCCGAGTGTGATTGCTATACATGTCGCAATTATTCACGCGCTTACTTGCATCACCTTGACCGTTGCAACGAAATATTGGGCGCGCGTCTCAATACCATTCATAACCTGCGCTACTATCAGCGTTTAATGGCTGGTTTACGCAAGGCTATCGAAGAGGGTAAATTAGAGAGCTTCGTGACCGATTTTTACCAACGTCAGGGGCGCACCGTGCCTCCTTTGAACGTTGATTAATTTTAATAATGAGGGAATTTCAATGAGCTTTTTTATTTCTGATGCGGTAGCGGCAACGGGTGCACCGGCGCAGGGCAGCCCGATGTCTCTGATTCTGATGCTGGTGGTGTTCGGTCTGATTTTTTACTTCATGATCCTGCGTCCACAGCAGAAGCGCACCAAGGAACATAAGAACCTGATGAACTCCATCGCCAAAGGTGATGAAGTGCTGACCAACGGCGGTCTGGTCGGTCGTGTGACCAAAGTAGCGGAAACTGGCTACATTGCTATCGCGCTGAACGATACCACTGAAGTGGTTATCAAACGTGACTTCGTTGCTGCCGTTCTGCCGAAAGGCACCATGAAGGCGCTGTAATCTAACTTTTCCCAAAGGGAACTGCCGTGTTAAACCGTTATCCTTTGTGGAAGTATGTCATGCTGGTCGTCGTCATTG
Organism: Klebsiella sp. Q2; assembly: GCF_009900705.1. Lineage (NCBI taxonomy): Bacteria > Pseudomonadati > Pseudomonadota > Gammaproteobacteria > Enterobacterales > Enterobacteriaceae > Klebsiella > Klebsiella sp. Q2. The sequence continues at coordinate 1,402,918 of NZ_JAAABE010000001.1, read as the reverse complement.
TCGTCGGCCTGATCTATGCGCTTCCCAACCTGTATGGTGAGGATCCGGCTGTTCAAATCACTGGCGCGCGCGGCGTCGCCGCCAGTGAGCAAACGCTGATCCAGGTCCAGAAAACTTTACAAGAAGAAAAAATAACCGCGAAGTCTGTGGCACTGGAAGAGGGCGCTATTCTTGCGCGCTTCGACACCACTGATACCCAGCTGCGTGCGCGTGAAGCGCTGCTTACCGTGCTGGGTGACAAATACGTCGTGGCGCTAAACCTTGCTCCGGCAACCCCACGCTGGCTGGCGGCACTCTATGCCGAACCGATGAAGCTGGGTCTTGATCTGCGCGGCGGCGTGCACTTCCTGATGGAAGTCGACATGGACACCGCGTTAGGCAAACTGCAGGAACAGAACATCGACAGCCTGCGCAGCGAGCTGCGCGACAAAGGCATTCCTTACGCGACCGTGCGCAAGGAAGACAACTACGGTCTGAGCATCGTCTTCCGCGACAGCGCGGCGCGCGACCAGGCTATCTCTTATCTCAGCCCTCGCCATCGCGATCTGGTGATCTCCTCTCAGGGTGACAACAGCCTGAAAGCGGTGATGACCGATGAGCGCCTGAAAGAAGCCCGTGAGTACGCGGTTCAGCAGAACATTAACATTCTGCGTAACCGTGTGAACCAGCTAGGCGTCGCCGAACCGCTGGTTCAGCGTCAGGGCGCTGACCGCATCGTCGTTGAGCTGCCGGGTATCCAGGATACCGCGCGGGCGAAGGAGATCCTTGGCGCGACCGCGACCCTCGAGTTCCGTCTGGTCAATACCAACGTTGACCAGTCCGCCGCCGCCTCTGGCCGCGTACCGGGCGACTCGGAAGTGAAGCAGACGCGTGAAGGCCAGCCGGTGGTGCTGTACAAGCGGGTGATCCTGACCGGTGACCATATCACCGACTCGACCTCCAGCATGGATGAGTACAACCAGCCGCAGGTCAACATCTCGCTGGACAGCGCGGGCGGTAACATCATGTCCAACTTCACCAAGGACAATATCGGCAAGCCGATGGCGACCCTGTTCGTGGAGTATAAAGACAGCGGTAAGAAAGACGCCAACGGTCGGGCTATCCTGGCGAAAGAGGAAGAGGTGATTAACATCGCCAACATCCAGTCGCGTCTGGGTAACAGCTTCCGTATTACCGGTATCAGCAACCCGAACGAAGCGCGCCAGCTGTCGCTGCTGCTGCGTGCCGGCGCGTTGATTGCGCCGATTCAGATCGTCGAAGAGCGGACTATCGGCCCAACCCTTGGTATGCAGAACATCAAGCAGGGTCTGGAAGCCTGTCTGGCCGGCCTGGTGGTCTCCATCCTGTTCATGATCCTCTTCTATAAGAAGTTCGGTCTGATTGCGACCTCGGCGCTGATTGCCAACCTGGTGCTGATTGTCGGCATTATGTCCCTGATCCCGGGGGCGACGCTGACCATGCCGGGCATCGCGGGTATCGTGTTAACCCTTGCGGTGGCGGTCGATGCTAACGTTCTGATCAACGAGCGCATCAAAGAAGAGCTGAGCAACGGGCGTACCGTTCAGCAGGCGATTGACGAAGGTTATCGCGGCGCGTTCAGCTCGATCTTCGACGCCAACGTGACGACGCTTATCAAAGTGATCATCCTGTACGCGGTCGGTACCGGTGCCATTAAAGGGTTTGCGATTACCACCGGTATCGGTATCGCGACCTCAATGTTTACCGCTATCGTCGGCACCCGTGCCATCGTGAACCTGCTGTACGGCGGCAAGCGCGTTAAAAAGCTGTCTATCTGAGGAGTACGTTGTGGCACAGGAATATACTGTTGAACAATTGAACCACGGCCGTAAAGTCTGGGACTTTATGCGCTGGGACTACTGGGCCTTCGGCATTTCAGGTTTTCTGCTGATTGTGTCGATCGCCATCATCGGCGTCCGCGGCTTTAACTGGGGTCTCGATTTCACCGGCGGTACGGTGATCGAAATTACCCTTGAGAAGCCGGTCGATCTCGACCAGATGCGCGATTCCCTGCAAAAAGCGGGCTTTGAAGAGCCGCAGGTGCAGAACTTTGGCAGCAGCCGCGACATCATGGTACGTATGCCGCCGGTGCATGACGCCAACGGCAGCCAGGAGCTGGGCAGTAAGGTCGTGACGGTGATTAACGAATCGACCAGCCAGAACGCAGCGGTGAAGCGCATTGAGTTTGTCGGCCCGAGCGTCGGCGCGGACCTTGCGCAAACTGGCGCCCTGGCGCTGATTGCCGCGCTGGTCTGTATCCTGATCTACGTCGGCTTCCGCTTCGAATGGCGTCTGGCGGCGGGGGTGGTTATCGCCCTGGCGCACGACGTGGTGATCACCATGGGCGTGCTGTCGCTGTTCCATATCGAAATCGACCTGACCATTGTGGCCTCGTTGATGTCGGTTATCGGCTACTCGCTGAACGACAGTATCGTGGTATCGGACCGTATCCGTGAAAACTTCCGTAAGATCCGCCGCGGTACGCCGTACGAGATCTTCAACGTGTCGTTGACCCAGACGCTGCACCGTACCTTGATCACCTCCGGGACCACCCTGATGGTGATCCTGATGCTGTTCCTGTTCGGCGGCCCGATTCTGGAAGGCTTCTCGCTGACCATGCTGATCGGTGTTTCCATCGGTACGGCTTCTTCTATCTACGTCGCCTCCGCGCTGGCGTTGAAGCTGGGCATGAAGCGCGAGCATCTGCTGCAGCAGAAGGTGGAAAAAGAAGGGGCGGACCAGCCGTCAATTCTGCCGTAATACGGTTCAGTTGAAATAAAGCAATCCCGGCCCAGGCGGCCGGGATTTTTTTTGCCCGCGACAAAACCTGCTGACAGTATGCTGTCAGGAGCCCTCCCATACACTCCTTTTGAACTCAATAACGAGCAGGAGGAAGTATGAATAACGTGATTAACTGGTTTGAAATTCCGGTCGCCGATATGGATCGCGCCGTCGCGTTTTATGAGCCGGTGATGCAGGTGACGCTGCGTCGCGAAACCATGGACTGCGCCGAGCTGGCGGTGTTCCCGCATCAGGACCCGGCCCCCGGCGGCGCGCTGGCCAAATTTGAGGGTATCGCGCCTTCAGCGCAGGGCGCTATTATTTACCTGCATACAGACCATCTTGCCGCCACACTCGACCGCGTCGCCTCGGCGGGTGGGGCGTGTGTTTTCGGGCCGCTGACGCTGCCGAATAATATTGGCACCATCGCGCTGTTTACTGACAGCGAGGGCAACCGCGTCGGCCTGCACCAACCGGCTTAACCTGAACTTTTTGTGAATTGAAACATGACCCGACGCGCCGACCGTTTATTTCAGATTGTGCAGATCCTGCGCGGCAGGCGGCTCACCACCGCCTCGCTGCTGGCGGAGCGGCTGGGCGTGTCGGAGCGCACCGTGTATCGCGATATTCGCGATCTCTCCCTCTCCGGCGTGCCGGTGGAGGGGGAGGCGGGTAGCGGCTACCGGCTGCTGGCGGGCTACGATCTGCCGCCGCTAATGCTGACCACCAAAGAATCCGAAGCGCTGATCGCCGCGATCCGGCTGCTGAAAACCTGGGGCGGCGAGGCGCTGTCGCAATCGCTGGAATCCGCTCAGGAGAAGATGCTGGCGATCCTGCCGGAGGCGCGCCGGCGCCAGGCGGAGCAGACCCGCCTGTTTGCCCCCGATCTCGGCGCCCATCGCTATGCCAAAACCTTCTTTGACATCATTCATCAGGCGGTCTCCGGCCAGCAGGTGCTGGCGTTGCGCTATCAGGATGAGTCCGGTCGGGTGACCGAGCGCGACGTGCTGCCGCTGGGGCTGTTTTTCTGGGGGGAGCGCTGGCTGCTGGTAGCCTGGTGTGAGCTGCGCAATGATTATCGCAACTTTCGCCTCGACCGCTGTCTGGCGGTCAGGGCGACCGAGCGTCGATTCAGCGAGTGCGCCGACCGCTCGTTAAATGATTTTCTGCGCAAGGTTCGGTGCGACGTGTGGGAGAAATAAAAACGCCCGGATGGCCCGGGCGTTGTCTTGCCGTTTCAGCAATTAGAAGTTGTAACCAACCACGAAGTAACCACCCCAGCCGGTTGAGCGGACGCTGAAATCGCCATCGCCGAAGTTCAGCTTGGCATCGTCAGCCCACTGGCCGCCGTTATGGAAGTAACGGGCCACTACCGAGTAGTGCCAGTGCGCGTAGTTCAGCGCCAGGATGTGGCTGGAGGCGATGGAGTTGCTGGTGCGCGCGTGCTTCCCGTTCAGATCGTAGAAGTTGTCATCGCCGAGGTCAGAACCCCAGTCGAAGTTGGTGAAGCCGATGTAGCTCAGCGAACCGCCCCACAGGTCGGTCAGCGGCACAAAGTATTTCACTTTGAAGCGGTAGCCGTCCCACTCGTTCTCATTGGACGCGCCGTAGTTCTGCCACTGGTATTTGGCGTAGACGTTCAACGACAGGCTCATCGGCAGGCCGGTGTCGATATCGGTACCCAGACCCATATACCAGGTGCTCTGCTCCTGGGAATCATTGCGGCCCATATCGTAGATATAGTTGTTCGCGAAATACCACTCTTTGAACGGCCCGAAGCTCAGATCGGTGTTGGTCAGCTTGTCGATAGAGAAGCGCGGTTCGATCTCCATAAACAGCGGAGAACCGTTGTTCCAGATACCTTTTGCCGTGCTATTGCCGCCGAAGAACACCGGAGCATCGATATAGCCGTAAAAATCAAACCAGTCTTTTTTGGCGAACGCTTCGTATTCCAGATAGGTATCGTTACGGATCTGCGGTCCGAAACGGGTGTGGTAGCTCCCTACCACGTTAACACTCTGGTGCCACCAGTCAGACAGATACTGCGGTTTGTCGTTTTCTGCCGCGCCCGCGGTAAAAGAAGTGGAGAGCGCCACAACCGCACCCGCTGCCAGTAATGTTTTTTTCATAGTAATGCCACTGTTTAAATTGAGCCTGAAGGCGTTAAAAGAAGTGCCGAAGCGTTTCTAAATATTTCGTCTTTCTGTGGGGGTCTATTATAGGAATCATTGCTCACAAAAATACGTGTTGTTTCACATAACCAGAACATGCGTAATCGATTGCGTTCACGATTCTATGCATTTCTTGACAAAATGCTACTGAAAATCGCGATGCAGAACGATTTCTAATGAACTCTTGTGAAAAGTTGTAAGTGGAGAAGAATGACGGGGCAGGATGTCGCCGGGCAGGGGAAAGCCCGGCGCAAAGGCTTACTGTGCGGCGGCGGGCTGGATATCGTGGACGCGAATAAAACCGACTTTGTCCGGCGTCACGTTCAGGCGCAGCGGGATGTTGACATCGCTGGGTGCGAGGATGCTGGCCGGGGCGCTGATCAACTGATCCTGAACATTTACTTCCTGGTAGCTGTGGGTAGTGCCGGTGATCTGTCCGGAGGCGACGGTGGCGGTAAAGGCCGGCAGCGGATCGTTGGATTCGCCCTGAATACGCAACGTCAGGCGTGACCCGTCGCCATCCGGCGTAATGCTCGCCACCGACATGCGCAGGGTGCCGATCTGGCTCTCCAGCCGCGCCGGGGTTTTCGCCTCCGGCAGCAAATAGACGCCGCGGGTAGATTTCGCGTTCAGCGCGTTTTGCTGGGTAATTTTGATCGTTTGCTGATTGAGCTGGGTCATCTCCTGGCTCAGGGTGCTCACGCTCTGGTGCATCTGGCGGATTTCGCTTTGCTGGGCGCAGGCGGTAAGGGTAAACAGGCTGCCCGCGATGGCGAGTTTCAGGTAACGTCTTGTCATGGTCAGGATTCCGTTTGCAGAGGATGCTTAATGGTAGCCAAACCGCCTGTCTCTCCCATAGATCCTTTGTCTCAAAAGCTCTTTCTTTGTAGTCAGGTCACTTCGCGGTAAACTACCCTTCAGTTTAACTACCTGTCAGGACGCGCTATGCATTGCCCTTTCTGTTTCGCCGTGGATACCAAAGTGATTGACTCTCGTCTGGTGGGGGAAGGCTCTTCCGTGCGTCGCCGTCGGCAGTGTCTGGTCTGTAATGAGCGCTTTACCACCTTCGAAGTGGCGGAGCTGGTGATGCCCCGGGTGGTGAAGAGTAACGATGTGCGTGAACCCTTCAACGAAGACAAGCTGCGCAGTGGGATGCTGAAAGCGCTGGAGAAACGTCCGGTCAGCGCCGATGACGTCGAAATGGCGGTCAACCATATCAAAACCCATCTGCGCGGCACCGGCGAGCGCGAAGTGGCCAGCAAAATGATCGGCAATCTGGTGATGGAACAGCTGAAAAAACTGGATAAAGTCGCCTATATTCGCTTCGCGTCGGTCTATCGCAGCTTCGAAGATATCAAAGAATTCGGCGAAGAGATCGCCCGCTTACAGGACTAAGCCATGCAGGACGAAATGTACATGGCGCGTGCGCTTAAGCTCGCCGCCCGCGGTCGCTTTACCACCCATCCTAACCCTAACGTTGGCTGTGTCATTGTAAAAGACGGCGAGATCGTCGGCGAAGGGTTCCACTATCGCGCCGGCGAGCCGCACGCCGAAGTGCACGCCCTGCGGATGGCGGGGGAACAGGCGCGAGGCGCCACCGCCTATGTCACCCTTGAGCCCTGCAGCCACCACGGCCGTACGCCGCCGTGCTGCGATGCGCTGATTGCCGCCGGCATCAGCCGCGTGGTCGCCGCGATGCAGGATCCGAACCCGCAGGTGGCGGGGCGCGGCTTGTACCGTCTGCAGCAGGCCGGTATTGAAGTCAGCCACGGGCTGATGATGAACGAGGCGGAAGCGCTGAACAAGGGCTTCCTGAAGCGGATGCGCACCGGTTTTCCCTGGGTGCAGCTCAAGCTGGGCGCTTCGCTGGACGGCCGCACGGCGATGGCCAGCGGCGAAAGCCAGTGGATCACCTCCCCGCAGGCGCGACGCGACGTGCAGCGTCTGCGAGCACAGAGCCATGCCATCCTGACCAGCAGCGCCACCGTGCTGGCGGACGATCCTGCGCTGACCGTGCGCTGGCAGGAGCTGAGCGCCGATACCCAGGCGCTGTATCCCGAAGAGAATTTGCGCCAGCCGCTGCGCGTCGTGATCGACAGTCAGAACCGCGTCACGCCTGAGCATCGTATTGTGCAGCAGGCGGGGGAAACGCTGTTTGCCCGCCTGGGCGCCGATGAGCGCCAGTGGCCGGACAGCGTGCGCACGCTGCTGGTTCCGGAACATAACGGCCATCTCGATCTGGTGCTGCTGATGATGCTGCTTGGCAAACAGCAGATCAACAGCGTCTGGGTGGAGGCGGGGGCCACGCTCGCCGGGGGGCTGCTGCAGGCGGGGCTGGTCGACGAGCTTATCGTCTATATTGCGCCTAAACTGTTAGGCAATGCGGCGCGTGGATTATGCGCGCTGCCGGGGCTTGAAGAACTGAGCCAGGCGCCCCATTTTAAATTCAATGAGATACGTCAGGTTGGCCCGGATGTCTGCCTGCATTTAACCACTGCGTGAGGCTTTGCTGATTATTAGGAAGCAGCGCTCAGAATAATATGATAAAATCCGCCCCCCTTGCGGGGCACATGAACCCGAAGGAAGAGTATGAACATTATTGAAGCTAACGTTGCTACCCCGGACGCTCGCGTCGCCATCACCATTGCGCGTTTCAACAACTTTATCAATGACAGCCTGCTGGAAGGTGCGATTGACGCCCTGAAACGCATTGGTCAGGTAAAAGATGAAAACATCACCGTTGTTTGGGTTCCAGGCGCGTATGAGCTGCCGCTGGCGGCTGGCGCACTGGCGAAAACCGGTAAATATGACGCGGTGATCGCGCTGGGTACGGTGATTCGCGGCGGTACCGCCCACTTTGAATATGTGGCAGGCGGTGCCAGCAATGGCCTGGCGCACGTCGCTCAGGACAGCGAAATCCCGGTAGCCTTTGGTGTTCTGACCACTGAAAGTATTGAACAAGCCATTGAGCGCGCTGGCACCAAAGCCGGTAACAAAGGCGCAGAAGCTGCGCTGACCGCGCTGGAAATGATTAACGTATTGAAAGCCATCAAGGCCTGATTTTTGTAAGGGGAATTCCGTGAAACCTGCTGCTCGTCGCCGCGCCCGTGAGTGTGCCGTTCAGGCGCTCTACTCCTGGCAGTTGTCCCAGAACGACATCGCTGATGTCGAATACCAGTTCCTGGCGGAACAGGACGTAAAAGATGTTGATGTTCTGTATTTCCGCGAACTGCTGTCCGGAGTGGCGACTAACAGCGCGTACCTCGACGGCCTGATGAAGCCCTACCTGTCCCGTCAGCTGGAAGAGCTGGGTCAGGTGGAAAAAGCGGTGCTGCGTATCGCGCTGTTTGAGCTGTCCAAACGCGATGACGTACCGTATAAAGTGGCCATCAATGAAGCTATCGAACTGGCGAAAACCTTCGGCGCTGAAGATAGCCACAAGTTCGTCAACGGTGTGCTGGACAAAGCGGCTCCGGTAATTCGTCCCCACAAGAAGTAAACTGCAGGCCGGGTTTTGCGAGGGTCGTCTCGCAACCCGGCCTTATTTATTATTTTGCTGAGGCATAACGTATGGCATGTGGCGAATTCTCCCTGATTGCCCGTTATTTTGATCGCGTTAAAAGCGCTCGTCTTGATGTCGAGACCGGTATCGGCGACGACTGCGCTCTCCTGAATATTCCCGAGAAAAAAACGCTGGCAATCAGCACCGACACTCTGGTGGCGGGCAATCACTTCTTACCCGATATCGACCCGGCCGACCTCGCCTATAAAGCCCTGGCGGTGAACCTGAGCGACCTCGCAGCGATGGGCGCGGAGCCGGCGTGGCTCACCCTGGCGCTGACCTTGCCGGAGGTGGATGAAGCCTGGCTGGAAGCCTTCAGCGACAGCCTGTTTGTCCAGCTTGACTACTACGATATGCAGCTGATTGGCGGCGACACCACCCGTGGCCCGCTCGCCATGACCCTGGGTATCCACGGCTTTGTGCCGCCTGGGCGCGCCATGAAACGTTCAGGTGCGAAGCCGGGAGACTGGATCTATGTCACCGGTACCCCGGGGGACAGCGCCGCCGGCCTGGCGCTGTTGCAGAACCGGCTGACGGTGGATACGCCGACTGACGCCGACTATTTGCTGGCCCGTCACCTGCGTCCGATGCCCCGCGTGCTGCAGGGCCAGGCGCTGCGCGACCTGGCGACGTCGGCGATCGATCTCTCCGACGGCCTGATCTCCGATCTGGGTCATATTCTCAAAGCCAGCGGCTGCGGCGCGCGTATCGAGCTTGATGCCATGCCGTACTCTGACGCGATGCTACGCCAGGTTGATTCTGAGCAGGCGCTGCGCTGGGCGCTCGCCGGTGGCGAAGACTACGAGCTATGCTTTACCGTACCGGAACTGAACCGTGGGGCGCTGGACGTGGCCCTTGGCCATCTTGGCGCGCGTTTTACCTGTATCGGACAGATTGCGCCGGAGAGCGAAGGTCTGCAGTTTATCCGCGACGGTAAGCCGGTCACGCTTGATTTAAAGGGATACGATCACTTTGCGTAGTCGAGACGAGGCGCTTAGCCGCCTGAGTATGCGTAATCCATGGCATCTGCTGGCGACCGGCTTTGGCAGCGGCTTAAGCCCGGTGGTGCCGGGCACGATGGGGTCGCTGGCGGCGATCCCGTTCTGGTATCTGATGACTTTTCTCCCCTGGCAGCTCTACTCGCTGGTGGTGATGATGAGCATCTGTATCGGGGTCTATCTGTGCCATCGCACGGCCAAAGATATGGGCACCCATGACCACGGCAGCATCGTCTGGGACGAGTTCGTCGGGATGTGGATCACCCTGATGGCGCTGCCGACCCTGGACTGGCAGTGGGTGGCCGCCGGCTTCGTCATTTTCCGTATCTTCGATATGTGGAAACCGTGGCCGATTCGCTGGTTTGACCGCAATATTCACGGCGGAATGGGGATCATGGTGGACGATATCGTCGCCGGCGTGATCTCCGCCGGCGTGCTGTATGTTATTGGCCATCACTGGCCCATCGGTCTGCTTTGACCGCTTCTCCCCGGCAGCGCCATGCTGTCGGGGAAACCACGCCCGTCACTTAAATCCCACCACCGGATGCGGCTGATAGGGCGCCTCCAGTTTGTCGATCTGTTCCGGAGATAGCGTCAAATCCACCGCCTGCAACAGGTCATCGAGCTGTTCCTGACGCGACGGACCGATAATTGGCGCGGCGACGCCGGGCTTGCTTAACAGCCAGGCGAGGGCGACCTGCGCGCGACTGGCGTCGAGCTCTTCCGCCACGTCCGCGAGATTCCCGGCGATCTGCGCGTCGTTCTCTTCGCTGGTGCTGTAAAGCGATTTGCCGAACTCATCCGAGACCAGCCGGGCGGTGGTCTCACCCCATGGGCGGGTCAGCCTGCCGCGCGCCAGCGGGCTCCACGGGATCACCGCCACGCCGTTACGCTGGCACAGGGGCAGCATCTCATTCTCTTCTTCCCGGTAAATCAGGTTGTAGTGATCCTGCATGGTGACGAAGCGCGCCCAGCCGTTCTGCTGCTGAAGCGCCAGCGCCTGGGCAAACTGCCGGGCATGCATGGACGAGGCTCCGATATAGCGCGCTTTGCCGGCTTTCACCACCTCGTCCAGCGCTTCGAGCGTCTCTTCAATCGGGGTGCTGTAGTCCCAGCGGTGGATCTGCAACAGGTCGACATAGTCCATACCGAGACGGCGCAGGCTGTCGTCGATAGAGCGCAGGATCTGCGCCCGGGAAAGCCCTTCCGCCAGATCGCCGACCTGGTGATAGACCTTGGTGGCGACAACCACCTCGTCGCGGCGGGCAAAGTCGCGCAGAGCGCGGCCGACGATCTCTTCGCTACTGCCGTCGGAGTAGCTGTTTGCGGTATCGAAGAAGTTGATGCCGCCTTCAATGGCGTGCTGGATGAGCGGGCGACTGCTCTCTTCCGGAAGCGTCCAGGCGTGTCTGCCGCGGTCCGGCTCGCCGAAGGTCATGCAGCCGAGGCAGAGTCGGGAAACACGTAAGGCAGTATCGCCGAGGGGGATATAGTGCATGGTGCGCTCCTGCTATTCATCAAGGGTATCCCTTAAGCATAGCAGGAGCGGGAGGGGCGATTATGCCAGCCAGTCGAGGATTTTGGCTTCAATACCGGCGGCATCGAGGCCGAGGTCGGCGCGGATCTCTTCCTGAGTGCCCTGCGGAATAAAGACGTCCGGCAGGCCAATATTGAGCACCGGTACCGCCCGGCGATGGGCCATCAGCACTTCATTCACGCCGCTGCCGGCGCCGCCCATAATGGCGTTCTCTTCCAGCGTCACCAGAACGTCGTGCTCGCCTGCCAGCTGCAGGATCAGCGCGGTATCCAGCGGCTTCACAAAGCGCATGTCCACCAGGGTGGCGTTGAGTTTGTCCGCCACCGCTGCGGCCTCCGGCAGCAGGGTGCCGAAGTTGAGGATCGCTACCTTCTCGCCCTGGCGTTTCACTACCCCTTTGCCGATCGGCAGCGATGCCAGCGGCTCCAGCGTCGCGCCGGTGCCGCTGCCGCGCGGATAGCGCACCGCGCAGGGGCCGTGGCTGTAGTGGTAGCCGGTGTACAGCATCTGGCGGCATTCATTTTCATCGCTCGGCGTCATCACCACCATATCCGGAATACAGCGCAGGAAGGAGAGATCGAACGCCCCCTGATGCGTCTGGCCGTCTGCGCCGACAATCCCGGCGCGGTCGATGGCAAACAGCACCGGCAGCTTCTGAATAGCCACATCGTGGATCACCTGATCGTAGGCTCGCTGCAGGAAGGTGGAGTAGATGGCCACCACTGGTTTGTAGTCGCCAATCGCCAGTCCGGCGGCGAAGGTGACTGCATGCTGCTCGGCGATGGCGACATCAAAGTACTGATCGGGGAATTTCTTCGAAAATTCCACCATCCCTGAACCTTCGCGCATCGCCGGGGTGATGGCCATCAGCTTGCTGTCTTTGGCCGCCGTTTCGCAAAGCCAGTCGCCGAAGATTTTCGAATAGGAAGGGAGACCGCCGCTGCTTTTGGGCAGTACGCCGCTGGTATGGTCGAACTTTGGCACCGCGTGGAAAGTGATCGGGTCTTTCTCGGCGGGCTCATAGCCGCGGCCTTTTTTGGTCATAATATGCAGGAACTGCGGGCCCTTCAGGTCGCGCATGTTCTTCAGGGTGCTGACCAGACCGAGCACATCGTGGCCATCCACCGGGCCGATGTAGTTAAAGCCCAGCTCTTCAAACAGCGTCCCAGGCACCACCATGCCTTTGATATGCTCTTCGGTCCGCTTAAGCAGCTCTTTAATCGGCGGTACGCCGGAAAAGACCTTTTTGCCGCCTTCGCGCAGGGTGGAGTAGAGCTTACCGGAGAGCAGCTGCGCCAGATGATTATTCAGCGCCCCGACGTTCTCGGAGATCGACATTTCATTGTCATTCAGCACCACCAGCAGGTCGGGTTTGATATCCCCGGCGTGGTTCATCGCCTCAAACGCCATGCCGGCGGTAATCGCCCCGTCGCCAATCACGCACACCGCGCGCCGCTGTTTATCCTCTTTCGCGGCGGCGATAGCCACCCCGATGCCAGCGGAAATGGAGGTGGAGGAGTGACCGACGCTCAGCACGTCGTACTCGCTTTCACCGCGCCACGGGAAGGGGTGCAGGCCGCCTTTCTGGCGAATGGTGCCGATTTTGTCGCGGCGGCCGGTCAGAATTTTATGCGGGTAGGCCTGGTGACCGACGTCCCAGATCAGGCGATCGAAGGGCGTGTTATAAACGTAGTGCAGCGCCACGGTCAGTTCCACCGTGCCGAGGCCAGAGGCAAAGTGACCGCTGGAGCGGCTGACGCTGTCCAACAGGTAGCGCCGCAGCTCATCACACAGCTTCGGCAGGCTCTCTTTTGGCAACAGGCGCAACTCCTGGGTGGAATCTACCAGCGCCAGGGTCGGGTATTTGGCAATATCAAAACTCATCAGAGACTCATTTATTGTTTATTTATCGCGCTGAATAATGTAATTCGCGAGCGCTTCCAGTGCCGAAGTATCCAGAGATTGTGCGGCCAGTTCATCTAACGAACGGCGGGCATCAGCGATCAGGTCGTGCGCTTTCTTCCGGGCTTGCTCAAGACCCAGGAGGGCGGGATAGGTGCTTTTACCCAATTGCTGGTCGGCACCCTGACGTTTGCCAAGGGTCGCAGTATCCCCTACCACGTCGAGAATGTCATCCTGGACCTGGAAGGCCAGGCCGATATTTTCCGCATAGCGATCCAGCGCGGGCAGGGCGGCACGCCCGCGCTCGCCGGCGCTCAGCGCCCCCATGCGGACGGCGGCGCGGATTAGCGCGCCCGTTTTGTGGCGGTGGATACGTTCCAGCGCCTGCAGATTCACCTGCTGTCCTTCCGCCTGTAGATCCAGCGCCTGGCCGCCGCACATGCCCGCCACGCCGCTGGCCTGCGCCAGTTCGGAAACCATCGCCAGACGATCCCGGTCAGGGACGTCCGTCATCGGCGCATCACTGAGTATAGAGAACGCCAGCGTTTGCAGGGCATCTCCCGCAAGAATTGCGTTGGCTTCGCCAAATTTAATATGGCAGGTCGGCAGTCCGCGACGCAGATCGTCATCATCCATCGCCGGCAAATCATCATGCATCAGAGAATAAGCATGAATGCATTCGACCGCGGCGGCAGGGGCATCCAGCGTGGTGCGGCTCACGCCGAACATCTCGCCGGTAGCGTAGACAAGGAAGGGACGCAGGCGTTTACCGCCTAAGAGTGCGCCATAATGCATCGCTTCCACCAGCGGAGTGTTCTGAAAGGGCTGCGGCGCGATAAAACGGCGCAGCGCCTCGTTAGCCTGTTCCACACAGGCCTGCAATTGTTGCGGGAAATCCATTTATTCAGCGTCCGGCGTAAAAGGCGTGGTCGGGGAATCTTCACTATCCGCCAGCAGGATCTGCACGCGCTGTTCGGCCTGCTGCAGCTGGCTTTGCCCCTGGCGGGCCAGCTGGACCCCGCGCTCAAATTCGCTGAGCGCTTCTTCTAACGGCAAATCGCCGCTTTCCAGACGGTTTACGATCTGCTCCAGTTCGCCCAGTGCAGTTTCAAAGCTGGCCGGGGCCTCATTTTTCTTTGGCATAGTGAATATAGACTCTTGTTATTTCGCGACGGCAATACCGGGTATGGTAACGAAGTCACGCGTGTAAGCAAATAACGCGCAATGGTGATATACTCCGCGCCCAGGATGCAGGCACCGGTGTGCGCTGCTTTACAACTTTTGCTTAAAGCCCCGTCGGGCTTGCCAACGAACTATTGTCGCCATGAAGTTTATCATTAAATTGTTCCCGGAAATCACCATCAAAAGCCAATCTGTGCGGTTGCGCTTCATTAAAATCTTAACCGGGAACATTCGTAACGTTCTCAAAAACTATGACGAGACGCTGGCCGTCGTTCGCCATTGGGATCATATCGAAGTTCGCGCGAAAGATGAAAATCAGCGCCCGGCTATTCGCGATGCGCTGACCCGTATTCCCGGCATCCACCATATTCTGGAAGTCGAAGACGTACCGTTCACCTCGCTGCACGATATTTTTGAGCAGACGCTGCCGCTGTGGCGCGAGGCGCTGGAAGGCAAAACCTTCTGCGTGCGGGTGAAGCGTCGCGGCAAACATGAATTCACCTCAATTGAGGTGGAGCGCTACGTCGGCGGCGGCCTGAATCAGCATATTGAAACGGCGCGCGTGAAGCTGACCGACCCGGACGTTACCGTCAATCTTGAGATTGAAAACGATCGCCTGCTGCTGGTGAAAGGCCGCTATGAAGGTATCGGCGGTTTCCCGATCGGCACGCAGGAAGATGTGTTGTCGCTGATTTCCGGCGGCTTTGACTCCGGCGTCTCCAGCTACATGCTGATGCGCCGCGGCTGCCGCGTGCACTACTGCTTCTTTAACCTTGGCGGCGCCGCCCATGAGATTGGCGTCCGCCAGGTCGCGCATTACCTGTGGAACCGCTTCGGCAGCTCTCACCGCGTTCGCTTTGTGGCGATTAACTTTGAGCCGGTGGTCGGCGAAATCCTCGAAAAAGTGGATGACGGCCAGATGGGCGTGGTGCTCAAGCGCATGATGGTCCGCGCCGCGTCAAAAGTCGCGGAACGCTACGGCGTGCAGGCGCTGGTCACCGGCGAAGCGCTGGGCCAGGTCTCCAGTCAGACTCTCACCAACCTGCGCCTGATCGACAACGTCTCCGATACCCTGATCCTGCGTCCGCTGATTTCGCATGATAAAGAGCACATCATCGACCTGGCCCGCGAGATCGGTACGGAAGATTTCGCCCGCACGATGCCGGAGTACTGCGGCGTGATCTCCAAGAGCCCGACCGTGAAGGCGGTGAAGGCGAAGATTGAAGCGGAAGAAGAACACTTCGATTTCAGCATCCTCGATAAAGTGGTGGAAGAGGCGAGCAATATCGATATCCGCGAAATCGCCCAGCAGACGGAAGGGACGGTGGTGGAAGTGGAAACCGTGAACGGCTTTGGCGCCAACGACGCGATCCTCGACATTCGCTCCATCGACGAGCAGGAAGACAAGCCGCTTAAGGTCGAGGGGGTTGAAGTTGTTTCTCTGCCGTTCTACAAGCTGAGCACCAAGTTTGGCGATCTCGATCAGAGTAAAACCTGGCTGCTGTGGTGCGAACGCGGAGTGATGAGCCGTCTGCAGGCGCTTTATTTGCGCGAGCAGGGCTTCAGCAACGTGAAAGTTTATCGCCCGTAACAGATTGTTATGATGCAAAAGGCCTTCCCTGATGGAAGGCCTTTTTACTATTGGCTGGGGAGTGTATTAGCGCAGGGTCAGCGCCAGGTCATTGAGTTGATCGATGACAATATTCCAGCCCTCGAAAAATCCCATCTGCTCATGCTGCTCGCGGGTTTCATCATCGGCATGCAGCACTGTGGCCGTATAGCGACACCCGCCCTGTTCATCGGCAAAAGTGATGATGGCCGTCATCGCGAAGGGGGAAACGGCGGGGCGATAATCCGCCGTCAGCATCGAGGTCATGACGATTTTTTGTTGCGGGATAACCTCAAGAAAACAGCCGGGGTTATCGCTGCGTTCACCGTCAGGGCCGTGCATCACGGTGTGAAAGGCCCCGCCGGCGCGAAAATCAAAGGTCAGAACCTCGGTTTGCCAGGGCTTCGGGCACCACCAGGTTCGGAGTAATGCCGGGTCGGCCCACGCGCGCCACAGGGCTGCGGCGGGCGCGCTGAGCAGGCGGCTGATAACAAGATCGCGAGAATCGGTTGCGCTACGGGACATGCTACGACTCCTCAGGAAAAGGGGGAGCCAGTCCGCGGCGCGGACCGGCTATCAGGCTTCGTAGTAATTATAGATGCCGGCGGCCATCACCAGCTGTGAGGCGACCTCATACGCTTTCTCGCGCCCCACCAGCAGATCGATCATTTTCAGGGCGAAATCAATCGATGTCCCTGGACCCTGGCTGGTTAACAGATTCACCCGCGGATCCCAGACCACCCGCTTATCCTGCCACTGATCGGCGGGGATCTGCGCCTTCAGCGCTGGAAAACCGGTCATGTTGCCGATCGGGAACAGATGATGAGGTATCAGCACGGTCGCCGGAGCGGCGCAGATAGCGGCCACAATGCGCCCAGAGAGATGAAACTGGCGGACGGTTTCCACCAACAGCGGGCTGTCGCGAAAGCACTCCGCTCCCTTGAGGCCGCCCGGGAGGACGATAATATCGAAATCGCCATCGGCCACCTCGACCAGAGGAGCATCCGCCAGCAGCTTGACGCCGCGCGAGCAGACGATGGTCAGGCCGCCGTCGCTGGCGACGCTGGCGGTGGTCACCTTCACCCCGCCGCGGACCAGCAGGTCGATAGTGGTGACCGCTTCGGTCTCTTCGCTACCAGGGGCGAGGCAAATCAGTGCCGACGCGCTCATATTCATTCTCCTTACGCTTGACCAGTTCAAATAAGCGGGCGTTTTCCGGTACGGCAACGCCGTGGGCGCGGGCGCGGTTGAGCAGAAAACCGGTGATATAGTCGATCTCCGTGTGCCGCTGGGCGCGAACGTCCTGCAGCATGGATGAGATATTTTCTGCCGTACTTTCAATCACCTGTTCGACATAAAATAGCAGGTTTTCCGCCGAGGTATGAATACCTTCGCGCTCCATCACTGCCGCCACCTCGCGACAAATGGCCGCAACTTCCTGCGGATAGTCGCGCAGATCGCCATTTTTACACCCTTTTATCGCGGTCAGGGGGTTAATCACGCAGTTAACCGCGAGTTTGCGCCAGGTGGCCGAGAAAATATTGTTGTGCCAGGCGACATCCGGCAGCACGTTCTGCAGCACTTCAGCGAGGTAGCTGTAGTCCTGTTCGTAGCTTTTCGCCGGCCCGATATGCGTGGTGCCCTGGGCGACGTGGATGATGACATTCCCGTCCCGGCGAGCCGCCTGGGTGGTGGAGGCCAGCAGCAACGGCTGTTTCACGCTGCGCAGCTCCTCGACGGTTCCCATGCCGTTATGCACCAGCACAATCGGCGTGGTGTCCGGCAGGATCGCGGCCAGGTGCTTCACCGCGTTTGAAACCTGCCAGGCTTTTAAAGTGACAATCAGCAGCTCGCTGCTGGCAAGAAAATCGGGATCGTTGGCCGTCAGCGACTCGTTGAACACCGAGCCGTCGGTTTCAATGACGTTGACGCTACAGAATGGCTGCGGCACGCGCAGCCAGCCCTGGACTTCATGTCCCTGTTTGCACAACGCGGTCAGCCATAGTTGCCCCAGTGCACCGCATCCCAGTACGGTTACTTTCATTGTTCCTCCTCATCTGCCGCTACCCCAGGCGCTGATGACTAAAGTCTATCTCGTCGCTTTTCGCATCGTCGCACGGAAAGGGAGTTTCGGCGTCGTCGGGCAGCATGGGGAAAATAGCGCGAGCGTTGCGTAATCAGCTAAGCTTCCGGGATAACAAGTTGAGTTATGCCGCGTTGCAGGTATTATGCAACGCAAAAGAAACGGAAGGAGAGGAAAAGATGCCATCTTTCGATATTGTCTCTGAAGTTGATCTTCAGGAAGCCCGTAACGCGGTAGACAACGCGAGCCGCGAAGTTGAGTCGCGTTTTGATTTTCGTGGCGTTGAAGCCACGTTTGAATTAAACGACGCCAACAAGACCATTAAAGTACTGAGCGAGTCTGACTTCCAGGTGAACCAGCTGCTGGATATCCTGCGCGCCAAGCTGCTCAAGCGCGGCATTGAAGGCACCTCCCTCGACGTGCCGGAAGATATCGTACACAGCGGTAAAACCTGGTTTGTTGAAGCGAAGCTGAAGCAGGGCATTGAAAGCGCGGTGCAGAAGAAGATCGTTAAACTGATCAAAGACAGCAAGCTGAAAGTGCAGGCCCAGATTCAGGGCGAAGAGATCCGCGTGACCGGTAAGTCCCGCGACGATCTGCAGTCGGTGATGGCGCTGGTGCGCGGTGGCGATCTGGGACAACCGTTCCAGTTCAAAAACTTCCGCGACTAAGGCGGCCGACAGACAGCAAAAAGCGGGGAATTCCCCGCTTTTTTTATACCCCTTTGATGAGCTGCTCTATCTCGAAGCGGTTGGTGACTTTGCTGTCGATTTTGATATACACCGAACGCTCCTCGGGCACCACCAGCGCCTGATGAACCCCGCTGGCATTCAGCAGACGCGCCTGCAGCGCGCTGTCGACCACCACGCCGTCCGGTACCTCTACCCGCAGGCTGCTGACGTAGGGCGGCTCGCTCATGGTGCTGGCCACCAGCAGCCACAGCATCGCCAGCAGGGCGCCCAGCAGAAACACAGTCTGCGAATCAAAGAAACCATCGACCCAACCGCCAAGGGCGCCGCCAATCGCCACCCCGAGGAATTGGCTGGTGGAGTAAACGCCCATCGCGGTGCCTTTGTAGCCCGCCGGCGACTCTTTGCTAATCAACGACGGCAGCAGCGCTTCCAGCAGGTTAAACGCCAGGAAGAAGAGCTGAACGCCCGCCACCAGCTCCCAGAAGTAGCCTCCGGCGCCCCAGAGGACAATCTCCGCAATCAGCAGGATGGCGACGCAGAGCAAAAAGACGCGCTTCATCTTACGCTTCACTTCGGCGTAGATGATAAACGGCACCACCGAGATGAAGGAGATAACCATGGTGACCAGGTAAATCTTCCAGTGCTCGGCGGCCGGGAAGCCGGCGGCCTCCAGCTGTCCGGGCAGCGCGACAAAAGTGGACATCAGCATGATGTGCAGGCACATGATGCCAAAGTTGAGCTTCAACAGGCGCGGCTCCGCCAGCACCTTGCTAAAGCAGCCCTTCACCATCCCGGATTCGCGGTTAAGCACGTGGTTCTGGCTGTTGGGAACCACCCACAGGGTGAGCAGAATGCCGACGGTCGCCAGGATGGCGATCATCCAGAACAGGGCGTGCAGACCCAGCTGATGGGTAATAATCGGCCCCAGCACCATGGCGATAGCGAAAGTGACGCCGAAGCTGACGCCAATAAACGCCATCGCTTTAGTGCGGTTCTGTTCGCGGGTGAGATCGGAGAGCAGGGCCATGACCGCGGCGGCGATGGCGCCGGAGCCCTGAAGGGCGCGGCCAAGAATGATGCCCCAGATGGAGTCGGTGAGCGCGGCGATGACGCTGCCGAGCACGAAAATAAGCAGGCCGCCGACGATCAACGGCTTACGGCCAATACGGTCAGATAACAGTCCAAAGGGGATCTGGAACACCGCCTGCGCCAGACCGTAGATGCCGATCGCCAGGCCAATCAGCGCTTCACTGGCGCCCTGCAATGCCATGCCATACGTGGTCAGAACCGGCAGGACCATAAACATGCCAAGCATGCGCAGGGAGAATACCGTCCCCAAACCCCAGGTCGCGCGCAGTTCCCCTGGCGTCATTTTGTTATCGTTCATTACCACCTCAATATAAAAACTGCGCCTAGTGTAGCGGCGGGGGGTAAGAAGCGTAAATAAATGTTTGTTTAACAGATATTACGGGGCTGTTGCGCGATGCGACAAGTTGGTAAAAATCAATAAACCAGTGGAGGAGGACTCCACTGGCGAGGGGGAAAATTAAGGTAAAGTAAAGTCAACCCACTGGCTGCCGGCATCAGCCGATTTGACGCATTGCTCGACCCAATAGACGCCGTGCAGACCGGCTTCGACGTCCGGATACCAGAAGTCTTGCAGGAAGGCGCGATCGTCACGGTCCGTAGCGTCAATCGCCTGCGCATAGCGGCGATAGAGGTTGGCCCAGGCTTCAAACAGCCCTTCCGGATGACCGCCGCCGATGCGATCGTCCGCCAGCGCGTTTGCGCTCAGGTAGGGCATCCCGCGTTCCAGAATGCGCGCCGGCTCGCCCTGCACCTCATAGCTGAGCTGGTTAGGATGCTCATCCCACCATTCGATACTCGCTTTTTCGCCGACGATGCGTACTTTTTGCGAGTGCATGGCGCCGCTGTTCACCGCGCTGGTCCACATCGAGCCAACCGCGCCGTTGTCATATTCCATCAGGACAAAGGCGTTATCTTCCAGCGGCGCGCGAGAGGGAACAAAGCTCTGGCGGGAGCACATCAGCCGTTTGATATTGAGCTGTGGCGCCATGGTTTCGGCGACAAACAGCGGATGGGTGGCCAAATCTCCCAGCACATAGCTGGGCCCGGCGAACTTCGGCGTCACGCGCCAGCGGGTGGATTCTGCCTGCAGCTCCACGGCCTGGTTATGAAAGCCGTGGGCGAACTGCATATTGACGATGCGGATCTCGCCGAGCAGCCCATCGGCAATCATCTGCCGCGCCTGCTGGATCATCTGATAGCCGGCATAGCCGTAGGTGACGCCGACGATTTTGTTCTGTTTTTTACTCAGGTCCACCAGTTCGCGTGCCTCTTCGGCGGTAAAACAGAGGGGCTTTTCACAGATGACATGGAGGCCCGCTTCCAGCGCCGCTTTGGTGATGGCGAAATGGGTATTATTCGGGGTGGTGACCGAGACGACCTCGATCCCGTCAGGACGCTGAGCCTCTTCACGAAACAGGGTCTGGTAGTCGGCGTAGCAGCGCTCCGGCGCGATGCCAAGCTGCTCACCGAACGCGCGCCCGCGCTCGGCATCGACGTCAAGCGCGCCGGCCAGTAGGGTGTAAACATTGTCACGCAGCGCCGCACAGCGGTGGCTGTAGCCGATCTGGCTGGTTCCCCCGCCGCCGACCATGCCCCAACGCAGGGAACGGGATAAGGGTTTCAGACCGTTTAACATGGTGCTCTCCTTTTTGAAATCATTCGCACTCTGAGGCGCTCAATGCCGACGCCTGCGGCAACGCGCATCCGGATAGACTGACCTAAACTTAAGGAAATGTTTGTTCTGTTTCAATTGTATTGTGGAATTTATTTTTCATATATGCGAAGGGGATCGAATAAGCAGAAGTTTATTTTCCGCTGGGTTGAAAAGGAGAGGGGAATCAACGGCGACGGGTACAGGCCGGAATGTGGCGGAATGCTTTTCGTTACAGAGCAAGATGAAATAAATTTTCTTTTTAACCTCAACGTGCGGTGCAATCCGCAGATTGCACCGGAGGAAGACGACGACATTACGCTCCGCGCACAGATGCGGGGGCTGGCGAAGCGGCGGGAGGATTACCGGCCGCAAAGATACCCTTCGCCGCCAGGCCTGCGACGGTGAGGGCTGCCGGGATGCCGAGGATCAAAAAGACGCTTTCGAAGGGCAGGTTGAGCGCCATCATCTCAGCGCCAGCAAAGGCGCTGAGGATCGCGCCGATCCGCCCGACGCCGTGCATCCAGCTGGATCCCGTCGCCCGCGCCTGCGTGGGGTAGTAACGGGCGGAGAGGGCGTTCATGCCGGTATTGGCGCCGTTCAGGCAGGCGCCGCTGATAAACGCCAGCATACAGAGCAGGGCAAAGCTGCCCGCCGCGTAGCCCATCGCCATGGTAAACAGGCCACCGACGGCGTAGATCATCCCCAGCGCGCGATGGGGATTGATGCGGTCCATCAGCCAGCCGGCAAACAGCGAGCCGAGGGTACCTCCCGCCTGGTAGATGGCCGTCATGACGGCCGCCTGGCTGACGGTAAGCCCGACCTCCTTAACCAGCGTTGGCAGCCAGCTGCCGAGAATATAGACGAGGAACAGCCCCATAAAGTAGACCAGCCATAGCATCAGCGAGCCAAAGCCATACTGGCGGGAGAGCACAATGCGCATCGCATTCCCGGCCGCCGGCTGCGCCGGCAGGATAAACGTCACGTTGTCGCTGATTTGTCCGGGATAAAGACGATTGAGGATGGCGCGAATGCGCGCCGCAGGCGCTTGTTTGATCACCAGAAAACGAACCGATTCCGGCAGCCGCCAGATAAGCAGGGGGGCAAACAGCAGCGGCAGAATGCCGCCGAGCGCCATCAGCGAGTGCCAGCCAAACTGCGGGATCAGCCATGACGCGGTAAATCCTCCGGCCGCCGCGCCGAAGGTGAAGCCGCAGAAGATGACGGTAATAATAAATGAGCGCTGGCGTTCCGGAGCGTATTCCGACACCAGCGTCCCGATGTTCGGCATCGCGGCGCCCAGTCCGAGGCCGGTCATAAAGCGGAAGAACATCATCTGCTCAATGTTGTGCGAGAAGGCGGTGGCGATGGTCCAGAAGCCGAAGAAGAAGACGCTGTTGATGATGATCTTCTTGCGTCCCAGCCAGTCGGCGAGCGGGCCAGAGAAAATAGCGCCCAGCGCGAGGCCGATCAGCGCGGCGCTAATCACCAGGCCCAACTGGTGGTTGCTTACCCCCCACTCCAGCTTCAGCGTCGGGGCGATAAAGCCCATGATCGCGATATCAAACCCATCAAGAGCGATAACGCAAAAGCCGAGAAAAATAATCTGCTTTTGAAAGCGGCTCAGAGGATTACGGTTAATTAACTCTCTGACATCCAGGCGTTGAGTCTGTGTCATAGCGTATTCCTTATGCGCAGGAGCGCAGGTAGGGCTGCGCGGCATTGAACAGTAATTGCGCCCGCTGGAGGGGCGGCAGGGCGCCCTGCTCACCGTCCAGCGGCACTTCGAGGGAGACCGGTAGCGTTGCCGGCAGTGCCGCCATCAGACCGTGCAGATCCAGACCGCCTTCCCCCGGCACGTTGCGCGCTGAGCGGGCCTGGCGGATGAGCTCCTGCTCGCTTTCCGGCCGCTGCGCCGCGCCATCGCAGAGTTGCATATAGTTCAGATGATGCGCGGGCAGGCTGGAGAGGGCGGCGAGCGATTCCCCCGCGCGCCAGAAATGAAGGGCGTCCACCAGGATGCCGATATCTTCCCGCCCGCTGGCGGCGATCAGCGCCTGCGCATCGGCGATCGTGCGCAGCTGGGTCCAGGGCATCGGCTCAAGGTTCATGGTCAGGCCAAATGAGCGACCGGCCGCGGCGAGAGTGGCCAGGTTGTCGGCGCTGCGCTGCAGGTTGTCGTCATTCCCGGCGACTAACACCTGTCCGGCGCCAAGCCGCGCGGCGGTCTCCATAAAGCGCTGCAGCCGATCGTCGAGGGTAAACCCCGGGCTGAGGCGGACGATCTCCACGTCCGAGACGCGGATGCCGGTTTCCATCAGCGCGGCCAGGGTCGCGCGGACGGCGGGGGTATCGCCCAGCATGTCGTAGTCCGGGTCGGCGGGTGTGGCGGGCAGCAGCCGCAGTCCCACGTGGGTAAAACCGGTTCTGGCCGCTATCCGCACCTGTTCGGGGGGAGGGACATCGAGCAGGCTCAGCGCGGCGAGCGATAGGGTACGCATGTTCATAAATGGCTCCGGTACAGTTGCAGGTGAAGTTAGCCAGGGGTATTGCCGTCCCTGGTTTTTATTGCTTTGTTTTTATTGTGTTTGCCGCCAGATTTTTGCCCACCAGGTAGCCGAAGGTCATAGCCGGCCCGAGGGTGATCCCTCCGCTGGGGTAATAGCCGCGCATCACGCTCGACATGTCGTTGCCGATGGCGAACAGGCCCGGTATCGGCTGCTGCTGCCCATCCAACACCCGAGCGTGTTCGTCGGTTTGTAACCCGCTAAAGGTGCCCAGCGAGCCGGGCAGAATGCGCACCGCGTAGAACGGCCCTTCGCGCAGCGCTCCGAGCGTCACCTGATGGTCACCCTGCGCGCGGTTATAGGCCGATGCGCCGCGGTGAAAATCGATGTCTTCACCGGTGCTGGCAAAATGGTTAAAGCGTGCAACGGTTTCCGCCAGCGCATCGGTATCGATGGCGCACCGCTTCGCCAGCTCGGCAAGGGTGTTTCCTCGCCGCAGATAGCCGGTACGCAGCCAGGCGGTAGGGGAGAACGGAAAGGGCCTGGCGTGGCCCAGGCCATAGCGGCGCAGCGCGCGCCGATCGGCCAGCAGCCAGGCCTGCGGCGTGTCGCCCGCAGGCGTCGCCGCCAGCAGGGCGGCGATAAAGTCGTGATAGGAGTCGGCCTCGTTAACAAAGCGTTTGCCGTTAGGCAGGACGGCGATCACCCCGGGCTTGGCGCGTTCCACCAGATGGGGAAACATCAGCTGCTGGCCGCTGGCGAGGGTGACGCGGGACACCGGCGCCCAGGCCAGCGGGTGGCGCAGGCGGGTATCGAACTGGCCGCCGGCGGATTCGCCAAGGCGGATCCCCTCGCCCTGATTGTCAGGCGGCGCGGCGGAGAAATGGCCGTAACCCTCCGCGGCATGAGGCACCACCTGCGCCAGGCGCTGCCGATCGTGGGGAAAACCGCCGCAGGCCAGCACCACGGCGCCCGCTTCGACGAGTATCTCCCCGCCGTCGCTGCGCAGCACTGCACCGGACACTCCCTGCGGACCCTGCAGCAGTCTGACCGCCGGGGCGTTGAGCTGAAAACGCACCCCGGCGTCGAGGGCGGATCGCAGCAGACGGGCGACCAGCGCATTGCCATTGACCAGATGCAACCCTCGTCCGGCGCGCAGCCGCTGCCAGCCGTGGCGCAGCAGGCGGCGGGCGGCATACAGCGCAGAGCGCGGCGAGCGGGTAGCGTTGAAAAAATGCGCCATGTCCGCGCCGCCGGCGATGCCCATCCCGGCAAGACTGATGGTCTCCAGCGGCGGGCGCAGTCGGTGGAGCCAGTCGCCGAGCAGGCGGCCATCGTAGGGCTGAGCGGTGACCGACCGCCCACCGTTCGCCGCGCCCGGCGACGCGTGAAAGTCCGGCATGGTGCTGCCCGACAGAAACTTCACCGCCGTCCGTTGATGAAAAAAATCCACCATTTCCGGCCCGTAATGCAGGAAGGTCTGCAAGCGAACGTCGGCGGCTTCTCCCCCCATCTCATGCTGCAGATAGGTCAGCGGGGCATCGGCCGCTTCGTCGATGCCCTCCGCTCGCGCCAGCGGGTTGCAGGGGATCCACAGCCAGCCGCCGGACCAGGCGCTGGTCCCGCCGAGCACTGACGCTTTCTCCGCCACCATGACGCTGGCGCCGTGCACTGCCGCGGTGACCGCGGCAGAGAGTCCCGCCGCGCCGGATCCGACCACCAGCACATCCACCTTCACAGGCCCGCTCATGATGGACTCCTTATTGCAATGGTGAAAAAGCGGTGGGGCGCATCAGCACCGATTCGAGGCGCTCCACGGCGGCCAGTTCGCGGTTTTTCCGCGAGAAGGTCTGCCAGCGCTCGTCCTGGGCCATCCGTGCGCGGCGTACCAGACGATCGTCCAGGCTTTCGTAAGCCCAGATGTGCACTACCTGATTGACCACGCCGATCTCGGTAAAAAAGAAGCCGATCAGTTTGCCAAGATGGTCAGTTTGCACCGCCAGGGCATCGCTTTGGTACAGCGCCAGCCAGTCGGCCATTTTCAGCGGATTGATGGTGTAGGTGCGTTTTTCGTAGATCATGATGTTTTCCTGATTAGTGGGTGGCGGGTTGCGCCAGATGGCAGGCGGCGAGGTAGCCAAACGTCAGCCCCGGGCCAAGGGTGATGCCGGGACCCGGGTAGGTGCCGGCCATCAGCGAATCCATGTCGTTTCCCACCGCGTACAGCCTCGCAATGGGGTTGCCTTCAGCGTTGACGACCTGGGCATCGGCGGTGGTGACCAGACCTCGAGAAGTCCCCAGATCGCCGGTATAGAGTTTGATGGCATAGAACGGCGCGCTGAGCAGGGGAGCGTTGCAGGCGTCAGGATGACGGCCCGGATCGCCCATCGCCCGGTTATAGCTGTTGCCGCCTTTGGCAAACTCACGGTCCACACCCTGCGCGGCGTCACGATTGTAGCGGGCGACCGTCTCGCTCAGGGCGTGGGCATCCAGCCCAAGCTGCTGCGCCAGCGCGGCCAGGGTATCGGCTCTATGCAGATAGCCAGCGGCGATCAGGGCGTCATTGTTCACCGGCGCCGGGCGCGCCAGCCCGAGGCCATAACGCTTCATCGCCTGCGCGTCGCACAGTAAAAAGCAGGGGGCATTCTCCGCTGCACGCTGCATCGCGCTGGCAAAATGGTGATAGGAGCTGGACTCGTTAACGAAGCGTACCGCCCGCTGATTGACGGCAATCACGCCCGGCTTGGCCCGGTCGGTCACCAGGTGGGGGAAGCGCTCCTCGCTGCCGTCGGCACGGGTCAGCACCGATACCGGCGCCCAGAAAAAGTTGGACGCGCGATCGGCTCCCTCGCGAGCGTTAAGTGCCGCCGCAAGACGCAGCGCAGCGCCATCATTGGCTGGCGGCGACATGGTGAAGTGCTCTCGGGTGTGAGGCCGATAGCGCGCCGCCAGCGCGCCAGCGGCAAAGCCGCCTGCGGCTAGCACCACCCCACGGCGGGCGTGTAGCGTCTCTTTTTGCCCCTGATAGTCAATCTCTACCCCGGTGACCGCGCCTTGCGATTCGCACAGCGCCAGCACATTGACATTCAGCCGCAGGCTCATGCCTTTACGCAGCGCCGTGGTCGCCATGCGGGCAATCAGCGCATTGCCCATCGCCAGGCGGGTGCCGCGAGGATATTTCACCCGGTCGCGGGCGTAGCGCAGCAGCAGCCGGGTGCAATGGGCCAGGGAGCGCAGCGAGCGACGCATATCGAGAAAATGTTGAATGTCGACGCGGTTGACCATCATCCCGCCAAACAGCAGCATCCCCGGCGGAGGCGAGCGCAGGTCGCGAAACGCGTCCCCCAGTTCACGGCCGTCATACTCGACCACCTCCAGCGCCCGACCGACGTCGACGGCGCCGGGCTCATCCGGATAGTAATCGGGTGAGAGCGGGCGCAGGCTATATTTCACCGCCCCCTCGCGCTCCAGAAAGGCGAGGGCCTCTCGCCCGGCGCGGACAAACGCCTCGGCGATATCTTCGCGGTAGTGGGCCTCGCCGATAATGGTTCGTAGATAGGTTTTGATCGCTTCGGCGCTACCGCTTTTGCCCTCGGCGCGCGCCTGGTCGGTATCGTGCAGCCACACGGCGCCGCCGGAGATAGCCGAGGTGCCGCCGAACTGACCGGCTTTCTCCAGCATCAGCACCGACAGCCCTTTGCAGCTGGCGGTGACCGCGGCGGCAAAGCCAGCGGCGCCACTGCCGATGACGATCACATCCCAGCTTTTCATGCCGCCGCTCCCTGCGCCGACGGGATGGCGCCGATAAACTGGCCCATCAGCGTCATCTGCGCCAGCGCCATTTCCGGCCCAGTCTGTACCCGGCAGCCGCGGGCGGCGGCGAAGGTGAGCAACGGGGTCATCACCGGAGCGGTGACAACGTCGGCCACGTGGGTGGCGCTGTCGAGCGTCTCCAGCAGCGCCTGGGGTAGGGGCAGTGCATCAAACCCGGCCATGCCGGCCGGCGAGCCGTTGATCAGCAGATCGACACCGTGCAGGCTGTCCGGCAGTGTGCTCAGTTGCACCGCCGGAAAGGCCTCAGTCAGAAGATCGTGCAGGCGTTGCCGGGTGGCCGGGTTTTGATCGTGCAGCGCCAGTTGGCGGATCCCCGCCTCGCACAATCCCCAGGCGATGGCGCTGCCGACGCCGCCGCAACCGGAGAGCAGCGCCTGCTTACCTGCCGGCTGAAAACCCTGTGCCTCGGCGGCAAGCTGAAATCCGACGCCGTCCAGCATATCGCCCTGTAACCGGCCATCCGCCAGCTTGCGGATCACATTGATGGCGTTGAGTCGGCGAGCGCGCGGCGTAAGCTCGTCGACCAGCGCGGCGGCGCGTTGTTTATGCGGTACCGTCACCAGCACGCCGCTCATGTTCTGCCAGCCGCGCAGGGCGTTGAGGTAGGCGGCCACCGCGTCCGGGACGATATCCACCGGGATCATGACGCTGTCCATGTGCTGTTCGGCAAAGTAGCGGTTGAAGTTATCCGGTGATTTCACCTGGGCGATCGGATGACCAATCACGGCGACAACCTGGGTAGTTCCACTGACCATTTCAAACCTCATTTGTTAAATGAATGTTGTGAAAGTATTTCAGCGGAAGCTGGGAGCGACAACGCAGAATTCGGACATGTTGGTTGTTAATCGCACCATCGCTGCGATAATCGCAGGAAATCGATAATGATGTTGCAAAAATGTGAGCGAATATGCAAAACACCATTCATCCACGCGATCTGATCGTCGGTTTACAAAAAGGGTTGGCGTTGATCCAGCTTTTTTCCAAAAACTGCCCAAAGCTCACTGTTGCCCAGGCGGCGAAAATGAGCGGTCTGACGCAAAGCGCGGCACGACGTTTTTTGTTGACGCTGCTGCATGATCGTTATTTGCAAACCGATGGGCGCTATTACTGGCTTACCCCGAAGACGCTGCGGCTTGGCCAGGCCTATGTTGATTCGGCGCAGTTTCCACGCATGGTGCGACCGATTGTCGAATACATCGCCAGCCGGACCGAAGAGCACGCCTCGGTGGGGGTGGTGGATGAAGATGAGCTGGTCTATATCGCCCGCAGCCGGCATACGCCGTTTAACTCCACGTCGGTTCGGCTAGGGGAGCGGGTGCCCATCTTCTGTACCGCCGGGGGGCGATTATGGCTGGCTTCGCTGCCGGAAGCAGAGTGTGAAGCGGTTCTGCAGCGCATTACCCGGGAACAACGCACGCCCTATACGGTGACCGACGTCGCGCCGCTGATGGAGAAAATCGCTCAGGTGCGGCGTCAGGGATACGCCACCATTGAACAGGAGTTTGAGATTGGCATGCTGGTGCTGGCGGTACCGTTAACCGACAGGGAAGGAACCTGGTGGGGAGCGCTAAGTCTGACCAGCCATCAATCGCGGACCTCGCTGGAAGCGTTATGCCGTGATCATCTCGATCTGCTCTACAGCGCGCAGGCGATGCTGGTGGGGTAAACAGGGCAGCCGATGCGCTGCCCTCGGCAAGATGTCGCTTAGGCTGATGCTTTGTTCAGGAAACTGCTCCAGTCGCTGGCGGCGTTATCGACAAAGGTGTTCCAGCTGTTGCCGGCGGTATTGACGAAGCTTCCCCAGTTATCCTTACCGGCGGTCACAAAGGTTTCCCAATTTGACTGACCGGTCAGGAAGGAACCAAACGCCATTGTGCTGTCGCAGACGAACGAGGCGAATGCGTTGCCAGAGGTGAGGACAAATGAGGTGAAACCGATGCCCGAGTTGGCGACGAAGCTGGCGAAGCCGCTGGCCGCGCCGAACAGGTTAAAGCCGCCGGAGATGTAGTCCATTTCGTTCAGTGTTAACTCTTTCATTGCAATTCCTTGTATTGAATATTTCCAAAACGGGCGTAAGCCCGAGGCGAAAGGTAGCACCGTAGAGCTGAACGGGGCGAGCGACGTCCGGTTGGTATAAGCTCATTTTTTCCTCATTTATTAGCGGGTAGCTACGAAAACGGTGTGGGGGAGGGGAGGGAAGTATGAATTGAGAAAGGAAAAAGACGTGAAACAGAAAAGAAAAAGCCCCGTAAAAACGGGGCTTTATATCATACTGGAGCGGGTGATTATCTCACATAAGCCAGCAGACTATGTGAATCCGGCACCATAAAGTCAACGGACATCATCACGGACAGCGCAGTGATGGCGACGATGGAAAAGACGAAGAGCTTACGCGCCCAGACTTTATCATCTGCCACTTTGTAGCCGCGCAGCGCCATGCCCAGCCACCAGACGCTGACCGCTGCCGCTACGACCAGGTATTTGTACCCGGCATAGCCGCCCAGCGAGAGCATCAGGGTCGCAACGGCAAAGGCGACGATGTACAGCGTAATATGGTTTTTGGCGACCGATATACCTTTCACTACCGGCAGCACCGGAATATTCGCCGCCTGATAATCCTTGAAGCGGAAAATCGCGATGGCGTAGGAGTGAGGCATCTGCCACAGGCTAAAGATAGCCAACAGGATAGCCGCACCGCTGTCGAAATCACCGGTCACTGCGCAGTAGCCAATCACCGGCGGCGCTGCGCCGGAGAGTGAGCCAATCAGCGTGCCATAGACGGAGTGGCGTTTCATGTACAGGCTGTAGACGCCGACATAAACCACGAACCCCATCACCCCCAGCCAGCAGGCCAGCGGATTTGCGCCGAACCACAGCAGCATAAAGCCAGCAATACCCAGCAAGGTGGCGTACACCAGCGAAGCTTCTGGCGAGATCAGCCCTTTGACCAGCACCCGGTTTTTCGTCCGTTCCATCTTACGATCGATGTCCCGGTCGATGTAGTTGTTGAATACACAACCCGAGGCGACCACCAGGGATACTCCAAGGAGCGTCCAGACGAACAGCGGATAGTCGATGTGGCCTTTGGAGGCCAGCAGGAAACCGCCGATCACGGAGATCAGGTTGCCAAAAATAATGCCTGGTTTCGTAACTTGCAGGTATTGCTTAAACATACTCGCCGCTCTTAGTGCATCATCATGTTGTAGTTCAGGTTCCACATAATCCAGATGGAGCCGACAACCACGATCGCAATGATGATTACGGTGAAGATAAATGCGGTCAGGTTCCAGCCTTCATCGGACTTGCTGTTCATATGCAGGAAGTACACGAGGTGTACCACGATCTGCACCACAGCGGTCACCAGAATGGTGCCAAGGATAACCGCATGCGAGGCGGAGCCACTCATCACCATGGCGAACGGAATGACCGTCAGGATGATGGACAGGATAAATCCTGTCATGTAGCTCTTCACGCTGCCGTGAGAAGCGCCGCTATGATCGGTAGAATGACTCATTACATCGCCCCCATCAGATAGACAACCGAGAACACGCAGATCCACACCACGTCCAGGAAGTGCCAGAACAGGCTCAGGCACAGGATACGGGTGCGGTTAGTGCTGGTCAGGCCACGACGTGAAACCTGGAACATCAGCACCGCCATCCAGATAAGACCGGAGGTCACGTGCAGACCGTGGGTGCCGACCAGCGCGAAGAACGCGGACAGGAAGCCACTACGATCCGGACCAAAGCCTTCCATGATCAGGTGATGGAATTCATAGATTTCCATCCCGATAAATCCGGCGCCAAACAACCAGGTCAACGCCAGCCAGGAAACCACCTGGCTCTTGTTGTTTTTGTACATGGCGATAGCCGCCATGCCGTAGGTGATGGAGCTGAACAGCAGCAGTGCGGTTTCAACCAGAACGAACGGCAGTTCGAAAATATCTTTGCCAGTTGGTCCGCCGGCTGTGCCGTTCACCAGAACGGCATAGGTAGCAAACAGCGTAGCGAAGATAATGCAGTCGCTCATCAGGTAGATCCAGAAACCGAATACCTTCATCGGTCCTGTATCATGGTGCCCGTGTTCATGCGCGTGGGCAGTATGCGCAAGAGTATCAGTTGCCATTTTTCAGCCCTGCTTTGTTAATCTCATCGAAATGCTGTTTTTCCAGTTTTTCGACTTCTGCAACCGGTACGTAGTAATCCACGTCCTCGTCAAAGCTCTTAATAATCCAGGTCGCTACGATGCCGATGAAGCTGGCGATCGCCATCCACCAGATATGCCAGATCATGGCGAAACCAAATACCGTAGCGAAGGCGGCAATGACGATGCCGGCGCCGCTGTTCTTCGGCATATGAATTTCTTCATAGTGAGCAGGCTGTTTGTACGCTTCACCTTTCTCTTTCATTTCCCAGAAGGCGTCACGCTCGTGAACCTGAGGAACGATAGCGAAGTTGTAGAACGGCGGTGGAGAAGAGGTTGCCCACTCCAGCGTACGGCCACCCCATGGGTCACCGGTCAGGTCACGGTTCTGATCGCGGTCGCGAATAGAGACGTAGAACTGAATCAGCTGGCACAGGATACCGCAGGCGATCAGCGCCGCACCGCAAGCTGCAACAACCAGCATCGGGTGGAACTGCGGATCGATCTGCTGGCTCAGACGACGGGTCATCCCCATGAAGCCCAGCACGTACAGCGGCATAAACGCCACGAAGAAGCCGATGATCCAGAACCAGAAAGCGCGTTTGCCCCAGGTTTCGTTCAGGGTGAAGCCAAAGGCTTTCGGCCACCAGTAGGTCAGACCGGCGAAGCAACCGAACACCACACCGCCGATGATAACGTTATGGAAGTGCGCGATCAGGAACAGGCTGTTGTGCAGAACGAAGTCCGCGCCCGGTACCGCCAGCAGCACACCGGTCATCCCACCGACGGAGAAGGTGACGATAAAGCCGATAGTCCACATCATCGCCGAGTTGAAGACGATGCGGCCCTGATACATGGTGAACAGCCAGTTGAAGATCTTAACCCCGGTCGGGATCGCGATAATCATGGTGGTAATACCGAAGAAGGCGTTTACGTTCGCGCCAGCACCCATGGTGAAGAAGTGGTGCAGCCAAACGATGAACGACAGAACGGTAATACAGACGGTTGCCCACACCAGAGAGGTGTAACCGAACAGACGCTTACGCGAGAAGGTCGCGGCGATTTCGGAGAAGACCCCGAACACCGGCAGAACCAGGATGTACACTTCCGGGTGACCCCAGGCCCAAATCAGGTTGATGTACATCATCATGTTGCCACCCATATCGTTGGTAAAGAAATGGGTGCCCAGGTAACGATCCAGGGTCAGCAGCGCGATGGTGACGGTCAGAATTGGGAAAGAGGCGATAATCAGGATGTTAGCGCACAGAGATGCCCAGGAGAATACCGGCATCTTGAACATGGTCATGCCCGGGGCGCGCATCTTGATAATGGTCACGAAGAAGTTAATACCGGTCAGGGTAGTACCGATACCGGAGAGCTGCAGCGCCCAAATCCAGTAGTCGACCCCTACGCCAGGACTGTATTCAATTCCCGACAGCGGCGGATAAGCCAGCCAACCGGTCTGCGCGAACTCACCGACGCCCAGAGACAGGTTAACCAGAATCACGCCCACAACGGTGAACCAGAAGCTCAGGTTGTTGAGGAACGGGAAGGCTACGTCGCGTGCGCCGAGCTGAAGCGGAACCACCAGGTTCATCAGACCGATAACGAACGGCATCGCCACGAAGAAGATCATGATAACGCCGTGGGCGGTAAAGATCTGATCGTAGTGATGAGGCGGCAGGAAGCCTGCTTCCCCGGCCGAGGCCAGCACCTGCTGGCTACGCATCATGATGGCGTCCGCAAAGCCACGCAGCAGCATGACGATTGCCACGATAACGTACATGATACCGAGACGTTTGTGGTCGACAGAAGTCAGCCACTCGTTCCATAGGTAGGACCACTTACCGAAGTAAGTGATGGCTGCCAGAAGCGCCAGTCCCCCAATGATAATCGCAGCCACCGTTACCACGATAATAGGTTCGTGGTAGGGCACTGCATCCAGTGTAAGTTTTCCGAACATCGTTTTCTTCCTCGGCCCCTTAGTGAGCGGTTTCCGCGTGGCTCATGTCCATGCCTTCCATCCCGTCGTGAGCGGCATGCTCGCCTTCAGGTTTGGACATGTTCATGCTCTCGTGAGACATGAATTTGTTCACAACATCTTTGAACAGATCCG
Organism: Klebsiella sp. Q2; assembly: GCF_009900705.1. NCBI lineage: Bacteria > Pseudomonadati > Pseudomonadota > Gammaproteobacteria > Enterobacterales > Enterobacteriaceae > Klebsiella > Klebsiella sp. Q2. The sequence continues at coordinate 1,369,043 of NZ_JAAABE010000001.1, read as the reverse complement.
GTTTCACGTTAGAGAAGTATTCCACTTTGTTGTATTCGCTAGGCACAGCCACTTTCTCGAACGCGGCCATAGAGTCCATGGCGTTCGGAGACTGTTTCGCTTTTTCAACCCACTGATCGAAAGTTGCACGATCCGGGGTAGCAATCGCTTTGAACTTCATACCAGAGAAGCCCGGGCCACTGTAGCTAGCGGAGATACCGTCATAAGTACCAGCTTCGTCAGCAATGAGGTGCAGCTGAGTCTGCATCCCGGCCATTGCGTAGATCTGGCTGCCTAAGCGCGGAATAAAGAACGAGTTCATCACCGAGTTAGAGGTCACTTTGAAGTGTACCGGTACGTTCGCCGGGAAGGCGATTTCGTTAACGGTAGCAATACCCTGTTCCGGATAGATAAAGAACCATTTCCAGTCCATCGATACGACTTCGATGGTGATTGGTTTCTCGTCATGGACAAGCGGTTTGCTTGGCTCCAGTGCGTGAGTGGTTTTCCAGGTCAGAACGGCCAGGAACAGGATGATCAGAATAGGTACCGTCCAGACCACAGCTTCCACTTTATTGGAGTGTGACCAGTTCGGGCTATACTTCGCATCTTTATTGCTCGCGCGATACTTCCAGGCAAATCCTACTGCCATCAAGACGGCCGGAATAACGACAATCATCATCAGGCCGAAGGCCGTCAGAATCAAAGAGCGTTGCTCCAGTCCAATCTGTCCTTTTGGGTCAAGGAGTGCAGAATCACAACCACTGAGTAATACAGTACCTGCGATTAATGACATCCATCCCAAACTTTTATTGTATTTCCTGAGTCTCATTGAACGACCTCAATTCCACGGGATCTGGTGGCGTTTAAAGTGTATGGGCATTTTACGGTAAGGTTGCATTACTGTAAACATGATTGGATCTCTGTCAGTTCTGTGTTAGCGGCTTCTGCTTGGTTTGTCACATATGTTACGTAGTGTTACGTAATCGCTTGCAAAGCCTGATTTTCGTGGGATCGATAACGAAAGAGATAAGAAAAGGTGTACTTAGCGGCGAATGGGCATAACCACCCAAAAATTAGAACAATTGTTTAACATTTAATTATCAAATAAAAGACATTGTGGAAACGTGAAATAAAAACGGCGTAGCTGAATCGGTTAAATTTTTTAAAGAATCGAATGAAAACTGTCAATAATTTCCAGAAAACAAAAACGCACAAAACAACAAATAGCGCGGCGGGCAATATAAAAGCGTTAATAAGCCGTTATAATTACGTTTCGTAATTACAACGGCTAATAATGATGCAGCGTCCTTAAATCAGGTGGGTTTTACGCAGCGCCAGGTAGTCGAGCAGGCCGCCGAACAAAATACCGCCAACGGCGGTCAGCGCGGCAACTTCCAGCAGGCCGGACAGGAAGCTGAACGACGTATAATCCAGCGCGTTGAGGATCAGCAGACCCAGCCATACCGCCAGCAGCAGGCAGCCCAGCGTCAGGATCCCCAGCGCCAGCGCATAGGCCCGCGGATATTCGCTACGCGGCATAAAGCTTGCCGTGCGTTGGGTATGCTCGAGCGTTTGTCGGCACAGCAGCAGCAGCGCGATCCCCGGCACCGCCGCGACCACGGAGAAGAGATAGAAAGTGGACCAGCCGTGGGCCTCGACAAACCAGCCGGCAATCGGCCCGACGTACACGCGGCCAACCGCGGACAGCGCCGAGAGCAGCGCGAACTGGGTGGCGGAGAACGACTTGTTGCACAGCGTCATCAGCAGCGCCACAAACGCCGCCGTCCCCATTCCCCCGCACAGATTTTCAAAGAATACCGCGGTCGCCATGGAATAGAGGTGCTTATCGGTAATCGACAGCAGCCAGTAGCCGGCGTTGGAAACCCCCTGCAGCAGACCGAAGATCAGCAGCGCCCGGAACAGCGTCAATCGCTGCATCAGGACGCCGCCGTACAGGGCGCCAAGAATGGTGGCGAACAGGCCTAAGGTTTTGTTCACCATTCCCACCTCGCCGGCGTCAAAACCGACGCCGCGGATGAGAAAGGTGGTGGTCAGACTCATGGCAAACGCATCGCCAAGCTTATAAAGAACGATGAGCAGCAGAATCAGCCAGGCGTTGTTACGGCCGAAAAAATCTCGCAGCGGTTCAGCTACCGCCTGCTCCAGCGACCGGGGAACCGGGATAACGTCGCTTGGCTCGGGCGCCAGCAGCGTGGCGATGATGCAGGGCACCAGCAGCGCCGCCATCAGCCAGTACATGCCCTGCCAGCCGAGATAGCGGTCGGCGATCCACAGGGCCAGACCACCGGAGACCAGCATCCCGAGGCGATAGCCCAGCACGCTGATCGCGGCGCCAGCGCCGCGCTCTTCCGCTGGCAGAACGTCGGTTTTCCAGGCGTCAAAAACAATATCCTGCGACGCCGAACAGAAGGCGATCACTACCGCCAGCGCCGCCATCCAGCGCAGCTGGGAGGCAGGTTCGAGAAAACCCATCGCCGCGATGGCCAGCAGAAGCAGGACCTGGGTGGTCACCAACCAGCCGCGACGGCGCCCGAGAAACGGCGGCGTGTAGCGGTCCATCAGCGGGGACCAGAGGAATTTAAAGACATAGGCCTGGCCGACAAGCGAGAAAAAACCGATCGTTTTCAGATCGATGTTTTCCACCGTCATCCAGGCCTGCAGGGTACCGGAGGTGAGGGCCAGCGGCAGACCGGAGGCGAAGCCGAGGATCAGCAAAATCGCTGATTTAGGCTGCTGAAAAATGCGTAAGTAGTGACTGGACATAGCATAAAGCACGAACCCGGCGGAGGCCGGGTTCGTGGGGGCATTAACGCGCGTTTTGCTTGATGAAATCGTGGATGCTGGTGTCCTGCGCCATATCGGCGATGGTATCTGTCAGGACGCTGTTGACGGCATCAGCGATGTTTTTGTTCGAGGCCTGGAAGGCACCTTCTACCGAGTAGCTGGCGCGGTAGTTTTTGGTCATCTTCGTGCCGTTTGCCGCGGTGGCGATGATGGCGATATCGGCTTTGGTGGCGATGTTGTAGCGCACGTTGCCCTGGGAGACGTCAGCGTAGAGTTTGTTGACGATGATCTGCAGATCGACTGCGCCGTTCGGGCCAATCATGTAGCCGCGCGCGGTCATTTGTTTCTCCAGCACTTCCTGCAGCAGGAAGCGCAGATCGCGGGAGGCGGTAAGGGTGACCTGTTGGTTGTCGCGCGTCACTTTCGCCAGCGCCTGGTCCGGACGCTGGTCGGCGCCGTTGATGCTGACGGTCACGCCCATCAGGCTAGGATCCTGCTGCGGCAGCGTGATTTTCGGCGATACTTCAATGGTGGTCGGCGGCGTGGCGCATCCTGCCAGCATAAACATGGCGACCAACGGGAAAAGGATCTTCTTAAGCATGTTCAGGTCTCAACGCATGGTGTTGTTATAAGGAAAATTACCGCCATCATAGCATTGCCAACGGCAAGGGGAAGTGGCAACGCGTGTAAATCCATCGCCCTGGCGGTTTTCTGAGCGTCCCGCCACGGTTAATCGCTCTTTCCCCGGCGGATCTGGCGACCAGAGCCAGTAAACGTGATACTTTTGAATGAAAATATCAGAACAATGCTAATTTTTTGTTGTTTTCTCCTAATGGAAGCGGTAAAAGCGGCTAACATTTAAATGGAGTGGCGGCATCTCAGCGTTGTCGGAGGAGAAAATTCATGATGATACGTGAACAGATCGAAGCAAAACTTAGAGCAGCGTTCGACCCGATGTATCTCGAAGTCGTGGATGAAAGTTATCGTCACAACGTCCCTGCGGGCTCTGAAAGTCATTTTAAAGTGGTGTTAGTGAGCGATCGCTTCACTGGCGAGCGTTTCCTTAATCGCCACCGTATGATCTACGGCACGCTAACCGAGGAGCTGTCGAATACGGTGCACGCCCTGGCGCTGCACACCTACACGATTAAAGAATGGGAAGCGCTACAGGATACGGTTTTCGCCTCGCCGCCGTGCCGCGGCGCGGGGAGCATCGCCTAGAAATCCCATTTGCAACCGCTGGCGCTTTTCCAGTATGTTGCTTGCAGATTTAGCAAAAACGGCCTACGGGCCGTTTTGTTTTGCCTGGAAAATGCGCAAACTCAGCGCTTTTGCGGACAAAATTGAGCGGGAAATGTGAAAAATGCCGCAGCACCAGGCGACAACCGTTCTCGACTCACAAAAGTGATGCCGCTATAATGCCGCGTCTTATATATGAATGTCTTCGGGATGATTCTGACGACAGGGAATGTGTTTCTGATTTGAAGAGGGCATCCCGGTTCTGCGAAGCCACCTACACGCGCTTCCAGAGTTGACCGAGCACTGTGATTTTTTTGAGGTAACAAGATGCAAGTTTCAGTTGAAACCACTCAGGGCCTTGGGCGCCGTGTAACGATTACTATCGCCGCTGACAGCATCGAGAATGCTGTCAAAAGCGAGCTGGTCAACGTAGCGAAAAAAGTTCGCATTGACGGCTTCCGTAAAGGCAAAGTGCCGATGAATGTTGTTGCTCAGCGCTATGGCGCTTCCGTTCGTCAGGACGTGCTGGGCGACCTGATGAGCCGTCATTTCGTTGACGCGATCATCAAAGAAAAAATCAATCCGGCCGGCGCGCCGAACTACGTTCCGGGCGAATACAAACTGGGTGAAGACTTCACCTACGCGGTAGAGTTCGAAGTGTATCCGGAAGTTGAACTGCAGGGTCTGGAAGCGATCGAAGTAGAAAAACCGGTTGTTGAAGTGACCGACGCTGACGTTGACACCATGCTGGAAACCCTGCGCAAGCAGCAGGCAACCTGGAAAGAAAAAGAAGGCGCGGTTGACGCTGAAGATCGCGTAACCATCGACTTCACCGGTTCCGTAGATGGTGAAGAGTTCGAAGGCGGCAAAGCTTCTGACTTCGTACTGGCGATGGGCCAGGGTCGCATGATCCCGGGCTTCGAAGACGGTATCAAAGGCCACAAAGCGGGTGACGAGTTCACCATCGACGTGACCTTCCCGGAAGAATACCACGCAGAAAACCTGAAAGGTAAAGCGGCTAAGTTCGTTATCAACCTGAAGAAAGTTGAAGAACGTGAACTGCCGGAGCTGACCGAAGAATTCATCAAACGTTTCGGCGTGGAAGATGGTTCCGTCGCTGGCCTGCGCGCTGAAGTGCGTAAAAACATGGAACGCGAGCTGAAAGGCGCTGTGCGTAACCGCGTGAAGTCTCAGGCTATCGAAGGTCTGGTTAAAGCTAACGACATCGACGTTCCGGCAGCTCTGATCGACAGCGAAATCGACGTGCTGCGTCGCCAGGCTGCTCAGCGTTTCGGTGGCAACGAGAAACAGGCTCTGGAACTGCCGCGCGAACTGTTCGAAGAGCAGGCTAAACGCCGCGTAGTGGTTGGCCTGCTGCTGGGCGAAGTGATTCGCACCAACGAGCTGAAAGCTGACGAAGAGCGCGTGAAAGGCCTGATCGAAGAGATGGCTTCTGCTTACGAAGATCCGTCAGAAGTGGTTGAGTTCTACAGCAAGAACAAAGAGCTGATGGACAACATGCGCAACGTGGCGCTGGAAGAGCAGGCTGTTGAAGCCGTGCTGGCGAAAGCCAAAGTGTCTGAAAAAGCCACTTCCTTCAACGAACTGATGAACCAGCAGGCGTAATTTCGCCGCGATTGTTCAAGGTTCGGGCAAAAACCCGTTGCCGAAAGGCGGCGGGTTTTTTTTTAGGATAATGATAGCCTCAGGCACGGGGCTAAAACGCATTTACCATGATAGCGTTACAGCAAAAGCTTGTTATGCTTGAAATATGGCAACGCCATCCCCATTACCGGGGGAGGCAACTGCATCCGCAATCGCACGCGTGTTGAAGAGGCGGTGACGCGTTCAGCGGATAGAAACTGTGGCTGATAATCCGTCCGTAAGGTTACAATCAGTGCAGCAGGTATTTTAAAATTACTCCAGGAGACGGAAATGTCATACAGTGGCGAACGAGACAACTTTGCACCCCATATGGCCCTGGTGCCGATGGTCATTGAACAGACCTCACGCGGTGAACGTTCTTTTGATATCTACTCCCGTCTGCTTAAGGAACGCGTCATTTTTCTGACCGGCCAGGTCGAAGACCACATGGCAAACCTGATCGTGGCGCAGATGCTGTTTCTGGAAGCGGAAAACCCGGAAAAAGACATTTACCTGTACATTAACTCTCCGGGCGGGGTGATCACCGCCGGGATGTCGATTTATGACACCATGCAGTTCATCAAGCCGGACGTCAGCACCATCTGTATGGGCCAGGCCGCGTCCATGGGCGCGTTCCTGCTGACCGCCGGGGCGAAGGGCAAGCGTTTCTGCCTGCCGAACTCCCGCGTGATGATCCACCAGCCGCTGGGCGGCTATCAGGGGCAGGCGACGGATATTGAGATCCACGCCCGTGAAATCCTGAAGGTGAAAGGACGCATGAATGAGCTGATGGCGCATCATACCGGCCAGTCTCTTGAGCAGATTGAGCGTGACACCGAGCGTGACCGCTTCCTGTCTGCTGCGGAAGCCGTGGAGTACGGACTGGTCGACTCTATTTTGACCCATCGTAATTGATGCCCTGGGCGTAAGGGTGCCGCTTTACGCTTCATCCTTCTCGCCACGTTTGCTGAGCGGTTGGCATTTTTCCGGACGCTTGCCGGGCAGGCAGGCGGCTGGTCGCTTCGCTACCGCCGCGATGTAGCGCGAAGGATTTTGTGTATATACTAATGAAGGGCGGCACAACGCTATATGGCGGCTTGCGCCTGAGAATGGCATTTGCGTCGTCGTGTGCGGCACAAAGAACTTAAAAAGAGGTTTGGACTCATGACAGATAAACGCAAAGATGGATCGGGCAAATTGTTGTATTGCTCTTTTTGCGGCAAAAGCCAGCATGAAGTGCGTAAGCTGATCGCCGGGCCATCCGTGTATATCTGCGACGAATGCGTTGATTTATGTAACGACATCATTCGCGAAGAGATTAAAGAAGTTGCGCCGCACCGCGAGCGCAGCGCGCTGCCGACGCCGCACGAGATTCGCCACCACCTTGATGACTACGTCATCGGTCAGGAACAGGCGAAAAAAGTGTTGGCGGTCGCGGTATACAACCACTACAAACGTCTGCGCAATGGCGATACCAGCAATGGCGTAGAGCTGGGTAAAAGTAACATCCTGCTGATCGGGCCGACCGGCTCCGGTAAAACGCTGCTGGCGGAAACGCTGGCGCGCCTGCTGGATGTGCCGTTTACCATGGCGGACGCCACCACCCTGACCGAAGCCGGTTATGTGGGTGAGGACGTCGAAAATATCATTCAGAAACTGCTGCAGAAGTGCGATTACGACGTGCAGAAAGCGCAGCGCGGCATCGTCTATATCGACGAAATCGACAAAATTTCGCGTAAGTCCGATAACCCGTCGATTACTCGCGATGTCTCCGGCGAAGGCGTGCAGCAGGCGCTGCTGAAGCTCATCGAAGGCACCGTCGCCGCCGTTCCACCGCAGGGCGGGCGTAAACACCCGCAGCAGGAGTTCCTGCAGGTTGATACTTCCAAGATCCTGTTTATCTGCGGCGGCGCGTTTGCCGGTCTGGACAAAGTGATTTCCCACCGTGTGGAAACCGGCTCCGGCATTGGTTTTGGCGCGACGGTGAAAGCGAAGTCCGACAAAGCGAGCGAAGGCGAGCTGCTGGCCCAGGTCGAGCCGGAAGATCTGATCAAGTTTGGTTTGATTCCGGAATTCATCGGCCGTCTGCCGGTCGTGGCGACCCTGAACGAGCTGAGCGAAGAAGCGCTGATCCAGATCCTGAAAGAGCCGAAAAACGCCCTGACCAAGCAGTATCAGGCGCTGTTTAGCCTTGAAGGCGCAGAGCTTGAATTCCGCGACGAAGCGCTGGATGCCATCGCCAAGAAAGCGATGGCGCGTAAAACCGGCGCCCGTGGCCTGCGTTCCATTGTGGAAGCGGCGCTGCTGGACACCATGTATGATCTGCCTTCGATGGAAGATGTCGAAAAAGTGGTCATTGATGAGTCGGTTATCGCCGGTCAGAGCAAACCGCTGCTGATCTACGGCAAACCGGAAGCGCAGCAGGCATCTGGCGAATAATTAGCCATTTCACTCAAGCAGTTAACAAAAAGGGGGGATTTTATCTCCCCTTTTATTTTTCCTGCATTCCCGCCGTTGAATGTGTGGAATACATCCCCATATACTGGATTACATATTAACGACGATGCAGTGGAGTGTGGCGTCGTCGGCTACCTGGCGGACTTTAAACTAAGAGAGAGCTCTATGAATCCTGAGCGTTCTGAACGCATTGAAATCCCCGTATTGCCGTTGCGCGATGTGGTGGTTTATCCGCACATGGTCATACCCCTGTTCGTAGGGCGGGAAAAATCTATCCGTTGCCTCGAAGCGGCCATGGACCATGATAAAAAAATCATGCTGGTTGCGCAGAAAGAAGCGTCGACGGATGAGCCGGGTGTAAACGATCTTTTCACCGTTGGAACCGTGGCGTCTATTTTGCAGATGCTGAAGCTGCCAGACGGCACCGTGAAGGTGCTGGTCGAAGGGCTACAGCGTGCACGCATTTCTGCGCTGTCTGATAATGGCGAGCATTTCTCGGCGAAAGCGGAGTATCTCGACTCGCCGGCGATTGACGAACGTGAGCAGGAAGTGCTGGTTCGTACCGCTATCAGCCAGTTTGAAGGCTATATCAAGCTGAATAAGAAGATTCCACCGGAAGTGCTGACGTCGCTGAACAGCATCGACGATCCGGCGCGCCTGGCGGATACCATCGCGGCGCATATGCCGCTGAAGCTGGCGGACAAGCAGTCCGTGCTTGAGATGTCCGACGTCAACGAACGTCTGGAATATCTGATGGCGATGATGGAATCGGAAATCGATCTGCTGCAGGTTGAGAAGCGCATTCGCAACCGCGTCAAAAAGCAGATGGAGAAATCCCAGCGCGAGTACTATCTGAACGAGCAAATGAAAGCGATTCAGAAAGAACTCGGCGAGATGGACGACGCCCCGGACGAAAACGAAGCGCTGAAGCGCAAGATCGACGCGGCGAAAATGCCGAAAGAGGCGAAAGAGAAAACCGAAGCGGAACTGCAGAAGCTGAAGATGATGTCGCCGATGTCTGCGGAAGCGACCGTCGTGCGTGGCTACATCGACTGGATGGTGCAGGTGCCGTGGAATGCGCGCAGTAAGGTCAAGAAAGACCTGCGTCAGGCCCAGGAGATCCTTGATACCGATCACTATGGTCTGGAGCGCGTGAAGGATCGCATCCTTGAGTATCTCGCGGTGCAGAGCCGGGTGAACAAAATCAAGGGGCCGATCCTCTGCCTGGTGGGACCGCCGGGGGTAGGTAAAACCTCGCTGGGGCAATCTATCGCCAAAGCGACCGGCCGGAAATACGTCCGCATGGCGCTGGGCGGCGTGCGCGATGAAGCGGAAATTCGCGGTCATCGTCGAACCTATATTGGCTCGATGCCGGGCAAACTGATCCAGAAAATGGCGAAAGTGGGGGTAAAAAACCCGCTGTTCCTGCTGGATGAGATTGACAAAATGTCTTCCGACATGCGCGGCGACCCGGCTTCTGCGTTGCTTGAGGTGCTGGATCCGGAACAGAACGTGGCCTTTAACGACCACTATCTGGAAGTGGATTACGATCTCAGCGACGTGATGTTCGTGGCGACTTCCAACTCCATGAACATTCCGGCGCCGCTGCTGGACCGTATGGAAGTGATTCGCCTCTCGGGTTACACCGAAGATGAAAAACTGAACATCGCCAAGCGTCACCTGCTGCCGAAGCAGATCGAACGCAACGCGCTGAAAAAAGGCGAACTGACCGTCGACGACAGCGCCATTATCGGCATTATTCGTTACTACACCCGTGAAGCGGGCGTTCGTAGCCTGGAGCGTGAAATCTCCAAGCTGTGCCGTAAGGCCGTTAAGCAGCTGTTGCTGGATAAATCGCTGAAACACATCGAAATTAATGGTGAGAATCTGCATGATTATCTCGGCGTGCAGCGCTTCGACTATGGCCGCGCCGATAGCGAGAACCGCGTCGGTCAGGTGACCGGTCTGGCGTGGACGGAAGTGGGCGGCGATCTGCTGACCATCGAAACCGCCTGCGTACCGGGCAAAGGCAAACTGACCTACACCGGATCGCTGGGCGAGGTGATGCAGGAGTCGATTCAGGCTGCGCTGACCGTGGTACGTTCGCGGGCGGACAAGCTGGGCATTAACGCCGACTTCTACGAGAAGCGTGATATTCACGTCCACGTACCGGAAGGGGCGACGCCGAAGGACGGTCCGAGCGCGGGGATTGCCATGTGTACGGCGCTGGTCTCCTGCCTGACCGGCAACCCGGTACGCGCCGATGTGGCGATGACCGGGGAGATTACGCTGCGTGGACAGGTGCTGCCGATCGGCGGTCTGAAGGAAAAACTGCTGGCGGCGCATCGCGGCGGTATTAAGACTGTTCTGATTCCTGATGAGAACAAACGCGACCTTGAAGAAATTCCGGATAACGTTATCGCTGATTTGGATATCCATCCGGTGAAACGAATCGAGGAAGTTCTGACACTTGCGCTGCAAAACGAACCGTTTGGCATGCAGGTTGTGACCGCGAAATAGTGATTCTGCGCAAATTGCGCTAATAAAAATAGGGCTGGTAAGTCATTTCGGACTTGCCAGCCTTTTTTTGTGTAGCTAACTTAGATCGCTGGCAGGGGGGTCATCGACAACTGCTGTTGTAAGGGCATGACAGTCCTGATATAACTGCTGCGCGGTCGCACTATGAAGGACTCTGGTGCGATATAAATTATAAAGAGAGGAAGAGAACAGTGAATAAATCTCAACTGATTGACAAAATTGCTGCGGGTGCGGACATTTCTAAAGCTGCAGCTGGACGTGCGTTAGATGCTTTAATCGCTTCTGTTACTGAATCTCTGCAGGCTGGGGATGACGTTGCGCTGGTAGGTTTCGGTACCTTTGCTGTTAAAGAACGTGCCGCCCGTACTGGTCGCAACCCACAAACAGGTAAAGAAATTACTATCGCTGCCGCAAAAGTGCCGGGCTTCCGTGCTGGTAAAGCGCTGAAAGACGCGGTGAACTGATCGGCTTTCCCGTCAGGGAATGTGACGAAGTACAAGGGCGCATCGTGAGATGTGCCTTTTTTATTGCCTTTTCAGACCACTTTATGTGTGTTTATCGCCACTTGTGGGCTGACAATCACCCTGTTTTCTTGTCAAAATACGTCCTCACGCGCGGCGGCCATCACGTGCTATGCTGCGCGAGCTAAAGTCATCTACAGCGGAGCGTTGTTACACCATGATGGACAACCTACGCACGGCCGCCAACAGCGTCGTGCTCAAGATTATTTTCGGTATCATTATCGTCTCGTTCATTTTGACCGGGGTGAGTGGTTACCTGATTGGCGGTGGCAAAAACTATGCCGCAAAAGTGAATGGCCAGGAGATTGGCCGTGGGCAGTTTGAAAACGCCGTCGCCAGCGAACGTAACCGTATGCAGCAGCAGCTTGGCGACCAGTTCTCCGAGCTGGCGGCGAACGAAAACTACATGAAAACCATGCGCCAGCAGGTGCTGAACCGCCTGATTGATGAGTCGCTTCTGGATCAGTATGCCCGCGAGCTGGGCCTCAGCATCAGCGATGAGCAGGTGAAGCAGGCGATCTTCCAGACCCAGGCGTTCCAGACGAACGGTAAGTTCGACAACCAGCGCTTCAGCGGTATTGTCGCCCAGATGGGGATGACCACCGATCAGTACGCCCAGGCGCTGCGTAACCAGCTGACCACGCAGCAGCTGATTAACGCCATTGCGGGTACCGACTTCATGCTGCCCGGCGAGTCCGATCAGCTGGCGGCGCTGGTGTCTCAGCAGCGTGTCGTTCGCGAAGCGACCATCAACGTCAACGCCCTGGCGGAAAAACAGACCGCCAGCGATGAGGAAATCAACGCTTTCTGGCAGCAGAATCAGGCCCGTTTTATGGCGCCGGAGCAGTTCCGCGTGAGCTACATCAAGATGGATGCCGCCAGCATGCAGGAAAACGCCTCTGACGAAGAAATTCAATCATGGTATGACCAGCACAAAGATCAGTTCACTCAGCCGCAGCGTAATCGCTACAGCGTGATTCAGACTAAAACTGAAGCTGATGCGAAAGCGGTACTGGCCGAGCTGCAAAAAGGCGCCGATTTCGCCACGCTGGCAAAAGAAAAATCGACCGATATTATCTCTGCCCGCAACGGCGGCGATATGGGGTGGATGGAAGATGCCTCTACCGTGCCTGAGCTGAAAGACGCCGGCCTGAAAGAGAAAGGCCAGCTCTCCGGGGTGATCAAATCCTCGGTTGGCTTCCTGGTGGCCCGTCTGGACGACGTCCAGCCGGCGCAGGTCAAGCCGCTGGCTGACGTGCGCAATGACATTGCGGCGAAAGTGAAGCAGGAGAAAGCGCTGGATGCTTACTATGCGCTGCAGCAGAAGGTGAGCGATGCGGCCAGCAACGATAATGAATCGCTGGCGGGCGCGGCGCAGGTCGCCGGACTGCAGGTGGTGGAAACCGGCTGGTTTGGCCGCGATAACCTGCCGGAAGAGCTGAACTTTAAACCGGTCGCTGACGCTATCTTCAACGGCGGTCTGGTCGGTGTGAACGGCGCGCCGGGCAGCAACTCCGACATCATTACCGTTGACGGCGATCGCGCCTTTGTTCTGCGTATCAGCGAGCACAAAGCCGAGGCGGTGAAACCGCTGGCCGAAGTGAAGGCGCAGGTTAGCGATATCGTTAAGCACAATAAAGCGGAACAGCAGGCGAAGCGGGATGCCGATAAGCTGCTGGCGGCGCTGAAAGACGGCAAAGGCGATGAGGCGATGAAGGCGGCTGGCCTGAGCTTTGGCGCACCGCAGACGCTTTCCCGTACCGGCCAGGATCCGCTGAGCCAGCTGGCATTTACTCTGCCGCTGCCGCAGCAGGGCAAACCGGTCTATGGCGTTGGCAGCAACATGCAAGGCGATGTGGTGCTGGTGGCGCTCGATGAAGTGAAAGCAGGCAGCATGCCGGAAGAGCAGAAGAAGGCTATGGTTCAGGGGATTACCCAGAACAATGCCCAAATCGCTTTCGAAGCGCTGATGAGCAACCTGCGCAAGGCGGCGAAAATTAAGCTGGGCGACAGCATCGACCAGCAGCAGTAATTTCGCGTCGTTTCGCAAAAATACGCAACACCATGTAATCCTCAAGGGCCGCTTTCGCGGCCCTTTCCATTTCTGTGATTTGCCTTTTGTCGGCCATCCGTACTGACGCTATCGTAACCTTGCTGTCTATACACAAGGAGATATCAGCATGAAATATGGAATAAAAGCACTGATGGCCGCGGGCGTTCTGGTTTTCGCGGTAGGCGCGCAGGGCGCGCTGGCTGCCCCCGCCAGCGGCAAAGCGGCGGTAACCAAAGAGCATGTCCAGGCGTCCTCTTCGGCGAAGGCGAAAGCGGAGCCCGGCGAGGCCGACAACGGGGCGACCAAAGTCAGCATTAACCACGCCAGCGCCGAACAGCTGGCGCAGGCTCTGAATGGCGTGGGGTTGAAAAAAGCCCAGGCGATTGTCAGCTACCGTGAGGAGTACGGACCGTTCAAAACCCTTGATGATCTGAAGCAGGTCCCAGGGATGGGCAGCGCGCTGGTGGAGCGGAATTTATCCCATCTGACGCTGTAAATTTTTTGCCAGCGCTTGCACAGCGGTGATTTTTTGCCAGGATAAAGAGGTTGCATCAAGTGGTGTGACCTCTTACCTCATAAACAACAATAACAGAAAGGCATTGATGCTATGCAGACACAAATTAAGGTTCGCGGCTATCATCTGGACGTCTACCAGCATGTGAATAACGCACGCTACCTGGAGTTCCTTGAGGAGGCCCGCTGGGATGGTCTGGAAAAGAGTCCGGCATTTCAGTGGATGACCGAGAAAAACATCGCCTTCGTGGTGGTGAATATTAATATTAACTACCGCCGTCCGGCGGTCCTGGGCGATGTGCTGACGGTGAGCAGCAAACTGGAGCAACTCAACGGCAAAAGCGGCACGCTCAGCCAGGTGGTCACTCTCAACCCCAACGGCGAGGTGGTGGCCGATGCGCTGATTACCTTCGTCTGTATCGATTTGAAAACCCAGAAGGCGCTGCCGCTGGAAGGGGAACTGCGTGAGAAACTCGACCAGATGAACTTGCGCTGACAACCGTCGCGTGCGTGCGTGCCGGGCGGTGGCGCACCTCGACCCACGGAAGGTGATGAACCCCTTGCCCCGGTAAGCGTAGCGCTACCGGGGAAGTTGAACTGAAGCTTTTGGAAGATACCTCTGCGGAGGCTATGCCTGTATCAGCCCGGTTTTTTGCTTCATCACCGCCATTACCCCGACTTTATCGGCCAGATACTGGTTAAGCCCGTTAGCGCGCAGGTTGCAGGCGGCGCACTGGCCGCAGCCATCGCCCTTAATGCCGTTGTAGCAGGTAAGGGTTTCCCGGCGCACCAGATCTAACTGACCCCAGTAGTCGGCCAGCGCCCAGGTCTCGGCTTTGTTCAGCCACATCAGCGGTGTTTCAAAGCGAATGTCTTTCGCCATTCCAAGGCTGACGGCGTGGTGCAGCGCTTTGACAAACTCATCGCGGCAGTCCGGGTAGCCGGAGAAGTCGGTCTCGCACACGCCGGTGATGATAGCTTCGGCTTTTACCTGATAGGCGTAGATGGCCGTCAGGGTTAAAAACAGAATATTGCGCCCCGGGACAAAAGTATTGGGAATGCCCTCGGCATTAGGCTGATAGTCCGGTACCGGAATGTTATCGCGGGTCAGGCTGCTGACCGCCAGTTCATTGAGCAGGGTAACGTCCAGCACTTTATGCGCGACGGCGCCAAGTTTCAGGGCGAGTTCGCGCGCAACGTCGATTTCCGCGCGGTGGCGTTGGCCATAATCAAAAGTGACGCAATGCACTTCATCATACTGTTGCAGAGCCTGCACCAGACAGGTGGTTGAATCTTGTCCTCCGCTGAAGACAACTACGGCGCGTTTCATGGCAATTCCTGACTAAATGAGTAAAGGCGATATGGTAGCGCCAGACGCCCGCCACCACCAGCTCTGTCACGTCGACGCCGGCAGCCAGGCGCTGGCGAAGTCGAACCAGCCGCGGGCGTTGAGGCGCAAGCCATTGACTCCCGGCGGGGCGCTGATCCGATAGTTATATTTAAACAGCGGCGTCATGATGGCGTCTTCCATCAGGCTGTTAAATACGTTGCGCAGCGCATCGTTGCGGCTGCGGGCTTCCGGCTGCGCCTGTACCGCGTCTAATGTCGCCTGCAGATGGGCATATTGCGCCCCGGTCAGCAAATTGGGCCACAGCATATCGCAGCGCAGCCACTGCTCCAGGGCATACTCCGGCGCTTCGCCGATCAGGCGGTCGCCCATCATCAGGTCGGCCTGCCCCAGATGCTGGCAGCCTTCCCAGTTTTTGGCGTCATGGAACAGCAGCGTCAGCTCGCAGCCCAGCACAGCCAGCCGCTGTCTCAGCTGTTCGGCCATGGCGTGGAGTTCGACCGGCAGATGGTAGAGCAGCGTGAGCCTGGCCGGCAGCGGCACCGCGCTGTTTTCCGGCCCCTGCGGGATGGACCATCCCGGCAACACCTCATGGCTTGGCGTAATAAGATCCTCGTCGAGCGGCAGCGTATCCAGCAACGACGAGCAGTGAATTATTGATACCAGCCGCTGGGCCTGCGCTTTGCTAAGCCGAGGGCTGTGACGCAGGGTCAGATAGCAGAAGCCAAGACTGATGCTGTTGCTGACCTGGCGCAGGTTATGCAGCTCTTCGCGATCGCCAATAGTGATCTGCACCGGGTGGCGGCAGCTGGTCCCGAGATCGCGATCGAAGAGCTGGGGGGTGATCCAGTACTCCACCGCCTGGATCAGCGGATGCCGCAGGTGGTAGCGAGGATGGTTCTCCAGGCGGACGAGTTCCGGACTAAACCGCTTCAGGCGGAACGGTCCGCAGCCGATGGCCGGATCGTCAGGATGGGCCAGCACGCTGCAATAGCTGGCGAGGCGGAACGGCAGCCAGTAGTCAGGACGATGCAGCGTGATAGTCAGACACTGGGCGTGAGTGACATCGATGCGGCTGATGCTGGCGAAGAGGGTCCGCAGGGCGGGCAGTTCCAGCAGCAGCAGTAAGCGCTGCCGCAGCTGTGCGGTTTCCACCGCATCGCCGTTGTGCCAGCACAGTGTGGAGCGGATATAAAACTGCCAGCGCAGGCCGTCAGGGGAGACCTGCCAGTGGTGCGCCAGATCGCCGATCGGCATATTGTCACCTTCGTCGAAGCGCGTCAGCCCGGCATAGATCTGCCCGGCCAGATGCTGCTCGGCGCGTCCGGGCAGAAAGCCGGGACGCAGCGGCTCCAGCGGGCGATAGTAGGGAATACGCAGCGTCGGGGTATTGTTTTGCCATTGACCGCCCAGAAAGGGGTGGAGCAGGGCTTTCAGCTCCACCGGGGCCAGCTGCGCCAGCTCCAGCGCGTTTTGCTGCTGACCTTTATGCAGCGCCTGCTCCATCATCTCATTGCGCAGACGTTCCGGCGTTTTGTAAAAAGAGAGCAAGCCGCGCTTGCCGCGCCCGGAGCTGGCCTGCCAGCTTAACCATCCAGCTTCCTGCGCCTGACGCAGTAGGGTACGGACGTGGCGTTCGCTGCAAAAACAGCGTTCCGCCAGCTCGCCGACGGTGACCTGCTGCGGCGCCCCGGCAGAGGGCTGCCACAGCCGCTGGTACTGGTTTAAACGGTGTAAGAGTCGCATAAGCGCTGTCGCCCACCGGGCCGCAATAAACCCGGAACAATTTATATTATCTATTCACTATTACTTCCGTATATCCCAGGTGATACTGCAACACAAGCGAAGCCCATCACACATCGGGGAAAACACCATGGCAAAACTGGCAGCATTTGATATGGACGGCACCTTACTGATGCCGGACCATCGTCTCGGAGAAAAGACGCTCACCGCGCTGAAACGGCTGCGGGAACGCGATATCACTCTGACGTTCGCCACCGGCCGCCATGCGCTGGAGATGCACCATGTGATGGGTGAATTTTCCCTGGACGCATTTCTGATCACGGGCAACGGGACGCGCATCCACTCGCTGGAAGGGGAGGAGCTGTACCGTCAGGATCTCAATCCCGAGGTAGCGGAAGACGTGCTGCATAGTCGATGGGATACCCGGGCCAGCATGCACGTGTTTAATGACGGCGGTTGGTTCACCGGCCAGGCAAGACCTGAGCTGCTGAAGGCGCATGTCTTCAGCGGGTTTCGCTATCAACTGTGCGATCCGAAACGTATGTCGGCGCATCATGTCACCAAGATCTGCTTCTGCGGCGATCATGACGATTTGCGCCGCCTGCGGATCCAACTGAATGAGGCGCTGGGCCAGCGCGCGTTTCTCTGCTTCTCGGCGATGGACTGTCTGGAAGTGCTGCCGGTTGGCTGCAATAAAGGCGCGGCGCTGGCGAGGCTGAGCCAGCACCTGGGACTCACCCTACAGGAGTGCATGGCCTTCGGCGATGCGATGAACGATCGCGAGATGCTTCGCAGCGTTGGGCGGGGGTTCATCATGGGCAACGCGATGCCGCAGCTGAAAGCCGAGCTGCCGCATCTCCCGGTTATTGGCGACTGCCGGCATCAGGCGGTCTCCCATTTTTTAACGCATTGGCTGGATAATCCTGATCTTCCTTATTCCCCCGAATAGAGAGACCCTTCCAGCAAGCCAGATAGCATTCTATCTGGCTTTTTTTATGTTCTGCCGACCAGCCGGGCGATCTCCGCCTGCCAGGGGGCGATATCGCCGATGTTGGCCGCCACCCACTGCGGGTTGTAATAGCTTTCCAGATAACGCTCGCCGCTGTCGCACAGCAGGGTGACGAGGGAACCCGTGCGTCCTTCCTCGCGCATCCGCGCGGCCAGCTGCAGCACGCCCCACATGTTGGTCCCGGTCGAGGCGCCGACTTTTCGCCCAAGCTGAGTTTCCAGCCACAGAGCAGTGGCCACGCTCGCCGCATCCGGCACGCGCAGCATCTCATCGACAACATCGGGAATAAACGATGGCTCGACGCGCGGGCGGCCGATGCCTTCAATTTTGCTGCCGATCGGGCTGCGCAGGCTGGCGTCGCGGGTCTGCCAGTAATCGAGGAACACCGAATTTTGCGGGTCGACAACCATCAGCTGCGTCTCGTAGCCCTGGCTGCGAATATAGCGGCCAATGGTCGCCGAGGTGCCGCCGGTGCCGGCGCTCATCACGATCCACGACGGCTGCGGGTGCGGCTCATGGCTCATCTGGCGGAAAATACTGTCGGCGATATTGTTATTGCCGCGCCAGTCGGTGGCTCGCTCGGCGAAGGTAAACTGATCCATATAGTGGCCGTTCAGTTCACGCGCCAGCGTTTCGGAAGCTGCGTAGATTTCGCAGGCGCTCTGCACAAAATGGCAGCGTCCGCCGTAGAACTCGATCTGTTCGATTTTTCGTCTGGCGGTGTAGGAGGGCATCACGGCGATAAACGGCAGCCCCAGCAGGCGGGCGAAATAGGCCTCAGAAACTGCAGTCGAACCCGAAGACGATTCGATAATCGTGGTACCTTCTTTGATCCAGCCGTTGCACAGGCCATAGAGAAACAGCGACCGCGCCAGACGATGTTTGAGGCTACCGGTCGGATGCGTACTTTCATCCTTCAGATAAATCGGGATCCCCGGAAAACCAGGCAACGCCAGGCGAATCAGGTGTGTATCGGCGGAACGCTGATAGTCGGCGTTAATTTCACTAATGGCGTGTTTTACCCAGGCGCTATTCATCTCGGATTCCTGTTTGTCATTTTGTGCCCAGCTTAGCGGATTGTGCGGGAAAAATTGTTGCTATTTGGCCTTTCAATTACAATTGCGGGAGTAAATTATTCTCTCTGGTGGCCTTATGTTAGATAAAATTGACCGTAAGCTGCTGGCGCTGCTGCAGGAAGATTGCACCCTCTCTTTGCAGGCGCTGGCCGATGCCGTTAATCTGACCACGACCCCTTGCTGGAAACGCCTGAAACGACTCGAGGATGAGGGTATTCTCCGCGGGCGCGTCGCCTTACTGGATGCGGAAAAGGTGGGGCTGGGGCTGACGGCGTTTGTCCTGATCAAGACCCAGCATCACAGCAGCGACTGGTATTGCCATTTTGTGAGCGAAGTGACGCAGATGGCTGAAGTGCTCGGCTTCTGGCGGATGGCGGGGGAGTATGACTATCTGCTGCGGGTGCAGGTGGCCGATATGAAGCGCTATGACGACTTTTATAAACGGTTGGTGAACAGCGTGCCGGGGCTGTCGGATGTCACTTCGAGTTTTGCCATGGAACAGATAAAATACACCACCGCCTTGCCTGTCGAATAACGGTATTGCGCCGTAACCCATAACAAATCAGGATCTTACTGCTTGCGATTATTTGCACAACTCAGCTGGTATTTCCGCCGGGAGTGGCGCCGCTATCTTGGCGCAATTGCCCTGCTGGCCATTATTGCCGTCCTGCAGCTTGTTCCGCCGAAGGTGGTGGGCATTGTGGTCGACGGCGTGACGCAACAACATTACACCGCGGAGAAGGTGTGGATGTGGATCGGCGCGCTGGTGCTGATCGCGGTGATGGTCTACCTGCTGCGCTATGTCTGGCGCGTGCTGCTGTTCGGCGCCTCTTACCAGCTGGCGGTCGAACTGCGGGAAGACTTTTACCGGCAGCTGAGCCGCCAGCATCCGGCGTTCTATTTGCGCCATCGCACCGGGGATCTGATCGCCCGCGCCACCAACGACGTGGACCGGGTGGTGTTTGCCGCCGGTGAAGGGGTGTTAACCCTGGTGGATTCCCTGGTGATGGGCTGTGCGGTGTTGATTGTGATGTCGACGCAGATTAGCTGGCAGCTCACCCTGCTGGCGCTGCTGCCGATGCCGCTGATGGCCCTGGCGATCAAACGCAACGGCGATGCCCTTCACGAACGTTTTCGCGTCGCCCAGGCGGCCTTTTCCAGCCTCAACGATCGCACGCAGGAGAGCCTGACCAGCATCCGCATGATTAAGGCGTTCGGGCTGGAGGATCGCCAGTCGGCGCAGTTTGCCGCCGATGCGGCTGATACCGGAGCGAAAAATATGCGCGTGGCGCGAATTGACGCTCGCTTCGACCCTACCATCTATATCGCCATCGGGGCGGCGAACCTGCTGGCCATCGGCGGCGGCAGCTGGATGGTTATCCACGGCAGCCTGACGCTGGGGCAGCTGACCAGCTTCGTGATGTACCTTGGCCTGATGATCTGGCCGATGCTGGCGCTGGCGTGGATGTTTAACATCGTGGAGCGCGGTAGCGCGGCCTATGGTCGTATCCGCACCCTGCTCGAAGAGGCGCCGGCGGTGGACGACGGGACCGAGACGGTGCCAGCAGGCCGCGGCGTCCTGCAGGTCGCTATCCGCGATTTCATCTATCCGCAGGCGAGCAAACCTTCACTGGAACAGGTTATTTTTACCCTTCAGCCGGGGCAAATGTTGGGAATCTGCGGGCCGACGGGCGCCGGCAAAAGCACCATTCTGGCCCTGCTGCAGCGCCATTTTGACGTCACCAGCGGCGAGATCCGCTTTCACGATCTGCCGCTACCGCGTCTGCAGCTCGACAGCTGGCGCGAACGGCTGGCGGTGGTCAATCAGACGCCGTTTTTATTCTCCGATACCGTCGCCAATAATATCGCGCTGGGAAAACCGGACGCGACGCCGGAACAGATTGAGCGGGTGGCGCGGCTGGCCAGCGTGCATGACGACATTCTGCGTCTGCCCCAGGGGTACGATACCGAAGTGGGCGAGCGCGGCGTGATGCTCTCCGGCGGCCAGAAACAGCGTATCTCTATTGCCCGCGCCCTGCTGCTGGAGGCCGAAATTCTGATCCTGGATGATGCCTTATCGGCGGTGGATGGTCGCACCGAACACCAGATCCTGCATAACCTGCGCCAGTGGGGAGAGGGCCGGACGGTGATCATCAGCGCCCACCGGCTGTCGGCGCTGACCGAGGCCAGTGAAATTCTGGTGCTGCAGCATGGGCATGTCGCCCAGCGCGGCCGCCATGAGGCGCTGGCCGTGCAGCCAGGCTGGTATCGCGACATGTATCGCTATCAGCAGCTGGAGGCCGCGCTCGACGAGGTTCCCCAGGAGCAAGAGGAGGTCCTGGATGCGTAGCTTTACCGAACTCTGGCCGACGCTTAAACGCCTGCTGGCCTATGGTTCACCGTGGCGTAAGCCGCTGGCCATCGCGGTGGCGATGATGTGGATCGCGGCGGCGGCAGAGGTGAGCGGTCCGCTGCTTATCAGTTATTTCATCGACAATATGGTGGCGAAACATACTCTGCCGCTGAAGCTGGTGGCAGGCCTGGCGGCAGCCTATATCGGTCTGCAGCTGCTGGCGGCGTTACTGCACTATAGCCAGTCGCTGCTGTTTAACCGCGCCGCGGTTGGCGTGGTCCAGCAGTTACGCAGCGATGTGATGGATGCCGCCCTGCATCAGCCGCTCAGCGAGTTTGATACTCAGCCGGTCGGGCAGCTTATCTCCCGGGTAACCAACGATACGGAAGTCATTCGCGACCTGTACGTGACGGTAGTGGCGACGGTGCTGCGTAGCGCGGCGCTGATCGGCGCGATGCTGGTGGCGATGTTTAGCCTCGACTGGCGGATGGCGCTGGTGGCGATCGCGATTTTCCCGGCGGTGCTGATCGTGATGATCATTTATCAGCGCTATAGCACGCCGATCGTGCGCCGGGTGCGCGCCTGGCTTGCCGACATCAACGATGGCTTTAACGAAGTGATCAACGGCATGGGGGTCATTCAGCAGTTCCGCCAGCAGGCGCGTTTTGGCGAACGGATGCGTGAGGCCAGCTACGCCCACTACCTGGCGCGGATGCAGACGCTACGCCTCGACGGTTTTCTGCTGCGTCCGCTGCTGAGTCTTTTTTCCTCGCTGGTGCTGTGCGGGCTGCTGATGCTGTTCGGCTTTAGCGCGGCGGGCACGATTGAGGTCGGGGTCCTGTATGCGTTTATCAGCTATCTCGGGCGCCTTAACGAGCCGCTCATTGAGCTGACCACCCAGCAGTCGATGCTGCAGCAGGCGGTGGTCGCCGGCGAACGCGTTTTCGAACTGATGGACCGTCCGCGCCAGGCGTGGGGCGCCGATGACGCGCCGCTGAGCAGCGGTCGAGTGGAAATCGACCATCTCTCCTTCGCCTACCGCGGGGATCGTCTGGTCCTCCAGGATATCACGCTGGATATCCCTTCCCGCAGCTTTGTGGCCCTGGTCGGGCATACCGGCAGCGGGAAGAGTACCCTCGCCAGTCTGATGATGGGCTATTATCCGTTAACCCACGGGGAGATCCGCATCGATGGCCGGCCGCTCGCTTCTCTTAGCCACAGCGCGTTGCGTCGGGGCATCGCGATGGTGCAACAGGATCCGGTGGTGCTGGCGGATACCTTCTACGCCAACGTCGCGCTGGGCCGGGACATCAGCGAAACCCAGGTCTGGGAAGCGCTGGAGGCGGTGCAGCTGGCGGCTGTGGCGCGCAGCATGAGCGACGGCCTGTACACCCAACTGGGCGAGCAGGGCAATAATCTCTCCGTCGGACAGAAGCAACTGCTGGCGCTGGCGCGCGTGCTGGTGGACACCCCGCAGGTACTGATTCTGGATGAGGCGACGGCAAACATCGACTCCGGTACCGAGCAGGCGATCCAGCAGGCGCTGGCGAAGGTTCGCCAGCATACCACCCTGGTGGTTATCGCCCATCGGCTGTCGACCATCGTCGAGGCGGATACCATTCTGGTTCTGCATCGTGGTCAGGCCGTCGAGCGGGGCAACCACCAGCAGCTGCTGGCGGCGAAAGGCCGCTACTGGCAGATGTATCAGCTACAGCTGGCTGGTGAAGAGCTGGCGGCCAGCGCCAGAGAAGAGTCGCTCAGCGCCTGATGCACCACCAGCAGGCAGCGAAGGCTGGGCGGCCTGTCGTGGTGCAAAAACGTTACATCAAATGCACCGCTGTGGTGCATTTTTGCCCGTTAAATGCCTTTACGCCGGCTAATGCCTGACCTCTCGCCTGTTTTTTGCCATCAAAGGGCCGCTCAGCGGCCTTTTTTCATTTCTGGCATAGCCCTTGCTTTATATCCATCGTGTTAGCTGCGGCCATTACCGAATACTGACTGGAGGGGACTTATGAAGCTGGTTACCGTGGTAATCAAACCATTCAAACTGGAAGACGTGCGTGAAGCCTTGTCTTCCATCGGCATTCAGGGCCTGACGGTCACTGAAGTCAAAGGATTTGGCCGTCAGAAAGGACATGCGGAGCTCTACCGCGGCGCCGAGTATAGCGTCAACTTTCTGCCAAAAGTGAAGATTGATGTGGCGATCGCCGACGATCAGCTGGATGAAGTTATCGATGTCATCAGCAAAGCGGCTTACACCGGAAAAATTGGCGACGGCAAAATTTTTGTCGCTGAATTGCAGCGCGTCATTCGCATCCGTACCGGCGAAGCTGACGAAGCGGCACTGTAATTTCCAGACCACACAGTGATGGGGAACGAAACAATGAAAATGGCAACAATGAAATCGGGTCTGGGGGCATTAGCCCTTCTTCCGGGGCTGGCGATGGCCGCGCCTGCGGTGGCGGACAAAGCCGATAACGCGTTTATGATGATTTGCACCGCGCTGGTTCTGTTTATGACTATCCCGGGGATTGCGCTGTTTTACGGCGGCCTGATCCGCGGTAAGAACGTTCTTTCCATGCTGACGCAGGTGATTGTCACCTTTGGCCTGGTCTGCGTACTGTGGGTCATTTATGGCTATACCCTGGCCTTCGGCACCGGCGGCAGCTTCTTCGGCAGCTTTGACTGGGTGATGCTGAAAAATATTGAACTGAAAGCGCTGATGGGCACCTTCTATCAGTATATCCACGTCGCCTTCCAGGGCTCGTTCGCCTGCATCACCGTCGGGCTGATCGTCGGGGCGCTGGCTGAACGTATCCGTTTCTCCGCCGTGCTGATTTTCGTGGTGGTGTGGATGACGCTCTCCTACGTGCCGATTGCGCATATGGTCTGGGGCGGCGGTCTGCTGGCGACGCATGGCGCGCTGGATTTCGCCGGCGGCACCGTTGTGCACATCAACGCCGCGGTCGCCGGGCTGGTGGGCGCGTATATGATGGGCAAACGCGTGGGCTTCGGCAAAGAAGCGTTCAAACCGCATAACCTGCCGATGGTGTTCACCGGCACCGCTATCCTCTACGTGGGTTGGTTCGGTTTCAACGCCGGGTCTGCCAGCGCAGCGAATGAAATCGCGGCCCTGGCGTTCGTTAACACCGTCGTGGCGACCGCCGCTGCTATCCTGGCGTGGACCTTTGGCGAATGGGCTCTGCGCGGCAAACCTTCACTGCTGGGCGCCTGCTCCGGGGCAATTGCCGGTCTGGTTGGCGTTACGCCGGCGTGTGGTTATATCGGTGTCGGCGGCGCGCTGATCGTCGGTATCGCCTCTGGCCTGGCGGGTATCTGGGGCGTGACTGCGCTGAAACGCTGGCTGCGTGTGGATGACCCTTGCGACGTCTTCGGCGTTCACGGCGTCTGCGGCATCGTCGGCTGTATTCTGACCGGTATCTTCGCGGCGACTTCTCTGGGCGGCGTCGGTTATGCGGAAGGCGTCACCATGGGCCATCAGCTGCTGGTGCAACTGGAAAGTATCGGCATTACCGTGGTCTGGTCCGGCGTCGTCGCTTTTATCGGCTACAAAGTAGCGGATATGACCGTAGGGCTGCGCGTGCCGGAAGAGCAGGAGCGCGAAGGGCTGGACGTCAACAGCCATGGCGAAAACGCTTACAACGCCTGACAGAAAACCCTTCTCCATGTAGCAAAAAGCCTCCCGTCAGGGAGGCTTTTTTTATGCGTTGCGGTTGCGCATCACCCCTTCCTGCACCGTTGAGGCAACCAGCGTGCCATCCTGGGTGTAGAACTCGCCGCGGACGAAGCCGCGGGCGCTGGAGGCCGAGGTGCTTTCGACGCTGTACAGCAGCCACTCATTGATATTAAACGGCCGATGGAACCACATCGAGTGATCGATAGTGGCGACCTGCATGCCGGGCTCAAGGAAACCAACGCCGTGCGGCTGCAGCGCCACCGGCAGGAAGTTAAAGTCCGAGGCATAGCCCAGCAGATACTGATGAATGCGCAGATCGTCGGGAACGGCGCCGTTGGCGCGCAGCCACACCTGACGCACCGGCTCGGCGATATGGCCTTTCATCGGGTTATGAAACTCCACCGGGCGGATCTCCAGCGGCTTATCGCAGAGGAATTTGTCTTTCACCTGCGGCGGCAGGAGATGCGCCAGCTTGCGGGCAATGTCGGTTTCCGAAGGCAGCCCATCAGGGGAGGGGGCGGCCGGCATCGCTTTCTGATGTTCATAGCCGTGCTCTGGCGCCTGGAAGGAGGCGGTCATATAGAAGATCGGCTTCCCGTTCTGGATGGCGGCGACCCGGCGGGCGCTAAAGCTGTTGCCGTCGCGCAGCACCTCCACATCGTAGACGATCGGTTTTTGACTGTCGCCGGGGCGCAGAAAGTAGCTGTGAAACGAATGCACCAGACGTTCAACGGGCACGGTCTCTTTTGCCGCATACAGCGCCTGGCCCACCACCTGGCCGCCAAAAACCTGGCGCAATCCCAGGTCTTCGCTCTGTCCACGGAACAACCCTTCCTCAATTTTTTCCAAATCTAATAATGCCAGCAGGTTAGAGAGTGCCTGACTCATACTTTTCCTCAGTTAACAATGGCGGCGCCGCGCGCGTAATGTGGCAAAGTATAACCTGGAATCGCAAGTGGTCCGATGGGTGTAATAATCTGAATAACAACCGGTCAACAGGAAGAAATCTGCGATCTGTGCCACACTTATTGACGACACGAAAGTTCCTGCCGGCGAAGCGGCGGAACATCCTCCTGGGTATTAAGGGATGATAAGGAGAACATCATGAAATTTGCCTATATGTTTAGTGCCTTAGCCGTCGCCGCGACGCTGACCGCCTGTGCTAATCACCACTCGAACAATTCTTCGACGCAGGCGGCCGCACCTGACCCTTACGGTATTGCGACGCTGAGCGTGGCGCAGCAGCAGCCGAGCGTCACGGGGACGATTAATATCCGCCAGAGAATCGCTTTGCCGCCGGATGCGGTGCTGACGGTGACCCTGTCGGATGCTTCTCTGGCCGATGCGCCAGCCCGCGTATTGTCGCAAAAAGCGGTGCGTACCGAAGGCAAGCAGGCGCCATTCAACTTTGCACTGCCTTACAACCCGGCAGATATTCAACCGAACGCCCGCATTCTGTTGAGCGCAGCGATTACGGTTAACGGCCAGCTGATGTTCATTACCGATACCGTGCAGACGGTGATCAACCAGGGGGGCACCCATGCCGACCTGACGCTGGTTCCGGTTCAGCAGACCGCCGTGCCTGTCGCACAGTAAGCTCGCTAAGCCCCCGAATGGGGGCTTTTTTTTGGTCTTCAGTAAACCCAGCGATAGCGCTGGAGATCGATATGGCCGCCGCCGGAGACCTGCACCCCTTCGGCCAGCAGCGCCTGACGCTGCCGCTGCAGATCGGGGCCGGTGAGGGAGATATCGCCATGGCGATTGACTACCCGATGCCAGGGCAGAGTGGACCCTTCCGGCAGACGCTTCAGCACACCGCCCACCTGGCGCGCCGCGCGCGGCGAACCAGCCAGCCTGGCGACATCGCCATAGGTCGTGACATACCCTTCCGGTATCGACGCCACAATGTGCCAGACACGTTGGGGAAATGTATCGTGCGGATCCATATTCAGTCCTGTTACCCGAAAAACGCCAGCATAAGCGCTGATCTTCAGGCTGTACAGCCTGCCCGATCAGGCGGGCTGTTCGACGGTGAACGTCAGAGCGAGGCCGAGGATCTGCATGCCATGGACATTGTCGGAAGGTGAACTGGCGATGAGGCTCTCAAGGAATTTTAACCGCTGCGAGGTCGCGTTGATGATCAGCTTCGCGCGCAGGCCCGGCATGGTCAGCGACGAGATGGGGTATACCACCCGACCGCTGATGTAGACCGGTAGCTTGCGCAGTTCCACCTGGCGCAGGACGCCGACGGTGGAATAGAGCAGCGCCAGCGGCGTGACCGCCCGCACCGGCGCCTGACTGATGGTCACGAAGTCGAGCATTTTTTCAGGGCGCAGATAATTCACCCCCTGAAAGGCGATGGTCATCCCTTCAATGGCGGGTAAAGGCAGAGTGATGGTCTGTGGTGATGAGTCAGTCATTCGATTACCGTCGAGACAAGGTGCTGATGATAAAAGGGGACGCAAGATAGCTAAGTATGGTAGATATCCCGACTGTGTGCTGAGCGCGCGCTCGCAATCTCACAGGTTGAGCGTGAGTGACTGGTTTTATTCGCATTATTGCGCAATAAACCAGCAGGCAGTCGGGGCGTGCTTGCAATTCACCAGGTCAGCAGGGATAATGCGCCAGCGCGTTGGGTAACAACGCTCTCAATGGGGGCTCTGTTGGTTCTCCCGCAACGCTACTCTGTTTACCAGGTCAGGTCCGGAAGGAAGCAGCCAGAGCAGACGACGTGTGTGCTGGGATGTAGCTGGCAGGGCCCCCACCCATTTCGGCCTTCGTAATTTTCCCCTTGTATTTGTGCGGTCTTCTCTGCTGGCCAGAATTTATTCCTAATTCAGATCACATATTATTTTTAGTTGCTAAAACACCCTCTACTTATTCCATAATATTTACTTGTCATAAATCTGAAATGCTACTGAAATATTAATGTCATTTGCGTGTCATAAATAAAGCGCATCTTATTGGTGGGAATTTGTTGCCAGATCCATGCTATAAAATATATCTCTGGATCAGCATGTTAACTTCGTGTATTAATTATGATGATTTTATTGCACGGGAAGCGTAGCTATGACCACAGTGGTTTTGAATGTAAAAATTGACGCTGAGTTAAAAGAGAAGTTGCGTCATTATGCGGAAGTGAATAACGAGAACCTGGGTACGGCAACGGAAAAGCTGCTGCAGCTGGCTTTTCAGCTGGAGGCGTCAGCAGATGAGGCGGGGGTGACGGAAGAGGACATTGACAGCCAGCATACCGAAGAGGAAGCGACGCCATTAACCCCTAAAGAAATCAAAGCATTAAGAAAACTTCTGAAGAAGAAAAAATGAAACAACAATTCTCTACAGCCAGTAACTACAGCGAAGCCTGCGATATGTTGCGCTCAGGATACGTGAAACACGTTCGCCTGAACTGGAATATCGGTAGTGATGAGTTCTTTCGCATTGCCTCCGACTGGTGTGACACCGGCGCTAAAATTAAAAAAGATGAAGATGGCTTTATTATTTCCTTGAAAGGGTTTCCTATTCCGCGCCAGCATTAATGAAATTGCCTTATTTCCGTCACCGGGTTGCCATAACCAGATGGCAGGATACCCAGGCAATTTTATAAAAACATCTCATATACCTCATGGATGACGGACTTTTGACGGGCTGAAGCCAGCCCGTCGATATTTTCTTATATTATTTTCCGCAAACGCGTACTTTCCCGCTGTTCTGCAAGGCTGTGCCACAATGGTTGTAGCGTGGAGAAGGCCTGGCGCAATGCTTCATCCGGCAGCGTAAACGGCAGACGTAAATAGCGATCGAACGCGCCCTCCAGACCAAACCGCGTGCCGGTGCCGATATGGATCCCCTGGCTTTCCGCACGTGCAGAGAACAAAGTGGCTAGCATGTCAGGGAGTTCCACCCAAAAAGAGAGCCCGCCTTCCGGTGGCGTAAAGCGCCAGCGGGGAAAATACTCTTTCATCAGCTCTTCGCACATGTCCCGGCGCGCCTTCAGCATCTCCCGTCGCGGCGGCAGCAGCGTGGCGGCGTTTGCCAGCAGCCAGCTGCAGGCCAGCTGCTCCAGCAGCGGCGTACCCAAGTCCAGAGAGTCGCGGGCCTGAATAAGCGAGGCGATTGTTCGCGTGCTGGCGCGGATCCAGCCGATGCGCAGTCCCCCCCAGAAACTTTTCCCGGCCGAACCGATGGTGATCACCGCGGCGTCGGGATTAAAGCAGGCCAGCGGCGGCGGGGGCGGGGCGTTATACCAGAGGTCGACCATGGTCTCATCGATCACCAGCGTTGTTCGCGTCCTGGCCGCGATGTCCGCGACCCGCTGGCGGGTGAGGGCATCCATACAGCGCCCGGTGGGGTTGTGAAAATCCGGCATCAGCCATGCCAGACGCGGCGCGGTCTGCGCAATGATCGCCGCGAATCCATCGCAGTCCCACCCCTGCTGTGGGAGTGCGACCCCAATGGGCCGGCAGGAGGCGCCCTGAATGGCGCTGATGGCCATTGGATAGGTCGGGGCATCAATGACCACCCGGTCACCGGGGCCGGTGAACAGACGCATGATCAGCGCGAAGGCGCTGAGCGCGCCGTTGACCACCATCACTTCATCGGGCCGCGTCGGCAGGCCACGTTCGCTGTAGCGCCGGGCAATCGCTTCCCGTAGCACCGGGAGCCCCTGCTGATCGTAACCGGTCTGGGCGAGATAGGGCGGCAGCAGGGTCATGGCATGCTGGAAGGCCTGATGGACCTCCGGACCGGCGCTGAGGGCGGCGGTAGAGAGATTGATCGTCGAGGGGGTCGCAGAGGGCGGCGGCAGGTCGGCAGGGCGTTCCGGCAAAACAATGCGCGACCCGCTTCCCTGGCGGCTTTGGAGAAATCCCTCCTCCCGCAGCTGGCCGAGGGCGCTGGCGATGGTCGTCCGGCTGACGTTGAGGGCCGCCGCCAGCTCGCGCTCGCCGGGCAGGCGCGTCTGTAGCGTCAGACGGCCATCGAGGATCAGCAGGCGGAGCGCTTCCGCCAGCTGGCGCCATAGCGGTGTGCGTGAACTGGACTCCTGCCAGTTGCCGAGCAGGCGTACCAGGGACTGTGTTCCAAAGCGTCGGGCTGACATAGCGATCCACTTTTCCAAAACTGGCCATTAATTATCAGTCCATTTTTGCTGATGATGAGGGCATTCGCAATGATGTTGAGGAAAAAATATGCTTCGTCGCCTGCTGCAGTTATATATCGGTCTGGTGCTCTACGGCGTGTCCACGGCGCTCTTCGTGCATGCTAATCTCGGCGCCGATCCGTGGGACGTCTTTCATCTTGGAGTGGCTAAACAGCTGGGGATCAGTTTCGGGACCGTGATTATTCTGACCGGCGCCGCGGTGCTGCTGCTATGGATCCCGATTCGGCAGATGCCGGGGCTCGGCACGGTGAGCAATGTGATAGTGCTGGGGTTGGCGGCGGACGCCACGCTGGCCGTCCTGCCGCCGCTGGAATCGCTGGTGGCGCGCAGTGCGCTGCTGGTGGTGGCGATTGTGCTGAACGCTATCGCCACCGGGATGTACATTGGCGCGGGCTTTGGCCCGGGTCCGCGCGATGGTCTGATGACCGGCCTGCACGCTCGCACCGGCTGGTCATTGCGCGGTATCCGGACGGCGATCGAGCTTTCCGTGCTGCTGATTGGCTGTCTGCTGGGGGGCAAGTTTGGCGTCGGAACCGTCATTTACGCGCTGTCGATTGGACCGCTTATCCAGCTGTGCCTGCCGTGGTTCAGTCAGCCCGTCAACCGCAACGCGGTCAACACTCCCCGGGAGAGCGTCTCCTGAAGGGAACCCACGCCCTCGTCGTCAAGAAGAGGGCGCTTTGTGGTTTACAGACCGCTCAGGCCATGAAGCATCATGTAGATCCCTACCACAATAATCAGTAAACCTGAGATCCAGGGCGCCTTGCGCGAGAGGTCGTTAAGCCACGGCCAGCGGCGGGCGGCATGTTTCATGCTCAGGGCGGCAATAGCCCCGGAAGCCACCAGCGTCAGCGCCAGACCGACGCTAAAGCCCAGCACCAGCGTGGCGCCCAGCGAGAATTTCTTCAGCTGTAAACAGATAAGCAGCACGGTAATGGACGCCGGGCAGGGGATCAGCCCGCCGGTCAGGCCAAACAGCACGATTTGCCCGGTCGTCACCTGACGGCCATCAAAGCGCCGGTTGATCTCCTGGGCATGGGCCCGCTGATGCGCGTCCTGCCACTCCTCCGCCACCAGCGGCGCGCCAGGGGCGTGAGAATGATGGCGGTCATGTGAATGTTCATGATGATGTTCATGTTCATGTTCATGTTCATGGTCGTGCTGATGATAATGGTGGGAGTGGGGACGCGATTCGCGCCAGGTGCGCCAGAGCATCCAGCAGGCAATCAACACAATGATAATCCCCGAAATCAGCTGAAACCAGGGCTCAGAAGTCTGGGTGTTCCAGCCGCGGCCAAACCACAGACCGGCCATGGCGATCAGCCAGACCACCGCCGTATGCGAAACCGTGGCCGCCAGCCCCAGCAGTACCGCCTGTTTTAAGGTTCCTCGCACCGCCACGATAAAGGCGGCCATCATTGTTTTTGAGTGCCCGGGTTCGAGGCCGTGCAGCGCGCCGAGCAGTATTGCGCTGGGAATAAACAGCCAGGCATTGCCCTGCTGCAGAAGGGAAGTGAAATCGTTCATATCGGGATCCTTGCCAAAAGTGCGTTTATCCTACTCCCCCCCAGTAGTAAAATACTACCCCCCAGTAGATAAAGCGGCTAATAAAAGGGATCATGGTATGCTGGCAGGCGTTGCTGACCACGCAGGTCGGTAATCCCGGACAGAAAAAAACGGTGGATCGCGTAATGTCACACACAGTGAGAGACAAAAAGAAGTTACTGACCCGGCTGAAGAAAATTCAGGGGCAGAGTACCGCATTAGAGAAAATGCTTAATCGCGAGCATGAGTGCGCTGAGGTGCTACAGCAGCTGGCGGCGATCCGCGGCGCGGTCAATGGTATGATGCTGCAGGTTATCCAGGGACATCTCACCGACCATGTGGTGAAAGAGCCAGACGAGACGCAGCGTGAGGCGGATCTGGAGACGGTGATGCAGGTGATTAAATCCTATCTGAAGTAGCCTCCGGCAGAGGGCGGCGAAGAGGCCGCGCCCGCTGACCTTCTGCGCAGGCCGCCTGCCGCTTAATGCGCATGGAGGTTCTCTTCCGCCCACAGAATAAACGACTCTTTTGGCAGCGCTTTGCTGTACAGCCACCCCTGGGCGTACTGAACGCCATGCTGTCTCAGCCAGTCGCGCTGGCTTACGGTTTCAACCCCTTCGGCGACGGTGGCCAAATTGAGCGCCTTGGCCATTTCAATAATGTGCGGCGTCAGCGGCCGGTACTCGAGGGTATCGACAAAGGATTTATCGATTTTCAGCGTGTCGACGTCCAGCTTCTGCAGATAGCTCAGGCTGGAGTAGCCGGTACCGAAATCGTCAATCGAAATGCGGTGCCCGGCCTCGCGGTAGTGTGCGATCACCGGCATGGTGGTCTCCGGGTCGACAAACCCGCGCTCGGTGATCTCAAGGATAATCTGTTCGGCGGCGATCCCCCAGTGCTGCAGCTGATCGTGTAATAGCTTGGGTAGGGTGGGAGAGCGTAAGTCATCCACCGACAGGTTGATGGAGATATGCACTTCCGGCCGCTGCCTCAGCCAGGGGCCCAGGTCGGCAAAAATTTTCCTGACGATATCTTCCGTCAGCTGGGTGATCAGTCCGGTTTGCTCGGCCAGGGGAATGAAGATATCCGGCGATAAAAAGGTGCCGTCGGGTTGCTGCCAGCGCGCCAGCGCTTCGGCCCCGGCGATTTTTCCGTCCTGCAATGAAATAATCGGCTGATAGTGAACCTGAATCGCCTGGGAATTGAGGGCGTCCAGCATACTGTTGCGCGGTGAACGCAGGTGTCTCAGCAGGCGCAGCAGCAGCCAGGTGGCAAGCAGGCTGGTGAAGATGCCGACAGGGAGCCAGAAGATCAGCTGCTGGCGAATGCGCTGCTGTAGCGGCAGCGTGGATGACCAGGTCACAATGCCGGATCCCAGCTCGGGAATGCGCTGGATCCGGTAGACCGTATTATCCAGGGTCAGCATATTCAGGTGCGGATCTTTAATCCGTTGCCAGACCTTCGCCGGCAGCGGCTGGCTGCTGATCACCATTTTCAGATGGTCCAAACCAAACAGCATGGTATGGATCTTCTCCTCGCTGGCGGGCACCACATCAATGAAGGAGATGGGATCGATCATTACCATATGCTGCCGGCTGGCCATGGCCGTCATCTGGTGATTAAGGCCAAGATCGTTAATCGAGGTCAGCCAGGTGCGATAGCCGTCGGGGGCAATGTGATCCGGTGGCGGGAAGGTCACCGCAACGCTATGGTCTTCCAGGGAGGAGCATTGCGGTACGGAATCTTCCAGCCAGAGCACTTCCTGCACGTAGCGATGGGTATAGGCGATCCGGCGGAGGGTGAGCAGATGCTCAGGGCTACAGGAGGCGGCAGAGTGTGAGTCGGCCTCCCGCAGTGCTTCCCGGGCCTGATCGGCGACCTGCAGCGTGCGGACGACAATACGGTTGGAATAATCATCCAGCTCACGATAGAACTGCATTTTGGCCTGCCGCGCCGCCTGCCAGATGCTGAGCGAGATAGGCAGGATGATGGCCAGTATCAGCACTCCTGTAAACAGCGCCATCAGATGCCGGGTCCTCATGCCTGTATCCTTATCGTTCGCCGGGTGTCATCAGTATATGCGAAAGATAAACCGGGCGCAGCGGGAGAAATCGCGCTGCGCGGGGAAAAAAAACCGGCATCACAATAACCTGCGATGCCGGGAGAGAAGGATGATTCCGATGCAGCAGAATAAAATGAGGGTGTGAATGCCGGGCAGGATGTATTCCGGCATTCAGTCGCAGCATACGCTGCGCAGATGACAGCAATATGTTGGCTTAGTGCGCGTCCGGCGCCGTGATATCGGCGCTGATGCGCAGATCGTTCTCATCAAACACCATGCAGAAGCGGTCATCGAAGGCCAGATTAATCTTCTGCCACGGGCGGAAATGGACGTCGCCGGGCAGCAGAACCTTGACGTTATCGTGACCGTAGCACTGGCCGAACAGGTAGGTATTGTTGCCCAGACGCTCCACCACTTCACATTGAAACTCCACCACGGTACCGGTGGAGACTTCCGGCGTGAGGTGCTCTGGCC
This sequence comes from Klebsiella sp. Q2, assembly GCF_009900705.1. Lineage (NCBI taxonomy): Bacteria > Pseudomonadati > Pseudomonadota > Gammaproteobacteria > Enterobacterales > Enterobacteriaceae > Klebsiella > Klebsiella sp. Q2. The sequence goes on along the minus strand of NZ_JAAABE010000001.1, from coordinate 1,334,823 downwards.
GGATCCCCAGCGTGACCGCGGCGCCGGGCTTCAGCGGTTGGGTGGCAACGTTCAGGGTGAGCTGTTGGTCCTGGGCGAGGGTGACCGTTAAGCGCTCTGCCTGCCAGTCGCTGACGGTGGCCGGCAAAAAGTTCATCTTTGGCGAGCCGATAAAACCGGCGACGAATTTGTTGACCGGATTGTAGTACAGCGCCATCGGCGAACCCATTTGTTCGACCTTCCCGTAGTTCATGACTACGATTTTATCGGCAAGCGTCATCGCCTCCACCTGATCGTGCGTGACATAGACCATGGTGGTCTTCAGCTCCTGGTGCAGGCGGGCAATATGCAGGCGCATATCGACGCGCAGCTCGGCATCGAGGTTAGAAAGCGGCTCATCGAACATAAACACCCGGGGATTACGCACGATAGCGCGGCCAATGGCCACACGCTGCCGCTGGCCGCCGGAGAGCTGCTTCGGTTTACGATCCAGCAGGTGAGAGAGCTGCAGCGTTTTGGCCACCATTTCCACCTGGCGACGGATCTCCGCTTTCGGCACTTTATTCACTTTCAGCCCATAGCCCATATTCTCCGCCACCGTCATGTGCGGATAGAGCGCATAGGACTGAAAAACCATCGCCACGCCGCGGCGGGCGGGGACTACATCGTTCATCACCTCATCGCCAATCAGCACTTCCCCGTCACTGACCTCTTCCAGCCCGGCAATCATACGTAACAGCGTCGATTTTCCACAGCCGGAAGGGCCGACGAAGACCGCAAACTCGCCATCTTCAATATCGAGATTGACCTGGTGCAGCGTCACCGTGCTGCCGAACCTTTTGGTGACATTCCTCAGTCGTATATTGGACATCCACATTCCCCGAAGTGAGTAGCCGTTGTTTGCCGTTGGCGTGTCGCTGATTTGAGTGTGTTTGTATTACGTATAACAAATCAGCGTGACGATATTCAACAGCGCTAAAATCATGTCCTGACTATAACTTCCGCGGTTTTTGCGCCATACAGCGGCGTTTCATTTCTGCAAGGATGATCACACAACTGGCAGCTTATGGTAGTTTTATCCCCAATCAAAGCGTAGCGTATAACAAAAGCGAACCAGAGTCTGTTTTCTATGTAACAAGGCAGTTTGAAATGATTTTTTTTCTAACTGGCAGACGTAAGTCAAATAAAAAACCATTAAATTGTTATACCTTCACATGAGGTTGATAATGAAAAAGAACACGCTTGCTGCACTGATCCTTACCACCCTCGCGGCGGGGCAACTTACCAGCCTGCAGGCGCATGCCGCCGGGCAGCTCAACGTTTGGGAAGACATTAAAAAATCCACTGGCATCAAAACCGCGGTCAGCGATTTTGAGAAGCAGTACAACGTGAAGGTCAATCTGCAGGAGATGCCTTATGCCCAGCAGCTGGAAAAGCTGCGCCTCGATGGCCCGGCGGGCATTGGGCCGGACGTGCTGGTGATCCCGAATGACCAGCTCGGCGGCGCCGTCGTTCAGGGACTTCTCTCGCCGCTCAACGTTGAGCAGGCGAAACAGGATGCCTTTACGCCAGCCTCTATCAACGCCTTCCGCATGGACAACGCGCTGTATGGGATCCCGAAAGCGGTGGAAACCCTGGTGCTTATCTACAACAAGGACCTGATCGACAAGCCGCTGGACAGTCTGCAGGCCTGGCTGGACTACTCGAAGACCCAGCGCGAGCAGAACAAATACGGCCTGCTGGCCAAGTTTGATCAGATCTACTACAGCTGGGGGGCGATTGGCCCGATGGGCGGCTATATCTTCGCGAAGAACGACGGCGGCGGTTTTAATCCGCAGCAGGTGGGGCTCAATACGCCCGGCGCCGTGGAAGCCGTGACCTTCCTGAAAAAATTCTATGCCGAGAAGGCCTTCCCCGCAGGGAGCCTCGGCGATAACGGGCTGAACGCCATTGATTCGCTGTTTACCGAGAAAAAAGCGGCGGCGGTGATCAACGGCCCCTGGGCCTTCCAGCCGTATGAAGCCGCCGGTATCAACTTTGGCGTGGTGCCGCTGCCGACCCTGCCGGACGGCAAGCCAATGAGCTCCTTCCTCGGCGTTAAGGGCTACGTGGTATCGACCTGGAGTAAAGACAAGGCGCTGGCGCAACAGTTTATCGAGTTCATCAACCAGCCGCAGTATGTAAAAGCCCGCTATGTCGCCACCGGCGAAATCCCGCCGCTGAAGGCGATGATTGACGACCCGGTGATTAAAAATGACGAAAAGGCCAGCGCCGTCGCCGTTCAGTCGGCTCGGGCGATGGCTATGCCGGGCATTCCGGAGATGGGGGAAGTGTGGGGGCCGGCCAATGCCGCGCTTGAACTGAGCCTCACCGGCAAGCAGGCGCCGCAGGCCGCGCTCGATAATGCGGTGAAACAGATCAAGATGCAGATTGAAGCGATGCAGGCCAGCAATCAGTAATTTACCGTCACGTGAAGTCACCGAGCGGGAGGGGGACCTCCCGTTTGTAGAAGGAGTCGAGTGTGAGCATCCATTCCAGCGAAAATTTTAGCGACGCGCGCGGGCCCGGGCGCCATGCGTGGTGCGGCCTGTTGCTGGCAATCGTGCCGGGTTTCGGCCAGTTTTATCATCGCCAGTGGCTGAAGGGGCTGGTCTTCCTGGTGCTGCTGAGCAGCTTTTTGGGTATTTTTTACGATTTCCTGCGCGAGGGGCTGTGGGGGCTCTATACCCTGGGTGAAGAGGTGCCCCGGGATAACTCTATCTTCCTGTTAGCGGAGGGGATTATCAGCGTGCTGATCGTCGCTTTTGGCGTGCTGATCTATTTTCTCTCGCTGCGGGACGCGTGGCTGAACGGCAAAAAACGCGATGAAGGGGTCGCGCTGAACAGCGTGCGTAAGCAGTACCAGATGCTGCTGAGCGACGGCTTCCCGTACCTGATGATCACCCCGGGCTTTATTCTGCTGGTCTTTGTGGTGATCTTTCCCATTCTGTTTGGTTTCGCCATCGCCTTCACCAACTACAACCTGTACCACACGCCGCCGGCGAAGCTGGTGGACTGGGTGGGGCTGAAAAACTTCGTCAATATTTTCACCCTCTCCATCTGGCGCTCCACCTTTCTGGATGTGCTGCAGTGGACCGTGGTGTGGACGCTGCTGGCGACCACCCTGCAGTGTACGGTGGGCGTGCTGTTGGCGATTCTGGTGAACCAAAAAGATCTGCGCTTTAAGCCGCTGATCCGCACCATCTTTATTTTGCCGTGGGCGGTGCCGGGGTTTGTCACTATCCTCGTCTTTGCCGGGATGTTCAATGACTCCTTCGGGGTGATTAACAACGCGATCCTGTCATTCTTCGGCATCAGCCCGAAGGCATGGCTAACCGACCCGTTCTGGACCAAAACCGCGCTGATCATGATGCAGACCTGGCTTGGCTTTCCGTTTGTCTTTGCCATGACCACCGGCGTGCTGCAGGCGATCCCGGACGATCTGTATGAAGCGGCGACGATGGACGGCGCCAGCGCCTTTACCCGCCTGCGCACCATCACCCTGCCGCTGGTGCTGTACGCGATCGCGCCGATCATCATCACCCAGTACACCTTCAACTTTAATAATTTCAACATTATTTATCTGTTTAACAACGGCGGCCCTGCGGTGGCGGGATCTAACGCCGGCGGGACGGATATTCTGGTGTCGTGGATCTATAAGCTGACGATGTCCTCGTCGCAGTACGCCATCGCGGCGACCATCACTATCCTGCTGTCGATCTTCGTCGTCGGCCTGGCGCTGTGGCAGTTCCGCGCCACCAAATCCTTCAAAAATGACGACATGGCGTAAGGGAAGCAACATGGCTCAATCACCCAGTATTAAACGCGAAAAGTGGATCCGACTCTCTCTCACCTGGCTGGTGGTTATCCTGGTCTCGGTGGTGATTATCTACCCGCTGGTCTGGACCGTCGGGGCGTCGCTGAACGCCGGCAATAGCCTGCTCAGTACCTCGATCATTCCGGAAAACCTGTCGTTCCAGCACTATGCCGATCTGTTCAATGGCAATGTGAATTACCTCACCTGGTACTGGAACTCGATGAAAATCAGCTTTCTGACCATGGTGCTGACCCTGATTAGCGTCAGCTTTACCGCTTACGCCTTCTCCCGCTTCCGCTTTAAAGGGCGGCAGAACGGGTTGATGCTGTTCCTGCTGCTGCAGATGATCCCGCAGTTTTCCGCGCTGATTGCCATCTTTGTGCTGTCGCAACTGCTTGGCCTGATAAACAGCCATCTGGCGCTGGTGCTGATCTACGTCGGGGGAATGATCCCGATGAACACCTGGCTGATGAAGGGGTATCTCGACGCGATCCCTAAAGATCTGGATGAGTCCGCCCGCATGGACGGCGCCAGTAGCTTTCGCATCTTTATTGAGATCATCATGCCGTTGTCGAGGCCGATCCTCGCGGTGGTGGCGCTGTTCTCCTTCACCGGCCCGCTGGGGGATTTCATCCTCTCCAGCACCATCCTGCGTACCCCGGATAAATACACGCTGCCTATCGGTCTGTATAACCTGGTGGCGCAAAAAATGGGGGCCAGCTACACCACCTACGCGGCGGGGGCGGTGCTGATTGCCGTGCCGGTCGCGATCCTCTATCTGGCGTTACAAAAATACTTCGTCTCCGGCCTGACCTCGGGCAGTACTAAAGGATAAGCACATGAAAAGATTTACACCCGCATGGCTTGCGGTTTGTCTGGCATGCAGTTTTTCCCTCCCTTCGCTGGCAGCGGACGCGCTTGAAACCCGCGCCTTTCAGGGTATGCCGGCGGACTTTATTAAAGGCGCGGATATCTCCACGCTGCTGGATGCCGAAAAGCACGGGGCAATTTTCTACGACCAGAATAACCAGCGTAAGGATCCGATCGCCATTCTGAAAGAGAACGGCGTCAACTATGTTCGCCTCCGCCTGTGGGTGGATCCGCAATCGGCAAGCGGCGAGGGCTATGGCGGCGGGAATAACGATCTGGCCACTACTCTGGCGCTGGCGAAACGGGCGAAAGCCCAGGGAATGAAGCTGCTGCTCGACTTCCATTACAGCGATTTTTGGACCGATCCCGGCAAGCAGTTCAAACCCAAGGCCTGGGAAAAGATGGATTATCCGCAGCTGAAAACGGCGATTCATGACTATACCCGGGATACCATCGCCCGCTTTAAGCAGGCGGGCGTCCTGCCGGATATGGTGCAGATCGGCAATGAGATCAACGGCGGTATGCTGTGGCCGGAAGGGAAAAGCTGGGGGCAGGGGGGCGGCGAGTTCGACCGGCTGGCCGGGCTGCTGAACGCGGCCATTGATGGTCTGAAGGCGAATCTGCGCAATGGCGAGCAGGTGAAAATCATGCTGCATCTGGCTGAAGGGACCAAGAACGATACCTTCCGCTGGTGGTTTGACGAAATAGAGAAACGTCATGTGCCCTATGACGTGATTGGTTTGTCGATGTACACCTACTGGAACGGGCCGATCAGCGCCCTGAAGGCCAATATGGATGACATCAGCAAACGCTATAACAAAGATGTCATTGTCGTCGAGGCGGCCTATGCCTATACCCTGGCTAACTGCGATAACGCGGAAAACAGTTTTCAGGCCAAAGAGGAAAAGGACGGAGGCTATCCCGCCACCGTGCAGGGGCAATATCGCTATATTCACGATCTGATGCAGGCCGTAATAGATGTTCCCGACCAGCGCGGCAAAGGTATTTTTTACTGGGAGCCCACGTGGATTGCCGTGCCGGGAAATACCTGGGCCACCCCGGCGGGGATGAAATATATCCATGACGAATGGAAAGAGGGTAATGCGCGGGAAAATCAGGCGCTATTTGACTGCCAGGGAAAAGTACTGCCGTCGGTAAAAGTATTTAATTAATTATTTGTCGTTCTTTTCAGGAAGTTTATTATGAATAAATTTGCACCTTTACATCCAAAGGTTAATACGCTGCTGCATGGCGCGGATTATAATCCGGAACAATGGGAGAATGACCCCGACATTATTGATAAAGACATTGCCATGATGCAGCAGGCAAAATGCAATGTGATGTCGGTGGGCATATTTAGCTGGGCGAAACTTGAGCCGCGCGAAGGGGTATTTGATTTCGCCTGGCTGGATACTATTCTCGATAAACTGTATGCCGCCGGCATTCATGTATTTCTGGCCACCCCGAGCGGCGCGCGTCCGGCGTGGATGTCTCAACGCTATCCGCAGGTTCTGCGGGTGGGGCGCGATAGGGTGCCGGCCCTGCACGGCGGCCGTCACAACCACTGTATGTCATCGCCGATCTATCGTGAGAAGACCCTGAAAATTAATAGCCTGCTGGCGGAGCGCTATGCTGCGCACCCGGCGGTGCTGGGCTGGCATATTTCCAATGAATATGGCGGAGAATGTCATTGCGAGCGCTGCCAGACCCGCTTTCGCGACTGGCTGAAGACGCGGTACCAGACCCTGGAGAACCTCAACCAGGCCTGGTGGAGCACCTTCTGGAGCCATACCTATACCGACTGGTCGCAGATTGAATCGCCTGCGCCGCAGGGTGAAACGTCGATCCACGGTCTCAACCTTGACTGGCATCGCTTTAACACCGCTCAGGTGACCGATTTCTGCCGCCATGAAATCGCCCCGCTGAAGGCGGCGAATGCCGCCCTCCCGGTGACCACCAACTTTATGGAGTATTTCTACGATTATGACTACTGGCAGCTGGCGGAGGTGCTGGACTTTATCTCGTGGGACAGCTATCCGATGTGGCACCGCGATAAAGACGAAACCGCGCTGGCCTGCTACACCGCGATGTATCACGACATGATGCGCAGCCTGAAGGGCGGCCAGCCGTTTGTGCTGATGGAGTCCACGCCGGGCGCGACTAACTGGCAGCCGACCAGCAAACTGAAGAAACCGGGCATGCATATTCTCTCCTCGCTGCAGGCGGTGGCGCATGGCGCCGACTCGGTGCAGTATTTCCAGTGGCGGAAAAGTCGCGGTTCGGTTGAGAAATTTCACGGCGCGGTGGTCGACCATGTCGGGCACATCGATACCCGTATTGGCCGTGAAGTCAGCAAACTCGGTGAGATACTGAGCAAGCTACCGGAGGTCCGGGGCTGTCGCACCGAGGCGAAAGTGGCGATTATCTTCGACCAGCAGAACCGCTGGGCGCTTGATGACGCCCAGGGACCGCGCAATCTGGGGATGGAGTATGAGAAGACGGTCAATGAGCACTACCGTCCGTTCTGGGAGCAGGGCATCGCCGTCGATGTGATTGACGCCGACGCTGATTTAACGCCATACCTGCTGGTCATTGCCCCGATGTTATACATGGTGCGCGACGGCTTTGCCGCGCGGGCGGAGGCGTTTGTCGCCAGCGGCGGCCATCTGGTGACCACTTACTGGACCGGCATCGTCAACGAATCCGATCTCTGCTATCTCGGCGGCTTCCCTGGCCCGCTGCGCAATCTGCTGGGCATCTGGGCGGAAGAGATCGACTGCCTGAATGACGGCGAGTTTAATCTGGTGCAGGGCCTGGCCGGGAATCAGTGCGGTCTGCAGGGCCCGTATCAGGTGCGCCATCTCTGTGAACTGATCCATACCGAAAGCGCGCAGACACTGGCCACCTACCGGGATGATTTTTATGCCGGAAGGCCAGCGGTGACGGTGAACGGCTTCGGGAAAGGTAAAGCCTGGCATGTGGCCTCCCGCAACGATTTGGCCTTCCAGCGCGACTTCTTTGCCGCCCTGAGCAAGGAGCTGGCGCTACCGCGGGCGATCGCGGCGGATTTACCGCCCGGCGTGGTGGCTACTGCGCGCACCGACGGTGAGAGCACGTTTGTCTTCCTGCAGAACTACAGCGCGCAAAGCCATACCCTGAGCCTGCCGTCAGGGTATCGGGATTGCCTGACCGACGCGGTGGTGTCGGCCCCGCTAACCCTGTCAGCATGGGATTGCCGTATTCTCCGTCGCCACGCCTAATCTTTTTTCTCCACGCCTGCTCTGACGAGCAGGCTTTTTTTTATCTATTACCCTGGAGTTTATGATGGTGAGTTTAAAATCTTTCCTGCACTATTTCTCTCCTGCACGTCCGGCACAGCCGTTAAGCGAAGCGGAAAAACAGCAAATCGAGGCGTTGGTTCAGGCCTTCGGCGGTGAAGCGAATATTACCCAAGTGGACGCCTGTATTACCCGTCTACGGGTAACGGTTCGTCATCTGGCAGCCGTGGACTCGGACGCATTACAGCAGCAGGGCGCGCTGGGTGTCATTATTCTTGGCCAGCAGGTTCATGCTATTTTCGGTAAGCAGTCCGATGCGCTACGTCAATTGCTGGATGACCATTTTGCTGCGCGGAAATAAATAAAACGGGATAACCTGAAAACAGGTTATCCCGAAAATAAGACAAAGACAGCAGTGGCAATAATGATTACCGGAGGGAAATTAATGACCTTACAGTTGGAGATATAAATAACGTATTTGTCTTACCAGCGCGATATTACCACCAGGCCTCAACCTGCACGCCGAAATTCCAGGTATTATTCGCCGTCTGGTCTTCAAACGGTTTACCATCTTCGGAATCATTCAGATACGACGCGAAAATACGTAATTCCGGGCGTGACATAAAGTCCGGCCCGTCCGCCAGGCCCAGCGCAATGGTATATTTCTCACCGGCCTGTTTGTAGCTGGTGCCATTGTTATAGCTGTCTTTCTGATAGAAACCGCCGACTTCGCCAATCAGGCGCACGTAGTCGGTGAACTGATACTGCCCGCGGGCGACCAGCGACAGCATCCGCGTTTTATCGGTATAGTCGGTAATGTCATCCGCCGAGCCCCAGGTCAGAACGTGGTTGATGGAGAACTTCTCGGTAATGGGGATCAGACCGGTGTTAATCACGCGATAGCCGGTGGCGTCGTTCACGTAGTTCCACATATCGTACCAGCCGCCGCCCTGGGAGACCATGTTCTGCGCCAGACCTTTGTTGGCATACTGCAGCACGGTTTTGTTATAGCCGCCCAGCATATCCTGACTGATTTCACCGGTCAGCATCACGCCATTTTCGGCATCGTACAGTCCGCCGTAGCTGTCCTGTTTTTTAGTGGTGTTCGGCATGGCGTAGTCGATGCCGAATTCGGTCCACGACCCGGACCACGGCTTCCATCCCGCGTAGCGTAAATCGATATAGTTGATATTGACGTTGCTGTCGCCATCGACGCGATAGTCAACGTCGTTGGCATCGCCGCGGATCCACGCCAGCGAGACGGCGCCCGGGCCAAGGGTGTAGTTTTCCACCCCGGCCCCGGAGCCGGAAATGTTCCAGTATTTAGTATCGATGATGTGCAGGTCGTGACGCTGGTAGTAACGTTTGCCGCCCCAGATCACCGCATTCGGATCGCCCGGGATCAGCCCTTTGATCTGCAGGTTCAGCTGACGTAAGCCGAACTGCGCGTCATCGTTCAGCGTGGTTTCATTATCGTTAGAGCCATCGGAGACCATGCTGACCATGCTGTCGAGATAGAAACTGACATCATCTTTTTTGTAGACCTCGGAGCCTAGCTCCAGCTCGCCATAGGTATCCGATTCGTTCCCCAACCGGCCCAGCTTGTTCTTTTGCCATTCCGCTTCGCTACCGTCGCCGGAGACCCCAACCCCGGCACGCAAATAGCCATGAAAATCAACGGTCGGGATCGCAGCGGTAGCCGCAAAGGCGGAAGGGGCGATTAGCGCAGCGGCTAATGCTGTGGAAAGGACGCGCAGTGTCGTATTCATCTCTATCCTCTTATTGTTTTGTATTACGTTCACATAACTGATGTCATAAAATGCCTAAATGTAAATTCAGGCAAATGAGATATGATTATTGTGTGACTAAGTGCAAATAATAACGCTGGTTTTTGTTGTGATGAGTGAAGTGTTTCACAATTAACCTGGTTGTGAACGTAATACTTTTTGTGGTGTAATTTTGCGATGAGAGGTAGCGGTGAGCGTTTTTTCAAATGGCCCCTGTTACAATCATGGGATAACAACATAAGGAACCGGACCATGAAGTCTAAAAGCGCTACTCTGGAAGACGTCGCTCGTCATGCGGGCGTCTCTTACCAGACCGTGTCCAGGGTACTCAACAAATCTGCCAATGTATCCGAAGCGACGCGCCGCAAGGTGGAGAAATCGATAGAGGCTCTGCGCTATGTGCCAAACCGGCTGGCGCAGCAGCTGGTGGGGAAGGAGAGCCAGACGGTCGGACTGGTGACGATTTCGCTGGCCTGGCATGCCCCCTCCCAGGTGGCGGCGGCGGTAAAACGCTATGCTAATCTGGAAGGTTACCAGGTCCTGATTTCAATGATTGATGAGAGCGTCAACCAAAGCATCCAGGATTCCATCAATGAGCTGAAGTCTCAGCGGGTGGATAAGGTCATTATCAACGTGCCGCTGGAGACCGAACAGGCGCAGAAAATCGCCGCTGACAATGATGATATCGTCTGCCTGTTTCTCGACGTTGATCCCTACAGTTCCGTGTTTAACGTTTCGTTTAACCCGGCGGACGGCACCCGGGCCAGCGTCAAATATCTCTATGAGATGGGGCATCGGGAGATTGCGTTGCTGGCAGGCCCGGACAGCTCCGTATCGGCGAAACTGCGGCTGAAAAGCTGGCTCGAGACCCTGGATGGCTACGGTCTGAAGCCGGTGACCGTCCTGCGCGGCAACTGGGATGCGCAGAGCGGCTACGCCGGCGCGCTGCAGATGCTGCGGGAAACGCCTAATTTCAGCGCCGTGCTGGTGGGCAATGACCAGATGGCGCTGGGGGTGCTCAGCGCCTTCCATCAGCATCAGGTGGCGGTGCCGGGAGAGAAGTCGGTGATTGGCTATGACGATACCTACGAAAGCTCCTTTTTCTATCCGGCATTGAGTACGGTCTCGCTGGACCTCGACCTGCAGGGGAAAGAGGCGGTGCGGCGGATCCTCGCCAGTACCAGCGGCGCGGCGCATACCTCATCCATCCTGCCGGCGCGCCTGGTGATTCGCCATTCCAGCGGCGCCAGAGTCGAGCAGGGGAAAGATCTTCAGGCCATCGCGGAGCAACTTCGCGCTATCGCCCACCGTCTGGCGCCCTGAAGCCAAAGGCGAGGAAACTCGCCTCTTTGTTATTACCCCTGATATGACCATGGTTGATCTTTGTCGTGGAACGGCGTATCTTAATTGTTATGTTATAACATAATGATGAGGTCATCATGAAAGCCCATATCCATCCTCCCTATCGCACGGTGGTGTTTCACGACACCAGCGCCAATGAATATTTTAAAGTTGGCTCAACCATCCGCACCGAACGCGTGATTGAGCTCGACGGTGAGACGTATCCGTATGTGACGATCGACGTCTCCTCGAAATCGCATCCGTACTACACCGGCAAACAAAAAACGTTCGCCAGCGAGGGTAGCGCGGCCCGTTTCCGCCAGCGCTTTGGCGGCTTCATTGATGCAAAAAGGAAGGCATGATGCAGGTCGTTAACTCATTACGCAGCGCCAAACAGCGCCACCCGGATTGCCAGCTGGTCAAACGCAAAGGGCGGCTGTACGTGATCTGCAAGAGCAACCCCCGCTTCAAAGCAGTGCAGGGGCGCAAAAAACGTCGTTAACGGAAGCTTTCCAGGGGACGGCGCTGCTGGCCGTCGGCGGTAAAATTGTCGGCGGCCAGCCATTGGCGCATGGCGCTATCCAGCTGCGGCCATTCGCCATCAATCACTGAAAACCAGTCCGTGTCCCGGTTGTGTCCTTTGCTCACCAGCGCCTGACGAAAACGTCCTTCGTACTGAAATCCCAGTCGCCTTGCCGCACGGCCTGACGGCGTATTGAGGCTATTGCATTTCCATTCATAGCGACGGTAGCCGAGCGTCTCGAACACATACTGCATCAACAGCCAGTGCGCTTCGGTGGCCATAGCCGTTCGGCTTAGCAGCGGAGAGAAATGGACATGCCCCACCTCGACCACGCCATGGGTGGCATCGATGCGCATTAACGCCAGCGAGCCGACCGCCGTTCCACGCTGCTGGTCAACGACGGCGAAATGGATCGGATCGGCCAGCGTCGCAACCTGCGCCACCCAGGCGCTAAATTCAGCCAGGCTGGTTTCCGGTTCGCGCAGCAGCTACGTCCAGCTGCGGGCGTCGGGCGCCAGCTGATGGGCAGCAAACAGATCGCTGGCGTGGGCGAGGGTGAGTGGTTCGAGCCGACAGCGGCTGCCCTGAAGTACCTGCCGGGTCGGCCAGGGGCGGGGTTGCCAGTCGGGCAGCGCGGCGCCGAGCGCCTGTCCAAACTGATTGTATTCACACATTGCGGTTTCCTTATTGGGGATGTACAGGCAGCGTACGCGCTGGCTGGTTCCATAAAAAGTGCCATTAGAGTATGTTTTTATGGATCCACGAGGAGGCGACATGAATATACCGGACGATGCGTTTTATGGGTTGGTGACGCAGGGGATGCGGCAGCGAACGGACGAAACCCTGCAGCGTGCCCTTTACCACACTTTGCGCCATGCCATCCTGCAGGGAACCCTGGCGGCCAGCTGCCGTTTGCCAGGATCGCGCGTGATTGCCGGTCGACTGCATCTGTCGCGTAATACGGTGAATGCCGCACTGGAGCAGCTGACGCTGGAGGGATACCTGACGCGAAGCCGTCAGGGGACGCAGGTGGTGCCGCTCGCCGCTAGCCGTCGGCAGGAGGTAATCGCGCCACCCGTTGTGCTGTCTGAGCGGCTGCAGGGGCTGCCAGCCGCTATGCGCCGTGACTCGCCGGCGCTGCCGTTTACGCCTGGCATGCCGGCGGTGAACTATTTCCCGCTGCCGCTGTGGCGGCGGTTAATCGATAAGGCATTGCGCGACGAAGGCAGCACGCTGCTGGGCTACGGTGAGGCCGCGGGCGATCCCCAACTGCGGGAGGCTATCGCCCGCCATCTGGCGCTCTCCCGGGGCATCCGGTGCGATATCCGGCAGATCGTCATCACCGAGGGGGCGCTGGAAGGGGTCAACTTATGCGCCTCGCTGTTGACCAACCCGGGCGACAGCGTGTGGCTGGAAGAGCCGGGGTACCTGGGTGCCAGGAGTGGTTTCCAGCGAGCGGGGCTGCGGGTCTGTGGGATGGCCGTCGATGGTGAAGGGATGTGTATCGACAACGGCGTGGCAGAGCCACCCCGGCTGATTTTCACCTCTCCCTCTCATCAGTATCCCCTTGGGAGCGTCATGAGCGCCGCGCGACGTCTGGCGCTGGTGGAGTATGCCCATCGGCACGGCGCGTGGATTGTGGAGGATGACTACGACAGCGAGTTTCGCCACAGCGGAGAGCCGATCCCGGCGATGCTGGGGATGGTCCCGGATGCCCCGGTGGTCTATCTCGGCACCTTCAGCAAAACCCTGTTTCCGGCGCTGCGTATCGGTTTTATGGTCATGCCGTCCGCGCTGGCGGATGCCGCTCAGGAGGCCATTGGCGCGCTGCTGCGCGGCGGGCACCGCGCTGAACAGCGTGCGCTGGCCAGCTTTATCGAGAAGGGACACTATGCGCGTCATCTGGCAGCGATGCGTCGTCTGTACCGCAAACGTCAGCAACAGCTGCGCGAGGCGCTGGCGCAAGAGATTACCGTGCCGTGCGAAGTCCTCGGTGGGGAAGGGGGACTCCATCTGACGTTGGCCATAGAGGGGATCGACGATCGAACGATTGCGCAGCAGGCGCGTCAGTTTCAGCTGGCGCCCGCTGCGCTAAGTCATTTCTATCTCGACCCGCGGCGGGGGCGGAGCGGGCTGGTGCTGGGGTATGGCAATACTTCGGCTTCCCGCTATCCGCTGGCGCTGCGGACGCTGAATCGTCTTATTGCGCAGTACCGGCGCGGGTCAGCGTAAAGACATCGTAAAAGGAGAGCTCGCCTTTGGTGTCGACCATTTTTTTAAGCTGTGCCTTCTGCTCGCTATCGACGTCCGGCGACTGCAGGATACGGTCGATCAGCTGTCGGGGGACAAAGCGGGTGTTGTACCATTCGCCGTTGTAACACACGCGAAAGTCGAGGACATCGATATCTTCGTAACGATAGCGTGGATAGACGTCAAAGAAGAAAAAAGCGTTGAACAGGATGAACAGCACCACCAACAACCAGACCGAATCCACCAGCGTTTCAGAGCGCAGCATGACCACCAGCGTCGCCAGAAACGCAGCATACATGGCAACAAACAGGCCCGGATGGTTGCGGATGAAACTGATGCTAAAACGCGGGCGATTATCGCGTTTTTCCTGCACGTTAAGTTCGTCAATGGTGTGAGTCAGCAGGCGTTGTATTTCTGTCATCTTGGTCCCCGAATTCTGCAATAAGCCCGCCCCGTGCGCCCGATGGATCAGGTGCGGCAGGCTCAGCCTGAAGGTTATTTTATGTTGCAGTATTCTGCGGAGAAAGTAACAGATCAGTTACAGAAAAGCATAACAGTTACGCATTCGGCGGCGGAAGGCGCTTGATGATCTGCGCCGGGTTGCCGCCGACAACGGTACTGGCGGGAACGTCTTTAGTGACCACCGCTCCGGAGGCGATGACCGCATTATCGCCAATGGTCACCCCGGGATTGATCACCGCCCGACCACCAATCCATACATTGTGTCCAATGGTCACCGGTTTGCCATATTCCTGGCCGCTGTTTCGGGCCTCAGCATCCAGCGGATGGGTGGCGGTATAGATATGGACGCCCGGAGCCAGCATGCAGTTATCGCCAATATGGATAGGGCAGACGTCCAGCATCACACAGTCGAAATTGGCGTAAAAACCGGCGCCGAGAAAGATATTGTAGCCGTAGTCGCAGCGAAAGCTTGGCTCGATATACGCATCGCCAGCGCGACCGAACAGCTCGGCCAGAATATGCTGACGCTCTTCCTGCGCATTCGGGGCGGAATGATTATAACAGTGCAGCAGCTGTCTGGCGCGCAGGCGATCGGCGCGAAGCGTTGGGTCGCCAGATAAATAGAGCTCACCGGCGATCATTTTGCGTTTTTCTTCACTCATTGGTCTTCCTTATACCTGACGTTAGAGGGTCGCAACAGTATAAAAAAGAAACCGGTTACAAGTTTGCTGTTGGCTGAATGCTGTGATGACTATCAAAAGATGTCCTGCTGAGGCTGGCGATTACCATCCGGTCAGCAGACCGCGTCGGGCGCACTAATTAGCGGATAAATTTCCAGACGGACGTCGGGATTTTATCGTACAGCTTATTCATAGTCAGTTCAGCCAGACGATGATCGGCGGCTGAGTAAAATACCGCCAGCTCATTATCAGAAAGTTCATATTTGTTTTTTTCAATGACGCGCTCCAGCGTGTCAATTGTCTGGCAACGACGTAAGCGCATCAAATAGTCTGTTTTAGTTAATGGCTTATCAGACATAATTCCACCTTTTGATTGTAATAATCCTAACACGAAAGACTGGCCGGATTTTCCCGGCTGGCGTTGACAAAACAACGAAATAACCGATTACCGGATTTTTTCCACTTTTGCAAATCCGTAGAGTTAATGCCGTAGTTACTGAACAACGTAAATGTGTCGTCCAGATATTCGTCAACCTGAGCGATCAGCTTATTATCCTCAGCGTACTTAATTTTATAATTAAGGGCGAATGTGGCAATGTGCTCGATCAGTTCATTTAACTGGAGATTGACAGCCGATGTCGGGTCGTTGACCCAGCCATGGTTGCTCTCTTCCAGGTTTGCAAGGCAGTCATGATACAGCGTTTCGCAGAGAAAGCGTAGTTGTGCGATATCATGTCTTTTTGGCGAGTATTCGTCCATAACGCATCCCCTTTTGAGTGGTTTAAACGACGACTAACAAACACCGTTGTGGGATGAACACGACTAACTGACCTGACACTAACTGAGTAATCCTGCTGATTTAACTATAATCCACTCTCCAGGAGATTTCATCGTGCTATTACGAAAAATTACAATTATCAGAGAGAAATTATCTTAAAAATAGACGAATTAATTTCTGCGGCCCGGGCGTGCAGCCTGAAAAATAGAGATGTCTTATCAATCATTGGTTTAAGACAGCAGTCGTCGCGTTCAGAAACCGCCGGCCGTGAATGATGATATTAGGATTATTCCTGGTAAATGAGCGTAAGAAGATCCTAAGGGCTAAACAGCGCGATAGATATAGTCTGCAACACATCAATAGATATTAAATGCAGCGCGAAAAATAAACAATGGCAATATGTGCCCTGTCGGTAATGAACAAAAAAAGGGCCGCGGTGGCGGCCCTTTGTTCAGTAGTGCAGATTAATGATGCTCAACCTGATGGCTGTGCTCAATATCTTCCGTTTTCTTACTAAAGCGGCGACGAACCACCACAAAGAACACCGGCACGAAGAAGATAGCCAGGATCGTCGCGGTCACCATCCCGCCCATTACGCCTGTACCGACGGCGTTCTGCGCACCGGAGCCAGCACCGGAGCTGATAACCAGCGGCATAACCCCAAGGATAAACGCCAGGGAGGTCATCAGGATCGGACGCAGACGCATACGCACCGCTTCAAGCGTCGCCTCAATCAGCCCTTTGCCCTCTTTCTCCATCAGGTCTTTGGCGAATTCAACGATCAGTATCGCGTTTTTCGCCGACAGGCCGATGGTGGTCAACAGGCCAACCTGGAAGTAAACGTCATTGGTTAAACCGCGGAGGGTGGCGGCTAACAGCGCGCCGACCACACCTAACGGTACGACCAGCATGACCGAGAACGGAATCGACCAGCTCTCATACAGCGCTGCCAGACACAGGAAGACGACAATCAGCGAGATGGCATACAGGGCAGGGGCCTGGTTACCGGACAGCCGCTCCTGATAAGACATCCCGGTCCAGTCGTAGCCGATACCCGACGGCAGTTTACCCGCCAGCTCTTCCATCAGGCTCATCGCCTCACCGGTACTCTTGCCTGGCGCTGCCTGGCCAAGAATTTCCATCGATGGCAGACCGTTGTAGCGTTCCAGACGCGGCGAACCGTATTCCCAACGCGAGGTGGAGAAGGCGGAGAACGGCACCATCTGGCCATCGCTGCCGCGAACATACCACTTGCCGATGTCCTCAGGCAGCATACGGTATTTCGCTTCGGACATGATGTACACTTTCTTCACGCGGCCGCGGTCGATAAAGTCGTTGACATAGCTTCCGCCCCAGGCAGCGCCTAGCGTGGTGTTAATGTCGCTGATGGAGACGCCCAGCGCCTGGGCTTTTTCCTGATCGATATCGACTTTGAACTGCGGTGTATCTTCCAGACCGTTAGGACGCACGCCGGTCAGCACGTCAGGATGCTGCGCCACCATGCCAAACAGCTGATTACGTGCCTGGGTCAGTTTTTCGTGTCCCAGGCCGCCCTGATCAATCAGCTGGAAGTCAAAGCCGGTCGCGGTACCCAGTTCAACGATAGCCGGCAGGTTAAAGGCGAAGACCATCGCGTCTTTAATCTGCGAGAAGTAGCCCATCGCCCGACCGGTGATCGCTTCAACTTTGTTTTCTTCGCCCGGACGTTGGCTCCAGTCTTTCAGCGAGACGAACGCGATACCGGTGTTCTGGCCGCGGCCGGCGAAGCCGAAGCCGTTAACCGCAAACACGGATTCCACGTTGTCCTTCTCTTTGGTGAGATAGTAATTCGTCATCTCATCCAGCACTTTCTGCGTGCGCTCCTGGGTGGCGCCGGCAGGCAGCTGGGCCATACTCAGGAATACCCCCTGGTCTTCGTCCGGCAGGAACGAGCTCGGCAGACGAACGAACAGCCACGCCATGCCCACCACGATGATCAGATACAGCACCAGATAGCGACCGGTGCTGCGCAGAATGTTGCCTACGCTGTCGGTGTAATGGTGCGTGCTCTTATCGAACATGCGGTTAAACCAGCCGAAGAAACCGGTGGTCGCGCCGTGGCTGCCTTTCTGGATAGGCTTCAGCATCGTGGCGCACAGCGCCGGCGTCAGGATCAGCGCGACCAGTACCGATAGCGCCATTGCGGAAACGATGGTGATGGAGAACTGGCGATAAATGGCGCCGGTTGAACCGCCGAAGAATGCCATCGGGATAAATACCGCCGACAGCACCATGGCGATACCTACCAGCGCGCCCTGAATCTGCCCCATCGATTTACGCGTCGCTTCTTTCGGCGGCAGGCCTTCTTCGGCCATGACGCGCTCGACGTTCTCGACCACCACGATGGCGTCATCCACCAGCAGGCCGATGGCGAGCACCATCCCGAACATCGTCAGGGTGTTTATCGAGAAGCCAAACGCCGCCAGCACCGCGAAGGTCCCTAACAGGACCACCGGCACCGCGATGGTCGGGATCAGCGTAGCGCGGAAGTTCTGCAGGAACAGATACATCACCAGGAAGACCAGGATGATCGCTTCCACCAGCGTTTTAACCACTTCGTGAATAGAGATTTTCACGAACGGGGTGGTGTCATACGGGTAAACAATTTTCATCCCCGACGGGAAAAACGGCTCCATCTTCGCCAGTTCAGCGCGGATCGCGTTGGCGGTATCCAGCGCGTTCGCGCCGGTAGCCAGTTTAATACCCAGACCGGACGCTGGCTGGCCGTTATACTTCGCCACCACGTCATAGCTTTCGCCACCAAGCTCAATTTTGGCGACATCACGCAGACGAACCTGGGAACCATCCTGGTTCACCTTCAGCAGGATGTTGCCAAACTCTTCCGTATTGGTCAGACGCGTCTGTGCGACGATGGACGCGTTGAGCTGCTGGCCTTTCACCGGCGGCGTACCGCCTAACTGACCAGCGGCTACCTGGGCGTTCTGCGCTTTCAGAGCGCTGATCACGTCCACCGGCGTGAGCTGGAAGTTATTCAGTTTATTCGGATCCATCCAGATACGCATCGCGTACTGGGAACCGAAAAGCTGAACGTCGCCGACGCCGCTGGTACGGCTGATCGGGTCCTTCATGTTGGCCGCCACGTAGTCCGAAATATCGTCCTGGTTCATGGTGCCGTTGGTGTTAATAACGCCGACAACCATCAGGAAGCTGCTGGACGCTTTCTCAACGCTGATCCCTTGCTGCTGTACTTCTTGCGGCAGCAGAGGGGTGGCCAGGGCCAGCTTGTTCTGAACCTGAACCTGGGCGATGTCCGGATCGGTACCGGATTCGAAGGTCAGGGTGATGGTCGCCGTACCGGTGGAGTCGCCATTCGAGGACATGTACATCAGGTGATCGATACCGTTCATATTCTGTTCGATAACCTGAGTCACGGTGTTTTGCACGGTTTCGGCGTCAGCACCGGGGTACATGGCGGTAATGGAAATTGCTGGCGGCGCAATCGTCGGATATTGCGCCACCGGCAATTTGAGGATCGATAATCCCCCAGCCAGCATGATGATGATGGCGATCACCCATGCAAATATGGGGCGATCGATAAAGAAATTAGGCATGTCTTAACGGCTCCTGTTTAAGTTAAGACTTGGTTTGTTCTGATGGCGCGTTGCCTGCGGCTTGCTGTTTATCATCAGAAGCTACTTCCTGCGCTTTTACCTGCACGCCTGGTTTGATTTTTTGCAGGCCGGTGACGATAACGCGATCGCCGGATTTCAGACCGTCAGTGACCAGCCATTTATCGCCAATCGCTTGAGAAGCAGTGACCTGGCGGACTTCGACCTTATCGCCTTCACCCACTACCATGACGCTGGCATCGCCGCGCGGCGTACGGGTGACACCCTGTTGCGGCACCAGCAGGGCGTCAGGGTTAACCCCTTCTTCCAGACGGGCACGGACAAACATCCCCGGTAGCAGGGTGTGATCCGGGTTAGGGAAAATAGCGCGCAGCGTGATAGAGCCGGTGGTCTGATCGACGGTGACATCCGAGAATTCCAGCGTGCCGGCCTGCGGATACTTAAGACCGTCGTTAGTCACCAGCTCCACTTTCGCTTTCCCGTTTTCCTGTTTCAGACGGCCATCGGCCAGCTCCTGTTTCAGGCGCAGGAAATCATTGCTCGACTGGGTGACGTCGACATAGATCGGATCCAACTGCTGAACGGTTGCCAGGGCGGTTGTTTGACCATTTTGCACCAGCGCCCCTTCGGTCACTGCGGATTTACCAATGCGACCGCTAATCGGCGAGGTGACTTTGGTGTAGGCCAGATTGATGCGCGCGGTTTCAACGGCTGCTTTCGCCGCGACCACGGCCGCATTGCTCTGCTGCGCCGTCGCGACGGCGGTATCGTAGTCTTGTTGACTGATATATTTAGTGCCTAACAGTTTCTGATAACGCTTGACCGTCAGTTGATCCATGTTTGCCGCCGCCTGGGCTTTTGCCAGGTCGCCTTTGGCGCTGTCATAGCTGGCCTGATAGGTGGCTGGATCGATCTGATACAGGGAAACGCCGGCCTGGATATCGCTACCTTCCACGAAGTTACGTTTTAAAATAATGCCACTGACCTGAGGACGAACTTCCGCAATGCGATAGGCGCTGGTGCGGCCTGGCAGTTCGGTGGTTATTTGTAGAGGTGCGGATTTGAGCGTCACAATACCGACTTCCGGCATGTGCTGGGCTCCTTGTTGAGCCGGTTTATCGTCACATCCTGTTAGCGCTAAGCTGCCTGAGAGCATCAGAACGACCGCCAGAGGCGTTAACCCTCTGTTTTTGTTCATATGTAAACCTCGAGTGTCCAATTTCAAAATGTTCAGTGGCTCAAACAACCACAAACCCACTACAGTCTTTCTATTATGGTCGTGCTATGGTACATACATTCACAAATGTATGTAAACGTAACCTCTGTAAAGTCATTAACCTATGGCACGAAAAACCAAACAACAGGCACGTGAAACCCGGCAACTGATTCTGGATGTTGCTCTGCGTCTGTTTTCGCAGCAAGGCGTATCATCTACCTCGTTGGCAACAATTGCAAAAGCTGCGGGTGTAACGAGGGGGGCTATCTACTGGCATTTCAAGAATAAATCAGATTTATTCAACGAAATTTGGGAGCTGTCAGACGCCAGTATTAGCGATCTCGAAATTGAGTATCGGGCAAAATTCCCCAACGATCCACTCTCAGTTATCAGGGAGATATTAGTCTATGTTCTTGAAGCGACAGTGACAGAAGAGCGTCGTCGGTTGATGATGGAGATTATCTTCCATAAGTGCGAATTCGTCGGAGAAATGACCGTAGTGCAGCAGGCCCAGCGGCAGCTCTCCCTGGCGAGCTACGAGCGTATCGAGCAAACCTTAAAAGAGTGTATCGCGGCGAAGCTGTTGCCTGCCAATTTACTCACCCGGCGAGCGGCGATTTTAATGCGCAGCTACCTTTCAGGCCTGATGGAGAATTGGCTGTTTGCTCCCGACTCGTTCGACCTGCATGCGGAAGCGCGTGACTACGTCGCCATCCTGCTGGAGATGTATCAATTCTGCCCCACGCTTCGCGGCCCGGAGAGCCTGCCAGCTTAACGAAGCGTGCGGATGAGCGTGAATTTTTAGCGCGGTCCGCCGCTATTCGCCAGCGATGAGAAGTGCTATTCTGCGCGCTTGCGACGACCCCCGGTATTCTCCGGCATTTGCATTCATTCATATTAACTATGCTGCACACGATCTCCAGGCAACGCGCCACGTTCATCTTTACCATTATGCTGCTCTGTTTTATTGGCCTTTTCAGTCCAGTTCAGGGCCGCGCCGCAGACCTCCCTGACCGGGCGGAGGTGCAGAGTCAGCTCAACACATTAAACAAGCAAAAGGAACTGACTCCGCAGGATAAACTGGTCCAGCAGGATTTGACCCAGACCCTGGAAACGCTGGATAAAATCGATCGCATCAAGAGCGAGACGACGCAGCTCCGCCAGCAGGTCGAGCAAGCCCCGGCGAAGCTGCGCCAGGCGGTGGATAACCTTAACAACCTGAGCGATGTCCCGAACGACGACGCGACGCGCAAGACGCTGAGCACGCTCTCCCTGCGTCAGCTGGAATCACGCGTCACCCAAACGCTGGACGATCTGCAGAATGCGCAAAACGATCTGGCAACCTACAACAGCCAGCTGGTTTCCCTGCAAACGCAGCCGGAACGGGTGCAAAATGCGATGTACAACGCCTCCCAGCAGCTGCAGCAGATCCGTAATCGTCTGAATGGCACCTCGGTGGGCGATGAGACTCTGCGTCCGACCCAGCAGGTGTTGCTGCAGGCCCAGCAGGCGTTGCTCAACGCGCAGATCGAGCAGCAGCGTAAGAGCCTCGAAGGCAACACTATCCTGCAGGATACCCTGCAGAAGCAGCGTGACTATGTAACCGCCTGGAGCAACCGGCTGGAGCATCAGCTGCAGCTGCTGCAGGAGGCGGTGAACAGCAAGCGGCTGACGCTGACTGAGAAAACCGCCCAGGAGGCGGTCACGCCGGATGAAACCACGCGTATTCAGGCCAACCCGCTGGTCAAGCAGGAGCTGGATGTTAACCACCAGTTGAGCGAGAAGCTGATCCAGGCGACGGAGAATGGCAACCAGCTGGTGCAGCGCAATATCCAGGTAAAGAACTGGCTCGACCGCGCTCTGCAGTCTGAGCGGGATATTAAAGAGCAAATTTCCGTGCTCAAGGGCAGCCTGCTGCTGTCGCGCATTCTTTATCAGCAGCAGCAGACGCTGCCGTCGGCGGATGAGCTGCAGGATATGACTAATCGCATTGCCGACCTGCGGCTTGAACAGTTTGAAGTTAACCAGCAGCGCGACGCCCTGTTCCAGAGCGATGCCTATGTCGCTAAGCTGGAAGAGGGGCACAGCGCTGAAGTAACCGATGAAGTGCACGCCGCGCTGCTGGAAGTGATCGACATGCGTCGCGAGCTGCTTGACCAGTTCAATAAACAGCTGGGGAACCAGCTGATGATGGCCATCAACCTGCAGATCAACCAGCAGCAGCTGATGAGCGTCTCCAGCAGCCTGAAAGAAATCCTGACCCAGCAAATTTTCTGGGTGAACAGCAATAAACCGATGGACTGGGAGTGGATTAAGGCCTTCCCGGAAGCGCTGAAAGGTCAGTTTAAGGCGATGAAAATCACCGTGAACTGGGAAAAAGCGTGGCCGTCGGTATTTATCGCTTTCCTCGCCGGATTACCGCTGCTGCTAATTGCCGGCCTGATCCGCTGGCGTTTGCAGTGGCTCAAGGATTATCAGGCGAAGCTGGCTTCTCAGGTAGGCCAACTACGCAATGATACCCAACTGCATACGCCGAAGGCGATCTTTATCGACCTGATCCGCGCCTTACCGGTGGTGCTGGTGATTCTGGCGATTGGCCTGATCTTACTCACCATGCAGTTAAATATCAGCGGACTGCTGTGGGCGTACAGTAAAAAACTGGCGATGTTCTGGCTGGTGTTTGGCCTGTGCTGGAAAGTGCTGGAAAAGAACGGCGTGGCGGTCAGCCACTTTAATATGCCGGCGCAGTTGACCAGCCACTGGCGGCGGCAGATTGTCCGCGTCAGCTTGGCGCTGCTGCCGCTGAATTTCTGGTCGGTGATTTCCGAGCTGTCGCCGCTGAACCTGATGGACGATGTGCTGGGGCAGTTGGTGATTTTCTTCAACTTACTGCTGATCGCGGTGCTGGTCTGGCCGATGTGCCGGGAAAGCTGGCGCGATAAAGAGTCGCACAGCCTGCGCCTGCTGACGATCACGGTGCTGTCTATCGTTCCGGTGGCCCTGATGGTGCTGACGGCGACCGGCTACTTCTACACCACGCTGCGCCTGGCGGGACGCTGGATCGAGACGGTTTATCTGGTAATGATCTGGAACCTGCTGTACCAGACCGTGCTGCGTGGCCTGAGCGTGGCGGCGCGGCGTATCGCCTGGCGCCGGGCGCTGGCGCGCCGTCAGCATCTGGTGAAGGAGGGCGCGGAAGGCGCCGAGCCGCAGGAGGAGCCGACTATCGCCCTCGAGCAGGTTAACCAGCAGACGTTGCGCATCACCATGCTGGTGATGATCGCGCTGTTCGCGGTCATGTTCTGGGCGATTTGGTCGGATTTGATCACCGTTTTCGCCTATCTCGACAGCATCACCCTCTGGCATTACAACGGCACCGAGGCGGGGGCCAGCGTGGTGCGCAGCGTGACGATGGGCAGCCTGCTGTTTGCCATTGTGGCGTCGATGGTTGCCTGGGCGCTAATCCGCAACCTGCCGGGGCTGCTGGAAGTGCTGGTCCTGTCGCGGCTCAATATGCGCCAGGGCACTTCCTACGCCATCACCACCATTCTTAACTATGCGATTATCGCCATTGGGGCGATGACGGTATTCGGATCGCTGGGCGTCTCCTGGGACAAACTGCAATGGCTGGCGGCCGCGCTGTCGGTTGGTTTAGGTTTTGGTCTGCAGGAGATCTTCGGTAACTTTGTCTCCGGCCTGATTATTCTGTTCGAACGTCCGGTGCGCATTGGGGATACGGTGACTATCGGCACCTTCTCCGGTACGGTAAGCAAAATCCGTATTCGCGCCACCACCATTACCGACTTCGATCGCAAAGAGGTGATCATCCCGAACAAGGCGTTCGTTACCGAGCGCTTGATCAACTGGTCGCTCTCCGACACCGTGACCCGCGTGGTGATCCGCCTCGGCGTCGCCTATGGTTCCGACCTGGATAAGGTGAAGGAGGTGCTGCTGAAGGTGGCGCACGATCATCCGAAAGTGATGCAGGAGCCAGCGCCGGCGGTCTTCTTCACCACCTTCGGCCCCAGTACGCTGGATCATGAACTACGTCTGTATGTCCGTGAACTGCGCGATCGCAGCTATACGGTTGATGAGCTCAACCGCGCCATCGACCGTCTGTGCCGGGAGAATGACATCAACATTGCCTTTAACCAGCTGGAAGTCCATCTGCGAAATGAAAAAGGTGATGAAGTCACGGAAGTGAAGCGGGATGGAAAGGGCGACGATTTAGCTCCCTCCGTCGCGTCTTAACTGAAGAGGGGCGGCGCAACGCCGCCCCTGCTGCATCAGGGCGCCAGCGCGGCGAGCTCCTCGTCGCTAAGCCCGGTGAGTTCCCGCACGATTTGTCTTTCGAGGCCGCGCGCCAGCATTCTGGCGGCGATGCTGCGAGTGGCTTCCTGCTCGCCCTCCTGCTGCCCCTGTTTACGGCCTTTCTCTTCCAGCCATTCGGCAATGGTCATCATCAGCTCCTTATGCCTGGGCGACTGCGCCGCCAGCGCGCGGATCAGCGCCCCCGGATGTTCCGTTGTACCCGCCTGCAACATATAGCGCAGCAGCGTATTCAACTGCGCTTCTGTCAGATAGCCTTGCGTCATCAGCGCAATCAGCGGCACCTGCAGCTCGGCCAGATCGCGATGGCGGATATGCTTTTGCAACAGCTCCAGCATGGCCATTCGCCGATGACGGACTATCTGATTATCTGGCATAACGGTGAGGTCCACCAGCGGAAAATCACCGCTATAGAGCGCCTTCGCCAGCGCCGGTTCGGCGAATAGCTTTTGCCAGTTGCGGGGCCAGGGCCAGGGGCTGACCTTGCCGTGATAAAACAGAATCGGCACCACCAGCGGCAGCGTGTCGTGGCCAGCGTCCAGATGACGCTGCATGGCGGCCAGCGCGTAGCGCAGCAGGCGAAACGCCATCAGCTTGTCCGGGGTACTCTGGTGCTCAATCAGCGCGTAAACATAGCCCGGTCCGTGGCGGGTGCGCAGTGAGTAAAGGATATCGGAATAGCTGGCGCGCAGGTCCTCTTCAACAAAGCTACCGGAGACCAGCTGCAGCGAATCCAGCTCGCAGATTGCCAGAAACGGCGCGGGCAGATACAGCTGCAGGAAATCCTTCGCCACCGCCTGATGCATCAGCATCTGGCGAAAAACCGCATCGTGCGGGGTTTGACTGACCTTTTCCATCAATATTGCCTCCATCGGCGTCATGCGCAGAGGACCACTCTGCCAGCACTCCGCCGTGGGCAACATCTTACTTCTGCGGCGTTTGCGAGGCGCTTTCCGCGTTTTTTAACTTGTTTGCATAATCCCGCCTGACAATTTCCAGCGCGTCCAGCACGGTTTGCGCCGGGATCTGATGTGATTCCAGCAACATGATTAAATCGACAGCCAGTTTGACCTCATCGGGGGCATTTTCCAGCGACATCGGACTCTCCTGTTAGCGCGTCAGCCGCGCCAGTACGTTTTCAATCTTATCCAGCGCCTGTCGGCAGCGCGCCAGCCGTCCACTGTAGACCTCGACTTCCCTGGCCAGCCGCTGCTGCTCGTCGAGGCTGGTAGCCTGCGTCTGCTGGCGCTGGCGTTGGTCGCGCATCGCCAGCAGGCGGCGCTCATACTCCTGATGCTGTAGGCGACGGCGCTGCCAGCGGCTCAGCGTTGGCGAGGCATGGTCCCAACTGCGCAGCGACCAGGTGGCGGTTTCGCGACGCAGCGCAGCGATTTGCGCCGCCAGACGCTCGGCGATCCAGGCTACCTGCGGCAACTGCTGGCGCTCGACGGCCTGGCGGAGTTGGTGAAAGTTGTGTTGGGCTTCCGCCAGATAGGCCTGCATCAGCGTGCTGCGGGTGTGGAAGAGCTGGCGGTCAAAGCGCGGGCTGAGGGTCGCGTGCTCCGCCAGCGGCGCCACCTGCGCGGCCAGCTCGCTGAGCTGATTGTTCAGCGTTTGTAAAAGTTGAGCTGTTTTCACCAACCCCCTCCATTCTCCATCAGCCAACTGTGCTACAGTAGCCGTATCTGTTTGATAACGATTCGCATTATGCCACCTGTTATTTTAACCATTATCGGCTGGCTGGCGGTAGCGCTGGGTACGCTGGGCGTCTTCTTACCGTTGCTGCCGACGACGCCGTTTATTCTGCTCGCTGCCTGGTGCTTTGCCCGCTCATCGCCGCGCTTTCACCAGTGGCTGCTGTATCGCTCATGGTTCGGCGGCTATCTTCGCCACTGGCAACAGTACCGCGCCATGCCTCGCGGCGCCAAACCGCGCGCCATTGCCATGATCGTGGCGACTTTTGCTATTTCGCTGTGGCTGGTTAAGCTTACGTGGGTGCGCATCATGCTGTTGGTCATTCTGGCCTGTCTGCTGATCTTTATGTGGCGCATTCCGGTGGTTGACGCAAAGCAACAAAAGCACTGATGCGCAATAATGCCTGTTGCAATTGTTGCTGACAGCCAGTAAATTCTGGCGTTTTCGAGCGCGGGTAAGCCTGGTCAAAGGTTAAACAAATGTTTCTTTGGCCCCTTTTGCACGCCCGTGGGTAACACCGTTTCAATCAGGCATACACTTATGACCGCAACTGCACAGCAGCTTGAATATCTGAAGAACAGCATCCAGAGTATCGAGGATTATCCAAAACCGGGCATTCTTTTCCGCGATGTCACCAGTTTACTGGAAGACCCGAAAGCTTACGCGCTCAGCATTGAACTGCTGACCGAGCGCTACAAAGACGCGGGAATTACCAAAGTGGTAGGGACTGAGGCGCGTGGCTTCCTTTTCGGCGCACCGGTTGCGCTGGCGCTGGGCGTGGGCTTTGTTCCGGTACGCAAGCCGCGTAAGTTGCCGCGTGAAACCATCGCTGAGAGCTATGAGCTGGAATACGGCACCGATCAGCTGGAGATCCACGTTGACGCCATCAAACCGGGCGACAAAGTGCTGGTGGTGGACGATCTGCTGGCGACCGGCGGAACCATCGACGCGACGGTCAAACTGATCCGCCGTCTCGGCGGCGAAGTGCAGGATGCCGCTTTCATTATCAATCTCTTCGATCTGGGCGGCGAACAGCGCCTGGAGAAGCTGGGGATCCACTGCTTCAGTCTGGTGCCGTTCCCGGGCCACTAAGCAAATCCCTCCACATAGCCTCGCCGATCGGGCGGGGCTGTGATAGCATGACCCCTTCGTGATTTCACCTTCCAGCGTTTCAGAGCCAGCCCATGAGTTATCAGGTCTTAGCCCGTAAATGGCGCCCACAAACCTTTGCTGACGTCGTCGGCCAAGAACATGTGCTGACCGCACTGGCGAACGGCTTGTCGTTAGGGCGCATTCATCACGCTTATCTCTTTTCCGGTACCCGCGGAGTCGGTAAGACCTCCATCGCCCGCCTGCTGGCGAAAGGGTTAAACTGTGAAACCGGCATCACCGCCACCCCCTGCGGCGTGTGCGATAACTGCCGGGAAATTGAACAGGGGCGCTTTGTCGATCTGATTGAGATTGACGCCGCCTCACGCACCAAAGTCGAAGATACCCGCGACCTGCTGGATAACGTCCAGTACGCGCCGGCCCGGGGCCGCTTCAAGGTCTATCTCATCGACGAAGTTCATATGCTGTCGCGCCACAGCTTCAATGCGTTATTAAAGACGCTGGAGGAGCCGCCGGCGCACGTCAAATTCCTGCTGGCGACGACGGATCCGCAGAAGCTGCCGGTGACGATCTTATCCCGCTGCCTGCAGTTCCACCTGAAGGCGCTGGACGTTGAACAGATCCGCCATCAGCTGGAGCATATTCTTGGCGAAGAGCAGATTGCCTTCGAGCCCCGCGCGCTGCAGCTGTTGTCGCGCGCCGCCGACGGCAGCCTGCGCGATGCCTTAAGCCTGACCGATCAGGCTATTGCGAGTGGAGAAGGGCAACTGACGGCGGCGTCGGTGAGCACCATGCTCGGCACCCTCGATGACGATCAGGCACTGTCGTTGATTGAAGCCCTGGTCGCTGCCGATGGCGAGCGAGTCATGGCGGGCGTCAATGACGCCGCCGCGCGCGGCGTTGAATGGGAGGCGCTGCTGGTGGAGATGCAGAGCCTGCTGCACCGCATCGCCATGGTTCAGCTGTCCCCTTCGGCGCTGGGCGCCGACATGGCCGCGGTCGAAGTGCGGATGCGCGAACTGGCGCGCACCGTACCGCCGGGCGACGTTCAGCTCTACTACCAAACGCTGCTGATTGGCCGCAAAGAGCTACCCTATGCCCCGGACCGGCGGATGGGCGTCGAAATGACGCTGCTGCGCGCCCTGGCGTTTCATCCGCGTAAGCCGCTGCCGGAGCCCGAGGTGCAGCCGGCGCAGGCCGCCGCGCCCGCGCCGCGCCAGCCGGTTTCCCCCGCAGCGCCGCCGCCACAGCCGCCGCAGAGTTTGCCGCCGACCACCAGCCAGGTGCTGGCGGCCCGCAGCCACCTGCAGCGCAGCCAGGGAGCAACCACCCCAAAAAAGAGTGAACCGGCAGCCGCTTCCCGCGCGCGGCCGGTGAATAACGCTGCGCTGGAGCGACTGAGTTCGATTACCGAGCGCGTCCAGGCTCGTCCGGCCGCGGCGGCGCTGGAGCAGGCCCCGGCGAAGAAAGAGGCTTATCGCTGGAAGGCGACGACGGTGGTTGAAGAGACCAAAGTCGAAGTCGCCACGCCTAAAGCGCTGAAAAAAGCGCTGGAGCATGAAAAAACGCCTGAGCTGGCGGCCAAGCTTGCCGTTGAAGCGGTCGAGCGCGACAGCTGGGCGGCGGAAGTGAGCCAGTTGGCAGTACCGAAGCTGGTCGAGCAGGTGGCGCTCAACGCGTGGAAAGAGCAGGAGGGCAATCGCGTCTGTCTGCATCTGCGCTCCAGCCAGCGCCACCTCAATTCCGCCGGCGCACAGCAAAAGCTGGCTGAAGCGCTGGGGGTGTTGTACGGTACGCCCGTTGAATTGACCATCGTGGAAGACGATAATCCCGCGATGCGCACGCCGCTGGAGTGGCGGCAGGCTATTTATGAAGAGAAGCTCGCGCAGGCGCGCGAAGCGATTATTGCGGATAATAACATTCAGACCCTGCGTCGTTTCTTTGACGCCGATCTGGATGAAGAGAGTATCCGCCCCATTTGACTGCAAGTTTGACTTGCAGTCAGTACCTTTAATGATGACTGACTGAGAGAGAAGCCTATGTTTGGTGGAAAAGGCGGCCTGGGTAACCTGATGAAGCAGGCCCAGCAGATGCAAGAAAAAATGCAGAAGATGCAGGAAGAGATCGCTCAGCTGGAAGTGACCGGCGAATCGGGCGCGGGTCTGGTGAAAGTGACCATTAACGGCGCGCACAACTGCCGCCGCGTGGAGATCGACCCAAGCCTGCTGGAAGATGACAAAGAGATGCTGGAAGATCTGGTGGCTGCCGCGTTCAACGACGCTGCGCGCCGTATCGAAGAGACCCAGAAAGAGAAGATGGCTTCCGTCTCTGCCGGTATGCAGCTGCCGCCAGGCTTCAAGATGCCGTTCTGATGCAAACCAGCCCGCTGTTAACTCAGCTTATGGAAGCACTGCGCTGTCTGCCGGGCGTCGGCCCGAAGTCGGCGCAGCGCATGGCGTTTACCCTGCTGCAGCGCGATCGCAGCGGCGGGATGCGTCTGGCGCAGGCGCTGACGCGCGCGATGTCGGAGATCGGCCACTGTGCCGATTGCCGCACCTTCACCGAGCAGGAGGTGTGCAATATCTGCAGCAACCCGCGTCGCCAGGAAAACGGCCAGATCTGCGTGGTGGAGAGTCCGGCGGACATCTACGCCATTGAGCAGACCGGGCAGTATTCCGGCCGCTACTTCGTGCTGATGGGGCACCTGTCGCCGCTCGACGGCATCGGGCCTGATGACATCGGGCTCGATCGCCTGGAGCAACGGCTGGAGGCGGAGTCGATCACCGAGGTGATCCTTGCCACCAACCCGACCGTTGAGGGCGAGGCGACAGCCAACTATATCGCGGAGCTGTGCGCGCAGTATGGCGTCGACGCCAGCCGAATCGCCCACGGCGTGCCGGTGGGCGGAGAGCTGGAGATGGTCGACGGCACCACGCTGTCCCACTCGCTGGCCGGTCGCCACAAGATTACTTTCTGAACAAATGGAGGCGGCTATCGCCGCCTCCGCTTGAAAAATTTCCCCGCGGTCCCCATCTCCCACTCAACGGTTTTTTACCCATTTAAAATGGCATTGTTGAGGTTGAATCAGATGAAAGGACAAGAAACTCGTGGTTTTCAGTCAGAAGTAAAACAGCTTCTGCACCTGATGATCCATTCCCTCTATTCCAACAAAGAAATCTTTCTGCGTGAGCTGATTTCCAACGCCTCTGATGCGGCCGATAAGCTGCGTTTCCGCGCGCTGTCGCAGCCGGATTTGTATGAGGGAGACGGCGAGCTGCGCGTGCGGGTTTCGTTTGATAAAGACAACCGTACCCTGACCATTGCCGATAACGGTATCGGTATGAACCGGGAAGAGGTTATCGACCATCTCGGCACCATCGCCAAATCCGGCACCAAAGCGTTCCTCGAATCGATGGGTTCCGACCAGGCAAAAGATAGCCAGCTGATTGGCCAGTTCGGTGTCGGCTTCTATTCGGCCTTCATCGTGGCGGATAAAGTGACCGTCCGTACCCGTGCGGCAGGCGATAAACCTGAGAACGGCGTGTTCTGGGAATCCGCCGGCGAAGGGGAATATACCGTGGCCGACATCACCAAAGCCGATCGCGGGACCGAAATCACCCTGCATCTGCGCGAAGGTGAGGACGATTTCCTTAACGACTGGCGCGTGCGCTCCATCATCAGCAAGTATTCCGACCATATCGCGCTGCCGGTTGAGATTGAGAAACGGGAAGAGAAAGACGGTGAAACCGTTATCAGTTGGGAAAAAATCAACAAGGCGCAGGCCCTGTGGACTCGCAGCAAGTCTGAAGTTAACGACGACGAATACAAAGAATTCTACAAGCACATTGCCCATGACTACAGCGACCCGCTGACCTGGAGCCACAACCGCGTGGAAGGTAAGCAGGAGTACACCAGCCTGCTGTATATCCCGTCGCAGGCGCCGTGGGATATGTGGAACCGCGATCATAAACACGGCCTGAAGCTGTACGTCCAGCGTGTGTTCATCATGGACGACGCCGAGCAGTTTATGCCGAACTACCTGCGCTTCGTACGCGGCCTGATAGACTCCAACGATCTGCCGCTGAACGTCTCCCGTGAAATTCTGCAGGACAGCAGCGTGACCCGCAACCTGCGCACCGCGCTGACCAAACGCGCACTGCAGATGCTGGATAAGCTGGCGAAAGACGACGCCGAAAAATATCAGACCTTCTGGAAACAGTTCGGCCTGGTGCTGAAAGAGGGGCCGGCGGAAGATCCGAGCAACCAGGAGGCGATCGCCAAACTGCTGCGCTTCGCGACCACCCATACTGACTCCTCCGCGCAGACCGTGTCGCTGGAAGAGTACGTCTCACGCATGAAAGAAGGTCAGGAGAAGATCTACTACATCACTGCCGACAGCTATGCGGCGGCGAAGAGCAGCCCGCACCTCGAGCTGCTGCGTAAGAAAGGGATCGAAGTGCTGCTGCTCTCCGATCGCATCGACGAGTGGATGATGAGCTACCTGACCGAGTTCGACGGCAAAGCGTTCCAGTCTGTCGCTAAAGCCGACGAGTCGCTGGACAAGCTGGCGGATGAAGTGGACGAGTCCACCAAAGAAGCCGAAAAAGCGCTGGAGCCGTTCGTTGAGCGTGTGAAAAACCTGCTTGGCGACCGGGTCAAAGAGGTGCGTCTGACCCATCGTCTGACCGATACCCCGGCGATTGTCACCACCGATGCCGACGAGATGAGCACCCAGATGGCGAAGCTTTTCGCGGCTGCGGGCCAGGCGGCGCCGGAAGTGAAATACATCTTCGAACTGAACCCGGCGCATCAGCTGGTGAAACGCGCAGCCGATACCCAGGATGACGCGCAGTTCGGCGAATGGGTGGAACTGCTGCTGGATCAGGCGCTGCTGGCCGAGCGCGGCACGCTGGAAGATCCGAACCAGTTTATCCGCCGTATGAACCAGCTGCTGGCTTCCTGACGCGAACCTGAACGAGTAGCCCGGCCGAGCGACGCGACGCCGGGAACGGGATAAATGCCCCGTCTGAGCGATTTGCTCAGACGGGGCATTTCACATTGGATTGCATAAAATATCTCACCATTAACCGTTTCAGCCGCACCGCCTTCCTTGAGCCATCGCCGTTCTGGTGGTATGGTTTAGCGTTTTTGAAAAATTGAATCGACTTTTGAGGGGATTTTCGTAATGCGTATTATTCTGCTTGGCGCTCCGGGCGCGGGTAAAGGAACTCAGGCTCAGTTCATCATGGAGAAATACGGTATTCCGCAAATCTCCACCGGCGATATGCTGCGCGCTGCGGTAAAATCCGGCTCTGAGCTCGGTAAGCAGGCGAAAGACATCATGGACGCCGGCAAGCTGGTGACCGATGAGCTGGTTATCGCGCTGGTTAAAGAGCGTATCGCCCAGGAAGATTGCCGTAACGGCTTCCTGCTGGACGGTTTCCCGCGCACTATTCCGCAGGCTGACGCCATGAAAGAAGCGGGCATTACCGTTGATTACGTGCTGGAATTCGACGTGCCGGACGAACTGATTGTCGACCGTATCGTTGGCCGTCGCGTTCACGCGGCATCCGGTCGCGTATACCACATCAAATTCAATCCGCCGAAGGTGGAAGGCAAAGACGACGTGACCGGCGAAGAGCTGACCACCCGTAAAGACGACCAGGAAGAGACCGTGCGTAAGCGTCTGGTGGAATATCATCAGATGACGGCGCCGCTGATCGGCTACTACACCAAAGAAGCGCAGGCGGGCAACACCAAATACGCCAAAGTCGACGGCACCAAAGCGGTGGCTGACGTGCGCGCCGAACTGGAAAAAATCCTCGGCTGATAAAGCCTTTTCTCATCCTGCTGCGGCAGGATGAGAACTCCTCTCATTCCTACCTTTTGCTATGATTGGTTCCGTTTAGCGCCATTTCAGCTACAATTGGCTGCGATTCAAATGGTTAAGAGGCGGTAATGCATCAGACGAAAACAGGTATCTTGCTGGCCAATTTAGGCACTCCCGATGCGCCCACCCCCGGTGCGGTGAAGCGTTATCTGCGACAATTCCTCAGCGACAAACGGGTGGTGGATACGTCTCGTCTGCTATGGTGGCCGCTGCTGCGCGGCGTCATACTGCCGATTCGCTCTCCCCGCGTGGCTAAACTCTATCAGTCCGTCTGGATGGAAGAGGGGTCGCCGCTGATGGTATACAGCCGTCGCCAGCAGCAGGCGCTGGCTGCCAGACTGCCGGATACCCCGGTGGCGCTGGGCATGAGCTATGGAACGCCGTCGCTGGCCAGCGCGGTGGATGATTTACTGGCGCAAGGGGTGGGGCACATCGTGGTGCTGCCGCTGTATCCGCAATATTCCTGCTCGACGGTGGCTGCCGTCTGGGATGAGCTGGCGCGGATCCTCGCGAAAAAACGCGCCATTCCCGGTATCTCGTTTATTCGCGATTACGCCGGGCACCCGGACTATATCCATGCTCTGGCGGCCAGCGTGCGCGCCTCGTTTGCCGTTCATGGGGAACCGGATCTGCTGCTGCTTTCCTATCATGGGATCCCGCAGCGCTATGCCAACCAGGGAGATGATTATCCTCAGCGCTGTCGTGATACCACGCGGGAACTGGTCTCCGCGCTGGGGCTGCCACCGGAGCGGGTGATGATGACCTTCCAGTCGCGCTTTGGGCGGGAACCCTGGCTGACGCCGTACACCGATGAGACGCTGAAGATGCTCGGCGAGAAAGGGACGAAGCATATTCAGGTGCTGTGCCCGGGCTTTGCCGCCGACTGTCTCGAAACGCTGGAAGAGATCGCCGTCCAGAACCGGGAAATCTTCCTCGAAGCGGGTGGCAAGCAATATGAATACATTCCGGCGCTTAACGCGGACGCCGCGCATATTGAGATGATGGTCAACCTGACCGCGCCTTATCGCTGATCGCGCGCAGGGCGGGGAATATGCTACTATTTCCCGCTTGTTCCCTGTTATTTAAGCGCCACTATGAAATTTCCCGGTAAACGCAAATCCAAACACTATTTTCCCGTTAACGCCCGCGACCCGCTGCTGCAGCAAATTCAGCCGGAGAATGAATCCAGCGTCTCCTGGGTGGTGGGTATCGACCAGACACTGGTGGATATCGAAGCGAAAGTGGATGAGGCGTTTATCGTGCGCTACGGCCTGAGCGCGGGCCACTCTCTGGTGATTGAAGATGATGTCGCCGAGGCGCTGTACCAGGAGCTGGTGCGCAATAATCTTATTACTCATCAGTTTGCCGGCGGCACGATCGGCAATACCATGCACAACTACTCGGTGCTGGCGGACGATCGCTCGGTGCTGCTTGGCGTCATGTGCAGTAATATCGAAATCGGCGGCTATGCCTATCGCTACCTGTGCAATACCTCCAGCCGTACCGATCTGAACTATCTGCAGGGCGTTGACGGCGCCATTGGCCGCTGCTTCACCCTGATCAGCGATAGCGGCGAGCGCACCTTCGCCATTAGCCCGGGTCATATGAACAAGCTGCGCCCGGAAAGCATTCCGGAAGCGGTGATCGCTGGCGCCTCGGCGCTGGTGCTGACCTCCTACCTGGTACGCTGCAAGCCGGGCGAGCCGATGCCGGACGCGACGATGAAAGCCATCGAGTATGCCAAAAAGCATGATGTGCCGGTGGTGTTAACTCTTGGTACCAAATACGTGATTGCCGATAACCCGGCGTGGTGGCAGCAGTTCCTGCAGGATCATGTCTCGATTCTGGCGATGAATGAAGAGGAAGGGGAAGCGCTGACCGGTTTTGCCGATCCGCTGTCGGCGGCGGACAAAGCGCTGGACTGGGTCGACCTGGTGCTGTGCACCGCCGGACCGGCGGGGCTATATATGGCGGGCTTCACCGAAGAAGAGGCGAAGCGTAAAACCCAGCATCCGCTGCTGCCGGGGGCGATCCCGGAATTTAACCAGTTTGAATTCAGTCGCGCGATGCGTCACCAGGACTGCGTCAATCCGCTGCGTATTTATTCGCACATCGCACCGTATATGGGCGGCCCGGAGAAGATCATGAACACCAACGGCGCAGGCGACGGCGCGCTGGCGGCGCTGCTGCATGACATCACCGCCAATAACTACCATCGCAATAACGTACCCAACTCCAGCAAACACAAATGCAAATGGCTGACCTACTCCTCGCTGGCGCAGGTGTGTAAATATGCCAACCGCGTGAGCTATCAGGTGCTGAACCAGCACTCGCCGCGTTTAACCCGCGGCCTGCCGGAACGTGAGGACAGCCTGGAAGAGGCGTACTGGGATCGATAAGCGAGTCCCTCTCCCGACGGGAGAGGGCTGTACATCAGCCAGTGACCACTTCACCGGCGGGTGGCGTTTCCAGAAGCTGCAGCATGGCGCGGGCAATTTCCCGCTCGCCCATCACCACCTGATTGGCCCCACGGTCGATAATGTAATCCACTTCATCATCGTAATGGGCGCGGGCGATAATCTCGATATTCGGACATTTTTCCCGTGCGGAGGCGACAATCTCGCCGGCCTCATAGCCGTTGGGAATGGTCAGCAGCAGCCAGCGAGCGCAGTCGAGATGCGCCAGCTCCATGATCTCTTCATTGGCGGCATTGCCCAGCACCGCGCTGATCCCGCGCTCGCGTAGCTCATCCACGCGGGTGCGCGAGGTTTCAACCACCACCAGCGGGATCCCCTGGGCCATCAGCTTCTCGCCCAGCAGGCTGCCGACGCGGCCGAAGCCGACCAGCAGCGCGTGGTTGCAGATATCGACCGGCACCTGCTTCTCGTCTTCCAGCACCTCTTCCAGGGTCTGCTCGTCGAGGGTTTCGGTTTTATCGAGATATTTCTCCAGCAGGGTAAACAGCACCGGGTTGAGCATAATCGAGATGATCGCCCCGGCCAGCACCAGGTTTTGCCCGGCCTGCGGCAGCAGGTTAAGCGCCATCCCCAGGCCGGCGAGAATAAAGGCAAATTCACCAATCTGCGCCAGGCTGGCGGCAATCGTCAGTGCGGTACGCGGCGAGTGGCCAAACATACGCACGAGGAAAAAGGCGGCTGCGGATTTACCAAAGATAATGATCGCCAGCGTCGCCAGCACCGCCAGCGGCTGCTGGACCAGCACCATTGGGTCAAACAGCATGCCGACGGAGACAAAGAACAGCACCGCAAAGGCGTCGCGCAGCGGCAGGGTGTCATGGGCGGCGCGGTGGCTCAGCTCGGATTCATTAAGCACCATGCCGGCAAAGAAGGCGCCGAGGGCGAAGGAGACATCAAACAGCTCCACGGCGCCGAAGGCGATGCCCAGCGCCAGGGCCAGTACCGACAGGGTGAACAGCTCGCGCGAGCCGGTGGCCGCGCTGCGCGACATGATCCACGGCACCAGCCGACGGCCGACCAGCATCATGATGGCGATAAAGGCCACCACTTTGCCAATGGTGATCCCGAGGTCGAGGGCGAGGGAAGCGAAGCCGACGTTGCCTTTCTCCGCCATACCGGCCACTGCCGGCAGCAGGACCAGCGTCAGGACCATCACCAGGTCTTCCACAATCAGCCAGCCGATGGCGATCTGCCCGCGCTGACTGTCAATCAGCTGTCGTTCCTCCAGGGCGCGCAGCAGCACCACGGTACTGGCGGTGGAGAGACACAGGCCAAAGACGATGCCGGTCATCAGCGACCAGCCAAGGGCGGCGGAGAGCGCCATACCCAACAGCGTCGCCACAGCTATCTGGGCGATGGCCCCGGGAATGGCGATCGACTTTACCGCCATCAGATCCTTGAGGGAAAAATGCAGCCCGACGCCGAACATCAGCAGGATCACGCCGAGTTCCGCCAGTTCCGGAGCCAGTTTGGTGTCAGCAACAAAGCCAGGGGTGAAAGGTCCGGCCAGCACGCCCGCTAAGAGATATCCCACCAGAGGAGAAATACGTAGCTTATTGGCAATCATGCCGAGAATAAAGGCGAGCACGAGGCCGCCGACAATGGTGGTGATTAGCGGTGTTGCGTGGTGCATTCCGTCTCCTTTCCAGTGGTGAATCGGTCCATTTTGCTACCCTGTCCGCGTAATAGTTTATGACAAAAACGTTCACTTTGTTTATGAATAATTCTTGAATTGTGCAAAAAAATGCAATTAGGGGATGAAAAGGCACAGAAGGGAAAATCGAGGGAGGAATACGCGCATCAGGCCGATGGCGCAAGGGGTAACGGCGGCCAACGTTACACTTTGGCCGCCGGATAATCAGGCTTTTTGCCGGTTATCAGGAAGAAATATCGTCAGGAATCCCAGCAGCGGCAGGAAGGCGCAGATTTTATACACCAGGTCGATACTGGTATGGTCCGCCAGCAGGCCCAGCACCGCGGCGCCAAGGCCGCCCATGCCAAAGGCGAAGCCGAAAAACAGACCAGAAACCATACCGATACGTCCCGGCAGCAGCTCCTGGGCATAGACCAGGATAGCGGAGAAGGCCGAGGCGAGGATAAAACCAATGATCACCGTTAAAATCCCGGTCCATTCAAGGCTGGCATAGGGTAAAACAAG
Source organism: Klebsiella sp. Q2 (assembly GCF_009900705.1). NCBI lineage: Bacteria > Pseudomonadati > Pseudomonadota > Gammaproteobacteria > Enterobacterales > Enterobacteriaceae > Klebsiella > Klebsiella sp. Q2. Next base: position 1,296,515 of record NZ_JAAABE010000001.1, on the reverse strand, counting down.
GGTGAAGGGCGCCACGCCGAGGATAGAGCCCCAAATAACATATTTTCGCCCAATCTTATCGCCAACGGGCCCGCCAATCACCGTCCCGGCGGCCACCGCGAACAGGAAGGCAAACAGATGCAGCTGGGCATTTTGCACCGATAAGCCGAACTTATGCATCAGATAAAACGTGTAATAGCTGCTGATGCTCGCCATATAGAAATATTTCGAGAAAATCAGCATCAGCAGAATACCTACCGCCAGAATCACCTTATTGCGCGGCAGCGGATTGACGATCGCCGGCTTCGGTTTGCCCTTATTCATCCGGTGCTGTGCGGCGTACCAGCGGCTGATTTGCGACAGCACGACGATAGCCAGCAGGGCGGCCAGTACGAACCAGGCGACGTTGCCTTTACCATACGGGGCGATGATCACCGCCGCCAGCAGCGGACCAAGCGAACTGCCGAAGTTGCCGCCGACCTGGAACAGCGACTGGGCCAGGCCGTGACGGCCGCCGGAGGCCATCCGCGCTACGCGGGACGATTCCGGATGGAAAACCGAGGAGCCGGTACCCACCAGCGCGGCGGCCAGCAGCACCATACCGAAGCTACCGGCCAGCGCCAGGAGGATCAAACCGCAGAGGGTAAAGCACATGCCCACCGGCAGCGACCACGGCATCGATCGTTTATCGGTAATATAGCCAATCACCGGCTGGAACAGCGATGAGGTGAGCTGGAAGGTGAGAGTGATCATCCCGATCTGCACAAAGGTAAGGGAGAACTCGGCCTGCAGCAGCGGGTAGATCGCGAGAATGAGCGACTGGATCATATCGTTAAGCAAATGGGACAGGCTGATCGCGCCTAAGATGCCAAACGAGGTGCGCGCTTTTTGCGGCGGCGCAGCGGGGCCGGACACGGGTTGAGCGGTCTGATTGATTGCCATAGGTTCACGTCACTTTTTTATATAGCTTTCGTTATTTGTACGCCATGCGACTGCCCTGATTTTCCCGGCTACTGCATGGGAAATATGACGAACGGGCTAACGCACTGCCATACAACGCGAAGGCGTATAGAGGATGCAGGTGGAATTATTATCCAACTAACATACCTGCTGATAAGGTTTGAAGGAAGTCGCAATTCTGAAAACATATTTGTCAATGCGGCTAACTCGCTATACTTTCGGCACTTGGGATTAAGTCAGGGAGTGAAGCATGCATTGTTTAAAACACAGCGTGGCGCTGGCGTTATTCGCCGCGTTATCGCTGGGCAGCCTGTCCGCGCAGGCCTATGAGCAGGATAAAACCTATAAAATTACCATCCTGCACACCAACGATCACCACGGCCATTTCTGGCGCAATGACTACGGCGAATATGGCCTCGCGGCGCAGAAAACGCTGGTGGACGGTATTCGTAAAGAGGTGGCGGCTGAAGGCGGTAGCGTTCTGCTGCTGTCCGGCGGGGATATCAATACCGGGGTGCCGGAGTCTGATTTACAGGATGCAGAGCCCGATTTTCGCGGCATGAACCTGATCGGCTACGACGCGATGGCGGTGGGGAACCACGAGTTTGATAATCCGCTGAGCGTGCTGCGCCAGCAGGAAAAGTGGGCGAAGTTCCCGTTCCTGTCGGCCAATATTTATCAGAAAAGCACCGGCGAACGGCTGTTCAAACCCTGGGCGCTGTTTAAGCGCGGCGGGTTAAAAATCGCGGTGATTGGCTTAACCACTGACGATACGGCCAAGATTGGCAATCCAGAATATTTCACCGATATCGAATTCCGCAAACCGGCGGAAGAGGCGAAGCTGGTGATCCAGGAGCTGCAGCAGAATGAAAAGCCGGACGTGATCCTGGCCACCACCCATATGGGCCACTATGACAACGGCAACCACGGCTCTAACGCGCCGGGGGATGTCGAGATGGCGCGGAGTTTACCCGCGGGCTCGCTGGCGATGATCGTCGGCGGTCACTCGCAGGATCCGGTGTGCATGGCGTCGGAAAATAAAAAGCAGGTCGACTATGTGCCAGGGACGCCGTGCGCCCCGGATCGTCAGAACGGCATCTGGATCGTCCAGGCGCATGAGTGGGGCAAATACGTCGGCCGCGCCGATTTTGAGTTCCGCAACGGCGAGATGAAGCTGGTGCACTATCAGCTGATCCCGGTCAACCTGAAGAAAAAAGTGACTTACGATAACGGCCAAAGCGAGCGGGTGCTGTATACGCCGCAGATCGCGGAGAACCCGCAGATGATGTCGCTGCTGACGCCGTTCCAGAACAAAGGTAAGGCGCAACTGCAGGTCAAGATCGGCAGCGTGAATGGTCATCTGGAGGGCGATCGCAGTAAAGTGCGTTTCGTGCAGACCAATATGGGCCACCTGCTGCTGGCGGCGCAGATGGCGCGCAGTAATGCGGATTTCGCGGTGATGAGCGGCGGCGGGATCCGCGACTCCATTGAGGCGGGCGATATCACCTACAAGGATGTGATGAAGGTCCAGCCGTTCGGCAATGTGCTGACCTATGTCGATATGAGCGGCAAGGAGGTGGTGGATTACCTGACCGCCGTCGCGCAGATGAAGCCGGATTCCGGCGCCTATCCGCAGTTTGCCAACGTCAGCTTTGTGGCCAAAGACGGCAAGTTGAACGATCTGAAAATCAAAGGCGAACCGGTGGATCCGTCGAAGACCTATCGGATGGCGACGCTGAGCTTTAACGCCACCGGCGGCGATGGTTACCCGAACATCGCCGATAAACCCGGGTATGTGAATACCGGCTTTATCGATGCCGAAGTGCTGAAAGAGTATATCGAGAAAAACTCGCCGCTGGATGCCGCCGCCTATGAGCCGAAAGGCGAGGTGAGCTGGCAGTAAGCCTGGGTTTCGGGTGAGCTATTTCCACGGTGGCGCTACGCTTACCGTGGCTACGAGTTGGGGAGCCCGGATAAGGCGCGTGCGCCGCTATCCGGGATAGTGTTATCAATCGCGGCGGGCGATATCGGCGAACTTCGCATCCAGAAGCTGCGCCAGATCGCTGGCCGCCAGCTCAATATCCAGCCCGCGTTTGCCGCCGGAAATATAGATAGTGGCAAATTCCTGCGCCGGGGCGTCAATCACCGTCGGCAGGCGCTTCTTCTGCCCCAGCGGACTGATACCGCCCACCAGATAGCCGGTGATACGCTGCGCCACCATCGGGTCGGCCATGTCGACTTTCTTGGCGCCCAGCGCTTTCGCCACTTTCTTCAAATCCAGTTGCCCGGCGACCGGGGTGACGGCGACCGCCAGATGCTTCATATCGCCATTAACGGCGACCAGCAGGGTCTTGTAAACCTGATCGGCATTGAGGCCGAGCTTGCGCACCACTTCATCACCGAAGTTGGTCTCATTGGGATCGTGATCGTAACTGTGGATCTGAAAGGGAATTTTGTTTTTTTCGAGTAATTTAACGGCGGGAGTCATAGCTATCCTTCTTACCAACCGGTTTTGCGTGACGTCAGAATACGCCCGCAGGTTGTCTAAAAAATAGTACCATCTTGCGCAATAGTGTTGGCAGTGATGGTCACTTTGAGCGACAATCAGACGATCCGGGATACAAATCCCGGGATAATAATAATGATGAAATTCCTCTTTGACGGGCCAATAGCAATATTGGCCATTTTTTTATGTCAGCATATCCGGCAGATTCCCTTCGCCATACAGATGCAGCGCGCCGACGGCGACCACGTAGCGCCCCGGCGGCAAGGCCAGCAGCGTCTCGCGCCAGGCGAGATTGCGCTGATGCATCAGCACATCATATAAAGACTGGCTGAAGGTCGTCGGCAGCGATACCGCACCGCGCGACGGCGGTTGCTCCAGCCACCAGCCGATCATGACCTGCAGTAAACGGGCGTTGGTGCGCCAGTGGGTCAGCGTATCTTCCAGCAGCGCCATTCCGCCATCGGGCAGGTCGCGCAGCAGCGCGATCTGGCTGTCGGCGCCTTCCAGCTCCATCACCGCTATGTTGCTCTCGCGGGCGGCCATCAGCAACTGATAATCGATACCGTAATCCGGCCGCAGCCCCAGCTTCTGCGCCTGGGTGGCCTGCAGAACCATCGCCACCTGCCACAGCGGCTGGCTGTCGAACAGCTCGACCGACAGGCCCAGCTCGCCGGCTCGCGCTTGTAGCTCGCTCAGCTGCGCGTCGCTCAGGCGCTCCGCCAGCGGCGGATAAGCGTGGAGATTGCTAAACGGGGTTTCATTGCCGCTGATATCGGCCTCGACGATTAACGCATCGGCCTGGCGTATTTTTTTCAGCAGTTTCGCTGGCGGCGGCGCCATGTCGCGGGTGCCCATATGGATGCTGCCGACGAGGTGCAGATAGCGTTTGCCGGGCAGGACGATATCCATCGCAGGCCAGGAATAAGACGAGCCGACGGCGGCTCGCCACAGCATTTTTATCCGGTTTAACAGGCCCATACGCGCTCCGAAGTGTGAGGCATTCATGCTAGCGCATATGGTGATACACGTCACCCTTCCGGCGGGCTTTTCTGTCCCGGAAAAAAAGCGGGCGCCGATCCTGTCAGCGTCCGCTTTCCTGCAACAGCGTTTACTCTTTTGGTTTAAAGCGCAACAGGCGGTTAGCGTTACTCACCACGGTGATCGACGACAGCGCCATCGCCGCGCCGGCGACCACCGGATTGAGCAGCGTGCCGGTCAGCGGCCAGAGGATCCCGGCGGCAATCGGGATGCCCAGCGAGTTGTAGACAAAGGCCCCCAGCAGGTTCTGCTTCATATTGCGTAAGGTCGCCTTCGAAATCGCCAGCGCATCGGCCACGCCGTGAAGACTATGGCGCATCAGGGTGATCGCCGCGGTTTCAATAGCGACATCGCTGCCGCCGCCCATGGCGATACCGACATCCGCCTGCGCCAGCGCCGGGGCATCGTTAATCCCATCGCCAACCATCGCCACTTTGTGCCCCTGGCTCTGCAGACGCTTAATGGCGTCGGCTTTACCGTCCGGCAGCACGCCGGCAATCACTTCATCAATGCCGGCTTCTTTGGCGATGGCATTCGCGGTAGTGGGGTTATCCCCGGTGAGCATCACCAGGCGGTAGCCCTGACGATGCAGGCGCGCCAGGGCGTCGACGCTGTCTTCGCGCAGCGGGTCACGGATGGCGAACAGCGCGGCCGCCTGACCATCCACCGCCAGCAGCACCGGCGTAGCGCCGCGCGAGGCCTGCGCCATCATCTCGCTTTCTATATCGCTGGTGGCGATATGCTGCTCGTTGAGCAGCGCCTGGTTGCCGAGCAGCAGGCGATGACCTTCCGCCTCACCGCTGACGCCAAGGCCGCGCAGGGTGCGGAAGCCGCTCACTTCCGGCAACGGGCTGTCTCCGGCTTTATCGAGGATCGCTCGCGCCAGCGGATGGCTTGAGCCCTGCTCGAGCGCGGCGGCAAGACGCAGCGCGGTAATCTCATCAACGCCAGCGAAAGTTTTCACCGCCACCACCTGCGGCTTGCCTTCGGTCAGGGTGCCGGTTTTATCGAACACCAGGGTGTCGAGTTCACTGGCGCGCTGCAGAGCATCGGCGTCGCGCACCAGTACGCCGTATTCCGCCGCCCGGCCAACGCCGGAGATGATCGACATTGGCGTCGCCAGCCCTAAGGCGCACGGACAGGCGATAATCAGCACCGTGGTGGCGATCACCAGGGTATAGACGATCTGCGGCGCCGGGCCGAAGAAGTACCAGATCGCCGCGCTAATCAGCGCAATGGCGACCACCGCCGGGACAAACACCGCGGAGATTTTATCCGCCAGTTGGCCGATCTCCGGCTTGCTGCTCTGCGCCTGGCGCACCATGCGGATAATACGTGCCAGCGTGGTCTGGCTGCCGACGGCGCTGGCGGTGAACAGCACGCTGCCGTCCTGCACCACGGTGCCGGCGTGAATGGCATCGCCATCGCCTTTTTGCTGTGGTACCGGTTCGCCGGTGAGCATCGCTTCATCAAACCAGGCTTCGCCCTGGCTTATCACGCCGTCAACGGGAACGCGATCGCCAGTGGTCAGGCGCAGCGTCATGCCGGCCTGAACTTCAGCGAGCGGCAGATCCTTTTCTCCCTCAGGGGTCACCACGCGGGCTGAAGGCGGCGTCAGGTCGAGCAGTTTTTCCAGCGCTTTTGAGGAGCGCTGGCGGGCGCGGGCCTCCAGCATATGGCCGAGGTTAATCAGGCCGATAATCATTGCGCTGGCTTCGTAATAGAGATGGCGGGCTTCCATTGGGAACCACTGTGGCCACAGGTTGACGCTCATCGAGTACAGCCAGGCGACGCCGGTACCGAGCGCCACCAGCGTATCCATGGTGGCGGTGCCGTTTTTCAGGCTTTTCCACGCACTGCGGTAGAAGTGCCCGCCGGCGAAGACCATCACCGCAAGGGTGACGAGGCCGATGACCAGCCACAGCGAACGGTTGTCGTCGCTGACCATCATGTTATCGCCGATCATGCCCCAGACCATCACCGGCACGCCGACCAGCAGGGCGAAAATCGCCTGCCAGCGAAAACGTTTCATGGTGGCGATGGCGGTTTCCTGCTGACGTTCGCGGCGTTCCAGATCGTCCTCGATCGCCTCCGCGCCGTAGCCCGCTTTCTCCACCGCCTGCACTAATTCTGCGGCGGACGCACTGCCCATCACCAGCGCCGTGCGTTCCGCCAGGTTAACCCGCGCCTGTGAGACGCCCGGAACCGCGGCAAGCGCGTTCTGTACCCGGGAGACGCAGCTGGCGCAGCTCATGCCGTTGATCAGCAGCTGTTGACTGTCATCTTCGTCATGGGCTGCCGGAAGCTCAGGAGTGGCCGCTGTCAGTGCTTCCGACGGGATTGATGATTCTGCCAGCGGTTTAGCCTTTGGGTGGCTGAGCTCCGCGCCGTATCCGGCTTGTTTAACGGTTTCAATCAGCGCTTGAGCGCTGGCGCTGCCCGTCACATGGGCTTCAGTGAGGGTGACTTCCGCTTGCTCAACGTCAGGACGCTGCTCCAGACTCTCTTTCACGCGTTTGACGCAGTGGCCGCAGGAGAGGCCATCCAGCGTCAGGTCGATAGTGTTAGACATAAATAACTCCTGAATAATTTTCCGGTCAACGATTGACCAGAACCACTCTTTCATCGAGTATTAAGAAGGTTAAACCTTCCAGCAAGGGGAAGGTCAAGGAGAAAAAATGAATATCAGCGATGTGGCGAAAAAAACCGGTTTAACCAGCAAAGCGATTCGTTTTTACGAAGAGAAGGGGCTGGTGACGCCGCCGTTGCGCAGCGAAAACGGCTACCGCACTTACAGTCAGCAGCATCTCGATGAGCTGACGCTGCTGCGCCAGGCGCGGCAGGTGGGGTTTAACCTGGAAGAGTGCCGCGAGCTGGTGGCCTTGTTCAACGACCCGTCGCGGCACAGCGCCGATGTGAAAAAACGCACGCTGGAGAAAGTGGCGGATATCGAGAACCATATCCGCGAGCTGCAAAATATGCGCGCGCACCTGCTGGCGCTGGCCGAATCCTGTCCCGGCGACGACAGCGCGGAATGCCCGATTATCGATAATCTTTCCGGCTGCTGTCATCGCAAGGCGCAGGCTTAACGAACGACGGGTTTTATCCGTAGCGTAATCCCTTCCACGGCGACCACTTCGACTTGACTGCCTGGGGCGAGGTCCTCGTCAGCCATCACCGGCCATGAGCTGTCGCCCACGCGCACGTGGCCGCGGCCGTTTACCAGCGGGGCATCCAGCGTCAGACGGCGGCCTATCAGCTGCTGCCCGCGCTGGTTGAGTTGAGCATCGGCAGGACGCTGCAGTTTGACGCGCTTGCGCAGCCACTTCGACCACAGCCACGCCGCCAGCAGAGTGAGGACGGCAAACAGCGTGCCTTGCCATTCCCAGCTCAGCGGCAGGAGCCAGGTCAGGGCGCCGGTCACCACGCCGGCGACGCCGCTCCACAGCAGGTATCCGCTGCCGCCCAGCATCTCGGCCGCCAGCAGCAGCCCGCCGAGGCTTAGCCAGAACAGATGAGGGTGGGCGAGGATCATGTCGATCATGATTTTTTCCGATCGCCAGCGCCTTCTTTGATCAGCTCGCTGATCCCGGCGATCGATCCCATCAGGCTGCTGGCATCCAGCGGCATCAGCACCACTTTACTGTTGTTGGCGGCGCCAATCTGCTGCAGCGCATCGGTGTATTTCTGCGCCACGAAGTAGTTGATCGCCTGAATATCGCCTGAGGCGATCGCTGAGGAGACCATCTGGGTGGCGCGGGCTTCCGCTTCAGCGGAACGCTCGCGGGCCTCCGCCTGCAGGAAGGCGGACTGCCGCTCGCCCTCCGCCTTGAGGATCTGCGACTGCTTTTCCCCTTCCGCTTTCAGAATTTCCGCCTGACGCACCCCTTCGGCCTCAAGGATATAGGCGCGTTTGGTACGTTCGGCTTTCATCTGGGCGTTCATCGAGGCGATAAGCTCCGCCGGTGGGCGAACGTCGCGAATTTCGACGCGGGTGATTTTCACCCCCCACGGGTTGGTGGCGTCGTCAACGATATGCAGCAGGCGGGTGTTAATGCTGTCGCGCTGGGAGAGCATTTCGTCCAGCTCCATCGAGCCGAGCACGGTACGAATGTTGGTCATCGTCAGGTTGACGATCGCCTGCTCAAGATTGCTGACCTCGTAGGCGGCCTTTGGCGCGTCAACCACCTGAATAAAGCAAACGGCGTCGATGGTGACGTTGGCGTTATCTCTGGAGATAACCTCCTGTGAGGGGATGTCGAGCACCTGCTCCATCATGTTCACTTTGCGGCCGATGCGGTCCATAAACGGCACGACTAAGCTTAATCCCGGCTGCAGCGTCTGGGTAAAACGCCCGAAGCGCTCCACCGTCCACTGGTAGCCCTGCGGGACGATTTTCACCGCCGCGGCCACAATGACCAGCGCGACGAAAATAAGGATAGGAATAAAAATCAGCATCAAAAACCTCCTGTCTTGTTGCCTGGTGAAGCGCTACAAAGAAATAGCGCGTGTTTAAACTGAGTATATCTTTCTCCACCACCGGGAGAAAGGAAAGTGCGGTAAACTAGCGGTGTTTCAGAAAATAATCAGGAAGCCTCATGAAGGAAAATAACGCGCTTTTGCGTCTCGAGGGTGTGGGATTTAAGACCGACGACGCAGTTATTTTACACAATATCAATCTTGAGCTCAGACCCGGGGAATTTAAGTTGATTACCGGGCCTTCCGGCTGCGGGAAAAGCACCTTGCTGAAAATTATCGCCTCGCTGCTCAGTCCGACCTCCGGACGCCTGTTTTTCGACAATGCCGATGTCGCGACGCTGTCGCCGGAAAGGTATCGCCAGCAGGTCTCTTACTGTGCGCAGACGCCGGCGCTGTTCGGGGATTCGGTTTACGATAACCTGATTTTTCCGTGGCAGATCCGCAATAAACAACCGGATCCGCAGGCGCTGGTGGCCGACCTGCAGCGCTTTGGTCTGGGCGAAAATATGCTGGAAAAATCGATTAATGAACTGTCCGGCGGGGAAAAGCAGCGCGTCTCGCTGATCCGCAATTTACAATTTCTGCCGCGCGTGCTGCTGCTGGATGAAATTACCAGCGCGCTGGATGACAGTAATAAACAGAATGTGAATGACATTATTCATGGCTACGCGACGGAAAAGCAGGTCGCTGTTCTGTGGGTCACCCACGATCGCAACGAAATTTCGCATGCCGATGAAGTGATTACCTTGCAGCCTGCCGGCGGAAACATGCAGGAGGTACGGCATGAACGGGCATAACATTACGAACGAATCGCTGGCGCTGTCGATGGTGCTGGTGCTGATCGCTATTCTGGTGAGCTATCGGGAAAAGCTGGCGCTGGAAAAAGATATTCTCTGGAGCATCTGCCGGGCGATCGTGCAGCTGATTATCGTCGGCTATGTATTGAAATATATCTTTAACGTCAATCATGCGGTTCTGACGCTGTTGATGGTGCTGTTTATCTGCTTTAACGCGGCGTGGAATGCCAAAAAGCGCAGCAAGTATATCGATAAGGCTTTTGTCTCGTCATTTATCGCCATCACCACCGGCGCCGGGCTGACGCTGGCGGTGCTGGTGTTCTCTGGATCGATAGCCTTCGTCCCGATGCAGGTGATCCCGATTGCCGGGATGGTGGCCGGGAACGCCATGGTAGCGGTGGGACTGTGCTACAACAATATGGGCCAGCGCTTCAGCAGCGAGCAGCAGCAGATTCAGGAGAAGCTGAGCCTCGGCGCGACGCCGAAAATGGCCTCGGCGCGGCTGATCCGCGACAGCATTCGCGCGTCATTGATACCCACCGTCGATTCAGCGAAAACGGTGGGGCTGGTGAGCTTGCCAGGGATGATGTCGGGGCTAATTTTTGCCGGTATTGACCCGGTAAAGGCGATTAAGTACCAGATCATGGTGACCTTTATGCTGCTGTCGACCGCCAGCCTGTCGACGATTATCGCCGGCTATCTGACCTACCGGAAGTTCTTCAACGCCCGCCATCAGCTGGTGGTGACGCAGCTGAAAAAGCGCCCGTGAACGATCCCGGGTTGCGGCGTTCACGCCTCACCCGGGCGACTAAGGCTAGGTTCCGCATCGTTCGCGTAGCCCGGATAAGCGCAGCGCTATCCGGGGCTGGCAACGGATTAGTACAGCAGCGAATAGAGCTGACGGCGGTATTTGGCGGCCAGCGCATCGCCGGTACCGAGGGCGGCGAGGATCTCCTGCAGCATCTTGCGCGCCTGGCCGTCGCCAGCGCCTAAATCCTTCTGCAGATGGCTGAACAGCAGCGCCAGCGCTTCTTCGTTACGCCCGACCTGATGCAGCTGTAGCGCCAGCTGGGAGGCCAGCTGCGCGTCCTCCGGATTCTGTTCCACCTGCTGCTGCAGCTGCTGGATTTCCGGCGTGTCGGCGGCCTGTTTGAGCAGCTCAATCTGCGCCACCAGACCCTGATAGTGGGTATCCTGATCCTGCAGCGGAATAGTCTTCAGTACATTTTCCGCTTCATCGGAACGGTGCAGAGCAATCAGCGTTTCCGCCAACAGCAGGCCAATCTGGCTGTCCTGATTCGACAGCTGCCAGGCCTCTTTCAGCAGCGGCAGGGCATCGGCGTATTTTTCTTCCTGCATCAGGGCCAGGGCCTGCTGCGCTTTCAGCTCCTCTTCGCGGGGCAGGACTTTATCCAGCAGGGCGCGGATCGCTTCTTCCGGCTGCGGGCCTTCAAAACCGTCCACTGGTTGGCCGTTCTGGAACAGATAAACCGTAGGGATGGCGCGCAGACCAAACTGTGAAGCGAGCATTTGCTCGGCGTCGCAATCGACCTTTGCCAGCGTAAACTGGCCGTTGTATTGAGCGGCCAGGCGCTCAAGAACCGGGGTCAGCTGTTCGCAGTGCTGGCTGCGGGCAGACCAGAAGTAAAACAGCACCGGGACGTTCATGGACTGCTGTAGCGTCTGCTGCAGGTTCGCTTCGCTAATGTTGACAATATTCTGTTCGGACATGGGCATTTCTCGTTAGTCGATTTCTGTTTTACATGGGGGCGGCATGCCGCGCTTCAACTCAGCCGTGGATAATTTTGTCCATCGCGCGGGCTGGCAGCAGGCGTTTGAGCAGCGCCACCGCGTGGGTGACCAGGGTGACCGGGTAGCGCAGCTTCGGCTTATCGCTGATAAAAGCGTGGCGCACTTTTTCCACTACCGCCTCCGGCCCGAGGGTAAAACGGGCGGCGATGCCCGGGTTTTCAACGGGCTTGTCGCTTTGCGTCTGGTTGACGTTATCGGTAAAGCGGGTGCGGATCGGGCCCGGCTCAATCAGGCTGACCTTGATACCGCTGTGACGCAGCTCCATGCGCAGTGCGTCGGACCATGCCTCGAGGGCGTATTTACTGGCGGCGTAGGCGCCGCGGCCGGGGCTGGCGATAAGCCCCATCACCGACGAGGTCATCACGATGCGACCTTCGCCGTGCGGCGTCATCGCTGGCAGCAGCAGCATGGTGAGCTGATGGGCACCGAAAAAGTTAGCGGAAAACTGCTGTTCCATCTGCTGGCGGCTGATGGTGTTCAGCGGGCCATAGACGCCGTATCCGGCGTTATTGAACAGGCCGTAGAGACGATTATCGGTCAGCGCAAGCACCTCCGCCGCCGCGCGCTCCACGCTCTGCGGGTCGTCCAGATCGAGCAAAATACCGGTTAGCCCCAGCTCCTGCATCCGCGCCACGTCCTCTGCCTTGCGGCAGGCCGCCAGCACGCGAAAGCCCTGGCGGGTTAAATCCAGTGCGCTTTCCAGACCAATTCCGCTGGAACAGCCTGTCACTAAAACCGTTTTTTGCATAACTTTACCTGTCAGCGACCCCTGGCGTTCAGGAGTCATGATTAACTAAGGGAGCCAGCCGGTTCGCCATCCACTCGGCGATAAACGGCTGCGCGTCGCGATTCGGGTGAATGCCGTCGTCCTGCATCCACTGGGGTTTCAGATACACCTCCTCCATAAAAAAGGGCAGGAGAGGAATAGCGAACTCTTTGGCCAGGGCCGGGTAAATCGCGCCGAAGGCTTCATTATAGCGGCGGCCATAGTTCGCCGGCAGGTGAATTTGCATCAGCAGCGGCTCGGCGTTGGCCGCTTTGATATCCTTAATAATGGTGCGCAGCGTCTGCTCGGTCTGCTGCGGCGGAAAGCCGCGTAGCCCGTCATTGCCGCCGAGCTCAACCAGCACCCAGCGCGGCTGATGCTGTTTAAGCAGCGCAGGCAGACGGGCCAGCCCTTGCTGGGAGGTATCGCCGCTGATGCTGGCGTTCACCACTGGCGTTTTCGCCTGCCACTTCTCATTGAGCAGCGCAGGCCACGCGGCGTTGGCCGCCATCCGATAGCCAGCGCTCAGGCTGTCGCCGAGGATCAGCAGCGTATCCGCCGCCATCGCGCGGCAGGTAAACAGGAACAAAAACAGGAAAGGCACATGCCAGCGGAAAACATACTTGAAGTTCATCATCTTAAGAAGTCCGTCGGTCAGGGGGAGCATCAGCTCTCCATCCTTACCGGAGTTGAGCTGGTTGTCAAACCGCGGCAGACCATCGCCCTGATCGGCGAGTCGGGCTCCGGTAAATCGACCCTGTTGGCGATCCTCGCCGGCCTGGACGATGGCAGCAGTGGGGAAGTATCGATGCTGGGCAAACCGCTGCATCGGATGGATGAGGAGGCGCGGGCGGCGCTGCGGGCGCAGCACGTCGGTTTTGTCTTTCAGTCGTTTATGCTGATCCCGACGCTCAACGCCCTGGAGAACGTCGAGCTGCCGGCGCTGCTGCGTGGCGCCAGCGATAGCCAGAGCCGGGGCGATGCCCGCGCGCTACTTGAGCAGCTGGGGCTTGGCAAACGCCTGCACCACCTGCCGGCACAGCTCTCCGGCGGTGAACAGCAGCGGGTCGCGCTGGCCCGGGCCTTCAATGGTCGTCCGGCCATTCTGTTCGCCGATGAGCCCACCGGCAACCTCGATCGCCAGACCGGGGATAAAATTGCCGATCTGCTGTTCTCGCTTAATCGCGAACACGGCACCACCCTGATCCTCGTCACTCACGATCCGCTGCTGGCGGCGCGCTGCGACCGTCGTCTGCGCCTGGTGGATGGCCAGCTGCGGGAGGAAGCATGATCGCCCGCTGGTTCTGGCGCGAATGGCGCTCGCCGTCGCTGCTGATCGTCTGGCTGGCGTTAAGCCTCGCCGTGGCCTGCGTGCTGGCCCTGGGGTCGATAAGCGATCGGATGGAGAAAGGCCTCAGCCAGCAAAGCCGTGAGTTTATGGCAGGCGACCGCACGCTGCGCAGTTCGCGCGAGGTGCCCGCTGAGTGGATCGCGCATGCGCGCCAGTCAGGGCTGAGCGTCAGCGAACAGCTGAGCTTCGCCACCATGACCTTTGCGGGCGATACGCCGCAGCTGGCGGACGTCAAGGCGGTGGATGACCGCTATCCGCTGTATGGCACTCTCGAGACGCAGCCGCCGGGGCTGAAGCCCCAGGCGGGCAGCGTGCTGCTGGCGCCAAGGTTGATGGCGCTGCTGAACCTGAAAACCGGCGATACGATTGACGTTGGCGACGCCACGCTGCGCATTGCCGGGGAAGTGATTCAGGAGCCGGATGCGGGGTTCAACCCCTTCCAGATGGCGCCGCGGCTGATGATGAATATGGCCGACGTGGCAAAGACCGGCGCCGTGCAGCCCGGGAGTCGCGTCGCATGGCGCTATAAGTTCGCCGGCGACGCTGAACAGCTGGCCAATTATGAGCAGTGGCTGCTGCCGAAACTCGGCCCGGAGCATCGCTGGATTGGTCTTGACCAGGACGACAGCGCGCTGGGCAAATCCCTCGAACGCTCGCAGCAATTCCTGTTGTTATCCGCGCTGCTGACGCTGCTGCTGGCCGTCGCGGCGGTGGCCGTGGCGATGGGCCACTACTGCCGCAGCCGCTACGATCTGGTCGCCATACTCAAGACGCTGGGCGCCGGACGGGCGCAGCTGCGCAAGCTGATTGTCGGCCAATGGCTGCTGCTGTTGACGCTGTCGCTGATAACCGGCGGGGCAGCAGGGCTAGCGCTGGAGCGCCTGCTGTTGCTGATGCTCAAACCGGTTCTGCCCGCCGCGCTCCCGCCGGCCAGCGGCTGGCCGTGGCTGTGGGCGGTGGGCGCGACCGGCGTGATTTCCCTGCTGGTGGGCCTGCGCCCCTATCGGCTGCTGCTGGCGACCCTGCCGCTGCGGGTGCTGCGCCAGGACGTGGTGGCTAACGTCTGGCCGCTGAAAATCTGGATCCCGACGGTCAGCGCCGTGGTGGTGGGCCTGCTGGCGTGGCTGATGGGCGGCAGCCCCCTGCTGTGGTCGGTGCTGGCCGGGGCGGTGGTGCTGGCGCTGCTGTGCGGCCTGGTGGGCTGGGGATTGCTGTGGCTGCTCAAACGCCTGACGCTCAGCGCCTTGCCGCTGCGTCTGGCGGTGAACCGCCTGCTGCGCCAGCCGTGGTCGACCCTCAGCCAGCTGGCGGCGTTTTCCCTGTCGTTTATGCTGCTGGCGCTGCTGCTGGTGCTGCGCGGCGATCTGCTCGACCGCTGGCAGCAGCAGCTGCCCCCGGAGAGCCCAAACTACTTCCTGATCAATATCGCCCCTGAGCAGATAATGCCGGTGAAGACCTTCCTAGCCGAACATCAGACGCGGGCGGCGGAATTTTATCCGATCGTCCGGGCTCGTCTGACGCAGATCAACGGCCACTCCACGGACGGAAACAAAGACGAAGCGCTGAATCGCGAGCTTAATCTCACCTGGAGCGAACAGCGTCCGGATCATAATCCGCTGGTGGCCGGCAGTTGGCCGCCGAAGCCGGGCGAGGTATCGATTGAGGAGGGGCTGGCGCAGCGGCTGGGGGTGAAGATCGGCGATACGGTGACCTTTACCGGCGATACTCAGGACTTCAGCGCGAAGGTGAGCAGCGTGCGCAAAGTTGACTGGGAGAGCCTGCGGCCCAACTTCTTCTTTATTTTCCCCTCCGGGGCGCTGGACGGGCAGCCGCAGAGCTGGCTCACCAGCTTCCGCTGGGATAACGGTCCCGCGATGTTGACCCAGTTGAACCGCGAGTTTCCTACAGTCAGCCTGCTGGATATCGGCGCCATCCTGCGTCAGGTCGGCCAGGTGCTCTCCCAGGTCAGCCGGGCGCTGGAGGTGATGGTGGGCCTGGTCACGGCCTGCGGCGTGCTGCTGTTGCTGGCGCAGGTCCAGGTCGGTATGCGCCAGCGGCATCAGGAGCTGGTGGTCTGGCGCACGCTGGGGGCCGGAAAATCGCTGCTGCGCGCCACGCTGTGGGCGGAGTTTGCCCTGCTGGGGCTGGTCTCCGGCCTGGTGGCGGCGATAGGCGCCGAAGTGGCGCTGGCGATGCTGCAGACGAAAGTCTTTGATTTCCCCTGGACGCCGGACTGGCGGCTGTGGGTGATGCTGCCGCTGACGGGGGCGGTGTTGTTATCCCTGTGCGGCGGCGGGCTGGGGCTGCGTTTGTTAAAAGGGAAAGCGTTGTTCCGTCAGTTTAACCAGTAAGATTATTGCATTTTGATGATGCGCCGCCGTTTTTGGCGGCGCTTTTATTTTAAGCGCACAAATTGATAACTCGTTGATTTTTAAGCGCACAAAACATTAAAAAACCGACAACACGCTGTACTGATTCGCGGTTAATATTCAGCTGGTAAATATAAGGTTGCTTATTAATCAAGGAAAAACTATGGCACATAAAATAAAAGCGCTGGCGATCTCGATCGGCGCAACACTGGTGTTCACTTCATTTGCTTCTCACGCGGAGATCACGCTGCTGAAACAAGATCCGCAGGCGGGCGATCCGTTAAGCCGGCTTAACTTTACCGTCGGCGGGAGTATTCGTCCGCAATTCAACATGATGACCGGCGATGGCGATAAAGGCTCCTATAAGCGTAACGGTTTCGACGGCGGCACTCGTTTCCGCTTCGCGGCGGATTACTACCTGTTCGATGATATTAGCTGGATCAGCTACTACGAACTGGGGGTGAACATTCCGGCGCTGTTCGACTGGGATAACCACTACGCGGAAGGGGCGAACAATACTACCCGCCGCATGCTGTATACCGGCCTGAAAAGCGATACCTGGGGGACGTTAACCTACGGGCAGCAGAACAGCATTTACTATGATGTGGTGGGGGTGAAAACCGATATCTGGGACTACGACATGATCGGCCAGGCCCCGGGCAACGGTATTAACGGCGATTACGATGGTTCTTATCGTTCACGTAATATGCTGAAATATAAGAAAACCGTTGGCGATGTCGATCTTTACGGCTCTTATCTGTTCGAAGACAGCGAATACCTGCCGGGTAACGGTCTGCGCTATAAACGTAAAGGCGGCGGTTCTGTTGGCGCGGACTACCACATCATGAAGGATCTGACCTGGGGGACTGCGTGGAACTACACCCGCGCCGAAATGCGCGACCCGTCAACTTCCGACAGCAAAACCTATGACCAGAACATCGTCGGTACCGCGCTGAGCTGGACCCCGGATAACTGGACCTTCTCCTTCGGCGGCGGCTGGTATCAGAACTTCCTCACCACCAAAAAAACCGATGTGCATAATTACTTCGCCGGCGACGCCTGGGGGATTGAATATTTTGCGGGCTATAAATTCCCGATCAATCAGTATGCCGTTAAATCTATTCAGCCGTACTTTATGGGCGACCGCCTGCAGTACGTGAATGGCCGCAACTACCAGCGTATCGATAACGGTCTGGGGATTAGCTTCCAGCTGGATTACGGTTTCCGCGTTGACTACGAGCACGTGTTTACCTCCAGCACCGACAATCTGGGCGATATGAACCTGGTGCGTCTGCGCTACGACTTCTAAGCGGTCACATCTCCCCGGTCGCGATGCGCTCACCGGGGCTACAAATCATGCCGACCGGTAGCCCGGCTAAGGCGTTTACGCCGCAAGCCGGGACAATCGAGCATGCGATTACTTCTCCAGCCAGGCGGCGACCTCCTGCCAGCTGCCGCGAAAAATAATCTTCCCGGCTTTTTTCCCCAACTGATAGCGATACATCGGGTCGTAGTATTCTTCCAGTAGCGGCACCAGCCAGGCGAAGTGCGCCTCGGTGCTGGCGGTGCGCTGCTGCTGCGCCAGCGCCTCATCGAGGCGTTCAGTGAGCTGGGCAAAACGCTGCAGCCCCAGGCGACGGCGGATGGCAAACAGGCCGTGATGCAGATACTCGCCGTATGCCTGCCAGCCTTTCTCTTCGCCATACGCGGCGATAAAGTCGCGATACATGCGATCGAAATACTCCTCGCGCAGCCGTTCGAGGCGAACGTCAAACGGATCTTCCACCACCGCCAGCGGCGATTGCGCCATGCGGATGCGCAGGCACTCCGGCAGATGGTTGGCGCCGATCATATGGCCTTCATCTTCCAGCACCCAGCGCGTCTGCTGTTCGGCTTTTTTGAGCAGGCTGACCGCCAGGTGGTTTTCAAAGGTGGCTTGCGGATGCTGCGGCTGTAGCGTGCGGCCAAACGAAGAGCCGCGGTGGTGGGCATGGCCCTCCAAATCGATACCGTCCGGTCGCGAGCAAACCAGCTGGGTTTTGCCGTTGCCGGTGCAGCCGCCAATCAGCACGATCGGCCGCTGTACCAGCGCGTCGGTAGCCTGGATCGCCGCCTGGCGCAGCGCTTTATAGCCGCCGACGATCAGGGGGTAATCCACGCCAGCTTCTTTCAGCCACTGCTGGACAATATGCGAGCGCTGGCCGCCGCGGGCGCAGCACAGGTAACCGTGCGGGTAACGGGCGCATGCTTCCAGCCATGCCCGGATCCGGCTGGCGCGCAGATCGCCCTGAACCAGCTTATGGCCGAGCGCCAGCGCCGCTTCCGGCCCCTGGCGCTTGTAGCAGGTGCCGACCGTGGCGCGTTCTTCATCATTCATCAGCGGCAGGTTGATCGCCGCCGGCATCGCGCTTTGGCTAAACTCCACCGGGGCGCGTACGTCAATCAGTGGCGTATCGCTGGCGAGGATCTGCAGAATATTTTTTAGTACTGATTCCATCATTTAAACCGTTAGGCAATCCAGACGCGTCGCTCGACGCGATAATTCTCCTATTGTACGCGGTGAGCGCTCGGGAGGATTGATTTTTCACGGTGTATTGCTGAATAGCGTCAGGAACCCCGTTATTTCCGGCGCAGAATGGCTGAACAGCGAGGCGATATCCTGCACCGCTTTACCATGATGATCTTTGCGCCAGGCGAGACTCAATGGCGAAGGGGGACGCATGGTCGGAATGTGTCGGGCGATCAGCTTGCCCTGAGCGATAAGCGGCAGGCAGAGCGGTTCCGGTAAAAAGCCGATGCCGACGCCGGCGAGATGGGCGGCAACTTTGGTTTCGATATCGGGAACCACTATCTCTTTTTGCCCGGGCAGACGCCAGGCGACGCGCTTCGTCAGCCGTCGGGCGCTGTCCTCAATATTCACCGCCGGATAGCGCCGCAATTGCGCCTCTGATAGCGGGTCGGGTTGCTGGCTTAGCGGGTGATGCGGCGACATCACGAAGAGCCAGGTCACCTCACCCAGTGGGTAGACGGCCATGTTTTCCGCTAACGGTTCGGTGCCGGTCACGCCAATCGCCAGGGAGAAGTCGTCATGCAGCAGCGTATCCCAGACGCCCATATAGATTTGTCGTGAAAAATGAAATTGCGTAAAAGGGTAGCGCTGGGTGAGCCAGGCCAGCAGCCGGGCAATGGCCTGCGGGTCGTACATCAGGTTATTCACCACAATATTGACCTGGCGCTCTACCCCGTCGTTTATCTGCTGAAGCTCACCGGGCATACTATCAATCCACCCCAGCCACTCTCTGGCTTGCGCCAGCAGGTGCATCCCGGCCGGCGTCAACAGTACGCTGCGCGTTGTGCGGGAAAAGAGTGCGACACCGGTGTTGTCCTCCAGTAATTTGATGCGATAGCTGATGGTGGCGGTTGTTTTATAAAGTTTTTCCGCTGCTCTTGAGAAGCTGCCGGTCTCAGCGACGCTGACAAAGGTGCGTAATGTTTCGGGATCGAGCATCGCCATATTCCTCGTTATTTAATAATTCACCCATGATTTTTAAGTATTTTTTCATAATAACCTTTTCAATAATGTGGGTTAAATCAGATTTTGGAAAATTATTCCAACTTATAGTGTTGTCACGCTTAGATGGCTGTGGATTGTGCAGCTTCTCTACCCCCTTCAACGTTAGGAAGGGGAACGGTTTTAAATGAATAAGGAACAGCTCATGAAGCTTGAAGTATTGCCCCTGACGCGAGATGCATTCCGCCCGTATGGGGATGTTATCGAAACGGAAGGACAGGATTTTTTTCACATCAATGATGGAAAAGTACAGCGTTTTCACGATCTGGCGATGGTGGAGACGTTACAGCAGGATCGTACGCTCATCAGCATTAATCGTGCGCAACCCGCCGCGCTGCCGATTATTGTCACCGAACTGGAGCGCCATCCGCTGGGTACCCAGGCGTTTGTGCCGATGCGGGGGGAGGCCTTTGTCGTGGTGGTCGCGGCAGGCGGCGATGAGCCGGACATGAACACGCTGCGTGCGTTTATCTCAAATGGCCGTCAGGGGGTGAATTACCACCGTAATGTCTGGCACCATCCGCTGTTTGCCTGGCAGACGGAAACCGATTTTTTAACCGTCGATCGCGGCGGAAAAGACAACTGCGATGTCGTAAAGATCCCGACCGTGGAGCTGAGCTTTGCGTGAGGTTACACGTGACGCTGTCGATTATCTTGCATAACATGTGGGCGCTTACACACTATTTATGCTCAGGTTTTGAGCCGGAGATAATCGAGGTATGACAGAAGTGAGAAGGCGTGGAAGGCCTGGCCAGCAGGAGCCTTCCGCGCAAAAAGGCGCACAGGCGCTGGAGAGAGGGATCGCGATATTGCAATACCTGGAAAAGAGCGGCGGCAGCTCGTCGGTTAGCGATATTTCCCTGAATCTGGACTTACCGTTATCGACCACCTTTCGCCTGCTAAAAGTGCTGGAAGGCGCGGATTTTGTCTATCAGGACAGCCAGTTAGGTTGGTGGCATATCGGTCTTGGCGCGTTCAATATCGGCTCGGCCTACATCCATAACCGGGACGTTTTATCCGTCGGCGGGCCCTTTATGCGGCGGCTGATGCTGATGTCGGGGGAGACAGTCAACGTGGCGATTCGCAACGGCAACGAAGCGGTGCTGATTGGTCAGCAGGAGTGTAAGTCGATGGTGCGAATGTGCGCGCCGCTCGGCAGTCGACTCCCGCTCCATGCTTCAGGCGCCGGGAAAGCGCTGTTGTATCCGCTCCCTGCGGAAGAGCTGGTGGATGTGATTGTGAAGACCGGCCTGCAGCGGTTTACGCCGACGACGATTGTGGATTTGCCGGTCCTGCAGCGAAATCTGGATGAGGCGCGAGCCTGCGGCTACAGCATTGACCAGGAGGAGCATGTGACAGGATTAAACTGTATTGCTTCAGCGGTTTACGATGATGTGGGCTCTGTGGTAGCGGCAATTTCGATTTCCGGACCTGCGTCCAGGCTAACCCCGGACCGTTTTGTCAGCCAGGGCGAGCTGGTAAGGGAGACGGCAAGGAATATCAGTACCGCACTGGGCCTTAAACCCCAGGCCGACTGATCGCCGATCCAACCCGCTCTCTTGAGCGGGACTTTTTTGGTTATGTTTAAATTTGGAAAAATTTTCCAATACAGTGAGGTTGTAAAAATGGCAAAAATGAGAGCCGTTGACGCGGCAATGTATGTTCTGGAAAAAGAAGGGGTTAACACAGCATTTGGCGTGCCTGGCGCGGCTATTAACCCGTTCTATTCTGCGATGCGTAAGCACGGCGGGATCCGCCATATTCTTGCCCGCCATGTTGAAGGCGCGTCTCATATGGCTGAAGGCTATACCCGCGCGACTGCCGGTAATATCGGTGTCTGTCTGGGGACCTCCGGCCCGGCCGGTACGGATATGATCACCGCTCTGTATTCTGCCTCCGCGGACTCGGTTCCCATTCTGTGCATCACCGGCCAGGCGCCGCGCGCGCGTCTGCATAAAGAGGACTTTCAGGCGGTGGATATTGAATCCATTGCTAAACCGGTCACCAAGATGGCGGTGACGGTGCGTGAGGCGGCGCTGGTTCCGGGCGTGCTGCAGCAGGCTTTCCATCTGATGCGCTCCGGCAGACCGGGACCGGTGCTCATCGATCTGCCTTATGATGTCCAGGTGGCAGAAATCGAATTCGACCCTGAGCTTTACTCGCCGCTGCCGGCTTATAAACCGGTCGCCACGCGTCCGCAAATTGAAAAGGCACTGGCGCTGTTAGTCCAGGCGGAACGCCCGGTGATTGTTGCCGGTGGCGGGGTGATTAACGCCGATGCCGCCGCGCTGCTGCAACGATTTGCGGAAATCACCCATGTCCCGGTGATCCCGACCCTGATGGGCTGGGGCTGTATACCGGACGACCATGAACTGATGGCCGGAATGGTCGGCTTACAAACCGCGCATCGCTACGGCAACGCCACGCTGTTGGCCTCAGATCTGGTGTTCGGGATCGGCAACCGCTTTGCTAATCGTCATACCGGCTCGGTCGAGAAGTACACCGCAGGCCGCAAAATTATTCATATCGACATTGAACCGACGCAGATTGGCCGTGTACTGTGCCCGGACTTAGGCATTGTCTCCGATGCCAAAGCGGCGTTAATTCAGCTGGTAGACATTGCGCAGCAGATGCAAAAAGAGGGTCGCCTGCCACGTCGCGAGAGCTGGGTTAGCGAGTGCCAGGCACGCAAGCGTACGCTGCTGCGTAAAACCCACTTCGATAACGTGCCGGTTAAACCGCAGCGCGTCTATGAAGAGATGAACAAAGCGTTTGGCCGGGACGTATGCTATGTCACCACCATTGGCCTGTCGCAAATCGCCGCCGCGCAGATGCTGCATGTGTTCAAAGACCGCCACTGGATCAACTGCGGTCAGGCGGGGCCGCTGGGCTGGACGCTTCCCGCCGCGCTGGGCGTTTGCGTTGCTGATCCTGAGCGCAACGTGGTCGCGATTTCCGGCGACTTCGACTTCCAGTTTCTGATTGAAGAGCTGGCGGTAGGCGCCCAGTTCAATATTCCCTATATCCATGTCCTGGTGAACAACGCCTATCTCGGCTTGATCCGCCAGTCGCAACGTGCCTTTGACATGGACTACTGCGTTCAGCTGGCGTTTGAAAATATTAACTCCAGCGAAGTAAACGGCTACGGCGTCGATCATGTGAAGGTCGCGGAGGGACTCGGTTGTAAAGCAATTCGCGTCTTCAAGCCTGAGGATATTGCCCCAGCGTTTGAGCAGGCCAAAGCCTGGATGAAAGCCTATCGCGTGCCGGTCGTTGTGGAAGTGATTCTCGAGCGCGTAACCAATATCTCCATGGGCAGCGAACTGGATAACGTTATGGAGTTCGAAGACGTTGCCGATAGCGCCATTGACGCACCAACCGAAACTTGTTTCATGAAATATGAATAAATGAGGTGACATTATGTTGCGCTTTTCTGCCAACCTTTCCATGTTATTTCAGGAATATGATTTTCTGGATCGTTTTGAGAAAGCGGCGGCCTGTGGTTTTCGCGCTGTTGAATTTATGTTTCCCTACGACTATGCGCCTGAGCTATTAAAGCAAAAGCTGAGCGACAACCAGCTGGAGCATAGTTTACACAATTTACCCGCTGGCGACTGGGCGGCAGGGGAACGCGGCATCGCCTGTATTCCAGGCCGGGAAGCGGAGTTTCGCGAAGGTGTCGACGCCGCAATCCGCTACGCCAAAGCGCTGGGCAATCGTAAAATTAACTGTCTGGTCGGCAAAACTCCGGTGGGCTATCGCGAAGAACATATTCGCTCAACGCTGGTGGCGAATTTACGTTTTGCTGCCGCCGCGCTGGCCCAGGAAGGTATTCTACTGCTAATTGAGCCAATCAATTACTTCGACATGCCGGGCTTTTATCTGAATACCACGCATCAGGCGTTGGCGCTGATTGATGAAGTGGGTAATGATAATCTGAAAATTCAGTACGATATTTACCACATGCAACGTATGGAGGGGGAATTAACCCATACGATGCAAACATATGCTAATCGTATTGGTCACTTACAGATCGCCGATAATCCGAATCGCGGCGAACCCGGGACCGGTGAAATTAATTATGAGTATCTTTTTAATTTCATCGATAAATCAAACTATGACGGTTGGGTAGGTTGTGAATATAAACCATTGACCACCACCGAAGCGGGACTGACTTGGTTTAATCGCTACCGCTAATTTTAAATTTATCGTTGGGCAGTATTTATTATTCCAGACTCAGGGATTTTATTTCCTGACAACAGGAAGGGATAGCTATTGCCCAGATAAATCGAAATACACATCGTGAGAGGACACTTATGAAGCTGGGATTTATTGGTTTGGGGATTATGGGCACCCCGATGGCGCTCCGTCTTGCTAAAGCAGGGCACGCACTGCACGTTACCACCATTGGGCCTGTTGCTGATGAATTACTCAAGCACGGGGCACAACATCTGGCCTGCGCGGAACAGGTGGCGGAGCAGTCAGACATTATTTTTATTATGGTACCCGATACCCCGCAGGTTGCCGAGGTGCTGTTTGGCGAACATGGTTGTGCTAAAGCGGCGCTGAAGGGCAAAATTATCGTGGATATGAGCTCTATCTCACCGATAGAAACCAAACGTTTTGCGCAGCAGGTGCGGGATCTGGGCGCCGATTACCTTGATGCCCCGGTCTCCGGCGGCGAAATTGGCGCACGTGAAGGCACCCTCTCCATTATGGTTGGCGGCGATGAAAACATCTTTGCCCGCGTAAAACCGCTGTTTGAGATTTTGGGTAAAAATATCACCCTCGTCGGAGGAAACGGCGACGGTCAGACCTGTAAAGTCGCCAATCAGATTATCGTCGCGCTGAATATTGAAGCGGTGTCCGAAGCGCTGGTTTTTGCCTCTAAAGCCGGGGCGGACCCCGCTCGCGTTCGTCAGGCGTTGATGGGCGGTTTCGCTTCCTCACGTATTCTGGAAGTGCATGGTGAAAGAATGCTTAACCGCACCTTTAATCCAGGCTTTAAAATTTCTCTGCACCAGAAGGATCTCAATCTGGCTCTGCAGAGCGCTAAAGCCCTGGCGCTTAATCTGCCGAATACAGCTACCTGTCAGGAGCTATTTAATACCTGTGCCGCGAATGGCGGCAGCGAATTAGATCACTCGTCTCTGATTCAGGCTCTGGAATTAATGGCAAATCATCAAATAGCATAATAAGCGTAAAGCTGCCGAAATCGGCAGCTTTATTTGAACCTCACAGGTGACTTTATGGATACGATCAATAAAAAAGGTGTCGACTATTGGAAACAAATAGTCGTGGTAATGAGTCTGGGCTGGGTGGCAATTTGGATCTATCGTACCGTGTTAACGCCGATTTATCCGGAGATTCAGGCGTCATTGGGTAACGTCAGTAATGCTGAAATTGGCGCGATTGCCAGCTTCTATTTTCTGGCCTACTGCGGCATGCAGATCCCCTGCGGCATTCTGGTGGATAAACTGGGCCAGAAAATTATGCTGATGTGCGGTTTTTCGCTATTTATTATCGGTACCCTGAGTATCGCTAATGCCGGAAATCTGACGCTGATTTATATCGGCTCGCTACTGGCCGGCGCCGGTTGTGCCTCCTTCTTTAGTTCCGCCTATTCGCTCTCCTCGGCCAACGTGCCGCAGGAACGCCGGGCGCTGGCGAATGCCATCATCAACAGCGGCTCTGCCATTGGCATGGGGATTGGCCTGATTGGCTCAAGTATTCTGGTCAAGAGCATGCACATGGCCTGGCAAAATGTGTTGTTTATCGTCGCTGCGATTTTACTGGTGATGCTCTGCGTGTTTACCCTGGTCATTCGCCGCAAACTGAAAGAACCCGCCACGGCGGAAAATAAAACGAGCGCAGCGGCGTCAGCGCCGGTTGCGGAAGAGAAATCGGCGCCGCTGTTCTCGCCATTACTGTGCAGCGTGTACTTTCTCTATTTCTGTACCTGCTACGGCTACTATCTGATTGTAACCTGGCTGCCCTCTTATCTTCAGACCGAACGCGGGTTTGACGGTGGGGCGATTGGTTTTGCTTCCGCGCTGGTGGCGGTGGTCGGGGTACCGGGCGCGCTGTTCTTTAGCCATCTCTCGGATAAATTCCGTGACAGTAAAGTCAAAGTTATTCTCGGGCTGGAGATAGTCGCAGCGGCCATGTTGATGTTTACCGTTCTGTCGCCGAATACCACCATGCTGATGATTAGCCTGGTACTGTACGGGCTGCTGGGCAAAATGGCCGTTGATCCGATTCTTATCTCGTTCGTCTCCGAGCAGGCGTCAGCGAAAACGTTAGGCCGCGCCTTCAGCTTATTTAATTTCTTTGGTATGAGTTCTGCGGTAGTTGCACCGACGCTCACCGGCTTTATTTCCGACCTGACCGGATCGAAAGAAATTAGTTTTGTGATGTCTGCCGGATTGGTTGTTACCGGGACGATACTTTTTGCTCTGATCACCTTGCGCAAGAATAAAATACCGTCAAAGACCATCACCGTATAATAAAAATAAATAATAAAAATTGTTGTTCCACATAGCTAAACCTACAAACGTAATCCGATGCGTATTAAGAGGGAATTATGGAACAAACTCAAGACCTATACAAAACCAGGGGCTATAGTGATGATCTATTGCCGAAATCAGACACTCAGCGTAACTGGAAAACATTCAATTATTTCACGTTGTGGATGGGTTCTGTACACAACGTACCAAATTATGTGATGGTGGGTGGTTTTTTTATCCTTGGACTTTCCACTTTTAGCATCATGATGGCGATAATATTAAGTGCCTTTATTATTGCCCTGGTCATGGTGTTTAATGGTGCTGCCGGAAGTAAATATGGCGTACCCTTCGCGATGATATTAAGAGCCTCATATGGAGTACGCGGTGCATTATTGCCCGGACTGCTCAGAGGCGGTATCGCGGCGATTATGTGGTTTGGCTTGCAATGCTACGCCGGATCGCTGGCATTTCTGATCTTATTAGGCAAATTATGGCCTGCGTTTCTGACGCTTGGCGGTGATTTTAAGCTGCTGGGGCTGTCGTTGCCGGGATTGATCGCCTTTCTGGTGTTCTGGTTGATTAACGTCGGGATTGGCTTTGGTGGCGGAAAAGTGCTGAATAAATTTACCGCAATCCTCAACCCCTGCATCTATATTGTCTTCGGCGGCATGGCTATCTGGGCCATTTCCCTGGTAGGATTCGGCCCGATCCTCGACTACCTGCCTACCGGGGTGGCAAAAGCGGAACATACCGGTTTCTTGTTCCTGGTGGTGATCAACGCGGTGGTGGCCGTCTGGGCCGCTCCGGCTGTCAGTGCCTCGGATTTCACCCAGAACGCGCGCTCATTTCGCGAGCAGGCTATTGGTCAGACGCTTGGACTCGTGGTGGCCTATATTCTGTTTGCGGTCGCCGGCGTCTGTATTATCGCCGGGGCAAGTATCCACTATGGTATGGATACCTGGAACGTGCTGGATATTGTGCAGAAATGGGACAGCCTGTTTGCCTCGTTCTTTGCGGTGTTGGTGATATTGATGACCACGATCTCTACCAATGCTACCGGTAATATTATACCGGCAGGTTATCAGATCGCGGCGATCGCCCCAGCCAAACTGACCTATAAAAATGGCGTGCTTATCGCCAGTATTATTAGCTTGCTGATTTGTCCATGGAAATTAATGGAGAATCAAGACAGTATTTATCTCTTCCTGGATATTATTGGCGGGATGTTAGGGCCGGTTATTGGTGTAATGATGGCGCACTATTTCATCGTTATGCGTGGGCAAATAAATCTTGATGAACTTTATACCGCGCCAGGAGATTATAAATATTTTGATAATGGTTTTAATGTTACCGCATTCCTGGTAACCATTGTGGCAGTCATTTTATCGCTCGGTGGAAAGTTTATTCCTTTGCTGGAACCCTTCTCCCGTGTGTCATGGTTTGTCGGTGTTATTGTCGCTTTTGTTGCGTACGCGTTGCTGAAGAAACGGGCGCAACCCAATAATCTGACACGGCCAAATACGGTTAGTTAAGTTAATTTTAACCAGGAAAGTTTATTTCATGGATGAAGCATTACCGGCCAAAGCCATTGTTATTGCGGCACGCAATGTCGCAGCAGAAGTATGGCGGCTGACCCATCTGTACACATACAAGGAGTTATTATGTCTTTTGATTTAATCATTAAAAACGGCACTGTTATTCTGGAAAACGAATCCCGGGTAGTCGATATCGCGGTGAACGACGGCAAAATCGCCGCTATCGGTGAACACCTGGGCGAGGCGAAGCAGGTCATGGATGCCACGGGCCTGATCGTTTCGCCGGGCATGGTCGATGCGCATACGCATATCTCTGAACCTGGCCGTACCCACTGGGAAGGTTACGAAACCGGGACCCGCGCTGCAGCAAAAGGCGGCATCACCACGATGATCGAAATGCCGCTGAATCAGCTACCGGCCACCGTCGACCGGCAGACCATTGAGCTGAAATTCGACGCGGCGAAAGGCAAATTGACCATCGATGCTGCGCAGCTTGGCGGCCTGGTCTCTTATAACCTCGACCGACTGCATGAGCTGGATGAAGTGGGGGTAGTGGGATTCAAATGCTTCGTCGCCACCTGCGGAGACCGCGGGATCGATAACGACTTCCGCGACGTCAACGACTGGCAGTTCTTCAAAGGTATACAAAAGCTGGCCGAAATGAAGCAGACCGTGCTGGTGCACTGCGAAAACGCGCTGATCTGCGACGAGTTGGGCGAAAAGGCGAAAAGGGAAGG
This sequence comes from Klebsiella sp. Q2, assembly GCF_009900705.1. Taxonomy (NCBI): domain Bacteria; kingdom Pseudomonadati; phylum Pseudomonadota; class Gammaproteobacteria; order Enterobacterales; family Enterobacteriaceae; genus Klebsiella; species Klebsiella sp. Q2. The sequence goes on along the minus strand of NZ_JAAABE010000001.1, from coordinate 1,268,109 downwards.
CCGCGTGACGGCGCATGATTACGTAGCCTCTCGTCCGGTCTTCACCGAAGTGGAAGCCATTCGCCGCGTTCTGTATCTGGCGAAAGTCGCCGGTTGCCGCTTGCACGTGTGTCATGTCAGCAGCCCGGAAGGGGTCGCCGAAGTGACCCGCGCCCGTCAGGAAGGGCAGGACGTCACCTGTGAATCCTGCCCGCACTACTTTGTGCTCGATACCGATCAGTTCGAAGAGATTGGTACCCTGGCGAAGTGCTCTCCGCCGATCCGCGATGCGGAAAACCAGAAAGGCATGTGGGAAAAGTTGTTCAACGGAGAAATCGACTGCCTGGTTTCCGACCATTCGCCGTGCCCACCGGAGATGAAGGCTGGCAATATCATGCAGGCCTGGGGCGGGATTGCCGGTCTGCAAAACTGCATGGACGTGATGTTTGATGAAGCGGTGCAGAAACGCGGTATGTCTCTGCCGCAGTTTGCCCGTCTGATGGCGACCAACGCCGCCGATATTTTCGGCCTGAAGCATAAGGGCCGCATTGCCCCGGGTAAAGATGCCGACCTGGTGTTTATTCAGCCGAACAGCAGCTACGTCTTACGAGCAGAAGACCTCGAATATCGCCATAAAGTCAGCCCTTACGTTGGTCGCAAGATTGGCGCTCGGATTGCTAAAACCATCCTGCGCGGCGAGGTGATCTATGACATCGAACAGGGCTTCCCGCGCGCACCGAAGGGGAAATTTATCCTTAAGCATCAGCAGTAACGGGTGAATAAACAGTTGGGATGGTTTTCTCCCTCTCTCTTTGGGAGAGGGCCGGGGTGAGGGCATAGGTGGGTACATTTCGCCTCACCCTATCCCTCTTCCCAAAAGGGAGAGGGGACCGTTTCTCGCCCCATTCCATATTTAGCGCCTGTTTAACGGCAGGCGCTTTTTCAGGATTTCATCATGGTGGTATTGCCGCTAAATAAACGTAACACCCTGGCGGGGTTTCAATGGTTCTTCTTTATTTTCTGCAACACCGTTGTGGTACCGCCAACATTACAGTCTGCTTTTCAGCTCCCTGCCAGCGCGTTAATTACGCTTACCCAGTACGGGTTTATCACCACCGGGTTGGCCTGTCTGGCACAGGCGTTACTGGGACATCGTCGGGCGATTATGGAAGGACCGACGGGCCTGTGGTGGAGCACCATTCTGACGGTCACCATGGGCGAAGCCGCACGGGGGACGCCGTTCGACAGCATCGCCTCCAGCCTGGCTGTCGGCATATTTTTCTCGGCGGTGCTCACCATCATCATTGGCGTAAGCGGCATTGGCCATCGCCTGGCTAAGCTCTTCAGCCCAACGGTAATGGTCTTTTTCATGCTGCTGCTGGGCGCGCAGCTGACTACCATCTTTTTTAAAGGCATGCTTGGGCTGCCCTTTAGTTCGACGCAGGTTAATCCGGGTATTCAGCTGGCGCCATTTTGCCTGGCGCTGTCGGTGATGATTCTGGTGCTGGGAATGATCATTTTTCTCCCGGATGGTATCGCTCGCTACGCCCTGCTGATCGGCACTCTGGCGGGCTGGGCAGGCTGGTATCTGCTGTTTCGCATACCTCCCGCTACGGTAGCCTCAGGCCCCATTCACTGGCAGTGGTTCCCGCTGGGTTATGGCGGCCAGCTACGACCCGGCATCATTTTAACCGCCCTGCTGGCGGGACTGGTTAATATTACCAATACCTATGGCGCCATTCGCAGCACCGATGTTTTTTACCCCCAACAGGGGGCCAGTAATACCCGCTATCGACGCAGCTTTATGATCTCCGGTTTGATAACATTAATAACGGTTCCGCTCAACGTGGTGCCATTTTCCCCGTTTGTTTCGTCGACAGCTTTATTAACTCAAACGGGCGACACCTCGCGCCGGCCATTTATTATCGGCTGCTTGTGCTGTCTGCTGGTTGGATTATTTACGCCGCTGACCCACTTTTTTACCACCCTGCCTTTACCGATCAGCAGTGCGGTTATGCTGGTCTCTTATCTGCCGTTGTTATATTCCAGTTTATCTTTCAGTAAGCAAATTACCTTTACCGCGCGAAATATCTATCGGCTGGCTCTACCGTTATTTGTCGGCATTTTTTTGATGGGACTACCGCCGGTTTATCTCCAGACGTTGCCTCTGACAATCAGACCCCTCGTAGGTAACGGCTTACTAATCGGGGTGCTGCTGGCGGTAGCCATGGAGAATCTCATTCCCTGGGATCGTATTAAGTCATGACATTAAAAGGATGAACAATGAAAATTATTATTGCACCAGACTCGTTCAAAGAAAGCGTCAGCGCCAGTCGCTGCGCTCAGGCGATTAAGGCGGGCTTCGTCTCCATTTTCCCTCAGGCGGAGTGCATCTGCCTGCCGATCGCCGACGGCGGCGAGGGGACGGTTGAGGCAATGGTTGAGGCGACCGACGGCAAAATGGTGATGCTGCCGGCGATGGGGCCGCTGGGGGAGGTGGTAGGCGCCTTCTATGGCCTGAGCGGCGACGGGCAAACCGCGTTTATTGAAATGGCGGCAGCCAGCGGGCTGATGCTGGTTCCCGCCGGGAGACGCGATCCCTTGCGGGCCACCAGCTTCGGGACCGGGGAGTTGATTCGCCACGCGCTGGACGCCGGCGTTCGCCATATTATCCTCGGTATAGGCGGCAGCGCCACGGTAGATGGTGGAATGGGCATGGCGCAGGCCCTGGGGGCACGTTTTCTTGACGAGCGCGGCGAGAGCGTAGGATTCGGTGGCGGCGCGCTGGCTCGGTTGGCGAGCATTGACTTACGCGACCTCGATCCGCGCCTGCGCAAATGCCGGATTGATGTGGCCTGCGATGTGGATAATCCACTGCTCGGCGAACGCGGCGCGGCGGCGGTCTTTGGCCCGCAAAAAGGAGCCAGCGCAGAGATGGTCGCTGCCCTCGAGCGCGGTTTGCAAAATTACGCGCAGGTGCTGCTCATGGCAACGGGTGCGGAGGTGACGAAGATTGTCGGCGGCGGCGCGGCGGGCGGAATGGGCGTGGCGGCCTGCGTATTCCTTAACGCGGCGCTGAAGCCGGGTATCGATATCGTGATTGAGGCGATGCAACTGGAGGAGGCGCTGCGCGACGCGGATCTGGTGATTACCGGTGAAGGGCGAATGGATTCGCAAACCGTCGGCGGCAAAGCGCCGATTGGCGTGGCGCGGCTTGCGAAAAAGCATGGCATCCCGGTGATCGGTATCGCTGGCGTTCTGGGGGACGGCGTGGAAGCGGTGCATCAGCATGGCATTGATGCGGTATTCAGCATTCTGCCCGCGCTGGCGCCGCTTGCCGAAGTGCTGGATCGCGGTGAGCAAAATCTGTATGCCTGCGCGCGCAATATTGCCTGTGCTATCAAGCTCGGCCAGAACATTCCCGCCTGAATAAAAAATGCCACGGTTCTCACCGTGGCAAAAACCAACATAGCTAAACAAAAAAGAATGTTATGCGATGGGTAACAAATCCGCCTTTACCGTTGTGTCCGCATTTCACCGGGTGGCGGATGACGCCTTACCCGGCCGACGAAAGCGGCGAGATGTACCCGTAGGAACACGCAAGCAAAGCGCCGCCGGGCAATACCAACGAGCGCAGATTGTTAGCAATCAGATCTCAACGTCACGGTTGCAATCTTTCGAGTAGATATAGCTGAACGCCTCGCGCCCAACGCCGTATCCCGCCTGTAGGGAATAAGCGCCCATAAAGATATAGTCGCCTTTCTTCACCGGAACCCAGTTGTTATCGAGGTTATACACGCCCTGGCCGGAAAGAATATAGGCGCCGTGCTCCTGCACATGAGTTTCGATATAGCCGTGGCTGGCGCCCGGCTCGAAAGAGAGGATATGCATATTCATATCGAAGCCCAGCTCTTTTGGCAGGAAGTCGATCAGAATAACGTCTTCCATTCCTTCATAATGAATACGCTCCAGCTGGCTGACGTTGCCGGTGACCAGATAAGGCGCATGGCCCTCTGTCGGAATATAGCGGCGCTTATAGAGAAATAGCTGACTGTCGGCTGAATGGCTATTACTGAACGTCATCCGTTCACCCGGTGGGCAGTAAAGATAGCCGCCTTCGGTCAGCGCAAAGGTTTTACCCTGCGCCCCGGCGGTGATTTCCCCCTTTATGACATACAGGAAGGTTTCAATGCCTTCGCCGCCAAACCCGCTTTGATTGCCGCCGTTTTCATGCAGCGTCACCAGATAATCAACGAAGGATGCGCCTAATTTCGGCGTCGACAGAATAGTCACATCACAGTTAGCAAAACCCGGAATAATATTTTTGACCAGACCGTCCGGCGTCAGCAGGGCATAATTACCGTGGCGCACGATGGAACGGCTGGCCAGTAAATCATCGCGATAACCCACGACATTATTTAAATATCCCATTATCTTTTCCTTATTCAGTCCAGGCCAGTTGGTGCAGCATTAAGGCGAGCGTTTTTACGCCTTCCGCCAAATCGTCGATATGCGTACTCTCCGCCGGGTTATGGCTAATACCTTTAATGCTCGGCATAAAGATCATGCAGGTCGGGAAGCAGGGGGCGAAAATTTGCGCGTCGTGCCCCGCGCCGCTGTGCATCACGCGGAAATTCACCTTCTCCTTTTCGCACAGGGCAGTGAGCTGGGCGACCAGCCTCTTGTCCATGGGAACCGGAGCTTCATCCATCCACAGGTCGATTTCAATGCCAATATCCATTTCCTTGCAGATCCGCCGCATATCGCCTTCGATCACTTCAGTAAATGCCGTTAATGCAAGGGCATCGGTGTGGCGGCAATCCATGGTAAAGACCGTTTTACCCGGCACCACGTTGACCGTATTCGGCTGCGGGTCGACTTTACCGAAAGTGAGCACCAGCGGGTCGCCGTGGGCTTTCGCTTTGGCGATAGATTCGCAGCAGATGCGGCTGAAAGCATGGACGGTGTCGCGGCGGTAGCCCATTGGGGTGGTGCCGGCATGGTTAGACTCGCCGTTGAGGGTAATGGTGTAGCGGCGCTGACCGACGATGGCGTTGACCACACCGATGGACTGCTTGTTGGTTTCCAGCACGCGGCCCTGTTCGATATGCAGTTCAACGAAGGCTTTAATATCCCGGCGCGGCGCCAGCGGGGCGGCGGGCAGGCTGAAACCGCACTGCTTCATCGCATCGACAAACGCCACGCCTTTGGCGTCTTTAATCTCACGCACGTCCGCCGGGTTAGCGATGCCGACGATATTTTTGCTGCCCCAGAAGACGTAAGGGAAGCGGCTGCCTTCTTCTTCCGCTAACGCCAGCACCTCCACGGTACGCAGCGGCGCCCCGTAGGTCTCTTTTAGCCAGCGGACCGCCAGCCAGGCCGCCAGCGCGCCAAACTGACCGTCAAGATTACCGCCGTTGACGACGCTATCAATATGCGAGCCGCTGAGGATAACGTCGTCGGGAAAACGGCTACCGGGCAGGCGGCCATAAAGGTTACCCACTTCATCGAAGCGTGTTTCCAGCCCGCTGTCGCTCATCTTTTGTTTAAACGCCTGCTGCGCCTGCAGCCACTCCGGCGAATAAAGCAAGCGGGTGAGTCCGCCGGTAGGATCGGCGCCGAAGGATGAAAGCCAGGGCAATGTTTCTTCAATTGCCTGTCGAAAAGAATGAGTCATACATAACTCCTGTTACTTATTTTATTGAGCAAAAGGGGAATTGGTTTCATAAGAGCGGTTATATAAAGCGTCTGAAACCAGATAGTCATAAATCTCATCAACGATTTCGATCCCGTTGACCGCGCTGTTTTTCTCATTGATATCCAGATTCTGCCCCGGGTAATAAACCTGACTAAATCCAGGCGCTGGCGTAATGGCGCTTAATTCGCGCATGGTGTCGCTAATGTGCTGGCGAAATAAGGCGCTGGAGGAGAAAAAGTCAGGATTAATCACAATATGCAATTGTCCTAACTCACGCCCCTGGCTCAGGTTGTCGTACATCGAGCTGACCTGGCGACCAAAAGGAAGGTTGAGCAAAATGCCGGATAGGACGTCAATCATCATCATCAGCCCGTAACCTTTCGGGCCGGCGGCAGGAAGCAGAGCATGGACGGCAAAGGGATCCGTGGTTGGGGCGCCGTTTTTGTCCACCGCCCAACTATCGGGAATGCTTTCATGGCGAGAACGAGCATCAAGGATCTTTCCCCACGCCTGGACGGTGGTGGCCATATCGAAGGTGATGATATCGTCGCCCTCGCCGGGGGCGGCGAAGGCCAGCGGGTTTGTGCCGTAGTAGATCTCCGCCCCGCCAAAAGGGACGACCATCGGGTCTGACTGACACAGCGAGAGGCCAATCAGCCCGGCGCGAGCCGCCTGCTGTGTGAAGTACGAGATGGCCCCGCTGTGTCCCATGCGGCGGATACCCACTACGGCTACGCCATTTTGCCGGGCGATCTCAATGGCATGTTCCATGCCCATTTTGGCGGCGACCTGGCCGGCGGCGTTATCGGCATGCAAAATGCCGCTGCAGGGGCCGGTTTTTTCAAAGCTAAAGGTGGGATGACGATTGGTGCCGCCTTTTGAAATTCGTTCAGCATAATATTCAACACGAACCGCGCCGTGCGAATGAATGCCTCTGGCATCAGCATAAACCAACACATCGGCAATAATATCCGCGTGATTATGAGTAAGTCCTGCTGCGTTCAGCTTATTAGCAATAAGCCGATGAAGTGTTTCCCGACTGACTTTCATCTGTCTTCCTTTTAACGACGGTGTAGAGCCTGACTGCTGATTAAAATACGGGGAAAAGAAACTGAAATTGTGATCTGTACAGTTAAATGACCAGTGTTAGATTTTATTTGATAATCGTAACGGATTTATCATAAATGGCCGTGTAATCGATTTATTAAAAAATCACTGCTAATGTCAGGTGGTTTGTTTGAAAGCCTGTGGTAATAATCCTCATGTGATTTTGGTCACGCCATTAAGAATTTCATCTCGTTAGCCTGATGGCAGATTAACCATGCTCATTCAATTGCAATGGGTGCAATTATTGGGGAGTTATTATGATCCATGCCTTTATTAAAAAGGGCTGTTTTCAGGATTCAGTCAGTTTAATGATTATTTCACGCAAGCTGAGTGAGTCAGAAAATGTCGACGATGTTTCGGTCATGATGGGCACGCCGGCAAATAAAGCGCTGCTGGAAACTACCGGTTTTTGGCATGACGATTTTGCCACGGCGACGCCGAATGATATTTGCGTGGCGATCCGTACCGATTGCGCAGATGCGTCGGTGACGGAAATGATTATCGCCCGTCTGGATGACGCCTTATCCGCCCTGGCGCAGGGAAGCGGACAAAGTCAGAGTCTGAACGTGGTTCGCCGCTGGCAAAGTGCGATGCAAAAACTGCCGCAGGCCAACATGACCTTAATTTCCGTTGCCGGAGAATATGCCGCGGAGCTGGCCCATCAGGCGCTCAGTAGCGAGAAAAACGTGATGATCTTCTCCGACAACGTCACCCTGGAAGATGAAATTGCCCTCAAAACCCGCGCCCGTGACAAAGGATTGTTGGTGATGGGGCCGGACTGCGGCACCGCCATGATCGCCGGCACCCCGCTGGCCTTCGCCAACGTCACACCGGAGGGCAACATCGGCGTGATTGGCGCTTCCGGTACCGGTATCCAGGAACTGGTCTCGCAAATTGCCCTCGGCGGCGAAGGGATCAGCCATGCTATTGGTCTCGGCGGCCGTGACCTGAGCGCGGAAGTGGGGGGGCTTAGTGCGCAAACGGCGCTGGAAATGCTAACCCAGGATGCACAGAGCCAGGTACTGGCCTTTGTTTCCAAGCCACCTGCTGAGGCGGTGCGCCTGAAGATAATTAACGCAATGAAACGCAGTGCTAAACCGGTGGTGGCGCTATTTCTTGGCTATGTCTCGCCAGTCAACCGTGATGAAAACGTCTGGTTTGCCCGCACGCTGGACGAGGCCGGTCGGCTGGCGTGTCTGTTAGCGCGAGTGGTACGCCATCAGGAAAATCTGACCGCAGTCGTGGGTAAGCATATTCGCGGTTTATACACCGGCGGCACGCTGGCGGCGGAATCCGCCGGGCTGCTGGCTGAGCGCCTGAACATCACTCCCGATGAGCATCACCCGCAGGGCATGATGCTCAACGCCCTGGGCCACCAGGTCGTCGACCTCGGCGATGATTTCTACACCGTCGGTCGTCCACACCCGATGATTGATCCCTCCCTGCGTAACCAACTGATTGCTGAACTCGGCGAGCAAACGCAGGTGGGTGTATTGCTGCTGGATGTGGTGATTGGCTATGGCGCCACCGCCGACCCGGCGGGATCGCTGGTGGAAGCATGCCGGCGGGCCTGGGCATTGAGGAGTGAAAGCCATCCGCTGCACGTTATCGCGACCGTGACCGGTACCGAAAATGACCCGCAGTGTCGTTCCCGTCAGATTGCCGAGCTGGAAGATGCCGGCGTGGTGGTGGTCGATAGCCTCCCGGAAGCCGCGCTGCTTGCTGTTGCGCTGATTAGCCCTCAGCGGATGGCGGAGCCCGCACCGCGTTCCAGTCTGCTGGACGGGGTGGCGGTAATTAATGCCGGTCTGCGCAGTTTTGCGATCGATTTACAGTCCGCCGGAACGCCGGTTGTTCACTATCAGTGGGCGCCGATTGCCGGAGGAAATAAAAAACTGGCTCGTTTATTAGAGCGTTTGCAATAAGAGGTCCCTATGTTTACATCAGTGGCGCAGGCCAATGAGGCAGTAATTGAACGAATTCGGAATGCACGTCCGCACTGGCTGGATGTGAAGCCGGCAGGTGCGCTAATCGGGGCGCTGAATCAGAACAAAACGTTGCTCCACGCCGGGCCGCCGATGCGCTGGCAGGCGATGACCGGCCCAATGAAAGGGGCCTGCATTGGCGCATGCCTGTTCGAAGGCTGGGCGCAGGATGAAAAAACCGCCCATGCGATGCTGGAAAGCGGCGAAATTACCTTTATCCCATGCCATCACGTTAACGCCGTGGGGCCAATGGGCGGCATTACTTCGCCGAACATGCCGATGCTGGTGGTGGAAAACATCGCTGAAGGCAACCGCGCCTATTGCAACCTGAACGAAGGGATTGGCAAGGTGATGCGTTTCGGCGCTTACGGCGAAGATGTGCAGCAGCGCCTGCGCTGGATGCGCGATGTGCTGATGCCGGTGCTTAGCGCAGCGCTGAAACAGATGGAGCGCGGCATCGATTTGACGGCGATGATGGCGCAGGGCATCACCATGGGGGATGAGTTTCACCAGCGTAATATCGCCACCTCCGCGCTGCTAATGCGCACGCTGGCGCCGCATCTGGCGCGCCTTAATCACGACAAACAGCAGATAGCTGAAGTGATGGATTTCCTCGCCATTACCGACCAGTTCTTTCTCAACCTAGCGATGGCCTACTGTAAATCGGCGATGGATGCCGGGGCGCAGATCCGCGCGGGCAGTATCGTCACCGCGATGACCCGCAACGGCGATATGTTCGGTATTCGCGTCAGCGGGCTGGGCGACCGTTGGTTTACCGCGCCGGTCAATACACCGCAGGGGCTGTTTTTCACTGGCTTCTCGCAGGAGCAGGCCAACCCGGATATGGGCGATAGCGCCATCACTGAAACCTTCGGCATCGGCGGGGCGGCGATGATCGCGGCCCCCGGCGTGACTCGCTTTGTCGGCGCGGGTGGGATGGAGGCGGCGAAATCGGTCTCCGAGGAGATGGCGGAAATCTTCCTTGAACGCAATATGCAACTGCAAATTCCGGGCTGGGATTTCCAGGGTGCCTGTCTGGGGTTGGATATTCGCCGGGTGGTTGAAACCGGCATTACACCGCTTATCAACACCGGTATCGCGCATAAAGAGGCGGGGATCGGCCAGATTGGCGCCGGAACCGTCAGAGCCCCACTGGCCTGCTTTGAACTGGCGCTGGAAGCGCTGGCGGACGAGCTGGGCGTGAGCTGAGGCACACAATGGATAAGATCCGTCCGCTGACAGGCAGCATTGACGCGCCGGACCATCGCCAGCCATGGCGAACCGGCGGCCTCTGGCAGCGCACCATCAATCTCTATGTTGCAGACGGCGCGCTGCTGACGCTGCATCATCGGGGACAAGGCGTGAGCCCCGGCGGATGGGTATTACGTCACCATGATTTTATCCGTTTACACGCGGCGCTGAAGGCGGGGGGGCTGCCGATAGCACGGGATGACGGCATTCAGGTCGATAACCTGTTGCTGTTACCACCGCGAAGGCGCTGCTCCCTGCGGCCTCGATATCAGCCTGGTGGCCCTTATCTACCGACAGCGCTCATGAAGCGCCCGGAAGAGACGGGCCTGTTCGGGCCGCTGTCACAGGCTATCCATCTGCCGCATCATCCTGAGTTGCGGCAATTACGCCACTGTTTTGCTTCTGCGTTGGCCGGGAGCGCCGTTGACTGGCGGCTGTGGCTGGGGAAGGGGCCAGGCCTGACGCCGAGCATGGACGATATGCTGATCGGCATGATGCTGTCCGCGTGGTGTTCTGGACAGATGTCGTGCAACAGCGGACACCATTTCTTTCGTGCCTCCGGCGATCTGCATGCCGCCACAACGCAGGTCAGCGTCAACTATTTACGCTACGCCAGTAAGGGATGCTTCGCTTCACCGCTACTGCATGTTGTTAACGCGCTTCAGTGCGGACGACGAATTGAACCTGCCGTCGAAGCCCTGCTGGCGATGGGGCACACCTCTGGTGCCGACACGCTTCTGGGGTTCTGGCTGGCGCAACAAATAATGTAAGGACTTTTATGAAAACGCTGGTTGTTGCCCTCGGGGGTAACGCTTTATTACAGCGCGGAGAAGCGCTGACGGTAGAAAATCAATATCGCAATATTCACAGTGCCGTTCCCGCGCTGGCGCGTCTGGCGCAGCATTACCGTTTGGCCATTGTGCACGGCAACGGGCCGCAGGTAGGCCTGCTGGCGCTGCAAAATCTGGCCTATAGCGACGTCGAACCTTACCCGCTGGACGTGCTGGTGGCGGAGAGCCAGGGCATGATTGGCTATATGCTGGCCCAATGCCTGGCGCAGGAATCGTCGGTACCGCCGGTATCGACAGTGATGACGCGTATTACTGTGGCATCGAACGATCCGGCCTTTTCGGCGCCGGAGAAATTTATCGGTCCGGTCTATGACCCTGAGTTACAGCAGCAGCTGGAAGAGGAGTACGGCTGGACGATGAAGCGCGACGGCAAATACTTGCGTCGGGTTGTCGCCTCGCCACGGCCGGTGAGAATTGAGGAGAGCGACTCGATTGAGCGTCTGCTGAATGAGGGGCATGTCGTGATCTGCTGTGGCGGCGGAGGCATTCCGGTGCTCGAGAGCGGGCAGGGCGCAGAGGCGGTTATCGATAAAGATTTGGCCGCAGCGCTACTGGCGGAACAGATTGATGCCGATGGTCTGGTGATCCTCACCGATGCGGATGCGGTATATGAACACTGGGGCACCCCAATGCAGCGACCGATCCGTGAAGCGACCCCGGAGGCGCTGGCGCCTTTTGCTCGCGACGATGGCGCGATGGGACCGAAAATTTCGGCAGTCAGCAGCTATGTTCGCCGCAGGGGCAAGCGGGCGTGGATTGGCGCGTTATCACGCATTGAGGAGACTCTCGCCGGTCAGGCGGGAACCTGTATCAAGCCCTGACGGGGGACTACTGTCGGTGAGGATGCCTGAATATCGTGCATTCTGCCCCGCGACGGCGACGCGTTGCGAGGGCGACGAATTCTGAATAGCTGGGCTTTTATCGGCCGGGCAAGCGTCAGCCGCCGCCCGGCAAGACAAAGGTGAGGCGTTACGCCAGTTGCGATTGCGCCCAGAACAGACCGCTGGTGTACTCCGCTGGCAGCAGCGGCTTGATCGCTTCCAGCGTCGCGCTCAGACGGTCAGTATCGCTGTCGGTCAGGTTCAGGTGGCCGACTTTACGACCCGGGCGCACCTCTTTATCGTACCAGTGCAGGTGGACCAGCGGCAGCTTCAGCCAGTCGTAATTGAGATCGGTGCCGATCAGGTTGATCATTACCGACGGGCTGTTAACCACTGGCGGCGGCAGCGGCAGGCCGGTAATCGCTCGCAGATGCAGCTCAAACTGGCTGATGGAGGCGCCATTTTGCGTCCAGTGGCCGCTGTTGTGCACGCGCGGCGCCAGCTCGTTGATCAGCAGTCCCTCGGCAGTGACGAAGCACTCCATCGCCATCACGCCGACGTAGTTCAGCTCGTTCATGATCGCCGTCAGCATGCTTTCCGCTTGCTCCTGCTGGCGGACATTGGCCTGTGGGAAGGCGACGCTGGCGCGCAGAATACCGTCCTGATGCAGGTTGCGGGTCAGCGGGTAGAAGACGGTGCTGCCGTCATGGGCGCGGGCACCCACCAGCGACACTTCGCCGGAGAAGTTAATCCCCTGCTCGACGATGCACTCGCCGTAGTTATCGGCCGGTAGCTGATCGATCTCGTTTTCCCGCAGACGCCACTGGCCGCGGCCGTCGTAACCGCCAACGCGACGCTTAACGATCGCCAGTTCGCCAAGGCGGGCAAACACCGCCGGCCACTCGCTTTTATCCGCCAGCAGCTGCCACGGGGCAGTGGCGAGACCAAGCTTGTCAAACAGCTGCTTTTGCGTCAGGCGATCGGCGATAATCGGGAAGACGTCGCGGTTGACGAACGCCGGGTGGCGGGCCAGCTCGCGGGTGAGGGCGGTTTCCGGCCAGCGTTCAATTTCTGCCGTGATGACGCTCTGCTGGAATGGCACCGCTTCCGGATCGGCTTCCAGACCCACCGGCCAGACGGCGATACCCAGCGGCTCGCCGGCCTGGCGCAGCATGCGGCCTAACTGGCCGTTGCCGAGTACGCATACCTGTTTCATGCCGCACCCCGCGGGTCCGGGTTATCCAGCACTTCATCGGTTTGCGCCTGGCGCCAGGCGCTCAGGCGCTGGTGGAGTTCAGCATCATGCTGGGCGAGGATCTGCGCGGCAAGCAGACCGGCGTTCGCGGCGCCGGCTTTGCCGATGGCCAGTGTGCCGACCGGAATACCGCGCGGCATCTGAACAATGGAGTAAAGGCTGTCGACACCGCTTAAGGCTGCGCTCTGAACCGGTACGCCGAGCACTGGCACCAGGGTTTTCGCCGCAATCATGCCCGGCAGATGCGCCGCGCCGCCTGCCCCAGCAATAATCACCTGATAGCCATTGCTTTCGGCGCTTTCAGCGAAGCTGAACAGCTTATCGGGCGTGCGATGGGCGGAGACCACTTCGACATGGTACGGAACGTTCAGGGCATCAAGAATTTCTGCGGTAAATTGCATGGTAGCCCAGTCGCTTTTGGACCCCATCACGATGGCGATACGCGCCGAATTATTGCGGGAAGACATACGTCTTAAAACTCCTGTGGGTGTGTTTCACACTGCTTTAGAGGCCACAGAGAATAGCATGAACTGCCGGCAAGGAAAACGGTTGCGTGTGCATGGTTAGCCGTCTTTTGTCTCGCTCTGCGATGACGACGATCGCGGCTTATTGGCCTTGATCTCATTCATGCAACAAGTGATAAGCAGTACTAACCCCCAGGGGAGCATCAGGGTACCCATCATCAGTAAATAGATTTGTACCAGTCGGCTCTCGTGAGGGCGAGTACAGAGCAAATAAATGGCATAGAAATAAATAACCCACGCCAGCATCGCACACCAGACAAACGTCAGCGTGTTGCCGAGAGCGACGCCGATTAAGGCGATATAACTTATCCCTAACGGATTGAGGATCGCGATGATCATTCCCCAGATCAGCGGCTGGCTCCACTTTTTCCTGCTCATGCTCGTTCCTTGAGAGTGATGTTGTGGAAGACTAGCATGCGCAATGCCGGCAGGAGCATATCTCCGTCCAGGCGAGAGGGGATTTCAGAATTGTGCTCGCGCAGGAATTAGAACGGGAAATGGATCAGTTCGACGTCGTCCGGCGTCACCTTCACCATCGAACCTTCGCTGTGCCAGGCGCCGAGTACCACGCGCCATGCGGGCTGGCCGTTGGCCTGCAGGTCATGGACCGCCGGGCGATGGGTATGGCCGTGGATCAGCCACTGCACGTGATGCCGCTCCATGGCGTTAACCACCGCCTGTGGATTCACATCCATAATTTCCATTGATTTGCTGCTCTTGGCGGCTTTGCTGTCGGCGCGCATGCGGGCGGCGATGCGGCGGCGGACAAACAGCGGCAGAGCCAGGAATAGACGCTGGATCCACGGGGTGTGGACTTTCGCGCGAAACGCCAGATAGCCTTGGTCATCGGTGCACAGCGTGTCGCCATGCATAATCAAGACGTCACGGCCATAGAGGTCCAGTCGCTCTTCTTCGGCGAGCAGGATCATCCCGCTCTGACGGGCGAAGCGCTCGCCGACGAGAAAATCACGGTTGCCGTGAATGAAGTAGCAGGGCACGCCGGCGTCGACGACGGCTTTGATTGCCGTAGCGATTTGCTGATGCAACGGGTTGGGATCGTCATCGCCGATCCACGCCTCAAACAGATCGCCAAGGATATACAGGGCGTCCGCCTGACGGGCTTCCCCCTGTAAAAAACGCAGAAAACCGGCGGTGATCGCCGGTTCTTCTGTTTGCAGGTGCAAATCTGCAATAAAAAGTGTCGCCACGAATTACTCGCTGACGGTGACGCTTTTGATGATCACATCGTCTTTCGGCACATCCTGGTGCATGCCGCTGCGGCCGGTGGCAACCGCTTTGATTTTGTCAACCACGTCCATGCCTTCAACCACTTCCGCGAAGACGCAGTAGCCCCAGCCCTGCAGGCTTTCGCCGGAGAAGTTCAGGAAGTCGTTGTCAACCACGTTGATGAAGAACTGCGCGGTGGCAGAGTGCGGCGCCTGAGTACGGGCCATCGCCAGCGTGCCGCGGGTGTTTTTCAGACCGTTGTTCGCTTCGTTCTGAATCGGAGATTTGGTCGCTTTTTGTTTCATGCCAGGTTCAAAACCGCCGCCCTGAATCATGAAACCGTTGATAACACGGTGGAAAATGGTGTTGTCGTAGAAACCTTCGCGGCAGTAGTCCAGGAAGTTTTTAACTGTTTCCGGCGCTTTGTCGTCAAACGTTTTGATTACGATATCGCCATGATTGGTGTGGAAAGTAACCATTTTTGCATCCTGTTCCGATGAGTGTGGTGCCAGCACCCGGTGTCGGGTGAGATATAGGGGGGTGTTATAGCATAACCGCGGGGGTCGATGCACCTTGCAATGTGTGCTGCGTCCTGTCTGAATTATGGGTATTATAGAGGCTTCATTACCCACACACGTCTACACGGAATCTTCGATGTTAAAAATTTTTAATACACTGACGCGCCAGAAAGAGGAATTTAAACCTATCCATGCCGGGGAAGTCGGCATGTACGTGTGTGGTATTACCGTTTACGATCTCTGTCACATCGGCCATGGGCGTACCTTCGTCTCTTTTGACGTTGTGGCGCGTTATCTGCGTTTTCTCGGCTATAAGCTGAAGTACGTGCGCAATATCACCGATATCGACGACAAAATCATTAAGCGCGCTAATGAAAACGGCGAAAGCTTTGTCGCGCTGGTCGATCGGATGATCGCCGAAATGCACAAGGATTTTGACGCCCTGAATATTTTGCGTCCCGACAGCGAGCCGCGCGCGACGCATCATATTGCGGAGATCATCGAGATTACCGAGCAACTGATCGCCAAAGGCCATGCCTATGTGGCGGATAACGGCGACGTAATGTTCGATGTGCCGACAGACCCGAACTACGGTTTGCTGTCGCGTCAGGATCTCGATCAGCTGCAGGCGGGGGCGCGCGTCGACGTGGTTGACGTCAAGCGTAATCCGATGGACTTCGTCCTGTGGAAGATGTCGAAAGAGGGCGAGCCAAGCTGGCCGTCGCCGTGGGGCGCAGGCCGTCCGGGATGGCATATCGAGTGCTCGGCGATGAACTGCAAACAGCTGGGCAACCATTTTGACATTCACGGCGGCGGTTCCGATCTGATGTTCCCGCATCACGAAAACGAAATCGCTCAGTCCACCTGCGCCCATGACGGCGAGTACGTTAACTACTGGATGCACTCCGGCATGGTGATGGTCGACCGCGAGAAGATGTCGAAATCGCTGGGCAACTTCTTTACCGTCCGCGACGTGCTGAAGTATTACGATGCCGAGACCATTCGCTACTTCCTGATGTCCGGCCACTATCGCAGCCAGCTGAACTATAGCGAAGAGAACCTTAAGCAGGCGCGTTCGGCGCTGGAGCGTCTGTATACTGCGCTGCGCGGTACCGACAAATCCGTCGATGCGGCGGGCGGCGAAGCCTTCGAAGCACGCTTTATCGAGGCGATGGACGATGACTTCAACACCCCGGAAGCCTACTCGGTGCTGTTCGATATGGCTCGCGAAGTGAACCGTCTGAAAACCGAGGACGCGGCCGCGGCGAACGCCATGGCGGCCCACCTGCGTAAGCTTGCGTCGGTGCTGGGGCTGCTGGAGCAGGAGCCGGACGCCTTCCTGCAGAGCGGCGCGCAGGCTGACGACGCGGAAGTGGCGGAAATTGAATCGCTTATCCAGCAGCGTCTGGACGCGCGTAAAGCGAAAGACTGGGCGGCGGCGGATGCGGCGCGCGATCGTCTTAACGAGATGGGTATCGTGCTGGAAGATGGCCCGCAGGGCACCACCTGGCGCCGGAAGTAAGCCATAAAAAAACGCCCGCTTAAGCGGGCGTTTTCCTTTTCGCTGTCAGGCCGTGACGGTGACGCTCTGGCCTTCAAAGCTCACCGTCTGACCGGCGACGATTTTGCAGCGTTTGCGGGTTTCCACCGCGCCGTCGACTTTTACCAGCCCGTCGGCGATGGCGATCTTCGCCTGGGCGCCGCTTTCGCTCCAGCCTTCGAGTTTCAGCAGATCGCACAGCTCAACGTGCGGGTGTTTTCCTAAGGAAAATGTCGCCATCTCAGGCCTCCTCAACGTCGTGGTACTCTTCGCACGCCTGCAGCGTGTTCTGAATCAGAGTGGCGACGGTCATCGGGCCAACGCCGCCGGGAACCGGGGTGATGTAGGAGGCGCGTTCAGCGGCATCTTCATACACCACGTCGCCGACCACTTTGCCGCTTTCCAGACGGTTAATGCCGACATCGACCACAATCGCCCCTTCTTTGATCCATTCGCCAGGAATAAAGCCCGGTTTACCCACCGCGACGATCAGCAGGTCGGCGTTTTCGACATGATGGCGCAGGTTTTTGGTAAAGCGGTGGGTGACGGTGGTGGTGCAGCCGGCCAGCAGCAGCTCCATGCTCATTGGGCGGCCAACGATATTGGAGGCGCCAATGACCACCGCATTCAGGCCGTAGGTGTCGATATTGTAGCGTTCCAGCAGCGTCACGATACCGCGTGGGGTGCACGGACGCAGGCGCGGCGCCCGCTGGCACAGGCGGCCAACGTTGTAAGGATGGAAGCCGTCAACGTCTTTATCCGGCGCGATGCGCTCAAGAACTTTGACGTTATCTATCCCTGCAGGCAGGGGCAGCTGAACCAGAATACCGTCGATGGTCTTATCGGCATTCAGGGTGTCGATAAGCTCCAGCAGCTCGGCTTCGCTGGTGGTTTCCGGGAGATCGTAAGAGCGGGAGACGAAGCCCACTTCTTCACATGCTTTGCGCTTGCTGCCGACATAAATCTGCGAGGCCGGGTTGCTGCCGACCAGCACGACGGCCAGCCCAGGGGCGCGTTTTCCGGCCGCAACGCGAGCCTTCACTTTTTCCGCAACCTCAGAGCGTACCTGCTGCGCAATCGTTTTACCGTCAATAATTTTTGCTGCCATCAGAGAGAGGATTCCATCTGTATCTTTACGAAAGGGGGATGAGGATATTTTGTCAGAAGCCGGCCTCGCTGTCAGTCCTCGTTTGCTGTTTTATCCTGTCTGAGGCTAATTTAGCCTGTTATTACCATAGTTATTACCATAGTTATTACATGGTTATAGGTGCGTTGCGCCTGGCCACTGAGTCGATTTACGCGCGCATTAGGCCCGGCGGTATGCTTCTTGTACAGTTGGTGGAGGATATTTCGCCAGCGTCGTATAAGCCCCGCAGTTTCCTGGCAAAATGGATTGACTCAACCGACGTGGACCGTATAATTCCAGGCGTTTCACTCCGCGAAGCACTCGCTTCTCAGGGCGCCCTTAGCTCAGCTGGATAGAGCAACGGCCTTCTAAGCCGTAGGTCACAGGTTCGAATCCTGTAGGGCGTGCCATTAAAAAACAATAAGTTATGTCAGTTTTAACCCAGTCGGATTTCCTCCTTGTGTCGTATTTGTGTCGCTAGCGACAAAAATGACCAAAATTTTCCGTGCGTGTTCAGTCAGGTGGTTCGACGCCAGGTGAGCATAGCGACGGACCATTTCGATGATTCTAATGTCTTGCAGTATCTGTCGGACGATGGCCAGTGAGAGTACAGCATTACGGCTCTGTAATATCGAACAGAATGGTTAATGCTGGTTATAGCTGAGTGCAGAATAAGCGCTCTGCAGGAATGTGAAAATATGTTGCCGGTAACAGGCTAATAGTCATTATAGCTTTAGGTTATGTCTGACTGGGTTAAGTATCGCATTTTAAGCTGGCGTGAAGTACAGTTGTTAAAGATCAATATTGAACACTATTTGAAAGCATACCCTCGATGTTCATCCACTGCCTGGAAAGATCCAAATGAACATCAAATTCGTCGCCATCTCCGTATTCGCTGTTGTGTGTGTCTTTGCATCAGATATTTCCATCGCCAAATCGAATTCCTTAAGCGATGATCAGGTCAGGCAAAGAATTATTGATGACTCTGTCGCATCCTATCCCGGTACCTGTGCCTGTCCCTTCAATACAGCCCGGAACGGCAGCTCGTGCGGTGGCCGCAGTGCCTGGAGCAAAGCTGGTGGGTACTCACCTATTTGCTACAAGAAAGAGGTAACAAAGGAGATGGTGAAGGCGTGGCGACAAGAGAATCAATGATACTAATCATTATCTGAACCAGGTGATTACTTACACTGGAATAGTAGGTTAAATAATATTAAATGATTATTTCGAATACGGCAGGCCATTTGCAGTAAGCACTGTTCTGTTAGAGGCGGCAGAGGCCACGGCATATATTATTTAACCTTGTGATATTTGACCCCAGCTAATCTTTTTCCCTCTCTGACGGATTAAGTGCCACGTATCCTGTTACGAAGAGCACCGGATTACTCACACATCAGATACTCCCTCTTCTCACGACAAAACCGGTTCAGCGTGTTGTGTGTGGAGACAGTACCCATCAACTCAATCTGATAACAAAAAGTTTAATTTTTTTCCCCGCCGCCCTGACTATAGTTAGGGCACTTTCACTTGCCCAAAAGGTCACGATTATGAAATTAGTTATCGCCTCCGTAATTTCCCTTCTCAGCTTCAGCGCGCTGGCGGCGCCAGAGGGGACGCTCAGCGTACACATTCTTAATCAGCAAACCGGGCTCCCTTCGCCGGGGGTGCAGATTGAGCTGGATAAGCAGCAAGGGGAGAGCTGGCAGCATATCACCACCGGCAAAACGGATGCCGATGGGCGGATTAAATCGCTCTATCCGCAGGCGGAGAATATGGAGCCGGGGGTTTATAAAGTGACGTTTAAAACCGGTGACTATTTTAAAAGCCAAAACATGAATACGTTCTTCCCGGTGATTCCGGTTATTTTCAATGTCACAAAGCAAAATCAAAAACTGCATATCCCGCTGCTGCTCAGTCAGTACGGATACTCTACCTACCGCGGCAGCTGATGACCCAAGCCGCTATCCAGCCAACGCCTGCGCGTCTCCCGCAGGCGTCACCCTTTCCCCGCACAACGACCTCCATGCCTAACGCTCGGGCTCTTTCTCTTTAAAGTGTTTAACGGCTTCGTCGTATATCGCCAGCAGGCCGGAAATATCGCCTTCATATTGCGGCACGCGCTGGGCGCGAACCAGCTCAATCAGCAGCGCATAGGCTGCTTCTTCCGGGGCCGCATGTGGGTTGATCAGTCCAGACATATCACCTCCTTAACAGTGGGCCTTTAGCCTACCCCTGGGCGGAAAAACGCAACAGCCTGATATGCAACCAGTGCTTCTTGTCTGGCTCTGGTGAAACCTCAGCGGTGAAGACCACGGCGGAAGGGGGGCGTTATCCAGGCCACTGTGGGGCGGTTAGACCGGCAGGAGGCTCATCATCAGCCAGGCGATGGCGATGCAGATAAGCGTCATCGACAGCACAAAATTCATGGTAGCTCCTCTTCATCCTTTCTGTACTCAGCGTAAATTTTGACAGCGCTGATCGCCTTTATCCTTGGCGATTTGTGCCGCTATCCGACGATGGGGTGGGGAAAGATGGCCTGTTTCCCCGGAAAGGCCAGCAAAATATCCTCTTTGTCAGAGTCATAGTGATGACATCAATGAATAAGCTGCATCACATTGGTTATGTTGGTCTTTCCGCCTGAAGAATGACTTCAGGTCGCTGATAAGCTGCTGGGGGAACTGACAGGATGAGCACCACACCGTTAACGCTTTCTATTGCCGGGCAACCGACGCCCATCACCCTGCCGCAGGTGCCGGGAACCCGGGGCCATGTGGGAGTCGACATACGCGAGCTGAATCACTCCGGATTCTGCAGCTACGACCCCGGCTTCGCCAACACCGCCGGATGCCAGTCGGCGATCTCGTGGATCGATACGGAAAACAGCGTGCTGCTGCACCGCGGCTATCCGGTGGATCAGCTGGCTCGCCAGTGTGATTTTCTCGAGGTGGCGTACATCATGCTGCGGGGCGACGCGCCGGATGAGGCCAGCTATCAAACGTTTCGCGAGACCATCACCCGCCATACCCTGGTGCACGAGCAGATAGCCCGCATGTGCAGCGGCTTTCGCCGCGATTCGCACCCGATGGCGCTGATGTGTGCTCTGGTGGGGGCGCTGGCGGCGTTCTATCATGATGTCCTGGACGTGGAAAATCCGCAGCACCGGGCGCTGGCCGCCACGCGGCTGCTGTCGAAAATGCCCACTATCGCCGCCATGAGCTACAAGTACACCATTGAACAACCCGCCGCCTATCCGCGCAACGATCTCTCCTATGCCGGAAATTTCCTGCAGATGCTGTTTGCTATCCCGGCCGAGAAGTACGTCCTCAATCCGGTTATCGAGCAGGCGATGAACCAGATCCTGGTCCTGCATGCCGATCATGGGCAGTGCGCCTCCACCACCACGGTGCGCGCGGCGGGCTCCTCCGGAGCGAACTTATTCGCCTGCGTCGCCGCCGGGCTGGCGTCGCTGTGGGGGCCAATGCACGGTGGCGCCAATGAATCGAGCATGCGGATGCTGGAGGAGATTGAAAGCGTCGATCAGGTTCCGGCGTTTCTGCGCCAGGCGAAGCGCGATCCGCAGGCATTTCGCCGCCTCGGTTTTGGCAACTCACGCTACCGTCACCGTGACCCGCGCGCCGATATCCTGCGTGAAACCAGCCATCGGGTCCTGGCGGAGGTAGGCATGTCTGACCGCCTGCTGCAGGTAGCGATGGCCCTTGAGGACGTGGCGCTGACCGATCCCTACTTTGTGGAAAATGGCCTGTCGCCGAGCGTGGATTTTTATACCGCGGTGATCCTCAAGGCGATGCATCTGCCTTCGTCGATGTTTGCGGTGGTCACCGCGGTCGGCCGGACGGTCGGCTGGGTGGCGCACTGGAACGAGATGCACCAGGCGCCGCTGACCATCTACCGGCCACGGCAGATTTACGTTGGCGAGGGCTATCGGGATTACGTCTCCCGACGCGGCGAGCGGTCAACGGGCCCGCAGTGACAGCGGGTGAGGCGAACGCCAGCGCGACCTTCGTGGTGACCTATAACTGATCTGCCTGGCGGCGCGGCGCCGTCAGGCATGCGCCAGTAAAGGAAACATCAACTTCCTGTCTTTAAACAAGTTTTCCTTCTGGTCATAGACAAAGAGGATATCTTCTCCTTCAATCTTCTCGTACTCGCCGAGCCGGTCTTCATTGGGGGTAAAGCCGAGGATAGCCTGGTAAACATGGTCATCGGCCAGCTCGTTGACCAGCGTCGACAGGCTTTTGCCCGCATCGCAGAACAGGTCAAAGCAGATCAGCACCGGACCGTTTTGCATGGCGATAACCACTGCCTCATTTTTTGCCGAATAGTAAACGAAATGCTTCATAAAGGCTGAGCAATAAAACATCAGCAGGCCAAAGTTGTGCTCCACCCGCAGCGGTGAGAACGGGTTGGATTTTTCATAGTAATGGCGGAGCAGGGCGACATCGTCAGCGCTGTCCATATCCAGTTTGCGAAAATCACCAGCGCGCGGAGCGACCGGCATAATATATTGATGCTCTTCGCTGCGGGTGAAACCAAATTTGGGGTAAAAATCCACCGTGGTGGGATTGGCAAATAAAAAGAAGGCGTCCGCCTCCTGCTGCCAGTCCTGCAGAATATGGTGGATAAGCTGGCCGGCTAATCCCTTATTGCGGTGGTCCGGTTCGGTCATCACGGTACCAATCTGAATATACCGCCGGGGCTCGCCCTGCCAGCGCAGATCGATGATGTTGGCCGAGGCGTTAGCGATAATTTTATTACGTTCGACAAAGGCGTAGGGGATATAGGCGTCGGTCCAGTAACCTTGCTGATACCACTCTTCAAAAGACAGGTCGAAAGTCTTAACGGCAAGGTCAATGAAGCTTTTTCTTAATATGTTATTTTCTCTGACTTGCTTCACTAATTGATAATTCATTGTCATAGTTCCTTCTCACTATGGCTTCTGAAAGCGACGACGTCGGCAAAGGCACTTGCGTCGAATGAGCGCTGTAAACGTAGCATATCTGGGAAAAGGATCCGCAATGTCGATGCTTAACCTTTGCCCGAGTCACAAATAACCGCATGAAGGCGTCACAAATGACGTTGAACATCCCGCCGCGCAGCACGTTATCTCCGTGCTGCAGAGCAACCACGGGGCCAATGCAACAGGCGATGAGAAAATATGCTGTTTGTTTTTTGGGCAACCAGTCGCGCTGTAGAGGTCTGGTTTATTTTTTTATGCGTAAAAAAGGAAGTTTTACGCGATGTGGCTAATAATAGAGTAGCCGCAATCGCAAGACTGAAATTAGTGATTGAACAACGTATAATATCGTGCTTTGTGTCTTAGTGTTACCGCACGAATTGGAAAAATACAACCGGCAGGATCCGCTACTTTATTTCGCGGTTTTTGCTCAGCTATTATTGAGTGAATTAACAGGATTACTATGTCAAATTTACCCAAATTTTCCCGCGCGCTGTTGCACCCGCGTTACTGGCTGTTATGGCTGGGAATTGGCCTCTTATGGCTGCTGGTGCAATTACCGTATCCGGTGATCTACCGACTGGGCACTGCGCTCGGGCGGCTGGCAATGCGGGTGATGAAAAGCCGCGCACGGATTGCCAGACGTAATCTCGAACTCTGCTTTCCCGCGATGAGCGTCGCCGAGCGTGAGGCACTGCTGGTGAAAAACTTTGAATCGCTGGGCATGGGGCTGATGGAGACCGGCATGGCCTGGTTCTGGCCGACGCACCGGGTGGCGCGCTGGACCGAGACCAGCGGCGTAAACGAGGTGGTCGAACTTCTGGAACAAAAGCAGGGCATCTTACTGATCGGTATCCATTTTCTGACCCTCGAAATGGGGGCGAGAATGTATGGCATGTTTACCCCGGGGATCGGCGTCTACCGGCCCAATGATAACCCGCTGATTGACTGGCTGCAGACCTGGGGACGCTTGCGCTCGAACAAGACCATGCTGGATCGAAAAAATCTGAAAGGCATGGTCAGGGCGCTGAAAGAGGGAGAGATCCTCTGGTACGCGCCGGATCATGATTACGGGCCGGCCAGCAGCGTTTTTGCGCCGCTGTTTGCTGTCGAGCAGGCGGCGACCACCACCGGCACCTGGATGCTGGCGAAGATGTCCGGGGCGACGATTGTGCCGTTTGTTCCGCGACGCAAGCCTAACGGTATGGGATATGAGCTGATCTCCCTGACGCCGGAGCGCACGCCGCCGCTGGCCAGCGCCGAGGTTACCGCGGCGTGGATGAACCAGATTATCGAACAGTGCATCCTGATGGCGCCTGAACAATATATGTGGCTGCACCGGCGCTTTAAGACCCGCCCGGAAGGGGTGCCGCCGCGTTACTGAACGCTGCGGCCAAAAAATCAGCGCACCGGTAGCACGCTTATTAAATCGCCGTCTATACTGAAAGAGCCTGATCTAAGGCCCATTCCAAGGAGATTGCAGGATGAAAAAAGTGATAGTCGCGTTAGCCCTTTCCGCCGTTGCATTTGGCGCGTCCGCCGCGCAGTTGATCACCAAAGAAGAAGCTAAACACTTCAAACTGACCAAGGTCGGACCGATCTCGGTGGGGCCGTCAGGTGGGCAGTTCTCTTCACCTTCCGATCTGCACGATCAGCTCTCTAAGCTGGCCGATGAGAAAGGCGGAAAGTACTACGTGATTACTGCTGCGCGTGAGCACGGTCCTAACTTTGAAGCCACAGCGGAAGTGTATAAATAATCGATTCTTCCGCGTGCCATAACGGCACGCCATTGACTGAGCCTGGAGCGCATTACGCCTCCGGGCTTATTTTTTTCCGCTGCCCACGTTCCGACGGCTAAGCGGAAGCGAAAACGTTTTTTATCGCTATATATAGATTTCATGATCACGATGTTAATGAATTATTGCTTTTTATTGTTAATAAAGAGCCAATTCTGACCTAATGCCTGAGGGAGTGACCCCTGGCAAAAATAGGTAGGACAAATGTGTTATCATCGCGCCTTTCCCTTTTTGTCTGGGGCTTTCTTGTATGCTACAACCTGTTGTTCGCGTCGGTGAATGGCTGGTAACCCCCTCTGTAAACCAAATCAGCAGGAAGGGGCGCCAGCTTACCCTTGAACCGCGTTTAATCGACCTTCTGGTCTTTTTCGCTCGCCATCCGGGGGAAGTGCTTAGCCGGGACGAGCTTATCGAAAACGTCTGGACCCGGAATGTTGTGACCAGCCACGTCGTCACGCAGAGTATTTCTGAACTGCGCAAGTCGCTCAAAGACGGCGACGACGTTAGCCTTGAGTACATCGCGACGGTACCCAAACGGGGGTATAAGCTCACGGTGCCGGTGATCTGGTGCACCGAAGAAGGGGAGGAACTCGCCCCACAGATGGAGGCGCTGACGCCTTCGCCTTCGGTCGCCGCGACCGCGCCGCCGGCTGCCGGTGCGCCGCCCGATGCGCCCGTCTCCGCCGCCGATCCCGCCGTGCCAGCTCCCGCTCCGACAGTGGCCAGCGCGCCGTCAGTGCGTAAACGGCTCACCACTGCCCTGGTGTGGGGACTGTTCCTGTTGGCGCTGGGCACCTGCGTGGCGCTGGTGGCGCTGTCGAGCATGGAATCGCGGCCGCCGGTCAACAAGGCGCGCCTGTTGCTTAATCCGCGCGATATCGATATCCACCTGGTGAATGGTAACTCCTGCACCAACTGGTCGTCGCAGCACTCCTACGCGGTCGGCCTGGCCAGCCTGATCACCACCTCGCTGAACACCTTCTCGACCTTTATGGTGCATGACAAAACGGACTACAACATCAATGAGCCGAGCAGTTCCGGTAAAACGCTAACCATTGAGTTCGTCAATCAGCGCCACTACCGGGCGCAGCAGTGCTTTATGTCGGTCCAGTTGGTGGATAATGCCGACAGCTCGACGATGCTCGATAAGCGCTACTTTGTGACCAATGACAACCAGCTCACCATCCAGAACGATCTGATGAACAGCCTGTCGGATGCCCTGACGCAGCCGTGGCCGGCGCGGATGCAGGCGATGCTCAGGCAGTATCAGCCGTCGCAAAGCGTGGCGTTAACCTATTTCTACCAGTCGCATCAGCTGTTAATGAAGGGCGATGTTGACTCATTAAGTAAGGCCAGCAGCCTGCTGGATGATGTGATTAAACGGGCACCTGATTTTATTTATGCGTATGCCGAAAAGACGCTGGTGGATGTATTACGCCATTCGCAACAGCCGCTGGATGATAAACAGCTGGCAGCCCTCTATAGCGAAGTTGAGCGGGTAGGGGAGATGCCAGGTATTAAAGACATGGCGATTTATTATCAAATAAAAGCGGTGGATTTGCTGGGGAAGGGCAAAGTCGATGAAGCGAATACCGCTATTAACAGTGCGATCGATTTAGAGATGTCGTGGCTGAATTATGTGCTGTTAGGCAAAGTCTATGAGATGAAAGGTGAGAACCGGCTGGCAGCAGATTCTTACATTACGGCGTTTAATTTACGCCCCGGGGGAGACACATTGTACTGGATTGAAAACGGGGTTTTCCAGACGTCGGTCAACCGGGTGGTTCCGTATCTCGATAATTTCCTCTCTTCAGAATAAGTAAACCCTCATCGTGTGCAAGGTTTTGGGCATGATGAGGTTAAATTTATGTTTCTCATGAAGCCTCTTGTTGTTATTTGTATTTAGCATTCAGGAGGCTTTAAATAACAGTTCGGCAACACGCCGCATCTGGTTTAAGTGTATGTAAAACAACAATGTTTATCTTTTTCTGACACCCTGTTGTCATGTTTATATGTTAAGCGAAAAAGGTCAAAATATCATTTGTCTGATGTTTGTTGTTATTTCACTTTATCTTTATGACTTATCTCGTACAAATCAGTAATCTTGTTGGCAGTTGGTCGGGTCAATTAATGGTTCTGTATCATGATCTGTACCTCCCAAATAAACTTAGGAGAAAAACAACCATGAGTTCTGCCAAGAAGATCGGGCTATTTGCCTGTACCGGTGTTGTCGCCGGTAATATGATGGGGAGCGGTATTGCATTATTACCTGCGAACCTGGCCAGCATCGGTGGTATTGCCATTTGGGGCTGGGTAATTTCAATTATTGGTGCGATGTCTCTGGCTTATGTTTATGCCCGACTGGCCACTAAAAACCCGCAGCAGGGTGGCCCAATTGCTTACGCAGGAGAAATATCTCCGGCATTCGGTTTCCAGACCGGTGTACTTTATTATCACGCAAACTGGATTGGTAACCTGGCTATCGGGATTACCGCAGTTTCTTATCTGTCTACGTTCTTCCCCATTTTAAATAACCCGGTGCCAGCAGGGATTGCCTGTATTGCCATCGTGTGGATCTTTACTTTCGTTAATATGCTCGGCGGGACCTGGGTCAGCCGTCTGACCACTATTGGTCTGGTGCTGGTGCTTATTCCAGTGGTGATGACCGCGGTCGTCGGCTGGCACTGGTTTGATGTCGCTACCTATCAGGCGAACTGGAACACCTCCAGCACCACCGATAGCCACGCGGTCATTAAAAGTATCCTGCTCTGCCTGTGGGCCTTCGTTGGCGTAGAATCCGCCGCCGTGAGTACCGGGATGGTGAAAAACCCGAAACGTACCGTACCGCTGGCTACCATGCTGGGTACTGCGATGGCCGGTATCGTCTATATCGCCGCGACTCAGGTTATCGCCGGTATGTATCCTGCTTCTCAGATGGCTGCGTCGGGTGCGCCGTTCGCGATTAGCGCCTCTACTATTCTCGGCGGCTGGGCTGCGCCGATGGTATCCGCTTTCACCGCCTTTGCCTGCCTGACTTCTCTGGGCTCGTGGATGATGCTGGTTGGCCAGGCCGGTGTCCGCGCCGCCAACGACGGTAACTTCCCGAAAGTGTATGGCGAAGTTGATAGCAACGGTATCCCGAAAAAAGGCCTGCTGCTGGCCGCAGTGAAAATGACCGCGCTGATGGTGCTGATTACCCTGATGAACTCCGCCGGTGGTAAAGCCTCTGACCTGTTCGGCGAACTGACCGGTATCGCGGTACTGCTGACCATGCTGCCTTACTTCTACTCCTGTGTTGACCTGATTCGTTTCGAAGGCATCAACATCCGTAACTTTGTCAGCCTGATTTGTTCGGTACTGGGTTGCGTGTTCTGCTTCATCGCGCTGATGGGCGCAAGCTCCTTCGAACTGGCCGGCACCTTTATCGTTAGCCTTATTATCCTGATGTTCTACGGTCGCAAAATGCACCAGCGCCAGAACAACACATCGGATAGCAACAGCCCCGCTAACGCGCACTAATCAGTAACCCTTTTTCCTGAGGCTCCTTCCATCACCTGTCATAGCGCGACGGGAGGGGCTTTCTACATCTGGAGATTTGACTATGAACGTTATTGCAATCATGAATCACATGGGGGTTTACTTCAAAGAAGAACCCATCCGTGAACTGCATCGTGCTCTCGAACGCCTGGACTTCCGCATTGTCTACCCGAACGACCGTGACGACTTATTAAAACTGATCGAAAACAACTCTCGTCTGTGCGGCGTGATCTTCGACTGGGATAAATACAATCTCGAGCTGTGCGAAGAAATCAGCAAAATGAACGAGTACATGCCGCTGTATGCGTTCGCTAACACCTACTCCACGCTGGACGTTAGCCTGAACGATCTGCGCATGCAGGTTCGCTTCTTCGAATATGCGCTGGGCGCTGCGGAAGATATCGCGAACAAAATCAAACAGAACACTGACGAATATATCGACACCATTCTGCCGCCGCTGACCAAAGCGCTGTTCAAATATGTGCGTGAAGGCAAATACACCTTCTGTACCCCGGGCCACATGGGCGGTACCGCCTTCCAGAAAAGCCCGGTAGGCAGCATCTTCTACGATTTCTTTGGCTCCAACACCATGAAATCCGATATCTCGATTTCGGTTTCTGAACTGGGTTCCCTGCTGGACCACAGCGGCCCGCACAAAGAAGCGGAAGAGTATATCGCTCGCGTATTCAATGCTGAACGCAGCTATATGGTGACCAACGGCACCTCTACCGCCAACAAAATCGTCGGTATGTACTCCGCGCCGGCCGGCAGCACCGTATTGATTGACCGTAACTGCCACAAATCGCTGACTCACCTGATGATGATGAGCGACATTACGCCGATCTACTTCCGTCCGACCCGTAACGCCTACGGCATCCTCGGCGGTATCCCGCAGAGCGAATTCCAGCACGCGACTATCGCCAAGCGTGTGAAAGAGACGCCGAACGCGACCTGGCCGGTACACGCGGTGATCACCAACTCGACTTACGATGGTCTGCTGTACAACACTGACTTCATCAAGAAAACCCTGGATGTGAAATCCATCCACTTTGACTCCGCGTGGGTGCCTTACACCAACTTCTCGCCGATCTATGAAGGCAAATGCGGGATGAGCGGCGGCCGCGTCGAAGGGAAAGTGATTTACGAAACCCAGTCCACGCACAAACTGCTGGCGGCGTTCTCTCAGGCGTCGATGATCCACGTGAAAGGCGACGTTAACGAAGAGACCTTTAACGAAGCCTACATGATGCACACCACCACCTCTCCGCACTACGGGATCGTGGCGTCCACCGAAACCGCGGCAGCGATGATGAAAGGCAACGCCGGTAAGCGCCTGATCGACGGCTCTATCGAACGTTCCATCAAGTTCCGTAAAGAGATCAAACGTCTGAAAGGCGAGTCTGACGGCTGGTTCTTCGACGTATGGCAGCCGGAACATATCGACGGCCCTGAATGCTGGCCGCTGCGCTCCGACAGTGCATGGCACGGTTTCAAAAACATCGATAACGAACACATGTACCTCGACCCGATCAAAGTCACGCTGCTGACTCCGGGGATGAAGAAAGACGGCACCATGGATGACTTCGGTATTCCGGCAAGCATCGTGGCGAAATATCTCGACGAACACGGCATCGTGGTGGAGAAAACCGGTCCGTACAACCTGCTGTTCCTGTTCAGCATCGGTATCGACAAAACCAAAGCGCTGAGCCTGCTGCGTGCGCTGACCGACTTCAAACGCGCGTTCGACCTGAACCTGCGGGTGAAAAACATGCTGCCGTCGCTGTACCGTGAAGATCCTGAATTCTATGAGAACATGCGTATTCAGGACCTGGCGCAGAACATTCACAAACTGATTGAGCACCACAACCTGCCGGATCTGATGTTCCGCGCCTTCGAAGTGCTGCCATCGATGGTGATGACCCCGTATGCCGCGTTCCAGAAAGAGCTGCACGGTCAGACGGAAGAAGTGTACCTCGAAGAGATGGTCGGCCGCGTCAACGCCAACATGATCCTGCCGTATCCTCCGGGAGTGCCGCTGGTGATGCCGGGTGAAATGATCACCGAAGAGAGCCGTCCGGTGCTGGAGTTCCTGCAGATGCTGTGCGAAATCGGCGCCCACTACCCGGGCTTCGAAACCGATATCCACGGCGCCTATCGTCAGGCGGATGGTCGTTACACCGTTAAAGTGCTGAAAGAAGAGAATAACAAGTAATAGACGCACACCAGGGAAGTGGCTTGCCACTTCCCTTTTTCACGCTGCAAGGAGAACACATGAAAACACCCTCACAGCCGCGCGCGATTTACTACATCGTTGCGATCCAGATCTGGGAGTACTTCAGCTTTTACGGCATGCGCGCCTTACTCATCCTCTACCTCACCCACCAGCTTGGCTTCGACGACAGCCACGCCATCAGCCTGTTCAGCGCTTACGCATCTCTGGTTTACGTTACCCCTATTCTCGGCGGCTGGCTTGCCGACCGTCTGCTCGGCAACCGCACGGCGGTGATTGCCGGGGCGCTGTTGATGACTCTCGGCCACGTGGTGCTGGGCGTTGAGTCGACCTCCGCATGGAGCCTGTACGTCGCGCTGGCGATCATTATCTGCGGCTATGGCCTGTTCAAATCCAATATCAGCTGCCTGCTTGGCGAACTCTACGCCCACGACGATCCGCGTCGCGACGGCGGCTTCTCGCTGCTGTACGCCGCCGGCAATGTCGGCTCCATCGCCGCGCCCATCGCCTGCGGGCTGGCGGCCCAGTGGTACGGCTGGCATATCGGCTTCGCCCTGGCGGGAATCGGTATGTTCATCGGACTGATGATTTTCTTAAGCGGCAGCCGCCATTTCCGGCATACCCGCGGCGTCGATAAACCGGCGCTGCGGGCGGTGAAATTCGTGCTGCCGACCTGGGGCTGGCTGCTGGTGATGCTGTGCCTGGCGCCGGTGTTCTTCACACTGCTACTGCAAAACAACTGGTCCGGCTATCTGCTGGCGATCGTCTGCTTGTTTGCCGCCCAGATGGTGGCGCGGATCATGATCAAAGCGCCCGAGCATCGTCGCGCGCTATGGCAGATCGTCCTGCTGATGCTTGCCGGGACGCTGTTCTGGGTGCTGGCTCAGCAGGGCGGGAGCTCGATTAGCCTGTTTATCGACCACTTTGTTAACCGCCGCCTGCTGAACTGGGAGGTGCCGACGGCGCTGTTCCAGTCGGTTAATGCGGTGGCGGTGATGGCGGCCGGCGTGGTACTGGCGTGGCTGATGCGTCCGGAAGGCAGCGTACGTTCGGTGCTGCGCGTCTGGTTGAAATTCGCTTTCGGCCTGCTGCTGATGGGCGGCGGCTTTATGCTGCTGGCGCTTAATGCCCGCCACGGCGCCGCTGACGGTCAGGCCTCGATGGGCATGATGGTCGCCGGGCTGGCGATGATGGGCTTTGCCGAACTGTTTATCGACCCGGTGGCGATGGCGCAAATCACCCGCCTGAACATGCCCGGCGTCACCGGGGTGTTGACCGGGATCTACATGCTGGCCACCGGCGCGGTGGCCAACTGGCTGGCGGGCGTGGTCGCCCAGCAGACCACCGAATCGCAAATCAGCGATACGGCGATTGCCGCCTATCAGCATTTTTTCTCGCAGATGGGCGAATGGACCCTCGGCTGCGTGGCGGTGATGGTGATTATCGCCTTTGCCGCAGCCTGTAGCGTCGGCAAACGCCGCGCGGCGGCTGGCGAACTTCCCGGCGGCGGCGCCTGATGCGCGTCCCGGCGGGTGTAACCGCCTCCGCCGGGCTATCGGCCAGCGCGATTTATCGCCCCGGTAAGCGCAGCGCGATCGGGGGTATTCCATCAACAGCGGAGC
Source organism: Klebsiella sp. Q2 (assembly GCF_009900705.1). NCBI lineage: Bacteria > Pseudomonadati > Pseudomonadota > Gammaproteobacteria > Enterobacterales > Enterobacteriaceae > Klebsiella > Klebsiella sp. Q2. Next base: position 1,236,067 of record NZ_JAAABE010000001.1, on the reverse strand, counting down.
GCAAAGCCGCTCCTTGCACAGCGTAGTGAACAGGAGGAGGATATTCTGGCAGGCGCGGAAGCCAACGATAAAAAATACCGTTAGTGAAGGCATAGCTGAGTGAGATCAGCTTGAAGTGAAGCCAGATTCGTTACTCTTGTTCTTCGGTGTAAAGCCGGAGACAGGCCGCGCGGAAGGGTGACCTGGTTCAATTTATCGAAGCTAGTTTGAAAGCAAGGTTATGAGGAACCCATATGTCTGAACAACAAGCACAAGGTGCCGATGAGGCCATTGACCTTAATAATGAACTGAAAACTCGTCGCGAAAAACTGGCTGCGCTGCGTGAGCAGGGCGTAGCTTTCCCCAACGATTTCCGTCGCGATCATACCTCTGACCAATTGCACGCTGAATTCGATGCGAAGGATAACGATGAACTCGCTTCCCTGAACGTTGAAGTTGCGGTGGCCGGCCGGATGATGACCCGCCGCGTGATGGGCAAAGCCTCCTTCGTCACCCTCCAGGACGTCGGCGGCCGTATCCAGCTGTACGTGGCCCGCGATGACCTGCCGGAAGGCGTCTACAACGAACAGTTTAAGAAATGGGATCTCGGCGACATCATTGCCGCCCGCGGCAAGCTGTTCAAAACGCAAACCGGCGAACTCTCCATCCACTGCACCGAGCTGCGCCTGCTGACCAAAGCCCTGCGCCCGCTGCCGGATAAATTCCACGGCCTACAGGATCAGGAAGTCCGCTATCGCCAGCGCTATCTGGATCTGATCGCTAACGAAGAGTCGCGCCATACGTTCCGCATCCGCTCGCAGATCCTCGCGACCATGCGTCAGTTCATGGTGGCTCGCGGCTTTATGGAAGTGGAAACCCCGATGATGCAGGTGATCCCTGGCGGCGCGTCCGCCCGTCCGTTTATCACTCATCACAACGCGCTCGATCTCGATATGTACCTACGCATCGCGCCGGAACTGTATCTGAAACGTCTGGTGGTCGGCGGTTTCGAACGCGTGTTTGAAATCAACCGTAACTTCCGCAACGAAGGGATCTCGGTACGTCATAACCCAGAGTTCACCATGATGGAACTGTACATGGCGTACGCGGACTACAAAGACCTGATCGAACTGACCGAGTCGCTGTTCCGCACCCTGGCGCAGACGGTGCTGGGCAAAACCGAGGTGCCGTATGGCGACCAGGTGTTTGACTTCGGCAAGCCGTTTGAAAAACTGACCATGCGCGAGGCGATCAAAAAACATCGTCCGGAAACCAACATGGCGGATCTGGATAACTTCGACGCGGCGAAAGCGCTGGCGGAATCTCTCGGCATTCAGGTAGAGAAAAGCTGGGGTCTGGGGCGCATCGTCACCGAAATCTTCGATGAAGTGGCGGAAGCGCACCTCATCCAGCCGACCTTCATCACTGAATATCCGGCAGAAGTCTCCCCGCTGGCGCGCCGCAACGACGTGAACCCGGAAATCACCGACCGCTTCGAGTTCTTCATCGGCGGCCGCGAAATCGGTAACGGTTTCAGCGAGCTGAACGATGCGGAAGATCAGGCGCAGCGTTTCCAGGATCAGGTCAACGCCAAAGCGGCGGGCGATGACGAAGCGATGTTCTATGACGAAGACTACGTCACCGCGCTGGAGTACGGCCTGCCGCCGACCGCCGGTCTGGGCATCGGTATCGACCGCATGGTGATGCTGTTTACCAACAGCCATACCATCCGCGACGTAATCCTCTTCCCGGCCATGCGTCCGCAGAAGTAATCTGTTGCACTTCCTCCCGGCCCGCGCCGGGAGGTCTCCCCGCATGAGTCACATCACATTGCTTGCCTGGCCGGACGAACCGGTCACCGCAGTCTATCGGCATGGTGTGCCCCCGCCGGGGAGCAGGGAGTTTACTCTATTTTTTGCAACGTGCCGCGCTGGCTGCCGTTTGTCCAGTTGCCGTTAAAGGCGTCGTTGAGAGTAAAGGTTGAGTTTTTCACCCGGAAAGTCAGCTTACCCTGGCTCGCTTTCGCGTCCTCCACCAGATGACCATGAGTTTTCACCGTTTTAGCGGTGACGGTAATCTCATCAATTTTATCGCCATATTCAGTATAAACATACCAGGTGCCCAGCCAGGGGCCGAAGCCGCTGCTGGCCTGCTGCGCGGCGGCGGCATTCTCGGCTTTGGTTTTATGAATATCGCAGGTGGTCCCGTCGGTCATCTGCGTACATCCGGAGCGTTCAAGCTGCTCCCGGTATTTCGCGCTAATGGCGTGGGCCGGCGCGGCGGCGACCAGCGCCAGGGTGAGGGTGGTGAAAAGCCAGATCTTATTCATCTTATTGTTTCTCATTGCGATAGCGGCGCGCATTGTCATAAAGGTTGATACACATTGGTGTATTCTCCGGGGGCGTCAGAATAAATATAACCGCAGCCATTCCTGACAAATAATGAGCAGAAAGGCGAAGAGTTATTTATTTGTAAAAACATCATTACCCTGATTTTATTTATCACCGTATCTTCCCGCTGCTTGTCATATTATTGCAGAGAGAATGTTAAGTAATTGATGTTTTAAAAGCGATTATTTGTCACTTACGCAAATAACAGCAGGCCAGGCCTGGGCGCAGGGCTAAAGCCCGCGCTGGTGCGGTATTGAGTTTTTTTCATATTGCTATCATCATATTTCGAATGAAAGGGATAACCTCTGGAACGGGTTATTAAGCCAGTAATTTTTATCTGCAAAATAAGCCTGCAGCAAGCATTATTTCCATTAATTTTTCAGGGCTACTGGCGACAACGGATATTCCGCCCGCGGCAATGATGGATTTCCATCATTTCTCCGTTTTCATCGCTGGTCGTCGCCTGCTTATAGTGACGGCACACCAGACGACTGGCTGAAAAGGAGATAAACATGGCGACAGAGCACCTGCAGTGGGGCATTAGCCCCCTGTGCTGGACCAACGATGTGCTGGAGGATTTAGGCGGCGATATCCCTCTCGACACCTGTCTGCGCGAGGCGCGGGAGGCGGGATTTCAGGGCATTGAGTTAGGGCGCAAGTTTCCCCGCCAAACGGAGACGCTGGGGCCTCTGCTGGCGGCGGCTGACCTGCGGCTGGCGTCCGGCTGGTACAGCGGCTTACTGGCTGACCGCAGCGTGGAAGCGGAGCTGGAGGCGGTGCGGGGCCACGCGCAGCTCCTCCAGCAGCTCGGCGCCAGGGTCATGGTCTATGGCGAGTGCGGGCAACTGCCCGGTGAAACGCCGCTTGATGAGCCGATCTCGCTCTCACCGCCGTTAAGCCGCGTCAGTCTGACGGCGTATTGCCATAAGCTGAATACCTTTGCCGACCTGCTGCTGCGGGACTACGGTCTGCGGCTGGCCTATCACCATCACCTGATGATGCTGGTGGAGCACGACGATGAGCTGGAGCGGTTTCTGTCACAGACCCATGACAACGTCGGGCTGGCGTTTGATACCGGACACGCCTTCGTCGCCGGGGTCGATATCCCGCGCGTGCTGGAAAAATATGGTCACCGTATACGCCATCTGCATCTGAAAGACGTCCGTCCGCAGGTGCTGGGGCGCCTGTATCGCGAAAACCTGAGCTTCAACGAGGCGGTGCGCGCCGGGCTGTTTACCATCCCAGGCGACGGCTGCATCGACTATGCGCCGATCCTCGACTTTGCCCGCGACAGCGACTACCGCGGCTGGCTGATTATCGAAGCCGAGCAGGACCCGGCGATGGCGCCGCCGTTGGCCACCGCCCGCCGCGCCTTCGCCTGGCTGGCACACCATTTCTCGTCCCCTTCATCATCAGAGGAGCACGCATCATGAGCGCGCGGTTAAATATTGGTCTCATCGGCTCCGGTTTTATGGGCCAGGCGCACGCCGACGCTTACCGTCGCGCGGCCATGTTCTATCCCGATCTGCCGAAGCGCCCCTATCTTTACGCGCTGGCGGATCAGGATCAGGCGCTGGCCGAACGTCATGCGGTGAAGCTGGGGGCGGAGAAGGCTTACGGTGACTGGCGCGAACTGGTGAACGATCCGCTGGTGGACGTGGTGGATATTACCTCGCCGAACCATCTGCACTACACGATGGCGATGGCGGCGATCGCGGCGGGTAAACATGTCTATTGCGAGAAGCCGCTGGCGGTTAACGAGCAGCAGGCGCAGGAGATGGCGCAGGCGGCCCGGCGCGCGGGGGTGAAGACCATGGTGGCCTTTAACAACATCAAAACCCCGGCGGCGCTGCTGGCAAAGCAGATTATCGCACGGGGCGATATTGGCGAACCGGTGCGCTTTCGCGGCACCTTTGATCAGGGGTTTTATAACGACCCGAACCTGCCCTGGTCCTGGCGCTGCTCGAAAACCCTCGGCGGCAGCGGGGCGCTTGGCGACCTCGGCGCCCATACCCTGTCCGTCGCCCAGTTTTTGATGGGCGGGATCCGTGAAGTGACCGCCAGCGCGCAAACCTGTCTGCGCCAGCGTCCGGTACCGCAGACCGATGCCGGGTATGCCAGCCGGGTCGCGGCCGATGCCGAGTGGCGGGAAGTGGAAAATGACGATCAGGTTCAGTGTCTGGTCAATTTCGACAGCGGCGCCGCGGGGGTGATTGAGGCCTCACGCATCGCCGCCGGGCGCATCTTCGGCGTGTTCTGGGAGGTCTCCGGCACCGAAGGCACGCTGTATATGGACGGGGAGCGCTTTAACGAACTGCAGGTCTATCGCTTCCGCGATGACAAACACGACCGCGGCTTTAAAACGCTGTATGCCGGGAGCCAGATCCCGGCCTATGCCGGCTTCTTCGGCTTCGATTTTGGCGGCGGCGGGCTGGGCTATTTTGACGTCAAGGTGATTGAAGTGCATGACCTGGTGCAGGGGATTTGCGGGGACGACGACTGCTATCCCAGCTTTGAATTTGGTTTACAGAATCAGCGCGTGCTGTCGGCGATTGAAGCCTCAATGGTCAGCCGTCGCTGGGTTAACGTGGTTAAGGATTAAGGAGCCGCTATGTTTCCCTCACAATTACCGACCCCGCGCCGCCCGGCGGCGCAGAGCATTCCCTCCCTGCGCTGGGGCATCATCGGTCCAGGCTGGATCGCCGAGCGCTTTGTGCACTCATTGAAAACCCAGAGCCGGCAGCAGGTGGTGGCCGTTGCCTCCCGCAGCCAGGCGAAGGCCGACCGGGTAGCCGCGGAATGGGGGATCCCCCAGGCTTACGGCCATGTGGCGGAGATGCTGGCGCGTCCGGATATTGATGCGGTGTATATTGCGACGCCGCACAACCATCACTTTCCCGACGGCATGCAGGCGCTGAAGGCGGGCAAACACGTGCTGATTGAGAAGCCCTTCGCGCTCAACCTTGGCGAAGGACGTGAACTGCAGGCCGAAGCCACCCGCCAGGGAAAGCTGGCGCTGGAGGCGATGTGGTGCGATTACGCGCCGAAGTATGATGTGATCCGCCAGCTGCTGGAGGATGGGGTGCTCGGCGACCTGCATACCCTGCTGGCCGATCACGGCGAGTATTTTACTACCGACCACCGCATCTTTAATGCCGACCTTGCCGGCGGGCCGATGATGGATCTCGGCAGCTATCTGACCTCGTTTGCGCTAATGGTGGGCGGCATGCCGCAGGAGATAGTCGCCCGCGGCAGCGCGACGGCAGAGGGGCTTAACGGCCAGACGTCGATGTTGTTCAGCTGGCGGAACGGGATGCAGGGGCTGTTAAACACGACGTTGTTCAGCAACACGCCGGGCGGGGCGGTGGTGGCCGGACGCCAGGCGACCCTGACGATCGACGGTCAGTTTTACGCCCCCGGCGGGTTCACCCTCGCTGCCAGCCAGGGCGGGCAGGCGCTGCGCTGGGAAGAGCCGCGCAATCGCTACGACCAGCTGTTCTGGCAGGCGGAGCATTTTGCCTGGTGCGTCGGTCAGGGGCTGCAGGACTCGCCGCTGCGGCCGCTCAGTCGGGTGCTGCAGAATCTGCAGGTGATGGATGAGGTGCGGCGCCAGGTGGGCGCGGTGTTTAACGAAGAACGCTAAGGGGCCGGCCGGGCTTTGGTTTGCAGGCAGCGCGAGCGTGTCCGCCATTGCCCGGCGGCGCTGCGCTTGCGCGGGCCTGGGATATCTATGCAACCATTTGATATTAAAGCAGATTAATGCCTGTGTTATGTAGGCCGGGCAAGGCGTTGCCGCCGCCCGGCATAAAGGCAGGTTCAGAGCCTGATAGCTGGTGCCACGCAACCCCTCATCGACAGTCGTCGACGGCGACAAACTGGCCGCGCTGCAGAGACTGAACGGCCGCTTCGGCAATCGCCTGCGCCTGCAGGCCGTCCACCAGGCCGGGCAGGTCGGCCACGGTTTCACCATTCAGAGCGCGGATAAAGGCGTCAAGATGCTGGTAATAAGATCCTTGCACCCGGCTGAACCAGTCCGGCCACAGGCCTGGCTCAATGCGCTGATTGCCGCGCCACAGGGTAGGGCCCGCCGGCGACTGGCTACCGGACTCCAGCGCGCCCTCTGCGCCCAGCAGGGTGATCCGTTCATCATACCCGTGGCCGGTGCGGCGGGTGTTATCCAGCTGCGCCAGCGCGCCGCCGCGCATCTGCATCATCAGGATGGAGGTGTCAACATCGCCAAATTCGGCGATTTCCGGCAGGGCCAGCGCCGCGCCCATCGCCGCCACGGTATGCACTTCATCGCCGGTGAGAAAGCGCAGAAGGTCGAAGAAGTGAATCGCCTGATCGCGCATCTGACCGCCGGAGCTGCGCAGATAGTCGAGCGGCGGCATGCTGGAGGCGCGGCAGACCATCTGCACCAGCTCCACCCGACCGATCGCGCCCTGCTCCAGCTGGCGGCGGAGCTGCTGATGGCTGCTGTCGAAGCGCCGGTTAAAGCCGACGGTGACCGGCACGTTCAGGGGAAGCACCCGCTCCACCACCTCGCGGGCGCGCGCCAGGGAGAGGTCGATCGGTTTTTCGCAATAGACTGCCTTGCCCGCCCGGGCGGCGGCTTCCAGCAGTTCGGCATGCGACGGGGTCGAGCTGGCGATCAGCACAGCGTCGATGGCGTCGCTACGGAGAGCCTCGCTCACCGTCACCGCCCGGGCGCCATAGCGGGCGGCCAGCGCCTGGGCGCGCTCCGGCGCGACATCGGCTACCATCGTCAACTCGCTCCCGTCATGACGGGCGAGGCTGGCGGCATGAACCTGACCGATAAAACCACTGCCTACCAGGGCAAAACGTTTGCAATTCATTATTTTTCTCCAGAATGGCGAAGGGACGGTGCCACCATAATCGGTTTGCTAAACTCACTGACACTGCCGTTTTGATGTATTTCCATCATTGAAGAGAGGGGCGATGAAAAACATGTCACTGGCGATGCTGGCCAGACAGATTGGCGTCGGCGTGGCCACTGTGGACCGGGTGCTGAACGAACGCGGCGGCGTATCGCCGCAGACCACGCGCAAAGTGCTGCAGGCGGCGCGGGAGGCGGGGCTGAAGCGGATCCTGCCGGAGGAGCACCGCTTTCCGTGGCAGATTGAGCTCTTTCTCAGCAGCAATGACTCGTTCTTTTTTCCGCAGCTGGCGCAGGATTTCGCCGCCGTCGCGGATAGCCTCGGCTATCGCCGTCTGACCCTGCACCGCACCTTTGTCCCGGAGTCGCAGCCGGCGACCCTGGCCCGGCGCATTATGCGCAGCTGCCAGCAGCGTCAGGGGATCATCGTCTTCGGCAATGACCACCCTGTGGTGCATGACGCGCTGCGCCGCTGCCGGGAAGCGGGCGTCCCCGCCATCACCCTGGCGACGGATCTGCCCGGCGCCGACCGGCTCTGCCACGTCGGGATCAATCAGCTGCAGGCTGGCCGCACCGCGGGGTTAATGATGGGGAGAATGACGCCGCGGCCCGGGGAGGTGCTGATGGTGAGCGGCCGGGAGGATTACAGCGCGCATCGCCTGCGCATCCAGGGGTTCCGCGAGGTGCTGAGCCAGCGCTTTCCCCACCTGCAGCTTAATGAGGTGCTGGCGGGCGAGGAGCGGCGGGAGCAGATCACCCGCCTGCTGGAGCAGGCTCTGTGCCGCAGCCGGCATATTGTCGGGATCTATAACACCGGGCTTGGCAATACTCAGATAGCCGAGGCGCTGGCTCGCCACCGCCGCGAAAGCGACGTCTGCTGGATCACCCATGAGCGCTACAATACCACCCGCCAGCAGCTGGCCCGGGGCAGCCTGGCGTTAACGCTCGATCAGAACACCCGCCAGCACGCCCAGCTGGCGATCGACCTGATGCTGCGCCATCTGGAGTCCGGCTATCAGCCGCAAACCTATGCCGACGGGAAAGTCGACTTTATCCTCTACAGCGCCGAGAACGTGGACTAAGGCGTGCGGCGCCTCCCTTCCTGACAACACGGATTTCCCCGGCGGGTAAATGCCAACCCCGCCGGGGGCGATCGCTTTAAAGCGTTGTCTGCCTCTCATTTTTCGCTCATTTATGCAGCAATGTTAGATGTCTGTCAAAATTCTGTTACTGCATAGTTTTAAAATTTTCATTTCAGTTATTTACTTATAAAAGTTTCAAATGTCTTGTTAATGAAATAAATGGTCTGGAATTCACGGTGTGGCATAAATGGACTGATGTTTCAAAAAAGTGATGATAAAACAGCCATTATTTGTGATTCCGATCACGACGAAATGCGGAAAACTCCGCAGCGCCGTCGCCGTCACAACAGACATTTGTCGCAACCTGACTGAAATTAATTTTTCATTTTGTTTCATTCACCGGCGTACCTACAAAATCAAGGATCAACTATGAATATTAAGAAAACGATTGTTGCCTCTTTGTTAGCCTGCATGCTGCCTGCGGTGGTTATGGCAAAAGATGTCTCCATTGGCGTCTCGATGGCGCTGTTTGACGATAACTTCCTGACGATCCTGCGTACCTCGATGCAAAAAGAGATGAAAAAAGATGGGGTGAAATCGCAGATCGAGGACGCGAAAGGGGATGTCTCCCAGCAGCTGCAGCAGGTGCAGAACTTTATCGGCCAGGGGGTGGACGCCATTATCGTTAACCCGGTGGATACCAATGCGGTCAAACCGATCATGGATCAGGCCACCAAGGCCGGGATCCCGCTGGTATTTGTGAACCGTCGCCCGCAGGCGGAGCTGACCGACAAGATGGCCTATGTGGGGTCGGACTCGATTCTCGCCGGCCGTCTGCAGATGGAAGCGCTGGCGAAAGCGATGAACGGTAAGGGCAATGTGGCGATCCTGCTCGGCGACCTGGCGAATGAATCCACTCGCGACCGCACCAAAGGGGTGGAAGAGGTTGTCGCCAAATACCCGAACATCAAAATCGTGCAGAAGCAGACCGCGAAATTCACCCGCAATGACGCCGTGGACGTGGTCAGCAACTGGATGACCAGCGGCGAGGATATCCAGGCCATCGCCTCCAACAACGATGAAATGGCGATCGGCGCCCTGCAGGCGCTGGGTAAAAATCCGAACCATATTCTTATCGCCGGCGTGGATGGCACCCCGGATGCGCTGCAGATGCTGAAGAGCGGCAAGATGATCGCCACCATCTTCCAGGATGCGAAAGGCCAGGGCGAGGGCGCCGTAGACGCGGCCATCAAGCTGGCGAACGGTGAGAAAGTCGAGAAAATCATCGACGTGCCGTATCAGCTGATCACCAAAGAGAACATGGCTGAATTTACCAATCGTAATCAGAAATAATCCTGGCCAACCTGTGGTACGGAGGTGGATGTATGAACGCTTTTGCCCTTGAAGCCGAAGGTATCAGTAAGTTCTTCCCCGGCGTGAAGGCGCTCGACAATGTCTCATTACGCGTGCGCCCGGGAACGGTGCACGCCCTGATGGGCGAGAACGGCGCCGGTAAATCCACGCTGATGAAGTGCCTGATCGGTATCTATCGCCCGGATAAAGGATCGATTCGCGTGAAAGGAGAGCCGGTTGAGTTTACCGACACCATGGATGCGCTGCGCTCGGGGATATCGATGATCCACCAGGAGCTGAATCTGGTGCCGCATATGACGGTGGCGGAGAATATCTGGCTGGGGCGCGAGCCGATGAAGTACGGCTTTGTCGACCACGGCCAGCTGACCCGCCAGACCCAGGCGCTGCTGGATAAGCTGAATATTCGCTTAACCGCCGACCGACTGGTGGGCGACCTGAGCATCGCCGCCCAGCAGATGGTGGAGATTGCCAAAGCGGTCTCATGGAACGCGGATATTGTGATCATGGATGAGCCCACTTCGGCGCTGACCGAAGGCGAGGTAGCTCACCTGTTCACCATCATCCGCGACCTGCGGGCCCAGGGCAAAGCGATCATCTATATCAGCCATAAAATGGATGAGATCTTCGCTATCACCGATGAGATCAGCGTCTTTCGCGATGGGACTTGGGTGGGGAGCAAAAACACCACCGAATTTACCCGCCAGTCGCTGATTACCCAGATGGTGGGCCGCGAATTAACCCAGCTGTTCCCGAAATTTAATAACACCATCGGCGAAGAGGTGCTGACGGTGCGCAATCTGACGCGCCAGGGCGTGTTCCATGATGTCAGCTTTACCGTGCGTCGCGGCGAGATCCTCGGCGTGGCCGGGCTGGTGGGCGCCGGGCGCAGCGAGGTGATGGAAAGCCTGTTTGGCATGGAACGCTTCGACAGCGGCGAAGTGCTGATCGACGGGGCGCCGGTGACCATTGATTCCCCCTCCGTGGCGATTGAAAAGGGAATGGCGTTATTAACCGAAGACCGTAAAAAGTCGGGCCTGTTTCTGGTGCTGTCGGTGCTGGAAAATATGAGTATCGTCAAAATGCCGGAATATATCGGCAAGAGCGGTTTTGTCCAGCACGTGAAAATGGCCGAAGACTGCATGGAGCAAATCCGTCGGCTCAATATTAAAACGCCGACGATGGATCAAATTATTAATAACCTCAGCGGGGGGAATCAGCAAAAAGTTCTGATTGCGCGCTGGCTGTTAGCGCAACCGAAAATCTTAATTCTCGATGAGCCGACCCGCGGCATCGACGTCGGGGCGAAGGCGGAAATTTATCATCTTATCAGTGAACTGGCGAACCGGGGGGTGGCGGTCATTATGGTCTCCTCTGAGCTGCCGGAAATCCTTGGCATGAGTGACCGGGTCATGGTGATGCATGAAGGCCGTATCACCGGCATCCTGGAAAAAGACGAAGCCGACCAGGAAACCATTTTGTCGTTGGCATCCCATTGAGGCACAGAGAATGAGTAATATGAAATTAACGGCGGCTCCGGCCAGCGAGGGTTCCTCCTTCTTCGCTAATTTGCGGCATAAAATGCCGAAAGATACCGGCATCTTTGTGGTGATGCTGGTGATTGCCCTGACCTTTGAAATCGCCGGCTGGTATGTTCGCGACCAGTCGTTCCTGCTCAATACCAACCGCCTGGTGCTGATTGTGCTGCAGGTGGCGATCATCGGCATCATCGCCGTCGGCGTCACCCAGGTGATCATCACCACCGGGATTGACCTCTCCTCCGGTTCGGTTATCGCCCTCGCGGCGGTGGTGGCGGCGAGCCTGGCGCAAACCTCCGACAGCCTGTCGCCAATGTTCCCGGCGCTGGTCAACCTGCCGGCGGTGATCCCGATTTGCGCGGGGATCGGCGTCGGCCTGTTGTGCGGGCTGACCAACGGTTTCCTGGTGACGCGAACCGGCATCCCGCCATTTATCGCCACCCTCGGGATGATGGTCTCGGCGCGCGGTCTGGCGCAGTATTACACCCAGGGCAATCCGATAAGCTTCCTCTCCGACAGCTTTACGGCGATAGGCCAGGGGGCGATGCCGGTGATCATCTTCTTCGTGATTGCCGCAGTGTTTCACATTGCGCTGAAGCATACCCGGTATGGCAAATATGTGTATGCCATCGGCGGCAACATGACCTCGGCCAAAGTGTCCGGCATCAACGTGAATAAATACCTGGTGATCGTCTACACCATCGCCGGGGCGCTCTCCGGGCTGGCTGGGGTAGTGCTGGCGGCGCGCGTCAGCAGTGGCCAGTCCAGCATGGGGATGTCCTACGAGCTGGACGCGATTGCCGCGGCGGTGATCGGCGGCAGCAGCTTAATGGGTGGGGTGGGGCGCATTACTGGCACCCTGATTGGCGCGATGATCCTTGGCCTGATCAAGAGCGGCTTTACCTTTGTCGGCGTCGATGCCTACGTGCAGGATATTATTAAAGGGATCATTATCGTCGCGGCGGTGACCATCGACATGCGCCGCAACCGGAAAAAACGCTAATCTTATCAACTGGCGGCAACGGCGAAGCGCGTCGTTGCCGCCAGCCCTGTCCAGAAATAAACAAAATACGTCCCGCCAGGCGCCGGCTGTCTATTTTTCCCGCGCTGCGCATCCTGTACAGTTTCGCGACTTTTGTTGTCCATTCGCCAGGGGGCCACGCCTTGCCCCCTGTTTCTGGAGTCGTATGAATACACCATCCTTAATCAAATCCTCGCCGCTCTCGCGACCGGGGAGAAGGGGCATTATCGTCAGCCTGCTGGCGGGACTGGCGATCCTGATCCTCAGTCGGGGCGTGAACCTGCCGGCCAGAGAGGTTTACCGTGAGATGCATACCCGGCAGCTGGAGGAGGATGCGCGGTGGGTGGCGGAACGCCTTGAACAGCGGATGAACACCCCCGCTCCGCAGCGGGAAGCGACCTGGCCGCTGGCGGTGATGCGCGCCGATCTGCATACCCTGGCCCGGCAGCGGCATTATCGGCTACTGCTGGTGAATGGCGACGGGCATCTGCTGGCGGCATCGCATGCGCTGCCGGCCAGCGTGCTGGCCCAAGTGCAGGCACAGTTCCCGCGGGAGATGCAGCCGCCGCTGTTCGGCAGCCATTACCAGACCATTCAGCCCTTCGCCCCGCATCAGCGGATGTTAAGCCGGGCGCTGAACGGCAATGCCGGCCTGGCGGGCTGGAATCTCGTGATGCTGGCGCCGGACGGCGGATTGCCCTCGCTGCTGATGGCTTACCGCTGGCAGGTAACAATTGGCCTCGGCGTGGTGCTCGCCAGCGTGCTGCTGACGCTGAGGCAGGCGGCGCGCGCCCGGCGAAAACGCTAATCGCCGCCGGCGCCGTCAGGCATGGCGAAACTGCAGGGTAGCGGGCAGATAGCGCTGGAGCGGCTCCGGCGCCTGGCCGTCGATCAGCTGGCTGAGCAGATCGTAGCAGTGCCAGGCCAGCTGGCGATTATCCTGCTGCACGGTATCAATGCGCAGGGAAAGTGAATCGTACAGATAGTGATCGTCGAAGCTGGCGAGATGAATATTGGAGTCCAGCAGATGGTGCTGGCTCATATAGCGCAGGACCCCTTCCAGCAGGCCGCAGGCCGCGGTGAACAGCGCCTTCGGCGGCCGTCCCAGCCGCGCGCAGAGCGCGGCGAACATCTCGTAGCCGGAGCTGGGGTGATAGTTGCCGTTGATCACCCATTCGGGACGCAGCGTAACCCCCGCCTGAGCCAGGCCTTGGGTGAATCCCGCCAGCCGGTCGCGCGAAGGCGATAGCCGCGGCTGGCCGCCGAGAAACCAGAACTCGTCCGCATGTTGAGGGGCGATGCGGGAGATCAGTTCGGCCGTTGGGGTGACCGAGTCAGTCATCACCAGCGGCAGGGCGCTGTCGCTGGGGGAGCGGTCAAACAGCACCACCGGCAGCTGTTCGCTGAGCTTCAGGTAGTCGGCATCGCTGTGCATGCACGAGGCGACGATCAGGCCGTCGACCTGGCGGGCAATCATGTTATTGACCACCACGCTCTCCTGGCCGGGGTTTTCGTCGGTGCAGGAGATAAGCAGCTGCACGCCGGCTTCCCGGCAGAGCGTCTCAAGCTCATGGGAGAAAACGGCAAACCCGTAGTTGGTGATTTCCGGCACCACCAGGCCAATGGTATGGCTGCGGTTATCACGCAGCGAGCGCGCGTGAATGCTTGGCTGATAGTGCTGCTCGCGGGCGATCGCCAGCACGCGCTCGCGCGTCTCCTGCGCCACGCGCAGCTCTTTGCCACGACCGTTGAGTACCAGGCTGGCGGTCGCTTTGGAGACGCCCGCCAGTTCGGCGATATCTTTGATAGTTACGCGTTTGGTTTTCATCAGCACCCGGGAGCCTGAAAGCAAAACGCTTATTCTACCATGCATGGCCGCAGCAGCCAGCGGCAGAATGCCACCGGCGTCGCACCGCTGAAGATGAGCTGCCCCGGATAGCCCGGGAAGAAGCGGCTGCTCATTACCCCTTCGCCATCGTTGATGAAAATTTCCACACTGGAGCGGTCGATAAAGATCTGCAGCCGCCGCGCCTCGCCGCGCCAGTAGCGATGATGCATCTCCGCCGTCTGCAGGCCGCGGCGCGACAGGCGCAGGCCGTCGCGGTTGACGGTGAGCTGCAGGGCGCCGGCAAAATCCAGCCCCAGCGTGCTGTTGGGGGCGATGTCAAAGGCCAGCTCCATCGGGGCGAGGGACAGGGTCTGCCCGCGCCAGCCCTGGGCTTCCCCGCGCAGGGCGGTCAGTTCGCGCAGCGGACGCTGATACAGGGCACCCGACTGCCACGCCAGTTCGCGCACGCAGGTCATCTGGTGGATCCATCCCTGCGCGCGGGTGGGCTGATGCATCTCTTCCCCGTCCGGGACGCCCATCCAGCCGACCAGCAGGCGGCGGCCATCTTCGGCCAGCATGGTCTGCGGCGCGTAGAACTCAAAGCCGCTGTCCAGCTCGTGCAGCGGGCCATGGTCGAAGGCGCCGCGTTCGGCGTCGAAACGGCCTGCCATCCACACCGCAGGATAGGTATTGAGAAAACGCTGAGCTTCGCGGGCCAGCCCCTGCGGGCAGCAGATCAGCAGGTGGGTGTCCGCCAGCGGAAACAGGTCCGGGCACTCCCACATGTAGCCACCGTTCGCCAGGCCGTTAACGTCATGCCCGGCTATCTCGCCCACCAGGCGCCAATCCCGCAGGTCGCTGGCGGTAAACAGCAGCACTTTGCCGCGCTGTTGCACATCCTGCGCCCCGAGGACCATGTACCAGCGCCCGTCCTGGCGCCACACCTTAGGGTCACGTACATGGCCGGTATAGCCTTCCGGCAGCGGCAGTACCGGCCCCAGCTTGCTGAAGGTGCCATCGGCATTTTCCGTCGCCAGACATTGCCAGGCGGTGCGCCCGCCGTCGGGGAACTTCACGTTGCCGGTGTAGCACAGGGTCAGGGTACCCTCGAACTCGACCGCGCTGCCGGAGTAGCAGCCGTTGCGGTCATACTCTTCGTCCGGCATCAGGGCGATAGGTTCATGCCGCCAGTGCAGCAGGTCGGCTGAGCTCCAGTGTCCCCAGCACTTATAGGTGTGGTCGCAGGCGAGCGGGTTCCACTGATAAAACAGGTGATAACGCCCGGCGACCTGGCAAAAGCCGTTGGGATCGTTCAGCAGTCCGCTGACCGGCGCCAGATGCCATTGCGGGTAATGGTCGTCGGCCAGCGCCTGCGGCTGGCCCTGCATAACGGCCTGCAGGATCGCAGGCAGGCGTGACGGTAAAGACATTATTCAGCGTCCGTTTTGTATTTCAGCGTCAGAGAGAGCGCGAAGGCCACGGCGAAGGCGATCGCCATCCCGATAATGTAGTTCAGCAGCGAGCTGGCCTGCACGATGGCCATTCCCGGGATCGCCGTCAGGCCCACCGCGGTCATGTAGACGTGCATCGACACCACCCAGGCGCCGCCGGCGGCACCGCCCACCAGCGCGGCGATGAACGGTTTCACAAAGCGCAGGTTAATCCCGAAGATCGCCGCCTCGGTGATCCCCAGCATCGCCGAAAACGCCGACGGCAAAGTAATGGCTTTGATTTTGGCATCTTTGGTTTTAAACCACACGGCAAAGCAGGCGCCGCCCTGAGCGACGTTGGCCATCGCCCAGATAGGCAGCAGGAAGTTGACGCCGATCGACGGATTGCCGAGCAGACCCGCCTCAATGGCATGGAAGCTGTGGTGGATACCGGTAATGACGATCACCGAATAGAGGCCGCCGAACAGCAGGCCCGCCAGCCAGCCGGCATGGCTGATAAGCGTGCTGAGGATAAACGAAATGCCGTCGCCGAGCGCGCGGCCGGCCGGGCCGATCAGCAGCAGGGCGATAAAGCCAGAGATAATCACCGTCAGGAACGGCGTGAGAATCAGATCCAGCGCGTCAGGAATAACGCGGCGCAGCCGTTTTTCGACAAGGCTCATAAACCACACCGCCAGCAGCACCGGGAAGACCGTACCCTGGTAGCCGATCATCGCCACTTCGATGCCGAAGAAATTCATGGTGTGGAAGCCGGCGGCGACGCCCCAGGCGTTGGTCAACGCCGGGTGGGTGAGGATCCCGCCGAGGGTCGCGCCCAGATAAGGGTTGCCGCCAAATTCGCGGGCGGCGGTAAAGCCGATCAGGATCGGCAGAATAATAAACGCCGCCGAGCTGCACATATCCAGCATGATATAGATAGCGTTGCCCGGGTCGACCCAGCCGTAGGTTTTCACCATCCCCAGCAGGCCCATCAGCAGGCCGGAGGCGACGATGGCGGGAATAATCGGCACAAAGATGTTGGACAGCAGGCGGGCAATGCGCTGGAACGGGTTCAGCTTTTTCGCCGCCAGGTCGGCGGCTTCGGATTTGCTCGATTCGCTGATGCCCGCCGCCTGGATAAAGGCAGCATAGACTTTATTGACCACCCCGGTGCCGAAGATGATCTGCATCTGTCCGGCATTACGAAAGCAGCCTTTCACGCCGTCGATTTTGCCAATCGCCTGCTGGTCGGCGAGCGCGTCGTCGACCAGCACCAGCCGCAGCCGGGTGGCGCAGTGCGCGGCGCTGGCGATATTTTCCTTGCCGCCCAGCAGGGGAAGCAGTGAGCGGGAAATCTGTTCAAAATCCATAGTACCCTCTGAATGCATGATGATATGGCGTGGGCGGCGCCGGCCATGGCTGGCACCGCGAACCTTATATTTATGTTTTACTTACCCTGTCGCCCGGGTTCACGTCAGAACCAGGTCTCCATTTGCATACCGAACGACCATTCGCCGCCCGATTTGAACCCGTTGCTGCCTAACGCGTCGTCGTTGGCGTAGTTATCCAGCTTTTTGCTCCAGTCCATCCACGATGTATAAAAGCGGATCTCCGGGCGCGAGAAGAAGTCGCCTATGCTGCCGACCTTGAAGGTTGGGGCGAAGGTCAGCTTGTAGAAGCTGCCATTAACCGCATGGCGATCGTTGTAGCCTTCAGGCTGCAGATCCATGTACTGATAGCTGCCCTCCCAGGCGAGGGCGAAGTTCTGCGTCACTTCCTGAATCAGACGCAGGTTGAGAGTGGCCCACTGATAGCTGTCGCCATCGACATAGCGATCTTTACTGCTCTGCGCCAGCACGGCCGGGGCAATAAACCAGCGATCGCTCAGCGGGGTGGTGCCGTAGCTGGCGAAACGCCAGGTGTTGGCCCCCGGACGCAGCGCGCCGTCGGAGCCGATGCCTTTGACCTCGGCGCCCAGGCCGTGACCGTACAGCAGGGCCGTTTTGCTGGTCCCGTCGCGCAGGCCATAGAAGCTCTCATTGTGCAGACCCAGCAGGGCATGAACCCCGGTGTTAGCGGCATCGCCTTTCACCAGATTGCCGTTCGCGTCCTGGCGGTCGTCATTATCTTTCGCCCGCATCCCGCTGACCATCATCTGCACCGGGCCGGCAAAGTTATTCATGCTGACGATATAGTTCTGCACGCTGTTGCTGCTGTCGGCGATATCGCCAAAGTTGCGGCCGTATAACGAGAAGTTGCTGCGCAGGCTGTCGTTCCACTTCACGTCGTAGATCCCGCCGCCGGTCCCGGCGAGGAACACCACATCCGAGTCAATCCAGTGGATATCGAAGTTGTCGCGGTCAAAGCGCTTCCCGGCCCACAGGGTCGAGCCTTTGAACGGACCCTCGAAGGTCGGCAGGTTGCCCAGCTCGACGAACGCCTGGCGCACGTTCAGGTCGCTGCTGCTCGCCGTCCAGTCGTTATAGGTGGTTTGCCCGTCGGCCACCATCACTTTGAACCGGGTGGTCGCCCCGTTGTCCAGGGTCTGCTTATGTTCGAGGTTCATTTCCACATAGGTGTCGGCCTGGTTGCCCAGACGACCAATGGCGCCGCCGGTTTCTCCGGCGGGGGTCATATAGGCCCCGGATTTCGTGCTGGCGGCGGAGTCGTTCATGATCACCCCGGAGCGGGCGTAGCCGTGGAACTCAAAGCCGCCGGGCCGTTCGGCTTTTTCTTCCAGTTGGGTGGTGCGTTTGGCCACCTGCTGGGTGGTGGCCTGGGTTTGTTGCTGCTGCTGGGTTAGCTGCTGAACTTTCTGCTCCGCCGAGGCGGCGCGGCTTTCGGCAGTGCTGGCGCGAGTCTCGGCATCCTGCAGACGTTTTTCCAGGGCGGCGAGACGCGCTTCAATGCTGTTCAGGTCTGTCTGCCCATGGGCGGCGGCGGCGCCGGTTAGCAAAGCAATAAGAATGGCTAACTTCCGTTTTTTATACATGTTGGTGACATCCAAAGGTAAATCAGTGAGTGTGCTAACGTTTGCTAAACCGGTTTAGTTAATATGGTAAACATGTCGGTAATGCGGTGAAAATAAAAATTGCTAAACCGGTTTAAGAATTGTGATGTCGCCAGCAAAGTGGGCCGTTAGCCGGCCCAACGGGATCACAGCGAGCGCTGAAGATCGTCCCTGTAGGGCAGGGCGGTCATGGCGCCTTTGGCGGTGGTGGCCAGCGCGCCGCAGGTTTGCGCCAGCGTGAGGTCGGGAGCCAGGGCGGCGAGGTTGTCAGGGATACCATGGGCGGCGAGTCCGGCGAGCAGCCCGGCGACAAAGGCATCGCCGGCGCCGGTAGTATCGACGGCGACCACCGGGCGGGCAGGGAAGTGGCTAACCTGCCCGCGCAGCGCGGCCTGCACCCCCGCTTTGCCCTGGGTCACCAGCAACAGCGTCGGCTGGTAGCGGGCGTTCAGCCGGGCGATGCCGCTGACGATGTCGTCGCTGCCGCTGATAAAAGCCAGCTCCTCTTCCGAGAGTTTTATGGCGTCGGCGAGGGCCAGCGCCCGGTCGAGACAGTCGCGCAGTTCCTGCGGATCCTGCCACAGGTCGCTGCGGATATTGGGGTCGAAGCTGACATAGCCCCCGGCGCGCTTTATCGCCTCCATCGCCGCGAATGCCGTGCTGCGGCTCGGCTCCGCGCTGAGAGCGATAGAGCAAACGTGCAGCCACTGACCGGCGGCAAACGGCGGAAGATCCTCAGGCGCAAGAAACAGGTCGGCGCTCGGGCGGACCATAAAGGTAAAGGTGCGCTCCCCGTGGCGATCGAGATCGACCACCACCGTGGAGGTGCGCTGCGCCGCATCGAGGCGCATATAGTTCACATCCACCTTCTCCTGCGCCAGGGTGTGACGCATAAAGCGGCCGAAGGGATCGTCGCCGACGCGGCCGATAAACCCGCTATCGCCGCCGAGCCGCGCCACGCCGACCGCGACGTTGGCCGGCGCGCCGCCGGGGCATTGCAGCAGGCGGCCCTCTCCGTCGGGCAGGAGATCGACGACCGCATCGCCGAGTACCCAGATTTTACCATTCATAGGACTAGTTCCTCTTAGCTAAACTTTGTTAAACCGTTTTAGCTAATTAAAGCACAGCCTGGCGGCAAGCGGAACGATTGGCGGACGAAAGGGCGGGGCGAGGCTGAAAAATGTGAGCCAGGCGGAATATTTCGCCACTCCAGATCTGGACTTTTCCTTCCTGACCCGCTTAGGTATAGTTCCACAGGCCGCGGTTAGCCCCGCCGCGGTGATAAAAGGTGAAGGAGTGCGTAGCGCGATGAACCCCAGTTTTGGCGATATTTACGATCGGTACCAGAAGCTGACGCTGACCACGCACCTGCCGGCGGTGATCGCCTGCAGTGAAACCCTGAGCCTGAGTAAAGACCAGCCGTTTCTGCCGCAGCCGGGCTATCTCTATTTTTTGCTGCAGGGGCAAATGACGCTGGCCTTTGGTGACGAGCAGAACCTTATTGGGATTGTTATCGCGCATATGCCGTTAGGGTTGCTGGAACATTATTGTCCGTCGGTGGCGCTCTATTATCAGTGTCTGGGCGAATGCCAGCTGGCGAAAATATCCGCCAGCGATTTTGAACGGATATTCTTTCATTTGTCGCCGGGCTATATGCAAGAGCTGACCACGATCCTGGCCTATATGGGTATATTTGCCCTTGATGCCCACTATGAACGCGGCAGCCAGACTAGCTTTCAGACTATTAAGTCGATGCTGTCGCGCTATTTATATCGCGCTGAAATCGATGGTGGGCAACATGAAAGTCTGTCGGCATTTATTATTAAACGGACCAATCTCTCGCGCAGCTATGTTTATCAGGTGCTGGCCGCCCTGCGCGAGGGGGGATATATCACGGTGAAAAAAGGCAAACTGATTTCCATCGACCGCCCTATTCCTGAGAAATTCTGATTCAGATTCGTCGGTTCCCCGACATAACGTCGCTAAAACCCGCCCGGGGAAAGCGCTAAGCGCGCGTTTTCTCCCGGCCCTGCTACGCCTGAATCTGGCCGTTTTATTTATTTAACCTTGCACTCTGGAGTTATTTTATGACCCTGGACTATGTGGCGCTGGCGATTCTGATCGCCGTGGCCTTAATACTTTTTTATGGCGTGATTGTTATTCACGATATTCCTTATGAAATCGCCAAAGAGCGGCGCCATCCTCATCAGGATGCGATTCATTATGCCGGCTGGGTCAGCTTATTTACCCTGCATGCCCTGTGGCCCTTGTTGTGGATCTGGGCGACGCTGTGGCGCGAAGACCGCGGATGGGGGATGCGCCGCATCGCCGACGACCAGCAGGTGCTGCATCAGCGTCTGGAAACGGTGGTCCAGCGGCTGGAGCAGGTGCAGCGCGAAGTGGACCTTCTGAAAGCGAAGGAGGCAAAATAATGGAAACGTTAATGTTGCTGACCTACGCCGCGCTATGCATCGTGGTGTTTAAAGTCTTCCGCATCCCGCTCAATAAGTGGACCGTGCCGACGGCGGTGCTCGGCGGTATCGCCCTGATTGGCGCGGTGATCTTCGGGATGAATTACAACTTCCCCTATACCGACGTCGGCAATCAGGTGTTTCGCACCGTACCGATTGTGTCGCAGGTGCGCGGTCGGGTGCAGAGCGTACCGGTGAGACCTAACCAGAGGCTGCATAAGGGCGATGTGCTGTTTACTCTCGACCCGACGCCGTTCCAGGCAAAGGTGGACGATCTGCAGGCGCAGATTAAAGCGGCCAGCCAGGATGCGCTCTCCCTCAACGCCGCGTTAAGCCAGGCGGAGGCCGAGCTGAGCAGAGCGGTGGCTCAGCGCGACCAGTCGCGGCGGGAGTATGCCCGCTTTCGGGAGGGGCATGCCCAGGGCGCCTTCTCCGATCAAATGGTCGATACCCGTCTGCAGACGTGGAAAGCCGATGAAGCCAGCGTCAGCGCGGCTCAGGCGAAAGTGGTTCAGGCGCGTAACGCGCTGGACTCGGTGGTGAAGGGCAAAAATACCACCGTGGCCTCCCTGCTGGCGCAGTTGCAGAAGGCGCAGTTTCAGCTGGATAACACCGTCGTCCGCGCCCCGGAAGACGGCTATGTCAGCACCCTCGGCTTACGGCCAGGCACCATGTCCACCGCGTTGGGAATGCTGCCGCTGATGACCTTTGTGCCGGTGGAGGGCGACGCCTCGCGGGAGTATGTCGCGGCATTTCGCCAGAACGCCCTGCAGCGTCTGTACAAAGGCGAGCCCGCGGAGCTGATGTTTCCGGCCATCCCGGGCACCGTCTTCCGCGGGGAAGTGGCCGATGTGCTGCCGGCGATTGGCGAGAGTCAGTTTCAGGGCCAGGGCAAACTGCTGACCACGGACGCGCTCAATACCCATGGCCGGGCGCTGGTGGTACTAAAGGTGACCGATCCACGTTTTGCCGAATACGCTCTGCCGCAGGGTGCTACCCTCGAGGCGGCGGTCTACTCAGATCACCTGAAAGAGCTGTCGCTGATCAGGAAGATCCTGATCCGCATGAAGAGCTGGGAAAACTACATCTATCTCGATCACTAAGCCGGCGGGCGCGGGGAGGACCAACCATCCCCGCGCCGCGGTCAGGCCTCGCGGTCCACCAGCCCGTCAATAATCACCTGCCGCACCCCCTGCGAACAGGGTTCAATACGGCCGCGCACGCCATAGACGGCCGCCAGGGTCTCAGGGGTGATGACCGTGGCCGGGGTGCCGTCGCCGAGCAGCTGGCCCGCTTTGAGCATCAGCACGTGGTCGGCGTGACGCAGGGCAATATTGATGTCGTGCACCACCACCAGAGTCACGATGTTGCGCCGCCGGGTCTCCCGGCGCACCAGATCCATCACGTGAAACTGGTAGTTGAGGTCAAGCGCGCTGAGCGGTTCATCGAGTAGTAGCAGGCGCGGCTGGCGAATCAGCGACTGGGCGAGACCCACCAACTGTTTTTGCCCGCCGGAGAGCTGATCGAGGTAGCTCATCGCCAGGTGGGCAATTCCCAGCTGTCGCAGCAACGCCATTACCTCTTCCTGCTGCTGGGCGCTGTGGCGTCCCCCGGCGGCGCGCTGGGCCACGATAATCGACTCCAGCACATGCAGATGCACGCCGGCGGGCAGCGTCTGCGGAAGATAGACCACCTGTTCTGCGCGACGTGAGGACGGCTGCATCAGCAGATTTTCTCCCTCCAGGCGCAGCTCGCCGCGGCAGGGGCCCAGCCCCGCCATCGCTCGCATTAACGTCGATTTACCGCTGCCGTTTGGCCCCAGCAGCGCAGTGATTTTCCCCCGCGGCAGATGGGGAACCGTCAGGTTCTCGATCACCTTGCGTCTGGGGTAGCCAGCGCTGAAGTGAGACAGCGACAGCCCGGATAACGTCTGGTCGCTCATACTTGCCCCCGGTGACGTAAAATAATGCTCAAAAAGAACGGGACCCCTACCAGGGAAGTGACGATCCCCACCGGAATAATGGCCCCCGGTATCAGGTTCTTCGAGGCGATGGAGGCCAGGGAGAGCACCAGGGCGCCGATCAGCGCGCTGGCGGGCAGGTAAAAGCGATGATCTTCGCCGAAGAGCATCCGCGCAATATGCGGCGCCACCAGGCCGATAAAGCCGATTGGCCCGACAAAGGCCACCGAAAGCGCCGACAGAATGCTGATCCGCAGCAGCGTACTCAGGCGCAGACGGCGAACGTTAATGCCAAAGCTGATGGCCCGGTCCTCGCCCAGCCTTAGGGCGGTCAGCGCCCACGCGCTGCGCAGCGACAGGGGCATCACCAGCGCCAGGGCGACCAGCAGGATGGCGACTTTGCTCCAGGAGGCGCGGTCGATGCTGCCCATGGTCCAGAACACCAGCCCCTGCAGAGTGTCTTCATTGGCGATGAACTGCAGCATCGAGACCAGGGCGTTAAAGGTAAAGACCAGCGCGATGCCGAACAGAATGACGCCGGAGGTAGCCACCTGGGTCCAGCGGGTAATGCCATCCAGCAGCAGGGCCGCCAGCAGGGCGAAGATAAAGGCGTTGGCCGAGATAAACCACTGGCCGGGAATACCGGGCAGACCAATACCCAGCACAATCGCCAGCGCGGCGCCAAACGCCGCAGCCGAGGAGACGCCCAGGGTAAACGGGCTGGCCAGCGGGTTATTGAGGATGGTCTGCATTTCGGCACCAGCCAGTCCCAGCGCCAGACCGACGATAATCGCCATCACCGCATAGGGTAGGCGGATATCCCAGACGATGGCGCGAATGCCCGGATCGGCGCTGGCCGGATCGGTTAACGTCTGCCACAGGCTCTGCAGCGGCAGTCCGGAAGGGCCGAGCATAAAATCGAACAGCAGTGAAGCGACAATCAACAGCGCCAGCAGCAGCAACAGCAGCAGGCGGCGACGCACGATATGGCGATAATGATCCATCACGCCAGAAGTCCCGGCGGGCAGCTCGTCGAGCACGGAGTCGGAGGTTAAACGCATGCCGGATTACTCGCTCTGCTGCCAGGAAAAGACGAACGGCTGGTCCGGCAGGTCGGTGAAGTGACGCACGATATAATGGTAAGTCTCATCGGGGTTGAGATCGCGGAAGGCCTGCGGATAGATATCTTTCGCCAGATATTCCATGCCGACAATATTCCACGGATGGTTATAGAAGTGGTGATAGATGCCATAGGCCCGCTTTTCCTGTACCGCCGGGATCTGGCTGACCCCCGGTCGCGCCAGCAGCGTCTGGGCCTGGGCTTTCACCGCCTCCGGCTTAACCTCATAGCCGAGGGGCAGCACCTGGCTGTTTCCGCGCTTCGAGCCGGTCATTATCCAGGCGTCGGGCTTCATGCTGATGATTTTCTCCAGCGAGACGAACCCGGAGGCGCCCGGCAGCAGCTGCGAACCGATATTGTTCGCCCCGACCGCCTCCACCAGCCCCCCCCAGCCGCTGTGGCCGTGAGTAAAGCAGCAGGCGTCGCTGTTGCCGGCCAGCGCTTCCACGAAGACGTTGGCCTTCGGCGTGATGGTCGCGGTTTTCTGGCGAATCGACTGCAGCTGCTGACGATAGTAATCGGTAAAGGCTTTGGCCTGGCTCTCGCGGTTGAGGACTTTGCCCAGCAGGTCGATGCTGGGAGCGGTATCTTTCGCCGGGTCGATCTCATAGTCGACAAACAGCACCGGAACGTGCAGGGCGCTGAGCTTGTCGATGACGCCGCTCTCCATCAGCGCTGGCCTGGCGCGCAGCTGGGCGATCATCAGATCCGGCTGGCGGGCGATGACGCTTTCAAGATCGACATTCCCCTTGTCGCTGAAGCCCATGTCAAGGATCGTGGCCGACTGCGGCCACGTCGTTTTCAGCATCTGCCAGGTGGCAACGTCCTGCTTTTTCGCCAGATTATTCCATGCCACCAGCCGCTTAAACGGATTGTCCCGGTCCAGCAGGGCGAGGGTCA
Organism: Klebsiella sp. Q2; assembly: GCF_009900705.1. Classification (NCBI taxonomy): domain Bacteria; kingdom Pseudomonadati; phylum Pseudomonadota; class Gammaproteobacteria; order Enterobacterales; family Enterobacteriaceae; genus Klebsiella; species Klebsiella sp. Q2. The sequence continues at coordinate 1,211,070 of NZ_JAAABE010000001.1, read as the reverse complement.
TAATGTCGCGGCCATCCTGCAAAATAATACGCTGCGGCTCTTTAGCCAGGGTGACTTGCCGGCCGTCAAGGTCGGTAACCGTCAGAGGATATTGGGTCGCATAGCTGAGGAAGGGAGTCGCGATCAGCGCAGTAAGCAACAGCGATCTTACTGATTTTCTTGCCATAAAATGAGTTCCGTTTGCCAATTTATAAATATAATGATTCTGAGAATTATTCTCGAGTAAACGTCAACGGCAAGTATATCAAGCGCAAATTTCACGAAATGTAACAAACATGATGGAAATTATGCCAACGCCGACAGGGTGCGCAGCGGCAGCATTTTCTGCCATGGTTGCAGGTCGAAGACGTTTTTCAGGCTAATTCCTAATGTCATCCCCGGTTCGTTGTGCCATCCTGAATACGACTCATAACACGACACGTGAGAGAGGATATTATGAAAAAAGCAATGATTGCGTTATCGGCTATTCTGGTTGCGGCTCCGGTTTTTGCTGCGACAACACATGCAACAGATGATACCGTCGCGGCGGCCAATGCCAACGCCAACACCGCCAAAGAGAAGCTGCATCAGGCCCAGCACGAAGGTGAAGAGCAGCAGCTGAAGGCGAAACATGCGGCCGAAGGCAAACAGGATAGCGTCGGCAGCCAGGTGAGCGAAGGCGCGCAGAAGACCTGGAACAAGACCAAAGAAGGGACTGAGAAAGGTTGGGATAAGACCAAAGAGGTCAGCGAAAAAGGCTGGAACGCCACCAAATCCGGCGCAGAAAAGGGCTGGGATAAAACCAAAACCGGCGCTGAAGAGTTAAAAAATAAAGTGACTGAGTAAGTCCTGATATCAGTCTGAATAAAGGTCGCGAGAGCGGCCTTTTTTATTGCTCGTACTCCCCCATAATGCCTTCCCCGACAGCAGAAACCCCAGATGCCAGGAATCGTCCTGGTTAAGCGGATACTCACTCTTTCTTCACATTTTCCCGTTACAAAGAACTTCAATCAGGAGGTGTACGATGAAAAAGATGATTTCTCTGGCGGTAATATTATCCACTGTGCTGAGCGTCCAGGCCTTTGCCGATGGCCCAAACGACGGCCATCGTCCGGGGCAGCCAACGGTGTGGCAGAACGGTTCGGATCATCATGGGCATGCGCCGCAGGGCGGACCTGACGCGCATCGTCAGGGTGACCATGACCAGCGTGGCCCGGATCGTGACGGGCATGACAAGCGCGATCAGGCACGGCATGAGCAGGACCATTTCGCCTGGCGCGGTAACGATTTCCGCAAAGGCCACCCGGCTCCGGCGCCGTTCCGTGGCGATGAGTATCGCGTCCGTGACTGGAGCGACCGCGGCCTGCCGCCCCCGCCGGAGGGCCATCACTGGTCCTATATCGACGGTAACTATGTGCTGATCGCCGCGGCGACCGGGATCATCACCTCGATTCTGGTGAGCGGCGCCCTCGGCCACTAAATGCACGTCTCCCAACGCCGGGCAGGGAACACCTGACTCGGCGATGGATCACCGCCGGGGCTACGGGTTCAGTTCGTCATCCGGCCAGTATTTATAGCCATTGACCATCGCCTGGGCGGCCAGCCCCTTGTCGGTGATTTCATAGACGTTCACTTTTGACGGCAGCGAGGAGGTGTCCTTCGCTACGCCGTTCGCGGAGGCGGCGATCGGCGCGATGCCTTTGTCATCATATTTCGCCGCGGCGTTCGCATCGGCGCCGACCATATATCCCTGGCGGATAAAGGTCTCCAGGGCCGCTTTATCATGGAAAACCAGCACCGTGCGTTGCTGTTTAATCCCCATCCCCAGGCCGGCGCCGCCCTGGGCCATTTTCATATAGGTGTCCTTCCCGGTGGCCTTATCCCGCACCACGCCGTAGCCGCTGCCAAATCCGAACAGCAGGATCTTGCTGCTGTTGTTGGCGAAGACCGCATAACCCTTCGCATGCTGAATATCGCTGCGGGCCTCGGGCTGCACGGTGTAAAGTTTATTGAGGGTTTCGTTGCGCATCTTCTGAATACTGGCCCGCTGCTGGCTGGCGGTATCCCCCTGCGCGCTGCAGCCCGCCAGCGCGGTCATGGCGACGAGGAAAAGCGTCTGTAATCTCATAGAAGTCTTTTTATTTAAATCTGAATACGGCCGGAAATAGTAGGGTAAATAACGGTTAATCCTCCATAAAATAAACATTTATTTTTAAATTTCACCGTTTCGAATGCTTTTTACACTGCCGCGAACGCATTATTAAATAAGATGCCGTCATTTCCGATATTAGAAATCCTGCTTGCATAAAGTTTTCACCACGATACCGTGTTAAGTCCTTACGATATTTCCCGGAGAGCGGCATGAGTGATTATGTAATTCCAGAAATTAAAGCGACGGAAGCGGAAATGATTTCTCTGCGTCATTATTTACATGCCAATCCGGAATTAAGTCTGGAAGAGTTTAATACCAGCGAACTGGTCGCCAGCAAGCTGACCGAGTGGGGCTATCAGGTGACGCGCGGCCTTGGCAAGACTGGGGTGGTCGGCAGCCTGAGCAAAGGCGATTCGCCGCGCACCATCGGCCTGCGCGCCGATATGGACGCACTGCCGATCGAGGAAACCACCGGTTTACCCTGGGCCAGTACGGTATCGGGGAAAATGCATGCCTGCGGTCATGACGGCCATACCACCATTCTGCTGGCGGCGGCGAAATACATCGCCTCGCCGGCCTGTCAGTTCAATGGCACGGTGCATCTGATTTTTCAGCCGGCGGAAGAGGCTATCGGCGGCGCCGATTTAATGATTAAAGACGGCCTGTTTGAGCAGTTCCCCTGCGAACGCATTTTCGGTCTGCACAACATGCCGGGGTTGCCGGTGGGTAAGCTGGGCTTCTATGCCGGCAACTTTATGGCCTCGGCGGACACCGTCAAAATCACCCTTACCGGCTACGGCGGCCACGGCGCCCATCCGGAGCGCACCGTCGACCCGATCGTCGCCGGCGCGGCGCTGGTGATGGCCCTGCAGAGCATCGTGGCGCGCAACGTGCCGCCGGGCGAAACGGCGGTGGTCAGCGTCGGCACCTTCCAGGCCGGTATCGCCTCCAACGTCATTCCGGAGAGCGCGGTGATGGAGCTCAGCGTGCGGGCGATGAAGCCGGAAATCCGCGACCTGCTGATCAAACGTATTCACGAGCTCAGCGAATTTACCGCTAAAAGCTATGGTGCCAGCAGCGCGGTGGAGGTTTACGACTCCTACCCGGTATTAACCAACAGCCCTGAAGAGACTGACTTCGCCCGGGCGCTGGCTCTGGAGGTGTTTGGCCGCGAAGGGGTGCTGGAGTCGGTCTCGCCGATGAACGCCAGCGAGGATTTCGCTTTTATGCTGCGCGAACGTCCGGGCTGCTACTTCCTGCTGGGCAACGGCGAGAAGGGGGAGAAAGGCGGCTGCATGGTGCATAACCCCGGCTACGACTTCAACGATGACATTATCACCACCGGCGCGACGCTGTTCGCCCGTCTGGTGGAAAAGCACTGCCGTTAACCTCTGGAGAAGAACTGGAATGAAAAAATCACTACTGCTATGGCTGGCGTTAATGGCGTCGACGTCGGCGCTGGCCGAAGGGGGAAAGGCGATCCGCTTTGGCGTCGACCCGACCTTCGCGCCGTTTGAATGGAAGGATCCGCAGGGCAAGCTGGCGGGGTTTGATATCGATTTAGGCAACGCCATTTGCCAGCAGCTGCAGGCGAAATGCGTGTGGGTGGAAAGCAATTTCGACGGCATTATCCCGGCGCTGAAGGCGCGGAAATTCGACGCCATCCTTTCCGGGATGTACATGACCGAGAAGCGTAAAGCGCAGATTGCCTTTAGCGACAAGCTGTATAACGGGCCGGTGTTCCTCGTGGCGCGTAAAAATACCCTGAAAGGCAATACGCCGGAGCAGCTGAAGGGCAAAACCATTGGCGTCGAGCAGGGCTCGGCGCAGGAGACTTACGTTAATCAGCACTGGCGTCCGCAGGGGATCAACATTGTGGCCTACCAGGGGGCCGATAGCGTGGTGCGCGATCTGGAGTCCGGGCGCATCGACGGCGCGGTACTCTCCGGCATGATGGCCGACTACAGCTTCCTGCAGCAGCCGCAGGGTAAGGAATTCGCCTTTGTCGGCGGCCATCTGCAGGATGATACGCTGTTTGGCGCCGGGGCGGCTATCGGCTTACGTAAAGACGATGAGGCGCTGCGTCAGGAAATAAACGGCGCGATTGCGAAGATCCTTGCCGACGGCACCTATAAAAAATTAGCCAGCAAATATTTTAGCTTTGATGTTTATTCCGGGACATAATGTCTGAGTGTACCCGCGGGCATGGATCGCCCGCCGTAAGATTCCTTTTCTGATTATCCAATCGACCTCCTCTCCTGACCATTGTGGTTACCTGAGGGAAGCAGAATATAAGCTAAGGAGTACTCGGCATGATGACACGTCCCTTGGGCAAAACCGGATTTTCCATCGCCCCGTTAGTGTTTGGCGGTAACGTCTTTGGCTGGACCATTGATGAAAAAACCAGTTTTGCCCTTCTTGATGCTTTTGTTGACCACGGCTTTGACGCTATCGATACGGCGGATGTTTATTCCCGCTGGGCAGAGGGCAACCAGGGCGGCGAATCCGAAACCATTATTGGCCGCTGGCTGCAGGCGCGTCCCGGCATGCGCGATAAGGTCAAAATCTTCACCAAAGTCGGCTCCGATCTCGGCCTTCCCGGCCATAAGGGACTCAGCAAAGCCTGGATCCAGCAGGCGGTAGACGACTCCCTGCGCCGCCTCAATACCGACTATATCGACCTCTACTTTTCCCACTGGCCGGATCCGCAAACCCCGGTAGCGGAAACGCTGGAGGCTTTCCACAGCCTGCAACAGGCGGGGAAAATTCGCGCGATGGGGGCCTCTAACCTCGATGCAATGCAGCTGGCGGGGGCGCTGGAGGTAGCGCGCAAGGGCGGCTTGCCTGCCTGGCAGGTGCTGCAGCCGGAATATAACCTCTATCACCGCTCCGCGTTTGAAGGCGCGCTGTGCGATCTCTGCGTCAGCCGCGATATCGGGGTGGTGACCTACTACAGCCTGGCCTCGGGATTCTTAACCGGTAAGTACCGTCAGCCGTCGGATCTGGCGCAGAGCCAGCGCGGAGGGGGGATTGGTAAGTACCTGAATCCGCGCGGGATGCGGATTATCGATACCCTGGTGGCGGTCGCGGATGAGCAGGGGGCGAAGCCGGCGGAAGTGGCCCTCGCGTGGCTGATCGGCCGCGAAGGGGTGACCGCGCCGATCGCCAGCGCCACCAGCGTGGCCCAGGTGGAAAGTTTTGCCCGCGCGGCGGCGCTGAGCCTGAGCGCGGAGCAGGTGGCGCGACTGGATAGCGCCAGCGCCTGAGTCACGCCCTCTTCCCGGCGGGGAGAGGGTGGACAAATGGCGCGGACCGCAGGCCGGGTAAGGCGCCAGCCGCCACCCGGCGAAATAACGGCACAATCGTCAATTTCCCTGTTTGCAATGCGCCTGGCAGGGCTACAACTTCTATGTGATTTCCGGACAGATTGCGCTCCCGATATGTCTTCTGCGCTATGTCTCTTATGGCGCTGGGAGCGCACAGGGGGCGGCCAGTCGCCGCCGCCCCCTGTACCCCCGGGCTCCGGCCAGCAAAATCGCCGCTGCGCGGTCCCTTCGACTTATCCCTGCAGGCTTCGGGTCGGGCCGAGGCAGCGTCCGTGCAAAACACGGCCCTCAGCCCGCATCCATGCGGGCTGCCCCGGCCTTCCGGGAACGTCTCAGCGATTTTGAGGCCGTCAGCACTGGCAGTTTCAGTCGTGCAAGTGGGTAAATCAAGGACAGGTCGCACGAACCCTGTAGGCCGGGTCAGGCGCAGCCGCCACCCGGCAACATGACGGGCAGGGGGCCTGAAAGCGTGCCCGGCGGCGGCCCTTTATTCCTGATGGCGGGTGAGGTTGAGGATCTTCGCGCTGGCGCCGACCGGGAAATTGCTGAGGGCGCCGAAGTCGCTGCCCTGATAGCCCATGATCTTGCCGTCGGTGCGCATCTGCTGAAGATCGATCAGGATCACCCCCAGCGTGGGAATGATTTTCTCCCGCCAGACAAACAGATAGAGATCCTCCGCCACCTGCACGTAGTGGCAGCGGTCAACATCCGCCAGCCCCTTTTCCACGCCGTCCAGACATTGCCAGGCGTAAAAATTGTCGTTGAGATAGATGTGCTCATAGCGCTCAGTCGGGCTGTAGGTGTACTGATTGCGCATGCCGACCAGCGCATCGGTAAAGCCCGGCAGCGGCCCCGGCTGCGCATCCAGGCGGGCGAAGACAAAGCGCGCTTCTACCGCGGTCAGCGGCAGGCCTCGCTCCACCCGGCTGAAAGCGTCCAGCCGCGCGGCGGCTTCGTCCGGCAGCTGGCCGTAGACCAGGGTGGCGTTGCGCTGCGTCAGGTTGCATACCGCGCTGACGCTGGCGTTATCCCGCTCCGGGTCAAGGAAGTCGATAAACAGAATATCCGGGCGCAGGGCGGTCGCCCGCCAGGGGGCGCGCTTGCCGTTCCAGCTTAGCGTCTGCTCATCTTCGATGATCAGCTGCTGTGGCTCACTTCCGGCGACATAAAAGGTAAAGCGCTCGCCTGCGGGCAGGCTGGCGGTGGCGAGTAAATTACCGTGTGGCGCAAAACCATCGGCCAGCGCGCCGACCTGGATAAATACGGCTTCTGAAGTCATAGGGGCTCCTGAACAGAGTAGGGCGTTAGGCAAACGCCAGAGTGGGAACATCGACGATACTGGCGCCGCCGTCGGCGACCAGCGTGGCGCCGCTGATGATGGCGGCCTGCGGCGAACAGAGAAACTGACAAGCCTCGGCTATCTCCTCGGGGCTGGCGGGGCGGCGCAGCGGAACGTCGCGACAGACTCGCTGATAAGCCTCAGTCAACGATAGCCCTTCCGCCTGCATCAGCGGGAGCATCTCTTCATCCGCCATCGGCGTGGTGACCCAGCCGGGGCAGACGGCGTTGGCGCGCACCCCCTGGGGACCGTAATCGCGGGCGACGGAGCGCATCAGGCCGATTAAGGCGTGTTTGGCGGTGACGTAGCCGCAGGCCTGCGGACCGGCGGCCAGCGAGGCGATGGAGGCGACAAACAGCACGTTGCCACGGCGGGTAATCAGCGAGGGCAGGCAGGCGCGAACGCTGGCGAAGGCGCTGGTGAGATTGCCGTCCAGCGCCTCGCGCCACTGGCGGTCGCTGGTCTCGGCGGCGGGGCTGTTGCCCATCCCGCCGGCGCTGCAGATGAGGACATCAACACCGCCGCTCTGGTCGAGAATGGCCGGCAACAGCCGCTGGCGCCACACCTCGCCGTCGGCGGCATCGCCCATCAGCGCCGTGGCGCCGGTCTCATCGGCAACAGCCTGCAATGGCGCCTCGCGCCGTCCGGTAATAAACACCCGGTCGCCTGCGGCGCGCATCAGCCGCGCGCAGGCGGCGCCAATTCCGGTTCCGCCGCCGGTGATCACCACGACTCTCGCCATTCGCTCTCTCCTGTAATGGGGTTTCCGATTACCTTAAAAAGCGCGTCAGCTCCCGGCTATCGCCCGGAAGAACGATAGCCGCGGGGTTAATGGATCTCGCTCACCGGGATCGCCTGCGGCGCCGGAACCGGCTTCATGGTGGCGGGATCAACCGCCAGATAGCGTCCGGTTTTGCTGTCGATACCGACGTAATCGATCATCTTGCCCTGCGCCCGGGTGACCATGGTGCGTCTGGCGAACGCCTCGTAGGCCTCGCTCATCGCTTTGACCCGATCGGGATGTTGGGCCGCGACGTCATGGGTCTCCAGCGGGTCGTCGTGCAGATTAAACAGCTGCCACGGCGCGTCACCGGCGGTGAGGCCCCGCGGCACCAGCCGCCGCAGCTTCCATTCACCATCGACCCACGCCGCCTGATGGTGCAGCTCAACGCCGTATTTCCCGCGCGGCGGCGCCTGTACTTCGCCGGTGAGATAGCGCTTAAAGCTGACGCCGATCATCGGCAACACCGGCTTCTTCGCCAGCGATTTGTTCGGATCGATACCGGCGAATTCATACAGGGTCGGCGCTACGTCGTACACCGCCATCGTCGAGGCGTCGATGTGACCGTGGCGCGTGATCCCGGGACCGGCGATCATAAAGTCGGTGTTAATCCCGCCCTGGGCGCTGGTGGTCTTATGGTAGTTGGCGTAGGGGGCGTTGCTGACGTTGGCCCAGTGGGGGCCGTAGGAGACAAACGAGCCTTTGCGGCCGATGTTGTCATAGCGGTTATCGAACTGCTTCCAGAATTCCGGGGTAGATTCGTAGTAGAAACCCTGCGCCGGGTTGGCGCCGTTATCGGTTAAAAAGACCAGCAGGGTATTTTTATCGCGTCCGGTCTGCTTCAGTGTTTCCATCAGGGTGCCGATCTGCGCGTCCATATTCGCGATCATCGCCGCGTAGACCTGCATCACTTTCGCCGTATATTTCTGCTGCTCCGGGGTCAGCGCCTCCCACTCTTTATCCAGCTCAAGGTGCGGCAGCGGGGTGTCGTCATGGATAATTCCCAGCGCTTTCAGGCGGGCGATGCGCTGGCGATAGACCTCGGCGTAACCCTGCTCATACTGGCCTTTGAAGCGCTTGATCCACTCGTCGGGGGCCTGCAGCGGGTCGTGCGGGGCGGTGAAGGCCAGCCAGGCGAAGACCGGCTGTTCCGGCGGCGTATCTTTAATCCAGCTGTTCATCTGCCGGGCGTAGGCTTCGCTGGAGTAAAAATCGTCCGGCAGGGAGACGCGCTCGCCGTCGCGGGTGTAGTAGGTGTGGAAGGCTTCAACGGTCCCCAGGGGTATCGCGTCGTTAAAGTGGCTGGTGCCGCCGCCCATAAAGGCGAAGGCGTGATTAAAGCCGCGATCTTTCGGCGTGGCGCCTGGAACAAAACCGAGGTGCCACTTGCCGGCCATCAGGGTGTTATACCCCGCGTCTTTAAAGCGCTCGGCCATGGTAGTGACGCGGTCGGTCAGCCGCAGCTCGTAGCCCTCCTTGCCAATGGTGCTGTCGTACCACCACATACCGCCCATCCCGGCCTGCTGGTTGCTGTTACCGGTGAGCAGCATCGAACGCGCCGGGGCCGACATCGGCGAGGTGTAATACTGGCTCATGCGCATCCCCTGCTCGGCCATCGCCTGCAGGTTGGGGGTGGGGATTTCGCCGCCGAAGGGGCTGATGTCAGAGTAGCCCATATCATCGGCGATAATCACGATGACGTTCGGACGCTCTTGCTGGGCGGCGTGCGCGCCACCGGCGAGGATCACACTGACCGCCGCGGCCATGGCTGTTTTATTCACAACGGATTCTCCTGTTTCTGCGGGTATCACTTTCAGAGCAATGGGCTACGCCGGATGCGCGGCCCCGACAAACGCGGCCCGCCAGGCTTGTAGCCCTTGAAGGTCGCGGGAAAAGGGGCGCACGGGCGCCAGAATTTCGCTAAAGAAGCGGTAGTAGCCGCCGCAGAGGCGGTTGTTGCCCGCGGCGTTCAGATGCGCCGGGCAGCCGCCCTGGCAGACCATTTTGACCGCGCAGGTCTGGCATTCGCGGCGCAGGCTTTTCTGCTGACCGAAAGGCAGCTGCACCGAGGCGTCAACCGCGTGCGCCAGCGTCATGTCGTCAAGGCGGCCCAGCCGATGTTCGGCGTTAATCAGATGGTCGCAGGCGTAGAGCTCTCCGTCGGGCTCCATCACCAGATTGCTGCCGCAGCGGGCGCTGTGCACGCAGCTGCCGCTGGTGTGAGTGAAGTACTGCGCCCACGCCTGCTCGATATTGATGACGAACACCCGCCCCTTGTCGCAGCGCTTCTGCCACTGCCGCCAGATGCCGACCATAAAACGCCCCCAGTTATCGGCACTCAGCTGATAGCCCTCGCGCAACGCTGCGCCTTCGCTCATCAGCGGCTGAAACTGTAGATAGCGCGCGCCGAGGCTGACCAGCCGGTCATAAATCGCCGCCGCGTGGGCCGCCATCTCGTTATGCACCACCACCAGCAGGTTAAAATCCACCTGATGCTGGTGGAGAAAGCCGATGCCGCGCAGTGCCGCCGGCCAGCTGGCCCGGCCGCGTTTATCCGGACGATGCTGGTCCTGTAGCGCTTCGCTGCCTTCGAGGCTCAAGCCGATAATAAAGCGATGCTCGCGGAACAGCCGGCACCAGGCGTCGTTGATCAGCGTGCCATTGGTCTGCAGACTGTTGCTGATGGTGACGCCGTCGGGGGCATAACGCGCCTGCAGGGCGAGCGCTTTTTTGTAAAAGCTCAGGCCGGCCAGCAGCGGCTCACCGCCCTGCCAGACAAAGTTGATTTCCCGCGCGCCGACGGGCTGGGCCGCGATGTAGCGGCGGATAAACTGCTCCAGCCGCGCCTCGTCCATTTTGTTGACCGGCGTTTCATCCTGGGGGTAATAGCAGTAGCGGCAGGCGAGATTGCAGGCGGGGCCAATCGGCTTCATCAGAATATGAAACGGCACCGGCGAGCGCGGCTCAGCGGCCAGCGGAATTTGCTGCTGGCGCAGGGCGGCGATATTCAGCATCGGCTTATCCTCGGTTAATGACCGGCGCTGTTGCTATTATTTTGGCAACAGCGGGTCAGGCGTAATCACATGATTAAGCCGCGGCGAAAATTAATGGCATCCTGTTAAGGGTATAAGTGAAAAAAAACAGAAATCCATCGTTCTTAAGGATGAGAGAGACGCGTCCGGGATAGGGTTTTTTTATCACCAGAGGCAGGTACGCCGGGTATTAATCTTTTTTGTTTATGTTTTAACGCCGCTATCGTAAGGCATGGCGAGTGTGTTTTTTAAATGCTTTATATAACAATGCATTGCTGAAAATTTTGTAACGGCTATCACATTGTTAATATGTTAATGATTGTGTTACTTAAATGTGAAATGTATGCTTCAATTATCGGTAGTCATCCATGTGTCATGCACCATCATCTCGACGGGGAGGCCCTATCATGTCTGCTTTGTTAAAAGCCAGCCGTAATGATGCGATAATAGCCCGTTGTTTACAGACTATTTCTCAGTTAATTCCACTGACTTCAGCGGTGTTTTATCGAGTAAATAACCGGTTAAAACCCGAAAACTATATATTGCATAATATTTCCGATAATACGCACCAACAATATCTGGAAAACTTCCAGCCGCTGGATCCGCATTTACCGGCGCACTTTAGCCACCAGAACACCACCGTGGCGGCGATGACGCCGCGGCTCTGCGATCGCAACCGACATTATTATCATGAATTTATGTTGCCGAATAACGTGCGTGACATGACCGAGATCTTCATCCGCCGCGAGCGGCGGATCATCGCCGGTATCTCGCTGATGCGCGACGTGCCTTTCTCCAGCGAAGAGCGTCATCGGGCCCAGGCGGTGCTGCCGCTGGTGGAGCTGGCGATCCGCGACTGCCTGCAGGAAGAAGATGACCTGCCCGCTATCCTGACCGCCAAAGAGCGGGAAATCGTCGGCATGGTGCGCGAAGGGGCCAGTAATAAGCTGATTGCCCGCCAGCTGGATATCTCGCTCTCGACGGTGAAAACGCACCTGCGCAATATCTTCGCCAAGACCGAAGTGGTCAATCGTACCGAACTGGTTTCCCGAACCTGGATGCCGGCTGCTCAGCGTACGCTGCATCTGTGATCTGACTTTCACATCCCGCGCGCGCCGTGGCAACACGGCGTTTTCCTGATGCCTGTGGGTATCACTCCCTGGAGGATCCTCCGGGGGGAGGCTTTTTTGACCGGAGCACGCCCTACGATGTCGAGTACACCTGTCACTGATAATGCGCTTTCCCGGCACGCCGGGCTGGTGGTGTCCCTGCGTTTGCTGGCGGCGATTGTGATTTTTGCCGCTATTGCGCCGGGTATTCTGATGACCGCGCCGGCGGTGGCGGCGCAGCTGGCCAGCGAATGGCAGCTAAAACCCGGGCAGGTAGGCTGGCTGTTCTCAGCGGAGCTGGGGGCGATGAGCCTGGCGACGCTCCCGGCGTGGTGGTGGATGAGTCGCCTCGACTGGCGGCGGGTCGCCCTGACGGCCGGGGCGGTGTTTCTGACCGCCAACCTCGCCTCGGCGGTGGTCACCCAGTATGAGACGCTGCTGGCGGCGCGCTTTATCGCCTCGCTGGCGGGCGGCACGCTGATGATTCTGTGCATCAGCTGCGCGGCGGGAACGCCGAACCCGTCGCGGGTCTACGCCTTTTGGGTGCTCGGGCAACTACTGTTGGGGATGCTTGGCCTGCTGGCTCTGCCCGGCCTGTTCGCGACCTTTGGCCTGAAGGTGGTGTATCTGATCCTCGCCGCCATCATGCTCTGCTGCCTGCCGCTGGTCTCCGCTTTCCCGCCGCGCTTTCAACCGCTCTCTGCCTCCCGCCAGCAGCCGTCGACGGCGCTGTGGCGTCAGGCGCTGGCGGTGCTGGCGGTGCTCACTTTCTATATCAGCCTCAGCGCAGTGTGGACCTTTATCGGCACCATCGGCAGCACGGCGGGGCTGAGCCCGACGCAGGTGGGGCTGGTGCTGGCGGCGGCGACGGTTTGCGGCATTATCGGCGCCGGCGGCGCGGCCCTGCGCGGCACCCGGCGCGACGATCGCTTACTGGTGTGGCTGGGCTACGGCCTGCTGATCGTCAGCGTCGGGCTGCTGGTTGGCCAGCCGCTGCTGGCGCGCTACGCCATCGCGGCGCTGCTGTTTAAGTTCACCTGGACCTTCGTGCTGCCCTTTATTCTCGCCCGCGTCGCCGGGCTCGATAACAGCGGTCGGCTGATGAACAGCATCAATCTGGTGATCGGCGGCGGCATGGCGGCCGGCCCGGCGCTCGCGGGGGCCTTACTGCAACACTTCGCCAGCGCCGACCCGCTGCTGGCGGCGGCAGGCGTCTGCGCGCTGCTGTCACTGATTTTAATTGTGGCGGCTTCCGCCGCCGGGAAGGGTTAGCCCACGGGAGGATAGAGTGAAAAGAAAAACCGGTTTCTTCTTTGATGAACGTTGTTTCTGGCACAGTACCGGGCTGCACGCAGTGACGCTGCCGGTGGGCGGGTGGGTACAGCCACCCGCCGGCGGCGGTCATGCCGAATCGCCGGAGACCAAACGGCGGATGAAAAACCTGATGGATGTCTCCGGGCTGACGCCGCAGCTGGCGCTGCGCAGCGCGGCGCCGGCGAGCCTTTCGGACCTGCGGCGGATCCATCCCGACAGTTATCTGGAGCGCTTCAAGGCGATAAGCGATAACGGCGGCGGCATGCTCGGCAAAGAGGCGCCGCTGGGGCCGGGCAGTTATGAAATCGCCTGTCTTTCCGCCGGGCTGGCCTGCGCGGCGGTGGAAGCGGTGCTGAAGGGGGAACTGGATAACGCCTATTCGCTGTCGCGTCCGCCCGGACACCACTGCCTGCCGGACCAGTCGATGGGCTTCTGTTTTCTCGCCAATATCCCCATTGCCGTGGAGCGAGCGAAAGCGCTGCTCGGGCTCGGCAAGGTGGCGATCATTGACTGGGACGTTCACCACGGCAACGGCACCCAGCACATCTACCTGCAGCGCGACGACGTGCTGACTATCTCCTTGCATCAGGACGGCTGCTTCCCGCCGGGCTACTCTGGTGAGGAGGATCGCGGCGTGGGGGCGGGGGAGGGTTACAACATCAATATTCCGCTGCTGGCCGGCGCGGGGGATGACAGCTGGCGCTATGCGCTGGAAACCATCGTTATTCCGGCGCTGGCGCGCTTTGAGCCGGAGCTGATTATCATCGCCTGCGGCTATGATGCCAACGCCATGGATCCGCTGGCGCGCATGCAGCTGCACAGCGACAGCTTCCGGGCGATGACTGAACAGGTCCAGCAGGCGGCGGATCGCCTGTGCGGCGGGAAACTGGTGATGGTGCACGAAGGCGGCTACGCCGAATCCTACGTGCCGTTCTGCGGCCTGGCGGTGATGGAGGCTCTGAGCGGCATCCGCACCGAGGTCCAGGATCCGCTGCGGGAATTTATTCAACAACAACAGCCGCGGGCGGAGTTTGCGCAGTTCCAGAGGCAGGCTCTCGATCGGCTGGCGCAGCAGTTTGGCCTGCAGTAGTCGCTCCCGCTCACGTTGATCCCTAAAGTCCCAATATGGGACTTTTACTTTACTTAGTCCCGAAATGGGACTAGTCTCTGCACATGAAGATAATCTCAGTGAAAACCTTAAGGGACTTCTGGGCGGAGAATCCCGACGCTGAACAACCGCTAAAGGCCTGGGTAGACGAAGCGACAAAAGCAGACTGGAAAACCCCGGCGGAGATAAAGGACCAATACCGCAGCGCAAGTATTCTGAAAAATAAGCGGGTGGTATTCAACATTAAAGGAAATGATTACCGGTTAATCGTAGCCGTTGCTTATCTGCGGGGGTGGGTGTTCGTTAAGTTTATCGGTTCGCATAAGGAATATGACGAGATAAACGCTGAGACGATAGAGAGGAAGTAAATGATGAATGTGAAGCCTATCCGCACTGAACAAGATTACGAAGCCGCGTTAAGCGCGGTCGAACCTTTTTTTGATAATGAACCTGCGCCGGACACGCCGGAAGGGGATTTTTTTGAGGTGATGTGCCTGCTGATTGCTGAGTATGAAAAAAAGCACTATCCCATCGAGCCGCCGACGCCGATAGAGGCGATCAAGTTTCGCATGGAGCAGCAGGGGCTGACCGTCAAAGATCTGGAGCCGGCGATTGGTAAATCTAATCGCGTGTATGAAATTCTCAATGGTACGCGTAACCTGACGCTCCCGATGATTCGCCGACTTCACGCACAGTTCGGCATTCCTCTGGAGAGCCTGATCGGCGCGTGATGGCGCGGGCATCCGGCTCATTCATGCATCCACTGACTTACCGCCTGATTAATCATCGCCAGCACGCTGAGCAGCAGCATCCGCTGCTGCGCTTCCAGCCGCAAATAACGGCGCAGCGGCGGCATTTTACAGACCACTTCGCTGGCGGCCCAGGGTTCAATGCTGCAGCGCCAGCCGCGACCGTCAAAGGTCAGCGAAAAGCGGCGGTAGTCCAGCTCGCTTAAGGTCTGCTGGAGATTAGGGAAACCATTGAGATAGCCGGCGAGTACCTCGCTGCCTTTGCCGCCGATAAAGCGGATCGGCTGGCGTTTCCACCAGCCGGATTGATGGGCGCGAATGTTACCGCGCACGGGCCGGGTCACCGGCCCCTCGACGACAAACTCGCAGCTGTGAATGCTGGCCATAAACAGCCGCTTCTGACGCACGCTGAAGGTCACGGCGGTGGCGTTGTTCAAGCGCAGCGCGCTGCGCTCGCTCAGCTTTTCGCAGGGCCAGCCGGCCAGATCGCGCTGCACCGCGTTCATTAACGGCGTTTCAAACCAGGGGACGGAGGACATCTGGCGTCATCTCCCCGCGGGTCTGTTTTTCGTAGTTGTTGATGGCGCGCTCCACTACCTCTTCCACCACCAGCGGCTTGAACGGATTGACGCGCTGCACGCACACCGTCCAGAACAGGGCGTAGGCGGCGGTCAGGCCGAGCATAATGCCGAACGGCACCAGCACCTGGCGACTGTCCATCCCCGGCGGGGTGATATTGACGATAGCGATGATAATGCCGACGCTGGAGATAATCTGCGGCAGTGGGAACCACGGCGAGCGGTAGGCGCGCGGCAGGTCCGGGCGGCGAATGCGCAGCATCACCACCGACAGCGTCACCAGCAGATAGGCGACGCCCCAGGCGCAGACCGCGGCGAGGATCAGCGGCACGATGCGGTCCAGATCGCCGTTCAGATACCAGGCGTGCAGGCAGGGGATCGCCACCCCGATGGCGATGGCGATTACCGGCGTTTTAAAGCGCGGATGCAGCCAGGTCAGGAAGCGGGGCAGCGCGCCGTCCAGCGCCATACCGTAGATAATGCGCGGCACGGCGGCCATTAGCGTATTGATGGTGGCGCAGCCCGCCAGCAGCAGCCCGACCCCCAGCCAGTACTGGCCGGCGTGGCCCATCACCCGCTCGGCGAAGGCCGGGATCGCCATCGGCGTATCCAGCAGATGGACGTTGTTGGCCGCGTCGAGCACGGTATTCTCCACCTGGCGGTTGATCGCCGCACCGTAGATAAACATGCAGCTGGCGACCCCCAGCAGGCCCAGCGCCATCGCCCGCGGTATGGTGCGGTGGGCCTGTTTGATCTCCGGCGCCATCGGCGTCACCAGTTCGCAACCGACGAACATAAACATCGCCATGCCGATATAGCCGAACAGGCCGTTGATATCGCTAACGTTCAGCGGTGTGCCGAACCAGCCGGAAAGATGAGTCACCGGCGCCATAAAAATGCCGCACAGGCCGAAAATGGTCAGCGTGGTCCACATGCCGAAGGTCAGCACCACTTCGACCTTGCCGAAGATTTCCACGCCGATGGCGTTCAGCAGGCCGAAAATCACCACCATGCCGACGCCCACCATCCAGGTGTTTTGGTGAGCGGCCATCTGGGCGTTGATCGATTCGAAGTTCACCAGCGCCATAATGCCCGCCAGGATCGTCTCCGCCGTCCCGGCGAAAATATGGACGATCAGATAGGCGCACAGCGCGCCGGTGATAGCGAAAAAGCGGCCCATGCCGCAGGAGATATAGTCGTACACCGAACCGGTGGTGGGAATGAGCGTCGCCGCCTCGGCAAAGGTGGTGACCTGCGCCTGCATCATAATAAAGGCCAGCAGCACCGCCAGCGCGAAGGTATCGCCGCCCATGCCGAAGCCGCTGGTCACCGTCAGGATCACCGGGCTGGCCATAATCAGCCCGACGGAGCTGGCGAGGGTGGTCGGGAAGCCGACGACGCCGCGCTCAAGATGGCTGGCAAGTCTGTTACTAAACATAGTCAACCTCTGCACAATAATGGGGTAGGGCAGGGAATAGCCAGCGCCACTCCCGGATAGTCATAATTTAGGCGGGCATCCTGCTCAACGAATATCGTCCGGAAGGTGGAGGGTGGCGCATGATTCTGTGACGCAGTCCATGAATGTGAGGGTGGATAAACAAGATGACCCCGAAAACCGGGGCCATCCGTCTTGCCACGTTGCGCCTGTTTCTGCCGGGTGGCGGCTGCGCCTTACCCGGCCTACGATCCGCGCGGCCTGCCTTTAATTTATTCACCATGCTGACTGAAACTGCCGGTGTTGGCGGCCTCAAAACTCCCGGTGGCGCTGCCGCTTACCGGGGCTACAGCGCTGTGCGATTTGGTAGCCCGGAGAAGGCGCAATGCGTCGCCTCCGGGTCCCCCCCCTGCGCCGCCGGGCAGTATCAGCGCGTTAGCGCGTCTCGACGTTCGCCAGGTAGTGCTTCACAAAGCGCGGCGTCAGGATTTTCCACTCCACTTCGGTGCCCTGTTTAACAAACCAGCTATCGCCTGGCGCAAAGCGCTGCGGTTCACCGCCGGCGACGGTCAGCTCTACTTCGCCTTCCAGCACGGTGGCGTGTTCGGTAAACGGATAGGTCATGGTAAAGCTCCCCTCAGTGGACGAAAACAGTCCGCAGGTAAAGGCATCCTGCGGCTCGCCGTAGATCATCGCCCCGGCCACCTGCGGGTCGCCGGCGGTCGGCGTCGCGCCGAGCAGGCTGACGCTGCCGATTGGCTGCAGGTCGGGCACCGGGTGTTTAAGTTTAAAAGCGTGCATAGCGTTCTCCTGGTTAACTCCGGCCTTTCCAGAAACCGGCGGTTTGATGCATCAATTTTCCGGCGGTGACCAGCAGCAGGCGCAGGCTGTCACGGCCGTGGATGGTCGCGTGGGGGATGCTGCTCAGCAGACGATAGCGGTCTGAACCGCCGTTGATCCCTTCGGCGAGGATTTTGCACACGATGTGCGATGGGGTGACGCCGAAGCCGGAGTACCCCTGGACGTAAAAGACGTTGTTGTGATCGCGTAGCGTGCCGATCTGTGGAAACAGGTTGGCGCTACAGGCCATTGGCCCGCCCCAGGCGAAATCGATCTTCACATCCTTCAAATAGGGGAAGACCTCCGCCAGCAGGGTGCGGTTCCAGGCGGCGAAATCGTTCGGCGTATACTCCACAAAGCGGGTGGCGCTGCCGAACAGCAGGCGGTTTTCCCGGGTGACGCGGTAGTAGTTAATCACCGGGCGAATATCGCTGAAGGCGCCGCGCAGCGGGCTGATGCGCTCGATCAGTTCATCGGAGAGCGGCTCGGTCGATACCTGATAGGAGTAGGTGACCAGCGTTTTGTTGTAGATCTCCGGCTCCATATTGTTGAGGAAGCTGTCGCAGGCCCACAGCAGTTTGGCGGCTTTGACGCTGCCCATCGCGGTACGTACCCGCACCTGTTTGCCGTAATTCACCTCCACCACCGGCGAGGATTCGAAGATCTTCACTCCCAGCGAATGGGCGGCCTGCGCCGAGCCGAGGAGCATATTGAGCGAATGGATCTGGCCGCCGCCCATATGTTTCAGCGCGCCGCAGTAGACCTCGGAGCCCACCACCTGCTGCACCTCTTTCCCGGTATACAGCTCGATCTCTTCATCCGGGGTGGCAGCCTTAAACTCCTTCTCCCACTGGCGCAGCGTTTTCAGTTGCCGCTGGTTATAAGCGAGATAGCCGTAGCCGGGGACGAAATCGGCGTCGATATTATATTTGCGGATGCGTTCGCGAATGATGCCCGCGCCAAGGTTGGCGATTTTAAACAGCGTTTCCAGCCCCTCTTTGCCGACGTGCTTTTTCACCGCTTCGATGTCGTGACCGATACCGGCCATCACCTGGCCGCCGTTGCGCCCGGTGCCGCCATAGCCGAGATGGCGCGCTTCCAGCACCACCACGTTGGTGATGCCCTGTTCCGCCAGCTCAAGGGCGGTGTTAATACCGGAGAAGCCGCCGCCGATAATCACCACGTCGGCTTCAATATCTTCCCGCAGCGCCGGAAAATGGAGGTGGTATTTCTTCGTCGCGCCGTAGTAGTTCAGCGCATCGATTTTGATGTTCATCGCGTTACCCTGTGGTCTTGCCTCGCTCAAGTGCCTCATCACAGCACGCCGCGCGGGCGTTGAATATCGTCCGGAAGAATGACGTTCTTTAGAACGATAGGCGGCGGCGGGAAGCCGTGCTGTGATGGGCCAACGTTGCTGAAAAAACGGGTACTGACGATGAGCGAGATAACCTTACTGGCGGAAGTGACCGCCTTTTTACGCCAGCCGCACGGGCAGTTTATCGCCGGTGAGCGAGAGGCGGGCCGCGGCGCGCCGTTTGCGGTGATCAACCCGGCCACCGGGCGGGCGATCGCCGAGGTCACCGCGGCGGATAGCGACCAGGCGGATCGCGCGGTAGAGAGTGCCCGCCAGGCGTTTAATCAGTGGCGCGAAATGCCGACGCTGGCGCGCGGAACCTTGCTGCTGAAGCTGGCGGATGCCCTGGCTGAGCATCGCGAAGCGCTGGCGCAGCTGGAAAGTCTCTGCTCCGGCAAGACCATCACGCTGGCGCGCATGCTCGAGCTGGATCAATCGGTCGCTTTCCTGCGCTACTTCGCCGGCTGGGCGGGGAAAGTCACCGGCGAAACCCTGAATGTGTCGCTGCCGTCGATGGCCGGGGAGAAATATACCGCCTTCACTCGCCGTCAGCCGCTGGGGGTAGTGGTGGGCATCGTGCCGTGGAACTTCTCCATCATGATTGCCGTCTGGAAGCTGGCGGCGGCCCTGGTCTGCGGCTGCACCATTGTTCTCAAGCCGAGCGAGTATACGCCGCTGACGCTGCTGCGCGTGGCGGAGCTGGCGAAAGCGGTGGGTATTCCGGACGGGGTGATTAACGTGGTCAACGGCGCCGGCGGCGAGATTGCTCAGCGGCTGATTACCCATCCGGCCTGCGCCAAGGTGAGCTTCACTGGCTCGGTGGCCACTGGCGAGAAAGTCCAGCAGTCGGCCAGTGCGTCAGGTAAACGGGTGACCCTTGAGCTGGGGGGCAAAAACGCCGCGCTGTTCCTGGATGATCTGACGCCGGAGGCGATGGTCAACGGCATTCTGGAAGCCGGCTACCTGAACCAGGGGCAGATTTGCGCCGCCGCGGAGCGCTTTTATCTGCCGCAGGGTAAACTGGATGCGGTGCTGGCGCTGCTGAAAGATAAGCTCAGCGCCTTCGCGCCGGGATCGCCGCTGGATGAGCGCACGCTGATGGGGCCGCTGGCCAACCGCCAGCAGTATGACAAAGTGTTGCGGCTCATTCAGACCGCGCGCGACGAGGGCGATACCATCGTCTGCGGCGGCGAAGCCCTGCCGGGGGAGGGCTATTTCCTGCAGCCGACGGCGGTCAAAGTGCGCAGCGAAGAGAGCACCCTGATGCGCGAGGAGACCTTCGGCCCGGTGTGCAGTTTTATCGGTTATCACAGTGAAGACGAGGCGCTGGCGCGGATCAATGCCTCGCCGTATGGCCTGGCGGCCAGCGTCTGGTCGGATAATATTCGCCTGGCGCTACGCTACTCGGAGGCGATTGAGGCCGGCATCGTGTGGGTCAATATGCATACTTTCCTCGACCCGGCGGTACCGTTCGGCGGCATGAAGGGCTCGGGCATCGGGCGCGAATTCGGCAGCGCGTTTATCGATGACTACACGGAGCTGAAGTCGGTGATGGTGCGCTATTAACCGCCGCTCAGCGAAATAGCGCAGGCATTTGTCGTTTTGCGCCAGATGGGCGACACATCCTGCGCCTTCTGGCCCTGAAACCGGGAGGGGGCACTGCCTCGCTTCCGGGACTCTTTTTCCCTTCGCGGATCCTTTCTTCCCCCCGTTATCCGCCATTGCCGTAAAAAAAATTAGCAGATTATCTTTTTTGCCCGCCAGGGCTTGCCTGACATTAGATAATGCGTATAGTTCTCATTCTCTTTTTTATTTGCATGTCAGGCAAGGTTCGAGCTGCGCCAGTGAGTCGTTCACAAAGAGTCGCGAAGGCGTAGGGTGACGTAAAGACAGCAGGCTGGAAACACACAATATCGGCCGCTGCGCGTCCATCGGGTCATTGATTTTTTATAGGGTTGATCCAATGAAATACACACTTCCGGCGTTGATGCTGGCCATCAGTGCGGCGTTAAGCGGCTGCGCGACGCATCATTCCTCTGCCGTTTTCCAATCGGTTATCGACTCTCCAGCCCCTAACGTGGCGCAACCGCTGCAGCGCCAGCTAGCGGAAGGACTGTACGAGATGGCGCTAAGCCCGCAGGGTGATGCGCTGTACGTCGCCAGCGCCGAAGGCTTTAAACATGTGCAGGGTGGGGCGGTTTACACACTGGATCCGCAAACCCTCAACACCATCGGCCTGACGCATACCGATCTGAAAAACTTCGCTTTGCAGCTCTCTGCGGATGGTAAAACGCTTTATGTCAGCAATTCGCTGGACGGCGGCATCAGCGCTATCGATACCGCTACCGGCAAGGTCAAAAACCGCCTGCTGTTCAGCGAGCGCAATGAAAAAGGACGCCCTTATGGGGCGCGTCAGCTGCTGTTGCTGAACAATACTCTCTACGTTGGCGCGGTCGCCGACCCGGCGCAAATCTGGGTGGTTGATGCCACCTCCCTGAAGCTGAAAACACGCATTGCAAATACCGGTAAATGGATGACCGGCCTGCACTACTCCGCACAAACCGGGCGCGTATATGCCGCTAACGGCAGCGGTGAAATTCTGGTGATCAACCCAGATAACCAGCGCATTGAACAGCGCTGGAAGCCACTGGGCGACAAGCCAGCGCTGCTCCTTAATATGGCTGAAGATAGCGACACCGGCCGCCTGTTCGTGACCGATAACTCGAAAGCGAAAACCACGCTGGTGCTGGATATCCACAGCGGCAAGCTGCTTAAACAGCTCGACGTCGGCGATTCGCTGGCGGTGCAGTTCAATAAGAAACGCCAGGAAATTTATATTTCACAGCGAGAATCCGGCAAGGTCATCAGCCTTGACGCCAGCCGCTACACGCTGAAGAAAAGCTGGGCGTTACCGGCCAATCCTAACAGTATGCTGCTTTCCGCCGATGGTCAGACGCTGTTTGTCACCGTCAAACAGCCCTTCAATAAAGACCACTCCACAAAAGGCCCGGACAGCGTCGTACGCATTGACCTGAACGCGCAATAAAAATAACGGGTCCGACGACGGGCCCTTTGATTCATTTATCCTCATCCACGGGGCAAATTATGCACACCACGCTCTATTCATCCTTCCCGCTGCGTAAAACGCTGCTGGTCTTAGCCATCGGCGCCGCCAGCCAGGCGGCGGTGGACGCGAAGCAGCCTGGCGAAGAGACTCTGATCGTCGAGGCTAACGAAACCAGCGATTTTAAATCCGGCGGCGACCTGGTGGTTCCGGCATTCCTCGACGGGCAGATCGCTCACGGCGGTCGTCTGGGGATGCTTGGCGAACAAAAGGCGATGGACGTTCCTTTTAACGTTATCGGCTATACCTCGAAACTGATTCAGGATCAGCAGGCGAAAACCATCGCCGATGTCGTCAGTAACGACGCTGGCGTGCAGGCCGTACAGGGCTACGGCAACTTCGCCGAGACCTATCGAATCCGCGGGTTTAAGCTCGATGGCGACGATATGACCATTGGCGGCCTGGCGGGCGTGGTGCCGCGTCAGGTGATGGACACCCAGATGCTGGAGCGCGTTGAAATCTTTAAAGGGGCCAATAGCCTGCTTAACGGTGCGGCCAGCAGCGGCGTCGGCGGGATGATTAACCTTGAGCCGAAACGGGCGGAAGATCTGCCGACCGCGCGCGTTGGCGTCGACTATACCTCTGATTCTCAGGTGGGCGGCACCCTCGACCTTGGGCGGCGTTTCGGCGACAACAACCAGTTCGGCGCCCGGGTCAACCTGGTGCATCGCGAGGGTGAAGGCGCTATCGATAACGATAAACGCCGTACCACGCTGGCTTCGCTGGGACTTGATTACCGTGGCGACCGTTTCCGCTCCTCGCTGGATTTCGGCTACCAGAAGAAAACGTTCCACGGCGGTACGATGGGCGTCAATATCAGCGGCGTGGATTTCGTCCCGGCGCTGCCGGACAACAGCAAAAACTACAGCCAGAAGTGGGGCTATAGCGATATCGAAAGCGAATTCGGCATGGCGAAGGCAGAATATGACCTGACCGATAGCTGGACGGTATACAGCGCCCTTGGCGGCCAGCATTCGCATGAAATT
Organism: Klebsiella sp. Q2; assembly: GCF_009900705.1. Taxonomy (NCBI): domain Bacteria; kingdom Pseudomonadati; phylum Pseudomonadota; class Gammaproteobacteria; order Enterobacterales; family Enterobacteriaceae; genus Klebsiella; species Klebsiella sp. Q2. The sequence goes on along the minus strand of NZ_JAAABE010000001.1, from coordinate 1,187,864 downwards.
GGCACCTACAGCGCGCCGAAGCTGCTCAATAAAAACGGCGATGCCACGGTTGGCCGCCTGGATACTAACCGCATCATCGACGCGATAAGCGGCATGGGCGGGGTTCGCGGCGATTTTAATACCGGCGCGATTTCGCATAAGGTGAACCTCGGCTATGCGGCGCAGGTGCATACCGATGCCACCGCCTGGCGGATGTCGGCGAAGAATCCGACCACCAATATCTATGACAACCGCGATGTGGCCATGCCGGATAACGCCTATTTTGGCGGTAACTACCACGATCCGCTGGTCACCTCACGCAGTCGTACGCAGGGCTGGTTGCTGAGCGATACCCTCGGCTTCTTTAACGATAAAGTGCTGTTTACCGCCGCCGCTCGCCATCAGAAAGTGGTCGTGCGCAACTACAGCAACGCCACCGGACTGGAAGATACTTCCTCGCGTTATACCCAAAGCCGCTGGATGCCGACGTTTGGCCTGGTGTACAAACCGTGGGAGTCGCTGTCGTTGTATGCTAACCATACTGAAGCGCTGCAGCCGGGTTCCGTGGCGCCGACGACAGCGGCCAATGCCGGTCAGAGCACCGGTATCGCGCACTCGAAGCAGGACGAAGTGGGCGTCAAGATCGACTACGGTACGATCGGCGGATCGCTGGCGCTGTTTGAAATCAAAAAACCGAACGCCATTTCCGATACCGCTGGCAATTACGGCCTCGACGGCGAGCAGCGTAACCGCGGCGTAGAGATGAACGTCTTTGGCGAGCCGATGCTGGGACTGCGTCTTAACGCCAGTACCGTCTGGCTGGATGCAAAACAGACTAAAACCGCTGAAGGCGCAACCGACGGTAAAGATGCCATCGGGGTGGCAAACTTCTACGCGGTGCTCGGCGCCGAGTATGACATCAAGCCGGTGGAAGGCTTGACCGCGACCGCGCGTGTGAATCATAGCGGTCCGCAGTATGCCGATGCGGCCAACACTAAAAAGCTGGATAGCTACACCACCCTGGATTTAGGCCTGCGCTATCGTATGCGTCTGAACGCCGACCAGAACGAAATGACCTGGCGCGTCGGGGTGACCAACGTGACCAACGAGAAGTACTGGTCCGGCATTGATGATACCGGTACTTACCTGTTCGAAGGCGATCCGCGTACCGTTCGCGTCTCAATGAGCTACGACTTCTGACGCTAAAAAAAGCGGGGCGGGCGGCTGACGCTCGCCCCTCGCAACTTGCGACAATCCCCCCTTAGTGATAAAAGGTGCCCCTTCGCAAAAACACACAGGGGAACGACGTGAAAGACGCGTCAACGTCGTCGGATGCCGTAGAAGAGAGCGGCCCGACGCTTCATCGCGGTTTACAGAACCGACACATTCAACTTATCGCCCTTGGCGGCGCGATTGGCACCGGGCTGTTTCTCGGCATTGGTCCCGCTATCCAGATGGCCGGTCCGGCGGTATTACTGGGTTACGCCGTTGCCGGGATTGTCGCTTTTCTGATCATGCGCCAGCTGGGCGAAATGGTGGTGGAAGAGCCGGTATCCGGCTCCTTTGCCCACTTTGCCTACAAATACTGGGGCCCGTTCGCCGGCTTCCTTTCCGGCTGGAACTACTGGGTGATGTTCGTGCTGGTGGGAATGGCGGAGCTGACCGCCGCCGGGATCTACATGCAGTACTGGCTGCCCGACGTCCCGACCTGGATCTGGGCGGCGGCCTTCTTCCTTATTATTAACGCCGTCAATCTCGTCAACGTGCGCCTGTATGGCGAAGCGGAGTTCTGGTTTGCGCTGATAAAAGTGCTGGCGATTATCGGCATGATTGCCTTTGGCCTGTGGATGCTGTTTGGCGGCCACGGCGGCAGCAAAGCCGGGTTCGACAACCTGTGGAAACACGGCGGCTTCCTCGCCACCGGCTGGCACGGTCTTATCCTGTCGCTGGCGGTGATCATGTTCTCCTTCGGCGGGCTGGAGCTTATCGGCATCACCGCCGCTGAAGCGCAAAACCCGGAAAAGAGCATTCCAAAAGCGGTCAACCAGGTGGTTTATCGTATCCTGCTGTTCTATATCGGTTCGCTGGTGGTGCTGCTGGCGCTCTACCCGTGGGTGGAGGTCAAATCCGACAGTAGCCCGTTCGTGATGATTTTCCATCATCTCGACAGCAACCTGGTGGCCTCCGCGCTGAACTTCGTCATTCTGGTGGCCTCGCTGTCGGTGTATAACAGCGGCGTGTACTCCAACAGCCGGATGCTGTTCGGCTTGTCGGTGCAGGGCAATGCGCCGACGTTCCTCGCCCGCGTCAGCAAGCGCGGCGTGCCGGTGAACTCTCTGCTGCTCTCGGGGATTATCACCTCACTGGTGGTGGTGCTGAACTACCTGCTGCCGCATGAAGCGCTGGGACTGCTGATGGCCCTGGTGGTGGCGACGCTGCTGCTGAACTGGATCATGATCTGTATGGCGCACCTGAAGTTCCGCGCCGCCCAGCGCCGCAAAGGGCGTGAATCGAAGTTTAAAGCGCTGCTGGCGCCCGCCAGCAACTACTTCTGCATTGCTTTCCTTGGGCTGATTCTGGCGCTGATGTGCACTATCGACGGGATGCGCCTGTCGGCGATCCTGCTGCCGGTGTGGATCCTGTTCCTGTTTATCGCCTTCAAACTGCTGCGCCGCCCGGCGTAAGCGAGATGCCCCGCCGTCCGGCGGGGCTGCCTGGCTTTTTATTGTGATCCTCTTCGCAGGTGGGGCATTTGCCTGGCGATCTTCTTTTTGTAATCGATTACTTTTGTTTGGAGCGATTTTGTAATCGATTACTTTTCTGAGGGCGAGCAACATGGTCACAACAACAGAAGGTCGGGAAAGTGTCCGCGTGAGCCACCGTTTTCTGGTGCCGCGGCTGTCGTTAATGATGTTTATGCAGTTCTTTATCTGGGGCAGCTGGTCGGTGACCCTGGGGCTGGTGATGACCCGCTATGAGATGTCATTGCTGATCGGCGATGCGTTCTCCGCCGGGCCGATCGCCTCCATCCTGTCCCCCTTTGTGCTAGGGATGCTGGTGGATCGCTTTTTCGCCTCGCAGAAGGTGATGGCGGTGATGCACCTGGCCGGGGCGGCGATCCTGTGGTTTGTCCCCCAGGCGCTGGTGGCGCAGAATGGCGCGCTGCTGATTGGCCTGCTGTTCGGCTATACGCTGTGCTATATGCCGACCCTGGCGCTGACCAACAATATCGCCTTCCACAGCCTGGCTAACGTCGATAAAACCTTTCCGGTGGTCCGCGTGTTCGGCACCATCGGCTGGATTATCGCTGGGATCTGCATCGGGGTGACCGGCATCTCTGACACCACCGGCATCTTCACCGTGGCGGCGCTCTGTTCGGTGGCGCTGGCGATCTACAGCCTGACGCTGCCCCACACCCCGGCGCCGGCCAAAGGCATGCCGGTTCAGTTTCGCGATCTGCTGTGCGCGGACGCCTTCGCGCTGCTGAAAACCCGCCATTTCCTGATTTTCTCCCTCTGCGCCACCTTAATTTCCGTGCCGTTAGGCACCTATTACGCCTATACCGCGTCGTATCTGGCGGATGCCGGCGTTAAGGATGTCAGCACCGCGATGTCCTTCGGCCAGATGTCAGAGATCGTCTTTATGCTGGTGATCCCGCTGCTGTTCCGTCGCCTCGGGGTGAAATACATGCTGCTTATCGGCATGGCGGCGTGGTTTGTTCGCTATGCCTTTTTCGCCCTCGGGGTCAGCGAAGAGGGGCGCTTCCTGCTCTATCTGGGTATTTTGCTGCACGGCGTGTGCTATGACTTTTTCTTTGTCGTCGGCTTTATCTACACCGACCGCGTGGCGGGCGAGAAGGTCAAAGGCCAGGCGCAGAGCATGATTGTGATGTTCACCTACGGGATCGGCATGCTGCTGGGCTCGCAGATCTCCGGCGCGCTGTATAACCATCTGGTGGCCGGCCAGAGCGTGCCGCAGGCCTGGGTGACCTTCTGGTGGATCCCGGCGGTGGCCGCCGCGGTTATCGCGCTGATTTTCCTTTTCTCTTTCCAGTACAACGAGAAAGAGCCGCACTAATTTTACAGGAGGGGGTATGAAAACGATCAAGGGACCGGGCATTTTTCTGGCGCAGTTTATCGGCCCGCAGGCGCCGTTCAACACTCTGGCGGGGATGGCGCAGTGGGCCGCCGGCCTGGGGTACAAGGCATTGCAGATCCCCTGCAACCACCCGGCGATTTTCGATGTCGAGCGGGCGGCGGCGAGCCAGACCTACTGCGACGAGGTCCGCGGCACCCTGGCGGAGCATGGGCTGGTCATCAGCGAGCTGTCCACTCATCTTGAAGGACAGCTGGTGGCGGTGCATCCGGCGTATGACGCGGCGTTTGACGCCTTCGCCCCGGCGGCGCTGCACGGCGATCCGCAGGCGCGCCAGCGCTGGGCGGTGGAGAAAGTGCGCCAGGCGGCGGTGGCCTCCGGCCGCCTGGGGCTGCAGGCGCATGCGACCTTTTCCGGGGCGCTGGCATGGCCCTTTTTTTATCCGTGGCCGCCGCATAATCAGTCGCTTCTGGATGAGGCCTTTGCCGAGCTGGCCCGGCGCTGGCGGCCGCTGCTGGACCTCTTCGACGAGCAGGGGGTCGATGTCTGCTACGAGATCCACCCCGGCGAAGACCTGCACGATGGCGTGACCTTTGAGCGTTTTCTCGCGCGGGTGAATAACCATCCGCGCTGCAATATGCTCTATGACCCGAGCCACCTGCATCTGCAGCAAATGGATTACCTGACCTATATCGATATCTATCATGCGCGTATTAAAGCGTTTCACGTCAAGGACGCCGAATTTCGCCGCAACGGGCGCAATGGCGTCTACGGCGGCTATCAGCCCTGGCAGCAGCGGGCTGGCCGTTTCCGCTCTCCCGGCGACGGGCAGATCGACTTCAAAGGAGTGTTCAGTAAGCTGACCGAATATGATTTTGACGGCTGGGCGGTGCTGGAGTGGGAGTGCTGCCTGAAGGATGCCGAGACCGGCGCGCGCGAGGGCAGCGAGTTTATTCGTCGCCATATAATTCCCGTTGCCGGACGGGCCTTCGATGACTTTGCCGCCGGTGGGAGGGAATAACATGATTCAGGTTGCGATTATTGGGGCTGGGTTTATTGGCCCGGCGCATCTGGAGGCGCTGCGGCGGCTGGGGGATATCGAGGTGGTGGCGCTGTGCGACAGCAGCCTTGAGGCGGCGCAGCGCAAGGCGCAAGCGTTGAATATTGCCCATGCCTACGACAGCGTGGAAGCGCTGCTGACCCATCCGGGGCTACAGGTGGTGCATAACTGTACGCCGAACCATCTGCATGCCCAGATTAACCGGCAGATCCTCGCCGCCGGGCTGCACGTCTTCTCCGAAAAACCGCTGTGTATGACGGCGGAGGAGGCGCGGGAGCTGGTGACGCTTGCCGCCCGGGCCGGCGTGGTGCATGGCGTCAGCTTCGTCTATCGCCAGTTCGCCATGGTCCAGCAGGCGGCGGCGATGATCCGCCATGGCGAGGTCGGCAGGATCTTCGCGGCGCACGGCAGCTATTTACAGGACTGGATGCTGCTGGAGACCGATTACAACTGGCGGGTTGATTCGGCGCAGGGCGGCGCATCGCGGACGGTGGCTGACATCGGCTCCCACTGGTGCGATACCGTGCAGTTTATGACCGGTCGGCGGATTGTCGAGGTGATGGCGGATCTGTCTATCGTCTGGCCGACGCGTAAAGCGCCGGTCAATGGCAAAGCGACCTTCAGCGCCGTTCATGAGGCGCAGGGATATGAAACCCGGCCTGTCGATACCGAGGACTTTGGCTCGGTGCTGTTGCGTTTTGACGATGGCAGCAAAGGCAGCTTTATGGTCTCTCAGGTGAGCGCCGGGCGGAAAAACCGTCTGGCGGTGGAGGTTAACGGCAGCCGCTGTTCTCTGGCCTGGGATCAGGAAGTGCCCCAGCGGCTGTGGATCGGCCACCGCGAGCAGCCGGATCGGCGGCTCAGCGACGACCCCAGCCTGCTGTGGCCGGAGATCGCTGACAGCGCCCATTACCCCGGCGGCCATATTGAGGGCTGGCCGGACGCCTTTAAGAATATGATGGGGCATTTTTATCAGGCGGTGCGCGCCGGGAAGATGCCGGAGGCCGGGGCCCGACGCTTCGCCGCTTTCGACGACGGCGCCGATGTGATGTACATCATCGAAGCGATCGTCAAAAGCCATCAGCAGCAGCGCTGGGTGAGCGTCGAACGCTGAGGGCGGGGGAGCGAAGGATTATTTCACCCCAAGATAGCCGTCGAGATAGGCACCGGAGAGTTCGTTGCCGAACAGGACGGCATCTTTATTTTCCATTGCATTATCCCATTTGTCGCTGGCGTTGCCGGTAAAGGCGTGCTCGATGCGGGTGCCCTGCGCCGCCTGCTGTTTGATGGCCTCCGCGGTGTGGCGGGCGTCGCTTTCGCTCATGCCAGCGGCTTTATCCTGCTGGCCGCGGGCGTACATCGCCGTGAAGGTCGGCAGGTTTAAACGGTAATTTTCCTGACGGTTGACGGTGAAGTTGCCGCCGACAAAATCGGAGCGGTGGGCGACGAACGCGTAGGCGTGGCGTTCCGGTGACGATTTTGACGAGGTGCAGCCGGTGATCGTTGCCAGGGCACAGCTGAGGGCGAGAATCGCGGTGGAGAGCCTCATGGGGATATCATCCTTAATCATAAAAGAACAAATGGGGCGCAGGCGGTCTGTTGCGCCTCCTGCGCTAATGAGAATATGAAACGGCAAAAGGATGCGCGTTATCGGGGCGGGAGAGAAGCCCTGATTATTAATAGTGTCCCGAGACGCCGTCTCACTGAGCCACGCTTTCGCGCCAGGCTGGCAGGCCAACCAGAGCTCATTTATGATAGCCTGCAGGATCCACCTCTATCGCAGGAAGTGCAGGGTTTATGTCTATTCAGAAAATTGCTCGTCTGGCCGGCGTCTCGGTGGCTACGGTGTCGCGGGTGCTGAACAACAGCGATACGGTAAAAGCCAAAAACCGTGAGCGCGTGCTGCAGGCGATCAAAGAGAGCAACTATCAGCCGAACCTGCTGGCGCGTCAGCTGCGAACCGCCCGCAGCAATATGATCCTGGTGATGGTCTCCAATATCGCTAACCCTTTTTGCGCCGAGGTGGTGAAAGGGATAGAAGAAGAGGCGGAGAAGAACGGCTACCGCATTCTGCTGTGTAATTCCGGGTCGGATCTGGCCCGCTCGACCTCGGGACTGCAGCTGCTCTCCGGCAAAATGGTCGACGGCATTATTACCATGAACGCGCTCTCCAGCCTGCCGGAACTGACCACCATGATTGGCGATGCACCCTGGGTGCAGTGCGCGGAGTATGCCGACACCGGCAGCATCTCCTGCGTCGGGATTAACGACGTCGAGGCGGCTCAGGGGGCGGTGTCCCGACTGGCCGACGGCGGCCGCCGCCGCATCGCGCTCATTAATCACGACCTCAGCTATCGCTACGCCCGCCTGCGCGAGCGCGGCTATAAAAGCGTGCTGCACGTGCATGGCCTGGCGTATCAGCAAGTGACCTACGCGCAGGATCTTAGCGCGGCGGCCGGTAAACGGGCGATGGAGCAGCTGCTGTCGCAAGACGAGAAGCCTGACGCGGTGTTTGCCGTTTCGGACTCCCTTGCCGCCGGGGCGCTACGGGCGATTGACCAGGCTGGACTGCGGGTGCCGGAGGATATCGCGGTGATCGGCTTCGACGGCACCGAGCTGGCGGAAGTGGTCTCCCCGCAGCTGACCACCGTCGAACAGCCCTCCCGGGCGATCGGCCGCACGGCGGTGGATCTGTTAATGAAACGCATCGACGATCCCGACGCTGCCGTCGAGCGGGTGATGATGGACTGGCGCGTGATAGCCCGCGCCAGCGCCTGAGGTCAGCGGGAGAAGGCGCCCGCCAGCGCGCGAATGTCGTTGCCGGTGGGCGTCTGATGAATGCGTAAGCCAAACTCCTCCACCACGGCGAAGACATGATCGAAAATATCCGCCTGGATCCCCTCATATTCCGCCCACACCACGGTGTTGGTGAAGCAATAGATCTCGATCGGCAAGCCGTTGGCATCCGGCGCCAGCTGGCGCACCATCAGGGTCATATCCTGGCGGATGCGCGGATGATGACGTAAATACTCCTGCAGATAGGCGCGGAAGGTGCCGACATTGGTCATTCGCCGCTCATTGAGAACCGACTGTTCCCCGGCATACTGCTGGTTCCAGGCGCTAATCTCCTCGTGGCGCGAATCCATATAGGGTTTAAGCAACTTCGCCCGGATCAAGCGCTGCTGCTCCTGTTCATCGAGGAAATGAATGCTGGTGGTGTCGATGTTGAGGCTGCGCTTAATGCGGCGGCCGCCGGAGGCCGACATGCCGCTCCAGTTTTTAAACGAGTCGGAGACCAGCGACCAGGTCGGAATGGTGGTGATGGTATTATCCCAGTTACGTACCTTGACCGTAGTGAGGCCGATATCGATCACCGCGCCGTCGGCGCCGTATTTCGGCATCTCCAGCCAGTCGCCAAGCTTGAGCATATCGTTGGCCGAGAGCTGGATACCGGCCACCAGGCCAAGGATCGGATCTTTAAATACCAGCATGAGCACCGCGGCCATGGCGCCGAGCCCGCTAATCAGGATCGCTGGCGACTGGCCTATCAGCAGGGAAATAATCAGGATGCCGATAATAATCGCCGTCACCAGCTTAATTCCCTGGAATATCCCCTTCAGCGGCAGCTGAGAGGCGGCGGGAAATTTCTGCGCCAGCTTTAAGATCACATCCAGCAGTGAGAAGAAGGACAGCATGGCATATATCATCACCCATAGCTGAGCCACGGTGGTTAATATTTCCGCGGCCTCGCTGCCTTTTTGCAGCCACAGCACCGCCTGCACGTTGACGATGATCCCCTGCAGGGTAAAGGCCAGTCGGTGAAAGAGTTTATTCTGCGTGATGATTTGCAGCCACAGATGGCTGCTGGCCAATGCCCGTTTTTCAAAAGCGCGAAGCACCACTTTATGCAATATCAGATGCACGACGACGGCGGTGAACAAGATAATGCCGAAGATAATCATCAGCGAGCGGGTGGGAGTTATTTCGATTCCTAAGGCGGCAATTTGCGATATTAATTCCTGCATAACGTCTCCTGAATATCCAGCGGGTATGATGACCGCTGGATAACGATTATGCAAATCACCGCCGCCGGTATTACGACGCTACCGTCGCCGGCTGTCGGTTGAGATGATGACGCAGCCACAGCGCGATGGCCCCCAGCAATAGCATCATAGCCACCTCAACCAGCAGAAAATCAATCAGCGCCTGCGGATAGTTTCCGCCGCCGCGACGGGCCAGCGCCAGGAACAGCGAGCCGAGGATAGCCGGCCCAAGGCCGAGAGTCGCCTGCTGCAGGGTACTGAGGATGGCGCTCCCGGCCCCGGCGTCGCTGGCGCTGATATCGCGCATACCAATCCGGTAAAAGCTGTTGACGATCAGCGCCTGGCCGTAGCCGATCAGCGCCGTGGCGGGGACCAGCGTCAGGGCGGTGGTGGCGATCCCGAAGCGGGAGAAGGTGGCGCACAGCAGCAGTAGACCGGCGATCTGCACCGCCAGACCGGTCAGCAGGATCCGCCCCATGCTGTAGCGGGCGATAAGCCGCGGGGCATACAGCGCCGAAATAAAATAGGCCACGCCGAGGGCGATAAAGCTATTGCCGGACTGCCACGGCGCCATCCCCAGCCCCTCCTGCATGGTCAGCGCCATGCAGAACATAAAGCCGGACCAGGCGCTGAAAAACAGCAGGGCGATGGCCATCCCGAAGCGGATGCTGGTCAACTGCAGCAGACGCGGCGGCAGCAGGGGATGATCGCCACGCTGCTGCTGGCGCAGGGCGCTCTGACGCATGGCGAACAGCAGCGGCAGGACCGCCACCAGCATCAGCTGCAGCCACAGCGGCCAGCGCAGCTCCGGACCGAGGGCCATCGGGAACAGCAGGCAGCAGAGGATGAGGGCGAGGTACAGCGTGCCCTGCCAGTCAATCCGCGACGGCGTCTCACGACGGGTTTCCGGCACATAGCGGCGGCTCAGGGCCAGCACCAGCAGGCAGATCGGCACATTGATAAAAAAGGCGTTGCGCCAGCCCAGCCCGGCGATGTCCGCCGATACCAGCCAGCCGCCGCCCATCTGTCCGACAATAAAGGCGATCCCGCCGATCCCGCCGTACAGGCTGATAGCCCGGGCGTGGGCCGGGCCTTTGAGGGTGACGTGCAGGGTGGCGAGGATCTGCGGCACAATCAGCGCCGCACCGGCGCCCTGCAGAGTGCGGGCGGCCAGCAGGGCGCTGATGCTGTTCGCTATGCCGCACAGCAGGGAAGCAATGCCAAAGAGCGCGACGCCCCACATAAACAGGCGCCGGCGGCCATAGTTATCGCCAAGCTTACTGCCCATCGCCAGGCAGACGGCAAAGGCGACACCGTAGAGCGCGACGATAAGTTCCAGCTGCGTGGCGCTGGCCGCCAGGGTATGGGTGATGGCGTCCAGCGCCACATTGGTGATCGAGGTATCAATAAGCGGCAGCATCTGGCCGCCCAGCAGCAGCAACAGACCGACGCGGCCGGGTGAAACAGCAGACGTTTTCATGGGAATCTCCATTGCGTCATTCAGCAGACCGACGTAGCATTACCGATAAATTAAACGGGTACCAGTTCCTGTCTATACTGGTACTGGAACTACCATGCTGGAGGGGTGATGACCACGATGCCGCAACGGGAGTCGACGTTCGCCGTGCCGGACGATCGGCGCAAACAGCTGGGGGCGTTTCTGCGCGCCCGCCGTGAAAGCCTCGATCCGCAGCGCCTGGGGTTACCCCGGGTGGGCCGCCGACGCACGCCGGGTCTGCGCCGGGAAGAGGTAGCGATGCTCGCCGACGTCGGCGTTACCTGGTACACCTGGCTGGAGCAGGGGCGGGAGGTGAATCCGTCGGAGGCAGTGCTGGTGGGGGTGGCGAATGCCCTGCAGTGCAGTCCGCTGGAGACCCGGCATCTGTTCGTGCTCGCCGGGCTGACCCCGCCGGAAGCCCCCCAGGTGACGGCGTGCGAAGGCATCAGCCCCGGCACCCGCCGCATGCTGGACAGCCTGATGCCGCAGCCGGCCAGCATTCAAAAACCGAACTTTGATATTGTGGCCTGGAACGACAGCTTCTGCCGCCTGATGGGTGTCGATTTCGCCACCCTTGCGGAAGAAGATCGCAACTGCATTTATCTGTATCTGACCCATGAGACCTGGCGCAGCCGGATTGAAAATCGCGATGTGCTGCCGACTTTTGTCTCCTATTTCCGCGCCGCGATGGCCGAGCACCGTGGCGATCCGGCATGGGAAAATAAACTGGCGCGCTTTTTCGCCGCCTCGTCGGAGTTTGAAGCGCTGTGGCATCAGCGCTACGAGGTGCGCGGCGTGGAAAACCAGATTAAACATTTTAACCACCCGCAGCTCGGGCGATTCAGCCTGCAGCAGATGTACTGGTATTCGGCGCCGCGCAATGGTTCGCGTCTGCTGGTCTACCTGCCGATGGACGAGGCGGGCGAGCAGGCGCTGGCGTGGCTGGATCAACATTAATCACAAGGAATAAGGACAAGGAAAGCAGATGAACGTAACCCGAAAAGAGCAGCGCATTATTCAGCGCGCGCTGAATGCCTGGCAGGCCAGCGGGGAGTTAACCCCGGGGGACAGTCAGCGGCTGGCGCACACGCTGCGCGTCTCCCCCTTCGACTGGCGGCGCCTGAGCCGCTATGCCTTCTGGACCGCGCTGGCCTGCGTGCTGATTGCTCTGGGCAGTCTGTTTGCCGACAGCGAACTGGTGGCGTGGCTGCTGAGCCTGTTCAGCCACTCGGCGCTGACGCGGATCCTGCTGCCTGCACTGCTGGCAGTCGCCTGCTACGGCTGGGGTTTTCGCCGCCAGCAGCGGGAGACGCAGTGGCACTACAGCACCGAGGCGATTTTGTTTCTGGGCGTCGTCTTTACCGCGGTGGCGCTATGGCAGTTGGGTGAACGGCTGGATAACGGCAGCGGCCATATCGCGCCGCTGTTTCTGGCCGGATGCATGATTTACGGCGCTATCGGCTATGTTGCCCGCTCCGGGCTGGTGTGGCTTTTTTTTCTGCTGGCGCTGGGTAACTGGTTTGGCGCAGAAACCGGCTACGTCTCGGGGTGGGGCGCCTACTGGCTGGGCATGAACTACCCGATTCGCTTCGTCCTGTTCGGCGGCGCGCTGCTGGCGCTCTGCTACGGCGCGCAGTCCCTGCTTCGCCAGCGGCAGCTGTTTACCGTCAGCAAGGCGATGGGCCTCACGTATCTGTTTATTGCGCTGTGGATCCTGTCGATTTTCGGCAATTACGACGCTGACAGCTGGTACAACGTAAGCCAGGCGCGACTCCTGCCGTGGGGGCTGCTGTTTGCCGCGGCGGCCGGCGTCTGCATTTTTATCAGTCTGAAAACCGATGACGCAATGCTGCGCGGCTTTGCGTTAACCTTCCTGGCGATCAATCTCTATACCCGCTTCTTTGAGTTTTTCTGGAACGGGATGCACAAGGTGCTGTTTTTCCTGATCCTTGCCGTCTCGCTGGCGGTGATTGGCCGTTATGCCGAGCGCATCTGGCACGCGGGGAACGTTAAGCCATGAAAAATTAAGCGCTTTTAAAGAAGTGTGGCTGACGGCAGCGACGTCCTGCGCGAATTGTCGTATAAGCGAATTTTACGCTTTTGACAGGGGAGCGAGATGAACAAGGAGTCGATTTTTCGCCAGCTAGAACAACGGATCGCCGGGCGAGCGCTGACGGCGGAAGCGCTGGGCGAGTTTAACGCTATGGCCATTGCCGATAGCTTGAAGCAAAAACGCAGCATCATCAGCCATCATCTGAATAATCTCCATCGCGAGCAGCGGGTGGTCAAAGTGAATGGTCGCCCGGTGCTGTTTTTACCCGTTACCGTTCTGCGCGATCATCACCGCCTGGCGGTTCGGCACGGCGAATACGCCTCCATTCAGGCGCTGTGCGCGGAGCGTCAGGATAGTCTGGCGCAGCTGATTGGCGCGCAGGGCAGCCTGCAGGAAGCATTGCGCCAGTGCAAGGCTGCCATCAGCTACCCTGGCGCAGGTCTGCCGCTGCTGCTGCGGGGCCCTACTGGCACTGGGAAAAGTTTTCTAGCTCGCCAGCTCTGGCACTACGCAATAGATGAAGGCATTTTACCTGCCGATGCGCCTTTTACCGTATTTAACTGCGCCGAGTACGCGAATAATCCAGAACTACTGACCTCGAAGTTATTTGGTCATGCGAAGGGGGCCTTTACCGGCGCCGATAAAGCCGTTCCTGGTCTTATCGAGACCAGCAACGGTGGGGTGTTGTTTATCGATGAGGTTCATCGGCTGCCGCCCGAAGGTCAGGAAAAGCTGTTTCATTTTATGGATAACGGTAGCTGGCGCCGGCTGGGGGAGAGCACCGATGAGCGCAGCGCCACGGTGCGGCTAATTTTTGCTTCAACCGAGGATCTGGAAAAACATTTCCTGGCGACCTTTATTCGCCGTATTCCGGTAATTGTAAAAATTCTGCCGATCGCTGAACGCGGCCAATTCGAGCGGCTGGCGTTTATCCACCACTTTTTCCGCCGTGAAGCCCAGCGTTTGAACCACGATCTGGCGCTGGATGGCGAAATCGTCAGCCAGCTCATGCGTGAAACGCTTGAAGGAAATGTCGGTGGGCTGGAAAATTTGATTCGCAATATTTGCGCCAGCGCCTGGACATTTGGCGAACGTGATAGCGGTCTTTTACACATAAAAGCGGGTTTGCTGCCCGACCGATTACTGGCGGATGCGCCTTTTTCCCTTCAGCAAAATAGCGAGCGGGTTATGATTTACCGCGATGGCGACGCGCAGCCTCTTTTTTCTGGTCGTCACCATGAATACCAACGGCTAACGGAAAATATTTGTAGCCTGTGCGAGGAGTTGGCTCAGGATAATATTAGCGTGCGGACCTTTGAAAAGCTTATTTATCAGAACGTGACGCTCTATCTTGATGCGCTGATGAATCAGGAGAGTACGGTCTCTCTGCAGGACAAACGGCTGCGCTTTATTGAAGATGTGGGCAAAGCAATCGCTGTCAATTATGACCTTCAGCTAAATGTCGAATTCGCTTATCTTACCGGCCGCTACCTCACCAGCCTCCCTCTGGCGCCGCGTAGCGTTGCTGAGCCCGTGCGTCTGGTGATGCAGCGCTGGCTGGACTCCTCGGCGGGGCTGGCGCAGCGTATCGCGGAGAAACTACTGGATGTCGTCAATAATAAATACGATCTGCTCATCGATACGCTTGACCGCCTGGCGGTTGCCGCTATCGTCAGCAATGCGATTGATGCGACCAGCGGCGGAAAAGTGAAAGCGCTGATAATCGCCCACGGTTATTCGACCGCCAGCAGCATTGCCGGCGTTGCCAACCGCCTGATTGGCGAAAAGATCTACCAGGCCATGGATATGCCGATGGAGGTGGCGTTTAACGATGTCAGTCGCGCCGTGGTTGATTATCTCCAGCATACGGACACGCGTGCGGGTGTGATGGTGCTTATTGATATGGGCTACACCAAGGAGATTGCCGATGCGCTTTTGTCGGTGATTCACGGCCCGCTGGTGGTGGTGGATAACGTCACGACCCGCATGGCGCTGAACGTTGCCAGCGAGATCGCGCTGGGAAAAAACATCGAACAAATCGCCGAAGAGATCGTGCCGCTTAATCAGTCGCGTTGGGATGTGTTCTGGCCCGCAGAAAAAAAAGAGCGTGCGCTGCTGGTGACCTGTATTACAGGTATCGGTACCGCATTTAAATTTAAAAATCTGATGGAGAAGAGCCTGCTCAACGATTTTGATATTAACATCATCGCCTGCGAGTATACGCGCTTAAAAAACAGTCGTACGGCGGTATCGTTGCTCCACCAGTATGAAGTTATTGCGGTCGTGGGTACCCACGACCCGCAGCTGGCCGGAGTGCCCTGGGTTGGCATTGAGGAACTACTTGGCGAGCAGGGGCATCGACATCTGAGTCAGCTCTTAAGTGGCTATCTTAATGAAAAGCAAATTGCGCTGATTAATAAAAATATGGTTCGTGAGTTTTCGCTGCATAACGTTGTCAACTCTCTGACGATA
Organism: Klebsiella sp. Q2; assembly: GCF_009900705.1. Taxonomy (NCBI): domain Bacteria; kingdom Pseudomonadati; phylum Pseudomonadota; class Gammaproteobacteria; order Enterobacterales; family Enterobacteriaceae; genus Klebsiella; species Klebsiella sp. Q2. Next base: position 1,172,664 of record NZ_JAAABE010000001.1, on the reverse strand, counting down.
CTGAATGCCGGAAAAACCATGGGGCATATCGAAACCATTATCGCTGAGTGGCAAAATACGCTTGGTTTTCATTTTAATAATAACTTAATTATCAGTTTATATGTGCATCTCAGCTGTATGATTGAGCGTCTGGTAATGCGTAATGAAATTAGCCATTATAAAGATCTTGAGCAATTTACCCGCCAGCATGGCGAATTTATTGCCATGGTGAATCACTCGTTCCAGCGCCTGAAAATACTCTATAACGTGGCGCTACCGGTAGCGGAAATTGGCTATATTCACGATATTTTTGAATTACGTATTGAAGATTTTAGCTGGTAATTCTCAACGCAGCCCCGGAGAATTACGCCGGGGCTGGCAGGCGGTTAGCGAATCAATATTCGACTTTCCACATATAGCGGCGGGTGGTCAGCGGGTGGTTGCGGGCTGTGGCCAGCGCCAGGTTGTAAACATCCAGTACGCAGTTGTGCAGCAGGCCGCAGAAATATTCGCGCACGCTGGCGTGCAGTGTGTCGATTCCCACCTTTTCCACGTCAATAATCTGCAGTTTTCCCTGGTAACGTTCGATAAAGCGGATCGCGCGGTCATCCAGCGGGCGTGTGCGGCCGCTGCTTTTTAATAAAATAAACGGCGTTCCCGCTTCGGTAATCTCAAAGGGACCGTGGAAATACTCGCCGCTATGGATGCTCGCGGAGTTAATCCACTGCATCTCCAGCAGAATACAGATGGATTCCTGATGCGCGGCGCCGAATGAGGGGCCGCTGCCCATCATGTAGATGACCTTTTCGCTCTTCCAGGCTTCGGCAAAATGGCGCGCATCCGCCTGAACCTGCTGCTGAGCGCCGCGTACCACGGATTCAAAACTGGCAAAGGCGCTGACCATCTCATCGTAATGGGCGTATCCCTCAGTTTGCGCAAGCACTTCCAGCGCCAGCCACAGGCTGTATGCCGCTTTTTGCTGCGTCGGATCGACGGTTTCGGGATAGCGCGCCCAGCAGTATTCAATAGTGTAATCGCTGTGTTCGCACAGCGGCGTGCCGGGGGTATATACCAGTCCAATAGTGGCGGCGCCTTTCTGATGCGCGATGCGGGCGGCTTCCACCGTTTCAGCGGTGTTGCCCTGCTGCGAGGCGAGGATCACTACGCTGTTTTTACCTAACGCGTTCGGCGTCGCGTGGACAAATTCATTACTGGTAACATAGCCGACGGCCAGCTTTTTAGCTTCACAATCGAGAAAATATTTCCCCGGCCAGAAACCGGTTAATGAACCACCGCAGCCAACAAACCATACGCGCTCAATGTGCTGCTTAGATAAAATATCGCGAATAATAGTATGTGCGTTTTTATGAGCTATAGACATATTGGTCTCCTTGAGATGTAACGGGTCCTCCGCTGAATAGCGGATAACTTTTACTATGCGTCAATTAATTGGGTTGTTTACTTTTCATTTTCTGGTGGAACTGCGGATCCTTCGGTATCGCGGGATCGATGCCCTTCACTGGTGGCAGTCGGGCACAAACCATTTGTAACGGAATGATATATTCAAAGACCGCAAAGTCTGGATCGTTAATAAATGCGAAGGGCATATTTTTGCCGTTATTTTCGACTTGTGGACCAATGCGATAAATATGCTGAGTCCAGCCGCCAAGTATTTCCGCCAGGCGATCCTGACGTTCATCGGGAAACGGATCGAGCATGATCAGGGTAGAGCGCTCGTCGAAGGCGTTATAGATCCCGTGGATGAACTCCTCAAATTCGTAACCGGCAACCGGACAGCGTAGCGTTTCAAGCATCTTTAGCGCACCTTCCTGAACGGTGCCAAACAGCCTTGCCGGACCGGTCAGGCGAATGTCCGCGCTGTCGATAAGCGGTCGGGCATGATTGAGAACCCACGCCTGCGAGGCCTCAATGAGCGTCGGCAAATGATTAAACGTGGTATCCATGCGGATGAGTAGCGCTTTGCGCTCCTCATCGCTCAGGCGCCGCTGGCGACTGGCGACAGCAAGCGCCAGCAGCATCAGATTAAGTATGGTGCAGTGATACCCTTTGGTTTTAGCGCCAGCCCGTTCTTCTCCACAGGGTACTGTTAAGACCAAATCTGCCGCCCGGTCGATAACGGCTGGCGCTTCCCCGGCCATGGAAGCGGTGAGATGCCCGGCTGCCCGGGCGCGTTCCATTGCGGCGAGGGTAGAGAGGCTGCCGCCTCCCTGAGAAATGCCGATGACCAGCGCTTTGTCGCTGAGGGTCAGCGCCGAATCATCCAGCAGAAAAGGCCAGTAGACATCAACGGGTAGCCCGCACCACTGCTGCATAAACGAGCGGGCGGTCAGCGCGCCGTGATAAGAGGTACCGGAGCCGGTCAGGATAATACGCGTGACGCCGCGCTCCGTTAGCGCTTTCGCCGCCTGCCAGAGATCTTCCCGCGTCTGCGTCAGCATAGCGAGCAGACGGGCGGGTGTTTCATTCATATAGTCTTCTACGTGCATGGGTGATATTCCTCTTCTTAAAGCAGGCCTAGCGCGCTGGCCGCCATGCCAAACGCGACGGTTCCTAGCAGGATCCAGTTAATATTGACTCCCTTACGGATCAACTTGTACATCCCGAGGGTGAAAAGCAGCGGCAGCAGCGAAGGAAGAATTTTGTCAATAAACTCCTGCGCCTTCATGGTGGTCTGCCCGGCGGTAAAGCTGAGCGGGGTGGTGATATCTATCATGCTGGCGGTCATCGCGCCGACGACCATGAGGCCAACAATTGATGCGATATAGGTCACCCGGTCCATAAGGCCGCTTTGGTAAATTCTCATCAGCCAGGTCGTACCCGCCCGGTAGCCGAGCTTCAGGCCATACCAGCGGCACAAAAGATGCGGCAGGTTATAAACTAACAGCGCCAGTATCGGTCCCAGCAGGCTGCCCTGCTGGGCGAAATAGATACCCATCCCGGCGGCGATAACCTTTAATGATCCCCAGAAAATGGAGTCGCCGATGCCCGCCAGCGGTCCCATCAGGCTGGTTTTAATTGCGTTTATCGACTCCTCATTAAATTCGGGGTTACGCTGGTTCTCTTCTTCCATGGCAATCGACAGGCCGAAGATAAAGGTCGAGAGATGGGGCGTGGTGTTAAACAGCACCAGATGACGCTGCAGGGCGCGCCCCAGCTCCGTTGGGTCCTGATAGATACGCTTCAGGGCTGGCGACATGGCGAAGGCGTAGCCCATATGCTGCTGGCGCTCGTAGTTCCACGAGCCCTGTAGCGTAAAGGAGCGCCAGAACACGCTGCGTAAATCGCGGGCGGTGATGCGGCTTGCGTCATCGCTTTGCGGCTGGGTAGCGCCAGTCACAGTTTGCGTCATTTCGCTCATGATTAGCTCTCCTGCTGCTTAAGATTAAGGAACTGGCTGATGATAAATGCCAACACCACAGCGAACAGCGCAATGGCGATGATATCCAGTTTGGTATATGCCGCTATCAGAAATCCCAGACCGAGATACGGCATCAGTTTGCTGCTGAGCATCATGCTGATCAGCAGGGCGAAGCCGAGCGCTGGCAGGATCTTACTGGCGACGATCAATCCGTTGGTTATCACCGGTGGAATGGCCTCCAGGAACCAGCTTACCGCCGAAGAACCAAGCAGAATGGCAAAAAAAACCGGTAGAAATCCGTTTAAAAAATAGAGTAGCGTCGGACCGGCGAGGTGCATCAGGCCGACCATTCGGGTATTACCCTGTGCCGCATAGCGATCCGCCAGATGACCAAAGCGGGCGTTCACCACGCGCACCAGGATGCCCAGCGTCTGCGCCAGCATTGAGACAGGGATGGCGATGGTGAGCGCAGCCTCCGGACCGCGGCCGGACATGATCGAAAACGCGGTGGCCAATACGGAGCCGGTCACGATATCTGGCGGGTGCGCGGCGCCGATGGCGACGTTGCCGAGGAAAATAAGCTCCAGCGTAGCGCCAATCAGAATCCCCTCATGCAAATTACCGCAGACCAGACCGGTGAGGGCGCACATCACCAGCGGTCGATCGATCATTGATACCCCAAGCAGGCGGCCATCAAGTATCCCCAGAGCGGCGATCAGGCCGAGTAACGTTGCGGTGAGCAACATAGTGACCTCCGAAGTTAAAGTTGGTCGTTAAGGAGTTCAGCCGAGTGGGCGGGTACCTGACGCATCTCCAGCCGAATGCCTTTTTCTTTTAGCGCTCTGCTATGGGCGATTTCCTCGTCGGTCAGATAGATGGCCTTGCCGAATTGTCTTGCCCCTTCCTTCTGTGGCAGACCACCGTAATTAATTGCGCTAATTTCCGGGATTTTTTCCACTAGCGCGAGGGTTTCCGCAGTATTGCCAAGGACCACCATGACTTTTTTATGATCCAACTTGCCGCTGTTAAGCTTTTCCGCCGCCTGTTCAACGGTGGCGATGTCCAGCGTGACGCCCGCTGGCTTTGCCAGGTTAAGCGACATCGTAATGAAGGCATCCGCCGCGGCTTTGGCGTTGGCGACGATGATATGGTCGATATCCAGCGCTCGGGTCCAGGCAAAAACCACCTGGCCGTGCAGCAGCCGATAATCAATGCGCACGAGTTTAATCATGAGATTCTCCCTGTGGGTCAGAGGATGGTTGTGTTATTAGAGGATTGATGAAAACAATGGATTCACGCGCCGCGCTGGTGGCGTAGATAATCGCGGCCTCGGTAGTGGCTTCTTCGCACAGCAGAAACTCCAGCAGCAGAGTCAGATTGATGCCGGCGACCACGAAAACGTTGCGATGTCGCATCAAGACGCTCACGGCGCTATTGTTAATACTGCCGCCAAGCAGGTCGGTGAAGATCACCACTTCATCACCATTCGCCTGGACGATGAGATGCTCCAGGGTTTGCTCCAGCTGTTCGGTGGTCACGATATCTTCGTCATAGGCGCAGACCGGGATAACGCCGTGTTCATCGCCAATCAGCAGCGACAAACTGTTCACCAGTCCGCGAGCAAAATGGCCGTGGCTGGCCACATAGATATGTTTCACCCGGTTTCTCCTTCATCCAGATAGCGGTATCTGTTAAGAGCAAAGGGCGTGCCAGAAATAAAAAATATTATTTATCAATTAATTAAACCAGCTGGTTCACACTAAAGGCGTTATTCCTGGCACAAGCGGGCTCATTAGCGCCAGAAACCTGGCACAAACGGCAGAAAAAGAGGGGAAAGAGTGGGGGAAGAAAGTCCCGGGCGAGACGCTGCTGCGCCATGGCCCGGGCGTTCCCGGCAGAAGGGAATTAAATCTCGGTAATGGTCGTCGACTGCGGCAGACGCGACTTCGGCAGGGCAGCGTTGAAATCCTCCACGCTATGGTGGCCAACCGGGACCACCACCAGGCTGGTGTAGCCCTTGGCTTTCAGGTCAAACTCCTCATCGAGGATCGCAAAATCAACCCCTTCGATCGGCACGGCGTCGAGGCCCATCGCCGCTACGCCCAGCAGGAAATTGCCAACGTTGAGATACACCTGCTTCGCCATCCACTGATCGTCATCTTTCAGCTCTTTGCGGTGCATATCGGCAAAGAAGGTGCGACCCTTGTGGTTAGCGGCTTTTGCGTCAGGAGTGGCGAAACGGCCATCGGCCTCTTCCTGATCCACGACGCGCTGCAGCCAGGCGTCGTCCATCGCGGTTTTCGCGCAGAACACCACCACGTGCGAGGCGTCAAGAATTTTACGTTCGTTGAACACGTAGGTACCGCTGGCGGCTTTCGCCACGCGGGCTTTGCCTTCATCGGTGCTGGCAACGATAAAGTGCCACGGCTGGGAGTTGGTGCTTGACGGGCTGTACTGCAGCAGCGTTTTCAGCTGTTCCGCTTCCCCGGCAGTCAGCTTTTTCGTGGCGTCAAAGGCCTTGGTGGAATAGCGCTTCAAAGCGACCGATACGATATCCATAACTCTTCCTCACAGTTTACAGCACCTTACCGGTGCGTTCAGGAGAGGAAGAGTACAGCGAAGATCGCAAAATGATAAGGGTGAAAAATGCGATAACACTTATCGCGTTTGGCTGAAAATCAGCGCGGACGCAGGCGCTGCTGCGCCTTTTTGCTCAGCTTGTTCACCACCTGGTGCCACGAATCGTCAATCAGCTCGGCCAGCAGATCCTCGCTGATGTCGTCGCCCGGCACCACCGTGATCCAGTGTTTCTTGTTCATATGGTAGCCGGGTTCGATACTGCGATAAATTTCCTGATTGAGCAGCGACTTCTGCGGCTCGGCCTTCAGGTTGACCAGCGCCCGCCCGCGAATGGTCATGGTGATCATAAAGATGCGGCCGTCGACCTTAAACACATCGTACTCCGGCCCAAAGGGCCAGCAATGTTCGGTAAACGGGTAGGTCAGGGCGATACGGTGAGCGCAGGGATGCAGTGTTTCCGGCGTCATTAGGCGTCCGCCTCATGCAGGGCGTTCCACATGGCTTCAAAACCGAGGGCGATAATCTCCCGGGCGCGCTGCGGATCGTGGCTGGCGAATTCGATGGTGGTTTCCGCCAGCGACAAAAACAGGGCGTCGCCAAAGGCGCGATACGCCTCGCTGAGGAATATCTCTTTCACCGACAGCTGGCACATTTCGTTGAGCTCCGGAAAGCTCTCTTTCACCTGGCGGCGGGTTTCGTCAGTGATGCGCTCGCTGAGCGCCATACGGCGGATCGCCTTGTGCTCCATCGGGTTGCGCACTCCCCAGTCGATATAGCTGTTCCAGATATTGCGCGCGTTCTCTTTCGGTCGCTTCTCGTCCGGATCCAGCCCGGCGATCATGGTGCGCACCAGGCGCAGCTTAATGGCGAGGTACAGTTCGTTGAGCAACTCATCCTTGGTAGCGAAATAGCGAAACAGCGTCCCCTCGGCCACACCGGCGCTGCGGGCGATGGCCGACGTCGAGGCGGCGATGCCGGACTGGGCGAAAGCCGCGGTGGCAGCTTCCAGTAACGCTTGCTTTTTATCTTCACTCTTTGGACGAGCCACTACTTTTTTCCTCACGCAGGTTTAAACAAACCGCCGATCTTTGCACGTCTGACCTGGTTGCTGCAACGGCGGAACGCAAAAATTGAAAATCGTCTTGACGACTTTCATCACATTCCTAATAATGAGTGCGTACTCACTCATAATCAAGTTATATCATAAAGCCTCCGGGATGGGGGCTTTTGTCTGGTCAGGATATGAACCGTGTCACTTTCAGCGTGGTCGCCATCATGTTACTCGCAGCAGCAACGACATTGCCGTTTGTCCTCAATGCCGGTTTTGGTAAGGCGCCGCAGGGGGCACAGCTTAGCCAGGTGGAAGCGTCCCCCCACTACCGGGATGGCCAGTTCCATAACCAGCTGCCCACGCCGGGGTTCACCGGGCAAAAAAATATGCTGGCGGCATGGTGGGATTTCCTGATGACTAAACGGGAAAACGCCCGTCCCGCGCAGCCGCTGCCGCTGGTAAAGACCGATCTGGCGACGCTGCCCCTCGGGCAGGACGTGATGGTCTGGCTCGGCCACTCCTCCTGGTATCTGCAGCTGGCGGGAAAACGCATCCTGATCGACCCGGTGTTCAGCGATTACGCGGCGCCGTTCTCCTTTATTAATAAAGCTTTCCCCGGCGACTATCCGTGGCGGGCGGAAGGGATGCCGGAGATCGATCTGCTGATCATCTCCCACGATCATTACGACCATCTGGATTACGCCACCATCCGCGCTCTGCTGCCGAAAATTAAGCGGGTCATTACGCCGCTGGGGGTTGGCTCGCACCTGCGTTACTGGGGGATGGACGGGGCGCTGATTACCGAAGCGGACTGGCAGCAGGCGATTCCGGTTAACGACGAGCTCACCGTCCACGTCCTGCCGGCGCGGCACTTTTCCGGTCGTGGGCTGAAGCGCAATCAGACGCTGTGGGCCAGTTTTCTGTTCGTTACCCCGCAGCAAAAGATTTATTACAGCGGCGACAGCGGCTATGGGCCGCACTTTAAAGCGATAGGCGATGAATTTGGTCCGGTCGATCTGGCGATCATGGAGAACGGGCAGTATGACCAGGACTGGAAATATATTCACATGATGCCGGATGAAACAGCTCAGGCCGCCGACGACCTGCGCGCTCGCGCGGTGCTGCCTGGGCATGCAGGACGATTCGTTTTGGCGAAACACAGCTGGGATGAACCGTATCAACGGCTGGCGGCTGCCAGCGAAGGAAGGGCCTGGCGTCTGCTGACGCCTGTGCAGGGCGAGCCGGTGTGGGTCGCCGATAAGACGCAATCATTTAACGCCTGGTGGCGCTAAGCGCCAGTGCAGTATCAGAGGAGAGAGCATATGACGATTTCCGCTCAGGTGATTGATACTATCGTCGAGTGGATTGATGACAACCTGCATCAACCGCTGCGTATTGATGATATCGCTCGCCATGCCGGGTATTCGAAATGGCATCTGCAACGGCTGTTTTTACAGTATAAAGGGGAGAGCCTGGGGCGCTATATTCGCGAAAGGAAGCTGCTGCTGGCCGCCCGCGATCTGCGTGACACCGATCAGCGGGTCTACGATATCTGCCTGAAGTATGGCTTCGATTCGCAACAGACCTTTACCCGCGTCTTCACCCGGACCTTCAATCTGCCGCCGGGCGCCTACCGTAAAGAGAACCACAGTCGCGCCCACTGAGGCGCGCCCTTCCTGGTTTAGCGTTCGAGCGAAAACCAGCGACGCCACACCCAGCGCAGCACCAGATACTCAATGGCGCCCAGTGCTAAGAACCACAAACAAAACAACACCGTATAAAGCTGGTTGAGATCCATCATATGGAATGTCTCAACCAGCTTTTGCGCCAGCGTCAGGCCCAGCGACGGCGCGGGCAACAGCAGACAGGAGAGCAGAGCCAGGAGCAGGATCCCGGCGGCGGAGAGGAGCGTTTCCAGCGGATGTTTCATGTCATGTTAATCATCAGTTAAAAAACATATTGTCCGGCAAAATAATCCCTAACGCAATATGCTTTGTATTTTACTCGCCTTAATGCGCTTCTGTTTAATATTATGGCCTGCCTTTTATTCCCATGTTAATTAATCTGAAATAATTTGTAATTAAATTAAAATCAGTCTCCTGTAAATTACTGTCATTATTATGCCAGCGCTTTTACAAAACTATAAGTGCTATATCCCACCAGCGTGGCAGCGATGATGGCCAGCAAGATGTACAGCGCCAGACGGCGTCCGCGGTAGATTCCAAACATATTTAACCTCGTTTAGTTTTGGTTTATTAATATTCTGTAATAGTTGGCTCGTGGAATTAACTTACCACATATTTTTTATTTTGCGAAAAATTTAGGCTTGTATTGGTTCACATTTTTATCGGCTTTTTCGCCACCTTTTACTGCATTGGCCAGGAATGATTTCAGGCTTTCCGACTCACGGAATTTATAAGGAAAATGTAATTTGACCAAGATGAATAACCCAAAGTTTACGACGCCCTCGGGCGACACCGCGCCACGGCAGGTCTGGCAGCAGACCGTTGACGCAGTGCTGGCGCAGACCAAAAGCCAGGCCGCTGGGTTAAGTTCCGCAGACGCCGCCGAGCGCCTGAATAGCTGTGGGCCGAACGCGCTGCCGGAAAAGAAAGGGAAACCGGCCTGGCTGCGCTTTCTTGCCCACTTTAACGACGTACTGATTTACGTGCTGCTGGCCGCCGCGGCGCTGACCGCCATCATGGGGCACTGGGTCGATACCCTGGTGATCCTCGGCGTGACGGTGATTAACGCCCTGATCGGCCATATCCAGGAGAGCAACGCCGAAAAGTCCCTGCAGGGGATCCGCAACATGCTCTCCAGCGATGCCCGCGTCCAGCGTAACGGCAAACATGAGACTATCCCGACGCGCGACCTGGTTCCGGGGGATATCGTTATCCTGCGCGCCGGCGACCGCGTGCCGGCGGACATGCGGCTGATTGAAACGCACAACCTGCGGGTGGAAGAGGCGATCCTTACCGGCGAGTCGACGGTGGTGGATAAAATCACCGACGCGCTGGAAGGCGACCTGCCGCTGGGCGACCGGGTGAACATGGTCTTCTCCGGGACCACCGTCAGCGCCGGCGGCGGCGTCGGCGTGGTGACCGCCACCGGCGCGCAGACCGAACTCGGCCACATTAACCAGATGATGGCGGGCATTGAGAAGCACCGCACCCCGCTGCTGGTGCAGATGGATAAGCTCGGCAAAGCGATTTTCGTCATTATCCTCGCCATGATGGTGGCGCTGTTTATCTTCAGCCTCGCGCTGCGGGATATCCCGATGGGCGAGCTGCTGCTGTCGCTGATTAGCCTGGCGGTGGCCGCGGTACCGGAAGGACTGCCGGCGATCATCTCAATTATTCTGTCGCTCGGCGTGCAGACGATGGCGCGCAAGCGGGCGATTATCCGTAAGCTGCCGACCGTGGAAACCCTCGGCGCCATGACCGTGGTTTGCTCGGATAAAACCGGCACCCTGACGATGAACGAAATGACCGTCAAGGCGATCATCACCGCCGACTGCTGCTACCGGGTGGAAGGCGACAGCTATGAGCCGCAGGGGCGGATCTTCCTTGAGGGGAGCGATGAGCCCGTGCAGGTTCAGCCGGGTACCGTGCTGGAGACCTGGCTGCGCACCATCGACCTGTGCAACGACAGCCAGCTTATCCAGGATGAGCGCGGCCTGTGGGGGATCACCGGCGGGCCAACCGAAGGGGCGCTGAAGGTGCTGGCGGCGAAAGCGCAGCTCCCGGCGGTGGAGGCCCGTCTGGTGGCCAAGATCCCCTTTGACTCGCAGTACAAATATATGTCCACACTGCAGCACATCGATGGCGATGCCCGGGTGTTAATCACCGGTGCGCCGGACGTCATCTTCGGCATGTGCCGTGAGCAGATGAGCCGCCAGGGCGCGGTGCCGTTCGAGGCGCAGTACTGGGAAGAGGAGATGGCGCGCTTCGCCCGTCAGGGGCTGCGCATGGTGGCGGCGGCCTGTAAGCCGGCCAGCCTTGATGCCACCACGTTGAACCATGAGGATCTGCAGGAGGGACTGATTTTCCTCGGCATCGCCGGAATGATGGATCCGCCGCGTCCGGAAGCTATTGACGCTATCCACGCCTGCCAGACCGCCGGCATCCGCGTGAAGATGATCACCGGCGACCACCCGCAGACGGCGATGAGCATCGGCCAGATGTTGGGGATCACCAACAGCAGCCAGGCCATGACCGGCTACCAGCTGGAGCACATGGACGATGCGGCGCTGGCGAAGGCGGCGGTGGAGTACGACATCTTTGCCCGCACCAGTCCGGAGCATAAGCTGCGCCTGGTGAAAGCCCTGCAGGATAACGGCGAAGTGGTCGGCATGACCGGCGACGGCGTCAACGACGCGCCGGCGCTGCGCCAGGCCGACGTGGGTATCGCGATGGGTATCAAAGGGACCGAAGTCACCAAAGAGGCGGCTGACATGGTGTTGACCGATGATAACTTCGCCACCATCGCCAGCTCGGTAAAAGAGGGCCGTCGGGTCTATGACAACCTGAAGAAGACCATCCTCTTCATCATGCCGACCAACCTGGCGCAGGGGCTGCTGATCATCATCGCCCTGCTGGCGGGGAACATGATTCCGCTGACCCCGGTGCTGATCCTGTGGATGAACATGGCGACGTCGGCGACGCTCTCCTTCGGCCTGGCCTTTGAGGCCGCGGAGCGCAACGTGATGAACCGCCCGCCGCGTAAAACCGGCCAGCACGTGATGGATGGTTTCGCCGTGTGGCGGGTGGCTTTTGTCGGGTCTATGATTGCTATTGCCGCCTTTATCCTTGAGGCCTGGCTGGCGCCGCGCGGCCACAGTCCGGAGTTTATCCGCACCGTGCTGCTGCAGATGCTGGTGACGGCGCAGTGGGTCTACATGATCAACTGCCGCAGCAGCGACAGCTTCTCCCTGAGCATGGGCCTGCTGCGCAACAAAGGCATCTGGCTGGTGACCGGTGTCCTGCTGCTGATGCAGCTGGTGATTATCTATGTCCCGCTGATGCAGAACATGTTTGGCACGGAAGCGCTGCCGCTGCGCTACTGGTTTGTCACCCTGGTCATCGGCATCGCCATGTTCCTGGTGGTGGAAATCGAGAAGCGTCTGACGCGCCGGTTCCGCAAAACGGCCTGATCGATCTCGCGCGCCTCGCCGCAGGCGCGCGTTACTGTCGCAAGGATCCCCTATGATTAAAACCTTCCGCTTTGCGCTGCTGGCTAGCGCCCTGGCCAGCAGCGCCCTGACGGCCACCGCCGCGCCGGCGGTGCCGGTCCGCGTCGCCACGGCCGAACTGGCTCCTCATGCTGAAGAACGCGCCATCCCCGGACGGGTCGAGGCAATCCGCGCCGTCGACATTCGCGCGCGCACCGAAGGGGTGATTGTTCAGCGCCACTTCCAGGACGGGCAGTATGTGACCGAGGGCGACCTGCTGTTTACCCTCGACGACGCACAGCCCCGCGCGGCGCTGGCCCTGGCGCAGGCCGAGCTGAAAAGCGCAGAGGCCTCATTACGCCAGTCGCAACAGCTGCTCACTCGCTACGAGCGACTCATCAACAACCACTCCATCAGCCGCAACGACGTCGACACAGCCCGGATGCAGCGCGACGTCGCCGCCGCTGCCGTGCAGCAGGCGAAAGCCCGCGTCGAGGCCCAGCAGATTGTGCTCAGTTATACCCGGATTGCGGCGCCGGTGACCGGACGGGTGGGCCACAGCGCCTTTCACGTCGGGACGCTGATTAACCCATCCAGCGGCGTGCTGGTGGACATTGTGCAGCTGGATCCGGTGCGGGTCTCGTTCGCCCTCGACGAAGCCGCGTTTTTCAGCAAAACCGGCCAGCATGCCGACATCCACGCTCTGAAGCAGGCGTGGCTGGCGCAGATTGACGTGGATGGCAAACGGCGCGATGGGGTGTTGACCTCCATCGATAACCGGATTGACGCCCGCACCGGCAGCGTGGCGGTGCGGGCGGAGTTCGCCAATCCGCAGCACCGTCTGCTGCCGGGCGGCAGCGTAACAATCCTGTTCCGTCCGCAGGAGCTGCAGTCACGGGTGATGATCCCGGCCGCCGCCGTGCAGCAGGATCCGCAGGGCTTTTTCAGCTGGGTGCTGAAGCCGGACCATACCGCCGGGCAGCGTCGTCTGACCCTCGCCGGGCAGCAGGGGCAGCAGTTTGCGGTTGAGAAAGGGCTGCAGGCGGGCGAGCAGGTGATCACCGACGGCGCGCAGCGTTTACGCGAAGGCGCCGCGGTACAGGTGCTGAACTAAGTAAGGAGAAGGGATGCTGACCTTTTTTATCCGTCGTCCGCGATTTGCCATGGTGATCGCGCTGCTGCTGACCTTTGTCGGCGCGGTGTCGCTGAAGCTGATCCCGGTGGAGCAGTACCCGGCGATCACGCCTCCGGTGGTGAACGTTACCGCCAGCTGGCCAGGCGCCAGCGCGTCAGACGTGGCGGAGGCTATCGCCGCCCCGCTGGAGACCCAGCTCAACGGCGTCGATCATATGCTGTATATGGAGTCCACCAGCTCGGATGAGGGAACGTACCGTCTGAGTATTACCTTCGCGGCGGGCACCGACGCCGACCTGGCGGCGATCGACGTGCAAAACCGGGTGTCGCAGGCGCTGGCTCAGCTCCCGGCGGAGGTGCAGCAGAATGGGGTCCAGGTACGCAAGCGCGCCAGCAACCTGCTGATGGGGGTGAGCCTCTACTCGCCGCTGGGCACGCTGTCGCCGCTGTTTGTCAGTAACTACGCCAGCACCCAGGTGCGCGAGGCGCTGGCGCGCCTGCCCGGCGTCGGCGAGGTGCAGATGTTTGGCGCCCGGGATTACAGTATGCGCATCTGGCTGCGTCCGGACCGCATGAACGCCCTCAACATCACCACGGATGACGTTGCCCAGGCGCTGCGCGAGCAGAATGTGCAGGGCGCGGCGGGGCAGGTGGGCACCCCGCCGGTATTCAACGGTCAGCAGCAGACGCTGACCATCAACGGGCTGGGGCGTCTGAACGAGGCGGCCAGCTTTGGCGAGATTATCCTCCGTCGCGGCGCGCAGGGACAGCTGGTGCGCCTCACCGACGTGGCGACCATCGAGCTGGGCGCCCGCAGCTACAGCTCCGGCGCGCAGCTCAACGGTAAAGCGTCGGCCTATCTGGGTATCTACCCGACGCCCACCGCCAATGCCCTGCAGGTCGCCAGCGCAGTGCGCGCTGAGCTTAACCGCCTGCACACCCGCTTTCCGGCGGATCTCACCTGGGAGGTGAAGTTCGATACCACCCGCTTTGTGGCGGCGACGATCAAAGAGATCGGCGTCTCGCTGGCGCTGACCCTGCTGGCGGTGGTCGTGGTGGTGTCGCTGTTCCTGCAGAGCTGGCGGGCGACGCTGATCGTAGTGCTGGCAATCCCGGTGTCACTGATCGGCACCTTTGCGGTACTCTATCTGCTGGGCTACAGCGCCAACACCCTCAGCCTGTTCGCAATTATTCTCGCCCTGACGATGGTGGTGGATGACGCCATTGTGGTGGTGGAGAATGTGGAAACCAAAATGGCGGAAGGGCTGGATCGCCTGCAGGCCACCGCCCAGGCGCTGCGGCAGATCGCCGGGCCGGTGATCGCTACGACCCTGGTGCTGCTGGCGGTGTTTGTGCCGGTGGCGCTGCTCCCGGGGATCGTCGGCGAGCTGTACCGGCAGTTTGCCGTGACGCTCTCCACCGCGGTGGCCCTGTCGAGCCTGGTGGCGTTAACCCTAACCCCAGCCCTCTGCGCGCTACTGCTGCGCCCGCGTCCCGCCCGGCCGGCGGCGGTGTGGCGGGCGTTTAACCGTCTCCTCGACGGCACCCGCGACGGCTATGGCCGGCTGGTTGGCTGGATGAACCGCCGCCCCTGGCTGGCGCTGGCGGCGACGGTCGCGGCGGGCGCGCTGGTGGCGTTCAGCTTTAGCTCAATGCCGAAAGGCTTCCTGCCGCAGGAAGATCAGGGTTACCTGTTTGCCAGCGTGCAGCTGCCGGAGGCGGCGTCGCTGGAGCGCACCGAAGCGGTGATGGCCCAGGCGCGCAAGCTGCTGACGGCTAACCCGGCGGTGGAGGATGTGATTCAGGTGTCCGGCTTCAACATTCTCAACGGCACCAGCGCCTCTAACGGCGGGTTTATCTCGGTAATGCTCAAGGACTGGCATCAGCGGCCGCCGCTGGATGCGGTGATGGCGGATATCCAGCGCCAGCTGCTGTCGCTGCCGGAGGCGACGATCATGACCTTCGCGCCGCCGACCCTGCCGGGCCTGGGCAATGCCTCGGGATTTGATCTGCGCATCCTGGCGCAGGCCGGTCAGTCGTCGGCGGAGCTGGAGCAGGTGACGCAGGAGATCCTTCAACTGGCGAACCAGCATCCGCAGCTGAGCCGGGTGTTTACCACCTGGAGCAGCAACGTGCCGCAGCTGACCCTGACGGTCGACCGCGACCGGGCGGCGCTGCTGGATGTGCCGGTGGCGCAGATCTTCAGCAGCCTGCAGACGGCGTTCGGCGGCACGCGCGCCGGTGATTTCAGCCTTAACAACCGTGTCTATCATGTGGTGATGCAAAATGAGATGCAGTGGCGCGAGCGGGCTGAGCAGATTAGCGAGCTGTACGTCCGCAGCCGCGACGGCGAGCGGGTGCGGCTGAGCAATCTGGTCACCATTACGCCGACGGTGGGGGCGCCGTTTATTCAGCAGTACAACCAGTTCCCGTCCGTATCGGTGAGCGGTTCAGCGGCCGAGGGGGTCAGCAGCCGTACGGCGATGGCGGCTATGGAGCAGATTCTGCAGGCCCATCTGCCGCCGGGGTATGACTACGCCTGGAGCGGCATCTCCTGGCAGGAGCAGCAGACCGGCAATCAGGCGGTGTGGATCGTGCTGGCGGCGGTGGCGATGGCGTGGCTGTTCCTGGTGGCGCAGTATGAGAGCTGGACGCTGCCGGCGAGCGTCATGCTTTCGGTGCTGTTCGCCATCGGCGGAGCGCTGCTCTGGCTGTGGACGGCGGGCTATGCCAACGATGTGTATGTCCAGATAGGACTGGTGCTGCTGATCGCCCTGGCGGCGAAGAATGCGATTCTGATCGTTGAGTTTGCCCGCAGCCGGCGCGAAGAGGGATTGTCGATAGTCGACGCCGCGCGCGAGGGCGCCACCCGCCGCTTCCGCGCGGTGATGATGACCGCGGTGTCGTTTATTATCGGCATCATGCCGATGATGCTCGCCACCGGCGCCGGGGCGCAGAGCCGGCGGATCATCGGCACCACGGTGTTCAGCGGAATGCTGGTGGCGACGATGGTTGGCATCCTGTTTATTCCTTCGCTGTATGTTCTGTTTCAGCGTATGCGCGAGTGGGCACATCGGCGGGGGTAAGCGCGGCGTTACCGGTCGGTAACGGGGATACTCCAGGCTGCAACGACTACCGGGCGGTCCCCTCTCCCTTAGGGAGAGGGGGAGGGTGAGGGGGGGTTTTGCGTTCACGTTGCGTTTGGGCGTGAGCCCCGCCTTATCTGCCGACCTCCGGTTAGCCGATTTCAGCGGGAATCGGCCCTGCTGCACGCCCGTAGATTTCAGGGGCCATATCATAGCGAACAGACTCTGTAGGCCCGGTAAGCGCAGCGCCACCGGGCAAGGACATCGGGCACGGCGGCAATACCTTGCCCGGCCTGCCGTTAATTTATTCACTCTCCTGGCTGGAATGGCCGCCCCCAAACGCGCCCGCTATTTCCTCTCCACCGTTATCATGGTCACGAACGGATGATATTGCCACGGCACGCTGCCGCCTTTGCGGTACATCTTCGACAGGGTGCCGTCGAGATAAAGCATCTGCCGCACCCCAAGCTTTGACTGCGCATAGCAGGCAAAATCATAGAAGTTGGTCTCGCGATCGCTGAGCATAAACACCACCCGGCCTTGCTTATCGATGCCAACCCCGTTGCGCAGTTTGCGCGAGCTGGCGGAGGGCTTCAGCCGCCAGTTGATGACGCCATTCTCAATCAGCATCGGGCCGGACTGCACCGCATAGCGGATGGCGGGAGAGCGTTTGTACGCCGGCAGCGGCACGATTTTCGCCCGGCCGTTCTCCACCAGGAATACGCCGCCGGGGCGGATAAAGAAGTTCCCGCCGCCGGCGGAGCGGTTTACCGGCGTCAGGCGTTTGCCGTCTTCGATATACAGCCCCAGCGGCGCGTAGGCCTTATCGTAAATGCCGCCGTTCATCGCCATCTGCACCCGGCCATCGCCATCGATACCCGCCAGCAGCGAACGCAGGGAACCCCAGGCTTTACCGTGCCGATCCAGCCAGTACATTGCAATGCGCTCTTTCTGCGCATCCACCCGATAGCTCTGCAGGGTTAGCGTCGGGTCGGTGAGGGTACAGGCGGCGCTGGCGACGGCGGCCAGGGGCAGCAGCGCCAGGGGGAGCAGGCAGCGTAATAACATGGGCAATCCTTTCTATGGTCTGCGCCGAGTATACCCGCCTCGCTGTCTTATGCCGCCCAAATCTCACAGTGTTTTTGCACCAGCCCGGAAAGCGAACCGCCGTTGGCGATAAACTCGCGCATCTGCTGCGCCTCGCTGTGCGGCGATTTCGCCTGGCGAACCACCGCCTCCAGCGCCGCCGTCGCCTTCAGCTGATGGGCGAAAGGTGCCAGCCGGTCGGCGAGCTGCAGGATCTCCTGGCGGATGCTGCGCTGCTCCCCGCTGCGCACGTCGGTAAGGGTCCCGTCCAGCCCGTAGCGGCAGGCCTGATAGCGGTTAAAAGGGTACAGCAGATAATCATCAGGCTGGTGCTTAAAGGGGCGCTCCGTCAACAGCCAGCAGGCCAGGGTCTGTATAAAGCCGGCGATATGGATCGCCTGGGCGAGGGTCAGAGGAGTGTCCATCACCCGCACCTCGACGGTCCCAAACTGCGGGCTGGGGCGAATATCCCAGTGCAGATCCTTCATGCTGTCGATCATGCTGGTGTAGCTCAGCTGGCGGAACAGGCGACGAAACCCCTGCCAGTCGGCCACCCACGGCATCGGACCGTTGTCGGGATAAGAGGAGAAGCGGTTGAGGCGCGAACAGGCGAAGCGGCTGTCGGTGCTGTCGAACCACGGCGAGGCGGCGTTGAGGGCGATGAAGTGCGGCACAAAGCGCGACAAGCCGTGCAGCAGATAGATGGCGTCGTCGCCGCTCTGACAGCCGACGTGCACATGCTGGCCAAAGACCGTCGCCTGCTGCGCCAGATAGCCAAAATGCTCGACGGTTTTGACATAGCGCGGATTGTCGCTGATCTGCTGACGCTGCCAGGCATGAAAGGGGTGGGAACCCCCGCCGCAGATCTGCAGATGATGATGCAGCGCCGCGCGCTGGACCGCCTGCTGGATGGCGCTGAGCTGGATTTGCGCATGGCTGATGTCGCGGCACACCCCGGTGGCGATCTCCAGCATGCTCTCGGTGATATCGTGCTTGGCTTCTCCCACGGTCAGCTCATGCTGGACGTCGGCAATCAGCGTCGAGGCATCCTGGCTGAGGTCGTAACCCGGCGGGTTCACCACCTGCAGCTCCAGTTCGATACCGAGGGTAAAAGGATCGGAGCGGTGAAAATCGGCTAAAGGCATAGTCTCTCCCGGTCGATGTGTTCCCTGAAGTATAGAAGGGATTGATCCCGACGGAGAATACGCCGCGGCGGAGGACGGGGATGAATAAAAAAGTGACGCAGAGTGATTATTTGAAATTTGCCATATAGCGACTGGTGCAATTCTGCAACATATTTCCCGCTGGCGGTGCGACGGAATAAGGTGCAATTATTTTCCCATAATTATCATGGTGATAATATAAGTCCTTCTTATTTTACCGGTCGGTTTCGGCCTATTTCCGCCCGCGCAAGAGCTGGTACGCATTTTGCCTGTTAATTCGTGACACTTTATTTAACAGGGATCATGTGATGCACAAAACAACGTTATTTTCGCGTGCCGGTCGTCTCGCCGTGGCGGTGAGCGGCGCACTGGCCCTGGCGGGCGCCGCCTTACCTGCCAACGCCTCCACGCTGCGGATCGCCATGACCGCCGCGGATATTCCGTTAACCCTCGGCCAGCCGGATCAGGGCTATGAGGGCAACCGCTTTACCGGCATCCCGCTGTATGACGCGCTGGTGGAGTGGGATCTGTCGCAAGGTGAAAAGCCCAGCGGTCTGGTGCCAGGGCTGGCGACCGAGTGGCACATCGATCCGCAGAACACCAGCCGCTGGATTTTCACCCTGCGTCCGGGGGTGAAGTTTCATGATGGGACGGAGGTGAACGCCGACGCCATCGTCTGGAACGTGGATAAGGTGCTCAATAAAGCAGCGCCGCAGTACGCCCCGGGCCAGATCGGCAACACCCTGTCGCGCATGCCGACCCTCACCGGCGCGGAGAAAATTGACGACCACACCGTGGCGCTGACCACCTCGGAACCGGACGCGCTGCTGCCGTACAACATCACCAACCTGTTTATTGTCTCGCCCACGGCGTGGCAAAAGCAGTATGACGCGGTGCCGGCCAGCGCGGGGGATAGCGCCGCGCGCAGCAAACAGGCGTGGACCGCCTTCGCCGCCCATGCGGTGGGCAGCGGCCCGTTCAAACTGGAGAAGCTGGTGCCGCGTCAGCAGCTGATCCTCGCGAAAAACCCCGACTACTGGAACAAAGATCGCATTCCCCGGGTGGATAAGGTGGTGCTGATCCCTTTGCCGGAGGCCAACGCCCGCACCGCAGCGCTGCTGTCGAAGCAGGTGGACTGGATTGAAGCCCCGGCGCCGGACGCCATCGATCAGATCAAGTCTCAGGGTTTTCACCTTTACGCCAACACCCAGCCGCACCTGTGGCCCTGGCAGTTCTCCTTTGAAAAAGGATCGCCGTGGCAGGACATTCGGGTGCGCAAAGCGGCCAACCTGTGTCTGAACCGCGCCGAGCTGAAGAGCTACCTCGGCGGCTACATGACCGAGGCCACCGGGGTCTACGAGGCCGACAGCCCGTGGCATGGCAAACCCACCTTCCAGATCAAATATGACCCGGACGCCGCCCGTCAGCTGATGACCGAGGCTGGATACAGCGCCGGCAAGCCGCTGCCCGTCACGGTGGCCACCTCGGCCTCCGGCTCCGGGCAGATGCAGCCCTTGCCGATGAACGAGTATATCCAGCAGAGCCTGAAGAGCTGCTTCTTCAATGTGGATATTAAAGTGGTGGAATGGAACACCCTGTTCACCAACTGGCGCCTGGGCGCCCGGGATCCCTCGGCAAAAGGGATCGACGCGATCAACGTCAGCGCCGCGGTCAATGATCCCTATTTTGGCCTGATCCGCTTCTCGACCGCCAAAGCGTTTCCGCCGGTGGCGACCAACTGGGGCTACTTCGCCACCCCAGAGACGGAAAAACTCGCCGCCGCCGTCAAGCACGCCTTTACCCCGGAAGCGATGAATAAAGCCGCCGGCGATCTGCACGCCGCGCTGGTGGATCAGGTGCCGTTCCTGTTTGTCGCCCACGACGTCGGGCCGCGCGCGATTTCGCCCGCGGTGGCCGGAGTGGTGCAACCGCAGAGCTGGTTTATCGACCTCAGCCTGGTGAGCAAAAAAGAGTAATCGCGAAAGGGGCAACCGATGATCAATACGCTGCTATACCGCATTCTGCTGGCTATCCCCACCATGCTTGGGGTGGCGGTGATCTGTTTCATGCTGGTGCAGATCGCGCCGGGCGACCCGCTGGTGTCGGTGATGCCGCCGGACGCCTCGGAGGCGCTGCGCCAGACGCTGATGCAGGCCTACGGCTTTGATAAGCCGCTGCCTCTGCAGTTTATCCACTGGCTGTGGCGGGCGCTGCACGGCGACCTCGGTATGTCGGTCGCCACCGGCCGCCCGGTGATAGACGAGGTGATGACCGCAGTGGCTTACTCCCTGCGCCTGGCGCTGCTGGCGACGGCGATCGGCTTCGTCCTCGGCAGCCTGTTTGGCTTTGTCGCCGGCTATTTTCGCAACAGCGTCATTGACCGTCTGGCCTCGGTGTTGTCGGTGTTTGGCGTCAGCGTGCCGCATTACTGGCTGGGGATGCTGTTGGTGATCCTCTGCAGCGTCAAGTTCGCGCTGCTGCCGGCCACCGGCGGCGGGCCAATAGGCGAGGTGGGCTGGCAATGGGACTGGGCGCACCTGCAGTTCATGCTGCTGCCGGCCATCACGCTGTCGGTGATCCCGACCGGGATTATCGCCCGCACCGTGCGCTCGCAGGTAGCCGATATCCTCAGCCAGGAGTTTATCGTTGGCCTGCGCGCCCGCGGCCTTAACGAATCGCGCATCTTTGTCCACGTCATGAAAAATGCCGCGCCAACCGCGCTGGCGGTGATGGGGCTGCAGGTGGGCTATCTGATGGGCGGCTCGATCCTCGTGGAGACCGTCTTCTCCTGGCCGGGGACCGGGCTGCTGCTCAATACCGCCATCTTGCAGCGCGACTTGCCCCTGCTGCAGGGCACTATCTGGGTGCTGGCGCTGTTTTTCGTGTTGCTCAACCTGTTGGTGGATATTCTGCAGGCCACCCTCGACCCGCGCATTAAGAGGAGCTGACCATGGTGGATACGGCAACGACGAAAGCGGTCCCGGCCGCGCCGGCCAACGCTTCCCGGCAAGGTTACTGGCGCGGCGTGCTGCGCCGCTTACTGCGCGATCCCGGCGGCGTGGTGGTGGGGGTAGTGATCCTGCTGCTGCTGGCCCTGGCGCTGTTAGGGCCATGGCTTATCGTCAAAGACCCCTATCAAACGTCAATGTTCCTGCGCCTGAAGCCCATCGGCAGCGACGGCTTCCCGCTGGGCTCTGATGAGCTGGGGCGCGACATGCTGTCGCGACTGATTCTCGGCACCCGGCTGTCGCTGTTTATGGGGATTGTCCCGGTGGTGTTCGCCTTTTTTATCGGCGGCGCCATCGGGATCATCGCCGGCTACATGGGCGGCAAAATCAATACCGTGATTATGCGCACCGTGGATGTGTTCTATGCCTTTCCCTCGGTCCTGCTGGCGATTGCGCTGTCGGGGGCGCTGGGGGCGGGCATCGGTAATGCGCTGCTGTCGCTGACCCTGGTGTTTGTCCCGCAGGTGGCGCGGATTGCCGAGAGCGTGACCGCCCAGGTACGGCATATGGACTATATCGACGCCGCCCGGGCCACCGGCGCCAGCGCATTGACCATTATCCGCGTCCAGGTGCTGGGTAACGTGCTCGGGCCGATCTTCGTCTTCTCCACCGGGCTGATTTCGGTGTGCATGATCCTCGCCTCCGGCCTGTCGTTTCTCGGCCTCGGCGTGCGGCCGCCGGAGCCCGAGTGGGGGCTGATGCTCAATACCCTGCGCACGGCAATCTATACCCAGCCGTGGGTGGCCGCCCTGCCGGGCCTGATGATTTTTATCACCTCCATTTCGTTCAATATCCTCGCGGACCGCCTGCGTGCGGCAATGGCGATTAAGGAGTAAGCGATGCAACCCTTTATCAATATCGATCTCGGCGGGCCGGCGCAGCCGCTGCTGAAGGTCAATCACCTGCTGAAGTACTTCCGCGGCGGCAAAGGCCGGGAGGTGGTCCAGGCGGTGGACGATATCAGCTTCACGGTGATGAAAGGTGAAACCCTGGGGGTGGTCGGCGAGTCGGGCTGCGGCAAATCGACCACCGCCCGACTGCTGATGCAGCTGCTCACCCAGGACAGCGGCGAACTGATCTTCGACGGGCTGGAGGTTGGCTCGTCGCGTCTGCCCATGAAAGCCTACCGTCGCCAGGTGCAGATGGTTTTCCAGGATAGCTATGCCTCGCTCAATCCGCGCATGACCATGGAGGAGAGCATCGCCTTCGGCCAGCGCGTCCACGGCGTCAGCGCCAGAGAGGCCAGCGAATACGCCCGCTATCTGCTGGCGCACGTCGGCCTTGAACCGGCGCGCTTTGCCGACCGCTACCCGCATGCGCTCTCCGGCGGCCAGCGGCAGCGGGTGAATATCGCCCGCGCGCTGGCGATGAAGCCGCGGCTGGTCATTCTTGATGAGGCGGTGTCGGCGCTGGATAAATCGGTGGAAGCCCAGGTGCTGCAGCTGCTGCAGGAGCTAAAACGCACCCTCGAGCTGACCTATGTGTTTATCAGCCACGATCTGCACGTGGTTCGCTGGCTGTCGGATCGGATCCTCGTTATGTACCTTGGCGAAGTGGTAGAGATCGGCCCGGCGGAGCAGCTGTTTACCGCCTCCGCCCACCCCTATACCCGGGCGCTGTTAAGCTCCATGCCCTCCATGGACCCGGAACACCGCACCCTGACCTCGCCGCTGAGCGGCGATCCCCCCAGCCCCATCGCGCCGCCGAGCGGCTGTCGCTTTCACACCCGCTGCCCGCATGCGAAGGCGGTCTGCGCCGAAGTGAAACCGCGGCTGGAGGCGGTCGGGGAGGGGCACCAGAGCGCCTGCCTGATGGCGCAGCCGGCCTCGCTCTGGCATCAGAGCATCCCCCTTAAGGAGGTCAGCCATGTCGGATAACGCCTTTGTCCATGTGCGCGACCTGCGGGTCGTCTTTCGCCGCGACGGGCAGACCATCAACGCGGTCAACGGGGTCTCCTTTGACGTACAAAAGGGGGAGGTGATGGCGCTGATTGGCGAGTCGGGTTCCGGCAAGAGCGTGACCCTGCGGGCGCTGATGCGCCTGCACCCGCCGGGGAGCAGTGAGCTCTCCGGCACCCTGCGGGTGGGTGACGACGCGGTGCTGACGATGAGCGCCAGCCAGCTGCGGCGCTACCGCGGCGGGCGCTGCGCGATGATTTTTCAGGAGCCGCTACTGGCCTTCGACCCGGTCTACACCGTTGGGCAGCAGATTATTGAAGGGCTGCGTCGCCACGAAGGGCTGTCGCGCCAGGCGGCCCGGGACAGGGCGCTGGAGGCCCTGCGCCAGGTGCGCATTCCCAGCCCCGAGCGGCGGCTGGACGCTTACCCGCACGAGATGTCCGGCGGGATGCGCCAGCGGGCGATGATCGCCCTCGCGCTCTCCTGTAACCCGCAGCTGCTGCTGGCGGATGAGCCGACCACCGCCCTCGACGCCACGGTGCAAATCCAGATCCTGATCCTGCTGCGCGAGCAGCAAAAGCAGCGCGGGCTGTCGATCGTGTTTGTGACCCACGACATCGGCGCCGCGGTGGAGATCGCCGACCGGGTGGCGGTGATGTACGCCGGGCGGATCGTCGAGGAGGCTTCTATGAGTGAGATCCTGCGCCACCCACGCCATCCTTATACCCGGGTGCTGCTGGGCAGCCGGCCGAAAGAGGGGCTTAAGAAAGGCGATGCCCTGCACTGCATTCCCGGCGCGCCGCCGGATCTGGCGCGCTTGCCGCCCGGCTGCGCCTTTGCCGAGCGCTGCCCGCACCGTCGCCCGGTCTGCGAGCAGAGCCTGCCGCCGACGGAATCCGTCGCGGAGCGCCATGCGGTGAGTTGCCACCGCTGGCGCGAGCTGGCGATTGACGCCAACGCGCAGGCCCTGGCCGTCTGACCGGCGGCAACACACCACGATGAAGACCAGGCGCTGATGCCTTTTTTCCCACCGCCGGTTGCGCTGGCGGCGACCTTGATGTCAGGAGACCACCATGAGCTGTGATGTACTTTTTACCCCCGCGACCGACACCACCGGCTGGCGCATCAATGGCGACCGCCTGTGGGCGTCGTTAATGGATCTCGCGCAGATCGGCGCCACGCCGAAGGGCGGCTGCCGCCGTCTGACCCTCACCGACCTCGACCGTCATGGGCGGGACCGGGTGATTGGCTGGGCACGGGAGGCCGGGATGAGCGTCACCATCGATAAAATCGGCAATGTGTTTATGCGTCGGGAAGGGCGCAACCCCAGCCTGCCGCCCATCGTCTCTGGCAGCCATATCGACACCCAGCCCACCGGCGGCAAATTTGACGGCAACTACGGCGTGCTGGCGGCGCTGGAGGTGGTGCGCACGCTCAACGATCTGCAGATTGCCACCGAGGCGCCGATTGAGGTGGTGTTCTGGACCAACGAAGAGGGGTCGCGCTTTGTGCCGGTGATGATGGGCTCCGGGGTCTTTGCCGGGGTCTTCCCGCTGGAGGAGACCTGGGCCGTCACGGATAAAGAGGGCGTCAGCGTCGGCGAGGCGCTGGCGCAGATCGGCTATATCGGCGAGCAGACCCCGGGAGAGCATCCCGTCGGCGCCTATTTTGAGGCGCACATTGAGCAGGGGCCGATTCTCGAAGATGAAGCGAAAACCATCGGTATCGTGCAGGGCGTGCTGGGGATCCGCTGGTACGACTGCGTGGTGACCGGTCAGGCGTCGCATGCCGGGCCCACGCCGATGCGCCTGCGTCAGGATGCCCTGCAGGTGGCGACCCGCATTATGCAGGAGGTGGTAGCGATTGCCGGACGCAGCGAAGAGGGACGCGGCACCGTCGGCAGCGTGCAGGTGTGGCCCAACAGCCGCAACGTGGTGCCCGGAGAGGTCACCTTCTCCATTGATATGCGCAATCTCAGCGATGCGCTGGTGGATGAAATGGATCGCCAGCTGCGGGCGTTTATCGCGGAGGTTGAGCGGGAAAGCGGTCTGCAGGTGGCCCTGAAGCAGGTGAGCCACTATCCGGCGGCGCCCTTCGATGGCGAATGCCAGCAGGCCATTGCCGATGCCGCGCAGCGGCTGGGCTACCCGGCGCGGCCGATCGTCTCCGGCGCCGGGCATGACGCAGTGTATATGAGCTACCTGGCGCCGACCGGGATGATTTTTATCCCCTGCAAGGATGGGATCAGCCATAACGAAATGGAGTATGCCTCGCCGGAGCACGTCGCCGCCGGCGCCAACGTGCTGCTGCAGGTGATGCTTCAGTACGCGCGGCCGCTGTAGGCGGTCGCCCTCCCCGGCGGGGCGACCTGTTTTCAGCCGTTTGTCATGCGGTAGTCCGGGTCAGCGGTTACGCCGCCGAAACCCGGGACGGCGGATGTAGGGGCGGTCAATCACTGCTCCTGCTCTCTGCGCTAACCCGCCGGCGGCCACATTTGCGCGAGCCCACCACGCACAGCACCACGCCGAGGGTAACCGCCAGCATCAAGGGGCTGACGGTTTCGTGCAACAGCGCCGCCGACAGGCCAAGCCCGAAGAACGGCTGCAATAGCTGGAGCTGGCCGACGGCGGCGATCCCGCCCGCGGCCAGCCCTTTGTACCAGAAGATAAAACCGATCAGCATACTGAAGAGCGACACATAGCCGAGTGCGGCCCAGGATAAGGCCGATATGGCATGCCAGGACGCAGGCTGAACCATCAGCGAGGCGGGGAGCATCAACGGCAGGGCAATCACCAGCGCCCAGCAGATCACCTGCCAGCCGCCGAGCTCCCGCGTCAGCTTCGCCCCTTCCGCATAGCCGAGGCCGCAGGCGATAACTGCCGCCAGCATCAGCAGATCGCCGCTGAGCGACGTCGCCGCACTTTGCGTCAGGGCGAATCCCATCACCAGCAGGCTGCCCAGCAGCGAAAAGATCCAGAAAGCGCGCTGTGGACGCTCGCCGCCGCGCAGCACACCAAAAATAGCGGTCATCAGCGGCAGCAGACCAATAAACACAATCGAATGCGCCGAGGTGATGCGCTGCAGGGCCAGCGCCGTGAGCAGGGGAAAGCCGATCACCACCCCTGATGAGACGATGATCAAGGGCACAAGCTGCGCCAGGCGCGGGCGTTTCTGGCGAAAGCCGACCAGCAGGGCGATGGCAAGCAGTCCGGCGATGGAGGCGCGCAGAAAGGTCAATAACAACGGATCCATATCCTGCACCGCCAGCCGCGTCGCGGGCAGCTGCCCGCCGGCAGCCGTCTGCCAACGCACCGTACCCTTGCCGCCGATGAACGCCTCTCGCTGGCCACCGCCACCCGCGTCTACCGTGAACTGGAAGAGATGGGGCTGGTTAGCGGCGAAACCGGCCGCGGCACCTTCGTGCGCGACCTCGCGCTGCCGCCGGGGCATGGGGTCGATCAGCAGGTGGTGGCCGCTGACGTCGTGGATCTTAACTTCAACTACCCTTCGCTGCCGGCGCAGGGCGATGCGCTGCGCGAGGCGCTCAGGCAGCTGGCGATGGCGGGCGATATTGATTCGCATCTGCGCTATCAGCCTCACGCCGGGCGGCTCGCCGAGCGGGACATTATCGCCCGCCATTTGACCTGCCGACACTTTGCGCCGGCCGCGGAAAATGTCCTGATCGTTAACGGCGCACAGCACGGGCTGGCGGTGACCGTTATGGGGCTGTTACGTCCGGGCGATGTGGTGGCGGTTGATGCTCTGACCTATTCGGGCTTCAAGGTTCTGGCGGCGCTCTATCATCTGGAGCTGGCGGCCATCCCCTGTGGGGCCGAGGGGCCGGACCTGCAGGCGCTTCATGCGCTGTGCCAGCAGCGGCGAGTGCGGGCGGTGTATACCATGCCGACGCTGCACAATCCGCTGGGCTGGGTGCTCAACGCCGGGCAGCGGCAGGCGCTGGCCGACCTCGCGCGCCAGCACGATCTGCTGATTATTGAAGATGCGGCTTACGCCAGGCTGGTGAGCCGCCCGCCGCCGCCGGTGGTCAGCTATGCGCCGGAAAGAACGGTGTATGTCACCGGCTTTTCGAAAAATATCGCCACCGGACTGCGCGTGGGGGTGGTGATTTCTCCGCCGCGCTATCGGCCGGAGATTGAGCGCGCCATCCGGGCCACGACGTGGAATACGCCGACGCTGATAAGTTCGCTGATCTGCGCCTGGATTGAAGATGGCACGGTGGCCCGCTTTGAAACGCAGAAACGCCAGGATGCGCGGCAGCGGCAACAGGTGGCCCGCGAGGTGCTTTGTGGGCTTCCCGTTGTCAGTCATCCCGATTCGTACTTCGTCTGGCTGCCTCTGGGGGAAGAGAGCCGGGCCGATCGGCTGGCGAACGCGCTGATGGAACGGCGTATTTCGGTGTCGACCGCCGAGCCGTTCTGCGTCTCCGCCACGATTCCACAGGCGCTGCGCATTGCGCTCGGATCGGTGCCTTTCGACAGTCTGCGCCCGGCGCTGCTCAGCGTGCGCGATGCCGTTGAGTACGAACAATTTCGCTAACCCATCTGCTCCAGCTGGCCGCGCAGGACCTCCACCCCCTGGGCGATGGCGTCGGGGTTAATGGCGTGGAAACCCATGCGAAAGTAGTTATCCGGCGGCGCGGCGCTGAGAAAATGGCGCGCCCCGGGCTCAATCAGCACGCCGGCGTGGGCGGCGCGCCAGGTGAGCTGCTGGGTGTTGATCTGCGCCGGTGTCTGCAGCCAGAAGGCGTTAGCGTGTTCGCTCCCCGCCAGCGCGCGGCACGACGGCAGATAGCGCTGCAGGGCGGCGTGCAGGCGCTCCCAGCGCTGGGCGGAGTCGTAGTGGTAGCGCCGCAGATGGGTTTCATAATGGCCCTGGGCGAGGAAATGGGCCATCTGGTACTGAATGTTGGTCGGCGGATGGCGATAGACCAACCGGCGCAGGGCGCGCGCCTCGTCGATCAGGTCCGGGTCGGCGACCATAAATCCCAGCCGCAGCCCCGGCGACAGCGCCTTTGACAGGCTGCTGACATACACCACCCGGCCGCTGCGGTCGCTGGCCTTCAGCGCCGGCAGCGGGTTGAGGGTAAAGTTACTTTCCGAGTCATAATCATCTTCAATGATCACCGCGTCATGGCGGGCGGCATGATCCAGCAGCTGGCGGCGGCGCGCGCTGCTCATTGCCACCCCGGTGGGCACCTGGTGGCCGGGGGTGACATAGTAGTAATCGCAGGGACGTTCGTTAAGCACGATCCCCTCTTCATCCACCGGGTGCGGCACCACCTCGGCGTCGGCGAGCAGAAAGGTGTTGATGGCTTCGCGAAAGCAGGGGTTTTCGACGCCAATGCGGGTGGTGGAGGAGAGCAGCAGCCGGGTCAGCAGGTAGAGGGCGTTTTGCGAGCCCAGGGTAATGAGAATTTCGTCCGGGGCGGCGACAATGCCGCGCTTGGGCAGCACCCGGGTGCGGATCTGCTCGATGAGCATCGGCACATCCTGGTCAATATGGTCGATGACCCACGCCGGGTCGCGCACCCCGCCGTGCAGCCAGTTCGCCGCCGAGCGCCAGGTGGCCAGCGGGAACTGCCGGGTATCGGGCTGGCCGTAGATAAACGGGTAGCGGTAGTGCATCCAGCCCGCCGGTTTGAGGATCGACTCCTGCTGGCTGGGGGTCATCTGCAGCCGGTCGCCCCAGCGTGGTGCAGCCGCTTCGCGCTGCGGTGCACTCTCGACCGCGGGCGGCGAAGCATCGTGATAGTCGGGGTGCAGGTAGTAACCACTTCGCGGGCGGCTAATCAGGTAGCCCTCGTTGACCAGGCTTTCGAACACCAGGGCGGTGGTGTTGCGCGAGACGCGCAGCTGGCTGGCCAGCTGGCGGCAGGAGGGGAGCGGGGTGTCGGCGGCGAAGATCCCGCTGAGAATGGCATTCACCAGCGTCTCTCGCACCTGTTCCTGCAAACCGCGGCCAGGCTCAAAATCAACGTGTAACAGGTGACGGATCATACGGGGCTCCTCTGGCAATAACGCATCGCGACCACCCGCTAAGCTCAGCAAATTCCATACCACCCTTCCGCCATCTGACACAGCGATGCGGCCCATCTGGCTCTATACGGAATTGCAAAACGCTCCCACATTAAAAACGCATTCAGCCGCCGTGGACCGGAACCTCCCGGCCTCTATTTTGCATAAACCTTTTCGCGTTCTGGAATGAACCCGTCTGGCCAATCCATCAGGGGTGAAATAATGAAAAAATCATTGGCATCAATATGTCTGAGCGCTGTATTAACGGTTGCTTTTTCTTATCACGCCGTCGCGGCCGATCTGCCGGAAATAGAAAAATCCGGCACCCTGAAAGTGGCGACGGAAGATGATTATGCGCCGTTTAACTTTATGAATAATGGCCAGGCCGATGGCTTTAACAAAGATATGCTTGAGGAGTTACGTAAATACGCCAAATTTCATGTCGACCAGAGCATATTACCGTGGACCGGATTATTAGCGGCTGTCTCCACCGGACAATACGATATGGCCTTAACCGGGGCGGTTATTACCGATGAGCGGCTGAAAGTCTTTGATTTCACCCCACCATGGGCCTCCGCGCAGCACTATTTCGTCAAACGCGCTGGCGATACCTCGCTAAATACCATTGCCGATCTCAGCGGCAAAAAAGTGGGCGTGCAGGCAGGCAGCGCGCTGCTGGCGCGTTTGCCGGAGCTGAAGGCGATGCTGGAGAAGACCGGCGGCAAGCTGGGACCGGTGGTGGAGTACCCCTCCTATCCGGAAGCCTACGCCGACCTGGCGAATAAGCGGCTGGATTACGTGATTAACGTGGTTATCTCGGTAAACGACCTGGCGAAAGCCAAACCGAAGGTCTTCGCCAAAGGGCTGGCCGTCTCCGGACCGGGCTATATGGCGTGGCCGATCCCGAAAAACTCGCCGCAGCTGCTGGCCTATATGACCAAGTTTATGAACTACATGAAGGAGACCGGCAAGCTCGCCGAGCTGCAGAAAAAATGGTTCGGCGAAACCTATGACAACCTGCCCACCGAGGCGATCACCAGCCCGGAACAGTTTCATAAGCTTGCCGGTCTGTAATGTTCCGCGGCGGGCGACCGCCGCCTGTTGCTGAGAAGGAGGGCCTCATGGATGCAATTTCCTGGCAGTTATTAATCGAAGGCGCATGGACGACCCTCTGGATTTCGGCCATCGCTATCGCCTTCGGGGTGGTGGCGGGGCTGCTGATCGCCCTGGTGCGGATGTTGCGTCTGCCGGTTATCGACCAGCTGCTGGTGGTCTATATCAGCCTGGCCCGCGCGACGCCGCTGGTGACGCTGGTGCTGTTTCTGTTTCTTTCGCTGCCCACGATGGGTATTAACCTCGACAAGAACGTGGCTGCCATCGTGGCGCTGACGCTTAACACGTCGGCGTTTAACGCTGAGATCTGGCGCAACGCCTTCCGTACCTTTCCGCGCGAACAGCGGGAGGCGGCGGAGTCGGTGGGAATGCGCCGCTGGACCTACTTCCGCTACATCATGCTGCCGCAGATGTGGATCGAGAGCCTGCCGGCGCTGGTCAATGAAATGTCGTTTTTGATCAAAGGTAGCCCGGCGATCGCCGTGATTGGCGTGGTGGATCTTACCCGGGTGACCAACCGTATCTCCTCGGTCACCTACGAGCCGCTGTCGCCGATCCTCGCCGCCGGCCTGCTGTATGTGACGATCATCGGCTGTTTGTTGAAGCTGCAGGGGATCGCGGAACGGAAAGCCAGGCGCCTGGCGCGCTAGCAACGGGAGGTATTATGAATCAGTGGGGCGTTATCTGGTCGGTACGCGATAGCTTTATTGCCGGGTTATTCGCGACCCTCGAACTGTTTATTACCGCCGCCCTGGCGGCCCTTATTATCGGTATTGCGCTGTGCTATTTGAGTGAATATCAAAAGAAAGTCCTTAACCGGGTTATCATTGGCTTTGTCAGCCTGATGCGCGCGATCCCTTTTTTGATCCTCGCCTATCTGCTGTATTACGGACTGCCGCAGCTCGGTATTAGCATGGAGCCGTGGACCGCCGGTTTATTGGCCCTGATTATTTATCATGGCGCCTACTTCTTTGAAATATTGCGCAGCCAGCGGCGGGTATTTTCCGGCGGGTATATTGAAGCGGCGATTGCTCAGGGCTTTTCTCGCTATGCCATTTTTCGGCGGATTATTTTACCCAATATCGTCTCTTCCGCCTTACCGCTGATCGGCAATCAGCTGATTATCTGCCTGAAGGACACCGCTTTCCTGAGCATTATTACCGTTCAGGAGATCACCGCCGCCGCCAACAGCGTCCAGGCGACCTATTTTATTCCGTTTAACGCCTTTATCGTCGCCATTGGGCTTTACTGGGCGATCAGCATTCTGCTGGAACTGCTGATTAAGCGCCTGACCGCCTGGGGAGCCAAACGAGGAATGAGCCATGCCTGAGTCTATTGCCGTAAGCGTCAAAAACGTCTCCAAGCAGTTCGATAATGTGGAAGTCCTGCGGGATATTAACCTGACGGTGGAGAAGGGGACCGTGGTGAGTATTCTCGGCTCGTCCGGGTCGGGAAAATCCACCCTGCTGCGCTGTATGAACTGGCTGGAACAGCCGGACCGCGGTGAAATTCATATCGGCGGTCAGCGGCTGGGGATTGATGAACAGCGCGGCCGGGCGATGTCGCACCGCCAGCTGGCCAAAATCCGCGAGCGGGTGGGGATGGTGTTTCAGAGTTTTAACCTGTGGCCGCATCTGACCGTGCAGCAAAACGTCAGTGAGGCGCTGCTGCGCGTTAAGGGCATGAAACGAGACGAGGCTAAGGCCATGGCTATGCGGCAGCTGGAGAAAGTCGGCATGGCGCACAAAGCCGATGTCTACCCGATCACCCTCTCCGGCGGGCAGAAGCAGCGGGTGGCGATCGCCCGTTCGCTGGCGATGTCGCCAGAAGTCATCCTCTTCGATGAACCGACCTCGGCGCTGGATCCGGAGCTGGTGAACGAGGTGTTAGGAGTGATGAAAGCCCTTGCCGCCGAGGGCTACACCATGGTGGTGGTGACCCACGAGATGGATTTTGCCCGCCAGGTGTCCAATGAGGTGGTGTTTCTGGAGAAGGGGCTGCTGATTGAGAAGGCGCCGCCGGAGAAGTTCTTCACGCAACCTGACTCCGAACGCGTCAGGCAGTTTCTGCAAAGCAGCCGCTAGACCGGCCTGTCCCCCCTGCCGGCAACGCCGGCAGGGGAAACGTCAGACTTTACTTAATCCCGGTCGATGGCGAACGGCTGCCACGCCTGACGCACCGGCATCACTTCTACCCGGTTAATGTTCATATGCGCCGGCAGCGTGGCGATATAAAACATCTGCTCGGCGATATCGCGCGCGCTCAGCGGCGTGGTGCCGCGATAGAGCTTATCCGATGCCGCCTGGTCGCCCTTAGTGCGCACCAGGGTAAATTCGGTCTCGGCAATCCCCGGCGCCAGATCGGTGACTCGCACGCCGGTGCCAAGCAGATCGCAGCGCAGGTTATAGCTGAACTGTTTCACGAAGGCCTTGCTGGCGCCATAGACATGGCTGCCGGGATAGGGCCACTGTCCGGCGATCGAGCCGATATTGATAATGCTCGCTCCGGCGCCATGGCGAATCAGCGTCGGCAGCAGGGCGTGGGTGACCGTCACCAGACCGGTGACGTTGGTGTCGATCATCGTTTTCCAGTCCTCCAGCGCCACCTCCTGCGCCGGCAGCGGCGACAGCGCCAGCCCGGCGTTGTTGATCAGGGTGGTGACATCGGCGAAATCGGCGGGCAGCGACGCCACGGCGGCAGCCACTGCCTCGCTGTCACGAACGTCAAGCTCAATAATATGCACCGGCACCTTAGCGGCGAGGCTGTCCTGTAAGGCCTTCAGTCGCGGATAGCGGCGCCCGCTCAACACCAGCGACCAGCCCGCGTCGGCAAACACCTGCGCTGCCGCTTCGCCAAAACCCGAGGTCGCCCCGGTGATAAACACTACGTTGCTCGTTGCCATCTCATTCTCCTGTGCGGTTGTCTCTTCACTATAAAAACGCCGGACGGCAAGGCACAGGGCCAGACGACGGGCGGGGATGTGACACCGTGTCACATCGTTTTGCGCGCACTGGCTCTATCCGATTTGCGCGGCCGCGGCCAATGATGAAGCCAACCACTACGACATGAGAGAGGGCAGGGTATGAAGCTGGCAATTCACAACGAGGTCGCGGTAAGCAATGACGAAGTTCGGCAATTGGATCGCGCCTATGTGTTTCATTCATGGTCGATGCAGGGCAATCTCAACCCGCTGGTCATCGCCGGGGCGCAAGGCTGCGAGCTGTGGGATTATGAGGGGAATACCTGGCTCGACTTCAGCAGCCAGCTGGTGAACGTCAACATTGGCTATCAACATCCCCGGGTGCTGGCGGCCATGAAAGCTCAGCTGGAGACCCTGGTCACCATCGCGCCCGCCACCGCCAACCTTGCCCGCGGCGAAGCGGCGAAGCGCATCGTCGACCTGGCGCCGGCGGGCTTCAGCAAGGTGTTCTTCACCAACGCCGGGGCGGATGCCAATGAGAACGCGATTCGCATGGCGCGGCTCTATACCGGGCGCGACAAGGTGCTCTCGGCTTATCGTTCCTACCATGGCAACACCGGCAGCGCGATCGCCGCCACCGGCGACTGGCGCCGGGTGCCGAATGAGTTCTCCCGCGGCCATGTGCACTTCTTCAACCCCTACCTTTACCGCAGCGAGTTCAACGCCGCGACTGAGGAAGAGGAGTGCCAGCGCGCGCTGGCGCATCTGCGGCGGATCATTGAATGCGAGGGGCCGACGGCCATCGCGGCGATCCTGCTGGAGTCCATCCCCGGCACCGCCGGGATCCTCGTGCCGCCGGCAGGCTATATGCAGGGCGTGCGCGCTCTGGCCGACGAGTTTGGCATCGTGCTGATCCTCGATGAGGTGATGGCCGGCTTTGGCCGCACCGGCAGCTGGTTCGCCTTCGAACAGGATGGCGTGGTGCCGGATCTGGTGACCTTTGCCAAGGGGGTTAACGCCGGCTACGTGCCGGCGGGCGGGGTGCTGATTAGCGAGCCGATTGCCCGCTACTTTGACGACCACTTCTTTGCCGGGGGGCTGACCTACTCCGGCCATCCGCTGGCGATGGCGGCGATTGTCGCCACCATCGACGCGATGAAAGAGGAGAAGGTGGTTGAGAACGCGGCCTATATCGGCAACGAGGTGCTGCGACCCGGCCTCGAGGCGCTGGCGGAGAAGCACGCCATTATCGGCGAGG
This sequence comes from Klebsiella sp. Q2, assembly GCF_009900705.1. Taxonomy (NCBI): domain Bacteria; kingdom Pseudomonadati; phylum Pseudomonadota; class Gammaproteobacteria; order Enterobacterales; family Enterobacteriaceae; genus Klebsiella; species Klebsiella sp. Q2. Next base: position 1,137,801 of record NZ_JAAABE010000001.1, on the reverse strand, counting down.
TGCGCGGTCGCGGCCTGTTCCAGGCGCTGGAGCTGGTAAACAGCCGTAAACAAAAAGCGCCGCTGACCGCCGCCGACATGGCCGCGATCAAAGGGGCCCTGACCGAGGCCGGGCTGCTGGTCTTTGTGGTGGAGAACCGCATTCACGTGGTGCCGCCGTGCACCATTACTGCTGAGCAGGTGGCGCAGGGGCTGGCGATTTTTGATGCGGTATTCGCCCGCTTTGCCAGCCTGGCGAAGTAGGGGAGGGGGCCGGATACTGTTGCCCGGCGGCGCTGCGTTTGCACGGGCCTACGGGGTATGAGCCTGTGTGTGGATCCCGTAGGCCGGGTAAGGCGCAGCCGCCACCCGGCGAAATAACGTCACAACTGAATATTTCCCTGTTCGCGCTGCGTCTGGCAGGGCTACAGCTTCTGTGTTAATTCCGGGCAGATTGCGCTCCCAATATTTCTTCTGCGTTATGTCAATCATGGCGCAAGGAGCGCACAGGGGGCGGCCAGTCGCCGCCGCCCCCTGTACCCCCGGCCTTCCGGGAACGTCTCAGCGATTTTGAGGCCGCCAGCACCGGCAGTTTCAGTCGCCGCAAGTGGGTAAATTAACGGCAGGTCGCACGAATCGTAGGTCGGGTAAGCGAAGCGCCACCCGACAAAACAACGGCGCATCCGCTGCCTTCACCTCATTCGGTGTTCCCCGTTGACCAGCGCGTCGCGATCGAAAAAGCGCTGGATCACGCCCTCCGCCATAAACGCTGCCCGATCGGACATATGGGCGATGACGTCGGCATCATGGCTGACCAGCAGATAGGTCATGCCGTGCTCCTGTTTCAGGCGGTTAAGCAGATTGAGGATTTCCGCCTGTACCGACATATCCAGTGCCGAGGTCGGCTCATCCAGCAGCAGGAGCTGCGGGCGCAGCAGCAGGGCGCGGGCAATGGCCACGCGCTGCCGTTGACCGCCGGAGAGCTGATGCGGATAGCGGCGCGCGGCGTCGGCGGCCAGACCCACTTGCTCAAGGGCGGTGGTCACCCGCGGGGCAACGTCGCGGATGCCGTGGATCTGCAGCGGCTCCGCCAGGGTGCGCCACAGGGTATGGTTGGGATGCAGCGAAGCATACGGATCCTGAAACACCATCTGCACGTTGCGCCGCAGCTCGCCCTGAAAGCGGGCGCCCGGCGTAATGGCCTGGCCGAGCAGATCCACGCTGCCGCGCCATTCGCGCTGTAATCCGGCGAGCACGCGCAAAATCGTCGATTTACCGCAGCCCGAGGCGCCGATCAGGCTGAAGGTTTCCCCGGCGTCGACACGGAAACTGGCGGCGGAGACCGCCGTCTTCGCGCCGAATGTTACCTGTAAATCCTGAAGATTAACGATCGCCATGGGCCGTCTCCGTAAAGTCCTGAGTTCTGTCGAGGGTCGGCAGCATCTGGCCGTAAGTATGCGCATTCGGCCGGCAGGTCCACAGGGTGCGGGTATAAGGGTGCGTCGCCGTCGGTAGCGCTCGCGCTGGCATCTCGTTGACCTGTCTCCCCTGGTACATCACCAGCACGCGATCGCAATGCGCGGCCACTAACGGCAGATCGTGGCTGATCAGTAACATGGCCATCTGCCGCTGCGCGCACTGCTCCACCAGCAGCTCGAGGATCTGGTTGCGCAGGCGGGCGTCAAGGGCTGAGGTCGGCTCGTCGGCTATCAGCACCTTCGGGTTATTGAGCAGCGCGAGGGCGATCATTACCCGCTGCCCCATCCCGCCGGAGAGTTCGCCGGGATAGCGGCTGAGGACCGGGAGCTCCAGACCGACGGCGGCGATAGCGTCTTTGACCGCCTCGGCGCGCCCGCGGCGGCTGAGACGCTGATGCAGGGTTAACGCCTCTTCCAGCTGCGTCTGAATGGACTGCACCGGATTCAGCGCATAGCGCGGGTCCTGCAGCACCATAGCGATATCGTTGCCGCGCAGCTCGCGCCAGCCGCGGGCGCTAAGGGTCAGCACATCACGCCCCAGCACCTCCAGCCGTTCGGCGCTCACTATCCCGGGCTTGCGCACCAGGCCCATCAGCGCCCGGGCGGTCATGGATTTGCCGGAGCCGGATTCGCCCACCAGCGCCAGCCGCTCGTTGCCGAGGGTGAAGCTGACGTTGTCCACCACCCGGGCGGTGGGGTAGTCGACAGCGAGTCCCTGCACGGTCAGTCGGATGTCAGTCATGTTGCGGCTCCAGAATATCGCGCAGGCCATCGCCCAGCAGGTTAAACGCCAGGCTGGCGAGCAGGATCGCCGCGCCGGGGATGGCAGCGATCCACCACTGGTCGAAAATCACCTGCATCCCGTCGGCAATCATCGCTCCCCACTCCGCCATCGGCGGGCGAGCTCCAAGGCCGAGAAAGCCGAGCCCGGCGGCGGCGAGAATAATACCCGCCAGATCGAGCGCCAGCCGGACAATTGCCGACGGCAGACATAGCGGCAGAATATGGCCGACCAGCAGCCGCCCGCCGCGGATGCCCAGCATCTCCGCCGCGGCGAGATAGTCGCTATGGCGCAGGCGCTGAATTTCACTGCGCGCCTGACGGGCGTAAGCCGGCCAGGTAGTCAGGGCTAACGCCAGCGCGCCGTTGACCAGCCCCGGGCCGAGCATCGCCACGAACGCGAAGGCGAGGATCAACCGCGGCATCGACATCACCACGTCGGTAAACCGCATTAGTATTCGCTCCAGCCACCCGCCATAGTAGCCGGAGAGGATACCCACCAGCAGCCCGACGGGCAGGGTAATGGCGGTTACCAGCGCCACCAGACCCAGCGCCGGACGGGCGCCGTAGAGCAGGCGCGACAGCAGGTCACGGCCGTAGCTGTCGGTGCCGAGCCAGTGCCCCGCGCCAGGTCCCTGCAGACGGGCGGCGGCATCCTGCCAGTTGGGATCGTGCGGCGCCAGCCACGGGGCGAATAGCGCGGTCAGCACCAGCAGGATCACCAGGGCCAGGCCGCTGAAGGCGGCGGGTGATCGGCGCAGACGGCGTAAAAACAGATAAGTCGGCATCAGCGCACCCTCGGGTCGGTTAACCGCACCAGCAGGTCGGTCAGGTTATTGATCAGCACAAAGCTCACGCCAATCAGCAGCGTGCCGCCCATGATCGCCGTGGTATCCCCCGCGAATAGCGCCGTAGTGAGGTAGCGGCCGATCCCCGGCCACGAGAAGACGGTTTCGGTGAGCACCGCCCCTTCGAGCATCGAGGTCCAGGCGAGGGCGGTCACCGTCAGCAGAGTGCCGCGGATATTGGGCAGGACGTGGCGCAGCAGAATTGTCATCTCACCAGCCCCTTTGGCCCGCGCCAGCAGAATGTACTCTTTGTTCATCTCGCTCAGGCAGGCGGAGCGGGTCAGGCGGGTGATGCTGGCCAGCGAGTAATAGGCCAGCACCAGCACCGGCAGCAGCAGATGGCCGATGGCATTTTTAAACGCCGCCATATCGCCGGAGAGCCAGGTGTCGATCAGCGCAAAACCGCTGCGCGGCTCGACGGTGTACTGATAAATATCGTCGAGGCGACCTGGGCCCGGCGCCCACTGTAGCCGGGCGTAAAACAGGGCCAGCATCAGCAGGCCGAGCCAGAAAATGGGCACCGAGTTGCCCAACAGGGTAAAGGTGCGCACCGCCAAATCCCACGGCGAACCGGCGTAACGGGCGCACAGCACCCCGGCGACGATGCCCAGTACCGCGCCGACGATCAGCGCCAGGGTCGCCAGCTCAAGGGTTGCCGGAAAGACCGCCAGCAGGTCGTGAAGCACCGGCTGGCCGGTGGCGCTGGCGATGCCAAGATCGCCATGGGACAGGTTGACCAGGTAGTGCCAGAACTGGACCGGCAGCGGTTGGTCGAGACCCAACTGATGGCGAACCTGGTCGTAAGTCGACTGACTGGCATGGTCGCCGACGATCTGCAGCACGCGGTCGACCGGCGACAGCGCGGAGAGCGCGAAGGTGACCAGCAGCAGCCCGAACAGCGTCAGCAGCAGGGTAAACAGCCCCTGCAGCAGGCGGGTAAAATGAGTGGAAAACGATGGCATGGAAAATGGAAATTCCTGGTATATCAACATGGTTCCCGGCGGCGCGACGCCCACCGGACCCGGGTGGCGAAACGGTCATCCGGGCAGGGCGAGGCCGCCATGCCCGGTGACATAACCCGCTTACTTGGTGACGTTATCGTACCAGACCATATCGGCGTTCAGCCCCTGCTGATAGCCCTTCACGTTGTCGCGCACCACGATCTGGGTTTTCCCCTGGTCAATAAAGACGTATGGCGAATGCTGCAGCAGGGTTTCCTGCATCGTTTTGTACAGGTCGAGGCGTTTCGCCGGGTCCGGCTCCGCCACCGCGGCGAGGGTGGCTTTATTCAGCTCAGGGATCTGCCAGCCGTTGAGCCCGGCCACGGTGCTGGATTTACCATCGTTCCATGCAAAGGCGCTGGCGTTGGAATGGGCATCAAAGTAGTCCGGGATCCACAGGCGGATCGCCGCCTGATGCTGCTTCGCGCGCACCCGGGCATAGACCTGGCTGCCGGCGGCCGGCAGCAGATCCACCTTCACCCCGCCCTGGGCAAAGCTGGCCTGCAGCGACTGGGCGATGGTGATGAACGGCGGTTTGTTCTCCACGTCGAGGGTGAAGTGGGCATCCTTAATGCCCGCTTTATCGAGGATAGCCTTAGCTTTTTGCGGGTTGAAGGTGAATGGATTGGTCTCCAGCGCCCCCGGCAGGCCGGCCGGCAGGAAGCTTTGATGAATAAAGTACTGTCCTTTCAGCAGATTTTTGGTGATGCCTTCATAATCGACCAGCCAGCGCGCCGCCTCCCAGAAGGCCGGATTATTCAGCAGCGGGTTGGCGCTGTTGGCGGTATTAAACACCAGGTAGTTTTGCTCGGCGGACGGGATGCTCAGCACCTTCACGCCGGGTTTATCCTGCAGGGCGGCTATCTGGTCAGCGCCGAGGTCGCGGGCCACGTCGGCATCCCCCTGCTGGATCAGCAGGCGGCGGGAAGCCGGGTCGGGGACGTTTTTAATAATAATGCTTTTGATCTTTGGCGCGCCGGTGGGGGAGCTGGCGTTGGCCTCCAGCACGATGGCCTGATGCGGCTGGTAGACGCGCATTTTATAGGCCCCGCTGCCCGCCGAGTGCATCTTCAGCCAGTCGTTGCCGAAGTCGTTATTTTTCGCGTTCGGCGCCACCTGTTTTTCATCAACGATGGAGGCGATGGGAGTGGAGAGAATATTCAGCGCCACCGCCGGGCTGACGTCGGCGGTCCAGTGCAGCGTCAGGGTATGATCGTCAACTTTTTTCAGCTGGCTGGCGATGTTGTCCGGCTGCCAGCCGAGCACGTTGAGAATAAACGCTGGCGATTTATTCAGCGTCACCGCGCGGGTGTATGAGAAAATCACATCTTCCGGGCGCAGCGGATTACCGGAGGCGAATTTGGCATCCGGCTTCAGTTTAATGGTCAGGGTTTTCGCCGCCGGATCGGCCTGCCAGCTTTCGGCGAGAATCGGTACGATTTTTTCAGGGTTGTTGCGGTCCGGCTGCACCAGACGCTGGTAGAGGCTGGGGACCGTCTGAATGCTGGAGAGTTCGTTTGCTTCCGCCGGGTCGAGGCTGACGATATCGTCGAGACCCTGGGCGACCACCAGCGTGTTGGGCGGCGTGGCGGCATGCGCGGCGGTGGAGAGCGCCGTCAGTACCAGTAAAGGCAACAGTTTTTTGGTCATGTGCAATCCCTGAAAAATGGTTATTTTAATTTTTTATGCCTCGCTACGTTAGGCCGCTTGCCAAAAGGCGTAAAGTCAAAATAAGGATATTCTTATGCTAAAAACGCATAATCAAGAACGACAGGTTATTGCCGGTCGCGCAGAAGCGCCTTTCTCCGCTGCGGGCTTCTTGCTATAACGCATTGTCTATTGCGAGGAGGTGGGTGTGCCGGAAATCAATGAGTTTGGCCAGCAGGTGAACGACCTTGTCCCAGGCTGGCAGGGGGCGCGAGTCCTGCGACGGACGGCGTTAAATGGCCGTTTTTGTCGACTGGAGCCGCTGGACGTTGACCGTCATGCGGCGGATCTGTTTGCCGCCTATGCGCTCGGTGACAACAGCGACTGGACGTGGCTGGCGTCTACGCGGCCGGAGAGCGTGGCAGCGACCGCCCACTGGATCGCGGGCAAGGTGAATGATGATGCCCTGGTGCCGTATGCGGTGATTGACCTGCGCAGCGAGCAGGCGGTAGGCATCGTCAGCTATATGGCGATCGAACGGGAAATGGGCACGGTTGAGATCGGCCATGTCACCTGGTCGCGACGGATGAAAAACACCCCGCTGGGTACCGAAGCGGTCTGGCTGCTGCTGAAGAACGGCTTTGACCATGGCTATCGTCGGCTGGAGTGGAAATGCGATTCGATGAATGTCGCCTCGCGCCGCGCCGCCGAACGGCTGGGCTTTAGCTGGGAAGGACGTCTGCGGCAGAGGCTGGTGCGTAAAGGGCGGACGCGCGACAGCGATATGCTGTCCATCATCGACGGCGAGTGGCCTGCGCGCGATGCGGCGCTGCGGGCGTGGCTGGCGGCGGAAAACTTTACTGCCGACGGGCAGCAGATCAAACGCCTGGAGGCGTTTCGCTAACTCTGCAAAGTGAATGGGCAGAGCGCATCACGCCAGCTCTGCCCATACAAAGGCTATTTCTCGATCATCTGAATAATTTGATCCCGGTTAATGGCATGTTCATTTCCCGCGATATCCTCATAGGTGATTAACCCAGTATCGTCATCGACCTCCGGTTTTCCGTGGGTGATAATCATCTCACCATTTTTTTTCTCTAATACATAATCGCTGGAACACCCCGCAACGGTGAACGTTAATAATGCCAAACCGAATACTGCAACGAACTTTTTCATTGTGCTACCTGTTGTAAGAAAGCCACGGTGGGCCGCAGAATATGACAGACTAACCAGTTATCGAAAGTGGGTCATAATTAACACCGAATAAAGTATTAACATGGCGACTAACGTAATAACCACAATACGACGCTCAAGGGGCGTGGCCTTTTTCTTAGATTCATCATCTGGTTTTGTTAACATAATATTCTCTCTGTTAGCCCTGTCAGTGCTCCCGATTCCGACACCGGCAGAGGTGAGTTCTCGGCAATATTGTCGGGATGAACGACTTGCTAGTTGTTATTTAATACCCAGAGTTAAAGTAACGATTCCAGTGATAACCATTCAAAGACCCGTTCAGGCATTTTTGGCTAACACAACATTAAAAATCTCATTTTTATGGCTGAAGCTGGCTATGCCTGCCGCAGACTCTGTTGCGCAGGCAGCACGCTTATTATCTTTTCGCACGTAACGGATAAGAAATGCCTGTTATTATCAATGCTCCGGGGCTGGAAACGGCAAACCCCGGATGACGTTATTAAATGATTCTCACCAAAATATTAATGAGGCCTATTTAAGATGATGAGAATCACAATTCGCCATTAAGCTAATATAATTTTGCAAATAAGCTATAGATTCGTCGGTTTACAAAATAAAGGTACCTTCAATAACCAGACAGGCTTCGCCTGAGAGTTCAACACGTCCGTTATCTTTGATGTGGCAGAAGAGTTCTCCCTTACGGTTGCCACCTTGCTGGGCATGAAGCGTTTTTTTCGCCAGTTTCTCACTCCACAGCGGCGCCAGAAAAGTATGTGCCGAACCGGTGACCGGATCTTCGTTGACTCCCACCTGCGGACCGAACCAGCGAGAACGAAAATCGAAGGTCCGTGATGCGGCGGTGACCACCACGCCACGGGTGTTGAAGGCATTCAAGGCGTTAAAGTCGGGTTTAAGCGCGTCCAACAGCGCTTCGTCATCAATGACGACAATAATATCGGAGGCTTGCCAGGTTTCACCTGCGTCTTCAGCCAGTCCCAGCGCCTTGAACAATCCTTGCGGCGCGGCGATGGGTGACGGAACAACCAGCGGAAAATCCAGGGTATATTTTCCGTCATGCATCGTGACGTCCAGCGCGCCGCTGCGGGTGAAAAAACGCACCCGATCGCGCGCTTGTTGATTGAGCAGCACGCTGGCCGCAGCCAGCGTGGCATGACCGCAGAGATCGACCTCGACGGCTGGGGTAAACCATCGCAATCCGAAACCGTCAGGCTGCCTGACAACAAAGGCCGTTTCCGACAGGTTGTTTTCCGTCGCAATGCGCTGCAGCACGCTATCTTCAGGCCACGCCTCCAGCAAACAAACCGCGGCGGGATTGCCGGTAAAGGGGCCTTTTGAGAAAGCATCGACCTGATAAAAGCGAATGCGCTGCTGTGAATTATTTTTCATTCATCACCTCAAGGTCATTATAAACCGTATATCGTGTTACCCCCAGGGCCTGAGCCGCCTGCTGCACGCCCCCGCGCATTTTAAAAATACCTTTCGTATGCATTTCAGCGACAATTTTCAAACGCTGCGCTTTTTGTATTTTTTTACCCGGCACTGAATATTTATCAATGATTTCCTGGATTGACTGATCGATCAATCCGCCTAAATTAAGATCGACCGCCTCTGCGGCCTCCGCCGGCGATGGCAGCAGCGCGTCAAGGCTCTTGCGTATTTGCTCAAAAGGCGAGGGGTCGACATTAATACAGAAGGCTATAAGCGGATATCCCTCTTCGCTGTAATAAATTGTCGATGCGCTATTGAGCGTTTTCCCTGAAGCGGTGACGGTTTTATAATCGCTTATGGTTCTCGGCTTGTTGTTATTCGTCTTCTGCAGAAGCAGGGCAAAACCGGTATCTTTTTCCGGACCGGCTAATAAATGATCGCCATTACCCCTGCCGCTAACATGACCGTTAATAATTTTGATAATGGAATGTTCAGGGGTAGTGAGATTATGCAACACCACCTCCTGATTCGCTGATAACGTTCCCGCCATGGCGTCCATGGCTGCTTCAAGCGGCCCGGCGATCTGTGCAACCTGCTGTGTGTACTCTGATGTCATGGATGATCCTCTGCTGGAATCGTGGTCAGGAAGCGACCCCGGAACGCTATTTTACCATGGGAGATTCGCTGACAGGATTAAGTTATACGCACAATGTTTAATTATCAACAAAAAGTTGAATTTTTAGTGCTGGCAGCGTAAATTCCGCTGCGCAAAGCGTCAGCGCTCATGTCGGGTGCGTCTTTATGTTATGGAAATATAATGAGAATTTTTGGCTTGATAGTCATTGCCGTTCTGCTGGTGGCCTGCGGAGTCATTCACCCCTTCGGCGACAAAACCATCTATCAGACTTATTCGGTATCCGATCGGCTGGGGCTGCACTGGCGCTATGACTGCATACGCAGCGCCCTGAAGCCGCATGGCTATGAGGTTGAGCGCATCATCCCCGAGCAGAATGCGCCAAACTTCTTTGATATTTCGCAGCATGGCACACGAGTCGCCCAGATCGATATGTATCAGGTGGCTGGGGCGAGGACGATAAGTATCACCCTGATATCCGGTGCAAAACAGGTGAATGCTGCTGTTGATAGTATTATTCAGCCGTGTCTTGATCGCTAAGGGATGCAGGAAAGGTGAGGAGTGTCCTTTCCGCACGGGAAAGGACAAGCGTGGCCTAAACGGTTAGCGGCGAACCGGCGCGTCGCCAGCGACATAATACGCCGCGGTGCTGCGCGGCAGCGGCTGGCGGCCGCGAATGGCGTCAGCCATCTTCTCGCCGATCATAATGGTGGTGGCGTTCAGGTTGCCGGTGATGATCTGCGGCATAATCGACGCATCGATCACCCGCACGCCTTCCAGACCGTGGACCCGGCCTTCGCCGTCGACCACCGCCATCTCGTCGTAACCCATCTTACAGGTCCCGCATGGGTGGAATGCGGTCTCGGCGTGGTTGCGCACAAACTCATCCAGCTCGGCATCGCTCTGGCAGTCAATACCCGGGCTGATTTCGCGGCCGCGATACTTATCCAGCGCCGGCTGGTTCATGATCTCCCGGGTAATGCGAATGGCGTCGCGGAACTCCTGCCAGTCCTGCTCATGGGACATATAGTTAAACAGGATCGCCGGGTGGGCGTGCGGGTCGCGCGACTTCAGGCGCACGTGGCCGCGGCTGGGAGAACGCATCGAACCGACGTGGCACTGGAAGCCATGCTCTTTCACCGCGTTGGAGCCATTGTAGTTAATCGCCACCGGCAGGAAGTGGTACTGAATGTTCGGCCAGGCGAACTCGGCGCGGCTGCGGATAAAACCGCCCGCTTCGAACTGGTTACTGGCGCCGATCCCGGTGCCGCCGAACAGCCACTCGGCGCCGATCTTCGGCTGGTTCCACCACTGCAGCGCCGGGTAGAGCGACACCGGCTCTTTGCATTCATATTGCAGATACATCTCCAGATGGTCCTGCAGGTTCTCACCCACGCCGGGCAGATCGTGCACCACCGGGATATCGAACTGCCTGAGCAACTCGGGATTGCCGACGCCGGAGCGCTGCAGGATCTGCGGCGAGGCAATCGCCCCGGCGCACAGCAGTACCTCTTTGTTGGCCGTCGCTTTTGACGGGATAGTGCTTTCCCCCTCCAGCCACTCGACGCCCACCGCGCGCTTGCCGGCAAAAATAATATGATCGGTCAGCGCATGGGTGCGGATGGTCAGGTTGGGGCGACCGCGCGCCTGGTCGAGATAGCCGCGGGCGGTGCTGGCGCGACGGCCCTGCGGCGTCACGGTGCGGTCCATCGGACCAAAGCCTTCCTGTTGGTAACCGTTAAGATCGTCGGTGCGCGGATAACCCGCCTGCACCCCGGCTTCAACCATCGCCTCGAAGAGCGGATTATTGCCCGGCTTCGGCGTGGTGACGCTCACCGGGCCATCGCCACCGTGGTAGTCGTTGGGCCCGATATCACGGGTTTCCGCTTTCCGGTAGTAGGGCAGGCAGTCGAGATAGCTCCAGTGTTCCAGCCCTGGCTCTTTGGCCCAGTTATCCAGATCCATCGCGTTACCGCGAATGTAGCACATGCCGTTGATCAGCGAGGATCCGCCGAGCCCTTTGCCGCGTCCGCACTCCATGCGGCGATTGTTCATGTACGGCTCAGGTTCGGTCTCGTAGGCCCAGTTGTAGCGCTTGCCCTGCAGCGGATAAGCCAGCGCGGCGGGCATCTGGGTGCGGAAATCGAACCGGTAGTCCGGGCCGCCGGCTTCCAGCAGCAGGACGGTGGTGTTTGGATCTTCAGTCAGTCGTGTCGCCAGAACGTTGCCGGCGGAGCCGGCGCCAATAATGATGTAGTCAAATTGCAAAAAAACCTCCCGGTTAAAATATGGACTGGAATTTACCCATCTCAACCTGGATGGACTTCACCTGGGTGTAACTCTGCAGGGTCATCACGCCGTTCTCGCGGCCAATGCCGGAGTGCTTATAGCCGCCGACCGGCATCTCCGCCGGGGATTCCCCCCAGGTGTTGATCCAGCAGATACCCGCTTCGAGCTGATGAATGGCGCTGTGGGCGCGGTTCAGGTCGGCCGTGACGATACCCGCCGCCAGACCGTAGTCGGTATCGTTGGCGCGGCGGATCGCTTCTTCATCGGTGTCATAGGTGAGGATGGACATCACCGGGCCGAAGATCTCCTCGCGCACGATGGTCATCTCATCGCTGCAGTCGGTAAACACGGTCGGGGCCACCCACGCGCCGTTGTCAAAGCCTTCGCCCTTCAGCACGTCGCCGCCGCACAGCAGGTTCGCGCCTTCTGCTTTGCCTTTGGCGATGTAGCGCAGCACATTGTCACGGTGCGGGAAGCTGACCAGCGGGCCAAAGTTGGTGCGTTCATCGAACAGATCGCCCGCACGGATGCGGCCCACGCGCTCAACGATTTTCTGCTCAAACGCCGCCTTAACCTTCGCGGGGACGAACACCCGGGTGCCGTTGGTGCACACCTGTCCGGAGCTGAAGAAGTTGGCCATCATGGCGATGTCGGCGGCGAGATCGAGATCCGCATCGTCGAAAATAATCAGCGGCGATTTGCCGCCCAGCTCCATCGTCACCTCTTTCAGGGACGAGCCCGCCGCGTTGGCCATCACCTTTTTGCCGCTGGCGACGCCGCCGGTAAAGGAGACCTTAGCGATACCCGGATGCTCGGTCAGGTACTGGCCGGTCTCCGCGCCCACACCCGGCAGGACGTTAAACACGCCGTCCGGCAGACCCGCTTCGGTATAGATTTCGGCAAGTTTCAGGGCGGTGAGCGGGGTCACTTCGCTCGGCTTGAAGATCATCGCATTGCCGGCGGCCAGCGCCGGGGCGGATTTCCACAGAGCGATCTGGATCGGGTAGTTCCATGCGCCAATCCCGGCCACCACACCCAGCGGTTCGCGGCGGGTGTAGACGAACGACGTCTCGCGCAGGGGGATCTGACTGCCTTCCAGCGCCGGGATCAGCCCCGCGTAATACTCCAGCACGTCCGCGCCGGTGACGATATCCACGGTTGAGGTTTCGGAATACGCTTTACCGGTGTCGAGGGTTTCCAGCTTTGCCAGCTCGTCGTTCCGTTCGCGCAGGATATCGACGGCGCGACGCAGGATGCGCGAGCGTTCCATGGCGGTCATCGCCGCCCAGATTTTTTGCCCACGCCGCGCGCTCTCGACGGCGCGGTCGACATCCTCGCGTCCGGCAGCCTGTACGCTTGCCAGGACTTCACCGTTGGCCGGGTTAATGGTCTCGAAGGTGCGACCGCTGGTGGCGGATGTATAACCACCATGGATATAAAGCTGCTGTTCTGCCATTCGGGACATAAATTCTCCTCGGTTATTCGGTCGGTAAATGCTGGCTGATGAAGTGGCTGGTCAGCGACTGCGCCAGCGTCTTATCCAGCGGTTTGCCGCTCAGGGCGGCGCGCAGCCACAGGCCGTCTATCAGCGCCGCCAGCCCGTAGCCGGCCTCCTGGGCCTGCTGGCGCGGCAGCTCGCGGCGGAACTCGTACACCAGGTTCGACAGCAGGCGGCGGCTGCTCACCTGCTGCAGGCGGTAGAGCATCGGCTGGTGCATGCTGCTGGCCCAGAAGGCCAGCCAGGCCTTCATCGCCGCGCTGCTGATCTGCGTCTCATCAAAGTTGCCGCCCACTATCGCCTGCAGGCGCTCTCCGGCGCTGCCGTCCGGCAGAGCGTGCAGACGGTTGAGCACCGCGTCGCGTAGCTGGCTGGTGATGTCGCGCATGGTCGCCTCCAGCAGACCATTTTTGTCTTTGAAATAGTGACTGATGATCCCCGTCGACACGCCCGCCCGTCGGGCGATCTGCGCGATGGTCGCGTCGTGCATACCGACTTCATTTATTGCGTCCAGCGTGGCGTCGATCAGTTGCCTGCGCCGGATTGGCTGCATCCCCAGTTTGGGCATTTTTGCCACTCCATTCATCAGCGTTGGTTAACTATTAAAGCGGTTTTTGATTGGACGTTCAATATAAAATGTGTCTTAATTGTTACGTGATTGAATTTTAATAGTTACAAAAACAGTGGGGATACTGGATGACAGATCTTTCGCAAAACAGAGAAAAGGACAAAATCAATCCGGTGGTTTTTTACACTTCTGCCGGACTGATTTTGTTGTTTTCCCTGATGACGATCTTTTTTCGCGATTTTTCTGCCGAGTGGATTGGACGCACCCTGGGATGGGTGTCGAAAACCTTCGGCTGGTACTATCTGCTGGCGGCGACGCTGTATATCGTCTTCGTCGTCTGCATTGCCTGCTCGCGCTTCGGATCGGTGAAGCTTGGGCCGGAGCAGTCCAAGCCCGAGTTCAGCTTGCTGAGCTGGGCGGCGATGCTGTTCGCCGCCGGGATCGGCATCGACCTGATGTTCTTCTCCGTGGCCGAGCCGGTGACGCAATACATGCAGCCGCCGGAAGGGGCGGGGCAGACCATCGAGGCGGCGCGCCAGGCGATGGTCTGGACCCTGTTTCACTATGGCTTAACCGGCTGGTCGATGTATGCCCTGATGGGCATGGCGCTGGGATACTTTAGCTATCGTTATAATTTGCCGCTGACCATCCGCTCGGCGCTGTACCCGATTTTCGGCAAACGGATCAATGGGCCCATCGGCCACAGCGTCGATATCGCGGCGGTGATCGGCACCATCTTCGGCATCGCCACTACCCTCGGCATTGGCGTGGTGCAGCTCAACTACGGTCTGAGCGTGCTGTTCGATATTCCGGACTCGCTGGCGGCGAAAGCGGCCCTGATTGCGCTGTCGGTGATCATCGCCACCATCTCGGTCACCTCCGGGGTGGACAAGGGCATCCGCGTGCTCTCTGAACTGAACGTCGCCCTCGCGCTGGGGCTGATCCTGTTCGTGCTGTTCATGGGCGATACCTCCTTCCTGCTCAATGCGTTAGTGCTCAACGTCGGCGACTACGTCAACCGCTTTATGGGCATGACGTTGAACAGCTTCGCCTTCGACCGCCCGGTAGAGTGGATGAACAACTGGACGCTCTTTTTCTGGGCGTGGTGGGTGGCCTGGTCGCCGTTCGTTGGCCTGTTCCTGGCGCGCATTTCGCGCGGGCGCACCATCCGCCAGTTTGTGATGGGCACCCTGATCATTCCGTTCACCTTTACCCTGCTGTGGCTGTCGGTGTTCGGCAACAGCGCGCTGTATGAGATCATCCACGGCGACGCGGCCTTTGCCGAGGAGGCGATGCTCCACCCGGAGCGCGGCTTCTACAGCCTGCTGGCGCAGTATCCGGCGTTTACCTTTAGCGCCTCGGTGGCGACCATTACCGGCCTGCTGTTCTACGTCACCTCCGCCGACTCCGGCGCGCTGGTGCTGGGGAATTTCACCTCGAAGCTGAAGGACATTAACAGCGACGCCCCGAACTGGCTGCGCATCTTCTGGTCGGTAGCTATCGGCCTGCTAACCCTCGGGATGCTGATGACCAACGGCATCTCGGCGCTGCAGAACACCACGGTGATCATGGGGCTGCCGTTCAGCTTTGTGATTTTCTTCGTGATGGCCGGACTGTATAAATCCCTGAAAGTGGAAGATTACCGTCGGGTCAGCGCCAGCCGCGACACCGCCCCGCGCCCGATGGGCCTGCAGGACCGGCTGAGCTGGAAGAAGCGCCTGTCGCGGCTGATGAATTACCCGGGCACACGCTATACCAAACAGATGATGGAGACGGTGTGCTACCCGGCGATGGAGGAAGTGGCCCAGGAGCTGCGGCTGCGCGGCGCCGCGGTGGAACTGAAGAGCCTGCCGCCGGAAGAGGGCGAGAACCTTGGCCACCTCGACCTGCTGGTGCACATGGGCGACGAGCAGAACTTTATCTACAAGATCTGGCCGCAGCAGTACTCGGTGCCGGGCTTTACCTATCGGGCGCGCAGCGGGAAATCCACCTATTACCGGCTGGAGACCTTCCTGCTGGAGGGCAGCCAGGGTAACGACCTGATGGACTACAGCAAAGAGCAGGTGATCACCGATATTCTCGACCAGTACGAGCGGCACCTGAACTTTATCCATTTGCACAGGGAAGCGCCGGGGAACAGCGTGATGTTCCCGGATGGCTAGCCAGGGAGCCCCCGTCGGCGAAAGGCTGACGGGGGCGACGGGCGGTTACTGGTAGTTAAAGGCGTCCGGATGGTTGTCGAGGCTACCGCTGAGGGCGGCAAACAGCACGGTTTTGCCATCGATGGACAGGGCGTCGCTGACGTTAAGCCAGGTCAGCTTCTCCTGGTCGGTTTTTTCATCGACCACCGAGTAAACGCCTGACATCTGTTTGCTTTTCTCCGACCAGATCACCGCGATACGCTCGTGGCCGCAGTCGTGGGGTTTGCAGGCGCTTAACACCTGCCAGGATTCGCTGCCCAGCTTCACCGTCTGCGCCGGCGAACCGGTGCCGCCGGTGGTCACCCAGGCGGGCAGCTGATGGCCTTTGACCATCTGGTTAAACGACGCCCGGGTGGCGCTATCGTGGGCCAGACTGTTCAGCGTGACGTCGCCTTGCGCCATAACGCTGGCGGAGGCGGCTAAGGCGATAATAGCGGTAAGCGTTTTAAACATGTTTCCTCCTGGACTTATTCCGTCCTGATAACAAGCCTCTTTATAGTGAGCGTAGATAATGATTAATGCAAACTTTGACATATATCCCGTGAATGATTAGCGGCGGTGCGCGCATGGACGTTACGCTAAGCGATATGCCATGATGCGGATTGATTAACTTTTTCCAATATATGCCCTTGTGATAAAGCAGTTAGCGAAATGGCATAGTTATTCAGGCGATAAAGCATGGCGTATGTGAATCATCTACTGACGTTTATTGAGAGTAATCCGGCGCTGGCGGTGGGATTTAACCTTATTCTGCTGCTGCTCTCCGGCATATTTGCCCACCTTTTATGCAAGTTCTTGCTGATTAAAGTGGTGCGTAAGGTCTTCTTTAGTAGCCATAAACAGGACGTGCCGCTGGAGAAGGATCGACGCATCGCCGAAAAGCTGTCCAATTTCATTCCGGTTATTATCGTCTATTACGTTCTGCAGTTTATGCCGGCGATGCCGGCATCGCTGGTGACGGCGATTAATACCGTCTGCGGGATCTTGTTTTTTATTTTTATGTCGGTGTTTTTCAACGAGATGCTGGATATTGTCAACAGCTCTTATCTGCGAAAAACCAAACGTAAAAATCATTCCATTAAGGGCTATATCCAGATAGGCAAAATCTTAGTTCACATCCTGGCGGCGATTATGATCCTCGCCGTGATGTCGAATAAATCGCCGATTATTATTATCTCCAGTTTGGGGGCGGTGGCGGCGGTGCTGATGATCGTGTTCCAGCATACCCTGCTGTCGCTGGTGGCGAACGTTCAGCTGTCGTCCAACGACGTGCTCCAGCTGGGGGACTGGATTGAAATGCCTGACAAGAACCTCAGCGGCGAGGTGACGGATATCGCGCTGCACACCATTACCATCCGCAACTGGGACAATACCATCTCCCGTATTCCCACCAAGAATTTCCTCACCGAGACCTATACCAACTGGCAGGCGATGTTCTCCTCCGGGGCGCGGCGGATCATGCGCAGTATCGCCATCGATCAGCACTCGGTGCGTTTTCTCGACCAGGAGATGCTCTCCTCGATGCTGGCCATCCGCGGGGTGAATGAGCCTTTGACCACGTTGCTTGACGGCCGGGATCCCGGCGGCGTGGCGGACCGCTGGTTTGTCGATAACGGCCTGACCAACCTGACTCTGTTTCGCCACTACCTGATGCACTATCTTGCCGAGCGGCCGGATATTATTAAGGAGATGTACATTGTGGCGAGAACGCTGAAACCGTCGCCGTCGGGTATCCCACTGGAGATTTACTGCTTCACCTCCTCGACGCTGTGGAAAGACTACGAAAACACCCAGTCGGCGATATTTGAGTACATTACCGCGGTGGCCGGGCAGTTCTCCCTGCGCCTCTATCAGTATCCCGCCGGGCACGATTTCTGGCGTCTCTCCCAGGAGCACGCCGCCCGGGCTGGCCTGCCGCCGTCGGCCGAAGGCTAAGCGCTGATCTGCTGGCGCCAGAGGGCGATCTCCTCTTCCAGCCAGGCGATGAACCGGGCGATTTCCGGCCGGTTCTCCGCCTGCGGGGAGACGGTCAGCCAGTAGTGCCAGGGGTAGGGGACGGTGACGGCGGTGAGCTGCACCAGCTCGCCGCGGGCTATGGCTCCCGCCACCAGCGAGCGCCGCTCCAGCGCCACGCCGGCCCCCAGGCGAACCGCCTCCAGCACCAGGTTGGAGTCGTTCAGGCGCAGGCCCGCGGGGACGATGGTCTTTTCCAGCCCCGCCTGGCTGCACCAGGCGTGCCACGACTCCATGGAAAAAACGATATCGCTGGCGGCGATCGCCTGCGGGGTGGTCGGCAGGTCGCCGCCGCGATAGTGCGGCGCGGCCACCACCAGCTGTTCATCGGCAAACAGATGCCGGCTTTCCATCCCCTCCCAGTCGCCTTGCCCCATGCGAATGGCCAGATCGATACCCTCCTGCTGCAGGTTGACTACCGCCAGGCTGGTCAGCAGGCGCACCGCGATCTGCGGATGTCGCGCCTGAAAGCGCGCCAGCCGCGGCAGCAGCCAGTGGCAGCCAAAGGAGGGGAGGGTCGCCAGGGTCAGTTCCATGGTGCGGGGTTTGATCTGCACCATCCGCGTGGCGTCGGCGATGTGCTGTAACGCCTCGCGGATTTGCAGGGCATAGAGCCGCCCCTCTTCCGTGATGCGCACCCCGCGCCCGTGGCGGACAAACAGTGAGACGCCGACCAGGGCTTCCAGCTGTTTGATGTGCTGGCTGACCGCCGAATGGGTCACGCTCATTTCGTGGGCGGCCTGCGTCACGCTGCCGAGGCGCGCCACCGCCTCAAAGCTGCGCAGGCTGGCGACGGGGGGAAAATCTGCCATGGTGATCTCTCAGTCAGTGAGTCGATACGTTAACGTTACTACCGGGTTAGCGGGTTTTATAGCCGCCGTGAACAGGCTGTCGAGGGGATGCAGGCTGTCTCAGTCGGTATAGCACAGGGGAGACCGGCGGACTACCCCGTGGCGCCAGTTTGTTAGTTTTCCTAACCATTGCGGTAAGCATCCCCTGATATTCGCGGGGCGGGTTTTCCAGTAAGGTAAGCCAGCAACCCCTTTATCGCAGGCAGGAGTGACGATGAAACTCATTGGTATGATGGATTCACCTTATGTAAGACGCGTGGCGGTTTCTCTGGCGCTCTATGGCGTGGAATTCGAGAGCCTGCCGCTATCGGTCTTTAGCGGCTTTGACGAATTCTCCCGTATTAATCCGGTGGTCAAGGCACCGACGGTGATTCTTGATAACGGGACGCAGCTGATGGACTCCACGCTGATCCTCCATTATTTCGAAACGGCCAACCCCGCCGGGCGTCGGCTGCTTCCCGCTCATCCCGAGGCGCTGGCCCACGACCTGCACCTGCTGGGGGTGATCCTCGCCGCCAGTGAAAAAGCGGTCCAGCATGTTTATGAGCACCGTCTGCGGCCGGAAGAGAAGCAGCATCAGCCGTGGATAGCCCGGGTGACCGGCCAGCTGCTCGCCGCCTGTCGGGAATGGGACGCCCGGCTGGCAGACCGCGCTGTCGCCGCGCATCCGGACCAGGTGATGGTCACCAGCACGGTGGTCTGGTCCTTTATCCAGTTGATGATCCCGGCGGTGGTGCCGGCAGCGGAGTTTGCGCATATTCGCGCGCTGGCGCAGAAGGGGGAGGCGCTGCCGGCGTTTCAACAGTATCCTCTGGCTTAACGGCGGGGATGGAGAGGGGCGCCGCAGCGTGGCGCCCTGAAGCAGGAAAGGATCACCAGCAGACAAACCCGCCGTCGACCACCAGGTCTACGCCGGTGCAGAACGAGGCGGCGTCGCTGGCGAGGAACAGCGCCGGGCCGGCCATCTCTTCCACCTTTGCCATCCGCTGCATCGGCGTCTGGCTTTCAAACTCGCGGGTTTGGTGCACCATCTCCGGACGGGTATTCATCGGCGTGGCGGTATATCCCGGGCTGATGGAATTGACGCGGATCCCTTTGCCCACCCACTCCATCGCCAGGCTTTTCGACAGATGGATCACGCCGGCTTTGGAGCAGTTGTAATGCGCCTGGTCGAGGCCGCGGTTAACGATGATCCCCGACATCGAGGCGATGTTGATAATCGACCCGCCGCCGGATTCCAGCATCAGCTCCGCTTCCGCTTTGCAGGAATTCCACACCCCGGTGAGATTGATATCGATCACCCGCTGCCATTGCTCGCTCTCCATCTCCAGCGCCGGATTGGCGTTGGCGATCCCGGCGGCGTTAACGGCGATGTCGAGGCGGCCAAAGCGGCTTTTGGCCAGCGCGACGGCGGCGCGCAGGTCGGCCAGCTGGCGGACATCGCCGGTGTAGGCGCAGGCCTGGCCACCAATGGATTCAATATGACTGACCGTTTCCGCCAGCCCGCCGTCGTCGCGAAGATCAAAACAGACCACCCGCGCGCCGGCGCTGGCGAGACTGCAGGCGATGGTCTGGCCAATGCCGCTGCCGGCGCCGGTGACAAAGGCGACGCGATCCCGCAGGCTAAACAGCTGTTGTGCAAAGTCTTTACCGATCATAATGATTATTCTCTTCAATATAGTGTCGAACATCGGGAGCCAGGCTTCCCGGTTGGCGGCGCGCCGCGCCTTAACCGGGCTACCGTGCTCAGGACATAATCAAACCGCCATCGATGTTAATGGTCTGTCCGGTGAGATAGCGGGCGTCGTCGGAGGCGAGAAACGCCACCAGCCCGGCGACGTCTTCCGGCTTGCCGGCGCGCTTCATCGGAATGCCCTCGACCCACTCCGCCATCAGCTCGCCTTTGCCGTAGCGCTTCTGCTCGGTGCTGAGAATTTCGCCCCACACGCGGTCGTTGTAATCCCACATTTCGCTTTCAATAATGCCCGGGCAGAAGGCGTTGACGGTGATATTCCACGGCGCCAGCTCATGAGCCAGGCTTTGGGTAATGCCGATCACGCCCATCTTGCTGGCGGCATAGTGCGGGGTATAGATGAAGCCCTGGCGCCCCTGACCGGATGAGGTGTTGATCAGGCTGCCGTGATTCTGTTTCACCATATATTTGGCCGCCTCGCGGCAGCACAGCCAGACGCCGGTGGTGTTGACCGCCAGCACTTTTTCGAAATCGGCTTTTGGCATCCGGTCGTAGTAATCGATGGTGATCACCCCGGCGTTCTGAATCGAGACGTCAATGGTGCCGAAGCGGGTGGCGGCCTGCTCATACAGCCCCTGCACCTGCGCTTCGTCGGTCACATCGACCTGCAGCGATAAAATGTCCGCCTGATAGCGCTGACGCAGGGTTTCGGCGGTCTCATGAACCCGTTCGGCGTTGGAAACCATTACCAGGTTCGCGCCGTCGCGGGCGAAGCGCTCGGCAATACCCGCGCCGATGCCGCGGCAGGCGCCGGTGATCACCACCGTTTTGTTCTGGAAATCTCGTTGCATATGTTGTTCCCTTTCGCTGAGCCGGGCACCAGGCCCGGCGGAAGATATGAATCGTTGCCGGTTAGCTGGAGGTGGCGCCGTTGGGGGGGATGGCGGCCAGTTTCTCCTCATGGCGACGCATCAGGATGACCTTGCTCTGCAGCTTCTGCTGGAACTGGTCGACGACCACGGCGGTGACGATCACCACGCCTTTAATCACCATTTGCCAGAAATCGCTGACGCCCATCATCACCATGCCGTCGGCAAGGAAGACGATGACGAAGGCGCCGATAATCGAGCCGGTTACCCGACCACGGCCGCCGGCCAGCGCAGTGCCGCCGAGCACGGTGGCGCCGATGGCGTCCATCTCAAACATGTTGCCGGTCATCGGGTGCGCGGTTTGCAGCTGTGATGCGACGATCAGGCCGACAAAGGCCGCGCACAGGCCGGAGAAGGCATAGACGAATATTTTCGCTTTCACAATCGGCACGCCGGCGAGGCGGGCGGCGGACTCGTTGCCGCCGATGGCGTAGATGTAGCGGCCAAGCGGCGTTTTGGTGGTCAGCCAGTAGCCCAGCACCAGGAAGCCGATCATCAGCCAGATGGGCAGATAGACGCCGAGCAGGGTGCCGGAGCCGAGGGTGGCGAAACCGGTGTTGCCCAGCGCTTCCATGCCGTTGAGATTCGGGTAGGTGCTCCCGTCGTTAAACAGCAGCGCGGAGCCGCGGGCGACGTACATCATGCCTAAGGTGCAGATAAACGGCGCCACGCCGAAGCGGGTGATCACCGCGCCGTTGACCAGACCGACCAGCACGCCGAAGATCGCCACGCAGAGGATCACTTCCGGGACGTTAAAGAAGAGGATGTCGCCGTTCCACAGCGGCAGGCCGTTGGTCAGCAGCGCGCCTGCCACCATGCCGCAGATCCCCGCCACCGCGCCGACGGACAAATCAATGCCGCCGGTGAGAATGACCAGCGTCATGCCGATGGCCAGCAGACCGGTGATCGCCACGTGCTGGGTCATGATCAGCAGGTTAGAGGCGGTCAGGAAGTTGGGTACCATCACGCTGAAGAATGCGATCACCAGCAGCAGGGCGATAAAGGTGCGGGCCTTCAGCAGGTACATATAAATCATATATTTCTGGTTCATGATGGATTCCAGCCTGATTAATCTTGAGGTGTTGAAGCCGCGATTAACTGTTCGCGGGTCACCGCATGGCGCGGTAGATCGGCGGTAATGCGGCCATCGGCCATCACCAGGATGCGGTCGGCCAGGGCCATCACCTCATCCAGTTCAGAAGATGAAAACATCACCGCCAGCCCCTGCTGGGCCATTTTGCCGATCAGGTGGTAGACGTCGGTTTTCGCACCGACGTCGATGCCGCGCGTCGGTTCGTCGAGGAACACCACCTGCGGCTGGGTCATCAGCGCTTTACCCAGCACCACTTTTTGTTGATTGCCGCCGCTCAGCGAGGTGATGGGCAAATTGGCGTCGCTGACCTTGATCGCCAGCTGCTGGATCATCGCTTTCACGCAGGTCTCTTCTTTTTGCGGATTCAACCAGCGCCAGGCGCGGCGAAAACCCTGCAGGCTGAAATCAGAGAGCGTCATGTTGGCCTGAATCGACATCATCTGCACCACGCCTTCGCCCTGGCGGTCCTCCGGCACCAGAGCCAGCCCTTTTTTCAGACGCTGCTGAAAGCGTGCTTTGCCGATGCTTTCGCCATTGAGGTGTACCTCGCCGCGCTGGCAGGGCATCAGGCCCACCAGGCCTTTGAACAGCTCGGTGCGTCCGGCCCCCAGCAGGCCGTAAATACCGATCACTTCGCCTTTTCTGAGGGTGAAGGTGACGTCATTGAGCTTGTAGCCGCCGCTGGGATGCAGCGCGGTCAGTCCCTTGACGTCAAGCACCGCGTTGCCTTTTGGCGCCGGTTGATAATCGAAATGTTTTTTCTTATCGCCGACCATCTGCTCGATGATCCACGGCACGCTGGCGTCGCTGACGTGACGCTCGCTGATAAAGCGGCCGTCGCGGAAAATGGTGATGTGGTCGCCGATCTCCATCAGCTCTTCGAGGCGATGCGAGATATAGATAATGGTCACGCCGCGGCGCTTAAGCTGCGCGATCACCTTGAACAGCACTTTCACCTCAGACTGGCTCAGCGCCGAGGTGGGCTCGTCCATGATCAGCACCCGGGTGTCTTTCGACAGCGCGCGGGCAATCTCGACTAATTGCTGGTGGCCGATACCGAGTTCGCCCAGCGGGGTGTAGGGATCGACATCCAGCTCCAGCCGTTCCAGCAGCGATTTGGCCAGCGCGTACTGATATTTTTCGTTGATGCGTCCTTTCTGAAAGAATTCATTTGCCATGAAGATGTTTTCCATCACATTCATATTGGGAAATAAATTCAGTTCCTGGAAAATAATGCTGATGCCGAATTTCTCTGCCTGATGGGTAGAGTTTAAAGTCACCGCCTCGCCATCGAGAATAATTTGCCCGGAGGAGGGTGTTTCCACACCGGCAAGCATTTTCATCATGGTGGATTTACCCGCACCATTTTCTCCGATCAGCACGTTGACCTTATTTCGATAGACCCGGTAATTGACATTATCCAGGGCGGTCACGCCGGGATAGACGCGCGACAGGCCGCGAGTTTCGATAATCACTTCAGACTCAACGGGCTGGGGAGCGACGAGATCGTGCGGCGCCATATTATTGCCCCCCCGCGTGAACGATTTTCGCCGGGGTAATTTCCGGGAGGGTTGGCGGAATATCCCACGCCGAGAAGACGCCGTACACATCCACGCTGTCGCCGGTTTTGACGTTGGCTGTCTGAATCATTTTGACCGCCTGGCTGTTGATATTCTTGCTGTACTCACCGAACAGCACCTGGTCGTTAAAGTCCTGATAGCTGGCGCCGCTGTAGCCGTCGCGCAGCTGGGTGCCGCGCAGGGTGGGGCCAATTTGCACCGTCACATTGCCGACGCTGGCGTCGGACAGGGTCATCTTGCCGCTGCGCGAGGCGGTATCGAGCTTGCTGACAGTACCTGAAACCTTGACGTAGAAGATGCAGGGGTTTTCGTCCTGCGCGCGGTAGCCAAGGGCTTTGCAGGCGCTATCGATATCTTTTGCCGCCTTGAGCGCGCTCATCAGTTCCGCCGCCGGGCGCGCTTTCGCCACCACCTGGGGTACGATGCTCTGCTGCCAGGTTTTATCCATGTTCGCCATATGCGGGTTAGGCGGCGATTTCAGATCTGCCAGCTCCTGCTGCGAGACGATGCGACAGCCCCCAAGCGCCAGTACGGCTAGCGTCAGACAGGTTTTCTTAAACATAATGCTCTCCTCTGCGCCCCCGCGGGGGCGCAACCACCCGAACTCAGGACTTAATGTTGAAATCCTGGACTTTATCGGCGTTATCCTGGGTAATCAGAATGCCGCGGAACATCACGCGCTGTTTGGCCGGCTTTTCGCCTTTTTGCAGGTAATTATCCAGATCGGTGACGCCCTGAGCGGCGATGGCCTGCGCTTGCAGCATCACGGTCGCCTGCAGGGTGCCGGCTTTCACGGCGTCGCGCTCATCGTTGCTGCCGTCGATGCCGACGACGATCACATCGCTACGGTTGGCCGCTTTCAGCGCTGCAATCGCGCCGAGGGCGACCGGCCCGTTGCCGCAGATCACGCCTTTCACGTCCGGGTGAGCCTGCAGAATGCTGTCCATGATGCGCTTGCCGTCGATCAGGGTGCCTTTGGCATCCTGTTTCGCCACGCTGACCATATCCGGATACTGGTCAATGACCTGATGGAAAGATTTAGAACGGGTGACGCAGTTATTATCGGCGAGGTTGCAGGTCAGCTCGGCGTATTTGCCTTTCTCCGCCATCTTCTCGACGAAGACGTTGGCGACCTCGGAGCCGGCCTGGAAGTTATTGTGGGTAATTTGTTCCAGCGCCACATCATCAACCGGAATTTCACGGTTAATTAAGACCACCGGAATGCCGGCTTTTTTGGCCTTTTCAATGGCGGCGACGCTGGCGGTGGAGTCGGCGTTATCAAGAATAATGCCCTGCACCTTTTTACCAATGGCGGTGTCGATAAGCTCATTCTGCTTTTTGACATCTTCGCCATGGGACAGCACGGTGGTTTTATAGCCGAGCGCCTGGGCTTTTTCGCTGGCGCCTTTGGCTTCCGAGGCGTAATACGGGTTATCCAGCGAGTTGACCATGATCATAATGGTGCCTTTCTCCGCGGCGTGCGCGGCAAAGGAGAAGGCGGTCAGGGTAGCAGCGGTTAAAAGGGTTATACGTAATTTCATGACTCTGTTCCTGTATTTTTATATTCGAACAAATGAGCCCCTGAACGGGCAGGCTTTTACGGTCTGAAATTTCCCCTGAATACATTCGGGGATAGCGATATCGTTATGGGCCGGGTTTCTCCTGTGATAAGTGAATGCGTGTCGTCGCGCAGTCTGGCGTTCAGGCTGGCGAGTCCGGTTTCCATAATGTTCGGTCGACCGCATGGCGCCACTCCTGCCAGCGCGTTTGCAAGCGCTGGTGGCGGGCCATGTCGGGCTGAAAGGCGCTGTGTTCGGTTAAGAAGGCCTGCAGGTCGGCGGTCGACCCGGGATGGAGCGCTTTACGCGCCAGCAACGCCGCGCCGATGGCGGACAGCTCCGGCACGTCGCTGCGCATCACCGGGCAGCCGAGCAGATCGGCCTGGTATTGCATCAGCCAGTCATTGTTGGTCGGCCCGCCGTCCACCATCAGCGCCGTCAGGGTGAACTCCTCATGCTGACGCATCGCCACCACCACGTCGGCAATCTGATAGGTGATGGACTCCAGCGCCGCGCGGATCAGATGCGCGCGTTTCACCCCGCGACTCAGGCCGCAGATCACGCCGCGGGCGCTATCGTCCCACCAGGGGGCGCCGAGACCGGTCAGCGCCGGCACGAAGTACACCCCGAGGGTCGAGTCGACGGAGGCGGGAAGGGTGTTCAGCTCATGGGCCAGCTCGGCGGCAGAGAGCTCGCTCAGACCGGTGCTGTCCGCCATCCAGGCGACGGCATCGCCGGTGTGGGGAATATTACCTTCCAGCCCCCACACCAGCTGATCGCCATCGTGCCAGGCGACAGTGGTCGCCAGCGCCTCGATATCGCACTGCGCCGATTTGACCGGCGCCATCACCGATGAGCCGGTGCCGTAGGTGGCTTTCACGCAGCCCGCTTCGCCGAGCGCGTGGCCGAACAGCGCCGCGTGGGAGTCGCCGATCATCGCCATAATGGGAATACCGTCTGGAATAGCGGCCAGCCCTTTGGTATGGCCGAAGAGGCCGCTCGACGGTTTAATGTCCGGCAACGCCGCGCGCGGAATACCGAACAGCGCTAGCATCTCGTCGTCCCACTCGCCGCGGTGCAGATTCAACAACTGGGTGCGGGCGGCATTGGAGTAGTCGCAGCAGAAGGCTTCTCCGGCGGTCAGATTCCACAGCAGCCAGCTGTCGATGGTGCCGAGGCAAATCTCGCCGCGTTCGGCGCGCAGGCGGCCATCGGCAGTCGCATCCAGCAGCCAGCGCATTTTGGAGGCCGAGAATAGCGGGGCGATCGGCAGGCCGGTGGCCTGTTTAATACGCTGTTCCTGGCGATCGTGACGCAGCGTGTCGCAGAACGCGGCGCTGCGGGTGCATTGCCAGGTAATGGCTGCGTTAATCGGTTCGCCGCTGTCGCGATACCAGCCGATGGCGGTTTCCCGCTGGTTGCTGATGGCCAGCGCGGCGACGTTTTCCGCGCCGACGTGGGCCACCGCGCTGGCGATCACCGCCAGCGAGGCGGCCACCAGCGCCTCGCCCGACTGCTCCACCCAGCCGTCGCGCGGCGTTTGGAGCGCCAGCGGCTGCGAGAATTTGACGATAACCTTGCCCCGGCTATCCAGCACCACCGCTTTGGCGTTGGTGGTGCCTTCATCCAGGGCGATGATGAACTCTTTTGCTGTCGCCTGCATCGTGCTCTCCTCGGTCACCCGGTGTCCTGGAACAGCGGAGACGGGATATCTTCCACCGTCTCATGCGTTTACGCAGGCCATGATGTGACATTTCGTTATCATCTTCTTAATCACTGAATATATATTCGATAGTGATTATTTATTTGATACCTTAAGCCACAAACCCGGTGACGGGCTACCGGAAAAATCATCAATTGTGCTGGCAATCACATTTCGCCGATCGGCGAAAGCGGCGGCAGGCGGCTGGAGTGGTAGATTAAATCATTTAATTTCAATGCATTAACAGGGCCAGCCCTGAGGCTAAAAAAGCGCGTCAGGGCGGCAGAGAGGAAAAACAGCGCGGCAGGTTAGTCGCTGACCAGCATGCGGGCGGTAGGATAATCGGTGATTAAAACGTCAATGTAGCCGCCGGTGAGGGCGCCTTTGATGGCCGCGACTTTGTCAGTGCCGCCGGCCAGCGCGACCACGTTCGGGCATTTTTTGACCTTCTCCAGCGCCATGCCGATCACCGGATCTTCATCATCGCGTAACACCGGATGGCCGTTTTTGTCGTAGTAGTGCAGGCAGATATCGCCCACCGCTCCGCGCGCCGCCAGCACCTGCAGCATATCTTCGTGATAGTAGTTCCCGGAGGTTTTCAGCAGCTGGGAGGGTTCGAGAATGCCGATGCCGACGATGGCGATATCCACCTCGTCAAAGCGCGACACTACGTCCGCGACGTCCTTGCTGGCCAGCAGCCGGTTGCGCTCCTCCATGGATCCCTCAATGCTCTGCGACGGCAGCAGCCAGGCGTCGCAGTTCAGGCGCTGGGCGAGGGTCTGGGTAAGAATCGTCGCCTGCACGTTACCGTTGGGCCCGACGCCGCCGAGCAGCTGGATCACGCCGCTGGCCTTCAGGTTCTGCGCATGAACTTCATCGACCATCGCGCGAATGGTTGAGCTCCAGGAGGAGACGCCAATCAGATCTTTTGGCCGCAGACGGGTTTCCAGGTAGTGGGCGGCGGCGGAGCCAATCGCCCGCTTAATGGTGTGATCGCTGGCCTCTTCCTCGGTATCCACCACCACCGCCTGCTTAAGACCGTAGCGATCCTCAAGCCCTTTTTCGAGCTTCAGAAAAATGTTTGACGGCTGTACGACGCTGATTTTGACGACGCCCTCTTTCTGGCAGCGGGTAATGGCGCGGGAGACAAATGACTGTGAGAGCGAGAGAAGTTGGGCGATATCAGACTGCTTTCGTCCTTCCAGGTAGTAAAGCGTGGCAATCTTAACCAATAGCCGTTGTTCATCCTGCTTAGCCATATTAATCCTCGAAAATCATTTATCGCCTGTGTTCAGACGCTTAGCGACAGCCATTTTATTTAGGGTATAGAGGCTTCTATCATACGCGAAAAAAAATCACACTTAAGTGTGACAGGCATCTAACTTTTGCCAATCCTCAAAATCGACTATGGACAAAAACAAAACAGCCAGGTCATAATCGAATAAAGAATCATCATTGAATATATATTCAAGGCGATTCCAAGTCAACGTGTTTCTCCGGGCTAAGTCCGGAGCGGGAGGCAGAATGTTCCTGAGTAGGGCGCTGTGGCAGAAGGCTTACCACCCGGCATAGGGATATCTGGTTTTTTTAGTCCTTGCTGGAATAAATATTCCATGCTGAAAATAAATTCAGAGGTGTGAAATGAATCCCTACAGATTTGATATTCAGACGCTGGAGTGTAAAGCCCGCGCGGTGCGGCGCCACATTGTGCGCTTAAACGCCAATAGTCCGGCCGGCGGCCACACCGGGGCCGACCTCTCGCAGGTCGAATTGTTAACCGCACTCTATTTCCGCGTTCTCAACGTCGCGCCGGATCGGCTCGACGACCCGCAGCGCGATATCTATATCCAGTCGAAAGGCCACGCGGTGGGCTGCTACTACTGCGTCCTCGCGGAGGCCGGCTTCTTCCCGGTCGAGTGGCTGGAGACCTACCAGCATGCTAATTCTCATCTCCCGGGCCACCCGGTGCGGCAGAAAACGCCGGGTATTGAGCTGAACACCGGCGCGCTGGGCCACGGTTTGCCTGTTGCGGTGGGGCTGGCGCTGGCCGCGAAGAAAAGCAACAGCACCCGCCGCATTTTTTTGATCACTGGCGACGGCGAACTGGCGGAAGGCAGCAACTGGGAAGCCGCCCTGGCAGCGGCGCATTACGGTCTGGATAACCTGGTCATTATTAATGATAAGAACAATCTCCAGCTGGCCGGGCCGACGCGCGAAATCATGAATACCGATCCGCTGGCCGACAAATGGCGCGCCTTCGGCATGGCGGTCAGCGAATGCCAGGGGAACGACATGGCCTCGGTGGTCGCAGCCATCGAGGGGCTGCAGCAGAAGGGTAAACCAAACGTCATTATTGCCAACACCACGAAAGGCGCGGGGATCTCCTTTATCCAGGGGCGCCCGGAGTGGCACCACCGGGTGCCGAAAGGTGAAGAGATCGCTCTGGCGCTGGAGGAACTGAAAGATGAGTAATGCAGAACACCTGGCTAACGTCATGGTCGAGGCCTTTATCGCCGCCGTGGAAAGCGGTGTCGATCTGGTGCCGGTGGTGGCCGACTCCACGTCGACGGCCAAAATCGCCCCCTTTATTAAGCAGTTTCCCGGCCGGCTGGTGAACGTCGGCATCGCTGAGCAGAGTATGGTCGGCACCGCCGCTGGTCTGGCGCTGGGCGGCAAAGTGGCGGTGACCTGTAACGCCGCGCCGTTTCTCATTTCGCGGGCCAATGAGCAAATCAAAGTGGATGTCTGTTACAACAACACCAACGTGAAGCTGTTTGGCCTTAACGCCGGGGCCAGCTACGGTCCGCTGGCCAGCACCCACCATGCGATTGACGATCTGGCGGTGATGCGCGGCTTCGGCAATATCCAGATCTTCGCCCCCTCCACGCCGCGCGAATGTCGGCAGATTATCGACTATGCCCTTGCTTATCAGGGCCCGGTCTATATTCGCCTCGATGGCAAGGCGCTGCCGGAGCTGCTTGACGAGTCGTATCGCTTTGTTCCCGGCGCCGTGCTGACCCTGCGCGAAGGCGAGGACGTCGCGCTGGTGGCCACCGGTTCGACGGTGCATGAGGTGGTGGAGGCAGCGCAGCAGCTTGCCGACCTTGGTGTTCAGGCGAAAGTGGTCAGCGTGCCGTCGATCCGCCCCTGCGATACCGCGGCGCTGCTGGCGGCGCTTCGGCCGTGCGGCTCGGTGATCACCGTCGAAGAGCATAACGTCAACGGCGGTCTGGGCAGCCTGGTGGCGGAGGTGCTGGCGGAAGCAGGCGTGGGCATGACTCTACAGCGCTTGGGGATCCCGGACGGGGAGTACGCCGCCGCCGCCGATCGCGGCTGGATGCGCCAGTACCACGGGTTTGATGCCGCCGCCATCGTCGCCCGGGTGCAAAACAGGGGCTGATGGTCTGAACGCCCGTCGCGTGAAGCGCGCGGGCGTTTACTGCTGCAATGCGCAAAGCGTGATGACCTGCTCCTCCGACGCGGTCCAGTGCAGCGGATAGCGTTGCCCCGCAAACCGCAGCGCTACGGTGCTTGCCGTTACCTCCACGATCTGAAAGTCGTCGAACCCCAGCGCGCGCTGGCTTGCCGTCGGCGTCGCCTTAAACCCACTCTCTTTCGCCGAAAACGCCAGCGTCAGCGCCAGCGGGAAGGGCAGGCCGCTGTGTAACAGCACCTTTTTTTCCACCTCGTTGATAATGCTGCTCTCCAGCTCCGCCGCCAGCGGTGGCGTAAACTGGCGCTCGATATCGACGCC
This sequence comes from Klebsiella sp. Q2, assembly GCF_009900705.1. NCBI lineage: Bacteria > Pseudomonadati > Pseudomonadota > Gammaproteobacteria > Enterobacterales > Enterobacteriaceae > Klebsiella > Klebsiella sp. Q2. The sequence goes on along the minus strand of NZ_JAAABE010000001.1, from coordinate 1,107,062 downwards.
CACCGGCCGGTCAGTCACTACCGCCAGCGCGCGCTGGCCGCAGTGGCTGATGCTGCCGAACCAGGGCGCGGGCCACAGCGGCTGGCGCCGATCGCCGATGGCGGGAGGCTGTTTTTCCCCGGCCTCGCGCAGGGCGTACACCGCGGCGATGCGCCCGGCCAGGTGCTCCGCCTGCCGCTTGCGGCCCCAGCCGCTCAGGCTGGCGTGGTAGGGCAGCCACAACAGATCTTCAGGCTGGAAAGTCGCCGGGTCGAAATCGATCTGCTGCAGCGTATAGCCGGCCAGCGGCAGGGTGGCGTGATGGATGTGCATAGGGCAAGAATACCGTGGTTGTCCCCGCCCTTTATCCTGCAAGGGCGGGGCAGGGAGAACCCGCTATCAGAAGTGGGTGTTGACGCTCAGGTACCAGGTGCGGCCCGATTCGTTGTAGGTCTCGGCGCCGGCGCCGTACATCGTGCCGGTGGCACCCCCGGTGGTCTGGGCGTTGCCCGCGCGCCAGTGGCGCTTGTCGAAGACGTTATCCACGCCGCCGGTCAGACTAACGTATTTGGTGACGTCCCAGGTCGCGCTCAGGCCGAGGATGCTGTAGGGGCTGACCTCGTTCTTCTCGCTGCCGGTAACCGGTTGACCCTTATAGTTGTACTTCTTCGGCTCCTGTTTGCCGTACCAGGTAAAGGTCGATTGCAGCGAAACATCATCGCGTACCTGCCAGCTCAGCGTGGAGTTTAGCGTGTATTCCGGGATAATCGACAGACGATCGCCGGTCTCTTTGTTCTTACTCTGCAGCATATAGGTGATGTTGTTGGTCCAGTTGACGGTCTCGCTCACCGGGACGTTGAGCGTGCCCTCCAGGCCCTCCACTACCGCTTTCGGCACGTTTTCCCACTGGTAGAGATCGGTACCTTTACCGTTTTGATAGACCGGAGCATAGCCTGCCTCAATCTTGTTGCGGTAATCGTTGCGGAACCAGGTCACGCCCGCCAGCCAGCCGTCGCGTTTAAACTCAAGGCCAATCTCTTTGTTGATGCTGGTCTCGGCTTTTAAATCTTCATTCCCCTGCAGATAGCAGCCGTCTTTGCTGGCGTAGCAGCCCTGGCCTTTGCTGTAGAGAATGTAGTTCGGGTTGGTCTGATACAGGCTCGGCGCTTTATAGGCGCGGGCGATGCCCATCTTCAGCGTGAAGTCGTCCCACAGCCCTTGGGACAGGTTAAGGGACGGACTCCAGTTGTTGCCGACGATGCTATGGTGATCGAAACGCAGCGCCGGGGTCAGCATGGTGGTGTCGGTCAGCTCCATGTTGTTCTCAGCGAACAGGGAGAAGATCTCCGCCTGCGAGTACGGGCTGCGGCCGGTGCTGTCGTAGCCCGGAATTTCTCCTCCCGACAGCGCCTGGGTATTGGAGGCATTATCCTTCATCCGCTGCTGGTTCCACTCGCTGCCCAGCGTCAGGTTCTGATTAACCAGATAGTCGAACGGGATGCTGACTTCGCTGTGCAGCATCACATCCGCCAGATCGATATCGGTGAACTGGTTGCTGTTGAAGATCCCCTCGGTACCCCCGGCCAGACCTTCGCCTTTGCGCGAGTTGCGGGTGCGTTCGTACTGCGCCCAGTTGCTGGTGGTCACGCCGTTGTCCCAGGCGCCGTTCCAGGTGACCGAGTAGGTGTTGCGGTACAGACGGTTGGTCTCTTTGCCGTAGTTCTCTTTCACCAGGTCGTTGGAGTTGGTGTTCTGAGTGTCGCCGGCATAGAGGTTCCCCTGGCGGCTGTAGCCGGCCTCAAACTCCAGCGACTGCATCGGGGCGAATTCCCAGCGCACCAGACCATCGATGTTTTTATTTTTTACCCCTTCGCGCCCGGCCGGCAGGGTGTCGGCATAGATCCCGGTGCGTTCGGACTGATGACCCTGGTTGATGTCCCAGGCGTCGGCCTGCGTTTTGTCGAGGTTACCGAACAGGCGGAAGCTGAAATCGCCGCCCAGCGGGCCGCTGAGGCTGAAGTTGGTGCGCTTGGTGGAGCCTTCGTCTTTGTGCTCCGGGGCGTTCATATAGGTGTTCCAGGAGCCGTGCCACTCATCGCCGGTTTTTTTGGTGATGATATTCACCACGCCGCCGGCGGCGCCGTTACCGTAGCGGGCGGCGGCCGGGCCGCGAATCACTTCGATGCGTTCGATCATCTCCGGCGGCACCCAGCTGGTGTCGCCGCGGGTGTCGCGCTCGCCGCGCCAGCCGAGACGCACAGAGTTGCGGCTGGTGACCGGCTTGCCGTCGATCAGGATCAGGGTGTTTTCCGGGCCCATGCCGCGGATATCAATCTGGCGGTTATTGCCGCGCTGGCCGCTGGTGGAGTTGCCGGTCAGGTTGACCCCCGGCATGGTGCGAATGATCTCCGAGACGTCGCGCGCCGGCGGACGCTTGCGGATCTCATCGGCGGTGATGGTGGAGACGCCCGGCGCCTGCAGGTTCTGCTCGGCGGCGGTGACCACCATGGTCTCTTCCGCGGCGCTGTTTTTATCGTCGGTGGCGGTTTCCGCTGCGCTTAACGGAAAAGCAACCCCGTAAATTCCCAGATTGACCAGCAAGGCCAGGGATTTGATCCTGTTATTCATTGTTATTCCTGCTTTTTTGTCGCCACGTTCCCCAAACGCCCCTTCCCACCGGGAGGGGAGGCGGCATAAATGTTGCCGGAAGAGGGCAAAGGCACTCCGTCGCTAGCTGAATAAGCTCTCTTCGACATGTGTTGTGAAAGACGCGCTTCCCACGGCGCGCTAATACGCTATTGCAAATGCAAATAGTTATCAATAATATTATCAATAAAGAATGACAATTAATTAAAAAAGTCACGCGATACATAGGGTTAATGACAGAATGTTAACGACAGGAAGCGAGGAGTGGTGGCGAACCCTGCAGGGGCCGCAGTCCCGCGCAGTGGATGGCGCCATCGAGGTGACGTTCTGGTGGCGGGATCCGGCAGGGGATGAAACGCGTTCTCCACGCCGTCGGGTATGGCTCTATATCACCGGCGTGACCGACCACCATCAAAATGCGCGGCCGCAATCGCTGCAACGTCTGCCCGGGACCGACGCCTGGTGCTGGCGAACCACGCTGTCGCCGACCTGGCGCGGCAGCTACTGCTTTATTCCTTCCGACCGTGACGATGATTTTTCCCCTGAGGTGTTCAGCGCTGATAAGCCGGACCGCGCGCTGCTGCGCGAAGGCTGGCGCAAACTGCTGCCGCGGGCGATAGCCGATCCGCTGAACCCGCACAGCTGGCGGGGTGGACGCGGCCATGGGGTCTCGGCTCTGGAGATGCCGCAGGCGCCGGCGCAGCCCGGCTGGGACCAGCTTAATGCAGCGCATTCTCCCGCTCGTTGCCTTGAGTGGCGCAGCGCGCGTCTGGGCAACCATCGCCGGGTCTGGATCTACACCCCCGGCGAGGCCGTCGATCCGCAAACACGGCCGCTGGCGATCCTGCTTGACGGCCAGTTCTGGGCCGAAAGCATGCCGGTGTGGTCGCCACTGGCCGCGCTGACCCGCGAGGGGAGACTGCCGCCGGCGGTCTACCTGCTGATCGACGCGATCGATAACCAGCGCCGCGGGGTTGAGCTGCCCTGTCATCGCGATTTCTGGCTGGCGGTGCAGGAGGAGCTCCTGCCCCTGGTCCGCGGCCATGCTCTGTTCAGCGACCGCCCGGATCGGACGGTGGTGGCCGGGCAAAGCTTCGGCGGCCTGGCGGCGATGTTCGCCGCCCTCAACTGGCCGCAGCGCTTTGGCTGCGTGCTCAGCCAGTCAGGCTCCTACTGGTGGCCGCATCGCGATGGCCGCGGGGAGGGCTTTATCGGCGAACGTCTGCGCCAGGGCGAGGCGTCCGCGGCCGGGCTGCGCATCTGGCTGGAGGCGGGCCAGCGTGAACCGATTATTTTTCGCGCCAACCAGGCGCTGCTGGCGCAACTCACCACCACGCAGCAGACAATTTTCTGGCGTCAGGTTGACGGCGGGCATGATGCGCTCTGCTGGCGAGGCGGGCTGACGGCAGGGCTTATCCAGCTCTGGCAGCCTCTGCTGTCGCCCCCTTAGCACAGCGCTTTACGACAGGAGTTTGATATGCAATTCAGTAACCCCTTCGACAATCCGCAAGGGCAGTTTTACATTCTGCGCAATGATCAGCAGCAGTACAGCCTGTGGCCGGCGCACTGCGACCTGCCTGCCGGCTGGGCGGTGGTGTGCCCCCCGCAGTCGGCCGAGGCCTGCAACGCCTGGCTGGCGGCCAACTGGTCAACCCTGACCCCCGCCCATCATGCGGCATAAGGAGCTGACAATGACCACTCGTTTACCGCTGGTTGCCGCGCAGCCGGGGATCTGGATGGCCGAGCGCCTCTCCACTCTGCCAGGCGCCTGGAGCGTGGCCCACTATGTTGAACTGCGGGGCGCGCTCGACCCGGCGCTGCTGGGTAAGGCGATTGTCGCCGGTCTGCAGCAGGCAGACACCCTCAGCCTGCGCTTTGAGGAACAGGAGGGGGAAGTCTGGCAGTGGGTAGCGGCGGAGCGCACCTTTGCCGAACCGCCCATCATTGACCTGCGTACGACGCCGGATCCGCATCGTGCCGCCACGGAGCGGATGCAGGCAGATCTGGCGCAGGATCTGCGCGTCGACGGCGGTAACCCGCTGGTGTGCCATCAGCTGCTGCGCGTCGGCGACGACCGCTGGTACTGGTATCAGCGTTATCACCATTTGCTGGTGGATGGCTTTAGCTTCCCGGCGATAACCCGGCAGATCGCCGCCATCTACCGCGCCTGGCAGCGCGGGGAAGCCACTCCTGAGTCGCCTTTCACCTCCTTCGCCGAGGTGGTGGACGAGTACCAGCGCTACGCCGGCAGCGAGGCCTGGCAGCGGGATAAAGCTTTCTGGCAGGCCCAGCGTCAGGCGTTACCGGCTCCCGCCTCACTCTCTGCCGCGCCGCTGGGCGGACGCGCCGCCGGGAGCGATATCTGGCGGATGAAGCTGGAGATGAACGCCGACGCCTTCCGCCGCCTGGCCAGCCATGTGCCGCAGTGTCAGCCCGCTGATCTGGCGCTGGCGCTCACCACGCTGTGGCTGGGCCGCCTGTGCAACCGGATGGACTACGCGGCGGGCTTTATCTTTATGCGCCGGATGGGCTCAGCGGCGCTGACCTCGACGGGGCCGGTGCTCAATGTCCTGCCTCTGGCGGTGCATATTGACGCCCAGGAGACGCTGGCGGACCTGGCGATGCGCCTCGCCGCTCAGCTGAAAAAGATGCGCCGCCATCAGCGCTATGACGCCGAGCAGATCGTCCGCGACAGCGGCAAAGCGGCAGGGGACGAACCGCTGTTTGGCCCGGTGCTGAACGTCAAACTCTTTGATTACCAACTGGATATCGACGGCGTCGAGGCGGTGACCCATACTCTCGCCACCGGCCCGGTCAACGATCTTGAGCTGGCGCTGTTCCCCGATGAGACCGGCGGCCTGTCGCTGGAGATCCTCGCCAACAAGGCCCGGTATGATGAAGCCGAGCTGCGTCGCCACATGGCGCGACTGACCGCGCTGCTGGCACAGTTTGCCGCCGATCCGACGCTGCGCTGCGGCGACGCGGAGATGCTCTCCGCCGACGAGCTGACCCGGCTGGCGGCGGTCAACGATACCGCTATGCCGCTGCCTGCCACCACCCTCAGCGCGCTGGTGGCCGACCAGGCGCGGAAGACTCCTGATGCCCCAGCGCTGGCGGATGCAAACTGGCAGTTCAGCTATCGCGAGATGCGTCAGCAGGTGGTGGCGCTCGCGCAGCTGCTGCGTCAACGCGGCGTGAAGCCGGGCGACAGCGTGGCGGTGGCCCTGCCGCGCTCGGTGTTCCTGACCCTGGCGCTGCACGGCATTGTCGAAGCGGGGGCCGCCTGGCTGCCGCTGGACACCGGCTACCCGGACGACCGTCTGCGGATGATGCTGGAAGACGCCCGGCCGTCGCTGCTGATCGCCTCGGAGGATCAGCTGGCCCGCTTCAGCGATATCCCCGGGCTGGAGAGCCTCTGCTACCAGCAGCCGCTGGCCGTTGCGGATGACGCGCCGCTGGCGCTGTCAAAACCGGACCATACCGCCTACATCATCTTTACCTCGGGCTCCACCGGACGGCCGAAAGGGGTGATGGTCGGCCAGACCGCCATCGTCAACCGCCTGCTGTGGATGCAGGATCGCTATCCGTTATCTGCCGACGACGTGGTGGCGCAGAAAACACCGTGCAGTTTTGACGTTTCGGTGTGGGAGTTCTGGTGGCCGTTTATCGCCGGCGCGCGGCTGGTGATGGCCGAGCCGGAGGCGCACCGCGACCCGCAGGCGATGCAGCAGTTCTTCGCCCACTACGGCGTGACCACCACCCACTTTGTGCCGTCGATGCTGGCGGCGTTTGTCGCCTCGCTGGATGCCGACAGCGTCGCCGCCTGCCGCACGCTGCGGCGGGTATTCTGCAGCGGCGAAGCGCTGCCGACGGAATTGTGCCGCGAGTGGGAGCGCTTGACCGGCGCGCCGCTGCATAACCTGTACGGCCCGACGGAAGCGGCGGTGGACGTCAGCTGGTATCCGGCCTGCGGGCCTGAGCTGGCGGCGGTGACCGGCAGCAGCGTGCCGATTGGCTGGCCGGTATGGAACACCGGGCTGCGCATTCTGGATGCCGCGATGCGCCCGGTGCCGCCGGGGGTGGCGGGGGATCTTTATCTCACCGGCATTCAGCTGGCGCAGGGCTACCTGGGGCGTCCGGACCTCACCGCCAGTCGCTTTATCGCCGACCCGTTTGCCCCCGGCGAGCGGATGTATCGTACCGGCGACGTGGCGCGCTGGCTGGCGAACGGCGCGGTGGAGTATCTTGGCCGCAGCGACGATCAGCTGAAGATCCGCGGGCAGCGCATCGAGCTTGGCGAGATTGACCGGGCGATGTCGGCCCTGCCGGACGTGGCGCAGGCGGTGAGTCACGCCTGCGTCTTCAACCAGGCGGCGGCGACCGGCGGCGATGCCCGGCAGCTGGTGGGCTATCTGGTCTCTGACTCCGGCCTGCCGCTGGATACCGCGGCGCTGAAAGCGCGGCTGGCGGAACAGCTGCCGCCGCATATGGTGCCGGTGGTGCTGATGCAGCTCGCTGACCTACCGCTCAGCGCTAATGGCAAACTGGATCGCAAAGCGCTGCCGCTGCCGACCCTCGGCGGCGAGCGCAGCGGCCGGCCGCCGGAGCCCGGCATGGAAACTCTTGTCGCCGCCGCCTTCAGTCAGCTGCTGGGCTGCGAGGTGAATGATATCGACGCTGATTTCTTTGCCCTCGGCGGCCATTCGCTGCTGGCGATGCGCCTGGCGGCACAGCTTAGCCGCCAGCTGGCGCGACAGGTGACCCCGGGGCAGGTGATGGTGGCCTCGACGGTGGGCAAACTGAGCGCGCTGCTGGCGGCCGATCTCAGCGATGAGCAGGCTCAGCGACTGGGGCTGGATACGCTTCTGCCGCTGCGCGAGAGCGACGGTCCGACGCTGTTCTGCTTCCATCCGGCCTCCGGCTTCGCCTGGCAGTTCAGCGTGCTGGCGCGCTATCTCAGCCCGCGCTGGTCAATTACCGGTATTCAGTCGCCGCGCCCGCAGGGGCCGATGGCCAGCGCCGCCAGCCTCGACGAGGTCTGCGAGCATCATCTGCAAACGCTGTTGGCGCAGCAGCCGCACGGCCCTTATTACCTGTTCGGGTATTCGCTGGGCGGCACCTTAGCCCAGGGCATTGCCGCCCGCTTGCGCCAGCGCGGCGAAGCGGTGGCCTTCCTCGGCCTGCTGGATACCTGGCCGCCGGAGACGCAAAACTGGGCGGAGAAAGAGGCTAACGGGCTGGATCCGGCGGTGCTGGCGGAGATTGCCCGCGAGCGCGAAGCGTTTCTTGCCGCCCAGCAGGGGCAAGCCTCCGGCGAGCTGTTCAGCGCCATCGAAGCCAACTATGCCGATGCGGTACGGCTGTTAACCACCGCGCACAGCGCGAAGTTTGACGGCAAGGCGACGCTGTTCGTGGCGGAGAAGACGCGGCAGGCGGGGATGGATCCGCAGGTCGTATGGGGCCCATGGGTGGGCGAGCTGGAGGTGTTCAGCCAGAACTGCGCCCACGTCGACATTATCTCCCCGCAGGCCTTTGAAGCCATCGGCCCGGTGGTCAAGGAGATTCTGGGATAACGGTTGAGTTCGGGCTACAGCAGGTAGCCCGGCTCAGGGTAGCGCAAGCCGGGGAAAGGGAGAATTACCGGCGGCCCAGCGGCACCACCAGCGGCGTATGCGCCACCGGATCCTCAATGATCGTGCAGCGCAGGCCGTAAATTCGTTCAATCAGTTCCGCCGTGACGATCTCCTTCGGCGCCCCCTCGGCGACGATCTTGCCGTCGCGCAGGGCGATCAGGTGGGTGGCGTAGCGGCAGGCCTGGTTAAGATCGTGCAGCACCGCCGCCAGGGTATAGCCCTTCTCGCGATTCAGCTCGCTCAACAGCTCCAGCAGGTCGATCTGATGGCTGATGTCCAGCCAGGTGGTCGGCTCATCCAACAGCATGATCTCTGTCTCCTGGGCCAGCACCATCGCAATCCACGCCCGCTGGCGCTGGCCGCCGGAGAGCGTATCGACGCTCTGCAGCGCCAGGTCGCTGATTCCGGTCGCCCGCATTGCGTTGTTTACCGCCGCTTCATCTTCTTTGCGCCAACGGGTGAACAGCGGCTGGTGCGGGTAGCGCCCGCGGGCCACCAGCTCCTGCACCGTGATATCGCCAGGAGTGGTGGCATTCTGCGCCAGCAGTCCGATGCGGCGGGCAACCTCTTTCGTGGCATATTGCTGGATCTGCGCGCCGTCGAGCCAGACATGGCCGCTGGCCGGCGTCATCAGGCGGCTGAGGGTGCGCAGCAGCGTCGATTTGCCGCAGCCGTTGGGGCCGATAATGGCGGTGAAGTGGCCGTCAGGGATGGTCACGTTCAGCGACTCGGCGATAGTCTTGTTCCCGTAGGCCAGGGTTAACTGCTCGCCGCGCAAACGGGAGGGGACAGCACTCATTTTTTGCGGGACTCCTGAATCAACAAAGCAATAAGGTAAATACCGCCGAGGCTGACGGTTAGCACGCCCACCGGCAGTTGCCAGGGCATAAACAGCCGCTGGGCGCCGTAATCGGCCAGCGCCAGGAGCAGCGCGCCGCACAGGGCAGACTGGGTTAATCCCCAGCGGGCCGTGCCGCTCAGGCGGCGGGCGATATGCGGCGCCACCAGCGCGATAAATGAGATTGGCCCGGCCAGCGCCGTCGAGGCGGCGGTGAGCACCACTGCCACCAGCATCAGCAGCAGGCGCGAGCGTTCGACCTGCACCCCCAGCGCGCAGGCGGTATCGTCGCCCATCTCCAGCAGCCGCATCCGGCGAACCAGCAGGGCGCTGCCCACCAGCATCAACAGGATCAGCGGCGCTGACGGCCAGGTTTTACCCCACGTCAGGCCGTTAAGCGATCCGGCGTTCCACAGGCCCGCAGAAAGGGCGGTCTCCAGCGAGGCGCGCAGCAGCAGCCAGGTGTTGAATGCCACCAGCATGGCGCGCACGCCGATGCCGATAATGATCAGGCGGAAGGTCTCGATCCCGTTGCGCCAGGCCAGCAGCCAGACCACCAGCGAGGTCAGCACCCCGCCGGCCATCGCCGCCAGGGCGATCGCCGTCAGGTTCTGGCCGAAGAGCACCATCGCCACCAGCACGCCGCTCCAGGCGCCGGTGTTAAAGCCCATCACGTCCGGGCTGCCGAGCGGGTTACGGGTCAGCGACTGGAAAATGGCGCCGCTGACGCCGAGCGCGGCGCCGATGAGCAGCGCCATTAACACCCGCGGCAGCCGCCATTCGTTTACCACCATCGTGACGTTGCGCGGCGCGTCGCCGAACAGCGCCGAGAACACCTGGTCAATCGTTAGCGGCACCGGGCCTTGCGCCAGCCCGAGCAGGGAAATCAGCAGGCTGGCGGCCATCAGCAGCAGACAGCTGGCTATCAGGCGGCGGGACGGGGCAATCACAGGCCACCTCCCCGCGGCTGGCGGCGCACCAGCCAGATCAGCACCGGCGCGCCGAGAAAGGCGCTCACCACCGATACCCGCAGTTCGCCGGGCACCAGCAGGCGGCCAATCACGTCGGCAAACAGCAGCAGCGCCGGGGTGGCGAGCAGGGTGACCGGCAGCGACCAGCGATGATCGGCCCCCACCAGCCAGCGCGCCATATGCGGCATCATCAGACCGATAAAGGCGATAGGGCCGACGACGGCGGTGGCGCTGCCGCACAGGACGGTGATAACGATCAGGCCGATCAGCTGGGTGCGGGCGACGCGGCTGCCGAGGGCGGTGGCGGTATCGTTGCCGAGGCTCAGGCTGTTAAGCGCCCGGCTCAGCAGCAGGGCGGCGATCCCCGCCACCACCACCGGCAGCAGGACAATTTTCAGCGTCTGCAGGGTGCGGATATCCAGCGAACCGGCCTGCCAGAAGCGCAGCTGATCGTAGACGTCGGGGTTGAGCAGGGCGATGCCGTTGGACAGCCCTTCCAGCACCGCCGCAAGGGCGACCCCGGCGAGGGTGAGGCGCACCGGGCTCAGCTGGCCGCCGCCCTGGCTGCCGGTGAAGGCCACCAGCAGCGAGGCGCAGAGCGCGCCGCAAAACGCCAGCAGCAGCTGCTCCTGTGGAGAGGTGATCCCGAACAGCGCCGCGCCGAGGACGATAGCGAAGCTGGCGCCGGAGTTGACCCCCAGCAGGCCGGGGTCGGCCAGCGGGTTACGGGTGAGCGTCTGCATCAGCGCGCCGGCGAGACCGAGGGCGATGCCCGCCAGCAGACCGGCCAGGGTGCGCGGCAGGCGCGCATCCAGCACGATGGTGCAGTCGGCGCTTTGACAGGTTCCGCTAAAGGCGGTGAATACCGTGCCGATCGGCAACGATTTGGCGCCGATGGTCAGGCTAAGCGCGGCGGCTAAGGCGAGTAGTAGCAACAATCCGGGCACGGCGACAGAGCGTACCGCGGTCGTAGAAAACGACATAACTGACATCCCTGATATGATAATGATAGTAATTATCGTTATCGATTTTATTCAGCTATGGTAGCATGACCCACAGGAAAAAGGGTATTAAAAATAACGACAAGGCGCTGTAATGAACCGACAATCCTGGCTGCTTAACCTCAGCCTGCTGAAAACTCACCCGGCGTTTCGCGCCGTTTTTATCGCTCGCTTTATCTCTATTCTGTCGCTTGGTCTGCTGGGCGTGGCCATCCCGGTGCAGATCCAGATGATGACCCATTCGACCTGGCAGGTCGGGTTGTCGGTGACCTTGACCGGCGCGTCGATGTTTATTGGCCTGATGGTGGGGGGCGTGCTGGCTGACCGCTATGAGCGCAAACGCCTGATCCTGCTGGCGCGCGGCACCTGCGGCGTGGGCTTTGTCGGCCTGTGTCTGAACGCCCTGCTGCCGGAGCCGTCGCTGGCGGCGATTTATCTGCTGGGGATCTGGGACGGTTTCTTCGCCTCTTTAGGTGTGACCGCGCTGCTGGCGGCGACCCCGGCGCTGGTGGGGCGGGAAAATCTGATGCAGGCCGGGGCCATCACTATGCTGACGGTGCGCCTGGGCTCGGTGATTTCGCCCATGATCGGCGGCCTGCTGCTGGCCTCCGGCGGCGTGGCGTGGAACTTCGGCCTGGCGGCGGCGGGGACGTTTATCACCACCTTAACCCTGCTGCGTCTGCCGCAGCTGCCGCCGCCTCCGCAGCCGCGCGAGCATCCGCTGCGTGCCCTGCTGGCGGGGCTGACCTTCCTCTGTCAGAGCCCGCTTATCGGCGGGATTGCGCTGCTCGGCGGCCTGCTGACCATGGCCAGCGCGGTGCGGGTGCTCTATCCGGCGCTGGCCGGGAGCTGGCAGATGTCGGCCGGACAGATTGGCCTGCTGTACGCCGCGATTCCGCTCGGCGCGGCCCTGGGGGCGTTGACCAGCGGCCAGCTGGCCCAGACCGTGCGGCCGGGCGCGCTGATGCTGGCGACGACGGTGTGCTCCTTTGTCGCCATTGCGCTGTTCAGCCTGATGCCGCACTGGGCGTTGGGCGCGCTGTGCCTGGCGCTGTTTGGCTGGCTGAGCGCTATTAGCTCGCTGCTGCAGTACACCCTGATCCAGACCCAGACGCCGGAACATATGCTCGGGCGGATTAACGGTCTGTGGACCGCCCAGAACGTTACCGGCGACGCCATCGGCGCGGCGCTGCTCGGCGGGTTAGGGGCGGTGATGACGCCGGTCGCTTCCGCCAGCGCCAGCGGCTGGGCGCTGGCCCTCGTCGGCGTGCTGCTGGTGGGGCTGCTACGCGAGCTGCGCCGCTTCCAGCGCCCGGAAATCGTCAAAGAAAGTTAAGTAGGGGGCGATTGCCCGGTGGCGGCTGCGCCTTACCGGGCCTGGGGGGGGCATTGTAGGCCGGGCAAGCGCAGCGCCGCCCGGCAAAGCGTTCAGGCTGGGTTCCCGTCCTGATGGCACAGCCCGCGTTAGCCGAACAGGCTGGAGAGACGCTGGAGCACCAGCAGGGCGCTGTAGTAGTCAAGACGGAAGGTCTCGGTGCCCAGCGGGTAGACGCGTTTCCCTTCGACCGCCGGGAGATGCGCCAGCAGCGGGTTGGCGTAGATGGCATCGACATCTTTCTGGTCGCCAGCGAACAGGAACAGGCTCTGGCCGTTCAGTCCGGCCGCCAGGTTCTCCCCGCCCAGCTGCACGATATCGTGGCGTTTGCCCTGGCTGTGGCTGGCGGGCAGGCCGCCTGGCAGCGTCGCCAGACTAAAGCCCAACTGCTGGAGCATCTGCCCCTGGGCCGATTCCGGCGTCCAGATATTGGCGCTGTGCGCGGCCGCGGTATAGACGAGGGCGGTGACCGGCTGCGGCGGTAGCTTCATTTTTTCTTTTAACGAAACGAGCTGTTTATTGAAGTCGGCGATGCGCGCGCTGGCCTGCTGCTCATGGCCGGTGATCTGCCCCAGCTGGGTGAGCAGCGTTTGCCAGCTTTTATCGTCATAGTTGATGACCAGCGTTGGGGCGATCGTTTTGAGCTGATCGTACAGCGGCAGGGCGGAGTCGCCGCCGGTGGCGCTCACCAGGATCAGATCCGGCATCTGGGCGGCCACCGCTTCCGCGCTCGGTTCGCCGATATACAACCGCGCCAGCTTGCGGGCTTTGGCGACCTCGCTCCACTGGCGCAGAAAGCCCTGGCTATCGGCCACGCGGTTGTTCGGGGTGGTGGCGCCGCTGGCGACCACCGGGGCGTCAATCGCCAGCAGCGAGCCGGTGAGGGTCACGCTGGTGGAGACAATGCGCAACGGCTGGCTCGGCAGGGTGTGTGTCCCGTAGCTGTCGGTGACCTGACGCGGCCAGTCCGCCGCCTGGGCTGAGGTAATTCCTAAAAACAACAGCATGCCGGTCAGCGCACCGCGGCGGCAAAAAGAAGAGAAGTTCACGTCAACGCATCCTGATTCGAAGGGTAATAAATGCGTCTCATTTTCAACTTTGCGTTGACAGGATGCAAGCCAAAGTGGCGGCGCGATGACGTAACGCGGTTGACATGGCGGGCAATACCTTTTAGGTTAGCCAACCAAAATACAAATGATAATTATTCGTAATATATTTATCGTTTTTGGAGGATGATATGGAAACGTCACTGGCTGAGGATGTACAGAAACCTACCCGGACCTTGTCGCCGGACAGCTTCTTCTTTATGTCGCCGTACCGCAGTTTTAGCACCTCAGGCTGCTTCCGCCGCCTCTCAGCGCCCGCTGTCGGCGGCGATGCGCTGAACGGCGAGTTCCAGCAGCAGATGGCCGCCGCCTTTGCCGAGGCCCGGGCGGCGGGGATCCGCAAGCCGGTGATGGTCGGGGCCATCCCGTTCGACACCTGTCAGCCTTCCGAGCTTTATATCCCCGAGCGCTGGGAAGCGTTCTCGCGACCGGAAAAACAGCGTTCCGCCCGCTATGCCGCGCCGCTGGAGGCGATGGCGGTGGTGGAGCGCCGGGAGATCCCGGAGCAGGACGCGTTTCTAGCCATGGTGGAACGCACCGCCGCGCTGACCGCCACCCCGGAAGTCGACAAAGTGGTGCTATCACGACTAATCGATATCACCACCCGCGATCCTGTCGATAGCGGCGCCCTGATGGAGCGCCTGATCGCTCAGAACCCCGCCAGCTTTAACTTCCATGTGCCGCTCGCCGACGGCGGCGTGCTGCTGGGCGCCAGCCCGGAGCTACTGCTGCGTAAAGAAGGGGCGCACTTCAGCTCACTGCCGCTGGCCGGCTCCGCCCGCCGCCAGCCTGACGATGTGCTGGACCGCGAAGCGGGCAACAGGCTGCTGGCGTCCGGCAAAGATCGCCATGAGCACGAGCTGGTGACCCAGGCGATGAAGAGCGTGCTGGGCCCGCGCAGCAGCCAGCTGTCGCTGCCGTCATCGCCGCAGCTGATCACCACCCCGACGCTCTGGCATCTGGCGACGCCGATCGAAGGCACGGCGCTGGCGGAAGAAAATGCCATGTCGCTGGCCTGCCTGCTGCATCCGACTCCGGCGCTGAGCGGCTTCCCGCACCAGGCGGCGAAGCGCCTGATTGCCGAACTGGAACCCTTCGACCGTCAGCTGTTCGGCGGCATCGTCGGCTGGTGTGACGATGAAGGCAACGGCGAATGGGTGGTGACCATCCGCTGCGCGCGTCTGCAGCAGCGTACGCTGCGCCTGTTTGCCGGCGCGGGCATTGTTCCGGCCTCCTCGCCGCTGGGCGAATGGCGCGAAACCGGCGTCAAACTGACCACCATGCTTAACGTATTTGGCTTGAATTAAGAGGCAAGGATGATTGCATTTACCCGTTGGCCGGATGAGTTCGCGGCCCGCTATCGTCAAAAAGGCTACTGGCAGGATCTGCCGTTAACCAATCTGATCACCCGTCACGCAGAAAACGACGCCGTGGCGATTATCGATGGCGATCGACACATTAGCTACCGCCAGTTTAACCAGCGGGTGGACAACCTTGCCTGCTCTCTGCAGCGTCAGGGACTGAAGCGCGGAGAAACCGCGCTGGTGCAACTGGGCAACGTCGCCGAGTTTTACATCACCTTCTTCGCGCTGCTGCGCATCGGCGTCGCGCCGGTGAACGCGTTGTTCAGCCACCAGCGCAGCGAGCTTAACGCCTACGCCGCGCAGATTAAGCCGGCGCTGCTGATCGCCGACCGCGAGCACGCGCTGTTTGCCGACGATAGCTTCCTCCATGCGTTTATTGCTGAACATGCTTCCCTGCGCGTGGCGCTGCTGCGTAACGACGGCGGCGAGCGCGATCTGGCGACGGAGATTAACCGCCCGGCGGATAACTTTATCGCCAACCCAACACCTGCCGACGAAGTGGCCTTTTTCCAGCTCTCCGGCGGCAGCACCGGGACGCCGAAGCTGATCCCGCGCACCCATAACGATTACGACTACAGTATCCGCCGCAGCAACGAGATCTGCGGGATCAACGCTGAGACGCGCTACCTCAACGCGCTGCCGGCGGCGCATAACTATGCGATGAGTTCCCCGGGTTCGCTCGGCGTTTTCCTCGCCGGCGGGCGGGTGATCCTCGCCGCCGACCCGAGCGCCACCCTCTGTTTCCCGCTGATTGAACAACATCAGATCAACGTTGCCTCGCTGGTGCCGCCGGCGGTCAGCCTGTGGCTGCAGGCCATTCACGAATGGGGCAGCAACGCGCAACTGCAATCGCTGCAGCTATTGCAGGTCGGCGGCGCGCGCCTGTCGGCGACCCTCGCCGCGCGCATTCCGGCGGAAATCGGCTGCCAGCTGCAGCAGGTGTTCGGCATGGCGGAGGGGCTGGTGAATTACACCCGCCTTAACGACAGCCCGGAGCGGATCATCCATACCCAGGGCTGCCCGATGTGCCCGGACGATGAAGTGTGGGTGGCAGATGCCGAGGGCAACCCGCTGCCACGCGGCGAAGTGGGCCGCCTGATGACCCGCGGGCCCTACACCTTCCGCGGCTACTACAACAGCCCGCAGTATAACGCGGAAGCCTTCGACGCCGAGGGTTTCTACTGCTCCGGCGATCTGATTTCGATCGATGAAGACGGGTATATCACCGTTCAGGGCCGGGAAAAAGATCAGATCAACCGCGGCGGCGAGAAGATCGCCGCCGAAGAGATCGAAAACCTGCTGCTGCGCCATGAGGCGGTGATCCACGCCGCGCTGGTCAGCATTGAAGACAATCTGCTGGGCGAGAAGAGCTGCGCTTACCTCGTGGTGACCTCGCCGCTGCGCGCCGTCGCGGTGCGCCGCTTCCTGCGCGAGCAGGGGGTGGCTGAATTTAAACTGCCGGACCGCGTGGAGTGCGTAGCCGCGCTGCCGCTGACGCCGGTGGGCAAAGTCGATAAGAAACAATTACGTCAGTGGCTGGCCGAAGGCAAGCTGGGCTGAAGGAGAACAGAAAATGGCAATCCCTAAATTACAGGCTTACGCGCTGCCGGAAGCCAGCGATATTCCGGCGAACAAAGTCAGCTGGGCCTTTGAACCTTCCCGCGCCGCGCTGCTGATCCATGATATGCAGGAATACTTTCTCAATTTCTGGGGCGAAAACAGCGCGATGATGGAAACAGTGGTGGCCAATATCGCCGCCCTGCGCGACTTCTGCAAACAGAACGGCATTCCGGTGTACTACACCGCCCAGCCGAAAGAGCAGAGCGATGAAGACCGCGCCCTGCTGAATGATATGTGGGGGCCGGGGCTGACCCGTTCGCCGGAGCAGCAGCAAGTGATTGCCGCCCTGGCGCCGGACGAAGACGACACCGTGCTGGTGAAATGGCGCTACAGCGCGTTTCATCGCTCGCCGCTTGAAGAGATGCTGAAAGAGAGCGGCCGCGACCAGCTGATCATCACCGGCGTTTACGCCCATATCGGCTGCATGACCACCGCCACCGACGCCTTTATGCGCGATATCAAACCGTTCTTTGTCGCCGACGCGCTGGCGGACTTCAGCCGCGAAGAGCACCTGATGGCGCTGAAATACGTCGCCGGCCGTTCCGGCCGCGTGGTGATGACCGAAGAGCTGTTGCCGCTGCCGGCCAGCAAAGCGGCGCTGCGCGCGCTGATCTTGCCGCTGCTCGACGAATCCGACGAACCGCTGGATGATGAAAACCTGATCGACTACGGTCTGGATTCGGTGCGGATGATGGCCCTCGCCGCCCGCTGGCGCAAAGTGCACGGCGATATCGACTTCGTGATGCTGGCGAAAAACCCGACCATCGACGCCTGGTGGGCGCTGCTTTCCCGCGAGGTGCAATAATGGCGGCGCTGGATTTTCGCGGCCAGACCGTGTGGGTGACTGGTGCCGGTAAAGGCATTGGCTATGCCACCGCGCTGGCTTTTGTGGAGGCCGGGGCCAACGTCACCGGTTTCGACCTCGCCTTTGACGGCGAACGCTACCCGTTTGCCACCGAAACGCTGGACGTCGCCGATGCCGACCGGGTACGCGAAGTGTGCAGCCGCCTGTTGGCGAACACCGAGCGATTAGACGTGCTGGTGAACGCCGCCGGGATCCTGCGCATGGGCGCCACCGACCAGCTGAGCGCGGAAGACTGGCGGCAGACCTTCGCGGTCAACGTCGGCGGGGCGTTTAATCTGTTTCAGCAGACGATGGCCCAGTTCCGTCGCCAGCGGGGCGGGGCCATCGTCACCGTCGCTTCCGATGCCGCGCATACGCCGCGTATCGGCATGAGCGCCTATGGCGCCTCGAAAGCGGCGCTGAAAAGCCTGGCGCTAACCGTCGGCCTTGAGCTGGCGGGCAGCGGGGTGCGCTGTAATCTGGTGTCGCCGGGTTCTACCGATACCGATATGCAGCGCACGCTGTGGGTCAGCGACGATGCGGAGCAGCAGCGGATCCGCGGTTTCGGCGAGCAGTTTAAGCTCGGCATCCCGCTGGGTAAGATTGCCCGCCCACAGGAGGTCGCCAATACCATTTTGTTCCTCGCCTCTTCTCACGCCAGCCATATCACCCTGCAGGATATCGTGGTAGACGGCGGCTCGACGCTGGGGGCGTAAATGGCCTGGAAACGAGCGCTCACGCTGGCGGCGCTGAACGCCAGTAGCGAAAACACCCTGGTGGCGCATCTAGGGATCGTCTACACCCGGCTGGAAGCTGGGCTGCTGGAGGCGGAAATGCCGGTGGATGCCCGCACCCATCAGCCGTTTGGCCTGCTGCACGGTGGGGCCTCAGCGGCGCTGGCGGAGACGCTGGGGTCGATGGCCGGCTGGCTGATGACCGAAGAGGGGCAGTGCGTGGTGGGCACCGAGCTGAACGCCACCCATCACCGGGCGGTCTCCAGCGGGAAAGTGCGCGGCGAGTGCCGCCCGCTGCATCTTGGCCGGCAGAGCCAAAGCTGGGAGATTGTGGTGTATGACGAGAAGGGGCGGCGCTGCTGCACCTGTCGTCTGGGCACCGCGGTGCTGGGCTAAGGAGCCGCTATTGCCCCGGCTCGCGCTACGCTTAGCCGGGCTACGGTTTTGACGCCCGGCGGCGCTGCGCTTGCGCGGGCCTACGGTCTGCCCCGGCCTTCCGGGAATGTCTCAGCGATGTTGAGACCGCCAACACCGGCAGTTTCAGTCAGCATCGATGCCGTTGTAGGCCGGGTCAGCGCAGCGCCACCCGGCAAAATCACGGCGTAACTGGACCGATTCGGTCATCGACTGGCAACCCGCATAATCCTTTCATTCATTTTCCAGCCTTAAGTGATCTCGCTAGCAATGTGAGACAAATCTCTGTGGGTGGACGGCATCTGCGCTGTTTCGATGTTGTTAAATTCTGCGTTGTGATCTAGAAACAAAATGTAACATCCTGATTACCCTACCGGTGGACCACAACAATGAATAATTCAGGGAAATACCTTATCTGGGCACTGCTCTCCGTGATCGGAGCCTTTGCCCTCGGCTACATTGCTTTAAACCGGGGTGAGCAGATCAACGCGCTGTGGATTGTCGTCGCGGCAGTCTGCGTTTATCTGATCGCGTATCGTTTTTACGGCCTGTATATCGCCAAAACCGTGCTCGGCGTCGATTCGACGCGCATGACGCCCGCGGTGCGGCATAACGATGGCCTCGACTATGTCCCGACTGACAAAAAAGTGCTGTTCGGACACCATTTTGCCGCCATCGCCGGCGCGGGGCCGCTGGTGGGCCCGGTGCTTGCCGCGCAGATGGGCTATCTGCCGGGGATGATCTGGATCCTCGCCGGCGTGGTGCTGGCCGGGGCGGTGCAGGACTTTATGGTGCTGTTCGTCTCCACCCGTCGCGACGGCCGTTCGCTGGGCGAACTGGTGAAAGAGGAGATGGGGGCGACCGCCGGGGTGATTGCCCTGGTGGCGACCTTTATGATCATGGTGATCATCCTCGCGGTGCTGGCGATGATCGTGGTCAAAGCGCTGACCCACAGCCCGTGGGGAACCTATACCGTGGCCTTTACCATTCCGCTGGCGCTGTTTATGGGGATCTATATTCGCTATCTGCGCCCGGGGCGCATTGGCGAAGTCTCGGTGATTGGCCTGATATTCCTGGTGTTCGCCATTATCTCCGGCGGCTGGGTAGCGGAAAGCCCGACCTGGGCGCCGTTCTTTGACTTTACCGGCGTCCAGCTCACCTGGATGCTGGTGGGCTACGGCTTTGTCGCCGCGGTGCTGCCGGTCTGGCTGCTGCTGGCCCCGCGCGACTACCTCTCCACCTTCCTCAAAATCGGCACTATCGTCGGTCTGGCGATCGGCATTCTGATTATGCGTCCGACCCTGACCATGCCGGCGCTGACCAAATTTATTGACGGTACTGGCCCGGTATGGACTGGCAACCTGTTCCCGTTCCTGTTTATCACTATCGCTTGCGGCGCGGTGTCGGGCTTCCACGCCCTGATTGCCTCCGGTACCACGCCGAAGATGCTGGCGAATGAAAATCAGGCCTGCTTTATCGGCTACGGCGGCATGCTGATGGAATCCTTCGTGGCGATTATGGCGCTGGTCGCCGCCTGTATCATTGACCCGGGCGTCTACTTCGCGATGAACAGCCCGATGGCGGTGCTGGCGCCGGCGGGAACCACCGATGTGGTGGCGTCGGCGGCGCAGGTGGTGAGCGGTTGGGGCTTTGCGATTACCCCGGAAACGTTGACGCATATCGCTAATGAGGTGGGCGAGCAGTCCATCATCTCCCGCGCCGGCGGGGCGCCTACGCTGGCGGTGGGCATGGCCTACATTCTCCACGGCGCGCTGGGCGGGCTGATGGACGTCTCGTTCTGGTACCACTTTGCCATTCTGTTTGAAGCGCTGTTTATCCTGACGGCGGTGGATGCCGGCACCCGTGCGGCGCGCTTTATGCTGCAGGATCTGCTGGGTGTGATCTCCCCGAACCTGAAGCGTACTGATTCGTTACCGGCTAACCTGCTGGCGACGGCGCTGTGCGTGCTGGCGTGGGGCTACTTCCTGCATCAGGGGGTGGTCGATCCGCTGGGCGGTATTAACACCCTGTGGCCGCTGTTCGGTATCGCCAACCAGATGCTGGCGGGGATGGCGCTGATGCTCTGCGCAGTGGTGCTGTTCAAGATGAAACGTCAGCGCTATGCGTGGGTGGCGCTGGTGCCGACGGCCTGGCTGCTGATCTGTACCCTCACCGCCGGCTGGCAGAAAGCCTTCAGCCCGGACAATAAAGTGGGCTTCCTGGCGATTGCCAACAAGTTCCAGGCGATGATCGACAGCGGCAAAATCCCGGCGCAGTATACCGAGTCGCAGCTGGCGCAGCTGGTGTTTAACAACCGTCTCGATGCCGGGCTGACCATCTTCTTTATGATCGTGGTGGTGGTGCTGGCGCTGTTCTCGATTAAAACCGCGCTGGCGGCGCTGAAGGAGAATAAACCGACGGCGAAAGAGACACCCTATGAGCCAATGCCTGAAAACCTGGACGCGATGGTGACCCAGGCGAAAGGGGCGCATTAACCTGTGTGCCGGGTGGCGGCTTCGCCTTACCCGGCCTGTCTTTCTGATCCTCCCTCTCCCTTTGGCAGAGGCTCGGGGTGAGGGAAACAAAAGAGAAATGACTTATGTTTGACACCCTTTCCAAAGCAGGTAAGTACCTGGGCCAGGCCGCCAAAATGATGATCGGCGTGCCGGATTACGACAACTACGTCGAGCACATGCGCGTCAACCATCCGGATCAGACGCCAATGACCTGGGAAGAATTTTTCCGCGAACGCCAGGACGCTCGCTACGGCGGCAAGGGCGGGGCAAAGTGCTGTTAACCCTCTTTCGGCAGATAGAGGCTGATCTGCTCCTGCTTACAGCCGTAGAGCGCCGCCAGCTTTTCGCGGGTGCGCTTCTGCGGCCGGGAGTCCAGCGCTTCCAGCTGTGACACGGCGGACTGGCTGATGCCCAGTTTGTCGGCCACCTCCTGCTGGGATAACCCACGCAGGATACGCCACGCGGCCTGCAGGCTGACGTTCTCGCTATGCATGATGTCGCACACTTCACCCGGTAAACCTACGTTATCGTAGATATCTGATTCGTAAGGGATGTCTTCCCAGTCGTTTTCATCATCGTCATCATACTCAAGCATGGCTAAACGCATGCGAAAATATTCACCGTAGGGAATGACAACATACTGTTTTTTTCCTTCTTCATCCTTTATGAACTGAATAGTCATATTCCGTATGCTCCTCATGAAGGTAGGTGGTGGTTGTCCGGCGTTTTACCGCCACTACGTAACAGGTATCACCCGGCGGGTCTCCGAAGGTGTAAATGACCCTGTAATCACCTAATCGCAACCTGTAGTGGTTTTCGGGAGAAGATAATTTCTTGATATCCGCGACAGGTGATGTTTTATCATCCATCTTCTCCAGCCTGAATTTAATGCGGTTCTGATATCGCGTATCGATTTTAGAAAATTGCTTCTCTGCTATTTTTGACCAGACAATCTTCATCCGTACCTCCACTGTACGCCCACACAGAATATAAGGAAATAATAAGACTATTAGATAAATTCCGAATTTCTAATGGGTTACTGTAGAGCGGAGAAAAACCGGGAGAAAGCGGCAAAACGGGAACCGTCGAGGGTGCTCGGGAAGGCCTCTGCCGGACGACAGAGGCTTGCAGGAAATGTGCGATCAGGCGTTCAAACCACCGTCCACATCGAGACCGGTGCCGGAGATCTGCCCGGCGGCCGGGCTGGCGAGGAAGGTGACCGCCGCGGCGATGTCTTCCGGCTGGCCGTAGTGGCCTAACGCAATAAGTTGACGCTGAGCATCGGCCTGCTCGCCGTCTTCCGGGTTCATATCGCTGTTGGTCGGACCGGGATGGACGAGGTTAACGGTGATACCGCGGGGGCCTAAATCGCGCGCCAGGCCGCGGGTCAGGGAGTTGAGAGCGGACTTGGTCATTGAGTAAACCGCGATGCCCGGCTGCGCCACGCGGTTAGCCAGACAGCTGCCGATGTTGATGATGCGGCCGCCGTCGGACATATGCACCAGCGCCTCCTGGATAGCGATAACCACCCCACGAATATTGACGTTAATAAGCGCGTCAATGTCCGCCAGCGTCATGGACTCCAGCGGGCCGCCGCGCGCGATCCCGGCGTTGTTGACCAGAATATCCAGCCCGCCGAGGGACCGCGCCGCATGGGTCACAGCATCCTGTATCGCCTGCGCGCTGGCGCTGTCGGCCTGCACCGCTTCACCGTGCCTACCCAGCGCCTTTATTTCCTCGGCGACCGCCTAGGCTTTATCGGCCGATTTTTCATACGTTATAACCACATCGGCGCCGGCGCGCGCCAGCGACAGCGCGATAGCGCGCCCCAATCCACGGCTGGCGCCGGTAACCAGCGCCTTCTTACCTGTTAAATCGATCTGCATGATGACCTCGTTGCGAGAGTGGTGAGCATCATCATTAGGTATAGACGGTCGGGGTGATTAACGGCTGAAGTATTCCACCTTCTCAAACGCCGCGCGCAGAACCCCAGGGGTTAAGGTCACCGGTAAATAATGAATCGACTCGCCCGGGCGCAGGGTATGGGCAATGACCCGGTCAAGCTCTGCGCGGTTATTGATATCAACCTCCAGCGCCGCCAGCGTCGCCGGCAGGTTAAAGCGCTGCCAGGCCTGCACCAGCTGCGCCAATACCTCATCCTGACCGAGCAGGGCGCTTTGCACCAGAATGCCGTAGGCCACCTTGGTGCCATGGAGGAATTTATCCGTCTGCGGCAGCACCGTCAGCCCGTTGTGCACCGCATGGGCGGCGGCGACCCGGGTGTAGCGTTCCCCCAGCCCGCCAACCATCCCGCCGCCGGCGATAACTGCATCCACCACATCGCGAAACGCCTGGGTCAGCTCGCCGCGGCGCTGGTCCGCCAGCGCCGTTTCGCTGCTGTCCAGCAGCACGTCGCGGATCGCCAGCGCGCCGTTAATCCCCAGCCGCACGGTGAGCGGCAGAGCCTCCGGCTGCGGGGCCAGTACCACGGCCTCATACCATTTGGCTAAGGTGTCGCCAATGCCCGCCAGCAGGTACTCCGCCGGGGCGTTGAGAATGATGCGCGGCTCGACCAGCACCAGGAAATTCGCGTCATCGAACATCTCAAAATTCAGCGCCTGTCCGGCGTCGCTGTACCACACCGACAGCGGCGTCCACGCCGCGCAGGTGGCGGCGATGGTCGGGATGGCCACCAGCGGAACCCCCAGGCGGCGGGCCAGCACTTTCGCGCTGTCGAGCAGCGCGCCGCCGCCGACGCCAATCACTACCGCCCGATCGTCACCTGAGGCCTGTACCAGCCCCGCCACGTCGCGTTCGCTGCAGTGGCCGGTAAAGCGGATCTTTTTCGCTTCCGGCAGGTGGAAGGCCGCCGGCAGAAAAGGCTCGGCGCCGGCCAGGGCGCGCTCGCCATAGACCCACACCGCCCGCGACAACTGGTCGGCGTTAAAAAAATCGCTCAGCCGCTCAAGGCTGCCAGAATGGGAGTAATAGTTGGCCGGGCCGGGCACGACGCGGATATCGCTGTTGCTCATGGGTGCTGTCCTTATTGGTGTTGGGCTAACCTGATGTTATGTCTGGACATCCAGATGGCTAATATTATTTCGTTGTATCTTATGCTTTTTACGCAGTTGTCAGCCAGCGGCGGCTATGAAAAATTCGTTAAATCAGAAGATTAATTGCCGCACGGGAGCAGTGATGAGCGCGAATCGCCTTGAGATGCATAACATTAGCCTGGCCTTCTCCGGCTTTCAGGCGCTGAACAAGGTGGCCTTCACCCTTTATGGCGGGTCGGTGCATGCCCTGACCGGCGCCAACGGCGCGGGTAAGTCGACGCTGATGGCCGTGTTGTGCGGCACCCACGCCCACTATGAAGGCGAGGTGACGATCAACAACCAGCCGGTCACCATTCGTTCGCCGCGGGATGCCAAACAGCTGGGGATCCACCTGGTGCAGCAGGAGGTGGACGTGGCGCTGGTGCCGGGCCTGAGCATTGCCGAAAACATCATGCTGGACAGGCTGGCTGAGCCGGGGACGACCTTCCGCTGGGCGCGGGTTCGGCAGCTGGCGCGCGAGGCGCTGGCGCAGCTGGACGTGGCGCTGGACGTCAGGCGCTCTATTGATAGCTGCACCCTTGCTGAAAAACAGCAGATCCTGCTGGCCCGCGCCCTGTCGCACCATTGCCGCTTTTTGATTCTGGATGAACCCACCGCGCCGCTGGATCAGCATGAAAGCGAACGCCTGTTTGCGGTGGTGCGCCGTCTGCAGCAGCAGGGGATCGGGGTGGTGTTTATTTCGCACCGTATTCACGAGCTGAAGGCGATCTGCGACACCCTGACGGTGCTGCGTGACGGGCGGTTGATTGAGAGCGGCCCGATGGCGCCGCTGAGCGGGGAACAGATTGTCGAAAAGATGCTGGGCCACGAGCTGAGCGATATCTTCCCGCCGCCGCGACCGCCGCACGGTGAAGAAGTGCTGCTGCAGGTAGAAGGGCTGCACGATGAGGCGCTGCTGCAGGATATCTCGCTGCGCCTGCGCAAGGGGGAAATTCTTGGTATCGCTGGGCTGGCCGGCGCGGGCAAAACTGAGCTGTGCAAAGCGCTGTTCGGCGCCAGCAAAAGCCGGGTACAGCGCGGCGAGCTGAACGGCCAGCCGTGGCGGCCGCGCGATCCGGCCGATTCGGTAGGGCGCGGCCTGGCGCTGGTCCCGGAGGAGCGGCGCAAAGAGGGCATTTTCATCGAAGAGCCGATCGCGATGAACCTGGCGGTCAGCGCCGATAACAGCTTTTCGCGCTGGAGCCTGTTCGGCCATCGGCAGGCCTGGCGCTGGGCGGAGGAGGTGATTGCCCGCCTCGGCGTGCGCGCCACCGGTCCCGGTCAGACGCTGCGCCGTCTTTCCGGCGGCAATCAGCAGAAAGTGGCCATTGGCAAATGGCTGCGCAGTCATGCCAATGTTTTGATTTTTGACGAACCGACCAAAGGGGTCGATGTGAAAGCGAAAACCGATCTGTTCATGCTGATCGATGGTCTGGCGCGGGAAGGCAAAGGGGTGATTTATGCCTCGGGTGAATTCGCCGAGCTGGTCGGTTTATGCGACCGCATCTGCGTACTGTGGGACGGACGGATCGTGGCGGAGATCCCCGGCGCGGAAGCCCGGGAAGAGACACTGCTTTATTATTCAACCGGAGGAGCGGCAGCGTGAGCAAGGCCCTGGCAGTGAACGCGACGGTATCGGGCCGTCAGCGATTTTTTGATTTTCTCTATAAGTGGGGCATGTTGCTGACCGTGGTGCTACTGGTGGCGGTCTTTGGCCTCGCCTCGGACAATTTCCTTGACCCGTTCAACATCATCAACATTCTGCGCTCGATTGCCATCGTGACGGTGATTGCCATTGGGGTGTCGATTTCCCTCACCATCGGCGGCTTCGATCTGTCCGTCGGATCGACGGCGTCGCTGGCCAACGCCCTGGTGATCTCCCTGTTCGTCTGGCATGGCCTGGGGACCACCGAAGCAATCCTGATCACCCTCGTGCTCTGCACTCTGGTAGGGCTGTTTAACGCCTTTCTGATCGTGGTGCTGCGCATCCCCGACATGCTCGCCACCCTGGCCAGCCTGTTTGTGATTCAGGGGGTGGCGATGACCTACAGCTACGGCGGGTCGATTACCGAAAACATGGTGCTGCCGAGCGGCGAGATGGCGGAAGGCACCATCCCGGCGGCGTTTGGCGCGCTGGGCCAGGTGCCGACTATCGTCATCATCATGCTGGTGGTAACGCTGGTCGCCCAGCTGGCGCTGTCGTTCACCACCCACGGCCGGCGGATGTACGCCATCGGCGGCAACCCGGAGGCGGCGAGGCTCTCCGGCCTGCGGATCACGCGTTATAAAGTGGCGGCGTATGTGATTGCTTCGCTGCTGGCCGGGCTGGGCGGCATTCTGCTGGCCTCGCGCATCGGATCCTCGCAGGTTAATGCCGGCGGCGGCTATCTGATGGACGCGGTGGCGGCGGCCTGGATCGGCTTTTCGCTGGCCGGTTCCGGGAAACCGAACGCCCTGGGGACGCTGGTGGGGGCGGTGATCCTCGGCGTGCTCTCCAACGGCCTGGTGATGCTCTCGGTGCCGTATTACGCGATGGACATTATTAAAGGGCTGGTACTGGCTGGCGCGCTGGCACTGACCTATTTTCAGCGCCGTACTTAACATTTTACAGGGTAAACCGCATGAAAAAGATCGCACTCTCTCTCATTACGCTGGGTCTGCTGCAGTCGACGGCGGCGCTGGCCACCGCCCCGACGCCGGTGCCGGCGGCCATTGCCGAACACAACGGCCCGATCCGCATTGCCGTGATCCGCAACCTGGGGTCTGACGATAACACCACCCAGTTTGTCGCCGGGGCGCTGCAGGAAGGCAAAAAGCTCGGTTTCAAAATCAGCACCTTCCTGAGCAACGGCGATGACGCCAAGTTCCAGGACTTCGTCAACCAGGCGATCAGCCAGAAATATGACGGCATTATTCTCTCCCAGGGGCGTGACCCCTATTCGACGGCCCTGGTGAAGAAGGCGGTGGACGCCGGGATCAAAGTGGCGGTGTTCGATACTGCGGTGAGCGGTGAGATCCCGGGAGTGACGGTCAGCCAGCAGGATGACGCCTCACTGACCGAGCTCTCCTTTGGCCAGCTGGTGAAAGACTTCAACGGCAAGGCCAACATCGTCAAGCTGTGGGTGGCGGGCTTCCCGCCGATGGAGCGCCGTCAGGCGGCTTACCAGACACTGCTGAAGCAAAATCCGGGAATTAAAGAGCTGGAGTCGATCGGCGCCGTTTCATCCGATGTGCAGGGCGACACCGCTAACAAGGTGGGGGCGATCCTCGCCAAGTATCCGAAAGGGAAAATCGACGCTATCTGGGGCACCTGGGATGCCTTTAGCCAGGGGGCCTATAAAGCGCTGAAAGAGAACGGCCGCACCGAGATCAAACTCTACAGCATTGATATTTCCAACCAGGATCTGCAGCTGATGCGCGAAGCTGGCAGCCCGTGGAAAGTGAGCGTGGCGGTGGATCCGAAGCTTATCGGCGCGACCAACGTGCGGCTGATCGCTAATAAGATTGCCGGCGAGCCGACGCCAGCCACCTACGACTTCAAGGCGGCGGCGATCCCGCAGGCGCTGCTGGCGGCCCAGCCGGGGGCGGTGAACGTGGCCTCGCTGGGGAAAATCATTCCGGGCTGGGGCCAGACGGAAGACTTTATCGCCCCGTGGTTCGCGACGCTGGAAGCGAAAAACAAATAAAACGAAGCCGGGTGGCGGTGGGGCGGTCTGGTGCCCTCACCCCGGCCCTCTCCCGCAGGGAGAGGGGGAACACCAACTGCACCCGTAGGCCCGGTAAGCGTAGCGCCACCGGGCGTAAGGAATTCACTATGTCAGCATTACCTTCCCCCGAATACAGCCGCAATATGCGGCTGATTGGCCATAGCGACCAGGGCGGTCGTCCGGACGGCGTGCAACTGATGGTGCACCGCGGATTCGCCTATATCGGCCATATGGTGTCGCAGGGTTTTTCCGTGGTCGATGTTCGCGATCCGACCCGGCCCACTACGGTCAACTATATTGCCGCGCCGTCGGGCACCTGGAACGTGCACCTCCAGGCGCATGACGATCTGCTGCTGGTGATCAACGCCCGGGACCTGTTTGCCGACGCCCGTTTTGCCGATGAGAAGGTGTACTACACCCGATCGGTGGGTGACACAGTCAGCGATGTGCAGGACAAAGGCTGGAGCGCCGGGCTGCGCGTGTTTGATATCTCCACGCCGGATAAGCCGCGTGAAATTGGCTTTCTGTCGCTTAACGGCATCGGTATTCACCGCATCTGGTACGTCGGCGGCCGCTGGGCGTATGTGTCCGCGCTGATCGACGGTTTTACCGACTACATCTTCCTGACCATCGATCTGGCCGATCCGCGTAAACCGCAGGTTGCCGGGCGCTGGTGGCTGCCGGGGATGCACCAGGCAGGCGGCGAAACACCGGACTGGCCGCAGGGCAAACGCTATGCGCTGCACCACGCCATTATTGCCGGGGATACCGCCTACGGCAGCTGGCGCGACGGCGGCCTGACGCTGCTGGACGTCAAAGACAGAACCCAGCCGACGCTGATTAGCCATCGCAACTGGAGCCCGCCGTTCGGCGGCGGAACGCATACCGCGCTGCCGCTGCCGGATCGCGATCTGCTGGTGGTGCTGGATGAAGCGGTGCTCGACAACCAGGAGGACGGCGAGAAGCTGATCTGGCTGTTTGATATCCGCGAGCCGGCGAACCCGGTGAGTATCTCGACTTTCCCACAGCCGGATGAAATCGACTATGTGGCGAAAGGGGCGCATTTTGGCCCGCACAATCTGCATGAGAACCGGCCGGGGAGCTTTGTCAGCTCAACGCTTATCTTCGCCACGTATCAGAATGCCGGCGTGCGGGCGTACGACATTTCTAATCCTTATCGCCCGGTGGAGACCGGGGCGCTGGTGCCGGCTGCTCCTGAGAGAATGATGGATACCCGTCCCGGCCGCCCGCGGGTAATTCAGTCCTGCGATGTGTTTGTCGATGCCCAGGGAATTATCTACAGCACCGATTACAACGGCGGGCTGTCGGTGATTGAGTATCTGGGGTGAGGGCAAGGTCAACGCAAAATTGTGCCCGCATTTCTGCCGGGTGGCGGCTTTCGCCTTACCCGGCCTACGAAAGACTGCAACATCAAACCGTTATGCGGTTATCTGTAGGCCCGCGCAAGCGTAGCGCCGCCGGGCAATCCCAGAAAATTGCACTTTTTTAGGGCTTGCTCCCTCTCCCTGTGGGAGAGGGTTGGGGTGAGGGAAAACATGCCGCACTCAGCTGTACTGGCGCACCCGCGCCAGCAGCTCGTCGACGCTGTCGATACGCTCGGCCAGCACGATCAGCGCTCTGCCGAGGGTAATGGCGTGGCGCAGGCACTCATGACGCATGGCGTCGTCCTGGATAGTGTCGATATCCGCGACGTGCGACAGTCCGACGCTGCGGCGGATCAGTTCGCTGCCGCAGAAGCCGACCGCGTCCGCCCACACCTTTTTCAGAAAGGCGGAGGCATAGCCGGGGTAAGCCAGCGCCGCGTCGCGGGTTTTCTCCGCCGCCAGCGCCTGGAAGCGCTCGGCAAAGGTGGTCCACAGTTGGTGGATGTCGTTCAGCCGCTGCTCGCGCGCGGCGGCGGCATCGCGAATGCCGAGCTGGCCCGGCAGGCCGCAGTAGTTCAGCAGCAGGTTGCCGATGGCGGTGCCGATATCGAAGCCGATGGGGCCGAAGTAGCCGAACTCGGCGTCGATGGCCTTCAGGCTGCCTTCGGCAACGAAGATCGACCCGCTGTGGATATCGCCGTGCAGCAGCGCTTCCGCATGGGCAAAGAAACGGTGCTTCAGCGCCGCCACCGCCAGCTTAAGCTGGGCGTCGTCGCGCAGGGCGGCGACATCGGCCTCCAGCTCCGCCGGGTAGTTATTGCGCTCGTGGATCTGATACGGGTCGTTAAAGAACAGATCCTCGGTGATCTCGCACATCGCCGGGTTAATAAACTGCGCAACCTGCGCTTTTTTCTCGTGGGGATGAAGATAGAAATCGCTGGTGTGAAACAGCACCTGCGCCAGATAGTCGCCAAGCTGGCGGGCCGCCTGAGGGTAGTAGACGTTAGCGATAAGCTCCCCGCGCCAGATGCGGTGGTCGGAAAGATCTTCCATCACCATCACCGCCAGCTCGGGATCAAAGTGATGGATTTTTACCGTGTGCTGCGGGCTGTGCTGATAGTGGGCGACCAGGGTCTGCGCTTCGAGACGGGCGCGGTCAAGGGTCAGCGGCCAGGATTCGCCGACGCAGCGCACGTAGGGCAGGGCCTGTTTGACGATCGCCCGGCTGACGCCCTGGCGATCGAACACTTTAAACACCAGATTGAGGTTGCCATCGCCCACTTCCTGCGCGCTGACCAGCTCAGATGGGTTGTCGATGCCGGCGAACTGCTGCGCGTAAGCCACGGCGTCATGGGCGGTGAAGGTATGGTATTGCGACATTGCCTCGATCCTCGAATTCTGATTAAGCCGTTCAGACGTCTATACTTCTGGATTCCATCCTGACACAATGTGATACAACAACGCAACAGGGATTTAACGACATGCAGACATTACAGACCACCAGCCTGCGGGTGAGTGAAAATCAGCTTTTTATTCTCGACCAGCAGGCCTTGCCGCAGGAAAAACGCTGGCTGGCGGCGGATAACGTTGCGCTGCTGGTGGACCATATTCACGCCCTGCGGGTGCGCGGCGCGCCGTTGATTGGCCTGTCCGCCAGCCTGCTGCTGGCCCTGCTGGCCCAGCGCGGCCTGAGCCGGGATGAACTCCAGCAGGCGCTGGAGACGCTGCGCGCGGCGCGGCCGACGGCGGTCAACCTGATGAATAATCTGGATCGCATGAAGCAGGCGCTGGCCCGGGAGGATTACCCGCAGGCGCTGGAAGCGGAAGCCTTGCGTCTGGTCGAAGAAGATAAACAGCTGTGCGACCGGATCGCTGAGGCGGGCAGTGCGCTGGTGAAGCCCGACAGTCGACTGCTGACCCACTGCAATACCGGTGGCCTGGCGACCGCCGGGGTAGGTACCGCCCTGGGGGTCATTGCGCTGGCGCATCAGCAGGGAAAAGTGGCCAGCGTGTGGGTCGATGAAACCCGGCCGCTGCTGCAGGGCGGTCGTTTAACCGCCTGGGAGCTGGGCGAGCTGGGCGTGCCCTATCAGCTGATCGCCGATTCAATGGCCGCCAGCCTGATGGCGCAAGGGAAGGTGGATGCGGTGTGGGTCGGCGCCGACCGCATCGCCGCCAACGGCGACGTGGCGAATAAAATCGGCACCTATTCCCTGGCGGTATTGGCCCATTACCACCAGATCCCGTTTTACGTCGCTGCGCCGCAGACGACCCTCGACCGCCATTGCCCGAACGGGGCGGCCATTCCCATTGAGCAGCGCGCCGCGGCCGAAGTGACCGGAGTGGCGGGCAGCTTTGGCGCGGTACAGTGGGCGCCGACCGGGGCCGCTGTGTACAATCCGGCGTTCGATGTCACGCCTGCTGGGCTGATAAGCGGCTGGGTGCTGGACAGCGGGGTGGTCACCCCGGCGCAGGTCTCCGCCGGGGCGTTTGCGCCGGATAACGGATAACGGACGCCGTGCCGGGCCTGGAAAAAACGGCTTTCCCGGGCCCGGCAAACGCCGCTACGGCAGGACCATCGCTACCGTCGGGGCGGAGGGCCGATCGATACGCTGACCCAGCGCGGTGATGGCCGCCTGGAAGGGGCACAGCGTACCGACGTCGGTCTGACGGCAGCCCGGCTGACGCCACTCCTGACGCAGCATCGGGTGCTGCGCGTCCGGCGTCTGCAGACGACGCAGGTCGTCGAGGCCTTGCGCCTGGAAATAGACCCGCAGATAGCGTTCCCCGCTCTTCGCGTCGCGCCAGCGCTCCAGCACCAGGCTACTGCCCGGCGGGATATTCCCCCGGCTGTAGCCCGGCAGCTGCCAGCTAAAGTTCATCAGCGTGCGCACCATGGCGATGTTGGTGTCATGCGCCACCAGCAGCAGCCAGCGTACGTTCGGACTCGCCTCTGGTTTGACGCCGTCGAGCATGGCGTTGAGCAGCACCGACCCGCGTTTTTGCGCGGTATACAGCACGTCGTTACTCAGATCGTAGTTTTCCGTTAACAGCGGCAGCAGGGCCGTGATCTGACTGGCCTGGGCGATCTTGCCCCACGCTAGCTGGCTGAGAGGCAGGTTTTCACTCCAGCCGAGACGCAGCGTTTCCACCATATTGGCCATCACGCTCAGTCCGCTAATGGTGGTCTTGCCGCTTTTGCTCTGCTCGACCTGCCATGGGGTATCGAAGATCGGGCAGGGCTTATCGGCCTGGCAAACCGCCTGTTTCAATAGCTGGATAGTCGGCGCCAGCGCCTGCCGACGCTGCGCCAGATCCCCGGCCTTCTCTTTCACCGCCGCCAGCTGGCGGGCGGGGTCGGTTTGCGTGGCGGCGAACTTGTCGGTCTGAAACAGCGGATCGGCATCCCCGTTGACGTAATGGATAGCGACGCCACAGCCGGGGAAGGCGCCATCCACCAGCGCCTGGGCGGTCGCCCGCGTCCGCTGCAGCGGGCTGGCGCGCACGTAAATCGACTCCGCCGTCGGGCATCCCGCCTGCAGCAGGCCGAGCTGGCGATAGTGCTGGCCTTCCTCACGCCCTTTGTTGACCACGGCGGCATAGCCATGACCGGTGAGCTCGCCGTCATGGGTGGTCCACTCGGTCCATGGGCGTCCGGTGGCGGCCTCGATGGCTTCCCGGTTGCCGGCCGTCGGCGGACGAATGCCGTGGCGGCTAAGCTCCACCACTTTCTCCAGCTGCCAGTCTGCGGCGGCGGCTGAGTGCAGCGCCAGCAGCGGCAGCGCGCAGGCGATAAACAGGCGTAACAGCCCCTGATGTCTTGCAGGCATCATATCTTCTTCCTTAATTCGTTAATCGGTTATGAGGAGAACGAGGTCTGCCGTTCGACGGCATGGCGCCGGGCGACGATGGCGGCAGTGGTAAAACAGAGTAGCGCGGAACCCAGACCGGTACCCACCCAGAACAGCGCCAACGTGCTGAAATCATACAGCGTTTTGCCGTTCTCAAGGATAGCTGTTTTATCAATAATGATCCCGGTGAGAAACTCGCCCAGGCCGGCGCCGGCGTAGCTGGCGATGCCGATGGTGCCGAGCGCGGCCCCCGCCGCTTTGCGCGAGGAGATATCGACGGCGATCAGCCCGCCGAGGAAGCAGGTCAGAGCGCCAATGGTGGCCCCGAAGATAATCATCGCCAGAATATCAGTGTAATAATTGTGCGGCGACCAGAGCATCAGGGCGAAGCCGGCGGTGTTCAGCAGGCTGATAAAGCCGGCCATCACGCTGCGGTTGCGCGGGAAAAAGCGGTCGGAGAGCATGCCGGCAATGATGGTCCCGGCGATGCCGGCGATGGCGTTGACGCCAATAATCCCGGATGCCTCCAGCGTGGAATAGGCTTTATCCTGCTCGAGGAAGAAGATCCCCCAGGAGTTGACGGCGTAGCGGTCGATGTACATAAAGGCGGAGGCGAGGGCGAGGGTCCACAGCGCCGGGTTGCGCAGCGCCAGCAGCTGGTTTTTAAACACCGAGCCGCGGGCTTCGACCTCCTCCTGCGGTTCATCGCGGATGACGTTGATGGACGGGAAGCCGCTGCTCTGCGGCGAATCGTGCATGAACAGCACCAACAGCACCACGCCGGCGGCGCCGAGCGCGGCGGTGGACAGGTAGCCCATCTGCCAGCCAAACCCGGCGATCACCGCGGCGATCACCATATAGGTGACGGCCTCGCCGATATTATGCGCCGTCGACCAGATGCCATAGAAGGTGCCGCGCTCTTTAACGCCGTACCAGCGCGCCAGCGAGACCGCGCAGGGGCCGACGCCCATCGACTGCGCCCAGCCGTTGATCCCCCAGAAGATGGCCAGCAGCAGGGCGTTGGTGGTCATCCCCATCATCAGGTTCATCCCGGCGCTGAGCAATAAACCGAGGCTCATATAGCGCACCACGTTGGCGTGATCGGCGATAAAGCCATTGACCAGCTTGCCGATGGCGTAGCTGAAGAACAGAGTGGAGCCGATCATGCCGAGCTCCGTCGGGGTGATCCCCAACTCCACCAGCGCGCTTTTGGCGACGGTGAAGGATAACCGGCAGACGTAAAAGGTGACGTAAGCCAGGGTCATGGCGATAAAGGTTTGCCAGCGCACCCGGCGAAAACGCTGTTCATCAAACGCGGCGCCCGCTTTCGGCGGCGACGCCCGGAAAAAAGCGATAATTCCAGACATAGGTGGTTCTCCGCAGGTCGGAGGCCTGACTGATTGATGTGGTTCGTCCGTGAATGAAGTTATCGTTACTGTGTAGAGTACATAATCAGAAATAGCCTGACCCGTAAGGGTTAATGTAATGGTTGTGGGATCATCTTTTTCAGCTGCGGGTAGAGCGTTGAGCTGGCCAGCAGCAGCGGGTTGCCGCGCTGGATCCCCTCCTGCGCCAGAAAATCGTTGCTGGCGCCGCCCGCTTCGCGCATCAGCACCAGCCCCGGCAGGGCGTCCCACGGGTTCATGTGCGGCTCGTAGTAGCCAATCAACCGGCCTGCCGCCGCCCAGGCGCTCATCAGCGCGCCGGAGCCGTTGCGGATAAACATGCCGCCGTCGCTGAGCAGCGCCTGCAGAAACGGCAGAAAGTCCGCCGGGGTGACGCGATGCGAGGTGCCGACGCCCATCACTCCCTCCCTGACCGTCGCCGCGGGGTGCGGACGGATCGGGGCGTCATTGAGCCAGGCGCCATGACCCCGCAGGGCGTGAAACAGCTCGCGATGGTTGGGGTCGTAGACCACGCCGATGACCGGTTCGCCGTCGGCGACGATCGCCAGCGACAGGCACCAGGTGTGCAGGCCGTTGAGGAAACAGCTGGTGCCATCGATGGGGTCGACCACCCACAGCACTTGCGCGTCGGGCAGGCGGGCGCCGCTCTCTTCGCCGAGAAAGCCATCCTCCGGAAACGCGCTCTGAATACGCTGTTTCACAAAGGCCTCCACCCGCTTATCGGCCACGCTGACCACGTCCTGCAGGTCGTCGCCTTTATGGTCGACGGTCAGCGCTTCGCGTTGCTGATAGTATTCAAACGCCAGCTCAGCCCCTGCTTTCGCCAGCTCGCAGGCCAGGCGGTAGCGGGCCTGTAGCGCTTCTGATTCCTGAGATTGCATATTGACTCCCTATTTTGCACACGTGTGCATTTTGCGTGAAAAAAACAGCCCCGAAGGGCCGAATGAGTGTGGCCGGGTTTCGCAGAAGATTCTGTGATCGCTCCAGCATAAAATGATTTTTTCATTTCGCACTTTGACGAATAATTAATTTCACCGGCACTTCGCGATGGCGCGAGGGCAGGCTGAAGCGGGCGATCCGCGTCATTAACAGATCCACCGCGTGGTGGGCCAGCAGGGCGGTATTCTGCTGAACGGTGGTAAGCTGGTAGGGTTGCCAGTCCGCCTGCGGGATATCGTCAAAGCCGACGATGGCCGGCAGCGGGGCAGCGGCGTCCCGCAGGCCGTCCTGGGCGCCCAGCGCCAGCATATCGGTAGCGCAAAACAGCGCTTGCACCCCGGGGTTTTCAGCAACGATTTCTCTGGCAGCCTGGTAGCCAGCCTGATAGCCGCCGCCGTCGCAGAAGCGGCTGGTCACCGTCATGCCCGACGTCTGCGCGATGAAAGCGTCATAACGCTGGCAGGTGCTGAAGTTCTCGCGATTTTCGCCTATAAAGCCAACCTGCCGCCAGCCTCGACGACTGAACAAGCCCGCCACCAGCTTCGCCCCCTGGGCGTTATCGCTGCACACCCGGTCGCAGCCGGCGAGATCCGCATGACGGTTGATCAGGGTGACGGGGATCTTGCGCGCCAGATACTCTTCCGCCAGCGACAGCGGCGGCGCGCCGGAGGTGATGATCACCCCGGCGACGTGGTAGCTCAGCAGCTGCTTAAGCGAAGGGGCGAGCTGCTGCGGATCGTCAGCGTTCATCAGCAGCGGCATAAAGCCGTTGAGCGCCAGCTGATGGACCAGCGGCGCCAGCAGTTTGCTGCGAAACGGATTGTCGAAACCGGCGGTGACGATGCCGATAAAATTACTGCTGCCGGTGATCATCGTCCGGGCGATGATATTCACCTGATAGCCCAGAGCTTCCGCGGCGTTCAGCACCTTCTGCCGGGTCTTCTCCGACACCGAGGCGCCGGGGGTGAAGGTGCGGGAGACCGCCGAGCGCGAGACCCCGGCCAGTCTGGCCACGTCCTCGGCCTTAATCCATTTTTTATCGCTCATCGTCGTTTCGCGCCGTCTGTTTTCCAGGAAGCCAACGCCCGGACGGGCGTCGGTCACGCACACTGCCTGAAAAGGTATCACAGAAAGGCGCCGACGCGCAGCGCCTTGCGCCTTATGCCGGATAGCGGATGTGCTCCACCTCACGCTGCAAAATCACCTTGCCGTGGCGAATGGAGGTCAGCACCCGCGCCTGGCGGCGGACGGCCTCGTAGTCGTTTTCCGCATCAAGGATCAACAGGTTAGCCGGGCGGCCTTCGGCGAGGCCGTAGTTATCGCCCAGACAAAGCGCCCGGGCGCTGTTGTCGGTGACGAAGTCGAGACAGCGCTGTAGATCGTCATAGCCGAGCATATGGCAGATGTGCAGTCCGGCATCCAGAATGCGCAGGATATTGCCATTCCCCAGCGGATACCACGGATCCTGAATCGAGTCCTGAGCAAAGCAGACGTTGATGCCGGCGCGATCCAGCTCCGCCACCCGGGTGACGCCGCGCCGTTTCGGCCAGCTGTCAAACCGGCCCTGCAGATGAATGCTTTCGGTCGGGCAGGAGATAAAGTTGATCCCCGAGGCTTTCAGCAGGCGAAACAGCTTCGAACAGTAGGCGTTGTCATAAGAGCCCATCGCGCAGGTGTGGCTGGCGGTGACCTGCGCCCCCATACCGCGCACCCGGGCCTCTTCCGCCAGCACTTCGAGGAAACGCGACTGCGGATCGTCGATTTCATCGCAGTGGACATCCACCAGGCGGCCATAGCGCTGGGCGAGGTCCATCAAAAACATCACCGAGCTGACCCCTTTGTCGCGGGTATTCTCATAGTGCGGAATGCCGCCCACCACGTCGGCGCCCATCTCGATGGCGCGCGTCATCAGCTCCCGGCCGTTGGGATACGATTCGATCCCCTCCTGCGGAAAGGCGACAATCTGTAGATCGATGAGATCGGCGGCCTCTTGTTTCACCGCCAGCAGCGCCTGCAGGGCCGCCAGCGACGGGTCGGTGACATCCACATGGGTCCGGACGTGCTGAACGCCGAAATCGCGCAGCATGCCGATGGTTTTCAGCGCCCGCTGGCGGGTGTCCTCCGGGGTAATGCTCGCTTTGCGCTGGCTCCAGCGGGTGATGCCTTCAAACAGGGTGCCGCTGCGGTTCCACTCCGGCTCGCCTGCGGTAAGGGTGGCGTCAAGATGGATATGCGGCTCGACGAAGGGCGGGATCGCCAGCCGACCCTGGGCGTCGATATCCCCGGTGTCGGCGGTCTGCATCGCGGTTTGGGCGGTCATGCGGCGAATGATGCCGTCCTGCAGCTCAAGGGTAAACAGCGCCTCCTGGCGGCGCAGGCGGGCGTTAACAATTTTCATGGTTGGTCCTGTAAATGGTTTTGCGATAAACGCCAGATCACCAGCGCGACCGAGGCGTTGAGATGAAACTGAGGGTGGCTGACCGGGTAGCCGGTCAGTTTTTCAATACGCTGGATGCGCTGATGCAGGGTGTTGCGATGGAGACCCAGCCGGTCGGCGGCTCGCACCACGTTGCCGTTCTCCTGCAGCAGCGTCTCGAGGGTCTCCAGCAGCAGCCACGGCGCTTTACGGCCCGGCTCGATCAGGCAGCCGAGGGTGTCGTGCATAAAATCGTTGAGCAGCGCCGGGTCGCTGACCGCGGACAACAGTTTGATAAACCCCAGCTGCTGATAGTCGCTGATGCGCTGGGTCGGCCGCAGGGTATCGCACAGATCCAGCGCCTGGCGCGCCTGCGACAACGCCCGCGGGTAGCCCTGCAGCTGCCTGACCGGCGCCGAGAGGCCGCAGAGCAGTGACAAACGCTCTTCCCCCTCCGCCAGCGTCTGCAGCCACTGCTGCAGCCACTTTTTCTGCTGAAAGTCTTCCCCCTCCTCATCCGGCAGCAGGAAAAGGAACATGTTGCTGCGTTCCAGAAGCGGGAAGGGGTTGCCCTGCTGGTTGAGCTGCTGCTGCAGCTGCTGGCGCACGCTGCGGTGGGCCTGCTGCAGCCAGGCTTCGGCCTGTTCGGGCGGGTACTGGCGAAACAGGCGGGACAGTCCCTCCAGGCGCAGCGCCGCCAGCCGCAGCGGGCGGGTAAAATCGAGCTGCTGGTGGAGGGCGCGCTGGTGAAGCATCTGCAGGTCCGGATAGTCGCCGGTGACCAGCTGCATCAGGATGTCGCGCTGCGACTGAAGGGCGTTTTCGCTGCGGACCAGCGCGGTGCCGACCCGCTCGGTGACAATCACCATCTTCAGCAGGTAGGGCTGCTCGATCAGCGGAATGCCCAGCTCGTCGGCGAGGGCGATCAGCGTGGCGGGAATGGCGTGGATATAGGCCTCGCCGGTGAGGATCACCATCCCGGCGATGCCGCGCTGTTTGCCCTCCATCAGCAGCTGGATCAGGTTGGCTTCATCCCGGGGATGGTTGATGCCGGTGATAAAGACCAGCTCGCCGCCCATGATCCACTCGGCGATATGCTCATTTTCCGCCACGTAGTACCAGCGTACCGCCCGCTGCAGCCCTTGCTTTCCCGCCCGCAAACGCAGGGCGGAGAGTCCCTCAAGGGCCAGCAGTTCGCTGACCGTCAGGCTCATGGCTCTTGCTCCGCGACGGCGGCAGGCTGACGTTTGCTGACCATGGTCAGGGCGATATAAACCAGCGCGGAAACGGTGATCCCCACCAGCGGCGCGATCCACGGTGACAGATAAGCCACCACCGCGCCGGCGGCGTAGGCGCCGAGTCCCAGCCAGTTAAAACGCGGCAGGCGGGCGTTCTGCAGCAGGGGATAGCGCCCGCCGCGGGCGAACCAGTAGTCGGCGAGAATCACCCCGCCGATGGGCGGGATAATGCTGCCCAGCAGCACAAGGAACGGGATCAGCATTTCGTACATTCCGCCAATGGCCAGCACAATGCCCACCCCGGCGGCGGCGAGGGTCAGCGTGCGGCGACGTTCGCTGCGCAGCAGATGGCAGGCGGCGGCGGAGACGTTATAGATGGTGGGGCCCTGGATGGTCAGCAGGTTGAGACACAGCATGATCACCGCGGCGACTGACAGCCCCTGCAGGATCAGCACTTCGACGATATCGGCCTGTTGATAAACGATGGCGCACCAGGCGCCGGCGACGATCATCAGCCCGTTGCCGATGAGGAAGCTGCCCATGCTGGCGAGAATGGCGGTCCGGCTGGAGTTGGCCAGCCGGGTCCAGTTTGTCACCTGGGTGGCGCCGCTGGCGAAAGTGCCAAAGACCATGGTGATGGCCGCCGACCAGGTCATGGTGTCGCTCGGCGCAATGCGGGTCATCGCCTGCCAGCCGCCGGCGTGGTGCAGCGCCAGATACATGGAGACCACCAGCAGCACGAACATCAGCGGCACCGACAGGCGCGACAGCGCGTCCAGCCCCTTGTAGCCCACCAGCGCGGTGACGCAGAACAGAATGCCAAACAGCACCATCAGCGGCTGGGTCAGCGCCTCGGGCAGGGCGAGGATCTTCACCAGCGAGATAGCGACCGTGGCGGTCCCCCAGGCGTACCAGCCCAGCTCGGCAAAGCCAAGGATAAAATCGGCCAGCTTGCTGCCGATCTCCCCGAAGCAGAACCGGCCCATCAGCACCGTATTCAGGCCGCTGCGCGCGGCAATCCAGCCCAGCGATGCGGCATAGAGAGCCAGCAAGGCGTTGCCGATGACGGCTATCCACAGCAGATTGACGATGGAAAAGGAGACGCCGAGTTTGCCGCCGGCAAACATCGTGCCGGTGAAAAAGGTAAAGCTGAATAACACCATGGCGATGGAAAATACGCCTTTGCGTCCGGCGGTGGGCGCTTCGACGAGGGGAAAATCATTGCTGTTTGACATCCTGGAACCTCTGGCTGGGTTAGATGGGCGGTGATAGCCGGAAGTAGCAAGAGATGTGCCAGGAAAAACCGGGCATGAGGAATAGCGCATAGTGTGCAATGTGCACGGTTATTGAGGGATTCAGGAGGAGTAATGCCATTTTAGTGTGCATCCTGCCATGTTTTGCACCAGTCCGGGGCAGAGGAGGGCGGCGAGGGTATTTCTGGCGCAGGAGGAGAATTTCATCCAGGGCAATTCGCCATTTTTTGGCCAGAGAGGAGTAGAGAATAGTGGCGTACTAAAAACGGTTGGTTAAATTGCTGTGAATAAAGGTTATTTAATATGCATTTATGATATAACCATTTGTCTTATGTGTGTTTCCTGAAATATTGTTCCCTCCGGTTAGCGGTGTTAGTATCGGATAAATAGCCATTTAGACGGCTAAAAAAAACCATCGCTAACCTAAGGAACTGCTATGTGGCAAGAAAGACTCGCGCAACTGGTCACCACCTGTCATTGGATCGGCGCGAAAGGCTGGGCGCCGGCGACCGGCGGCAATATGTCGGTGCGTCAGGATGATACCTGGTGCTGGCTAAGCGAGTCGGGCCGCGATAAAGGCAGCCTGACGACCGAGGATTTTCTGCAGGTGGAGATCGCCACCAATCAGGCCCCTTCCGGACGGAAACCGTCGGCGGAGACCGGCCTGCACACCCTGGTCTACCGCCTGTTCCCGGAGGCCAACGTGGTGCTGCATGTGCATACCGTCAATGCCACCGTGCTGTCGCGCATCGAAAAAAGCGACACGCTGGCGCTGCAGGGGTATGAAATGCAGAAAACCCTCAGCGGGCAGCACAGCCATCTCGATACCGTTCCGGTCGCCATCTTCGATAACGATCAGGATATTGACGCCCTGGCGGCGCGGATTGCCGATTATGCGCAAACCCGCCCGCTGCGTTACGGCTTTCTGCTGCGCGGACATGGCCTGACCTGCTGGGGGAAAGATATTCAGGAGGCCCGCCGGCAACTGGAGGGGCTGGAGTTCCTGTTCGAGTGCGAGCTGATGCGCCGCCGCTACGAGCCCTGAGCCGGAGCAGCTATGGATTTTTATCTTGGTATCGATATCGGCACCTCCCGGGTGAAAGCGGTGCTGTTTGATCAGCATTTCACCGCGCGCGCCAGCGCTGCGGAAAACACCTCCCCCCGCTTGTCGGCCAATGGCTACGCGGAACAGGATATGACCCAGCAGTGGCATTCGGTGCTGGCTATTCTGCGCCAGATTGCGCGCCACCCGGCGCT
The DNA here is from genome assembly GCF_009900705.1 of Klebsiella sp. Q2. Classification (NCBI taxonomy): domain Bacteria; kingdom Pseudomonadati; phylum Pseudomonadota; class Gammaproteobacteria; order Enterobacterales; family Enterobacteriaceae; genus Klebsiella; species Klebsiella sp. Q2. The sequence goes on along the minus strand of NZ_JAAABE010000001.1, from coordinate 1,065,477 downwards.
GCAGGAGGGGCGGCTGCGGGCCATCGGCCTCGCCGGGCAAGGGGAGGGGGTCTGGCTCAGCGATGCGCAGGGCGAACCGGTGGGGCCGGGGATCCTGTGGAGCGATACCCGCAGCCACGAGCTGATGAGCGACCTGCTGCGCCGGCCCGGTTTTGACCGCCGCTATTTCGCCGATACCGGCACCCACCTGCAGCCCTGCAATACCAGCCTGCAACTGTACTGGCTGAAACAGTATCAGCCGGAGCGGCTGGCGGCCGCGCGCTATCTGTTTTTCGCCAAGGACTGGATCCGCTTTCGCCTGACCGGCGTGGCGGCGCTGGAACTGACGGACGCCAGCAGCTCATTACTCAATCAGCAGAGCGGCAGCTGGTCCTCGGTGGTGATGAACGAGATGGGGCTGGACGAACTGCTGCCGCTGTTTCCCCCTCTGCTGGCCCCGGACGCTCCGGCCGGTACGCTGAGCGACGCGGTGGCGGCGCTGACCGGACTGCCCGCCGCGACGCCGGTGGCCGCCGGGGCGTTGGATGTCTGTAGCGCCGCGCTGGGCTGCGGCGCGGTCAACGAAGGGGATATCTACACGATCCTCGGCACCACCTGCTGTACCGGAATCGTTTGCCGCGGTCCGCAGACGGTGAACGAGGCGACGCGCTTCGTCACTCACACCGAAGCCGGGCAGGTGATCTCGCTGTTTCCGATGCAGGCCGGTACGCCAAACATTGACTGGCTGCAGCAGCATATTTCGCTGGACGCCGATCTGGGTCGGCTGGAGCAGGCGATCGCGGAGGTGGAGCCAGGCAGCGGCGGTGTCTTCTGGCAGCCGTATCTCAATGGCGAACGCGCGCCGTTTTACAGCCCTGATGCGCGGGCCGGCTTTATCGGCATTAGCCCGCACACCACCCGCGCCGAACTACAGCGCGCGGTGTTTGAAGGCCTGGCCTTCGCCATTGTCGATGCGCTGCAGGGTTATCCCCAGGGCGGCGAGCTGTATCTGACCGGCGGCGGCGCAGCCTCGGCCACCTGGCTGCAGATTATCGCCGACTGTACCGGGCGCACGGTGGTCTCCAGCGCCTTTAATGAACTAAGCGCGCGCGGTGCGGCGATTCTGGCGGCCCGCAGCGTCGCGGCGCTGGCCGAGACGCCTCCGCTGGCGCAGACCCGCTATCAGCCGCGCCCTCAGGCGCATGCCCGCTACGCGGCGCTGTATCCCGTTTATCGCCTGCTGCGTGAGCAGATGCTGCCGGTATGGCAGGCCAGGCAGGCCGCTCTTCAACGTCTTTCTCAGGAAGTACAACCATGAAAATCGTTTTTACCGCCGAGCATGCTGGCGACCTTAGCGCCTTCCACCAGCTGGGTGAGCTGCTGGTGGAGGGGTGGGCGCTGGGCAAACCGAAACTCAGCGCCGGTCAGCTGATTGAGCTGGCCCACGACGCTGAGGTGCTGGTGACCAGCTATGATGAGGTGACGGATGCGGTGATGGCCGCCTGTCCGCGCCTGCAGGTGATCGCCTGTACCCGCGCGAATCCGGTGAATATTGATACCCAGGCCGCGCAGGCGCGCGGCATCCGGGTACTCTACACCCCGGGGCGCAATGCCGATGCCGCCGCGGAGCTGACGCTTGGCCTGATGCTCAGCCTGGCGCGCCATATTCCGCAATCCCATGCGGCGCTGAAGCGGGGGGAATTCACGCAGGCTGACAATGCCGCCGCCGCCACCCAGCAGGGGTTGCGCCGGGATGTGGTCTGGGACGTGAGTCCGGAAAGCCCCTATGAAGTGTTTAAGGGCAGTGAACTGCGCAATAAAACGCTGGGCCTGGTGGGGTATGGCAACATTGGCCGCCGGGTGGCGCGTATCGCCCGGGCATTTGGCATGGCGGTGCGGGTGGTGGATCCGTTCGTCGCCGCAGAGGATATCAATGAGCCAGGGTTACAGAAAACGACCCTGGAGGCGCTGTTCCGAGAGGCGGATATCGTCAGCCTGCATCTGAGCAGCGGGCCGCACAGCGACGGGCTGGTGAATGCGGCGCTGTTAAACAGCATGAAGCCCGGCGCGCTGCTGATCAATACCTCCCGCGCGGCGGTGGTCGACGAAGCGGCGCTGATTGAGGCTCTGCGTCACGGCCCGTTGGGCGGCGCGGCGCTGGACGTGTATCATCGCGAACCGCTGTGGCGCGATCACCCTTTTGTCACCGAGTTCGATAACGTGATTATCACGCCGCATATCGCCGGGGCCACCCGGGAGAGTATCGCCAAACACACGGCGATGATTGCCGCCGATCTTCAGCGCTATGTCGCCGGGGAGCCGCTGCTGTACCAGTGGCGTTAAGCCGCTTGCGCCGCCGCGTCCTGCAGCGGCGTGGGTCCAACGTCAGGGGCGATGGGCCGCCATAAAAGCCTGGGTCTGTTCCCAGTCTACCACTCCGGCATCCGAGCCCATCCCGGTCGCCACCAGCGCGGCCACCGCCGAGGCGACGTCGCACGCCGCTTTCACGCTGAGCCCGCGCGCCAGCGCGGCAATAAACCCGCCGCAGTAGCTGTCGCCGCAGCCGGTGGTATCCACCGCCTCGACGGGCCACGGCGCAATATGCTCCAGCGCGCCATCGCGGCCGATAAGCCAGGAGCCGTTCTCGCCGTCTTTCAGAATGCAGGTGCCCACGCCCAGCGCGAAGAAAAAGCGGGCGATGGCCTCCGGCTGCGTCTCCCCGGAGAGAAAGGCGGCTTCCTCCAGCGAAGGCATAAAATAATCCACCGACGGCAGCAGGGGCCGCAGCAGTTCCAGGGTGTGTTCATTCGGCGCGATAAGGTCAAAGCTGGTGGTGACTCCACGCATTTTGGCCGCCTGCAGCAGCCGTGCGCTCTGTCCCTGGTCCATTGCCGCCAGCAGTCCGGTCCCGCCGTGATGCAGGAAGCGACAGTCAAGGACGGCGTCAAATTCCGCTTCACTGACGAACAGGGCGTCAGACGCGCCCCGACAGTGCAGGGCCGGACGTTCGCCGTTGGGGTGAATCGGCAGGATCGTCGCCGAGGTCTCCTTCAGCGCGGTGCGCTGGATAAGCGAGCAGTCAATGCCCAGCCGGGCATAGCTGGCGAGGATAAAGTCGGCCTTTTCATCTTCGCCCAGGCAGGCCACCGCCGCGGTGCGGATCCCGAGCTTCGCGGCGTTAATATTAGCCCCCGCGGCGGTGCCGGCGGGGTTGAGGCGAATTTGCTCAATAAAAGCGACGCCACCGCGCGGCGGGATCGCCACCACCGGGCGCCCGGCGATATCCAGAATAGTCAGGCCGACAAATACGGCGTCAAAGGTTGCCATCGTTCTCCCGTTTAGCGATGCGTTTGGCGCAGACGCGCCTGCCAGAAGGATAGGGCGAGGGCCACCACCAGAATCACGCCGACCAGCGCGTCCTTCACCAGATAATTGAGCCCCATCAGGTTCAGACCATTATCAATAATGGCGAGGAACAGCACGCCGCCGAGGGTGCCGGCGATGCTGACCCGGCCCAGACGGTTAAAGGCGGTGCCGATAAACACCGCCGCAATGGCGTCCATCAGGTAAGACTGCCCGGCCAGCGGGGTAAATTGCCGCAGGTTGGCGGAGAGGATCACCCCGCCGACGGCGCAGAGGGCTGAGGCGGCCACCAGCACGCCGAGCATGGTCAGGCGATCGCGGATCCCGGCGATGCGCGCCGCTTCGCTGTTCTGACCGATGGCGCGGATATATTTGCCCCACAGGGTGCGCTCGGTCACCAGCCAGGCCGCCAGCCACAGCGCCAGCACGATCGCTACCGGCGTGGGGATCCCGCCAAGGTTACCCACCGCCAGGTCGTGATACTCAGGAGCCATCCGCCGATAGGCTATCGCGCCGCCGCCATCGGTATAGATACGTTCGGCGCTGCTGGCGATAAACCAGGTGCCGAGGGTGGCGAGGAAGGGGCGGATCCGGCAGATAAGGATCAGAAAGGCATTGAGCAGGCCAATCAGCACCCCGCCGAGTAGGGCGCAGCCCACCGCCGCCTGCCACGGCAGATGCCAGGTTTTCAGGGCGACGAGGGCGAAGGCGGCGCCGAAATCGAGCGCGACGCCCACCGACAGGTCAATCGCCCCGGCGCTGACAATCAGGGTCATCGCCATCGCCACAATCAGCAGGATCGCGCTGCCCTGCAGCAGGTTGGCCCAGTTATCCACGGTTAAAAATACTGGATTCGCCCAGCCGAACAGGGCGATGGCCAGCAGGGTGATGATGCCGAATCCGGCCCGCGACAGCCAGGCCAGCGGGCTGCTGGCCGTCTGTTCCGCAGGAGCTGGAGTTTTCAGGGTGATTTGGCTCATGCCTCGCCTCCTTTGTGTCTGACCGCCGAGGCCGCCAGTACCACCAGGATCAGGCCGCCTTTAATGGCGCCCATCCAGAAGATATTGACCCCCAGCAGGCCGAGCCCGTTAGAGAGGGCGTTAACCAGAATCGCCCCCAGCAGCGCGCCCCAGATGGTGACCACCCGACGGCGGGAGAAGGCGGCGCCGATAAAGGTCGCGAGCACGGTTTCCAGCAGCAGCGGCGTGGCCGTTCCGCTGGAGCTGCCGGAGCCCTGGCTGAGCAGCGGCAGAATAGCCAACCCGGCGGCGATGCCGGCTAACAGCCAGACCTGCAGGGTTAAGCGGCGCACGTTCAGGCCGCTCATCTGCGCCATATCGCGATTGCCGCCCACCGCCTGCACATGCTGACCGAAGCGGGAGTGATGGAGCAGGAACTGGAACAGGATAAATACCCCCAGCAGATAGACCAGCGGCCAGGGCAGGCCGAGGAGGCTGTTATCGCGAAAGGCGACCATCAGCGGATCGCTGACCGCGATGCGCCGCTGGCCGGTCAGCAGGTCCGTCAGGCCGGTAAACGCCACGGAGGTCGAGAGGGTAGCCAGCAGCGGCGGCAGGCCGGCCGCCAGCACCAGGAAGCCGTTGATCGCCCCGCAGAGCAGGCAAACCGCCGCCAGCAGCGCAAGCAGCAGGAGATACGGCGTGTGCCATTCGGCCAGCCCGAGGCTCAGCAGCGCGACGCCGAGCACCGCCGTCGCCGGCAGGGAGAGGTCGATGCCGCCGGAGACCACGTCATCTCCGCCAACGGCGATGACGCAGACCAGGCCGAAACAGAGGATCGCCAGCGGAACGCTCTGGACCAGCATCAGGCTGATATTTTGCCAGCTGAGGAAGTAGGGCGACTGCACGCTCAGCCACACCAGCAGCGCCAGAAACAGGATCAGGGGGAATTTTTCAACAAGCGTCGCCAGGCCCGGACGGCCGCGACGCTGGATAGCGGTATTCATGGTGAAGGCTCCTGTCCGCCGTTGATCGTCACCAGCAGGGCGTCGAGGGTCAGCCCGCGGGTGGGCAGATTGGCCGCCAGCGCACCGCGCCAGAGGACGAGGATCCGGTCGCATAGTCCGAGCAGTTCGGTGGCGTCGCTGGAGGAGACCAGCACCGCCCGCCCTTTATCGGCCAGCTGGCGCGTACGTTGATAAATATCGCGGCGGGCGCCGATATCAACCCCGAGGGTGGGTTCATCGAGAATAAACAGCCGGGCATCGGTGCCGAGCCAGCGGGCGAGGATCGCTTTTTGCTGGTTGCCGCCGCTCATGTAGCGTACCGGCAGTGCCGGGCGACCCGGGCGGATCGCCAGCTGTTCTATCCAGTCGCGCGCTTTCCTCTCGGCGATCCCCCGCCGCTCCCAGCCAAAGGTGGCGGTCTCCGGCAGCGAGGCGAGATTAATATTGTCGGCGGTAGTGAAGGAGAGGATAAGCCCCTGATGGCGGCGGTCGCGCGGGACCAGCGCCATTCCGGCGCGGATCGCCTGCTTTGGCGTACGGATTCGTCGCGGCAGGCCGTCGAGATGGATAGTGCCGCGCTCCGCCGGACGCAAGCCGTAGAGTAAGTCCACCAGCACATCGCGCCCGGCGCCGAGCAGGCCGGCGACGCCGACGATCTCCCCCGGGTGAATATCAAAAGAGAGATCCTGCAGCTGCCGTCCGTCGCTCAGCTGGCGCACCGAGAGCAGCGGAGCCTCCCCGTTGTCTGCCGCCGGGCGCTGGCGCGGAGTATACAGCTGGTCGATTTCCCGGCCGACCATCATGGCGATCAGCGCCTCGGTATTCTGCAGCAGGTCGCGGTCGGGATAACCGACCACTTCCCCGTTGCGCAGCACAGTGCCGCGGTCGCAGAGGCTGGCTATCTCATTGAGATAATGGGAAATATACAGAATGGCAATGCCCTGGTCGCGCAGGCGCAGGATGGCGGAGGTGACCAGACTGGCCTCGTGCGCCTCGAGGGGGGCGGTGGGCTCATCGAACACCACCAGCCGCGCCGCGCCGTCGATCAGCGCGCGGGCAATCTGCACCAGCTTGCGCTCGGCCAGGCTCAGGTCTCGCACCAGGCGTTCGGGGTCGATCGCCAGCTGCCAGTTTTGCTGGAAAAATTGCGCCGTGGCGGCCTTCATCCGTCGGCGATCCAGCGCCCCCCAGCGGGTGCGATACTCCTGGCCCAGAAACACCGATTCCGCGACGGTAAAGTGCGGGATCAGGTTGAGCTCCTGGTGGATAACGCGGATGCCAGCGGCTTCGATGGCTGCCGGGTTGCCGAGGGGCAGCGGGCGACCGTCGAGGGTCGCGCTGCCGCTGTCGGCCTGATAAACGCCGGCGAGGATCTTGATCAGCGTCGATTTACCGGCGCCGTTCTCGCCAATCAGGCCATGAATCTCCCCCGGATTGAGGCGCAGGGTAACCGCATTAAGCGCCATTACGCTGGCAAAACGTTTGCCGATCTGGTCCATGACCAGACCCGCGGCGGGGCGCTCCCCGCCAGGGTGTTGATTTATCACTGCAGTTCGCCGTATCCCAACTGTTTATACACCGCTTTCGCTTCCTGCGGACCTTTCACCGGTATCACCGGGATAAAGGTTTGCACCGGCAGTTTCTGACCGGCAAAGTAGCGGGCCACGTTGTCGGCGGAGGTCTGGCCGATCAGATGCGGCTGCTGCGCGACGTTAGCCACGAAGGGACTGCCGGGCTCCGCCATGATCTCCAGCGTTTCCGGACCGGCGTCGATGGCCGTCACTTTCACGTCCTTATCACGGCCGGTCTCTTCCAGCGCCTGGACGATACCGATGGCCGGTTGATCCCAGCAGGCGACATGGATGGCATCCAGTTTGCCTTTCGGATACTGGCTGAGTAATTCGAGGGTTTTCTTCCGCGCGTCTTCCGGCGAGTTGGCGAACTGTTCCGCGAGCTCGGGCTGGATAATATGAATATCCGGGTAATCCTTAAGGACATATTTCCACTGATCGTAACGAATTCCGCAAATACGCAGCGCGCTGGAGAACGCGTTAAATACGGCCACATTACCTTTACCGCCTAATTCGTCCGCCATGTAGCGACCGATGGTGGAGCCCAGAGTGTAGTTATCGGAGGTGGTATTATTGACCGAATATTGTGAAACATGATCCACGGTGAATACCGGGATACCAGCATCACGTAATGCTTTAAATTTGGGTTCGACGGCGCTGTCGCCGAGAATACTAATTACCGCATCCACCTTGCGTGACAGTAAAATATCGTGATTATTGGCATGAACCTGATTATCCCGGCCGCCATCGACGCCAATGACTTTGCCTCCCAGTTTCTCCACTTCCTCTGTCGCGCCTTTAAAAGCTTCGCGATCCCAGAAATGCTGGGTGCCTACTACGGCAACGCCAATGGTTTTTCCCTGTAAGGAGAGGGTATCAGCGGCAGTGACGCTCAGCGAGGCAAGGGAAAGCAGTCCCAGCGCGGCAGGCAATAATTTTCTCTTCTGCGACATTGTTATTATGATCCTGTGATGAAGGTGGTTGCGGACCGGTAGCATGACAAGAAGCACCTCGCCACCTCAAATACAAAATAAGTCTAAGTTATGCCGGCAATGTTATATCGCGGAAACGCCAGAGAAAAAGTTTATTTTGTCATGAAGAACCTGAAAATATTTCATGATGGCGGATAGGCCTTTTTATTTTGTGGTTTTATTTTTGGCTTGTTCCGTGTTTATTTAGCAGATAAAGACAATTTTCTGTTTATTATGAGTGTATGGGAAATACGGCATCTACAGAGAAAAAGAGAAGATTGCGCGGGCTAAAGCTTTTTTTAGCAGCGCAATGTCTGGCCGGGTAAGCAATATTACCGCATTTCCCCGCTTTATTTTAACGAACCTTAGGCTGAGAAGAACGCGGGCGCTATGAAGAAACAGCATAATTATACGGTGATGCACTGGGGAACCTGGCAGGTGGAGAGCCGCGAGGGCGAGATCGTGGCGGTTAAGCCGGTGCCCTGGGATAAAAACCCTTCACGCATCGGTCAGTCGCTCCCCGACGCGGTGACCAGCCAAACGCGCATTCGTCGCCCGGCGGTACGCGCCGGCTATCTGCAGCACGGGCCGGCGTCACGAGAAGGGCGAGGCAAGGAGCCCTTTGTCGAAGTCAGCTGGGAGGTGGCCCTGGACATGGTGGCTCGCGAGCTGCGCTCGGTCAAGGCGCGCTGCGGCAATGAGGCGATTTACGGCGGCTCCTACGGCTGGGCCAGCGCCGGGCGCTTTCACCATGCGCAGAGCCAGCTGCACCGTTTTCTTAAGGGCTTTGGCGGGTATACCGCCAGCACCAATACCTATAGCAGCGCCGCGGGCGAGCGTATTCTGCCGCATATCCTTGGGCCGCTGAGCCCGCTGCATCGTCAGCATACCCATTTTTCCGAGCTGGCGCGGGAGTGTCAGCTGTTTGTCGCGATTGGCGGCCTGCCGCTGCGCAATGCCCAGGTCAACGGCGGCGGCGCCAATGACCATATGTTGCCGTACTGGCTGGATAAGATGCAGGCCAACGGCACGCGGTTTATTAATATCAGTCCGGTGCGCAATGACCTCAGCGCGGTGCCCGACGCCGAGTGGCTGGCCATTCGGCCGGGCACCGATACCGCACTGCTGCTGGCGCTGAGCTATGTGCTGATCGCTGAGTCCCTCTACGACCAGGCGTTTATCGCCAGCCATACCGTCGGGTTTGCCCCTTACCGCGCGTATCTGTTGGGCGAGCATGACGGCATAGCGAAAACACCGGCGTGGGCGGCGGCAATTACCGGCCTTGACGCCCAGCGCATCGCCGAGCTGGCGCGGGAGATGGCCCGCCACCGGACGATGGTGAATATCTCCTGGTCCATCCAGCGCGCCCGTCAGGGGGAGCAGGCCTACTGGGCGACGGTGGCCCTGACCGCGCTGCTGGGACAGATCGGCACGCCGGGCGGCGGCCTCGGGTTTGGCTATGCCTGTACCAACCTGGCGGGGGCGGTGCGAAAAGCGTTTTCCGGCCCGCGCTTGCCCGCCGGCGAAAATGCGGTGGACAGCGTTATCCCGGTGGCGCGGCTGTCCGATATGCTGCTGCACCCGGGAGAAGCCTATGAGTTCGACGGTCAGCTGCTGCATTATCCCGACATCCGTCTGGTCTACTGGGCGGGAGGCAATGCGTTTCACCATCACCAGGATATTAACCGACTGTGCGAGGCCTGGCGCCGTCCGGAGACGGTGGTGGTGCATGAGCAGTACTGGACCGCGCAGGCCAAATTCTCTGACATCGTTCTGCCGGCTACCACCTCGCTGGAGCGAGAGGATATCGGCAGCGGCGGTCATGACGGATTTATGATTGCCATGAGCGCGCAGATCCCGCCGGTGGGCGAGGCGCGTGATGATTACGCTATTTTCCTCGATCTTGCCGGGCGGCTGGGCTTCGGAGAACTGTTCAGCGAGGGGCGGGACGCCGGGCAGTGGCTGCGCCATCTCTATGAGGAGTCAAGGCCGCGGGCGCAGGAGGAGGGCATTGCGCTGCCCTCGTTCGAGGATTTCTGGCAGCAAGGGGTGCTGGAGTACAGTGCGCCGGAGCGGCCGCAGGTCTTTCTCGCCGATTTTCGCGCCGATCCGCAGCGCTATCCGCTTTCCACGCCCTCCGGCAAGATTGAACTCTTTTCCTCTACCGTCGCCGGGTTTGGCTATTGCGAATGCCCTGGCCATCCCTGGTGGGATGAGGAAGAGGCTGCCCGGCAACGACTGGAGGCGGCGCGCTGGCCGCTTCATCTGCTCTCCAGTCAGCCACGCGCCCGCCTGCACAGCCAGTATGATCACGGCAGCGTCAGTCGGGCGACGAAAATTCAGGGACGCGAGCCGCTGTGGATGCATCCGCGGGACGCGCAGGCAAGAGACATCCACGAAGGCAGCGTGGTGAAGGTGTATAACGACCGCGGGGCGATTCTGGCGGGCGTGCATTTGAGTGAACAGATTTTGCCGGGGGTGGTACAGATGTCCACCGGCGCCTGGTATGACCCTCTGGATCCGAATGAAAAAGGAACCCTCGATAAGCACGGTAATCCCAACGTGTTAACCGAGGATCGCGGCAGTTCGCGCCTGGGGCAGGGCTGTAGCGCCCAGAGTTGTTGGGTGGAAATCGCCCCGTGGCGAGAGGAACTGCCGCCGATCACCGCCTTTGACCCGCCGAAGTTTATTGCGGTTTAAGCGTGGGAGTATCGCCGGCGGCGGGGCGGGTAGCCCGGAGAAGGCGCAGTATGCGCCGCCTCCGGGAAAGCGCGGTCCAGGCAGTTTAAGGCTCCTGACCAGGCGGTAATGGATGACAGGACGACGTTACGCCAGCCGTGGGTAGGCGCTGGCGATATCGTCGCCGGTAAACTGGGCGATCCAGCCTTCCGGGTTATCAAAAATGCGAATGGCGGTGAAGTTCGGTTCTGATCCCATATCAAACCAGTGCGGAGTGTGGGCAGGAACCGAAATCAGATCGTTCTTTTCGCACAGCACCTGGAACACCTCGTCGCCAATGTGCAGGCAGAACAGACCGGCGCCCTCGACAAAAAACCTGACCTCGTCTTCGCCATGGGTGTGCTCATTCAGGAATTTTTCCCGCAGCGCCTCTTTCTGCGGGTTATCGGCGCGCAGGCTGATGACGTCCCAGCTCTGATAGCCCTTTTCGGCGACCAGTTTGTCAATCGCATGCTGATAGGCGGCAATCACCGTTTCTGCGCTGGGGTCTGCGCCGAGGTCGCGGTCGGCCTGCCAGCGTTCGAAACGGACGCCTTTGGCGTTAAGCTGCTCCTGAATCGCTTTGGCGTCGGTGCTGTGCCAGACCGGCGTTTGCGGATCGGTCACAGAAAATAGGGTTAATGCGCTCATGCTGGGATCTGCTCCGGATGAATGTCGTCAAAACGCTGAACCTGAGGGTGGTGGCTTGCCGGGTCGCGATCGCCGCGTACCAACTGGACAGTGCGCAACCCCGCGGCTTCGGCGGCGTCGAGTTCCTGATGGATATCCGACAGGAACAGGATGGCCCCGGGGGCGTGGCCCAGGTGTTCAGCAATGTTGCGGTAGGACTGCGCTTCGCGTTTAGCGCCTACCAGGGTATCGAAATAGCCCGTAAACAGATGAGTAATATCACCTTCATCGCTGTAGCCAAATAACAATTTCTGCGCTGCCACGGAGCCAGAAGAATATACATACAAATCAATGCCCTGTGCTTTCCACTTCTCCAGCGCCGGCAGCACGTCCGGGTAGAGATGGCCGGTAAAGTCGCCGTTGAGGTAGCCATCGCGCCAGATGATCCCCTGGAGTGCCTTCAGCGCAGTGGATTTACGGTCTTCGTCCATAAAGGCGAAGAGGGTAGCAATCAGGTCGGCGGTGCTGGCGGCGGGGGAGTCTGTCTCTCGGCGCAAGTTGTCGAGAATCGTTCTCACCGGCTCAGCGTGCTGTTGAGCGGTCACAAAGCCGGCCAGTCGTTCGCGGGCGTAGGGGAACAGTACGTTATGCACGAAGCGGATATCGCTGGTAGTGCCTTCGATGTCGGTCACGATGGCGCGGATCATGGTTTCTCCAGAGTGGGCGTAGCGTGGAATAACATTAGCATTTAGACGTCTAAGCGTCTTGATTGCCAAATATTAACATCGTGTTATAGTGGCTTCAACAACAGCATTACAATCGGTAAAACAAGAATGAGCAATAACCCGTTGATTCCAGAGAGTAAACTCCCGGCGCTCGGTACCACCATTTTTACCCAGATGAGCGCCCTGGCCCAGCAGCATCAGGCCATCAACCTGTCTCAGGGCTTTCCCGATTTTGACGGCCCGCGCTATCTTCAGGAGCGTCTGGCGTACCACGTGGCGCAGGGGGCGAACCAGTATGCCCCGATGACCGGCGTGCCGGCGCTGCGCGAGGCGATCGCTGACAAGACGGCGGAGCTGTATGGATATCGACCCGACGTCAACAGCGATATCACGGTCACCGCCGGGGCGACGGAGGCCCTGTACGCGGCGATCACCGCCCTGGTGCGCCGTGGGGATGAGGTGGTCTGTTTCGATCCCAGCTACGACAGCTATGCCCCCGCGGTGGCGCTGGCCGGCGGCGAATTACACCGTATTGCGCTCCAGCCGCCGCATTTTCGCGTCGACTGGCAGCAGTTTGCCGCGACGCTGAGCGACAAAACCCGGCTGGTGATCCTCAATACCCCGCACAACCCCTCGGCCACGGTCTGGCAACGCGAGGATTTTGCCGCCCTGTGGCAGGCGATAGCCGAACGTGAGATCTATGTTCTCAGCGACGAGGTCTATGAGCATATCAACTTTGCCGAAGACGGCCACGCCAGCGTGCTGGCGCATCCGCAGCTGCGCGAGCGGGCGGTGGCAGTCTCTTCGTTTGGCAAAACCTTTCATATGACCGGCTGGAAGGTTGGCTACTGCGTGGCCCCGGCGGCCATCAGCGCGGAGTTGCGTAAGGTTCATCAGTATCTGACCTTCTCGGTGAATACCCCGGCGCAGCTGGCGATCGCCGATATGCTGCGCGAGGCGCCAGAGCACTATCTCGAGCTGCCGGCGTTTTATCGTGAACGCCGCGATCTGTTTATTGAGGCGCTGCGCCCCAGCCGGCTGGAACTCCTGCCCTGTGAAGGCACCTACTTCCTGCTGGCGGACTACAGCGCCCTCTCCGATCTTGACGACGTGAGCTTCTGCCGCTGGCTGACGACAGAGGTTGGGGTGGCGGCGATCCCGCTCTCCGTCTTCTGCGCCGACCCGTTCCCGCACAAGCTGATCCGTTTGTGCTTCGCTAAACAACCGGAGACCCTGCTGGCCGCGGCGGCGCGTTTGTGCCAGCTATAGTTATTTAATGGTCCATGCCTGAGAGAACTGGCGGCCGGCGAACATTTCCGTCAGGCCGCTGATTTGCTTCAGACGCAGTACCTCATCGGCATCCATCCCCAACTCTTTGCCGATCTTTTGCGGTGTCCAGCCGAGCCGGGTCAGCTCGCGCACAATCTCCGACATGGCGTGGATTTGGTGACGTCCCCGCGCCCGGTTGTGGCGTATGGTTGCCGCCATCAGCCCATCGCGGGAGGCGGTTTCATTCGGCAGACAGGTCACCGGCAGATAGCCATGCAGGGCATTTTTCAATGACGCTTTGCTGCAGGCCAGTTCATGACGGTGAAAACCATCGACAATGGTATACGCCTGCGGACCCTGGCGGATGACCACCACCGGCTGGGTAAAGCCATCGGCTTCCAGCGAGGTCTGCAGCAGACGTTTTTCCGGCGGCGCCACGTTGTTCGGATTGTAGTCATTGGGGGCGACTTGCTCCTGTTTGACCCACAGCACGCAGTCAACCGGCTGGGAGCGGAAGGGGCTGCGCTGGTGGAGCACATGGCGAAACGCGTTGATAGCCTCGATGCGCGCTTCATCATCCAGCGTTTGCAGGAAAGCGTCCAGCGCCTGCGTTAGTTGTTGTTGCATAATATCCCCCATTGTTGACGATGTTTTTCCATACGTTTTCGGTAGCGCTGATAGTGACTGCTTTTGGTCGGACTGAACGAGAGCTGACGGCACCAGTAGTCGTTATTGAGCAGCACTTTGCAGACTCGTCGCCAGGAGGGGATATCCTTTGTGCCAATGTCCCCGGGCTGGGTGTCGGGAATATCTTCCATCCCTTTTTTCTGATACCAGCGCAGGTAGACGGCGATTTTATTGCGATAGTGCTCGGCGGTGGTTTCCGGCATGCTGTCGAGCAGGAAAAGAGCATAGCTTTTCCATGTCAAATGGTCGGGTTTGTCGATTTTTCGGTGACCGTAGAACTGATTGTCATGCCCGGCATAGACGCCGCCGCTGTGCGCGCCGCTGACCCGCTGACACATCGCGGCCCAGCGTTCCGGCTCCAGCACATGGTACAGCCACAGCCCCTGGCGCTGCTCCGGACCGAAGGGTTCGCAGATGCGCATGTAGCGCAGCGGCACCCCGGCCTGATACATCAGATCGTACAGCGGGTTATAGGGCTGGCCGCTTCTGGCAAACCAGGTCCAGATATCGGCGGTTTTCCAGTCATAGAGCGGGTAGATGTACCAGGCGTGTCCCCCCGGCGCCGAGGTGGTCCACGGTTTATCGTCAGCGAAGCGTTGTTTGCGCTGGGAAGAGATGGTCATAAAGCGATTCAGCGACTCATCAGCCCGAATGCCCACCAGCACGGCGGCGGGCCGCCGCTGGGAAAACCACTCGGCAAAATGGCTGACGAAAGCCTCAAAGCTCATTCCGGGTTGGTAGAAGGGGAAATAATCCGGGTGGGCGATCGCCCCTGGCGGCGGCTGGCGGACCCAGCGGGTTCCGGGCTCCCAGCATTGCCATTGCGGCTTATACTGCGTCAGGGCATTTTGGGTAGTGAGCGGCAGGGCGACCCAGTAAAAGGTGTCGATGACATCCTGATACAGGGCGCGCAGTTTTTCACAGTGGGCGATGGTGCAAGAGAACTGTGCTTCCCAGTCAATAAACAGTACGCTGATTTTCTTACCCTGTAACCGAGCTGCCTGCGCGGTTAAATGCAGCATAACGGTGGAGTCTTTTCCGCCAGAGAAAGAGACGCAAACGCGTGAAAAATTATCCAGAACCCATTGGATCCGCTGTTCCGTCGCCTGCAGTACCGACTCCGGTAAGGGATATTTAATAAACGACATGACCATTAATCCTTTAATACGAGATATTCCCATTTGGTCAGTATAAACGATGAGGGCCGGGAGTTTAATGGTCGTTTTTTTATTCGGACAATATGGGGTAAATAGTGGATATGTTATCCATTGTTATTAATTTGTGGTTGTGATGCTACTCTATCATCCATTAGAATGCTGATTAATTCAGATAAGAAATGATTCTGCGAAGATGAATGATGGTGGTTAATGTATATTGTGATATCCGGGAAGAGATTGTCTATATTAATGACGTGAAGCTGCATAGTGGGTGAAATAAAATCAAATAAATAGGAAGGAACGAAGCCAATTAAGTCGGTTTTACTGATCATATTAAGAATGGTCATAAACGAGTCACTGCGAAAGGCGATATTGTTCGGGTTCAGCCACGGCATGCTGCTCTGCTGAACGCGCTGAATCACGGGATCGTTGGTGATGTAGTGGGTAAAAAACTCCTGCGCCAGCGCTTCAACCGATGTGAGTTCCTCACGCCGCGGATGGTCCCTCCGGCACAACGCCAGCGTCTGCACCGTCTTATAGGGCTGACAAATAGTAGCGCGGTTGTTGATGGGCATTCGGGTGAATACCAGATCCGCCTGGCGATACGCCAGCAACTCCTCCGCCGATTCCGTGGTGGTCAGGTTATGGTGCTCAATCTGTAAATTAGCCTGATGACAGAGCTGGTTAATCATAAAATGGCTGTTTACTGAACAGAACAGCGGCGGGCCATATATCACAATACGCTTTCGCAGTTCGGTGCGTTTATTGAGATTGATTGTTTTTTCCAGTTGTTCAAGGTTTTGTTGCAGATGATAATGAAGATTGACGGAGGCGGTGGTGGGCGTCATGCCTTTCCCGACCCGAACAAATAGCGGATCATTTAATTGTTGGCGCAGACGCTGCAATGACTGACTCACCGCCGACGGGGTGATAAATAACGTCGCCGCCGCTTTGCTGATGCTTAAATGTTGATATATACACTCAAAAATAACCAATAGGTTTAAATCGAACTTTTTCAGGTCGTAAAGATTTGCCATTAATGCAGTCCTGTGTATTATCAGTGCGAATTGAAATATTCATAATAAGAATGTTGAATGGCTTAATATGCGTGGTGTGAATTTATTTTTGGCCAGTAATATTAAGCTTTGCTTAATATATCTTATTGTCGATAGCGGCGCCAGCGGTGGTTGTTGTCTGGCGCCACTCCACAATAAGATTATTTCTTTTCACCCATCATAATTTGTAGCTTCTCTTTATCCGGCAGGCCGACCACCTGCTGCAGCATATTGTCCTTATTCATATAATAAATGGCTGGCGTGACGTTGGCCCCCAGATCGTCCATCAGCTGCTGATTGACGTTGAGCATTTTCATTTTCTCGGGCGGGATAGCCTTCGGTATCGTCAGGGCCATTTTGCCGTTCGATTGCTCGTAATCGTGCCAGGTTTTCGCCGGATCTTTACTGGCGAGAATCGCTGCGGCAGTGACCGGGCTCTCCGGCTTGATCACGCCCACCAGCAGGGTGCGGATCTGCACTTTACCGGCGTCTACCCAGGGACGGGACTGCTGCCAGAACTGTTTGCAGTAAGGGCAGAAGGGATCGGCAAAGACATATAGCACGATGGGGGCGTCTTTGTTGCCATCCTGCAGCCAGTGGGCGCTGGCCATCTTCTTCCACATCTCTTGTCCCGCCGGCGTGTAGAGCTCTTTTTGAAACAACTGCTCGCTGAGGTTGTTGCCGTTCTCGTCATACATATAGCCGGAAATGGCATGTTTGCCGTCTGGCGTGAGGTAGATGGCGACGCCCATATCCTGGTATTTACCCAGCCAGCCTTTCATTCCCCCCGGCGCGTCAAAGGGTTTGATGATAGTAATGCCTTGTTTTTCAATAGCTTTTACCGGGGCGGGTAGTTCTTCCGCATAGCTGCAAAAAGGCAAAAGGCTGAGCAACAGCAGACGTTTTAACATGAGTATTCCTTGTAAAATCAGCAGGAAAGGAAGAAAGATTGCCAAACCTATTACAGTTATAGGCAGGATCAGCAGAACGACGGATTGCCCTTTCCTGGCGTGGGTGATGTAATCTTGGATGCTGTTACATTAAGGTAATGTAGAGCGCAACACATAGCCAGTCTGACTGGCGCTGAACCTACCTTCGGGTATTTCAGGTAACGGGGCCGCCTGAAAAGGTGGCCTTTTTACTTTTGTCGCGGCAAATGATGCGAAAAACAGCGAACAGCGCTGAACGCGTCGCCAGGTTCACAAAGTTGTCTTGTTCCGGTTGTTAGATAACGCTTATTGATTCGATAATGTAAACGCATTGGTCGGGTCAGGAAAAATTCGTTAACTTAGACCTCAACGAAAACACGGAGGAAGTATAGATGTCCTTAATTAACACCAAAATCAAACCGTTCAAAAATCAGGCATTCAAAAATGGTGAATTCATCGAAGTCACCGAGAAAGACACCGAAGGCCGCTGGAGCGTCTTCTTCTTCTATCCGGCTGACTTCACCTTCGTCTGCCCGACCGAACTGGGCGACGTGGCTGACCATTACGAAGAACTGCAGAAGCTGGGCGTAGACGTTTACTCTGTTTCTACCGATACCCACTTCACCCACAAAGCGTGGCACAGCAGCTCTGAAACCATCGCGAAAATCAAATACGCGATGATTGGCGACCCGACTGGCGCCCTGACCCGTAACTTCGACAACATGCGTGAAGATGAAGGTCTGGCTGACCGCGCCACCTTCGTGGTTGACCCGCAGGGTATCATCCAGGCAATCGAAGTTACCGCTGAAGGTATCGGCCGTGATGCGTCTGACCTGCTGCGTAAAATCAAAGCGGCGCAGTATGTTGCTTCCCACCCAGGCGAAGTGTGCCCGGCGAAATGGAAAGAAGGCGAAGCGACGCTGGCTCCATCTCTGGACCTGGTCGGTAAAATCTAAATTTCCGTCGCCTTTCACGCTATAGCGGCGTTGGCGTTGCCTGCTCACCCCGGTCACTTACAGGTGTAAGCTCCCGGGGATTCTCAGGCTAGCCGCCTTGCTCTGGCGCGAAATGCTTAGGAAATTGCGTAGATTATCAGGGCGCTTTGGCGCCCATTTTATTCCAACACCATGATGCAAGCGCATTCAGGCAGCCTGACAAGGCCGCTTGCATGATGATGTTTTAAGCCCAGGAGATAACAATGCTCGACACCAACATGAAAACCCAGCTCAAGGCCTATCTTGAGAAGCTGACTAAGCCTGTTGAGCTGATTGCCACGCTGGATGACAGCGCTAAATCGGCAGAAATCAGGGAACTGCTGGCTGAAATTGCTGAACTGTCAGACAAAGTCACCTTTAAAGAAGACAACACGCTGGCGGTACGCAAGCCATCGTTCCTGATTACTAACCCAGGTTCCGACCAGGGCCCACGCTTTGCGGGCTCCCCGCTGGGCCACGAGTTTACCTCGCTGGTGCTGGCGCTGCTGTGGACCGGCGGTCATCCGTCGAAAGAGGCCCAGTCTCTGCTGGAGCAGATCCGCGATATCGATGGCGACTTTGAGTTTGAAACCTACTACTCGCTCTCCTGCCATAACTGCCCGGACGTAGTCCAGGCGCTGAACCTGATGGCGGTGCTCAACCCGCGTATCAAACATACGGCGATTGACGGCGGGACGTTCCAGAATGAGATCACCGAGCGCAACGTGATGGGCGTGCCGGCGGTGTTCATGAACGGCCAGGAGTTTGGTCAGGGACGGATGACGCTGACGGAAATCGTCGCCAAAGTGGACACCGGTGCGGAAAAACGCGCAGCGGAAGAGCTGAATCAGCGTGACGCTTACGATGTGCTGATCGTCGGTTCCGGCCCGTCCGGCGCGGCGGCCGCGGTTTACTCTGCGCGTAAAGGGATTCGTACCGGCCTGATGGGCGAACGCTTCGGCGGCCAGGTGCTGGATACCGTGGATATCGAAAACTACATTTCGGTGCCGAAAACCGAAGGCCAGAAGCTGGCCGGGGCCCTGAAAGCGCACGTTAGCGACTATAACGTCGATGTGATCGACTCCCAGAGCGCGACCAAACTGACGCCGGCGGCGACAGAGGGCGGCCTGCACCAGATCGAAACTGCCTCCGGCGCGGTGCTGAAGGCGCGCAGCGTCATCATCGCCACCGGGGCGAAATGGCGCAATATGAACGTGCCTGGCGAAGATCAGTATCGCACCAAAGGCGTAACCTACTGCCCACACTGCGACGGTCCGCTGTTTAAGGGCAAACGCGTGGCGGTAATTGGCGGCGGTAACTCCGGCGTGGAAGCGGCTATCGACCTGGCGGGCGTCGTGGAGCACGTGACCCTGCTGGAATTCGCACCGGAGATGAAGGCCGACCAGGTGCTGCAGGATAAAGTCCGCAGTCTGAAGAATGTCGATATCATTCTCAATGCGCAGACTACGGAAGTGAAAGGCGACGGCAGTAAGGTCACCGGTCTGCAGTACCGTGACCGGGTGAGCGGCGATGAGCATCATGTCGCGCTGGCGGGGATTTTCGTGCAGATCGGCCTGCTGCCTAACACCACCTGGCTGGAAGGCGCGGTTGAGCGTAACCGTATGGGTGAGATCATCATCGATGCGAAGTGCGAAACCAACGTCAAAGGCGTATTCGCCGCCGGTGACTGCACTACTGTGCCGTACAAGCAGATTATTATCGCGGCAGGGGAGGGGGCGAAAGCGTCGCTGAGCGCCTTTGACTACCTGATCCGCACGAAAACCGCATAACAAGTCAGACAATAGACCTGCATAACCAAGAGGCTACCCTGGGGTAGCCTCTTTTTTTATGCTCTTTTTCCTCACCCTTACCTGACGACCATCACCGGGATATGGGCATGACGGATGACGCTCGAGGCGTTGGATCCCAACAGGTGGGTACTGATGGAGGGATTGCGTGAGCCAATCACCACCACGTCGGCGTTTATTTCACTGGCCAGTTCGTTGACCATGTCGCGCACGCTGCCGAAACGCACATGCAGCTTGATACGTGAGGGGTCAATGCTGAAATGGCTGACCATGGTCTGCAGGCGGGTTTCCGCCTCATGCTGCAGATGCTCCTCAAAACGCCGCAGGTCGGCGGTAAACCGGCTCATGGTGAAGCTCGCTGAACCGGGTAATACGTGGAGCAGATGGATCACCCCGTCCTGCTGGGCCAGAAACTCCGCGTGCCGGACGGCTTTATCGCTCAGCGCCATCTCAAAGACATCAACCGGCATAATGATAGTCTTATACATATGCAATCCTCCTTGTTCGTTTGCGTCTATATCAACATATTATATGCGGATATTGTGTCATTCAGGTCGCAAAACTGTCAGTCAGGCAGGCGCAAAGCGTAAAAAAAGGTTAGCGGGGGGCAAGACAGCAGAAAGAGGATGTGTGGACATCCTCTGAATAAAGCGCGATACGCCTCAGGCAGCGGAGATTAGCGGTGGAATTCGCCAGCGGCTTCCGGCTGGTACAGCAGCGCCAGCACTTCCAGGTGCGTCGACGCCCCGCCCGGCAGCTCCCAGTGAATGGTGCTGCCGACCTTGAGGCCGAGCAGAGCGGCGCCCACCGGCGCGAGGACCGAGAGCTGGCTGGCGCTGTCGGTCACCTGCGACGGAAACACCAGCGTCCGCACGCGCTCTTCGCCGCTGGTTAAATCGCGGAATTTAACCGTACTGTTCATGGTGACGACATCGTGCGGCATCGCTTCCGGCGCCAGCATTTGCGCGCGGTCGAGCTCGTCGTTCAGGGCATCGGCAACCGGCGAGCTGGCGAAAGCTGGCTGCTCCAGCAGCCTGTCGATACGTTCGGCATCCAGTTCGTTAATGATGATTGCGGGTCTGGTCATTGCATACTCCATGTTATCCAGGAACCTGTCCGTAAAAGAAAACCCTCGCCGAAAAAGGCAAGGGTTAAGGTTCTCCCATCATACTGAGAGTTGCCGGCAGTTTGAAGTGATGAAACGCACAATCAGCGCGCAACGCCCCCCCGGCGAACGACGTTTTCTGGTCAGCACGCGGCGTCGCGCTAGTGGCCAACCTTATCGAGGATAAACTGCGCGCCGCAGTTACCTGGGTGAGGCTGAGGCAAAAAGGCGGAAGTGGCCAGCGGGGCATTGATGGTCGCGGCGTTGAGCGAGATTTGCATCTCGGTCAAATAGGCCGGATTACCGTTACAGGTTAATTTAAACGCCTTCACGCTCTGCGGACCCCAGGCGCGGGCCACAGCGGCGTCGAAGTCGGCGCGGCTAACGGTTTGGCCATAGTGTTTGGCAAGGAAATCGCCCACCGGGCTGCGCTTAATTTCTCCATTCAGGCGCACCATGGCGCCAAAATAGCTGTCGGGATCGAAGCCGAAGCAGACGCCATGTTTGGCGTATTCGTAACGTTCGAGGCAGGAGGTGCCGCCCGCGCCCGGCATCACGCTATTCAGTTTGTTGGCCATCTCCAGCGACAACCCGGTCTCCGCCGCCTGACATTTGCGGTTCGCTTTCACCTCCGGCATGTCGGGCACCGGGCGCGTGGCGCAGCCGTAGCGCATCCAGCGTCGTTCATCCACTCCGCGCGCGGCAATGGACTTTGGCAGCCCGGGCCACAGGCCATGCACGGTCAGAAAATCGGCTTTATTCGCGGTTTCCTGCTGCAGGCGACACTCTTCCGGTTCATTGCGGTTACGGTCATACATGCTCTGACAGAATCCGGTTTGCCAGGAGAGGGCCAGGACATAGCGGTCAAAATCAGCGTATCGCGTCGCGGTGAGCGGTTCAGCGCCGGCCTGAGTGGCGGTAAGCACAAGGGCAAGCGCGGCGAATTCCTTCCTGAACATGTTTATTCCTGATTGTGGATGGCAAAAGATAACGGGGAGTTATTAAAGCATAAAAAAGGCGCCTGCTGGCGCCTTTTCACGTGGTTAGACCATTAGTGGACCGCGCTGCCGGGGACGAGGAGCTCGGTCGCGACGATCACCACCAGCAGGCCAACCATCACCGGCACCGAGGTGCGTTTGACCACTTCGAACGGGGAAATCTTCGCCATCCCGGCGACGGCCACCACCACGCCAGAGACTGGCGATATTGTGCGGCCAAGGTTTGAAGCCTGCAGCATCGGGATCGACAGATAGGCCGGATTGATGCCGGAGGAGTGCGCCAGCTTGGGGATCATCTCGACAAAGGCGTAGAACGGGGCATTGCCGGAGCCGGTGGTCATCGCCGCCAGCATGGTCAGGATCACCAGCACCAGCATCAGAATAATACTGGCCGAGCCGAAGGAGGTAGCGATGGAGATCAGACCATTGATGAAGCCGATGGTGCTTAATCCCTGAGCAAAAACGCCGGCGGCGACCAGCAGCATCACCACGCCGGCGAAGGCGTCAGCCATCCCGCGGTAGGCGACTTCCAGTCCGCTGAAGACGTTTTTGGTGTTGAACCCGCGCAGGAATTCGAGGATCGCCGCCAGCAGCATGCAGCCGACGAGGATGGTAATAATGTGCAGTTCCGGTCCCCATTTGCCATCGAAGATCAGCACGCCAATAATCGGCGTAAACGGCAGGATGGCGTACAGCGCCGGAGCGTTGGTGGTGATCTCGTTGACGTCGAGCATTTCGTGGGAAATGTTCTCTTTTTTATCCAGGTAGCGCTGCCAGAAGAAGTGGGCGATCGCCATGCAGATGATAGCGGCGATGGAGATCGGCAGCGTGGTCTTAAAGGCAAAGTCGATCAGCGGCATTTCGGCCGCTTTGGCCGCCAGCACGACGTCGCCCGAGGTGGGCGAAAGGATAATCGCCGCCGGCGAGGCGCAGATGGCCGCCGCCGCCCCGCGGCTGATACCGACGTTTACCATCACCGGGAACAGGGTCGCCATCAGCAGCACGCCGAGGCCGGTCGCGGAGGAGACGGCCAGTGACATCAGGCAGGCGACAAAGTAGGCGGCAATCATCAGCAGATAGGGCGAATTGATATAGCGCAATGGCTTTGAGGCTAATTTCACCACCATATCATTGGCGCCAATATGAGTCATATAAGTGGCAAAGCCGCACAGCATCATGATCATCATACCCAGATCGCCGCCACGGCTCATGAGGAGAATCTTAATGTATTCAATAATGTCAGTGGCGGAGTAACCGGTGCCCGCGGTATTGCCTGGTAAGACTTTATGTCCCAGCAGGGCGCTGACGATCAATAAGATTAAGCCCCCGACGAACAGCACCCCGGTGGCCGAGTAGCCTTTGATGATATAGCGGGCGACGCCCACAATGACCACGATCCCGATCAGGATCTCAATAAACGTCAGCATTTATTACCCCTAAGCCCAAAGAATATGTAGTGAAAAAGCGTCACACCAAATTTTAATGTGCGAATGTGCCGAAAAAACGGACGAAACTCGCTGATGCAAATCAATAAAGCGACAAGAACTACGCGTCCCCGTTACGCCTGGATATAATCACCAGATGGATAGTTAAGTGGTTCTGATGGTCAGCGGGAGAAAATCAGGAGTTTGCCTTATTTCGTTCAACCTGTATTGAGACTATCTTTGCTATTTTAGGTGGCTTTTAAATGAAAGTGGTAATAGAAAAGTGTTGATGTTACGTCGTTTTTCATTGTTTTCTCTTGGTTTTTTAGGATGGTTATTGGTGTCCGGAAACGCCAGCGCGTCGTTTTCATCGACCCTTAGCGAAGGTTACCATACCTTAAGTAATAACGTTGCGCAGACCTGGAACGAGCCAGAGCACTATGATCTGTACGTTCCAGCCATCACCTGGCACGCGCGCTTTGCCTACGATAAGGAAAAGACGGATAAGTATAACGAACGTCCGTGGGGGGCCGGTTTCGGCGTCTCCCGCTGGGATGAGAAAGGGAACTGGCACGGCCTGTACCTGATGGCGTTTAAAGACTCTTTCAATAAGTGGGAGCCCATTGGCGGCTACGGCTGGGAGAAAACCTGGCGCCCGCTGACGGATCAGAACTTCCGCCTCGGTCTCGGCTATACCCTTGGGGTGACGGCGCGCGATAACTGGAACTACATTCCGATTCCGGTGATCTTGCCATTAGCGTCAATAGGTTACGGTCCGGCAACGTTCCAGATGACCTACATTCCCGGCACCTACAATAACGGTAACGTTTACTTCGCCTGGGCTCGCATACAGTTTTAATTCGCTAAGTCTTAGCAATAAATGAGATAAGTGACGCGTCTTGTGGAAAAACAAGGACTAAAGCGTTACCCACTAAAAAAGATAGCGACTTTTATCACTTTTTAGCAAAGTTGCACTGGACAAAAGGTACCACAATTGGTGTACTGATACCCGACACAGCATTAGTGTCGATTTTTCATATAAAGGTAATTTTGATGTCTAAGATTAAAGGTAACGTTAAGTGGTTTAATGAGTCCAAAGGATTCGGTTTCATTACTCCGGAAGATGGCAGCAAAGATGTATTCGTACACTTCTCTGCAATCCAGTCCAACGGTTTCAAAACTCTGGCTGAAGGTCAGCGCGTAGAGTTCGAAATCACTAACGGTGCCAAAGGCCCTTCTGCTGCAAACGTAATCGCTCTGTAAGCAACGCGTCAGTAGAATATAAAAACCCGCTAAACAGCGGGTTTTTTTTTGCCTGTTGATTACGCCTTTAGCGGCTGGCGGCCTGCGAGAAGAGCCAGAAGGCGACAGCCGTCATGGCAAACGAACCCAGCAAGTTCACCGCAACGTTGAGGAGCGCCCAGCTCACTCGCCCCTGCTGCAGAAGAAACACCACTTCCGCAGAGAAGGTGGAAAAGGTGGTCAACCCGCCGCAGAAACCCGTGGTGATCAGTAGCTTCCACATCGGGTCAATGCCGGTCAGTCGATTAAACCACGCCAGCCCGGCGCCGATCACAAAGGCGCCTAACAGGTTGGCGGTCAGCGTTCCAATAGGGATAGCATGGTGCACAGGATTAAGCTTCATGCCGAGCCACCAGCGCAAAACGCTGCCGGTGCCGCCGCCAATAAAAACGGCGCAAAGAAGTTGAAACACGGTCGTTTCCTGCTATTTGATGTAAGAGAGTGTCAAGTGTAGCGCGCAACGGGCGCAATTGGCTATTCATAACCTGACGGGAGAAAAACATGCGGGTAGCGGCAGGGCAGTTTATCGTCACGCCAGTATGGCAGACGAATGCGCACACTTGTGTGGCGATGATGCAGCAGGCGGCGCGTGAAGGGGCGGCGCTGCTGGTGCTGCCGGAGGCGTTGCTGGCACGTGATGACAACGACCCGGATCTGTCGGTGAAATCGGCCCAAACGCTGGATGGGGCGTTTTTGCAGCTGCTGCAGGCCGAGAGCGCGCGTAACGGCCTGACGACGATCCTGACGCTGCATGTGCCGTCGGGGGAGGGAAGAGCAACCAACACGCTGGTGGTATTGCGTGAAGGGAAAATCATTGCCCATTATCACAAACTTCATTTATACGACGCCTTCGCAATGCAGGAGTCCCGGCGGGTGGATCCCGGCCGGCAAATTCCCCCGGTGATTGACGTGGCGGGATTTCGCGTTGGCCTGATGACCTGTTACGATCTGCGTTTTCCGGAACTGGCGCTGTCGCTGGCGCTGAACGGTGCGCAGCTGCTGGTGCTGCCCACCGCATGGGTGAAAGGGCCGCAAAAAGAGCATCACTGGGCGACGCTGCTGGCAGCGCGCGCGCTGGACACGACCTGCTACGTCGTGGCGGCAGGCGAATGCGGGACGCGTAACATCGGGCAGAGCCGCATCATCGATCCGCTGGGGACCACCGTGGCGGGCGCGGGGAGCGAGCCGCAGCTGATCTATGCCGATATTTCCGCAGACTACCTTACGCGGGTTCGCGAGCGTTTGCCGGTGCTGCAGAACCGACGGTTTGCGCCACCGCAATTATTGTGACGTTTTTTTAAACAAGGCTTGATTCACCTTGTTACAGATTGCTATTGTGTCCGCGCGCCAAATACCCGTATTGTTTATCCCAATAATTCGCTGTGCACGTCAGGACGGACACCCCAGCGCTCACTCCCGGAGGGGAGGCCTCGGGCTGAATCACGCGGCCCGCGCACAGGTGGATTACAATATGACGGATAAATACGTGTATGATGGCGTATTCGCAGCTTGTATAGAGAAGAAGGTTAGCTATGGGTGAGATTAGTATTACCAAACTGCTGGTAGTTGCAGCACTGATTATCTTAGTGTTTGGTACCAAGAAATTACGTACGCTGGGCGGCGACCTGGGTTCGGCTATCAAGGGCTTTAAAAAGGCCATGAACGAAGATGACGATAGCGCGAAGAAAACCACCGCTGAAGACGAAGTACCGGCGCAGAAGCTCTCTCATAAAGAGTAATTCTCCGGCTGCGTCCCCTGGCGGGATGCGGAAGGTTCGGCGAAGAGGCCGCGACGTTTACGTTGCGGCCTTTGTCGTTTTTATCGACGCCGCTCAGGAAAGATGCAACTAATTGTTACGGGAAGGCGAAGCGGAGAGCGCCGCTGCGCCGGGAAGTGACGCAGCGGGAGAAGCGGCAGGTTATTTAACTTCCATCCCTTTAGCCTGCAGGTCGGCATGATAGGAAGAGCGAACGAAGGGGCCGCAGGCGGCGTGGGTGAAGCCCATCGCCATGGCTTCTGCTTTCATCTCTTCAAACTCTTCCGGGCTAACGTAACGCTGCACTGGCAGGTGGTGACGGCTCGGCTGCAGATACTGGCCTAACGTCAGCATGGTGACGCCATGACGGCGCAGGTCGCGCATGACTTCGATGATCTCGTCGTTGGTTTCGCCCAAGCCCACCATCAGGCCGGATTTTGTCGGGATCTCCGGGTGCGCTTCTTTAAAACGCTCCAGCAGCTTCAGCGACCAGTTGTAATCCGCGCCCGGACGCACCTGACGATAGAGGCGCGGTACGTTTTCGAGGTTGTGGTTGAAGACGTCCGGCGGGGTCACCGTCAGAATCTCCAGGGCGCGATCCATGCGGCCGCGGAAATCCGGGACCAGCGTTTCGATTTTAATCGTCGGGTTTTTCTCGCGAATGGCGCTGATGCAGTCGGCAAAATGCTGTGCGCCGCCATCGCGCAGGTCGTCACGGTCCACCGAGGTGACCACCACGTAGCGCAGCCCCATATCGGCGATAGTTTGCGCCAGCTTCTGTGGCTCGTTCGCATCTGGCGCGACCGGGCGGCCATGCGCGACGTCGCAGAATGGGCAACGGCGGGTACAGATCGCGCCGAGGATCATAAAGGTCGCGGTACCGTGGTTGAAGCATTCTGCAAGGTTCGGGCAGGAGGCCTCTTCGCATACGGAGTGCAGGCCGTTCTTACGCATCGCTGCTTTGATTCCCTGGATACGGGACGAGTCTGCCGGAAGTTTGATTTTCATCCATTCCGGTTTTCTGAGCAGAGCTTCACGCTCAGTTGCCACGTTCTTCACCGGGATAAGGGCCATTTTATCGGCGTCGCGGTACTTAACACCGCGTTCCATCACAATGGGTTTACTCATAGCGTGCGTGTTCCAGTTGCGAGTCACGAAGGAAAGCGAATTAATTCAATGAAATGTTGCAATTATCAACTATTTTTGAATCAAGAGCAGGCAGTATACCATTGAAAAGGGGCAGAAAGCAGCCTGCCTGCCCGGCAAATTGTAAAATAGTTGTTGTTTTATCCTTTTCCCTTCCGTGCGCTACGCCTTAAACGCCTGGATCACGGTCTCAATGATCTCTTTCAGCAATGGCTCTTTCCCGCTCTGCTTATTGAAATGCAGCGCAACATCAATCTGTTCTTCCCGCAGGGAGGGAACATCCAGGGTTTGCAGCGGCCAGAGACGGGATACCATGGCGAACAGGCGCTCGGTGGTTAGCCCCAGCATATCGCTCTCGGCGATCATTGCCGCCTGGGTCAGCAGGTTGAAGGTGCTGAAACCGCAGCGGCGCTCGCCCATCTCCTCCTGCAGTCGACGATGCAGCGTAGGGTAGCGCTGGCCTTCAGGCAGCAGCAGCGCAAACTCGTATTGCGCGAGGGCGGATTCATCTTGTGGACCGTCCAGCGCAGGATGCCCAGCGCGGCAGTACATCTGCACCCGATCCTGATACAGCACGTGATGGCTTAGCGCCTGACCGCTGTGCAGATGGGTGTCGATTAACAGATCCACCTGGCGCTGGTCGAGCTGCCGCGCGGCGTCGGTAAGGGCGATGTTGTGCAGCAGGATCTGCGGAAAGGCCGGCTTCAGCGCGCTGGCCAGGCAAGGCATCAGCAGCGCCCCCATAGCTGGCGTAGTGGCGATAGTGATCACCCGCTGCTGGTCCGGGCTGCCGGTGATATCCAGCGCGCTAAGGAAAGCCTCCATACCGCGGCTGATGTACTGGTGAAGGTGGGTGGCATAGGCGGTGGGCGTCACGCCCTGGCCTTTGCGGATAAACAGCGGATCGGGGAACAGCGCCCGCAGTTTGTTAATTGACTGGCTAATGGCCGACGGCGTGATATTGAGTATCTTCGCGGCATTGACGATACCTTTGTGTACATACACGGCTTCGAAGATGGTCAACAGATTGAGGTCAATATTACGCAGGATGCGAAACATCTGACGGTCGTAACGTTCGTCCTGTCTGTCAGGAGATTCTGACGGCGGCGTATTCTCTGGCACGCGATGAGTCCGGTTGGGAATGATAGGCCAAGTATAGCGGCCCGCGGCGTTGCCGTGCGTGACAATTGATTGCAAAAATAATGTGTTACTTGTTCAGCCCCCCGCCGTCAGCGGGGCGCTGATCTGCCGCTTAACCCTGAGGCAGGTATTCGTGCGGGGGATGGTTCAACAGCGCCAGCAGATTGGCGACCAGCCGCGGAGCGACAGTCTCCGGGGTGGCTTCCGGTAGCCACTGGCGCATTTGCGTCATCTCCATACCGGCATAGCCGCAGGGGTTGATACGCAGAAACGGCGTCAGATCCATCGCGATATTGAGCGCCAGGCCGTGGAAAGAGCAGCCTTTACGGATCCGCAATCCCAGAGAGCAGATTTTGCGATCGCCGACGTAGACGCCAGGGGCATCGGCGCGGGGGTGCGACTCAATCCCATATTCGGTAAGGGTATTGACGACCGTTTGCTCCAGCAGCGTCACCAGTTCACGCACCCCCAGCTTGCGGCGCTTGAGGTTCAACAGGACGTACATTACCTGCTGTCCCGGGCCGTGATAGGTTACCTGGCCGCCGCGATCGCTTTGGATCACCGGAATATCACCGGGCACCAGCAGGTGTTCCGCTTTGCCGGCCTGACCCTGGGTGAAGACCGGGTGATGTTCTACCAGCCAGATCTCATCGAGGGTATCTTCATCACGGGCGTCGGTAAATTCATGCATCGCCTGCGAGACGGGTTCGTAAGGTTGCAGGCCAAGCTGCCGGATTAGAATTTTATTGTGCTGCAAAACAACATCTCCGCCGGGAAGAGAGAATTCAGGTCGGGGAGTATATCACAGCCGTGTGAAAGGGAATGAGAAGACCCGGCACGGCGGCCGGGTCAGGGAAAGGGTTACAGCACCATCCGAACGATATCGATATTGCCTAACTCTTCGTACAGCGTTTCCACTTGTTCAATGTGGGTGGCGTTGATGGTGATGGAGACCGAGTGATAGTTACCTTTGCTGCTCGGTTTTACTGACGGCGAGTAATCACCAGGCGCATGGCGCTGTACCACTTCCACCACCTGATCAACCAGCTCAGGCAACGCCTGCCCCATTACTTTGTAAGTAAATGGCGTAGGGAATTCAAGCAGTTCGTTAAGTTTGGTTTTCATGTCAGCTCCGGTGTTACGACAAAATAATAACTCCCACCAAGGGCGGGAGTTATCAGGTTACTTGGATGAATAGTATATGGGGATGGAAATCACACTTTCAAGCGTTCGATTTTTAACCAAACCAGTGGTGGAACATTAATTTAATGTAATCAATAATTTTACCGAAGAAATTACCTTCCGGAATTTCCTGCAGCACCACCAGCGGGCGCTGGTCAATGGTTTTACCATCCAGCTGGAAGTTAATGGTGCCGACGACCTGGTTTTTCTGCAGCGGGGCATGCAGCTCAGTGTTATTCAGCACGTAGCTGGCTTTCAGATCTTTCATCCGGCCGCGCGGGATGGTCAGGTAGACGTCTTTATCCACCCCCAGCGAAGCGCGATCGCTGTCGCCGAACCAGGCTGGTTCGGATGCAAACTCTTTGCCGGCTTTAATCGGGTTGACGGTTTCGAAGAAGCGGAAGCCCCAGGTCAGTAGTTTTTTGCTTTCCGACTCACGCCCCTTGAACGTCCGGCCGCCCATTACCGCCGAGATCAGACGCATCTGGCCTTCGGTGGCGGAAGCGACGAGGTTGTAGCCTGCTTTGTCGGTGTGGCCGGTTTTGATGCCGTCGACGTTCAGGCTGTTATCCCACAGCAGGCCATTACGGTTCAGCTGGCGGATGCCGTTGAAAGTGAACTCTTTCTCACGATAGATCGAGTATTCGTTCGGCACATCGCGGATCAGCGCCTGGCCAATCAGCGCCATGTCGCGCGCCGAGCTGTACTGGCCGTCAGCGTCGAGGCCGTGAACGGTCTGGAAATGGGTGTTTTTCAGGCCGAGGGCGTTGACGTAGTTGTTCATCAGGCTGACGAAGGCATCCTGGCTGCCGGCGACATAGTCGGCCATCGCCACGCAGGCATCGTTACCGGACTGCAGGTTGATACCGCGGATCAGCTGGGAAACCGGCACCTGCATCCCCGGTTTGAGGAACATCAGGGAAGAGCCTTTGAATACCGGGTTGCCGGTGGCCCAGGCGTCGTTGCCGACGGTGACCAGATCGGACTCTTTGAATTTGCCCGCTTTCATCGCCTGACCAATAACATAGCTGGTCATCATTTTGGTCAGACTGGCCGGGTCGCGGCGGGAGTCGGCGTTGTTTTCAGCCAGCACCTTGCCAGAATTGTAATCGATAAGGATCCAGGATTCGGCGTCAATCTGCGGGGCGCCTGGGATCATCGTTTTGATATTCAGGTCATCGGCGCGGGCAGCGGAGGAGAGCGCTGCAACGGAGAGCGCCGTGATGAGTAAACGAGCGGTGAAAGAGGTCTTCATGGTCAGAACAACGGCATCCGTGATGGAGTTAAAAAAAGTGCCTTACTATAGCAAATGCTCTGCGGGCCAGCATCCGACATTGCGCATGAGTTTGTTAATGACTTTTACATGCGCAAGGTGAACGGGCTGCCCGCGGCCTTTAGTTGGCGCGAGTAATAAAGGACTGCAGCTGCGCTTCGCTTTGCAGGCGCTGCTGAACGGCGCTGGCCTGCGCCTTGTCGGCAAATGGTCCCAGCTGAATACGCCACACCGCGCCGTTTTGCATGACCCGGCCTGGCACAGAGAACTGCTGGCTCAGACGCTGCTGATACTGCTGCGCACGCGCCTGGTCGCTCACTGCGCCCACCTGGACGACAAAGTTACCGCTGGCGCTGGAGGTGGCGGAAGAGGAAGCGGCAACGGCGCCGGCGGCTGCGGCCGCTGCGGGCGCGACGCTACCCTGGATGGAGCCGGGGGCGGTCACCGGCGCTGCTGGCGTGGCGCCGGCGGCAGGTGCGGTCGCGGTGGCGGCCGCGGGTTCGCTGCTCTCCAGCACGCCGCTGTTCAGCGGCGTCGGGGCGCCGAGGAAACCGCCGCTGTTCACCGGAGCGCCAACGCTATCTTCCGGCTTCAGCGTGCTGTTGCTGATCGGGCGAACGTCAGTGGGCGCAGGCTGGTTCATGCCAGCAGCGTCACCGCCGTCCAGATTCGGACGGGCGGGCAGAGCGTAAGTCTGTTTGGCGACGGTGGTACAAGCCATTCCCGGGCCGGAAAGCGAACCGTCAGGCGCGACGATGATGGGGTCGATACGCACTTTGGTGTTGTTCGAGGTGTTCAGGCGGTCGGCGGACGCGCGCGAGAGCGAGATAACCCGATCGTTGCCGTAGGGACCGCGATCGTTAATCCGCACGACGATCATGCGCCCGTTGGCGAGGTTGGTGATCCGCGCATAGCTCGGGATCGGCAGCGTCGGGTGCGCCGCGGTCAACTGCGTTGGGTCGAAGGTTTCACCGCTGGCGGTCAGGTTGCTGTTGGGTTCCGCGTCATAGATCGCCGCGAAACCGGCCTGAGTAAAGTTTGCCGGATCCTGGACGATTTTGTAGCGCTTACCGTCGCGCTCATAATCCTGATTCGCCGTCGCGTTCGGCGTTTCATACTGCGGATCGGCGCCGCTGATCTCAACCGTCGGGCCATTACAGACGGCCGGCTGTGGAGTACTGACCGTCTTTTGTTGCACGTCATCACTCGAACATGCCGCCAGCAGCCCCGCTGCTATGCAGATCCCCAGCCATTGCTTACGCATTGCGAACCCCTTTAAACGCTTTTCGACAACATTTTTCTGTGGGTATGGATCGACATCACGATACCAAACCCGGCCATCAATACGATCAGGGCGGAGCCCCCGTAGCTCACCAGCGGCAACGGTACGCCCACCACCGGTAAAATACCACTCACCATACCAATATTTACGAAGACATAAACGAATAAAATCAACATTAAACCACCGGCCATGACCCGGCCAAAGGTGGTCTGCGCCTGGGCGGCGATCCACAGTCCGCGCATGATCAGCAGAATATAGAGCGCCAGCAGGATCAGCACGCCAATCAGGCCCAGCTCTTCGGCGAGAACGGCGAAGATAAAGTCGGTATGGCGTTCCGGCAGGAACTCCAGCTGTGACTGGGTGCCGTGCAGCCAGCCTTTGCCGCGCAGACCGCCAGAGCCAATGGCAATTTTAGACTGAATAATATGATACCCCGCGCCCAGCGGGTCGGTTTCAGGATCGAGCAGCATCATCACGCGCTGGCGCTGATAGTCGTGCATCAGGAAGAACCACAAAATCGGGATAAAGGCGGCGACCAGCACCACCGCAATGCCGATCAGTCGCCAGCTGAGGCCGGAGAGGAACAGCACAAACAGACCGGAGAGGGCGATCAGAATCGAGGTCCCGAGGTCAGGCTGCGCCGCCACCAGCAGCGTCGGCAGAAAGATCAGCACCAGGGCAATACCGGTGTTCTTCAGCGAAGGGGGGCAGACGTCGCGGTTAATAAAGCGCGCCACCATCAGCGGCACGGCAATTTTTGCAATCTCCGACGGCTGAAAGCGGACGATACCGAGATCCAGCCAGCGCTGCGCCCCTTTGGAGATGGCGCCGAAGGCGTCGACGGCCACCAGCAGAATAATACAGAAAATATAGAGATAGGGCGCCCAGCCTTCATAGACCCGCGGCGGGATCTGCGCCATGACGATCATGATCACCACGCCCATGGCGATCTGGCCGATTTTACGCTCCATCATGCCGACGTCCTGACCGCTGGCGCTCCAGATAACCAGCGCGCTGTAGGTCAGCAGCGCCAGCAGGATCAGCACCATGGTGGGGTCAAGATGGATCTTATCCCACAGCGATTTTTTGTTCGGATTATCCGTCATTATTGATCCTCCCCTGCGGTCACCGCCGGGTTTTCGCTTGGTAGCGTGGTGTTGTTATCGCCCAGCATGATGTGATCGAGGATTTGGCGCATAATCGTACCGACCGCCGGGCCGGCACCGCCGTTTTCCAGGATCATCGCCACGGCAACCTGCGGGTTGTTATAAGGCGCAAACGCCGTCATCAGTTTATGGTCACGCAGACGCTCAGAGATTCGGTGCGCGTTATAGGTTTCGTTGGCCTTCAGGCCAAACACCTGGGCGGTACCGGACTTGGCCGCGATTTTATACGGCGCGCTGGCGAAATACTTGTGCGCGGTGCCGTTGCCGCGGTTGGCCACGCCGAACATGCCGTCTTTGGCGATTTCCCAGTAGCCGGAATGAATGTCGCCTACCGGCGGCTCATGAGGCTGGACCCACGGAACGGGCTTGCCGTCTTCCACGGTGCTTTGCAGCAGGTGCGGCACTTTCACCACCCCGTCGTTAATCAGGATCATCAGCGCTTTGTTCATCTGGATCGGCGTGGCAGTCCAGTAACCCTGGCCGATGCCCACCGGAATAGTGTCCCCCTGGTACCAGGGTTTCTTAAAGCGTTTGAGCTTCCATTCGCGGGTCGGCATGTTGCCCGAGCGCTCTTCGGCGAGGTCGATACCGGTATAGTGGCCGTAGCCGAACTTGCTCATCCACTCCGCGAGGCGATCGATGCCCATGTCATAGGCGACCTGATAGAAATAGGTATCCGCGGACTCCTCCAGCGCTTTGGTGACGTTCAGGTGGCCGTGGCCCCATTTTTTCCAGTCACGATAGCGTTTTTCTGAGCCGGGCAGCTGCCACCAGCCCGGGTCAAACAGGCTGGTATTGCGGGTGATCACCCCGGCGCTCAGCGCCGAGACGGCGACGTACGGTTTGACCGTCGATGCCGGCGGATAGACCCCTTGCGTCGCACGGTTGACCAGCGGCGTGTTCGGATCGTTGAGCAGGCCGGAGTAATCTTTACTGGAGATGCCGTCGACGAACAGGTTCGGGTCGTAGCTCGGCGTCGAAACCAGCGCCAGAATGGCGCCGGTACGCGGGTCGGTGACCACCACTGCGGCGCGGCTACCAGCCAGCAGCGTTTCGATATACTGCTGCAGCTTGAGGTCGAGGGTGAGGTAGATGTCGCGTCCGGCCTGTGGAGGCACCTCTTTGAGCTGACGAATCACGCGGCCGCGGTTGTTCACTTCAACCTCCTCGTAGCCGGTCTGACCGTGCAGGACGTCCTCGTAATAACGCTCAATACCCAGCTTACCGATGTCGTGGGTCGAGGCGTAGTTGGCCAGTTTGCCCTCTTTATCGAGGCGGTCGACGTCTTTATCGTTAATTTTCGAAACGTAGCCGATGACGTGCGTCAGCGCCGAGTTATAGGGATAGTAACGGCGCTTGTAGCCTTTGACTTCCACGCCGGGAAAGCGGTACTGGTTGACGGCAAAGCGGGCCACCTGCACTTCGCTGAGGTTGACCTTTACCGGAATCGAGGTAAAGCGATGGGAGCGGGCGCGCTCCTTTTTGAAGCCGGCGATATCATCGTCGGTTAAATCGACGACGTCGCGCAGCGCATCCAGCGTTTGCTGCACGTTATCGACTTTCTCCGGCATCATCTCAAGCTGATAAATGGTGCGGTTAAGCGCCAGCGGAGTGCCGTTACGATCGTAAATAATGCCGCGGCTCGGCGGGATCGGCACCAGCTTGATGCGGTTTTCGTTCGAACGCGTCTGATAGTCGTCGAAGCGAACGATTTGCACATTGTACAGGTTGGCGATCAGAACGCCGGTAAGCAGCAAAATCCCCAAAAAAGCGACCAGCGCCCGGCGCACGAACAGCGAGGATTCAGCCGTATAGTCGCGGAAAGAATTCTGTAATTTCATTCGCTGCTCAGTCTACCCTGATCATCATTACTCACGGTGGTACGGATGGTTGGTGGTAATGCTCCACGCCCGATACAGGCTCTCGGCCACCAGTACGCGCACCAGCGGGTGAGGTAAGGTGAGGGTGGAGAGCGACCAACTCTGTTCCGCCGCTGCTTTACAGGCTGGAGAGAGGCCTTCCGGGCCGCCGACCAGCAAACTGACGTCGCGCCCGTCCTGTTTCCAGCGTTCCAGTTCGCGCGCCAGCTGCGGCGTATCCCATGGTTTACCCGGAATATCCAGGGTCACGATGCGGTTTTTACCGGCAGCGGCTAACATCATCTCGCCCTCTTTTTCGAGGATGCGCTTGATATCAGCGTTCTTGCCGCGCTTACCGGCTGGGATCTCCACCAGTTCGAACGGCATATCTTTGGGAAAACGGCGCAGATACTCGCTAAAGCCGGTCTGTACCCAGTCCGGCATTTTGGTGCCAACGGCCACCAGCTGCAACTTCACGCATTAACTCCAGAGTTTTTCCAGCTCGTACAAACGACGGCTCTCTTCCTGCATGACGTGAACCATCACGTCGCCGAGGTCGACGACGATCCAGTCGGCGGCGGCTTCCCCTTCAACGCCCAGCGGCAGCATGCCGGCGGCGCGGGATTCCTGAACCACGTGGTCGGCGATGGACATCACATGACGCGTGGAGGTGCCGGTGCAGATAATCATGCAATCGGTGATGCTGGATTTGCCATGTACATCAATGGCAACGATGTCCTGACCTTTCAGGTCATCAATTTTGTCGATAACAAAATCCTGGAGTGCTTTACCCTGCAAGTGTTCCCCCTGGGTGCGTGAAGATTGATAATCATAAAGAGCCTGACAGTATACCTGAACTGATGAAAAAGTCGGGTGAAATGTCTGTCGGCAGGCGTTCGCGGCGGGGTATCATCCCATCCCTCGCCGAGGATTGCATCGCCATTTTTGTAAAACAATTTTCTGCAAAGCGGCTTTGGCGGATGCTGCCTGGCAGCGGAGAATAGCAGCCTGCTCTGGCCTGTCAATGGTTCGGCGGGAATTCTTCTTCCGACTGCCAGACGGCCTG
Organism: Klebsiella sp. Q2; assembly: GCF_009900705.1. NCBI lineage: Bacteria > Pseudomonadati > Pseudomonadota > Gammaproteobacteria > Enterobacterales > Enterobacteriaceae > Klebsiella > Klebsiella sp. Q2. The sequence goes on along the minus strand of NZ_JAAABE010000001.1, from coordinate 1,028,975 downwards.
GCTATTTAATACCCGCAGGGTGGTGAAATCGTCGCGGATTTCGAGCAGGCTCCAGGCGCCATGGGCTATCGGAAAGTGCCACATCGCCGCGGCGGGCATCTGCAACAGCAGGGCGGTCAGCAGGCTCAGAACGCCCTGATGGCCGACGATCAGCAGATGGTCAAGATGGCGGCAGTCGGTCAGCGTGGGGATAAACTCGCTGACGCGGCGGGCAAAACGCTGAAAGCTTTCGCCGTTAGTGGGGGCCGCGTGCTGCCAGTCAGCACACCACGCGGCATAGTTTTGCGCATCTTCTCGTTGAAGGTCGCGATGATGACGCATCTCCCAGTCGCCGAAAAACATCTCATTGAGCGCGGCATGGCATTCGCGCGGGATAGCGCGATCGCCAAGCAGCAGATCGGCCGTTGTCCCGGTCCGCGCCAGCTCGCTACAGAAGACTTTATCGAAAGGCACCGCGCGCAGCCGTTCGCCGAGCGCTCGCGCCTGAGCGACGCCTCGCGGCGTCAGGGGCGTTGGGGCATGGCCGCTGTATAATCCGGCAACGTTGGCTTCGGTTTCGCCATGGCGAACTAACCATAATTTCATGAACAGGCTCTGACGGGCGATGGAGAGGTGGCGTTACCATAGCGCTTTTTTCGCGTCAGGCCCAGCGCGGGGTCAGCAATAGAGACCCTGCTCGCGGATGTAGTCCAGCACCGCGGCCGGCAGCATCTCGGCGCAGGACTCGCCGCGCTCGAGGCGCTGGCGAATGATCGTCGCCGAAATATCGAACCACGGTGTCTCAGCCAGGTAGATCACGCCGGAAGGGCGGCGATGCAGAGATTCCACATCGTGGGTTAAATGGCGATCCAGCCAGCGCTGATCGGCCTCATGGGCCATGGTCAGTGGGTAACCCGGCCGGCGGCAGACAATCAGGTGGACATTGTCGAGGATGGTTTCATAGCGGTGCCAGGTGGGAAAGGTGAGCAGCGAATCCTGGCCAATGATAAACGCCAGCGGCTTGTGCGGCCCCTGCTCCTGGCGCCACTCCTGCAGCGTTTGCGCCGTCCAGGAGGGGGTATCGCGCTGCAGTTCGCGTTCATCGAGCGTGAACAGCGGCTTATCGGCAATCGCCAGCTTCAGCATGTGCACGCGCTGGGCGCTGGTGGCTTCCGGTTGTGGACGGTGCGGCGGGACGTTATTAGGCATGATGATGACCTTGCTCAGGCCAATCTGATTCGCCAGGATCTCGACCGGCTTGAGGTGACCATAATGCACCGGATCGAAGGTGCCGCCATAGATTGCCTGTAAGTGAGTCATATCAACCATCAATAAAAACGTCCGCCAGGGCTTTGTGGCAGAGCAACAACGAAAGACTTTCCAGTTCGGGCCAGACGTCGTACCCGTAATCCTGTTTAAAGGTCAGTTCCGCGCGGGTCAGAAGAGTCACCGCCTGGCGCAGCTGTTCGCCGCTCAGTCGGGCGAGGGCGTCGCTGAGCAGCTGACGGCGGTTTTGCCAGACCCGATGTTTATCAAACAGCGAACGCAGCGGCGTCTGTGCCGACTGGCGCTTGAGGGTCACCAGCAGCAGCAGCTCCCGCTGTAGCGTACGCAGCAGGATCGCCGGCTCGCAGCCTTCAAGACGGAGCTGCTGCAGGACGTGCAGCACGCGCTTACTTTTGCCTGCCAGTAGGGCATCGACCCAATGGTAAGGGGTAAAGTGCGCGGCATCGTTCACCGCCTGCTCAACGCGGGGCAGCGTCAGCTTACCGTCCGGCCAGAGTAGCGCCAGACGCTCCAGCGCCTGCGCCAGCGCCAGCAGATTGCCTTCGTAACAGTAGCACAGCAGCTGGCTGGCCGCGTCGTCGAGCTGCAGCTGATGCTGTTTGGCCCGGGCGGCAAGCCAGCGCGGCAGCTGCGCGTATTCCGGCGTCTGGCAGCTGACCTGGACGGCGCGCTGCGCCAGCGCGGTGAGCCACGCGGCATTCTCCTGGGCTTTGGTCAACTTACTACCGCGAACTATCAGCAGCAGGTCGTCGTGCAGCAGACCGACCAGCGTCGCCAGCTGTTCGTTGATCGCCGCGTTGGGGCCATTCTCTGGCAGGATTAGCAACAGGGTTTGCCGGCTGGCAAACAGGCTCATCGCCTGGCTTAAGGCGAAAAGCGCCTGCCAGTCGGTGCTGTTGTCGATAGAAAAGGTATGGTGTTCGGTAAAGCCTTGTGCGGCAGCGGCTTCGCGAATAGCGTCCTGGCTTTCCTGCAATAGCAAAGGATCGTTGCCAAGCAGCAGATAGGCCGCGCGCAGCCCTTCAGTGAGCTGCGCGCGGAGCTGTTCCGGGTACAACCGAATCATCATTGACCCAGCGTGGTGGAGACGCGGTTACCCGAGGACGCCGGCGCGGTGCTGCCCGCGACCGGTTTTTCTTCCTGCTGGGTGGCTTCAACATCCGCTACCTGAACGCTTGGTAGTTTACGAATCAGCTGTTCCGCCGCTTTATCGTACATTTCCTGGATAATCATATCCTGCTCGGCGTCTTTGGCTAACGCCGCCTGCGGGTTATCAAAGAACGAACGATAGACCTTAGTGGTTATCGGATAGATATCGTGACCCGGGATCAGAACGCTGGCATGGACGGTCATGACCATCTGATATTCCGCCGTACGACCGTCCTGGAACACCGAGGCCGTATCTTTCTGAATCGACGAACCATCGAGGCGCAGAGAAGGGACATCTTTACGCAGCGTGCTGGCGTCGATCAGTTCCACGCCGTTAAGACGCAGCTGATTGCGCACCGCGCGGCTTAATGGGCCATTCGGATCGCTCGACTGGAAAATCATGGTTTTCATGGTGGTGGGCACCTTGGTAGTGCTACGCAGATGCCAGCCACAGCCGGCGGTGGCAAGCACCGCCAGAGATAACAACATTGTTACCAGATATCGCACGCTTCCTCCCGCGCTTAGCCAACGACCAGATTGAGCAGTTTACCCGGGACGTAAATCACTTTACGCACGGTTTTGCCGTCGAGATACTTCGCCACCAGATGCTCCTGGCCGGCGCGCTCGCGGACCTGCTCTTCAGTTGCGTCTACCGCAACGGTAATTTTACCACGAACTTTGCCGTTGACCTGGACGACGACGAGGGTGCTGTCTTCCACCATCGCGCTTTCATCCGCCACCGGCCACGGCGCGTTGTCGATATCACCTTCGCCGTTCAGCTCACGCCACAGGGTGAAGCTGACGTGCGGGGTGAACGGGTTGAGCATACGCACTACCGCCAGCAGGGCTTCCTGCATCAGGGCGCGATCCTGCTCATCTTCTTGCGGCGCTTTCGCCAGCTTGTTCATCAGCTCCATGATCGCCGCGATGGCGGTGTTGAAGGTCTGACGACGGCCGATGTCATCGGTCACTTTGGCGATAGTTTTGTGGATATCGCGACGCAGCGCTTTCTGATCTTCACTCAGCGCCGCCACGTTCAGGGCCGCAACGTCCCCTTTGGTGGTGTGTTCGTAGACCAACTTCCAGACGCGTTTCAGGAAGCGGTTCGCCCCTTCGACGCCAGATTCCTGCCACTCGAGGGTCATATCCGCCGGGGATGCGAACATCATGAACAGACGGACAGTATCCGCGCCGTAGCGCTCAACCATGACCTGCGGATCGATGCCGTTGTTTTTCGACTTGGACATCTTGCTCATGCCGGTGTACACCAGCTCGTGACCCGCCGCGTCTTTCGCTTTCACGATGCGGCCTTTTTCGTCACGTTCGACGATGGCGTCAACCGGGGAGACCCAGTTACGTTCGCCGTTTTCGCCTACGTAGTAGAAGGCGTCAGCCAGCACCATGCCCTGGCACAGCAGCTGTTTCGCCGGCTCATCGGAGTTGACCATCCCCGCGTCGCGCATCAGCTTGTGGAAGAAGCGGAAGTAGAGCAGGTGCATGATCGCGTGTTCGATGCCGCCGATGTAGATATCGACCGGCAGCCAGTAGTTGGCCGCTTGCGAATCCAGCATCCCTTCCTGATACTGCGGGCAGGTGTAGCGCGCATAGTACCAGGAGGATTCCATAAAGGTGTCAAAGGTGTCGGTTTCGCGCAGCGCCGGCTGGCCGTTAACCGTGGTTTTGGCCCATTCAGGATCGGCTTTGATCGGGCTGGTGATACCGTCCATGACTACGTCTTCCGGCAGGATCACCGGCAGCTGATCTTCCGGGGTCGGCAGCACGGTGCCGTCTTCCAGGGTAACCATCGGGATCGGCGCGCCCCAGTAGCGCTGACGGGATACGCCCCAGTCACGCAGGCGGTAGTTAATTTTACGCTCACCTACGCCCATGGCAGCCAGTTTGTCAGCAATAGCGTTGAAGCCCGCTTCATAATCGAGGCCGCTGAATTCGCCGGAGTTAAACAGGACGCCTTTCTCGGTCAGCGCCTGCTGGGAAAGATCCGGCTCGGAGCCGTCGGCGGCGAGGATCACCGGCTTGATGTTCAGCCCGTATTTGCTGGCGAACTCGTAGTCGCGCTGGTCGTGGCCCGGAACGGCCATCACCGCGCCGGTGCCGTACTCCATCAGCACAAAGTTAGCCGCCCATACCGGAATTTCTTCACCGGTCAGCGGGTGGATAGCTTTAAAGCCGGTATCGACGCCTTTTTTCTCCATCGTCGCCATGTCGGCTTCCGCCACTTTGGTGTTGCGGCATTCGTCGATGAAGGTGGCCAGCGCCGGATTGTTCGCCGCAGCCTGCTGCGCCAGCGGGTGACCCGCAGCGACCGCCAGGTAGGTACAGCCCATAAAGGTGTCCGGGCGGGTGGTATAGACGGTCAGCTTGTCGGCGTAGTTGTTGACGTCAAAGGAGATTTCCACCCCTTCAGAACGGCCGATCCAGTTGCGCTGCATGGTCTTCACGGTGTCCGGCCAGTGGTCCAGCTTATCCAGATCGTTCAGCAGCTCATCGGCGTAGGCGGTGATTTTAATAAACCACTGCGGGATCTCTTTACGCTCGACTTTGGTGTCGCAGCGCCAGCAGCAGCCGTCGATAACCTGCTCGTTGGCCAGCACGGTCTGGTCGTTCGGGCACCAGTTCACTGCGGAGGTTTTTTTGTACACCAGGCCTTTTTTATACAGCTCAGTGAAGAACTTCTGCTCCCAGCGGTAGTATTCCGGGGTGCAGGTTGCCAGCTCGCGGCTCCAGTCATAGCCGAAGCCCAGCATTTTGAGCTGGTTTTTCATGTAGGCGATGTTGTCGTAGGTCCACGGCGCTGGCGCGGTGTTGTTTTTTACCGCCGCTCCTTCCGCCGGCAGACCGAACGCATCCCAGCCAATTGGCTGCAGGACGTTTTTACCCAGCATGCGCTGATAACGGGCAATCACGTCGCCGATGGTGTAGTTACGCACGTGACCCATGTGTAGTCGACCAGAAGGATAAGGAAGCATCGACAGGCAGTAATACTTCTCTTTGCTCTCGTCTTCAGTTACTTCAAATGTACGATTTTCGTCCCAGTGAAGCTGGACTTTCGATTCTATCTCTTCCGGGCGGTATTGCTCTTGCATGGCAGCCAGTGGTCCTGTTTTCAATACAGCTACAAAATGTAGCCAATGGATGTGTTATTTCAGATCGGCATAGCATAGCCCAAACGCCAACGTCAAAACAGCTTTTCGCACATCAACATCGGCAAAAGCTGGGCAGATTATTTCGCGAGTCTGTGGCTTGTCAGACACAGCGGGAGAGGAATAAGGTCTATTATCAGAAGACGTTAACCACACCGGAGGCGAAATGATGAACAAGGTTGCTCAATATTACCGTGAACTGGTCTCCTCGCTCAGCGAACGGCTCCGCCATGGAGAACGCGATATTGACGCGCTGGTGACGCAGGCACGCGATAAAATTGTCCGCGCCGGCGATCTGACGCAGAGCGAGATTGAGTCGGTGATAGCCGCGGTCAAGCGCGATCTTGAGGAGTTTGCCCGCAGCTACGAAGAGAGTCATGAAGACGAGAGCGACAGCGTGTTTATGCGGGTGATCAAAGAGAGCCTGTGGCAGGAGCTGGCCGATATCACTGACAAAACCCAGCTTGAGTGGCGGGAGGTTTTTCAGGATCTGAATCACCACGGCGTATACCACAGCGGCGAAGTGGTCGGTTTAGGCAACCTGGTGTGTGAGAAGTGTCACTATCACCTGGCGGTGTATACCCCGGATGTGCTACCGCGCTGTCCGAAATGCGGCCACGATCAGTTCCAGCGCCGGCCATTTGAACCCTGATGCATCCGGCCCGGTGCGTATTAATAGCATCGGGCCTGATTAAAAACGACCTATCATTGCATTAACGAGATAGATAAACGTCTTCCCTGTGATTGTAAAATATCTCAGCTGTCTCTTTTACCCCTGATCACTTCGCGCTTCATATAATCATTATGAGCGAGCAGAGCACTCGTCCTCAGCATGAATGCGGCTTGATGATTACTATCTCGTGATAGATCTTTCCGCGCGAATGGAAAGCGTGTGCCAGCATGGTGCGCCATAATAAAATGACTACCGGCGATGCGCTGACATCAGCGCATCGCCTGCTCTTACCGCTTGGTCGTGATTTCAGCTTGTTTAAACTGCTGATGACCGCCCATCTCGGAAACATAGTTGTGCGCGGAGTTCAGCACCAGTTTGTTAGTGGAGATAGAACCAACATTACAAGTTGAAAGCTTCAGGAAACCACAGCGATAGCCGCCATTATAGACTTTATTAGCGATAATCGTCAGATTCTCTCCTGCCTGAAGAGTGCCGTAGTTGGTGATATCGGCAAAATTTTTCGTATCCAAGGTGAGATCTTTGGCTGCGATGATTTGGCCTTCATTTTTCATACCATAATAAGCGATGATATTCGCATCGACACTATCAATAGTTGCCTTATTGTGAACGTTATTACTCTCAATCTGTACGGATTTTCCGTAAACGTAGTTGTTATTTTTGAACTGGACGCTTTTAACCGTCATAGAGTTTCCGCTAACAAGGTTACCGTCCTGGATGATATCGCCATTAGTGATAAGCGATATATCGATACCAGAAATTCGCCCTGTATTATGGATGTTGCCTGAACTGACGTTGCTATCCTTTGCCGACACGATAGCCAGATTAGTGTAGCCCCAAAGGTTACCGGTGACGGTGAGATTATCCCCGCTAAACTTGACGTTGGTGATTTCGCCCCACATTGTACCGCCGTTGTTGATATTGTGGGCAGAAATATTTAACTGGCCATCGGCGTTAATCGTTGAACCATAGGTGGTATTGATATCGCCGAGGGTGGTTAAGGTTAATGCCTTGGTGCCATTAATTCTGCCGGTATTGACGAGGTTGCCGGCGGCGCTCACGTTAAGCGTTTTGTCACTGGTAATCGTGCCTTCATTGGTCAATGTGTTCAGAGTGGTGACCTGAGTGGCGAGGGCGCTGCTGTTAATGCTGCCCTTATTTTTCATCTCACCTGCTGAGACGATTTGCGTCGCGATGCCTTTCCCAGTGATAGCGCCTTCATTAATCAGTGAACCGTTGCTGGTCATGGTGAGAAGGGTGTTTGCAGCCATCGTGCCTTTATTCCGGACGCCGAAACCCAGATTATTACCAGTCATGGTGATACTGTTGGCCTTGATTCCGCCTAGTTGGCTAATATCAATGCTGTATTCCGGATATAATATTTGTTTGGCTGTGGCTGCTTTTCCAAGGCTGGTCATCTTTCCGGTTTTGTTATCAAACGTTAAGTTGCCCGCGCCCACCATAGCGTTGGCTGCCGTCATTGTGCCGTTAATCGCGATGGCGTCGGCCAGCAAGGCTGCATAGCTGTTAGACGCGTTCATACCTTTATCGTCAATGGTGATTTTACCCTGCGTGACCGTATAGCTATCAATCGCGCCGGTATCGCTCAGATTGACCTGGCCTGTCGTCAGCACTGCTTTGTTAGTATTAATAAAACTGCACCCGGAGCAGGTGATGCCGTTAGGGTTGGCGATAACGACATCGGCTTTTTGTCCGTTAACTTCGATAAAGCCCTGCAGATTACTCATTTTATTGGAGGTGACTTCATTTAAAATAACGGAAGCGCTGCCGTTGGTCAGATTATTATTCTTAGCGATATTACCGTGAGTGCTGTGGTTCACGTCGCTGGCGCTGTTGTTTAAAATAGTGCCGTTAGGGCCGACGTTGAATTCGCGATATAAGTTATGCGAGACGCCAGCGGCATTAGGAGCTTCGATATCAATAACATTTGCCCCTGATCTATGCGTATAGCTTGACGGATCGGCATAAACAACGGATGAACTTAGCGCTGCAGCCAGCGCAACATATGAAACCTTGAATTTAAACATGTAATTTATTCCTTTAAATAGTAAAAAATGAATCAGTAAATTGCAGTAATGCGCCGATGAAAACTAATACCTCCACTGTAATGAAAAGCCCAGGTTCATGGCATCGCTATGAAAGTCATCAGGTTTACTGATGGGCGTGCCGATAAAAAAATCATATTGCGTAGACGCTATTTCTCCGCGGACGCCGCCGACTGCGCCTGAAAGGCTTTTTCCCTGCCTGGCGCGCTCGGTACCAATGATCCTGCCGAAGTCAAGGCCAAGATATACCTGCTGGTCGGGGGTGGGAATATTCCAGCTAAAATCATTGCGCCAGTACCAGCCTTGATTGGCCGAAAGCGTATTTTCACCGTCAAAGCCGCGAACCGTCCAGCGATTGCCGATATTAAACTGGTTGTCCGAAGATAATCTATCCGGCTGAACTGGGCATGGAAACGCGGCATCCAGCTAAACTTATCGCCGGTTGCGGCAAACTGCATCAAGGCCTGTATATCGGCGTGAACAATGCGCGATTGATGGCTATATAAACCGCCTTTTTCCTCGGGGGTGGGGACGGAGCTCAGCCACGGCAGGCTGCGCTGAACGCCCAGGCTTGCGTCGATAATTTTCCTGTTGAAATAGTGCTGATGGCGCACGGTAAATTCCCAGACAGGATTTTGTTTACGCATCACATACAACTCATCGCCGCCAAAGAAATAGTGCGAACTGCTCTTCGCTATGCGCAGATCGGCGGTCGTTTTTTGTTGTCGGGTATGCGAAAGCAGGCGGCTAAGGGTCGCGCTGTAATAACGGTTTTTACTTTTATAGTCGATGCTTGACCATCTTCCTTTAAACAGCTGGCGGTACTGGCTGTAGGAGCCGTACAGGCTCAATGACCAGTAACCAAAAGGCACGGAGTAGTAAAGGTTGCCGTTATGGTTGCCGTCGTTGTGCTGGTTGAATTCAACGTCGCCGCCTGCCGAGATGGAAAGAATATCGTTCAATGAAGATAAATCGTAAAGGTATAGCGCGCCGCCACCCTGATAGCGACCGCTGGCGCGGCTGCCTGCGTCATCAAGCCAGGCGCCAACCTGCCACTGTTTATCCATTACCCGGGCGATTTCAATATCACTTTCGCCAATGTGTTCCCCGGGCCGCAGCTTCATATGGGCGCTGGCGCCAGGCAGGCGCTGCAGGTTAGCCATCCCTTGTTCAAGATCGCTGAGGCGCAGGATTTTACCGGTATGGGTGGGCATGGAGGTCCACAGGTTCGTCACGGCACTATTTGGCGCAAAATCAATATGCCCCGTTTTGCCATAAGTCAGCGTTATTTTGAGAATGCCCCCTTCTAGTGACTGAGAAGGGATATCGATCAGGGAAGTAATATACCCTTGTGTTATCAGTTCATTTTGTAGGGCGTTCGTCAGCAGGCGAATCCCTTCTATTCCGAGGCAATGGCCGGGCGCCTGGGCAGCGATCTTCCCGAGGAGGGCGGTGGTTTTTGCGTTGTCCTCGGAGGCAATATCAACTTTCGTGATGTACCGACAGGTCGCTTCCTCGGGAAATATCAAGGTTTGCGTTTTCGCATAGGTGCGAGAAGATTGGTATTGCTGCTGATGGGGCATTAATGCGCTTTCACGGGCTTTATCCTGTTCTACCTGGTTTACCGTGGCGGAGTCAATACCCGCCCGCGCGGTAAAGCAGGTGAGCAAATTTAAACACAAAATAATGGCCAGTCCGTTAGTGTTAGTCCGCATGAAGCAATATCCGTTTGTTTCATTGAGTAAGATTATAATTAATGGTTGTGCACGGCATGAAATAGCCTGCGCGGCCTATAGCAAGTCAATTGAAATATTATTTCCAAGAAATTTAAACTCACGGGGATTATTACAAGATGCCGTATGCTAACGATGACGTGGCGGTTAATCTATTCTACGGCCCCTGAATTCTTTGTGAAATTTTTACTTCACGTTGTGAAGCTGTCGCTTTGAGATGAAGCAATTGAAAAGGGGAGGGGCTGACAGGCGCGCACGGTGATATCGTGCGCGCCGCAGAAGTTAGTGCAGAATTTTGGCGAGGAAATCTTTAGCGCGATCGGATTGTGGATTGGCGAAGAAGGCCTCTTTATCGGCATCTTCGACTATCTTTCCTTCATCCATAAAGATCACCCGGTTGGCCACCTTGCGGGCGAAGCCCATTTCGTGGGTAACCACCATCATCGTCATCCCTTCGTTGGCCAGTTCCACCATGACGTCCAGTACCTCGTTGATCATCTCCGGGTCGAGCGCTGAGGTGGGCTCATCAAACAGCATAGCGATCGGGTCCATACACAGGGCTCGGGCAATGGCCACGCGCTGCTGCTGGCCGCCGGAGAGCTGCGCCGGATATTTTTCCGCGTGCGCCGCCAGGCCAACGCGCTCCAGCAGCTTGAGGCCCTTCTTGCGCGACGACGCTTTGTCACGATTGAGAACCTTAACCTGCGCCAGCGTCAGGTTGTCGATAATCGACAGGTGCGGGAACAGTTCAAAATGCTGAAACACCATTCCGACGTGAGAGCGCAGTTTGGCAAGATTGGTCTTTTTATCGTTAACCACGGTGCCATCGACGATAATCTGCCCCTGCTGCACCGGCTCAAGGCCGTTCACGGTTTTAATCAGCGTGGATTTACCGGAGCCTGACGGCCCGCAGACCACCACGACTTCGCCTTTTTTCACTTCCGTGGAGCAATCGGTCAGCACCTGAAAGTGACCATACCATTTTGAAACGTTTTTCAGGGTAATCATTACACAGTCCTTTTCTTCAACCAGCTGACCAACAGCGAGGCGCTGAGGCTAATCACAAAATAGACGCCGCCCGCAAACAGGATCATTTCGACCTGGGTCCCGTCACGCTCGCCAATCGTGGAGGCGGTACGGAAGAAGTCGGCGAGGCTCAATACATACACCAGCGAGGTATCCTGGAACAGGACGATCCCCTGGGTTAACAGCAGCGGCACCATGGCGCGGAAGGCCTGCGGCAGGATCACCAGCCGCATCGACTGCCAGTGGGTCATTCCCAGCGCCAGCGCGGCGCTTGACTGGCCGCGGGAGATGCTCTGGATACCGGCGCGGATAATCTCTGAATAGTAGGCGGCCTCGAACATCGAAAAGGCCACCATCGCCGAGATCAGGCGAATATCCGTTTTCGGCGACAGTCCCAGCACGTTCTGCAGGAAGCCCGGGACAATCAGGTAGAACCACAGCAGAACCATCACCAGCGGGATAGAACGGAACACGTTAACGTAGGATTTAGCAAACCAGGCCAGCGGCAGAAAGCTGGACAGGCGCATGACCGCCAGCAGGGTGCCCCAGACGATGCCGACCACGATGGCGATCACCGTAATCTTCAGGGTGATCACCAGCCCTGCCAGCAGGTAGGGCATGGAGGGAACGATCGAACTCCAGTCAAAATCGTACATTATTTGCCTCCCATATTGCCAGGCAGGCGAACCTTACGCTCGACCACATACATAATCAGCATAATCACCGCGTTGATGAAAACATAGGCCAGGGTGATGGCGGTAAAAGACTCCCAGGCATGAGCTGAGTAGTCCAGCAGTTTGCCCGCCTGCGCGGCCATATCGGCCAGACCGATGGTGGAGGCGATGGCCGAGTTTTTCACCAGGTTCATCATCTCCGAGGTCATCGGCGGCACGATAACGCGATAGGCGTTCGGCAGCAGCACGTAGCGGTAGGTTTGCGGCAGGGTCAACCCCATCGCCAGACCGGCGTTCTTTTGCCCGCGCGGCAGCGACTGGATAGCGGCGCGTACCTGCTCGCAGACGCGAGCGGCGGTAAACAGCCCCAGGCACAGCATGGAGGAGACAAAGAACTGAATGTTTGGGTCCAGCTCCGATTTAAACCACATGCCGATATTTTCCGGCAGGAATTCCGGCACCACCAGGTACCAGGTAAAGAACTGCACGATCAGCGGCACGTTGCGGAACAGTTCGACATAGCAGGTGCCAATGCCCGAGAGGAAGCGATTGGGGACCGTGCGTAAAATGCCGAACAGCGAGCCGACGAGAAAAGCGATGATCCAGGCCGAGATGGAGAGGGCGACGGTGATCTGAAAACCGCTCCACAGCCAGCCCAGGTAGGTAGTGTTGCCGAAGGGGGCCTGTTGCAGGAATATCCCCCAGTTCCAGTCTATTGACATACATGACTCCTGGAAAAAAAAGGGTAGCCATTGCTACCCTCGAAGACGGTTGTCCAGCTTGTTTCGGTATTCGCGGCGGCTGGGGAACGACCAGCCGCCGTATAGTCTGTCCGTGCTGTGACAATCATCGGGAGGGCAGGATATCCCGCCCCTGGTTGTTATAATTAGTTCAGTGCTTTGTCATTAGGTGATTTGAACAGCGCTTTCATGTCGTCCGACAGCTCGAAGTTCAGGTTAAGATTTTTTGGCGGAATCGGGTTTTTGAACCATTTGTCGAACCACTTCGCCGCTTCGCCAGAGGTCTGGGCCTGGGCAACGGTTTCATCGACCAGCGCCTTGAAGGCCGGATCGTCCTTACGCAGCATGCAGCCATAGGCTTCTTTCGACTGCGCGGTGCCGACGATTTCCCAGTTATCCGGTTTCTTCGCCTTGGCGCGTTCGCCAGCCAGCAGGGCATCATCCATCATAAAGGCCACCGCGCGTCCGCTCTCCAGGGTGCGGAAAGAGTCGCCATGATCTTTGGCGCTGATAATGCGCATATTCATTTTTTTCTCATCGTTCAGCTTGTGCAGCAGGATCTCTGAGGTGGTTCCGGAGGTGACGACGACCGCTTTATCCTTCAGGTCAGGGAAATCTTTAATCGGGCCGCCTTTCTTCACCAGCAGACGAGTGCCGACGACGAAGATAGTATCGGAGAAGGCCGCCTGTTTCTGGCGCTCAAGGTTGTTGGTGGTAGAGCCGCACTCGAAATCAAAGGTGCCATTCTGCAGCAGCGGAATACGATTCTGCGAGGTGACCGGGATCAGTTTGACCTGCAGATCGGGTTTGTTCAGTTTTTTCTTGATGGCATCGACGATGGCGTTGGAGTAGTCCTGAGAGTAACCCACAACCTTCTGTTGGTTATCGTAGTAAGAGAAAGGGACGGAAGATTCGCGATGGCCGACAACGATAACGCCATTTTTCGCGATCTTATCCAGAGTGCTCTGGCCAGCCGCCGGGGCAGCATCTTCCGCCTGCGCCAGACCAGCGGTCATTCCCATTACCAGCATTGCCGTGGCCAGTTTACGTAATTGCATATCCAACTCCTTATCCGCAGCGTCACCGACGCTATTGATACCCATTGTGATTGTGTGTGTTGTTATTAGGGGCACGCATCCACGTGCCGCATTTGTATGTGTTTGTTAGCATTTAGTTTGGCTTAATGTAAATATTTTGCTGCTTTATTGTTTATTTTTGCGAAGCGCTCCGCACCAATGGGAGGCAAATATCTTCCATTGCACCAAAATAGCGCGACCACCGATCGTTTATGGTGCAACCCGGTTGCACTGGGCCGGAGGACGGCGCTACCCGATTAAATAAAGCAATGACTGTGCCAGGGTGGCAAATGACGGGAAGAAAAAAGCCGGCGACGGGCGTCGCCGGTAGAGAACTTATCGGCGACGCTGACGCAGGCTCATCAGCAGCGCACCGAAGCCGAGCAGCGCCGTCAGCGCCCACAGCGGCCAGTTGCCAGTGCGAGCGTAAGGGGTCATGCCGCTGGTGGGCGTCACGGTGGTGGTCAACACCTCACGGGTAAACTGCGGGATCATCTTCTGGATCTCGCCGCGCGGGCCGATCACGGCGGTAATGCCGTTGTTGGTACTGCGCAGCAGGGGGCGGGCCAGCTCCAGGGCGCGCATCCGCGCCATCTGGAAGTGTTGCCACGGGCCGATGGACTTGCCGAACCAGGCGTCGTTAGAGATGGTCAGCAGGAAGTCGGTATCCGGACGGAAGTTATCCCGCACCTGTTCCCCGAGGATGATCTCGTAGCAGATGGCCGCGGTCAGCTTCAGGTTATGCGCCATCAGCTGCGGCTGCACGTAGGGACCGCGGCTGAAGGAGGACATCGGCAGGTCGAAGAATGGCGCCAGCGGACGCAGAATCGACTCCAGCGGTACAAACTCGCCGAACGGCACCAGATGGTTCTTGTTGTAGCGGTTGGTCGAGTCGTAGCGGTACGGGTTATCTTTGCCGAGGGTAATGATGGTGTTGTAGGTGTCGTAGCGATTCTGCTTATTAAGACGCGCGTCGACGATGCCGGTGATCAGCGAGCTGTCTTTTGCGCGCAGCAGATCGTCCATCATGCTGAGGAACTGCTGCTGGTTGATCTCCAGATCCGGGATCGCCGATTCAGGCCAGATAATCAGCTGCGAGTGGCCGATATGCGGCTGGGTCAGCGCCAGGTAGGTTTTCAGGGTATTAACCAGCTGTTTCTCGTCCCACTTCATGGCCTGCGGGATATCGCCTTGCACCAGCGAGACCTGCGTCGCGCGCTCCGGCAGCAGCTGATACCACTGGATATAGCGCAGCGGGAACGGCAGGGCGAACAGCACCGCGGCGATCACCAGCGCCTTCCCGTTGCGCTGCACGAGGGCCAGAGCCAGCAGGCCGCTAACCATCATCAGCAGGAAGTTGATCGCCTCAACCCCCATCACCGGCGCCAGGCCTTTCAGCGGGCCGTCGATCTGGCTATAGCCGAACTGCAGCCACGGAAAGCCGGTCAGCACCCAACCGCGCAGGAACTCGGTGATCTGCCAGACGACGGGGGCGGCGATCGCCACCCGTAGCCAGCTGGTTTTGGGCCACAGCCGGGCGAGCAGGCCGGCAAACAGGCCGGTGTAGAGCGACAGATAGGCCGCCAGCAAAACGACGAGGAAGACGTTAACCGGACCCGGCATACCGCCAAACTGCGCAATACTGACATAAACCCAGTTGATTCCCGTGCCGAACAGGCCAAGTCCCCAGAAATAGCCGATGCCGGCGCTTTGCAGCGGGCGGCGGTTGAGGGTTAACGCCTGCAGACCGACCAGTGAAATAATCGCTGCTGGCCAGAAGTCGTAAGGTGAAAAAGCCAGCGTTCCGCTGGCTCCGAATAGCAGCGCCAGCAGCAGACGTACGCGCTGGCGTTCAAGAAGAGAGGCAAATACCATTTAGGCTAATCGTCCCGTAAATTAACGCCTGTTGCCACAGGCTATGCTGTTTGCCAGCCGGGGGAGGGGACAACCGAGTATCGCCACGGTCTGTCTCCCGGCTGGCCGTGACCTTCAGCGCCGCCGCTTACTCTTCCAGCTTCGGCTGGGGAGCATCATCCGGCAGCTTAACATGCACCTGAATGATACGACGACTATCTGCCATTGCTACCTTGAATTGGTAACCATCAATGTCGATAGATTCGCCGCGAGCCGGCAGGTGGCCAAAGGCCTGCATTACCAGCCCGCCAATGGTATCCACTTCTTCATCGCTGAAGTGCGTATCGAAGGCGTCGTTGAAGTCTTCGATGGAGGCCAGGGCGCGTACCGTCCAGGTATGGCGGCTCAGCTGGCGGAAATCGATATCTTCTTCTTCGTCGTACTCGTCTTCAATTTCCCCGACGATGAGCTCAAGGATATCCTCGATGGTCACCAGACCGGAGACGCCGCCGAATTCGTCAATAACGATCGCCATATGGTAGCGCTGTGAGCGAAACTCTTTCAGCATGCGGTCGACCCGCTTGCTTTCCGGAACGACAACCGCCGGCCGTAACACTTTTTCCATGCTGAAGGCTTCGGCGTCGCTGCGCATAAACGGCAGCAGATCCTTGGCCATCAGAATCCCTTCGATGTGATCTTTATCTTCACTGATGACCGGGAAGCGCGAGTGAGCGGATTCGATGATGACATCGAGGCACTCGTCCAGCGTCTGATTGCGTTTCAGGGTAATCATTTGTGAACGGGGGATCATAATGTCGCGGACCCGCTGGTCGGCGATATCCATTACCCCTTCGAGCATGTCACGCGTATCTTCATCGATAAGATCGTTCTGCCCGGAATCACGGATCAGCGCCAGCAGTTCATCGCGGTTTTTCGGTTCCCCGTGAAAGAGCTGGCTGAGTAACAGGGAGAAAAATCCCTTTTTGCTGTTTACTGTGTCACTACTGTGTGAATTGTCGTCGCTCATGGCGTCGTTTGGGTTCTCATGTTGATTTAATGTCGCTCGTCGCGCGTAAACTCAGCGCCGGACGGCATGGGTTGCCTGACGTTCAGGCGGGTAAAATGCATGAACAGCAGCCGGATGAGGCGCAAGCGCCACGATCCGGCAGGGGGCTATTCAGCAATCTTCTCGGAAATGTACGGGTCCTCATAGCCCAGAGCAAGCATTATCTCTGTTTCGAGGCCTTCCATCTCTTCCGCTTCGTCATCTTCGATGTGATCGTAGCCCAGCAGATGCAGGCTGCCGTGCACCACCATATGCGCCCAGTGCGCCTCCAGCGGCTTCCCTTGCTCGCTGGCTTCCTGCTCCACCACCTGACGGCAAATGATCAGATCGCCGAGCAGCGGCATTTCAATTCCCGGCGGCGCTTCAAACGGGAAAGAGAGGACGTTGGTCGGCTTATCCTTGCCGCGATAGGTCAGGTTCAGCTCATGGCTTTCTGCAACGTCGACCAGACGAATCGTTAACTCTGACTCCTCCTGAAACGGCGGAATGACGGCGTCGACCCAGCGTTGAAAAAGGGCTTCGTCCGGCAGGCCGCTGGTCTCTTCGCAGGCCAGCTGTAAATCGAGGATCACCTGACTCATTTTTGCTCCTGTTCCTGGGCTTCGCGTTTGCGCTCGGCGGCCAGTTCTGCTTTACGTTTCTGGTCTGCGGCTTCCCATGCCTCATAGGCGTTCACGATGCGGGCGACCACCGGATGGCGGACCACGTCTTCGCTATGGAAGAAGTTAAAGCTGATCTCATCGACTTCCGCCAGCACTTCGATGGCGTGGCGCAGACCGGATTTGGTGCTGCGCGGCAGGTCAATCTGCGTGATATCGCCGGTGATCACCGCCTTGGAGTTAAAGCCGATGCGGGTCAGGAACATTTTCATCTGCTCGATGGTGGTGTTCTGGCTTTCATCAAGAATGATAAAGGCGTCATTCAGCGTCCGTCCGCGCATATAGGCCAGCGGGGCCACTTCGATGACGTTACGCTCAATCAGCTTTTCCACCTTCTCGAAGCCGAGCATCTCGAACAGCGCGTCGTACAGCGGGCGCAGATACGGGTCGACCTTCTGGCTCAGATCGCCGGGCAGGAAGCCGAGCTTTTCACCCGCTTCGACGGCCGGACGGGTCAGCAGAATGCGGCGGATCTCCTGACGCTCCAGCGCATCAACCGCCGCCGCCACCGCCAGATAGGTTTTCCCGGTACCCGCCGGACCCACGCCGAAGGTGATGTCGTGATCGAGGATATTGGCGATGTACTGCGCCTGGTTCGGCGTACGCGGTTTGATCACCCCGCGCTTGGTCTTGATATTGACGGCTTTTCCGTACTCCGGCACGCTCTCGGCGCTTTGCTCAAGCACGCGCGCCTCTTTGATCGCCAGATGGATCTGCTCTGGTTCAATATCCTGAATCTGACCGCGCATCGGCGCCGTGTCGACATACAGGCTGCGCAGAATATCGGCGGCGGCGTGTACGCACAGGGCGCGTCCGGTCAGCTTAAAGTGATTGTCGCGGCGGTTAATCTCAATGCCTAACCGACGCTCCAGCTGTTTGATGTTGTCGTCAAACGGGCCGCACAGGGCTAACAGGCGTGCGTTATCCGCTGGCTCCAGGGTAATTTCACGAGTGTCTATGTTCAAACTGTTCCTCTTTACGCAGGTGGCCGGACGCGGCGCGTGGCCGGCTAATCAGGAAATTATTTACGTCACAGGAAAATGGCGCAAGCATTGCTGTAGATATAGGGACGGAGAGAGGAATTACAAGGCCTGCCGGAACCGACAGGCCTGAAGGGATCACGGCTGATAGATACCCACGCCAAGATCGTTCTCTTTACGGGTGCGGGCAATCACTGATTCGGGTGATTCAGCGATACGCAGACCCATCTCCGCTTCGGTGCGCACGATTTTGCCGCGCAGCGAGTTGGTGTAAACATCGACAATTTCGACATCGACAAACTTGCCGACGAGGTCCGGGGTGCCTTCGAAATTGACCACCCGGTTGTTCTCCGTACGCCCGGAGAGCTCCATGATGTTCTTGCGCGACGTGCCTTCCACCAGGATGCGCTGTACCGTGCCGAGCATGCGACGGCTCCAGGCCATCGCCTGCTGGTTGATGCGCTCCTGCAGAATATACAGACGCTGTTTCTTGTCGGCATCCGGCACGTCGTCGACCATATCGGCCGCCGGGGTGCCCGGACGGGCGGAGAAGATAAAGCTGTAGCTCATATCGAAATTGACGTCGGCGATAAGCTTCATCGTCTTTTCGAAATCTTCCGTGGTTTCGCCGGGGAAGCCGACGATAAAGTCGGAGCTAATCTGAATATCCGGACGCGCTTCACGCAGCTTACGAATAATCGCTTTATACTCCAGCGCGGTATGGGTCCGTCCCATCAGGTTCAGCACGCGGTCGGAACCGCTCTGCACCGGCAAGTGCAGGAAGCTCACCAGCTCCGGCGTATCGCGATAGACGTCGATGATGTCGTCGGTAAATTCGATCGGATGGCTGGTGGTGAAGCGAATGCGGTCGATGCCGTCGATAGCGGCCACCAGGCGCAGCAGATCGGCAAAGCTGCCGGTGGTGCCGTCGTAGTTCTCACCGCGCCAGGCGTTCACGTTCTGGCCCAGCAGGTTGACTTCACGCACGCCCTGCGCCGCCAGTTGGGCGATTTCAAACAGGATATCGTCGCACGGGCGGCTGACTTCTTCACCGCGGGTGTAGGGCACCACGCAGTAGGTGCAGTATTTGTTGCAGCCTTCCATAATCGAGACAAAGGCGGTCGGGCCTTCGGCGCGCGGTTCTGGCAGGCGATCGAATTTTTCAATTTCCGGGAAGCTGATATCAACCACCGGGCTGCGGTTGCCGCGCACAGAGTTAATCATCTCCGGCAGGCGGTGCAGGGTTTGCGGCCCGAAAATAATATCGACATAGTGCGCGCGCTGACGAATATGGTCGCCTTCCTGGGAGGCCACGCAGCCGCCAACGCCAATAATCAGGTCCGGGTTCTTCTCTTTCAGCAGCTTCCAGCGTCCAAGCTGATGGAAAACTTTTTCCTGGGCCTTCTCACGAATTGAGCAGGTATTGAGCAACAGCACATCTGCTTCTTCCGCCACTTCGGTCAGTTGATACCCATGTGTCGCATCCAGCAGATCGGCCATCTTTGATGAATCATACTCGTTCATCTGACAGCCCCAGGTTTTAATATGGAGTTTTTTTGTCATTGACTTGCTCATGCTCAGTAATAGATATCCAAAACGCGGGGATATATACAGGGTGAATTTCGCATTCCAGGGCGCGTATTGTAATGCTTTGGTCGCCCCCTGACCAGTGCGAGCGTTATCACCGCAAGAGGGCGAAAAATCCGGTAAACTTAACGGATTCTGCTTTAAGGATAATAGCCATGACAATTCACGCAACAGATGTCGCCATCGTGGGCGGCGGCATGGTCGGCGGCGCCCTGGCGTTAGGGCTGGCGCAACAGGGATTTACCGTGACGGTGCTTGAGAAAACGGCGCCCCCGGCTTTCGATCCGGCATCCGCCCCGGATGTGCGGATCTCGGCGATCAGCGCGGCCTCGGTCGGCCTGCTGAAAAGCCTTGACGTCTGGGATGCCGTGCGGGCGATGCGCGTCCACGCTTACCGTCGTCTGGAGACCTGGGAGTGGGAGAGCGCGCACGTCGCCTTTGACGCCGCAGAGCTCAAGCTGCCAGAGCTGGGCTATATGGTTGAGAACAAGGTCCTGCAGTGGGGCCTGTGGCAAGCGCTGGCGGCGCACGAAGGGGTTACCCTCCGCGTTGGCGGCGAACTGGAGGCGATGCAGCGCGGCGAGGCGCAGACGGCGCTGCGTTTACGCGAGGGGGAGACGATCCACGCCCGGCTGGTTATCGGCGCCGACGGCGCCAGCTCTCAGGTGCGGGAGATGGCCGGCATCGGCGTGCATGCCTGGCAATATCAGCAGTCCTGTATGCTGATCAGCGTCGAATGCGCCGACGATCCCGGCGACAGCACCTGGCAGCAGTTTACCCCCAGCGGACCGCGCGCCTTCCTGCCGCTGTTCGACAACTGGGCCTCGCTGGTGTGGTATGACGCCCCGGCGCGGATCCGTCAGCTACTGGGCATGTCCATGCCCCAGCTTCAGCAGGAGATCGCCCGCCATTTCCCGGCGCGTCTCGGGCGGGTGACGCCGCAGGCGGCCGGCGCCTTCCCGCTCACCCGGCGTCATGCGCTGCAGTATGTTCAGCCTGGTCTGGCGCTGGTGGGCGATGCGGCGCACACCATTCATCCACTGGCGGGGCAGGGGGTTAACCTTGGCTATCGCGATGTCGACGCCCTGCTGGAGATCCTGGCGCAAGCGCGCGGCCAAGGCGAAGAGTGGGCCAGCCTGCCGGTGCTCAAGCGCTACCAGGCGCGGCGGCGGGCGGATAATTTTATTATGCAGTCGGGGATGGATCTGTTTTACGCCGGATTCAGCAATGACCTGGCGCCGGTGCGGATGCTGCGTAATATTGGCCTGATGGCGGCCGAACGCGCCGGGGTGCTGAAGCGTCAGGCGCTGAAGTATGCGTTAGGCTTGTAACTCCGGCTTCCCGGGCAGGGGCGTAGTGGAAAGCGCCTGCCCGGCAGTCAGTAACGCGCCAGGATGGCTATACGCCAATAGCAAAAAAGCCCACCGAGGTGGGCTTTTTTGCATTTAATTGGCTGGGGTACGAGGATTCGAACCTCGGAATGCCGGAATCAGAATCCGGTGCCTTACCGCTTGGCGATACCCCAATTGTCTGTTGCGCCTGACCGTCACTATCCCGGTTTAAGAGCAACAGTGCGTTCATTGCTGAACGACTTTTTAATTTGGCTGGGGTACGAGGATTCGAACCTCGGAATGCCGGAATCAGAATCCGGTGCCTTACCGCTTGGCGATACCCCAACAAATTGTTTGCGGATTTATCGATGTGTATCGATACGTCCCGAATATGGTGGCTACGACGGGATTCGAACCTGTGACCCCATCATTATGAGTGATGTGCTCTAACCAGCTGAGCTACGTAGCCAAATTGTCTTACTGTTTCTTCGATGGCTGGGGTACCTGGATTCGAACCAGGGAATGCCGGTATCAAAAACCGGTGCCTTACCGCTTGGCGATACCCCAATACCGTCGCGGTGACCCGCAAATATCGAAGAAATATGGCTGGGGTACCTGGATTCGAACCAGGGAATGCCGGTATCAAAAACCGGTGCCTTACCGCTTGGCGATACCCCATCCGTACAACGCTGACTGGTGAATGGTGCGGGAGGCGAGACTTGAACTCGCACACCTTGCGGCGCCAGAACCTAAATCTGGTGCGTCTACCAATTTCGCCACTCCCGCAAAAAAAGATGGTGGCTACGACGGGATTCGAACCTGTGACCCCATCATTATGAGTGATGTGCTCTAACCAGCTGAGCTACGTAGCCATCTTTTTTTCGCGTAACCTTATCGGCGTTGCGGGGCGCATTATGCGTATTGGGCCTGCGAGCGTCAACCTCTTTTTCAAGGAAAATCGTTGTAATGTGACTGTTTGGTTAGGTTGCGAACAGCTCGCTGCAATAATCGGCAATTATTGGTTATTTATCGTTTTTCAGAGGCATAATTCCCGCAAAAAGAAAACGGACCCCGGAGGGTCCGTTTCGCGTTTCAACGCCTGTCAGGGCTTATTTATAGGCCGACTGGTGGACGCCTACCGCGCGGCCTGACGGATCGTTCATGGTTTTGAATGCTTCATCCCACTCAATGGCTTTAGCAGAAGAGCAGGCCACCGACGGACCGCCAGGAACACACTCCGCCGCGCTTGGCAGCGGGAACAGCTCTTCGAAGATCTCGCGGTACAGATAGCCTTCTTTGGAGGTCGGCGTGTTGTACGGGAAGCGGAAGCTTGCGGTTTCCAGCTGCTGGTCGCTGATCTGTTTCGCGGCCACTTCTTTCAGCGTATCGATCCAGCTGTAGCCGACGCCGTCAGAGAACTGCTCTTTCTGGCGCCAGGCAACGCTGGCCGGCAGATAGGATTCAAAGCATTCGCGCAGCACGTGTTTTTCCATTTTGCCGTTGCCGCACATCTTATCCTGCGGGTTGATGCGCATCGCCACGTCGAGGAACTTCTTGTCAAGGAACGGTACGCGGGCTTCCACGCCCCAGGCGGACATCGCTTTGTTGGCGCGGGCGCAGTCAAACATATGCAGCGCCTGCAGCTTACGTACCGTCTCTTCGTGCAGTTCTTTGGCGTTCGGCGCCTTATGGAAGTAGAGGTAGCCGCCGAACACTTCGTCCGAGCCTTCGCCGGAAAGCACCATTTTGATGCCCATGGCTTTAATTTTCCGCGACATCAGGTACATCGGCGTCGAAGCGCGAATAGTGGTCACATCGTAGGTTTCGATGTGATAGATAACGTCGCGGATCGCATCCAGCCCTTCCTGGACGGTAAAGTGAATTTCATGGTGCACGGTGCCGAGGTGGTTAGCCACTTCCTGCGCCGCTTTCAGGTCAGGAGAGCCTTCCAGACCGACCGCGAAGGAGTGCAGCTGCGGCCACCAGGCTTCGCTACGCTCCTGATCTTCGACGCGACGGGCGGCAAATTTCTTGGTGATGGCGGAGATGACCGAAGAATCAAGGCCGCCGGAGAGCAGCACGCCGTAGGGGACGTCGGACATCAGATGGCTTTTCACCGACTCTTCCAGCGCCTGGCGCAGCTCGTTCTTATCGGTAACGTTGTCTTTTACCGCGTCGTAATCGAACCAGTCGCGCTGATAGTACTGGCGAATTTCACCGTCTTTGCTCCACAGATAGCTCCCCGCCGGGAACTCTTTAATGGTGCGGCACACCGGCACCAGGGCTTTCATTTCAGAGGCGACATAGAAGTTGCCGTGTTCGTCATGGCCCATATACAGCGGAATAATGCCGATATGGTCGCGGCCAATTAAGTACGCGTCTTTTTCGCTGTCGTACAGGGCGAAGGCGAACATCCCCTGCAGGTCGTCGAGGAACGCCGGGCCTTTTTCCTGATACAGCGCGAGGATCACTTCGCAGTCGGAGCCGGTCTGGAACTGATAGCGGTCGCCATATTCCGCGCGCAGCGCCTGATGGTTGTAGATTTCGCCGTTAACGGCCAGCGCATGGGTTTTTTCGGCGTTGTACAGCGGCTGAGCGCCGGCGTTGACATCGACAATCGACAGGCGCTCGTGCGCCAGAATCGCTTTGTCGCTGGCATACACGCCAGACCAGTCCGGACCGCGATGGCGCATCAGGCGGGAAAGCTCCAGCGCCTTTTTACGCAGCTCACCTGCGTCAGTTTTAATATCCAGTACGCCAAAAATAGAACACATAGCCTTCTCCATTACCCTGTCGTGTTTGATGTTGTGCTGGCTTCGTCTCGTGGCGAAGCCTGAGTGCGTGCTTAAGAAAATGCCGTAAAGGGGGAGCAGGCGCAAGGGTTTTACGGCCGGAAAAAGAAAAAACGCAACTGCGATTGTTGAATAGTAAAAAAAGAGTATCTTTTGAACGGCTTCATTGAAGAATACGCAATTTTAAGCCGTTTTTATTAGATATGGTGCTTTTGGCAGGCGTCAAAAATGAACAACCACGTCCTGAGACGTGGCTGACATTAGAAAATATCGATTTCCGCGACGGAGGGGTAGATCCACGACGGGCGGAACGGCATGCTGTCGATGTCGTCGAGGGTTGAGACTCCGGAGAGCACCAGAATGGTCTCCAGCCCCGCCTGGAAGCCAGCCAGAATGTCGGTGCGCAGATTGTCGCCGACAATCACCGTCTGTTCGGAGTGGGCCTGCATTTTGTTCAGCGCTGAGCGGATGATCCACGGGCTGGGTTTACCGACGTAAAACGGCTTACGGCCGGAGATCTTCTCGATCCCGGCGCACAGGGCGCCGCAGGCCGGGTAGAAGCCGCGACCGTGAGTATCCGGGTTAGTGGCAATGAAGCGGGCGCCATTGGCGACAAAGAAGGCCGCCTTATGCATCATCTCCCAGTTAAAGGAGCGGGTTTCCCCGACGATGACAAAATCCGGGTTGACGTCGGTAATGGTAAAGCCGGCTTTGTACAGCTCGTGGATCAGCGCCCCTTCACCCACCACATAGGCTTTCTTACCTTCCTGGCGGCGCAGAAAATCGGCCGTCGCCATCGCCGAGGTGTAGAAGGCGCTATCCGGAACCTCAATCCCGGCGGTGGCGAAACGGTTCGCCAGATCCTGGCCGGTTTGCGACGGGTAGTTGGTCAGCATCACCAGCGGCATGCCTTTCTCGAGGATGCGCTTGATAAACTCGGCAGCGCCGGGAACGGCGACGTTATCGTGCATCAGCACACCGTCAATATCACAAATTATGTTTTGAATGGTCATGGTGGGTCCAGAATCATTATCAAAGACGAAACTATACGCGTCATTGATGAGGTTTCACACCTCTGACGGGCGATGCCCGCCAACGACAGAGCGACGCGCTTATCAATAAAGGGGCGGTTAGCTCTCAAGCAAGCGCTGCAGCAGCGTGCCATTGAGCATGGCGCGTTTGACCAGCGCGAAGGCGCCAATCGCTGAGCGATGATCGAGGGTGGAGCGCACCACCGGCAGGTTCTTACGAAACGCCTTCAGCGCCTGGGCGTTAATGCAGCCCTCAATGGCCGGGAGCAGCACTTTCTCGGCTTCCACAATTTCGCCGGCGATGACGATTTTTTGTGGATTGAACAGGTTGATGGCGATGGCGATCGTTTTTCCGAGGTGACGCCCTACGTACTCGACCACTTCGCAGGCCAGGGCATCGCCTTTGTTGGCCGCTTTGCAGATGGTTTTGATGGTGCAGTCATCGAGGGTCAGACGGCTCTGATAGCCCTGCTCCAGCAGGTGGCGAACGCGATGTTCGATGGCGGCATTAGCTGCGACGGTCTCCAGACAGCCAAAGTTGCCGCAGTGGCAGCGCTCGCCCAGCGGGTCGACCTGAATATGGCCGATTTCGCCGACGTTGCCGTTACGGCCGATAAAAATGCGTCCGTTGGAGATGATCCCTGCCCCGGTGCCGCGGTGCACGCGCACCAGAATGGAGTCTTCGCAATCCTGGCTTGCGCCAAAATAGTGCTCGGCCAGCGCCAGGCTGCGGATATCGTGTCCGACAAAGCAGGTAACGTTGAAGCGTTTTTCCAGCGCCCCGACCAGGCCCCAGTTTTCCACCGCAATGTGCGGCATATAGCGGATCACCCCGCTTTCCGGATCCACCAGCCCCGGCAGGATCACCGAGATGGCGATCAGCTCGCGAATTTTGCGCTGACAGTTTTCAATAAAAGTGGCGATGATATTCAGCAGGGCGTGTTCCAGCGTTTCCTGGGTGCGCTCGGGCAGCGGGAAATGCTCCTCTTCCAGGGTCTTGCTGCTTAAATCATAGAGGGTGAGAGTGGCGTCATAGCGGCCAAGGCGCACGCCAATGGCGTTGAAGTTGCGCGTCTCCGCAATGATGGAGATGGCGCGGCGCCCCCCGGTGGAGGCCTGCTGATCGACTTCTTTGATCAGGCCGCGCTCAATAAGCTGACGCGTGATTTTGGTCACGCTGGCAGGGGCAAGCTGGCTTTGTTCCGCGATCTGAATGCGCGAGATAGGCCCATGCTGGTCAATCAGGCGGTACACGGCCGCGCTGTTCAGTTGTTTTACGAGGTCAACGTTACCAATTTGAGCTTGTCCGCCTGCTGTCATACTTTTACTTACTCAGTGACGACCTCGTTACCATTAACGATGGTCTTGGTGATTTTATAATCGCGTGTAAAGGCGGTCAGGTTAGCGACCATACCCGGCGCAATACTGCCGAGCTGCTTGTCCACACCAATGGCGCGCGCGGGATAGAGCGTCGCCATGCGCAATACTTCGTCCAGCGCCACACCGCAATGCTCAACCAGATTACGCACCCCTTCAATCATGGTCAGGGAAGATCCGCTGAGGGTGCCGTTTTCATCTACGCACAGCCCGTTGCGGTAGTATATTGTTTTCCCGGCAAAAATGAACTGGTCAATATTCGCCCCCGCCGGCGCGGTGGCGTCGGTGACCAGGCACAGTTTGTCGCCTTTCAGGCGCTTGGCGTTGCGCACGTTGGCGTAATCGACGTGCATCCCGTCGACAATAATACCGCAGTAGACATCCGGCTCGTCAAAAATCGCCCCGGCCAGACCCGGTTCGCGGCCAGTAATGTACGGCATTGCATTATACAGGTGGGTGGCGAAGGTAATGCCTGCGCGGAAGCCCACTTTCGCCTCTTTCAGCGTGGCGTTGGAGTGGCCCGCGGAGACGACGATCCCGGCGGCGACCAGTTTGCGGATCACTTCCGGCTCAACGCGCTCAGGGGCGAGGGTCACTTTGGTGATCACATCGGCGTTGTCGCACAGGAAATCGACCAGCGCCGCGTCCGGTTTACGCACATAGTCCGGGTTGTGGGTGCCTTTCTTGACGATATTCAGCCACGGTCCTTCAAGATGCAGACCCAGCGCCTGGTTCGGGTGCTTTTGTAGGTATTCGCGCATCACGCGCACGCCTTGCTTCATCAGATCGTCGCTGGAGGTAATCAGCGTCGGCAGGAAGCTGGTGCAGCCTGAGCGTTCGTTGGCCTTCTGCATGATCTCCAGCGTGTCGACAGTGACCGCGTCAGGGCTGTCGTTAAACTGTACGCCGCCGCAGCCGTTGAGCTGGACGTCGATAAAACCGGGGGCGAGGATGGCGCCGTTGACTGAGCGCTGCTCGATGTCAGACGGCAAATCTGCCAGCGGACAAAGACGTTCGATAAGGCCATTAGCGATAACAACCGCATGGTCATCAAGAATTTCATGACCGGTATAAACCCGGCCCTGGGTTAATGCATACATTACGACCCCCGGTATATACGCCTCATCAGGCCCGGGTACGTTCGTTTGCCGCCGGCATGATGATGCATACAAAGAAAAAGATGGTCCCGCGCAAATCGCGGGACACACTACATTACAGACCTTTAATATTTTCAGCTTCTAATTCGTTGAAATATTTCAGTGTCTTCACTTTCAGCTCCATGGTAGACGGTTCGTCACAGACGATCACCGCCTTCGGATGCAGCTGCAGACAGGTAATGGTCCACATGTGGTTGACGTTACCTTCTACCGCCGCCTGCAGCGCCAGCGCTTTCTGATGGCCCAGCACCAGAATCATTACCTCTTCTGCGTCCAGCAGGGTGCCCACGCCGACGGTTAGCGCATATTTCGGCACCAGATCCACGTCGCCGTCGAAGAAGCGGGAGTTCGCCACGCGGGTTTCATGGGTCAGGGTCTTAATACGGGTACGAGACGCCAAAGAGGAGGCCGGTTCGTTAAACGCGATGTGACCATCGTTGCCCACGCCGCCCATGAACAGGTGGATTTTACCGTAGGAACGAATTTTTTCTTCATAGCGACGGCATTCCGCATCGATGTCCGGCGCGTTACCATTCAGCAAGTTGATATTTTCTGCCGGAATATCAACGTGGTCAAAGAAATTACGGTGCATGAAGCTATGATAGCTTTCCGGATGCTCTTTCGGCAGGCCAACGTATTCATCCATGTTGAAGGTGACGACGTGTTTGAAGCTAACCTGGCCTGCTTTATGCATTTCAACCAGCGCCTTGTAGGCGGTGAGTGGGGTGCCGCCGGTCGGCAGTCCCAGGACGAACGGACGGTCCGCGGTTGGTTTAAATGCATTAATGCGGTTAACGATATGGCGGGCAGCCCATTTACCGACCTGCTCAGCGGTTACCAGGGGGATCAGTCTCATTCTTCACCTCTATAGTTAAAGTAGATTCTGGCGGATTGGCGCCAGCACTCTGAGGAGAGTATTGCAGCAACTGCGCCGACCGGGGTCAATCCGTGTTGATTTTTTGAATGATAAAATAAGTTTTCGATGTTAGCCAGTGTAAGGGAGGGGGGAATACGATATTTGGTGATAATTATCACAAAAAATACCCGTTTAATTTGCGATACGAATTAATTTTTCACACACTTTGCCGGTAAGTGATAAAACCGACCTTGTTACACAATAAAAAAGTGGCTTTGAAAATGAGCCTCATCGGGGTCTCATAGGGGGAATAAGATGAATATTTTAGGTTTCTTTCAGCGGCTGGGTAGGGCGTTACAGCTCCCTATCGCAGTGCTGCCGGTCGCAGCATTGCTGCTGCGTTTCGGGCAACCAGACCTGTTGAATGTACCCTTCATCGCGCAAGCGGGTGGGGCTATCTTCGACAACCTGGCGCTGATCTTTGCTATCGGTGTGGCGTCAAGCTGGTCCAAAGATAACGCCGGTTCTGCGGCGCTGGCTGGGGCAGTAGGTTATTTCGTGATGACCAAAGCGATGGTCACCATCAATCCGGAAATTAACATGGGCGTACTGGCCGGTATCATTACCGGTCTGGTAGCAGGGGCGGTGTACAACCGCTGGGCCGGCATCAAGCTGCCGGACTTCCTGAGCTTCTTCGGCGGCAAACGCTTCGTGCCGATCGCCACCGGCTTCTTCTGTCTGATTCTCGCGGCGATCTTCGGCTACGTCTGGCCGCCGGTGCAGCACGCTATCCATGCGGGCGGCGAGTGGATCGTTTCCGCAGGGGCATTGGGTTCCGGTATCTTCGGTTTTATCAACCGTCTGCTGATCCCGACCGGCCTGCATCAGGTGCTGAACACCATCGCCTGGTTCCAGATTGGTGAGTTTACTAACGCCGCAGGCGCCGTGTTCCACGGCGACATCAACCGCTTCTACGCCGGCGACGGCACCGCGGGGATGTTCATGTCCGGCTTCTTCCCAATCATGATGTTTGGTCTGCCGGGCGCGGCGCTGGCGATGTATCTGGCCGCTCCGAAAGCGCGTCGTCCAATGGTGGGCGGTATGCTGCTGTCTGTTGCCATCACCGCGTTCCTGACCGGGGTAACCGAGCCGCTGGAATTCCTGTTCATGTTCCTGGCTCCGCTGCTGTACCTCCTGCACGCGGTACTGACCGGTATCAGTCTGTTCATCGCAACGGCGCTGGGCATTCATGCGGGCTTCTCCTTCTCCGCCGGCGCCATTGACTACGTGCTGATGTACAGCCTGCCGGCCGCCAGCAAAAACGTCTGGATGCTGCTGGTGATGGGCGTGGTCTTCTTCTTCGTCTACTTCCTGCTGTTCAGCGCGGTGATCCGCATGTTCAACCTGAAAACACCGGGTCGTGAAGACAAAGCCGCTGACGTGGTAACGGAAGAAGCCAACAGCAACACTGAAGAAGGCCTGACCCAGCTGGCGACCAGCTATATCGCCGCGGTGGGCGGAACGGACAACCTGAAAGCGATTGACGCCTGTATCACCCGTCTGCGTCTGACCGTGGGCGATTCGGCGAAAGTGAACGACGCCGCCTGTAAACGTCTCGGCGCATCCGGGGTGGTGAAACTGAATAAGCAAACCATCCAGGTTATCGTCGGCGCGAAGGCAGAGTCTATCGGCGATGAGATGAAAAAAGTGGTTACCCGCGGCCCGGTAGCGGCAGCGGCAACCGCACCGGCTGGCAACGTCGCCACCGCAGCGCCAGCGGCTAAACCGCAGGCGGTAGCGAACGCGAAGACCGTTGAGTCGCTGGTTTCGCCGATTACCGGTGACGTGGTGGCGCTCGAACAGGTGCCGGACGAAGCCTTCGCCAGCAAAGCCGTCGGCGACGGTATCGCGGTGAAACCGACCAGCAACATCGTTGTCGCGCCAGCGGCGGGTACTGTGGTGAAAATTTTCAACACTAACCACGCGTTTTGCCTCGAAACCAACAACGGTGCGGAAATCGTCGTCCACATGGGTATCGACACCGTGGCGCTGGAAGGCAAGGGCTTCAAACGTCTGGTTGAAGAGGGCACGGACGTGAAGGCGGGCGAGCCGATTCTGGAAATGGATCTGGACTTCCTCAACGCCAACGCGCGCTCGATGATTAGCCCGGTAGTCTGCAGCAATAGCGATGACTACAGCGCGCTGGTGATACTGGCGAGCGGTAAGGTCGTAGCCGGCCAGACGCCGCTGTATGAGATTAAAGGCAAGTAAGGCTCCTGAGTCGAGTTTATGCCTCAGCGGCGAAGGGAAACCTTCGCCGCTTTTTTTTCCAGCAATCGGCCCCATAATCCTCTTCTGATACCTATTTTACGTAACTAATAGTTGTCACTACGCCCTGCTTGTAAGATCATGTGCCGTTATACGTTGTTTACGCTTTGAGGAACCCGTGATGAGTGAGGCAGAAGCCCGCCCGACTAACTTTATCCGTCAGATCATTGATGAAGATCTGGCTACCGGTAAGCACACCACCGTTCACACCCGCTTCCCGCCGGAGCCGAACGGTTATCTGCACATTGGCCATGCGAAATCCATCTGCCTGAACTTCGGCATCGCCCAGGATTATCAGGGCCAATGCAACCTGCGTTTCGATGACACCAACCCGGTGAAAGAAGATATCGAATACGTGGAGTCGATTAAAAACGACGTGCAGTGGTTAGGTTTCCACTGGTCCGGGGACGTTTGCTACTCGTCTGATTACTTTGATCAGCTGCATCAGTATGCGGTTGAGCTGATCAACAAAGGCCTGGCCTACGTTGATGAACTCTCTCCTGATGAGATCCGCGAATACCGCGGCACCCTGAAAGCGCCGGGTAAAAACAGCCCGTATCGCGACCGCAGCGTGGAAGAAAACCTGGCGCTGTTCGAAAAAATGCGCAGCGGCGGCTTCGAAGAGGGCAAGGCCTGCCTGCGCGCGAAGATCGATATGGCGTCGCCGTTCATCGTGATGCGCGATCCGGTGCTGTACCGCATTAAATTCGCTGAGCATCATCAGACCGGCAACAAGTGGTGCATCTACCCGATGTACGACTTCACCCACTGCATCAGCGATGCGCTGGAAGGCATTACCCACTCGCTGTGTACCCTGGAGTTCCAGGACAACCGTCGTCTGTACGACTGGGTGCTGGACAACATCAGCATCCCGGTGCACCCGCGCCAGTACGAATTCTCGCGCCTGAATCTCGAATACACCGTGATGTCCAAGCGTAAGCTGAACCAGCTGGTGACTGAGAAGCACGTGGAAGGCTGGGACGATCCGCGGATGCCGACCATCTCCGGTCTGCGTCGTCGCGGCTACACCGCCGAATCCATCCGCGAATTCTGCAAGCGTATCGGCGTGACCAAGCAGGACAACACCATTGAGATGGCGTCGCTGGAGTCCTGCATTCGCGAAGATCTCAATGAAAACGCGCCGCGCGCGATGGCGGTGATCGATCCGGTGAAACTGGTTATCGAGAACTACCCGCAGGGCGAAAGCGAAATGGTGGCGATGCCGAACCATCCGAACAAGCCGGAGATGGGCAGCCGCGAAGTGCCGTTCAGCGCGGAAATCTGGATCGACCGCGCGGACTTCCGTGAAGAAGCCAACAAGCAGTACAAGCGTTTGGTGCTGGGCAAAGAAGTACGTCTGCGCAACGCCTACGTCATCAAAGCGGAACGCGTGGAGAAAGATGCCGAAGGCAATATCACTACTATCTTCTGCACCTACGATGCCGACACCCTGAGCAAAGATCCGGCTGACGGCCGCAAGGTCAAAGGCGTGATCCACTGGGTGAGCGCGGCGCATGCGCTGCCGGTAGAGATCCGTCTCTACGATCGCCTGTTCAGCGTACCAAACCCGGGTGCAGCGGAGGATTTCCTCGCGGTGATCAATCCGGAATCGCTGGTGATCAAACAGGGTTACGCGGAGCCGAGCCTGGCGCAGGCGGAAGCCGGTAAAGCTTACCAGTTTGAGCGTGAAGGTTACTTCTGCCTCGACAGCCGCTATGCAACCGCAACCAGTCTGGTGTTTAACCGCACCGTCGGTCTGCGCGATACCTGGGCGAAAGCGGGCGAATAACATTTTCCCTACCGTCAAAGCGCCGCTCTCTGCGGCGCTTTTTTTGTTTCAGAATCAGCCAATTACTCTTTTAATTTTCGCGAAGCGAATTAATTCTGTTTCGCTCGGGAAATAAATAACGCTTCTCATGTTTCCTGTCTCATATAAAAAACCAATGTAATCGCTTTCAGTCTTCGAATTTTTCCCTTATTTAGCAATGACTTCCATGACAAAATCATCAGAGATAAGACTGTAACAAAACGACATAAATTATGTGCGCTTTGTCATAATCTTAAGCTTTGCCTCACGAAAAACATTGATAATTCGCGTCACGAAAAATAGTCTATCTACAGTGGTTTCGCGGCCTTTTTCGCCGCCCCACATTTTTCAGTTTTATTTATTTTTTTAGCGAATGACCCCTGGTCTTCGCCTTTTAAAACGTCAAAGAGGATATGCACATGCGTACGTTTAGTGGCAAACGTAGTACGCTGGCGCTGGCTATTGCCGCCGTCACCGCGATGTCGGGCTGGGTTGTGATTCCGCAGGCCAGCGCAGCAGGCTTTATCGATGATTCTACTTTAACCGGCGGTATCTATTACTGGCAGCGTGAGCGTGACCGTAAAGATGTGACCGACGGCGACAAATACAAAACCAACCTTTCCCACTCCACCTGGAACGCCAACCTGGACTTCCAGTCCGGCTATGCCGCCGATATGTTTGGCCTTGATATTGCGGCGTTTACCGCGATTGAAATGGCGGAGAACGGCGACAGCGGCCACCCGAACGAAATCGCCTTCTCGTCGCGCAACAAAGCCTATGACGAAGACTACTCCGGCGATAAGAGCGGCATCAGCCTGTATAAAGCCGCCGCGAAATTCAAATACGGTCCGGCGTGGGCGCGCGCGGGCTACATCCAGCCAACCGGTCAGACCCTGCTGGCGCCGCACTGGAGCTTCATGCCGGGGACCTATCAGGGGGCGGAAGCCGGGGCCAACTTCGACTATGGCACCGCGGGCGCGTTAAGTTTTTCCTACATGTGGACGAACGAGTATAAAGCGCCATGGCATATCGAAATGGATGATTTCTACCAGAACGATAAGAAGACCAAAGTTGATTATCTTCACTCCATCGGCGCCAAATATGATTTCAAAAACGACCTGGTGCTGGAGGCGGCATTTGGTCAGGCTCAGGGCTATATCGATCAGTACTTTGCTAAAGCCAGCTACAAATTTGACGTCGCCGGCGCGCCGTTGAGCACCAGCTACCAGTTCTACGGCACTCGCGATAAGGTCAGCAACGGCGGGGTCAACGACATCTATGACGGCACCGCATGGCTGCAGGCGTTAACCTTTGGCTATAAAGTAGCGGATGTGCTGGATCTGCGTCTGGAAGGGACCTGGGTGAAGGCCGATGGCCAGCAGGGCTACTTCCTGCAGCGTATGACCCCGACCTACGCCTCCTCCAACGGTCGTCTCGATATCTGGTGGGATAACCGCTCCGACTTCAACGCCAACGGTGAAAAAGCAGTCTTCTTCGGCGCGATGTATGACATGAAAAACTGGGATATGCCGGGCTGGGCGTTTGGCGCGTCTTATGTGTACGCCTGGGATGCGAAGCCTGGCAAAATGGCTTCTCCGGATGCGTACTATGACCCTGACTATCGCCTGAAAGAGTCGGCCTATAGCCTCGATGCTATGTATACCGTGCAGGAAGGCCGGGCGAAGGGCACGCTGTTTAAACTGCACTTTACCCAGTACGACAACCATTCCGATATTCCGAGCTGGAGCGGCGGCTACGGCAACATCTTCCAGGATGAGCGCGACGTGAAGTTCATGGTTATCGCCCCGTTCACCATTTTCTGATGCCTGCGCGGCGGGCATGAGCCTGCCGCACCTCTGGGAGAACGACAATGAAAAAAATGCTGCTTATTGCCATGATGGCATCGGCTCTGGTGGCCTGCACCACGTCCCCGGCCCCGAAAGAAGACACCAAACTGAAAGATGCCTATAGTGCCTGTATTAATACGGCGGAAGGCAATCCGGACAAGATTGAAGCCTGCCAGAGCGTACTGAATGTCCTGAAAGAGGATAAACAGCACCAGCAGTTTGCTAACCAGGAGAGCGTCCGGGTGCTGGATTACCAACAGTGTATCCAGGCTACCCGCACCGGCAACGATCAGGCGGTGAAAGCGCGCTGCGACCAGATCTGGAAGGAGATCCGCAGCAATAATACGACCCATTAAGCCAGACGGCAGCGGCAAACGGGCGGAGCATATCTCCGCCCGTTTGCTTTTTTAGCGCTGACTCTCCGCCGGCTGATAGCCGCGACTCAGGCGCACAAACAGCAGCGCGGTGGCGATGAAGCCGCACAGTGCAGCGCACATCAGCCACCATCCCGGCGCGCTTTTATCGCCGGTAAGCTCGACCAGGGCAGTGGAGATAGCCGGCGTCAGGCCGCCGAAGATGGCGGTGGCGAGGCTGAAGGCCAGCGAAAAGCCCACGGTGCGGACGTAAACCGGCATCACTTCGGTGAGCGCCGCCACCATCGCGCCGTTATACATGCCAAAGAAGAACGAGAACCACAGCAGGACCAGCGTCATGCGGGTGAAATCCGGCGCGGCGGTGAGCCAGTGCATCACCGGCCAGGTGGTGAGCAGCGCCAGCACGGTAATTCCCATCAGCACCGGGCGACGACCGATCCGGTCAGAGATGGCTCCGCCAATCGGCAACCAGATAAAGTTGGAGATGCCCACCAGCATGGTTACCAGCAGGCTGTCGCGGGCGCTGAGGTGCAACACCGCTCTGCCGTAGGTTGGTGTATAGACGGTAATAAAGTAAAACGTGGTGGTGGTCATCGCCACCAGCAGGGTCCCCGCGGTAATAATGCGCCAGTTCCTGGCGATGGTGGTCAGGATCTCTTTGGTATCCGGGCGATGTTTACGCTGCAGGAATTCCTCGGTTTCCTGCAGTGAGCGGCGCAGCACGAAAATCAGCGGAATGATCAGGCAGCCAATAAAGAAGGGGATGCGCCAGCCCCAGGCGGCGATCTCCTCATGTTCCAGCGTGGCGTTCAGCGCATAGCCGATCAGCGCCGCCATGATGATAGCCACCTGCTGGCTGGCGGACTGCCAGCTGGTATAGAAGCCTTTATTGCCCGGCGTGGCGATTTCAGAGAGATAGACCGACACTCCGCCAAGCTCGACGCCCGCCGAGAACCCCTGCAGCAGACGGCCCACTAATACGAGGATCGGCGCCAGCACACCGATAGTCTGATAGCCAGGGACCAGGGCGATGAGTAGCGTCCCGCAGCCCATGATCGCCAGGGTGACCATCAGCCCTTTGCGGCGACCGATTCTGTCGATATAGGCGCCGAGCACCACCGCGCCGATGGGACGCATCAGGAAGCCCGAGCCAAATACCGCAAAGGTGAGCATCAGCGCCGCGAACTCGCTCTCCGCCGGAAAGAAGGTGCGGGCGATATAGGTGGCGTAAAAGCCAAACAGGAAGAAGTCGAACTGTTCGAGAAAATTACCGCTGGTCACGCGGAGGATAGCGCCGACGGTGCCGGCGCGGGTGGGTTGTTGGGTCATAGGGGGTGCTCTCCATTGTCTTTATCTTGTTGTTATCGGGTGCAGAGGGGGTAGGTCAGTCGCCGGCGACGCCCACCTGTTTTCCGCGGCGTTTCTCAATCGCCCACTTGAGTAACGCCGCACAGCGATAAAATCCGTGGGCAAATTTTCCATACGGCAGGGTTAAGAACAGGGCCATCACCACCCCGAGGTGGATGGCGAGCAGGATGCCCATCCACGAGGTATCCCGCCCCGCCAGCAGCGCCAGGCCAGTGAAGCTGGTCAGCAGCAGCAGCAGAATAAATCCGCGATCCATCGGCTTCTGCCGCGCGTCGCCGTGCAGCGGCGAGCGGCGCAGGTTCAGCCACAGCAGGCCCGCCGGGCCGACCAGCAGGCCGATGCCGCCGAGGGTGCCGAGCAGCACCGGCAGGCTGAAGAACGGGTAGGGGGCTTCCCGGCCGGCGATATAGTGATAGCCCGTGGCCACCACGGTGGCGGCGAAGCAGAGCATAAAACCGTAGAAGGTGCAGTGGTGGAATCGGCGGCGCAGCAGGGTGAAGGCGTCATCGGCTTCGTTGCAGCCTTTCCCGTGCCCGCCGTCGAGATATTTCAGCGTCAGCGCGTCATGGGATGCCTTCGCGATATCAATCGGTTGCGGCTGGCCAGGGGAGATCTCGCGCCAGAAGCGGATCACCCCGGTCATCAGTAAGCCAATCGCCAGCACCAAGACCGAGCCAAACATCCACGCCAGCAGGTTATGGGGGAATATCTGGTAGAAGTCGCCTGCCAGCGGCGGATGAAGCAGCGAGCCTTTGAGCCCCATCGCCAGCAGCAGAAAGATAATCAGGCCGCCGACCAGCGCCAGCACGGTGGTCATGCCGGCCCGGCGGTACAGGCTGCCAAAGGCGGCGGGCTGGGCGTAGTGTTGATAGGTCTCGAGCCGGACTTCGGCCATCGCCTTCGGCACGTTAATGGCAAACTCGTGCGGTGGTGCGTACTGGCAGGCGTGCAGGCAAGCGCCGCAGTTATGGCACAGGTTAGCCAGATAGTTGATATCCGCCTTGCCAAAGGCCAGGCGCTGGGTCATCGCCGGGAAGACGGCGCAAAACCCTTCGCAGTAGCGGCAGGCGTTACACACCTGCATCACCCGTTCGACTTCCGCTTCCGGTTCGGTGATGATCTGCGCGTCAATGATCAGCTTTTCAAGCGACTTCATGGTGTTTCTCCTGCTGCGCCGCCCGGGCGGCTTGCTGGCCGGCGATACGGCCGAAGGTGGTGCCGATCGACATCCCAACGCCGGCGGTGTAGCCCTTGCCCAGCACGTTGCCAGCCATCATTTCCCCGGCGACGAACAGATTACGGCTGGGTTGACCGGCGAAATGGACGGCGGCGGTGTCGTCGACGTATAGCCCGAGGTAGGTGAAGGTGATCCCCGGACGCAGGGCGTAGCCGTAGTAAGGCGGCGTATCGATGGGGCGCGCCCAGTGAGTTTTCGCCGGGGTGAGGCCAGAGGTCGCGCAGTTATCCAGGCGGGTGTGATCGAACTGGCCCGGCGCGCAGGCGGCATTATAGTCGGCGATGGTTTGCGCTAAACGTTCGCCGTCAAGCCCCAGCTGGCGGGCCAGTTCCGCGATGGTATTGGCCTGAGCGCCGGGAAAGACCGGGGGCATAAAGTGGCCGATGGCTTTGCTGTCGATGATCGAGTAGCCGATCTGTCCGGGCTGGTGGGCGACCAGTCGGCCCCAGATGGCGTAGCGTTTAGGCCAGAAATCTTCCCCTTCATCATAAAAGCGCACGGCATCGCGGTTGACCACCACCCCCAGCGAAACGCAGTCGACGCGGGTGCAGATCCCGCCGTCATAGAGCGGCGCCCGGGCGTCAATGGCGACGCAGTGGGACTGAGAAGGATCGCCGATGATATCGGCCCCAGCGTCGATCATAAACTTGAGCAGCACCCCCTGGTTGAAGCGCGTGCCGCGGATGAGAAAGTTATCGGCGGGCCATTCGCCGCGGTCATTTTGCCCCCAGGCCTCGCGCAGCCACTCGCGGTTGGATTCAAATCCGCCGGCGGCGAGAACGCAGCTTTTCGCGACAATCCGTTCCTCGCCCGCCAGCGCGGCGACAAATTCACCGGTGCGCAGCTCCAGGGCCTGCACCGGCGTGTTGTAGCGGATCTGCACCCCCATCTGCTCTGCGCTGCGGTAATAGGCATTGACCAGCGCTTTGCCGCCGCCCATAAAAAAGGCGTTGGTGCGGGCCACGTGCAGGGCGCCGGAGAGCGGCGGCTGAAAGTTAACCCCGTGCTGGCGCATCCAGTCCCGGCACTGGGATGAGGTGCGGATCACCAGCCGGGCCAGCGCTTCGTTGGTGTTCCCTTCGGTGACGCGCAGCAGATCCTGCCAGTACTCCTCTTCCGGGTAGCTGTCGACCAGCACGTCCTGTGGCGCATCGTGCATACAGCGCAGGTTACGCGTGTGCTGCGAGTTGCCGCCTCGCCACTCCCGCGGCGCCGCCTCCAGCAGCAGCACCGAGGCGCCGGCTTCCCGGGCGGTTAAGGCGGCGCATAGCGCGGCATTGCCGCCGCCAATGACCAGTACATCCACCATCATCGGTTCCCTTGTAATTTAATTAATTGTTAAATTTGTAATGGGAATGTAGGCGGTAACGGCGGCAGGGCGCTATGGCGTAGCGCTAAAGAGGGGTTTAGTTAACGTAAAGGGTAGCGCCTGGCCAGCGATCGGACTCCACCAGCTGGCGCATGACTTTGCTCAGTATTACCCGTGCTGCAAGGCCAGCCGGAGTGAGCTCATCATCCGACAGGCTGACCAGAAAGTTGGGGCGGCTGAGGACCGGATTAGCGATGCCGATCACCCTCAGCGCCTGATGGTCGAGATGGGAAATGGCGGCCCCGGGCTGCAGGGTGGCGCCCAGCCCGCTGCGCACGGCCTGCATCAGCAGGGCCAGACCGTCAATGTCCGCCAC
Source organism: Klebsiella sp. Q2 (assembly GCF_009900705.1). Taxonomy (NCBI): domain Bacteria; kingdom Pseudomonadati; phylum Pseudomonadota; class Gammaproteobacteria; order Enterobacterales; family Enterobacteriaceae; genus Klebsiella; species Klebsiella sp. Q2. The sequence goes on along the minus strand of NZ_JAAABE010000001.1, from coordinate 990,057 downwards.
CACCTCAACGCTGAGGTTGTGCTGCTGGCAAACCGTCTCCAGCCTGCCGCGCAGGCCGTGGCCCTGGCTTGGCATAATCAGCGGCAGGGTGGTGAGCTGGTCAGGGGATACAGGATCATCCGGCAGCGAGGCCAACAGCGCATGGGTGCCAATCAGGAACAGGCGCTCTTCGAGCACCGGTCTGGCGCTCCAGCGCAGGATCTTCTCCTGCTGGAAGACGATGGCTAAATCCAGCTGGCGGGTGTTGATCATCCGCTCCAGATTCCCGGAGAGGCTTTCCACCAGGTGCAGGCGGACGTCGGGGTAGCTCTCGCGCATCGCGTTGATGAACGGAACGCCCAGAACGGAGGCGGTGCTTGGAGCCATGCCGACGCTGACGTGGCCCGACAGCCGCGCCTCGCGGGCGGCGAGGATGGCATCATCGGCATGACGCAGCGCCAGCTGCGCCTGTGAGTAGAAAGCAAGGCCCGCGCTGGTGGGCGTCACGCCGCGGGAGGTCCGCTGCAGGAGGCGAATGGCCAGCTCATTTTCCAGACGCGCGATCTGCTGGCTGAGCGCCGAGACGCCGATATTCAGATCGAGCGCGGCGCGGCCCATGTTGCCGGTTTCAACAATGCGCGCAAAATAGCGTAGCTGGCGAAGTTCCATATCAACTCTCCGGACAAAGCGGGGACTCGCGAGGGTCGCCGCCGGGACGTGAGCGGGGTGCGCGGCAGAAGCGCCCATAAAAAAGCCAACCGGCAGGTTGGCTTTTCAGAGCAGGCGAAGCGGGGAATTACTTTTCCACCGCGTCGTGGGCGTGTTCGTCCTCGCGGCAATCACCTTCCGCACAGTGGCCGTACAGATACAGACTGTGGTTGGTCAGGCGGATGCCGTGACGGGAAGCGATTTCACGCTGGCGCGCTTCGATAGAGTCATCACTGAATTCGATCACTTTGCCGCAGTCGAGGCAGATCAGGTGATCGTGGTGATGCTGCTGAGTCAGTTCGAAAACGGATTTACCGCCTTCAAAATTATGACGAGTCACGATACCGGCGTCATCAAACTGGTTGAGGACGCGGTAAACGGTCGCCAGACCAATCTCTTCGCCCATGTCGATCAGGCGTTTATATAAGTCTTCCGCACTGACATGATGGTTATCCGGTTCCTGCAGCACTTCAAGGATTTTCAGTCGAGGAAGTGTGACTTTCAGGCCAGCCTTCTTTAATGCGGTATTGTTGTCAGTCATGCGGAATCTGTCCTGTTGCTAAACGATCTACTTCCTTCAACGGAAGTCATACAGAAATTAACCCGACGTAATGCGTCTCATTATAGAACTGCCACTGGTAAATGAAAACTGCAAGCATCGGGCCTGGTTTGCTGTCAAAAACGAGGCACCAGCTACAAACTGCGTCACGTGCCTCGTAGAATCAGAGGACATTGTACAGATATGTGATTAAAAGTTAAAAACTTGTAGCTATTAGTTTGATTGCTTTTGTCTATTAATGCGACGCAACTCAATGATTGCGCCGCTTAATCATCAGGCGTTTTTGATTTCTTCGAGGTGCAGCTCTTCGGCCACCTGCTTCACCCACTTCTCAACGCGCTCGTTGGTCAGCTCCGGCTGGCGGTCTTCATCAATGGCGAGGCCGACGAAGTGGTCGTCATCCGCCAGGCCTTTAGAGGCCTCGAAGTGATAGCCGGCAGTCGGCCAGTGGCCAACGATGGTCGCGCCGCGCGGCTCAATGATGTCGCGGATGGTGCCCAGCGCATCGCAGAAGTACTCGGCGTAGTCTTCCTGGTCGCCGCAGCCGAACAGCGCCACCAGTTTGCCGTTAAAGTCGATCTCTTCCAGCGTCGGGAAGAAGTCGTCCCAGTCACACTGCGCTTCACCGTAGTACCAGGTCGGGATGCCGAGCAGCAGGATGTCGTGGGCTTCCAGATCTTCTTTGCTGCTTTTGGCAATGTCGTGAACATCAGCAACATCTTTACCAAGCTGCTTTTGAATCATTTTTGCAATATTTTCGGTGTTGCCGGTGTCGCTGCCAAAAAAGATGCCGATGATTGCCATGAGTAAAATAACCTCTTGAAACTTAAATGATGTGGTAGGGACGCGATGCCCACAGATAACGGCAATCATAGCAGAACAGGCAAGGGCGCGGAAACAGCAATCACGCCCGACTGCACACTCTGCTACATGAATGCGGATTTTTCGCGGAAAGTTAGAGTTTTCCCTGGCTGCGCAGGGCGGTTAATTGCGTCATCAGCATCTCTTCAATGAGATCGCTGCGGCTCATATTACGCGCTTCCGCCAGTTCGTTAAGCGCATCGACCGCGTCGGCGTTGAGCTTTAGCTCCACGCGCTTCAGCCCGCGCACTTTATCGCGTTTCAGCTGATTACGTTTGTTGATGCGCAGTTGTTCATCGCGCGACAGCGGATTGGTCTTCGGTCTTCCCGGGCGACGCTCGTTTGCGAACAAATCTAATGTCGTACGGTCCGTTTGTTCTTTTGCCATGATTCTGAGTGACTTCGGGGAAACAAGCTGCCGGGCTCTAGCCGGCGCAGATAGCGCGCCATCATACATCAGGCGAACGGCTGCGCCAACGACCGCGGGCATTCTGCGGCGCGGTCGGGCATATTTTAGCCAATCAGGCGGCTATGCTCGTCAGATAGCGGCGGATCGCGCGCAACACCGCCTCGGGTTTCTCGGCATGGACCCAATGTCCGGCGCCGGCGATGACGTGGGCCCGAGCCTGCGGGAACTGGGCCAGCAGCGCGTCGCGGTAGGCGTCGGTCACATAGGGGGAGTTGCCGCCGGGAATAAACTGCGTTGGGTGCGGCCAGGCCGGGATGGTTTCCCAGCCGACGATATGCGGGTACTGGTCCCACAGCACCGGGACGTTGAAGCGCCAGTCGCCGTCGACGAAAGATTTCAGCAGGAACTGAATCACGCCCTCTTCCTGCAGATGCTCGCGCATCACCTGCGCCGCCTGCTGGCGAGTGCTGGCGGCGGATACGCTGACGGCGCGAATAGCGGCGAAGATCTCATCATGGCGGCGAACGTGATAATCCACCGGCGCGATATCAATAGCCACCAGACCGCTGATGCGCTCCGGGGCCAGGGCGGTCAACGCCATCACCGCTTTGCCGCCCATCGAATGGCCGATAAAGGTGGCCCGTTCAATCTGATGCGCGTCGAGCGTGTCGAGCAGATCCTGCGCCATCGCGGGGTAGGTCATCTCTGGCGACCGCGGCGACAAACCGTGGTTGCGCATATCGACCTGCAGAATATCGTGGTCGGCGATCAGGTCGCGGGCGAGGATGCCCAGGTTGTCCTGGCTGCCAAACAGACCATGGACCAGCACGATCGGGGAGTGGTTGTGCGGATTCTGTGCAGATTGCGCTCGGCTATTTAATTTCATGGCAAAGTTCTTTTTTTCGCTCCGTCGGGTTAGGGTATTATGTTGGACATTCTGCCATCCGGCTGCAAGACCCAGAAGTTTTCTGAGTTTTACCGCCATCCTGGTTTGACGCTATCCGCGGTTGGGATTTGTACTTATAATCCCAACGATTTGTATTCAGAAAAGATATCGCACTGGATTAAGATGAAAACAATTGAAGTTGATGATGAACTCTACCGCTATATTGCCAGCCACACTCTGCATATCGGCGAGAGCGCATCCGACATTTTACGGCGTATGCTGAAATTTTCCGCCGTTTCCCAACCGGCTACACCGGTCAGCAAAGCCGCGCCGACGCTGGCGCCCACGCCTGCCGCTGAGGTGAAACCCGCTAACCCGGTGAAAGATAAAGTCCGCGCCATGCGCGAGATGCTGTTATCTGATGAATACGCCGAGCAGAAGCGCGCGGTGAACCGTTTTATGCTGGTGTTGACCACCCTCTATTCCCTGGACAGTAAAGCATTTGCCGAGGCCACTGAGTCTCTGCACGGCCGCACGCGCGTTTACTTCGCGGAAGATGCGCGTACGCTGCTGAAAAGCGGTAATCAGACCAAACCGAAACAGGTTCCTGGTACACCGTGGTGGGTGATCACCAATACCAATACCGGCCGTAAATGCAGCATGATTGAGCACATCATGCAGTCGATGCAGTTCCCTGCGGAGCTGATTGAAAAGGTTTGCGGCACGATCTAGCTTTTTAACATTTGCACCAGAAGGATCAGGCAATGGCAATCGATAAACGTGCGGGGCAGCCTGCGCAACAGAGTGATTTGATTAACGTCGCCCAACTGACTGCTCAGTACTACGTGCTGAAGCCTGAAGTCGGTAATGCGGAGCATGCGGTCAAATTCGGCACCTCCGGCCATCGCGGCAGCGCGGCGCGTCACAACTTCAACGAACCGCATATCCTGGCCATCGCCCAGGCTATTGCGGAAGATCGTGCGAAGAACGGGATCACCGGTCCGTGCTATGTCGGTAAAGATACCCACGCCCTGTCCGAGCCGGCGTTTATTTCGGTGCTGGAAGTGTTAACCGCCAACGGCGTTGACGTTATCGTTCAGGAAAACAACGGCTTCACCCCGACGCCGGCGGTCTCCAACGCGATTCTGGTGCATAACAAAAAAGGCGGTCCGCTGGCGGACGGCATTGTGATCACCCCGTCACACAACCCGCCGGAAGATGGCGGTATCAAGTACAACCCGCCAAACGGCGGTCCGGCTGATACCAACGTCACCAAAGTGGTGGAAAACCGTGCCAACGAACTGCTGGCCGCTGGCCTGCAGGGTGTGAAACGCATTTCTCTGGACGCGGCGCTGGCTTCCGGCCACGTCAAAGAGCAGGATCTGGTGCAGCCGTTCATTGAAGGCCTGGCGGACATCGTCGACATGGCGGCGATCCAGAAAGCGGGCCTGACGCTGGGCGTCGATCCGCTGGGCGGTTCCGGTATCGAATACTGGAAGCGCATTGGCGAGCACTACAAGCTCAATCTGACCATTGTGAACGACCAGGTGGACCAGACCTTCCGCTTTATGCACCTCGATAAAGACGGCGCCATCCGCATGGACTGCTCCTCGGAATGTGCGATGGCGGGCCTGCTGGCGCTGCGCGATAAGTTCGATCTGGCATTTGCCAACGACCCGGATTACGACCGTCACGGGATTGTCACCCCTGCCGGGCTGATGAATCCGAACCACTACCTGGCGGTGGCGATTAACTACCTGTTCCAGCATCGTCCGCAGTGGGGCAAAGAGGTGGCGGTCGGTAAAACCCTGGTCTCCTCGGCGATGATTGACCGCGTGGTGAACGATCTGGGCCGCAAGCTGGTGGAAGTGCCGGTGGGCTTTAAGTGGTTCGTTGACGGCCTGTTCGACGGCAGCTTCGGCTTCGGCGGCGAAGAGAGCGCCGGGGCCTCCTTCCTGCGCTTCGACGGCACGCCGTGGTCCACCGATAAAGACGGCATCATCATGTGCCTGCTGGCGGCGGAAATCACCGCAGTGACCGGGAAAAACCCGCAGGAGCACTATAACGAGCTGGCGGAACGCTTCGGCGCGCCGAGCTACAACCGTCTGCAGGCTTCCGCGACCTCCGCGCAGAAAGCGGCGCTGTCTAAGCTGTCGCCGGAAATGGTCAGCGCTGACACCCTGGCGGGGGATCCAATCACCGCTCGTCTGACCGCGGCGCCGGGCAACGGGGCGGCGATTGGCGGCCTGAAAGTGATGACCGACAACGGCTGGTTTGCGGCACGCCCGTCAGGCACCGAAGACGCCTACAAGATCTACTGCGAAAGCTTCCTCGGCGAAGAACATCGCAAGCTGATTGAAAAAGAAGCGGTAGAGATTGTCAGTGAAGTGCTGAAGAACGCTTAACGGCGCACGATCATCAGGCCCCTTGCGGGCCTGATTTTTTTCGCAAGGATAGCGATGAAAATACAACGGAAGTCCCTGTTTTTGTTCTGGGCGTGGATGGATCTCTTTTTCGTCCTGCAATTCTTATGGTGGAATATTGCCCACCGCCGACTCCCTTTTTACGACGACCTGCTGGCTTATCTCCAGCTGCTGCACACCTGGGGCTCTGCGGCGGTCTGGCTCTATCCGCTAAATGTGCTGCTGATTATCAGCATCCCGTTGTCGATGATCCTCTTTTTCCGTCAGAGCCGCTATGGGCTGTGGCTGGCCTGGGGGCAGGCGCCGCTCAGGCTGGTGTTTATGCAGCCTTCGCTTTCTTTGGGTCTGTGGCTGATTCAGGCCGCCGGCGTCAGGCATTTAGCGATCCTGGCAGGCTTCCTGCTGCTCTCTGAAGGGCTGAAGATCACCAGCCTCTGGTACTGCAGAGGCGGGGCTCAGGGCATAAAGCGATAGCCAATCCCGGTTTCGGTCAGCAGATGCTGAGGGCGCGCCGGATCGGCCTCCAGCTTTTGCCGCAGGTGACCCATATAGATCCGCAGATAATGGCTGTGCTCCACGGCGTTAGGGCCCCACACTTGATTCAGCAGCTGGCGCTGGGTAAGCACTTTGCCGGGATTATTCAATAGCGCCGCCAGCAGGCGAAACTCGATGGGCGTCAGGTGGATCTCTTCGCTGCCGCGCAGGATGCGGCGGGCGGGGATATTGACCTCCAGGTCGGCGAAGCGCACCACCGGCTCGTCGGCCTGCGCCGCGCCGTGGCGACGCAGCGCGACGCGCAGGCGGGCCTGCAGCTCGCCGATGCCAAAGGGTTTACTTAAGTAGTCATCGGCGCCGGCATCCAGGGCGGCAATTTTGTCATGCTCTTCGCTACGCGCTGACAGGACGATAATCGGCATCTGACTCCACTGGCGCAGGTCGCGAATAAAATCAATGCCGTCACCATCCGGCAGGCCGAGATCGAGGATCGCGAGGTCGGGCTTACGGGTGGCGGCTTCGATCAGCCCGCGCTGCAGGGTTTCCGCTTCAAATACGCGCATGCCGTCGGCTTCCAGCGCGGTGCGCAGAAAGCGACGGATAGCGTGTTCGTCTTCGATAATCAGAACGTTAATCACAATTCCTCAGATAGCTCTTCCAGTTCAGGGGGCGTTTCTCCCGGCAGTGTAACACGGAATGAGGCGCCGCCCTCTGGCCGGTTGCTGGCGGAGATGGTCCCGCCGTGGACGTCGACGATGGCCTGACAGATGGCAAGGCCCAGCCCGACGCCGGGGATCGCCGATTCTTTGTTGCCGCGGGCGAATTTATCAAAGATAGCCTGTTCCTGGCCCGCCGGGATCCCTGGACCATTATCCCATACTTCCAGCGACAGCTGCCGGGCGTCCGCTTCGGCGCGAATACCGATGTCCGCCCGGGCGCCGGCATACTTATGGGCATTCTCCAGCAGATTAATCAGCACCCGCTCGAACAGCGGCCCGTCAACATGCACCAGCTGCAGCGGATCGGGTAAATCCAGTTGAACGTGCTGGCCGCCGAGGCTCGGTTCGAGCATGCGCAGCGCGCTGCCGACCACCTCCTCCAGCGTCAGCCACTCCTTGTGCAGATTAAAGCCGCCGGACTGGATCCGCGCCATATCCAGCAGGTTGTTCACCAGCCGGGTGGTGTTGAGCACATGCTGGCGGATTTCGTTGGCCTGCGGGGCATGCTTCGAGCCCTCGCTGGCCAGATCGAGGGTCAGGATTTCCGCCTGGCCAAACAGCACGGTCAGCGGGGTACGCAGATCGTGCGACAGGGCGGCGAGCAGCGAGTTACGCAGGCTTTCGCGCTCGCTGGTCAGTCGGGCCTGCTCTTCGCTGGCGGTCAGGGTGAGACGCTCCAGGGCGCTGGCCACCAACAGGGTGAAGGTCTCCAGCAGCCGCTGCTGCTCCGGGATCATCAGCTGACGCAGATTCGCCGGCTCCACCACCAGCAGGCCCCAGGTGCGGGCGGCGCTCTTCAGGGGCAGGATCTGATACGGCACGCCGGGCAGGGTATCGGTGCCGGCGCCGGCGGGTTGACCCTTATCAAAGCTCCAGCGGGCGATGGCGTCATCCCACGGCGTCAGCCCGGGCTGGTGGGTTAAGGGCAGCAGTTTCCCCTGGGCGTCCGGCAGCAGCAGCTGGCTGCGGGCCTGAAAGGTGGAGGCGATAAACCGCTCGCTGGTGGTGGCGATATCCTGCTGGCTACGACCCACCGCCAGCGCTTTGGACATCTCATACAGATGGCGGGTACGCCGCTCGCGGTAGCGCGCCACCCGCGCCTGGTAGCGCACGCCGGCGGTGAGGTTACCGATAAGCAGGCCCACGGTGAGCATCACGCCGAAGGTGAGCAGATACTGGACATCGGACACCGCCAGCGTGCCGCGCGGGGCGACAAAAAAGAGATCGAAGCTGATAACGTTAATCACCGTCGCCAGGACCGACGGCCAGCGGCCGTAGAGCAGAGCGATGATCACCACTCCTAACAGATAGAGCATCACCAGGTTGGCGGCTTCGAAGGCCATCAGCCACTGCATGGCCACCAGGGTAATGATGGCGCACAGCGCCACCGCCACCGCGCAGCCCTGCAGCTGTAGCCGCCATTTCTCCAGCGCCGGACGGCTGTCGCTGGCGCGCGCCTGAAGGGGGAAGGGCTTTTCATCCAGAGCGATGACCACCAGATCGAGGTCCGGCGCGTGGCGAGCCAAACGATCGGCGAAGCCGCTGCGATCCCACCAGCGGCGCTTGCTCTGGCGGCCGATGACAATTTTCCCAAGGTTGTGTTCGCGGGCGTAATGGAGGACCGCTTTCTCTTCCGACGGGTCGGAGAGGGTGGCGGTTTCGGCGCCCAGCTCCTGGGCCAGACGCAGCGCGGCGAGGATGGCCCGCCGCCGGGACTCCGGCAGGCGGTGCAGGGAAGGCGTTTCGACATACACCGCATGCCAGACGCTGCCCAGACGGGCGGCGAGGCGGGCGGCGGTACGCACCAGCTTTTCGCTGCCGGTGTTGTGCCCGATACAGAGCAGGATCGCGTCGCGGGTGTGCCAGACTTTCTCCTGGCCCTGGCGGTCGCGCCAGGCGCGCATCTGCTCATCGACGCGATCGGCGGTGCGGCGCAGAGCCAGTTCGCGCAGCGCAATCAGATTCCCTTTGCGGAAAAAGTTCTCGATAGCGCGCTCGGCCTGGCCGCCGATATAGACTTTGCCCTCATTGAGCCGCTGGCGCAGATCGTCAGGGGGAAGGTCCACCAGCACCACGTCGTCCGCGGCGTCAAAGAAGGGATCGGGGACGGTCTCTCGCACCTGCACGCCGGTGATCCCGCTGACGACGTCATTCAGACTTTCCAGATGCTGGACGTTAACGGTGGTGAAGACGTCAATCCCGGCCTCCAGCAGTTCGTCCACATCCTGCCAGCGCTTCGGATGGCGGGAGCCGGGGGCATTACTGTGCGCCAGCTCATCCACCAGAATCAGCGCCGGACGGCGGGCGAGGGCGGCGTCGAGATCGAACTCATACACGTAGCGCCCGCGGTGGGCGAGCCGCCGCGGCGGCAGGCTGCTCAGGCCCTGCAGCATCGCGGCGGTCTCTTTCCGGCCGTGGGTCTCCGCCACGCCAATCAGAATATCCAGCCCCTGCGCCCGGAGCCGCTGCGCTTCCGCCAGCATCGCCCAGGTTTTCCCCACCCCGGCGCAGGCGCCGAAGAACACTTTTAGTTTGCCGCGATGCGGGGCGGCGGTGTGCTGCAGCAGGCGGTCAGGGTCCGGACGCAGCGGCTCGTCACTCATTTACTTATCCTTCAGGGCATCCAGCGCCATATTGAGTTGCAGTATATTGACCACCGGCTGGCCAAGGAAGCTCAGCAGCGGCTTTTGTGTGGCCTGGTTAACCAGCGCGGTCACCTGGTCGACGCTCAGCTGGCGCGCTTTGGCCACCCGCGGCGCCTGCCACAGCGCGGCGGCCGGGGTCAGGTTGTTATCGAGACCGCTCGCCGAGGTGGTGACCAGTTCGACCGGCACACGCGGGTCGGCATCCGGGTTTGCGGCGCGCAGGGCCTGCACCCGCTCGCTCACCGCCTTATCCAGCGCCGGGTTGCTGGCGGCGAGGTTGCTGCCGCCAGAGGCCATCGGGTTATCCGCTGTCTCCGCGGTGGCTGACGGGCGCCCCTGGAAATAGCCTGCGGCGGTAAAGTTCTGGCCAATCAGCGCCGAGCCGCGCACCTCGCCGTTCATGCGGATCAGCGAGCCGTTGGCCTGTGAGTTAAACCACCACTGCCCCAGGCTGGTGGTCAGCAGAGGATAAACGCCGCCGGTGAGCAGGGTTAACAGAATAAATAGCACAAGTGCTGGACGAATCAATGACATAGTTTGTTCCTCACACCAGACCGCTCAGGGTCAGCAGCAGGTCGATGGCTTTAATACCGATAAAAGGCACCAGCAGACCGCCGAGGCCGTAGATCCACAGATTGCGGCGCAGCATCGCCGAGGCGGAGAGCGGGCGATAGCTCACCCCTTTCAGGGCCAGCGGGATCAGGAAGACGATGATCAGCGCGTTGAAGATAACGGCGCTGAGGATCGCCGACGATGGCGAATGCAGGCCCATCACGTTCAGCATGGCCAGCTGGGGATAGACCGCGGCAAACGCCGCCGGAATAATGGCGAAATATTTCGCCACGTCGTTGGCAATACTGAAGGTGGTCAGCGAGCCGCGCGTCATCAGCATCTGTTTGCCGATATGGACCACCTCAATCAGCTTGGTGGGGTTGGAATCCAGGTCGACCATGTTGCCCGCCTCTTTCGCCGCCTGGGTGCCTGAGTTCATGGCCACCGCCACGTCGGCCTGCGCCAGCGCGGGCGCGTCGTTGGTGCCGTCGCCGGTCATCGCCACCAGCCGACCTTCCGACTGATACTGGCGGATCAGCGCCAGCTTGGCTTCCGGCGTCGCTTCGGCGAGGAAATCGTCGACGCCGGCCTCGGCGGCGATCGCCGCGGCGGTCAGGCGGTTATCGCCGGTGATCATCACCGTTTTAATGCCCATTTTGCGCAGCTGGGCGAAACGTTCTTTGATGCCGCCTTTGACGATATCTTTGAGTGAAATAATCCCCAGCACCTTTTCCCCTTCGGCGACCACCAGCGGCGTGGCCCCCTGGCGGGCGACCTCTTCCACCTGCTTCTCGACATCGGCAGGGAAGTGGCCACCGTTGGCCTCTACGTGGCGGCGAATGGCGTCCACCGACCCTTTGCGGATCATGCGCTGATCGATATTGATGCCGCTCATCCGCGTTTGCGCGGTAAAGGGGACAAAGGTGGCGTGCAGCGACTGCAGATCGCGTTCGCGCAGGTTAAAGCGCTGTTTCGCCAGCACCACGATGCTGCGTCCCTCAGGGGTTTCGTCCGCCAGCGAGGAGAGCTGGGCGGCATCGGCGAGGGTTCGCTCTTCCACACCGCGCGCCGGCAGGAAAGCGGAGGCCTGGCGGTTGCCGAGCGTAATGGTCCCGGTTTTATCCAGCAACAGCACATCAACGTCGCCTGCCGCTTCCACCGCGCGGCCGCTGGTGGCGATCACGTTGGCGCCCAGCATACGGCTCATCCCGGCGACGCCGATGGCCGACAGCAGACCGCCGATGGTGGTCGGGATCAGGCACACCAGCAACGCCACCAGTACGGTGACGCTGACCGCATTGCCGCTCCACGCCGAGAATGGCCAGATGGTGGCGGTGGCCAGCAGGAACACCAGCGTCAGGGCGATCAGCAGGATCGTCAGGGCGATTTCGTTCGGCGTTTTACGGCGCTGGGCGCCTTCCACCATGGCGATCATCCGGTCGAGGAAGGTTTCTCCCGGGTTAACGCTGCAACGGATCACCAGCCAGTCGGAGAGGATGCGCGTCCCGCCGGTCACCGAGGCGAAATCACCGCCGGATTCGCGGATCACCGGAGCAGACTCGCCGGTAATGGCGCTTTCATCCACCGAGGCGCCGCCTTCGATGACTTCGCCATCGCAGGGGATAATATCCCCGGCTTCCACCAGCACTACGTCGCCTTTGCGCAGGTCTTCCGCCGGCACGTGGTCGACCGTCGCGTCATGCTGCGGGGCGCGCAGCTTACGGGCGAAGGCCGTTTTTTTCACCCCTTTCAGGCTATTGGCCTGGGCTTTGCTGCGGCCTTCCGCCATCGCTTCGGCAAAGTTGGCGAACAGCACGGTAAACCATAGCCAGATACTGATGGCTGCGGTAAAAGTGGCGCTGCCGGTCAGGGCGCCGCCAGCCATGGCGATGGCCAGCAGGGTGGTTAACAGGCTGCCCACCCAGACGATAAACATCACCGGATTGCGCCACTGCACCATCGGGCTGAGTTTTTTCACGGCATCCAGCAGCGCCTGGCGCACCAGCGTCGGCTCCAGCAGGGCTAATTGTTTGCGACTCATAACAGGGTGCTCCGCATCGCTCAAAGTAAGGAAAAGTGTTCGGCCAGCGGGCCAAGCGCCAGCGCAGGAATAAAGGTCAGGGCGCCAACCAGCAGCACGGTGCCGATCAGCAGACCGATAAACAGGGCGTCGTGGGTGGCCAGGGTGCCGGGGCTGGCCGGTTGAATTTTCTTCGCCACCAGCGAGCCGGCGATAGCCATCACCGGAATGATGACGGCGAAGCGTCCAGCCAGCATGCAGAACGCCAGCAGCAGGTTCCAGAATGGCGTCGCCGCGCCCAGGCCGGCGAAGGCGCTGCCGTTGTTATTGGCCGCCGAAGTGACGGCGTACAGCACTTCGCTAAAGCCGTGCGGTCCGGGGTTGAACATCCCGGCGCGGCCGGCCTCGGTCATCATCGCCAGCGCCGTGCCGAGCAGCACCAGCGTCGGGGTGACCAGAATGGCCAGGGCGATCATTTTCATTTCCCGGACATCGATTTTCTTTCCGAGGTACTCCGGGGTGCGGCCGACCATCAGGCCGGCGATAAACACCGCCAGCATAACGAACAGCAGCATGCCATAGAGACCCGAGCCGACGCCGCCGAACACCACTTCGCCAATCTGCATCAGCCACATCGGCACCATCCCGCCCAGCGCGGTGAAGGAGTCATGCATGGCGTTGACCGCGCCGCAGGAGGCGGCGGTGGTGATCACCGCGAACAGACTGCTGGCGAGAATACCGAAGCGGCTCTCTTTACCTTCCATATTCAGGCTGCTGTCGGCGCCCAGCGTCATCAGGTGCGGGTTGCCGCGGGTTTCCGCCCACATCACCACGGCGACGCAGAGGATAAAGATCAGCGTCATCGCCCACAGGATGGCGCGCCCCTGGCGGCGATCGCTCACCACCTCGCCGAAGGCGAAGCACAGCGCCGCCGGGATCAGGAAGATGGCCAGCATCTGCACGAGATTGGTCAGCGCCGTCGGGTTTTCAAACGGATGGGCGGAGTTGGCGTTAAAGAAACCGCCGCCGTTGGTGCCCAGCAGCTTAATCGCTTCCTGTGAGGCGACGGGCCCCATCGGCAGCAGCTGGTGCGCCCCTTCGAGGGTGGTAAAGGGCTGGTAGGCCTGCAGGTTCTGCGGCACGCCCTGCTGAATAAAGAACAGGGCCACCAGCAGAGAGAGCGGCAGCAGCAGCCACAGGGTAATGCGCGTCAGGTCGACCCAGGCATTGCCGAGGGTGGACATTTTCTGCCGGGCGAAGGCGCGGGTCAGGGCGAAGACCACGGCGATGCCGGTAGCGGCGGAGAGGAAATTCTGCACCGTCAGCCCCACCATCTGGCTGAGATAGCTCATGGTGCTTTCGCCGGCGTAGGCCTGCCAGTTCGTATTGCTGACAAAGCTGACCGCGGTGTTGAGCGCCAGATCCCACGTCAGCCCCGGCAGGTGCTGCGGGTTAAACGGCAGCACGCCCTGCAGCATCAGTAGGGCAAACAGCGCCAGGCCGCCGAGGGCGTTGAACAGCAGGAGCGCCAGCAAATACTGCAGCCAGCCCATCTCTTCGGCGCGGATCCCGGCCACGCGCCACAGGACGCGCTCGACCCCGGCCAGGCCGGGAAGCGGGATGTCATTCACCATTCTTGCCAGACACATCCCCAGCGGGCGCGCCAGCACCAGCAATACCAGCAGATAGCTGGCTAATAATAAAAATCCCTGGGCAGCCATCAGAATGCCTCCGCATGTATCAAGGCATAAACCAGATAAGCCAGTAACAGGAACACCAGCCCAACGCCAGTGAGTACGCCTGCAGTCACAATCCACCTCCGGGTGTGTTTTTGATTTACCTGGAGGATAGAAATTACGGCGCAAAGATTTCGCAAAAATCCGCGGGCGCGGTGTAAAAAAAGTATAAAAATGACAAAGGCACAAATTAACTAATGGTTAGTATTAATTTAACTTTTTTGTAACTAATTTACGTGGCGAATGTAAATTAAGTATAAATACGTGCTTTTTAGTGGTCGGATGAGTAGTAAAATTACAACCAGAGCGGTATTATTTTGCTCAGACAAACATGATTAATTTTCCGGCGCTGCTTGCCGGCCTGACAAAGGGGAGAGAAATGATGGCGTTGTACAAAGCTTATCCTGCTCATATTATTTTGCTGCGTCGTGCTTTCGCCGTCGTGGCTGGCGTCGCGGCGCTGCCGGTGATGCTGTTCTGGAAGGATCGCGCCCGCTATTACAGCTGGCTGCACCGTGTATGGTCGAAAACCAGCGAGCAGCCGGTGTGGATGGCGCAGGCGGAAAAAGCCGCGCACGACTTCTACTAATTCGCCCTGCTGCGAGGAAAACCACTAACCGCCGGTTGCCCCCGGCGGTTTTTTTTCGTCGCTTGTCTACACTCGTTTTCAGGCGCCGCAGCGGAATTGGCAGGTGCTTATTTTGCCGGGGCGCGCTATTTTTGCCGGCTTAGATCATAAGATGAGTTTTGCTGACGGAGAGTGAGGAGTGATATGGCCACCCATCTGGTCTGGTTACGCACGGATTTACGCATTCACGATAACCTGGCGCTGGCCGCCGCCTGCCGCGATCCGCAGGCGCAGGTGCTGGCGCTGTATATTGCCACCCCGGGGCAGTGGCGCGAACATCACCTGGCGCCGCGGCAGGCCGCTTTTATCGCCAGCCATTTGCACAGTCTGCACGCCGCGCTGGCGGAGCGGGGCATACCGCTGTGGGTAGAAGAGGCGGACGATTTTAGCGCCAGCGTCGAGCGGCTGGCCCATTTCTGCCAGCAGCACCAGGTCAGTCACCTGTTCTACAACTATCAGTACGAATTCAATGAACGCCAGCGCGATGCCGCCGTTGAGAGCTCCTTGAGCGAAGTGATTTGCCAGGGATTTGACGACAGCGTCCTGTTGCCGCCCGGCAGCGTACTGACCGGCGGCGGCGAAATGTATAAAGTCTTCACCCCGTTTAAGAACGCGTTTATTCGCCGGCTGCGGGAAGGATTGCCGGCGTGCGTGGCCGCGCCAAAGCCGCGTCAGGCGCCCGCTCGCCTGGCGCCGCCGGTGCCGGAGCTTAACTATCCGCAAACGCCGTTCGATGGGCTGCTGTTTGCCGCGGATGAAAAAACGGCGCTGGCGCGGCTGCGCGCGTTTTGTCAGCAACCGGCGGCGGATTATGAGGGGCAGCGCGACTTCCCGGCCGTGGAAGGGACCAGTCGCCTGTCGCCCTGCCTGGCCATCGGGGTGCTGTCGCCGCGCCAGTGCCTGCATCGGCTGCTGACGGAACACCCCGCCGCACTGGATGGCGGGGCAGGCGCCACCTGGCTTAATGAGCTGATCTGGCGCGAGTTTTACCGCCATCTGATGGTCTACTATCCGAAACTCTGTAAAGGTCGGCCGTTTGTCGCCTGGACCGATAAGGTCGCCTGGCGCGAAGAGGATGGCGCCCTGCAGGCCTGGCAGCGCGGGGAGACCGGCTTTCCGATAGTCGATGCCGCCATGCGCCAGCTTAACGCCACCGGCTGGATGCATAACCGGTTGCGCATGATTGTCGCCAGCTTCCTGACCAAAGATCTGCGCCTCGACTGGCGGGCAGGGGAGCGCTATTTCATGAGCCAGCTGATTGACGGCGACCTGGCGGCGAACAACGGCGGCTGGCAATGGGCGGCTTCGACGGGCACCGACGCCGCGCCCTATTTCCGCATATTTAATCCCACTACCCAGGGCGAGAAGTTTGATAAGCAGGGGGTGTTTATGCGTCGCTGGCTGCCGGAGCTGGCAAAGGTGCCGGAGAAGGCGCTGCATCAGCCGTGGGTGTGGGCGGATAAACAGGGGGTGACGCTGGATTATCCGCGCCCGATAGTCGATCACAAGCAGGCGCGACAGGAGACGCTGGCGGCCTGGGAGGCCGCCAGAAAGGGGATTATTCCACCGCCAGACGGCGGGTCCTGACCTTCAGCGAGTGATACAGCCAGATAACCAGCACTACGCCGACGCAGGCCAGCGCGCCCCAGGTGATCTGGCTGAAGACGTTGATGTAGGCGTCAATGGAATAGTTCACCGCCCCGGCGACGTCGAATGACGCCTGCGAGGTCTGGTCGGCGATAACGCCGGCCAGATAGTTGGCGATGGCCCCGGAGAGCAGCATATAGATGCCGGTCAGCACCCCGGTCACCCCCGGGATCTCAATGCGGGTGATTTGCGACATCGCGACCGGGTCGATAAACAGTTCGGCAAAACCCATCACCGCCAGTCCCAGCACCATCAGCGGCATGGACGACTGGCCATAGGCCGCCGACCAGCGGGCGCTGAGGGTCAAAATGCAGAACCCGGCGCTCATCAGGCCCAGACCGAGGGCAAATTTCCCCCAGATGCGCACGGTGCGGTTACCGCCGACGCTCTCTTTCACCAGCCACGCCAGCACCATGCCGCAGAGCATCACCGCAAAGGCGTTGATCGACTGGAACATAGCGGTAGGGACTTCGTAGCTCATGATATGGCGGTTAACGAAGCGGTCAATATACAGGCTGATGGAGCTGCCGCCCTGTTGGGCGAAGGCCCAGAACAGCAGGCTGAAGGCGGTCAGGACGACGATCAGGCGCAGATCCTTGCGCTGTTTATCGGTCTCGGCACGCAGGTAGATCCGCGCCAGCACCGCGAGGCCAATGGCCGTGGCCACGATCAGGGCATACACCGACCACTCCTGCCAGAACAGCACGGCAATCAGCAGCGGCGCGATGACCAGCAGCACCAGCAGCCAGCCCCAGTTCGGCAGCAGGAAGCGGCGGGCGCACAGCGCCTGGCGGTTCACGCCGGCGGTATGCTGGAAATGACGGTTGCCGCAGAGGAAAATCACCAGTCCCGCCACCATGCCGATGGCCGCCAGGGCAAAGCCCATCGCCCAGCTATACTCCTCCTGAACGTAGCCGCAGGCGATGGGCGCGATGATCGAGCCGATATTGCCCGCGGCATACATCAGCGAGAAGCCGCCATCGCGACGCGGATCGGCGGGTTCGTACAGTTCGCCCAGCAGACAGCTGACGTTGGATTTAAACAACCCGTAGCCGCAGACGATGATCGCCAGCGACAGGTAGAGGAAGGCCGGGGCGGTTTCGCTGGCCCCGAGCACCAGATGGCCAATGGCCATCAGCAGCGCGCCGAGCATGACTGCCATCCGGTTGCCTAACAGCTTATCGGCCAGATAGCCGCCGAGGATCGGCGTTACATAGACCAGCGAACAGTAGGCGCTGAACAGGGCGTAAGCGTGGTTATCGTCATATTTGAGCTGATTGGTGAGATAGAGGATCAGCAGGGCGCGCATGCCGTAGAAGCTAAAATATTCCCAGATTTGCAGCGCCACGACGTAGTAAATCGCCCGCGGTTGCGATGATGTTGTCTTCATGAGAAGTGTGTTTCCTGGCCTAAAGCGAAAGTCGATCGTTCTGCATGAATAGCGTTTAATTAGTCATATTCATGGCTTGAGGGGCTTTCTGATTATTTAATATGCTTTATTAGTGCATAAATATACACGAATGCGTGGCGGGGTGAATAGACAAATTGCGCTATTCAGTAAAAAGTCATCGTCAGTGTCGGAGGCGGACTATCGACGACCCGAATGGATCTGGTTATGTTATGCCTTTGTATACCCTGATTATCTGCTGGAGTGGCGATGAAAAATAGCGAACTGGAACAACTGATAAACGACAAGCTCAATAGTGCAGCCATCAGTGACTTCGCCCCTAACGGTCTGCAGGTGGAAGGGCGCGACACGGTGCACAAGATCGTCACCGGAGTGACGGCCAGCCAGGCGCTGCTGGATGAGGCCGTTCGTCTTCAGGCGGATGCGGTGATTGTCCATCACGGCTATTTCTGGAAAAACGAATCGCCAGTGATCCGCGGTATGAAGCGCCGGCGCCTGAAAACCCTGCTGGCCAATGATATCAATCTCTACGGCTGGCACCTGCCGCTGGATGCCCATCCCGAGCTGGGCAATAACGCGCAACTGGCGCATCTGTTGGGGATTAACGTGCTGGGGGAAATCGAACCGCTGGTGCCCTGGGGCGAACTGTCGATGCCGGTTTCCGGCCTTGAACTGGCCTCATGGATTGAAGCGCGGCTGGGGCGTAAGCCGCTGTGGTGCGGCGATACCGGGCCGGACACCGTCAGCCGCGTCGCCTGGTGTACCGGCGGCGGCCAGAGCTTTATCGACGCCGCGGCGCGCTTTGGCGTGGACGCGTTTATCACCGGCGAGGTGTCGGAACAAACCATCCATTCCGCCCGCGAGCAGGGCCTGCATTTTTATGCCGCCGGCCACCACGCCACCGAGCGGGGCGGTATTCGCGCCCTCAGCGAATGGCTGACGGAAACCACTGACCTGGACGTCACCTTTATTGATATTCCCAACCCTGCCTGACGGGAGAGAGAAAAGTGCAGCGAGCGCGTTGTTATCTGTTAGGAGAAACGGCCGTCGTGCTGGAGCTGGAGCCGCCGGTCACCCTTGAGAGCCAGCAGCGGATCTGGGGCTTAGCCCAGCGTCTGGCGAACCATGAGGAAGTGATTGACGCCATTCCCGGCATGAACAATATCACTGTGGTGCTCCGCCGCCCGCAGGAGGTGGCGTGGGAGGCGATAGACCGTCTGCAGCGCTGGTGGGAGGAGAGCCTCGCGATCGAGCCGGAGTCGCGCTCGCTGACCATTCCGGTCGTCTACGGCGGCGAGGCCGGACCGGATCTCGGGGTGGTGGCGCAGCACAGCGGCCTCAGTGAAAAGCAGGTCGTGGAGCTGCACGCTTCGGTGGAGTATCTGGTCTGGTTTATTGGTTTTCAGCCGGGATTTCCCTACCTGGGCGGGTTGCCAGCGGCGCTGGCGACGCCGCGTCGCGCCGAACCGCGCGTGCACGTCCCGGCCGGGTCGGTGGGTATCGGCGGCGCGCAAACCGGGATCTATCCGCTGGCGACGCCCGGCGGCTGGCAGCTGCTGGGGCGGACCTCGCTAACGCTGTTCGACCCGTCGCGGAAGGAGCCTGCGCTGCTGCGCGTGGGCGATAAAATTCGCTTTGTGCCGCAAAAGGAGGGGGTATGTTGACTCTGATCCGCGCCGGCCTGTACACCTCGGTACAGGACGGTGGACGAGAAGGCCTGCGCCAGTCTGGCATCAGCCGCTGCGGCGCTCTGGATTATCCCTCGCTGGTGATTGCCAATCTGCTGGTTGGCAACGAGGCGAATGCCGCCGGGCTGGAGATTACCCTCGGCCAGGTGGAGATCGAATTTGCCCGCAGCGGCTGGTTTGCGCTGACCGGCGCCGCCTGCGAAGCGACGCTGGACGGTAAAGCGGTCTGGGTGGGCTGGCGCACCGCCTACCGGCCCGGGCAGCGGCTGGTGCTGAAAACGCCGCAGCATGGCATTCGCAGCTATCTGGCGGTGGCGGGCGGGATTGCGGTACCCGAGGTCCTTGGCTCGCGCTGCACGGATCTCAAGGCGGGGATTGGCGGTCTGGAAGGACGCCGCCTGCAGGACGGCGACAAGCTGAAGCTCGGGAAAGCCGCCCGCCGCTTCACCACCCCGCGCGGCGTCAAGCAGCTGCCGCTGGGCAACCGCATTCGTGCGCTGCCCGGGCCGGAGTACCACGAATTTGACGCGGCCTCACAGGCGTCATTCTGGCGCGCCCCCTGGAAGCTCAGTCCGCAGAGTAACCGCATGGGGTACCGCCTGCAGGGGCAGCCGCTGAAACGCACCACCGATCGCGAAATGCTGTCGCACGGCCTGCTGCCGGGCGTGGTGCAGGTGCCGCACAACGGCCAGCCCATTGTGCTGATGAACGACGCGCAAACCACCGGCGGCTATCCGCGGATCGCCTGCATCATCGATGCCGATATGTACCAGCTGGCGCAGATCCCACTGGGGCAGCCGATCCATTTCGTGGCCTGCTCGCTGGAGGAGGCGCTGAAGGCGCGGGCCGATCGTCAGCGTTATCTTGAACAACTGGCGTGGAGACTCCACGATGATGATTGATCTCAATGCCGATCTCGGGGAAGGCGGGGCGAACGATAGCGCGCTGCTCCAGCTGGTGTCGTCGGCGAATATCGCCTGTGGTTTTCACGCCGGCGACGCCGGGCTGATGGTGCAGAGCGTGCGCGAGGCGCTGAAGTACGGCGTCGCGGTGGGCGCCCATCCGGGATATCCCGACCGGGAAAATTTTGGCCGCACGGCGATGGATCTGCCGCCGGAAACGGTCTATGCCCAGACGCTGTATCAGATTGGCGCTCTGGCGGCGATCGTTCAGGCTCAGGGCGGCGAGTTGCAGCACGTAAAGCCGCACGGCATGCTCTACAACCAGGCGGCCAAATCGCCGCCGCTGGCCGACGCGATCGCCCGCGCGGTCCGCGATGTTAACCCGCAGCTGGTGCTGGTGGGTCTGGCGGGCAGCGAACTGATCCGCGCTGGGCAACGCTATGGCTTGACGACGCGTCAGGAGGTGTTTGCCGACCGCGGTTATCTGGCCGACGGCAGCCTGGTGCCGCGCACCGAGCCTGGCGCGCTGATTGACAGCGAAGAGCAGGCCCTGGCGCAAACCCTCGAAATGGTGCAACACCACCGGGTGCGTAGCGTCAGCGGCGAATGGGCGAACGTGGTGGCGCAGACGGTATGTCTGCATGGCGATGGTCCGCATGCCCTCGAATTTGCCCGCCGTTTGCGGGCGGCGTTCGCCGGGCGCCATATTATGGTCAGCGCTCAGCCAGAGGCTGAGATATGACAATCTGAAGGACCGCGAAGGAGAAGACGATGGCGGGCGTATTACTCACCGGTTTTGAACCCTTTGACGGCGAGACGGTGAACCCTTCCTGGGAAGTGGTGCAGCAGCTTGACGGTACAATGATTGCTGGTCAGCCGGTGATTGCCAGGCAGCTTCCCTGCGTGTTTGGCGAGGCGCTGTCGGCGCTGGACGCGGCGATTGAAGACCTGCAGCCGAAGCTGGTTATCGCGGTGGGACAGGCCGGCGGCCGGGTCGATATCAGCGTCGAACGTGTGGCGATTAACGTCGATGATGCGCGTATCCCCGATAACAAAGGCCAGCAACCCATCGACACGCCGATCGTCGACGGCGGGCCGGCCGCGTGGTTCAGCACCTTGCCGATCAAAGCGATCGTCAGCGCGCTGCGCGATCGCGGGATCCCGGCCTCGGTGTCGCAAACTGCCGGCACCTTCGTCTGCAATCACGTCATGTACGGTCTGCTGCACAAGCTGCAGGGACAGAATGAGGTGAGGGGCGGGTTTATCCATATTCCCTGGCTACCGGCGCAGGCGGCGGCCCATCCCGGCGAGCCGAGTATGGCGACCGCCACCGTACGGGAAGCGCTGGAGACGGCCATAGCCGTAGCCCTGCACCAGCCGGTGGATAGTAAACTGGGCGGCGGCGCCACCCACTAACAGAAGGATGACAGTATGCCGGAAGGTCCGGAGATCCGCCGCGCGGCGGATACACTGGAGGCAGCAATCAAAGACGAACCCTTAACCGACGTCTGGTTCGCTTTTCCCCGGTTGCAACCTTATCAAACCGAACTGATTGGTCAGCGGGTTACCCATATCGACACCCGGGGCAAGGCCCTGCTGACCCGCTTCTCCGGCGGCCTGACCCTGTACAGCCATAATCAGCTGTACGGCGTCTGGCGCGTGGTTGAGGCCGGCGAACAGCCTGCCTCTAACCGGGTGCTGCGCGTCAGGCTACAGACGGCCAGCAAGGCGATTTTGCTCTACAGCGCGTCGGACATTGAGATGCTCACGGCGGAGCAGGAGGCCAACCATCCGTTCTTGCTGCGCGTCGGTCCGGACGTGCTGGATATGACGTTAACCGCGGAGCAGGTGAAAGCGCGACTGCTGTCGGCCAAATTCCGCAATCGTCAGTTTTCCGGCCTGCTGCTGGATCAGGCTTTTCTTGCCGGTCTGGGTAACTATCTGCGGGTGGAAATCCTCTGGCAGGTGGGGCTGACCGGGGGGCATAAGGCCTCGGAGCTTAATGAAACACAGCTGGATGCGCTGGCGCACGCGCTACTCGATATCCCGCGGCTTTCTTATCGCACTCGCGGCCAGCCCGATAACAACAAGCACCACGGCGCGCTGTTCCGCTTTAAGGTCTTCCATCGCGATGGGGAAAAGTGCGAGCGCTGCGGGGGCGTGATTGAGAAGACCATGCTCTCATCGCGGCCGTTTTACTGGTGCCCGCACTGCCAGCATTAAGCCGGCAGCCAGGCAGTGTCAGCGCCAGGCTTCATCGTCAGGCATAAAAAACGCGCCAGCAGGCGCGTTTTTATCATCCGGACAGCGAGATTAACGCTTGATGTCGGACTGGAAGTCGCGTTTGGCGTAGCCGGTGTACAGCTGACGCGGACGGGCGATCTTCATGCCGTCGCTGTGCATTTCGTTCCAGTGCGCAATCCAGCCCACGGTACGCGCCATGGCGAAGATAACGGTAAACATGGAGGACGGAATACCCATCGCTTTCAGGATGATACCGGAGTAGAAGTCGACGTTCGGGTAGAGCTTCTTCTCGATGAAGTACGGGTCGTTCAGCGCGATATGCTCCAGCTCCATGGCCACCTGCAGCAGGTCGTCTTTGGTGCCCAGCTCTTTCAGCACTTCATGGCAGGTTTCACGCATTACGGTGGCGCGCGGGTCGTAGTTTTTGTAAACACGATGGCCGAAGCCCATCAGGCGGAAAGAGTCATTCTTGTCTTTCGCACGACGAACAAATTCCGGAATGTGTTCAACGGAGCTGATCTCTTCCAGCATTTTCAGTGCCGCTTCGTTGGCACCGCCGTGCGCCGGTCCCCACAGAGAGGCGATGCCGGCTGCGATACAGGCGAACGGGTTAGCGCCGGAAGAGCCCGCGGTACGTACCGTCGAGGTCGAGGCGTTCTGCTCGTGATCGGCGTGCAGGATCAGAATACGGTCCATGGCGCGCTCGAGCACCGGATTGACTTCGTACTCTTCGCACGGCGTGGCGAACATCATGCGCAGGAAGTTGCCGGCGTAGGAGAGGTCGTTGCGCGGATAAACAAACGGCTGGCCGATAGAATACTTGTAACACATAGCTGCCATGGTCGGCATTTTGGACAGCAGGCGATAGGCGGCGATTTCACGGTGACGCGGGTTATTCACGTCGAGGGAGTCGTGATAGAACGCCGCCAGGGCGCCGGTGATCCCGCACATAACGGCCATCGGGTGAGAATCGCGACGGAACGCATGGAACAGACGGGTGATCTGCTCATGGATCATGGTGTGACGGGTCACGGTGGTTTTGAATTCGTCATATTCGGCCTGGGTTGGTTTTTCACCGTTTAGCAGAATGTAACAAACTTCAAGATAGTTTGATTCGGTCGCTAACTGGTCGATCGGGAAGCCGCGGTGCAGCAGGATCCCCTCGTCACCATCGATAAACGTAATTTTAGATTCACAGGAAGCGGTAGATGTGAAACCTGGGTCAAAGGTAAATACGCCTTTTGAACCAAGACTACGAATATCAATAACATCCTGACCGAGCGTGCCTTTTAGCACATCCAGTTCAATAGCAGTGTCACCACCCAGGGTGATTTTTGCTTTAGCATCAGACATTTATGGTCTCCTTAGCGCCTTTATTGCTTAAGACTGCCGGGTGGTGGATTTGCTTTCGGCCCGCGCCCGTATACGTTACCAGTTTGTTATGTTGCACACAGCTCTGCGTCAGCGAAAAGGGCAGGGTACAGAGCAACGGCGCTTGATGGCACGTTCTTCAGGGCTGCGGTGAAACAACAGCAAATCAGCGTTTTAGCAGTCCGAATATTAAAACCTGTATACCACTAATAACTGTCCTGATTACATCGGTCAATACTGACACACTGTTACATAACTTATTCTCAGGTGAAAGAGTGACCCCATAACTTTTGAGCATTATTGCATTTAACTGGTAATGGTTGTAACAAGAATGTTTAATATTTGTCAAATCAGGTGATTAAAAATTAAAAAAATGTTGTTATCGTGACCTTGATCACTGTTCCGGAGAAAACCCAACAAACTATATGTAGGTTAATTGTAATGATTTTGTGAACGGCCTATACTGCGGCCAGGTCTCCGGAACACCCTGCAATCCCGAGCCACCCAGCGTTGTTTAGTGATGTTTTAATGCCTGAAAAGACGTTTTAACATGACTTCTGGTTATAGAAAGGACGCTGTCTGACCCGCAAGCAGACCGGAGGAAGGAAACAATAAGAACAGCATGTGGGCGTTATTCATGGTAAGAAATGTGAAAAAACAAAGACCTGTCAATCTGGATCTACAAACGATACGGTTCCCAATCACGGCGATAGCGTCCATTCTCCATCGCGTTTCCGGTGTCATCACCTTCGTGGCGGTCGGAATTCTGCTTTGGCTGCTGGGCACCAGCCTCTCCTCCCCTGAAGGTTTTCTGACGGCGGCCTCGATCATGGATAGCTTCTTTGTGAAGTTCATCATGTGGGGCATTCTCACCGCGCTGGCCTATCACGTCGTTGTCGGTATCCGCCATCTGATGATGGACTTTGGTTACCTGGACGAAACCCTCGAAGCAGGGAAACGTTCCGCCAAGATTTCTTTTGTTATTACTGTCGTGCTTTCACTTCTCGCAGGAGTCCTCGTATGGTAAGCAACGCCTCAGCACTGGGACGCAACGGCGTACATGACTTTATTCTGGTCCGTGCTACCGCCATCGTTCTGACCCTCTACATAATCTACATGGTTGGCTTCTTCGCTACCACCGGTGAGATCTCATGGGAAGTGTGGACTGGATTCTTTGCCTCCGGCTTCACTAAAGTCTTCACTCTGCTGGCTCTCGTTTCCATTCTTATCCATGCCTGGATCGGGATGTGGCAGGTGTTAACGGACTACGTTAAACCACTGGCTCTGCGCCTGGTTCTGCAGCTGGCTATCGTTGTGGCGCTGGTGGCTTACGTTCTTTATGGATTTGTTGTGGTGTGGGGTGTGTAATGAAATTGCCAGTCAGAGAGTTTGATGCTGTTGTCATCGGTGCCGGCGGCGCAGGTATGCGCGCGGCGCTGCAAATTTCCCAGAGCGGACAGACCTGTGCGCTGCTCTCTAAAGTCTTCCCGACCCGTTCCCATACCGTGTCAGCGCAGGGGGGTATCACCGTCGCGCTCGGTAACTCCCATGAAGATAACTGGGAATGGCATATGTACGACACCGTAAAAGGGTCGGACTATATCGGTGACCAGGACGCCATCGAATATATGTGTAAGACCGGCCCGGAAGCGATTCTCGAGCTGGAGCACATGGGCCTGCCGTTCTCCCGTCTTGACGACGGCCGTATTTATCAGCGCCCGTTCGGCGGCCAGTCGAAGAACTTCGGCGGCGAGCAGGCGGCGCGCACCGCGGCGGCGGCTGACCGTACCGGCCACGCCCTGCTGCACACCCTGTACCAGCAGAACCTCAAAAACCACACCACTATTTTCTCCGAATGGTATGCCCTCGATCTGGTGAAAAACCAGGACGGCGCGGTGGTGGGTTGTACTGCCCTGTGCATCGAGACCGGCGAAGTGGTCTACTTTAAAGCCCGCGCCACCGTGCTGGCGACCGGCGGCGCAGGCCGTATCTATCAGTCCACCACCAACGCCCACATCAACACCGGTGACGGCGTCGGGATGGCCATTCGTGCCGGCGTGCCGGTGCAGGATATGGAAATGTGGCAGTTCCACCCGACCGGCATCGCCGGGGCAGGGGTTCTGGTCACCGAAGGTTGCCGCGGCGAAGGCGGTTATCTGCTCAATAAACACGGCGAACGCTTTATGGAGCGTTATGCCCCGAACGCCAAAGACCTGGCGGGTCGTGACGTGGTGGCGCGTTCCATCATGATCGAAATCCGCGAAGGTCGCGGCTGCGATGGCCCGTGGGGCCCGCACGCGAAATTGAAGCTGGACCACCTGGGTAAAGAGGTTCTGGAATCTCGTCTGCCGGGTATCCTCGAGCTGTCCCGTACCTTTGCTCACGTCGATCCGGTGAAAGAGCCGATCCCGGTTATCCCAACCTGCCACTACATGATGGGCGGTATTCCGACCAAAGTGACCGGCCAGGCGCTGACCGTCAATGAGAAGGGCGAAGACGTGGTGATCCCGGGCCTGTTCGCGGTAGGCGAAATCGCCTGCGTATCGGTCCACGGCGCTAACCGTCTTGGCGGCAACTCGCTGCTCGACCTGGTGGTCTTCGGCCGCGCGGCGGGCCTGCATCTGCAGGAATCCATCGCTGAGCAGGGCACGCTGCGCGACGCCAGCGAATCCGATATCGAAGGCTCGCTGGACCGCCTCAACCGCTGGAACAACACCCGTTCCGGTGAAGATCCGGTGGCGATCCGCAAAGCGCTGCAGGAATGTATGCAGCATAACTTCTCGGTGTTCCGCGAAGGCGATGCGATGCACAAAGGTCTGGAACAGCTGAAAGTGATCCGCGAGCGCCTGAAAAATGCCCGTCTCGACGATACCTCCAGCGAGTTCAACACCCAGCGCGTTGAGTGCCTGGAGCTGGATAACCTGATGGAAACCGCGTACGCGACCGCCGTATCCGCTAACTTCCGTACCGAGAGCCGTGGCGCCCACAGCCGCTTCGACTTCCCGGATCGTGATGATGAAAACTGGCTGTGCCATTCCCTGTATCTGCCAGAGTCGGAATCCATGACGCGTCGTAGCGTCAACATGGAACCGAAACTGCGTCCGGCATTCCCGCCGAAGATTCGTACTTACTAATGCGGAGACAGGAAAATGAAACTCGAGTTTTCAATTTATCGCTATAACCCGGATGTTGATGACGCTCCGCACATGCAGGATTACACCCTCGAAGCGGAAGAAGGTCGTGACATGATGCTGCTGGATGCGCTGATCCAGCTGAAAGAAAAAGATCCGTCGCTGTCGTTCCGCCGCTCCTGCCGTGAAGGGGTTTGTGGTTCCGATGGCCTGAATATGAACGGGAAAAACGGTCTGGCGTGCATCACGCCGATCTCCGCGCTGAATCAGCCGGGCAAGAAGATTGTTATCCGTCCGCTGCCAGGATTACCGGTTATCCGTGATTTGGTGGTGGACATGGGGCAATTCTATGCACAATATGAGAAGATTAAGCCTTACTTGTTGAATAATGGGCAAAATCCTCCGGCTCGCGAGCATCTGCAGATGCCTGAGCAGCGTGAGAAACTCGATGGTCTGTACGAGTGTATTCTCTGCGCATGTTGTTCGACCTCTTGCCCGTCGTTCTGGTGGAACCCGGACAAGTTCATCGGCCCGGCAGGTCTTCTGGCCGCGTATCGCTTCCTGATCGACAGTCGCGATACCGAAACCAGCGAGCGTCTGGAAGGTCTGAGCGATGCTTTCAGCGTATTCCGCTGTCACAGCATTATGAACTGCGTCAGTGTGTGTCCTAAGGGATTGAACCCAACGCGCGCCATCGGCCATATTAAGTCGATGCTGCTGCAGCGCAGCGCGTAAGTTGTTTTCGTTGCCGGATGGCGACGTAAACGTCTTATCCGGCCTACAGGATCGTATCTTGTAGGCCTGATAAGCGAAGCGCCATCAGGCAATAGATATAGCAGGAAACCTCTAAAAACTGCCCCTGATAGTTAGACAGTTTTTAAAGGTTCCTTAGCGGATAGAAACCACAACTCGTCCGCAACAAGTGAACCCCGGCACGTGCACTCGGTGTGCGTGGTAGTTTCTACGGCGAAATAAGCATATGAATGCTTAAGGGATCACGATGCAGAACGGCGCAATGAAAGCCTGGCTGGACTCTTCTTACCTCTCTGGTTCGAACCAGAGCTGGATAGAACAGCTCTATGAAGACTTCTTAACCGATCCTGACTCTGTTGACGCCAACTGGCGTTCAATGTTCCAGCAGTTACCTGGCACCGGAGTTAAACCGGATCAATTTCATTCCAAAACGCGTGATTATTTCCGTCGACTGGCGAAGGATGCCTCACGTTACACTTCTTCGATTTCCGACCCAGACACCAATGTGAAGCAGGTTAAAGTCCTGCAGCTCATCAACGCATACCGTTTCCGTGGCCACCAGCATGCGAATCTCGATCCGCTGGGGCTGTGGAAGCAAGAGAGAGTGGCGGATCTCGATCCGGCCTACCACGATCTGACCGAGGCCGATTTCCAGGAAAGCTATAACGTAGGTTCATTTGCCATCGGTAAAGACACGATGAAGCTGGGCGAGTTGATTGCCGCCCTCAAGCAAACCTACTGCGGCTCCATCGGCGCGGAATACATGCATATCACCTCTACCGAAGAAAAACGCTGGATCCAGCAGCGCATTGAATCGGTAGCCGGCAAAGCGAGCTTTACCGCGGAAGAGAAAAAACGCTTCCTCAGCGAACTGACCGCCGCGGAAGGCCTGGAGCGCTACCTCGGCGCCAAATTCCCGGGGGCGAAGCGCTTCTCGCTGGAGGGTGGCGATGCCCTGATCCCGATGCTCAAAGAGATGATCCGCCATGCGGGCAAGAGCGGCACCCGCGAAGTGGTGCTGGGCATGGCGCACCGCGGTCGTCTCAACGTGCTGGTCAACGTGCTGGGTAAAAAACCGCAGGATCTGTTCGACGAGTTCGCCGGCAAACATAAAGAACATCTCGGTACCGGCGATGTGAAGTACCACATGGGCTTCTCATCCGATATGGAAACCGAAGGCGGTCTGGTGCACCTGGCGCTGGCGTTTAACCCGTCGCACCTCGAGATCGTCAGCCCGGTGGTTATCGGTTCCGTACGCGCCCGTCTGGATCGTCTGGACGAGCCGAGCAGCAACAAGGTTCTGCCGATCACTATCCACGGCGACGCCGCCGTCACCGGTCAGGGCGTGGTTCAGGAAACCCTGAACATGTCGAAAGCCCGCGGTTACGAAGTGGGCGGTACCGTGCGCATCGTTATCAACAACCAGGTGGGCTTCACGACCTCTAACCCGCTGGATGCGCGTTCGACCCCGTACTGCACCGACATCGGTAAAATGGTGCAGGCGCCGATTTTCCACGTCAATGCCGACGATCCGGAAGCGGTCGCGTTCGTCACTCGTCTGGCGCTGGATTTCCGCAATACCTTCAAACGCGATGTCTTCATCGATCTGGTGTGCTACCGCCGTCACGGCCATAACGAAGCCGATGAGCCGAGCGCAACTCAGCCGCTGATGTATCAGAAGATCAAAAAGCACCCGACCCCGCGCAAAATCTATGCTGACAAGCTGGAGCAGGAGAAGGTGGCGACTCTGGAAGACGCGACCGAGCAGGTTAACCTCTACCGCGATGCGCTGGATGCCGGCGAATGCGTGGTGCAGGAATGGCGTCCGATGAACATGCACTCCTTTACCTGGTCGCCGTACCTCAATCATGAGTGGGACGAGAGCTATCCGGATAAAGTGGAGCCGAAGCGTCTGCAGGAGCTGGCGAAACGCATCAGCACGGTGCCGGAAGGTATCGAAATGCAGTCCCGCGTAGCGAAAATTTACGCCGACCGCCAGGCGATGGCGGCAGGTGAGAAGCTGTTCGACTGGGGCGGCGCCGAAAACCTGGCCTACGCCACGCTGGTTGACGAAGGTATTCCGGTGCGTCTGTCCGGGGAAGACTCCGGTCGCGGCACCTTCTTCCATCGTCATGCGGTGATCCATAACCAGACCAATGGTTCAACTTACACCCCGCTGCAGCATGTCCATAACGGTCAGGGCCAGTTCCGCGTTTGGGACTCGGTGCTGTCTGAAGAAGCCGTACTGGCGTTTGAATATGGTTACGCCACCGCTGAGCCGCGCACCCTGACCATCTGGGAAGCGCAGTTTGGCGACTTCGCCAACGGCGCTCAGGTGGTGATCGACCAGTTCATCTCCTCCGGTGAGCAGAAGTGGGGCCGGATGTGCGGCCTGGTGATGCTCCTGCCGCACGGCTATGAAGGCCAGGGTCCGGAGCACTCCTCCGCGCGTCTGGAGCGTTATCTGCAGCTGTGCGCTGAGCAGAACATGCAGGTCTGCGTACCGTCTACACCGGCGCAGGTGTACCACATGCTGCGTCGTCAGGCGCTGCGCGGTATGCGTCGTCCGCTGGTGGTGATGTCGCCGAAGTCGCTGCTGCGTCATCCGCTGGCAGTCTCCAGCATGGATGAGCTGGCGAACGGCACTTTCCTGCCGGCCATCGGTGAAATCGATCAACTTGATCCGCAGGCTGTGAAGCGCGTTGTGCTGTGCTCTGGTAAGGTTTACTACGACCTGCTGGAACAGCGCCGCAAAAACGAGCAAAAAGATGTCGCTATCGTTCGTATCGAGCAGCTCTATCCGTTCCCGCATCAGGCGGTGCAGGAAGCGCTGAAAGCGTATGCGCACGTGCATGATTTTATCTGGTGCCAGGAAGAGCCGCTCAACCAGGGCGCATGGTACTGCAGCCAGCATCACTTCCGTGAAGTGATTCCGTTTGGGGCCTCTCTGCGTTATGCAGGCCGCCCGGCCTCCGCCTCTCCGGCGGTAGGGTATATGTCCGTTCACCAGAAACAGCAACAAGATCTGGTCAATGACGCGCTGAACGTCGATTAATTAAAGGATACACAATGAGTAGCGTAGATATTCTGGTTCCCGACCTGCCTGAGTCCGTAGCTGACGCAACCGTCGCCACCTGGCACAAAAAACCGGGCGACGCGGTCGTCCGTGACGAAGTCCTGGTCGAAATCGAAACTGACAAAGTGGTACTGGAAGTACCGGCATCAGCGGACGGCATTCTGGATGCAGTGCTGGAAGACGAGGGCGCTACCGTCCTGTCTCGCCAGATCCTTGGCCGCCTGCGCGAAGGTAACAGCGCAGGTAAAGAAAGCAGCGAAAAAGCCGATGCGAAAGCGTCCACTCCGGCGCAGCGTCAGCAGGCCTCTCTGGAAGAGCAGAACAACGACGCGCTGAGCCCGGCGATCCGTCGTCTGCTGGCTGAACACAACCTTGACCCAGCGGCCATCAAAGGCACTGGCGTCGGCGGCCGTCTGACCCGCGAAGACGTTGAGAAACATCTGGCGAAAGCCCCGGCGCCGGCAGAAGCCAAAGCGCCAGCCGCCGCCCCGGCAGCCGCGCCGGCGCCGCAGCTGGGCCACCGTTCGGAAAAACGCGTCCCGATGACCCGCCTGCGTAAACGCGTAGCCGAACGTCTGCTGGAAGCGAAAAACTCTACCGCCATGCTGACGACCTTTAACGAAGTCAACATGAAGCCCATCATGGATCTGCGTAAGCAGTACGGTGAGGCGTTCGAAAAACGTCATGGCATCCGCCTGGGCTTTATGTCCTTCTACGTGAAAGCGGTAGTGGAAGCGCTGAAACGCTATCCGGAAGTGAACGCTTCCATCGATGGCGACGACGTGGTGTACCACAACTACTTCGACGTCAGCATGGCCGTATCCACTCCGCGCGGCCTGGTCACCCCGGTTCTGCGTGACGTCGACCTGCTGGGCATGGCGGATATCGAAAAGAATATTAAAGAGCTGGCAGTGAAAGGCCGCGACGGCAAGCTGACCGTAGATGACCTGACCGGCGGTAACTTCACCATTACCAACGGCGGCGTGTTCGGCTCCCTGATGTCCACGCCGATCATCAACCCACCGCAGAGCGCCATCCTGGGTATGCATGCCATTAAAGACCGCCCGATGGCGGTGAATGGCAAGGTAGAGATCCTGCCGATGATGTACCTGGCGCTCTCCTACGACCACCGTCTGATCGACGGACGTGAGTCGGTAGGCTTCCTGGTGGCGATTAAAGAGCTGCTGGAAGATCCGACCCGTCTGCTGCTGGACGTGTAGTCAGCAAGCGTATTACCTACCGTAGGCCGGATAACACGCGTTAGCGCCGTTATCAGGCCTACAGGTTTAAAGATAATTACACCCTGAAGGATGGACTGAACACATGAACTTACATGAATATCAGGCAAAACAACTTTTTGCCCGCTATGGCTTACCGGCGCCGGTGGGTTATGCCTGTACTACTCCGCGTGAAGCAGAAGAAGCCGCTTCAAAAATCGGCGCGGGTCCGTGGGTAGTGAAATGTCAGGTTCACGCTGGTGGCCGCGGCAAAGCGGGCGGTGTGAAAGTGGTGAAGAGCAAAGAAGAGATCCGCGCATTTGCCGAGCACTGGCTGGGCAAACGTCTGGTGACCTATCAAACAGATGCGAACGGCCAGCCGGTTAACCAGATCCTGGTTGAAGCGGCGACCGATATTGACAAAGAGCTGTACCTGGGCGCGGTCGTTGACCGTAGTTCCCGTCGCGTGGTGTTCATGGCCTCTACTGAAGGCGGCGTGGAAATCGAAAAAGTGGCGGAAGAGACCCCGCACCTGATCCACAAGATCGCCATCGATCCGCTGGCTGGCCCGATGCCTTACCAGGGCCGTGAACTGGCGTTCAAACTGGGCCTGGAAGGTAAGCAGGTTCAGCAGTTCACTAAGATTTTCATGGGCCTGGCGACCATTTTCCTGGAGCGCGACCTGGCGCTGATCGAAATTAACCCGCTGGTGATCACCAAGCAGGGCGACCTGATCTGCCTGGACGGCAAACTGGGTGCTGACGGCAACGCACTGTTCCGCCAGCCGGATCTGCGCGAAATGCGCGACCAGTCTCAGGAAGATCCGCGTGAAGCGCAGGCTGCGCAGTGGGAACTGAACTACGTCGCGCTGGACGGCAACATTGGTTGCATGGTTAACGGCGCGGGCCTGGCGATGGGTACCATGGACATCGTTAAACTGCACGGCGGCGAACCGGCTAACTTCCTCGACGTGGGCGGCGGCGCCACCAAAGAGCGCGTCACCGAAGCGTTCAAAATCATCCTCTCTGATGACAACGTGAAAGCGGTGCTGGTTAACATCTTCGGCGGTATCGTACGCTGCGACCTGATCGCTGACGGTATCATCGGTGCGGTAGCGGAAGTTGGGGTTAACGTTCCGGTGGTGGTTCGTCTGGAAGGTAACAACGCCGAACTGGGCGCGAAAAAACTGGCTGACAGCGGCCTGAATATTATTGCAGCGAAAAGTCTGACGGACGCAGCACAGCAGGTTGTTGCCGCAGTGGAGGGGAAATAATGTCAGTTTTAATTAATAAAGATACCAAGGTTATCTGCCAGGGCTTCACCGGTAGCCAGGGGACCTTCCACTCTGAACAAGCGATCGCTTACGGTACGCAAATGGTTGGCGGCGTGACGCCAGGCAAAGGCGGCACCACGCACCTGGGCCTGCCGGTGTTCAACACCGTGCGCGAAGCCGTTGAAGCGACCGGCGCTACCGCGACCGTGATCTACGTTCCGGCGCCGTTCTGCAAAGATTCCATTCTGGAAGCGATTGACGCGGGCATTAAGCTTATCATCACCATCACCGAAGGTATCCCGACCCTGGATATGCTGACCGTGAAAGTGAAACTGGACGAAGCGGGCGTGCGCATGATCGGCCCGAACTGCCCAGGCGTGATCACCCCGGGCGAATGCAAAATCGGCATCATGCCGGGTCACATTCACAAGCCGGGTAAAGTGGGCATCGTTTCCCGTTCCGGTACCCTGACCTATGAAGCGGTTAAGCAAACCACCGACTACGGCTTCGGCCAGTCTACCTGCGTCGGTATCGGCGGCGACCCGATCCCGGGCTCTAACTTCATCGATATCCTGAAGCTGTTCCAGGAAGACCCGCAGACCGAAGCGATCGTCATGATCGGTGAGATCGGCGGCAGCGCGGAAGAAGAAGCGGCTGCCTACATCAAAGAGCACGTGACCAAGCCGGTTGTCGGCTACATCGCGGGCGTGACCGCGCCGAAAGGCAAGCGTATGGGCCATGCGGGCGCCATCATCGCTGGCGGTAAAGGTACTGCTGATGAGAAATTCGCAGCCCTGGAAGCAGCCGGTGTGAAAACCGTTCGCAGCCTGGCCGATATCGGCGAAGCGCTGAAAGCGATCATCAAGTAAACCCTCTCTGCTTGTCCGCAAGCAGAAATCTGTCCGATTTCGACATGGTTGGCCACCGTCAGGTGGCCTTTTTTTTGGCCGTTATCCGCTTCTCCCGAAAGCCGCTGAGCCAGCAAACCCCGCGTTTGGCGAAAACCTTATCTATCATATTGATTTTAAAAATTATTTCATAAATATTCTCGACGTGCGGTTGTCGGAAAGGAAAATATGCCCTGGCCGTACCGGAGGGAAGCAAAACAGACACTAAAAAAAGTGGGGGAGGGGATAAGAAAACAGGAAAAAATACTGTGAGCGGTCTAGCATTAATCGGATCGGCTCTTTTTTTTCTTTTTTTTCCTGCGGCGTTAAATAATATTACCTATGATTCTCATCTCTCCCTTTTTAGTAACCAATCAAAGTATACTTTAAACACAGTATTAACATTAAGTTTACCAATATTCTTTATTGGGCTACATAATTAACACGTAGAGTAAAAATTGATTTATATCAATACTTAATGCTTGGAAAAATCCTTCAAAAAACGTTAAATTGTCTCAAGTCAAATTGGCCTAAACTGGCCATCTTCGCTATATATTGATCACCGTCGAAAAATGTAAAACTGGAACAATAAAAACATATTTATTGTAAGGTTATTGCGGCGTAATATATTGGGGAATCAATTGGGTTTTTCGTTAACGTATTTGTAACCTTGTCCTGGCGTGGTTTCACTTTCGGTTGAAACCCGCTCCGGGCGGGCGACAAATAAAAATTTGTATTGGGGCATGCGTATGAGCCAGAGCTTCTCGGTTCATTTTCGGAGTCTTCATGCGATGAGCAAGGAGTCATGATGTTAGATATAGTCGAACTGTCGCGCTTACAGTTTGCCTTGACCGCGATGTACCACTTCCTGTTTGTGCCACTGACGCTCGGTATGGCGTTCCTGCTGGCCATTATGGAAACGGTCTACGTCCTTTCCGGCAAACAGATTTATAAAGATATGACCAAATTCTGGGGCAAGTTGTTTGGTATCAACTTCGCGCTGGGTGTGGCGACCGGTCTGACCATGGAGTTCCAGTTCGGGACTAACTGGTCGTATTACTCACACTACGTGGGGGATATCTTCGGTGCGCCGCTGGCCATTGAAGGTCTGATGGCCTTCTTCCTCGAATCCACCTTTGTAGGTCTGTTCTTCTTCGGTTGGGATCGTCTGGGTAAAGTTCAGCACATGGCCGTCACCTGGCTGGTCGCACTGGGCTCCAACCTCTCCGCGCTGTGGATCCTCGTCGCAAACGGCTGGATGCAGAACCCTATCGCATCGGACTTCAACTTTGAAACCATGCGTATGGAGATGGTTAGCTTCTCCGAACTGGTGCTCAACCCGGTTGCTCAGGTGAAATTCGTTCACACCGTGGCGTCTGGCTATGTCACCGGTGCGATGTTCATCCTGGCTATCAGCTCTTGGTACATGCTGAAAGGCCGTGACTTTGCCTTTGCTAAGCGCTCCTTCGCCATCGCAGCCAGCTTCGGTATGGCAGCGATCCTCTCCGTTATTGTGCTGGGTGACGAATCTGGTTACGAAATGGGCGACGTGCAGAAAACCAAACTGGCGGCTATCGAAGCAGAGTGGGAAACCCAGCCTGCGCCGGCGGCCTTTACCCTGTTTGGTATTCCCGATCAGAATGCGCAAACCAACCACTTCGCCATCCAGATCCCTTACGCGCTGGGCATCATTGCCACCCGCTCGGTGGATAAGCCGGTTATCGGTCTGAAGGATCTGATGGTTCAGCACGAAGAGCGTATCCGTAACGGCATGAAGGCCTATGCGTTGCTGGAGCAACTGCGCGCCGGTTCCACCGACCAGGCCGTTCGCGACCAGTTCAATAACGTGAAGAAAGATCTTGGCTATGGTCTGCTGCTGAAACGCTATACCCCGAACGTCGCTGACGCCACGGAAGAGCAGATCGCCAAAGCGACCAAAGACTCTATTCCAAGCGTCGCACCGCTGTACTTCGCCTTCCGTATCATGGTGGCGTGCGGCATCCTGATGCTGTTGATTATCGGCGCCTCCTTCTGGAGCGTGATCCGTAACCGTATCGGCGAGAAAAAATGGCTGCTGCGCGCCGCGTTCTATGGCTTGCCGCTGCCATGGATTGCCGTGGAGTCGGGCTGGTTTGTTGCCGAATACGGCCGTCAGCCGTGGGCGATTGGTGAAGTCCTGCCGACGGCGGTGGCCAACTCGTCGCTGACCGCGGGCGATCTGATCTTCTCTATGTTGCTGATCTGCGGCCTGTACACGCTGTTCCTGGTGGCTGAACTGTTCCTGATGTTCAAGTTTGCCCGCAAAGGACCTAGCAGCCTGAAAACCGGCCGCTATCACTTTGAACAGTCCTCTGCGGCTATTCAGTCGGCACGCTAAGACAGGAGTCGTCAAATGATCGATTATGAAGTATTGCGTTTTATCTGGTGGCTGCTGATTGGCATCCTGCTGATTGGCTTCGCCGTCGCCGACGGGTTCGACATGGGGGTGGGCATGCTCACCCGCTTCCTCGGCCGTAACGACACCGAGCGTCGGATTATGATCAACGCCATCGCCCCGCACTGGGACGGTAACCAGGTGTGGCTGATCACCGCCGGCGGCGCGCTGTTCGCTGCCTGGCCGATGGTCTACGCCGCGGCGTTCTCCGGTTTCTATGTGGCGATGATTCTGGTGCTGGCCTCGTTGTTCTTCCGTCCGGTCGGTTTCGACTACCGTTCCAAGATCGAGGACACCCGCTGGCGCAACATGTGGGACTGGGGCATCTTCATCGGCAGCTTCGTGCCGCCGCTGGTGATTGGCGTGGCCTTCGGCAACCTGCTGCAGGGCGTGCCGTTCCATGTCGACGAATACCTGCGTCTCTTCTATACCGGTAATTTCTTCCAGCTGCTGAACCCGTTTGGTCTGCTGGCCGGTATCGTCAGCGTGGCGATGATCCTGACCCAGGGCGCGACCTACCTGCAGATGCGTACCGTAGGCGAACTGCACCTGCGCACCCGCACCGTCTCCACGGTGGCGGCGCTGGTGACGCTGGTCTGCTTCGCGCTGGCGGGCGTGTGGGTCTACTACGGTATCGACGGCTATGTGGTGAAATCGGTGATTGACCATACCGGCCCGTCTAATCCGCTGACCAAAGAAGTGGTGCGTGAAGCTGGCGCGTGGATGGTGAACTTTAACAATATGCCAGCGCTGTGGGCGATCCCTGCCCTGGGCGTGGTGCTGCCGCTGCTGACCGTCGTTTCGACCAAAGCGGATAAAGGCGCCTGGGCATTCCTGTTCTCCTCGCTGACCCTGGCCTGCATCATTCTGACTGCCGGTATCGCGATGTTCCCGTTCATCATGCCGTCCAGCACTATGCTGAACGCCAGCCTGACGATGTGGGACGCGACCTCCAGCCAGCGGACGCTGAATCTGATGACCTACGTGGCGATTGTCTTCGTGCCGATCATTCTGGGCTACACCAGCTGGTGTTACTGGAAAATGTTTGGCCGCATCACGCGCGAAGACATCGAAAAGAACACCCACTCGCTGTACTAAGGTAAGGAGCTATATATGTGGTACTTCGCATGGATTTTGGGAACGCTTCTTGCCTGTGCCTTTGGGGTGATTACCGCGCTGGCGCTTGAGCACGTGGAAGCCACCAAAGCCGGGAAGAAAGAAGAAATCTGATGAAATTTATCGCTACTCTGTACGCGATAATGGACAAGCGCCCGCTCAGGGCGCTTTCCTTATTGATGGCGCTGCTGCTGGCAGGCTGCATCTTCTGGGATCCGTCGCGCTTTGCCGCGAAGACCAGCGAGCTGGAAATCTGGCATGGTTTCTTGCTGATGTGGGCAGTTTGCAGCGGCGTTATTCACGGCGTGGGCTTCCGCCCGCGTGCCGTTCACTGGCAGGGGATTTTTTGTCCGCTTATCGCTGATATCGTGCTCGCTTTAGGTCTCTTCTTTTTCTTCTTTTGAATAAGAGATCTCTGTTAATGCTATGGGCTTGCATAAGCCCATAAAAATTTACGCCCCGTTTACTTTCCCCCATTCCAAACCACCTTTCCCGCGCGTATAGTAGCGAAGTTTGAAAGCTCTAACCTTTTTTTGCATTACCGGGATGTAAAGTGAATACAACGCTGTTTCGATGGCCGGTTCGGGTCTACTACGAAGATACCGACGCCGGTGGTGTGGTTTACCACGCCAGTTACGTCGCTTTTTATGAAAGAGCACGCACAGAGATGCTGCGCCACCATCACTTTAGTCAACAGGTTCTGTTGGCTGAACGCGTTGCCTTCGTGGTTCGCAAAATGACGCTGGAGTATTTTGCCCCCGCCAGACTCGACGACATGCTCGAAGTCCAGACGGAAATTACCTCGATGCGCGGCACCTCTTTGGTTTTCACGCAGCGAATCGTCAACGCCGAGAATACAGTGTTAAACGAAGCTGAGGTTCTCATTGTGTGCGTTGATCCACTCTTAATGAAGCCACGTGCGCTTCCCAAGTCTATTGTCGCGGAGTTTAAGCAGTGACTGACATGAATATCCTTGATTTGTTCCTGAAGGCGAGCCTTCTGGTTAAACTTATCATGTTGATTTTGATTGGTTTTTCTATCGCTTCCTGGGCTATCATTATTCAGAGAACGCGTATCCTTAACTCGGCCGCGCGCGAAGCTGAAGCGTTCGAGGACAAATTCTGGTCCGGGATTGAACTGTCCCGTTTGTATCAGGAAAGCCAGGGGCGTCGCGATAATCTGACCGGTTCGGAGCAGATCTTCTACAGCGGCTTCAAAGAGTTTGCGCGCTTGCATCGGGCCAACAGCCATGCGCCGGAGGCGATCGTCGAAGGGGCATCGCGCGCGATGCGTATTTCGATGAACCGCGAGCTGGAAACGCTGGAGACCCATATTCCGTTCCTCGGCACCGTAGGCTCCATCAGCCCGTATATCGGTCTGTTCGGTACCGTTTGGGGGATCATGCACGCCTTTATCGCTCTTGGCGCGGTGAAGCAGGCCACCCTGCAGATGGTGGCGCCGGGTATCGCCGAAGCGCTGATCGCCACTGCGATCGGTCTGTTCGCTGCTATCCCGGCGGTCATGGCGTATAACCGCCTGAACCAGCGCGTGAACAAGCTTGAACTGAATTACGACAACTTTATGGAAGAGTTCACCGCCATTCTGCACCGTCAGGCTTTTACCACCAGCGAAAGCAATAAGGGGTAAGCCATGGCCAGAGCACGTGGACGCGGACGTCGCGAACTGAAGTCCGAGATCAACATCGTTCCGCTGCTGGATGTCCTGCTGGTGCTGTTGCTGATCTTTATGGCAACGGCGCCGATCATTACGCAGAGCGTGGAAGTCGATCTGCCGGACGCCACGGAATCGCAAGCGGTGAAAAGCAATGACGATCCGCCGGTGATTGTGGAAGTCTCCGGGGTAGGGCAGTACAGCGTGAAAGTGGGGCAGGAGACGCTGTCCCAGCTGCCGCCGGAGCAGGTGATTGCCGAAGCGAAGCGTCGTCTTGAAGCCAATGAGAAAACGGTATTCCTGATCGGCGGTGCGAAAGACGTCCCTTACGATGAAATTATTAAAGCGCTGAACCTGTTGCATAGTGCAGGGGTTAAATCGGTCGGCTTGATGACCAAACCTATTTAATCGCTTCAGGTAGGTGCGTCCGCGCGGCGTTCGGCGGCGAGTATCGCTCGCCGTCGGTGCGCATCGCGGGTACAGGCGAACAGTTTTTGGGAACCGATAGTGTCAAAGGCAACCGAACAAAACGACAAGCTTAAACGAGCGATCATCATTTCAGTCGCGCTGCACATCATACTGATCGCGCTGCTGATCTGGAGTTCGTTTGACGAGCATCTGGATGCCTCTGCCGGCGGCGGCGGGGGATCGTCGATTGATGCCGTCATGGTCGATCCGGGGGCGGTGGTAAATAATTATAACCGTCAGCAACAGCAGCAGGCCAGCGCACGTCGCGCCGCTGAACAGCGTGAAAAACAGGCGCAGCAGCAGGCGGAAGAGTTACGTGAGAAACAGGCGGCGGAACAGGAACGGCTGAAACAGCTCGAACAGGAGCGGCTGCAGGCGCAGGAAGCGGCGAAAGAAGCGAAGGAGCAGCAGAAGCAGGCTGAAGAAGCGGCTGCCAAGGCCGCCGCGGCGGCAAAAGCCAAAGCGGACGCACAGGCAAAAGAAGCGCAGGAAGCCGCTGCCAAAGCGGCCGCCGAGGCGAAAGCGAAGGCGGATGCCCAGGCGAAAGCGGCAGAACAGGCGGCGGCCAAGGCGGCTGCTGACGCGAAGAAGCAGGCCGAAGCCGCTGCAGCGAAAGCCGCTGCCGAGGCGAAGAAACAGGCGGAAGCCGAAGCGGCGAAAGCCGCGGCAGAGGCGCAGAAGAAAGCAGAAGCGGCAGCGGCGAAGAAAGCGCAACAGGAAGCGGAGAAGAAGGCCCAGCAGGAAGCGGCTAAACAGGCAGCGGCTGAAAAAGCGGCTGCAGAAAAAGCCGCCGAAAAAGCAGCTGAGAAAGCGGCCGCGCAAAAAGCGGCCGCGGAGAAGGCCGCCGCCGAGAAAGCCGCCGCAGCTGAAAAAGCAGCGGCAGCCAAAGCGGCAGCTGCTGAGAAGGCGGCGGCTGATAAAGCGGCCAAAGCGGCAGCAGCAAAAGCCGCGGCAGCGAAGAAAGCGGCTGCAGCGAAAGAAGCAGACGGCGTTGACGACCTGCTCGGCGATCTGAGCTCTGGTAAGAATGCGCCGAAAGGTAGCACCAGCGGTAGCACAGGTGGCTCTTCACCTGCTAAAGGAAGTAAACCGGGGCAGGGCGGTGCATCTCAGGCGGAGATTGCCAGCTATATTTCGCAGGTGCAGGCCGCGATTAAAGGACATCTCTATGACTGGGATACGTACAAGGGTAAAGTATGTACGTTGCGCGTAAACCTGGCTCAGGATGGAACGTTGTTGAGTGTGAAATCGGAAGGCGGCGATCCGGCTTTCTGCCAGCAAATGCTGGCGGCTACCAGTCGGATGAGCAAATTCCCTAAACCGCCGTCGCAGGCTGTTTATGAAACGTTCAAAAATGCGCCACTG
Source organism: Klebsiella sp. Q2 (assembly GCF_009900705.1). Taxonomy (NCBI): domain Bacteria; kingdom Pseudomonadati; phylum Pseudomonadota; class Gammaproteobacteria; order Enterobacterales; family Enterobacteriaceae; genus Klebsiella; species Klebsiella sp. Q2. The sequence continues at coordinate 948,786 of NZ_JAAABE010000001.1, read as the reverse complement.
GACTTCAAACCTTAAGCGCTTTTTCTCCCCGCGTTAGCGGGGGGAAAGAAAATAGGGCGGTCATGGGTTTTGGTAGTTTTGTGTATTTGAGTTTGTTAACATTCTGCTAAATTATCGTGGGCTTTCCGCCCGGATAAGGGAGATATGATGAAGCAGGCATTACGAGTAGCATTTGGTTTTTTAATGCTGTGGGCGGCGGTGCTGCACGCAGAAGTACGTATCGAGATCACCCAGGGGGTGGACTCGGCGCGCCCCATCGGGGTGGTACCGTTCCAGTGGGCCGGCCAGGGCGCTGCGCCGGAAGATGTTGGCGGTATCGTGGCAGCTGACCTGCGCAACAGCGGTAAATTCAACCCGCTGGATCGCTCGCGTCTGCCGCAGCAGCCGACCAGTCCCCAGGAAGTGCAGCCTGCAGCCTGGTCTGCGCTGGGTATTGACGCCGTGGTCGTCGGTCAGGTGACGTCAAACCCGGATGGTTCTTATCAGGTCGCGTATCAGCTGGTGGATACCGGCGGTGCGCCGGGCACAACGCTGGCGCAAGGCTCTTTCAAAGTCACTAAGCAGTACCTGCGCTATGCAGCGCACACTGCCAGCGATGCGGTATTTGAAAAGCTGACTGGTATTAAAGGCGCCTTCCGTACCCGTATCGCCTACGTGGTGCAGACCAACGGCGGTCAGTTCCCGTATGAGCTGCGTGTCTCCGATTATGATGGCTACAACCAGTTCGTGGTTCACCGCTCCTCCCAGCCGCTGATGTCCCCGGCCTGGTCTCCGGACGGTTCAAAACTGGCTTACGTAACCTTCGAAAGCGGTCGTTCTGCGCTGGTGGTGCAGACCCTGGCGAACGGCGCAGTGCGTCAGATTGCCTCCTTCCCGCAGCACAACGGCGCGCCGGCGTTCTCGCCGGATGGCTCTAAACTGGCTTTCGCGCTGTCGAAAACCGGTAGCCTGAACCTGTACGTGATGGATCTGGGCTCGGGTCAGATTCGTCAGGTGACCAACGGTCGCAGCAACAACACCGAACCAAGCTGGTTCCCGGACAGCCAGAACCTGGCCTTCACCTCTGACCAGGCCGGTCGTCCGCAGGTGTATAAAGTCAATATTAATGGCGGCACGCCGCAGCGTATCACCTGGGAAGGTTCGCAGAACCAGGACGCTGACGTGAGCGCGGATGGTAAAACGATGGTAATGGTCAGCTCGGCCGGCGGCCAGCAGCACATTGCCAAACAAGATCTGGAAGCGGGTGGTGTACAGGTTCTGTCATCAACGTTTTTAGACGAAACGCCAAGTCTGGCACCTAACGGCACTATGGTAATCTACAGCTCTTCTCAGGGGATGGGATCCGTGCTGAATCTGGTTTCTACAGATGGGCGTTTCAAAGCGCGTCTTCCGGCAACTGATGGACAGGTAAAATCACCTGCCTGGTCGCCGTATCTGTGATAATAAATAATTGATTATTAAAGGAATCAAAGAAATGCAACTGAACAAAGTGCTGAAAGGGCTGATGATCGCTCTGCCGGTTATGGCAATCGCGGCATGTTCTTCTAACAAGAACGCCAGCAACGACCAGAGCGGTGAAGGCATGCTGGGTGCCGGCACTGGTATGGACGCTAACGGTAACGGCGGCAACATGTCTTCTGAAGAGCAAGCTCGTCTGCAGATGCAGCAGCTGCAGCAGAACAACATCGTTTACTTCGATCTGGACAAGTACGATATCCGTTCTGACTTCGCTGCCATGCTGGACGCGCACGCTAACTTCCTGCGCAGCAACCCGTCCTACAAAGTGACTGTAGAAGGTCACGCGGATGAGCGCGGTACGCCGGAATACAACATCGCGCTGGGTGAGCGTCGTGCTAACGCCGTTAAGATGTATCTGCAGGGCAAAGGTGTTTCTGCCGATCAGATCTCCATCGTTTCTTACGGTAAAGAAAAACCAGCAGTACTGGGTCATGACGAAGCGGCATATGCCAAAAACCGTCGCGCCGTACTGGTTTACTAAGAGAATTGCATGAGCAGTAACTTCAGACATCATTTATTGAGTCTGTCGTTACTGGTTGGCATAGCGGCCCCCTGGGCCGCTTTTGCTCAGGCGCCAATCAGTAGTGTCGGCTCAGGCTCGGTCGAAGACCGTGTCACTCAACTTGAGCGTATTTCCAATGCTCACAGCCAGCTTTTAACCCAACTCCAGCAACAACTCTCTGATAACCAGACTGACATTGATTCTCTCCGTGGTCAGATCCAGGAGAACCAGTATCAGCTGAATCAGATCGTTGAGCGTCAAAAGCAGATTCTGCTGCAGATTGACGGGCTGACGAGCGGGGGTGGCGCAGCAGCGGCTGGCGCCCAGACGTCGTCTTCCGGCGATCAGAGCGCGGCTGCTACCAGCGCAGCGCCAGCGGGCTCTTCAGGCGCTCCGGCGATGACCGGCGATGCGAACACCGATTACAATGCGGCCATTGCCCTGGTGAAGGATGCTTCACGCCAGGATGACGCCATGGCGGCGTTCCAGAACTTCGTTAAAAAGTACCCGGATTCGACTTATCAGCCGAACGCCAACTATTGGCTCGGACAGTTGAACTACAATAAGGGGAAAAAAGACGATGCGGCGTTTTACTTCGCCTCGGTGGTGAAGAACTACCCGAAATCGCCAAAAGCGCCAGACGCCATGTTTAAGGTCGGCGTGATCATGCAGGACAAAGGTGATACCGCGAAAGCGAAAGCGGTTTACCAGCAGGTGATCAACAAATTCCCCGGCACCGACGGTGCGAAACAAGCGCAAAAACGACTTAATGCCCTTGGTTGATTACGGCATGACCAGAAATCGCGTCATTTCTGGTCTTGTCGCCTGAATCGCCAGCAGTTAAGTGATCTTTATCGAAATTTTAGTTGCGCTGAATTCTGAAATCAGTAATATATGCCGCCGTTGCCAAGGGATATCAAACAAGCCCAAAGCGATGCCAGAGTGGGTCGTTAGCTCAGTTGGTAGAGCAGTTGACTTTTAATCAATTGGTCGCAGGTTCGAATCCTGCACGACCCACCAATCGTTCTGGTGGAACGCGATAGTAAAACGTGAAGGATAACGTTGCGACAGCAACGGCCCATAGGGCGAGGCGAAGCCGAGTCATCCTGCACGACCCACCAATTAGCAGTATCCAGCGTAGTATCGGGTGATTAGCTCAGCTGGGAGAGCACCTCCCTTACAAGGAGGGGGTCGGCGGTTCGATCCCGTCATCACCCACCACCGGGTCGTTAGCTCAGTTGGTAGAGCAGTTGACTTTTAATCAATTGGTCGCAGGTTCGAATCCTGCACGACCCACCATTATAATGATGGGGTCGGTGGAGGCAGTATCAGTAGTATCCAGCGCAGTTTCGGGTGATTAGCTCAGCTGGGAGAGCACCTCCCTTACAAGGAGGGGGTCGGCGGTTCGATCCCGTCATCACCCACCACTCGGGTCGTTAGCTCAGTTGGTAGAGCAGTTGACTTTTAATCAATTGGTCGCAGGTTCGAATCCTGCACGACCCACCAATTTCAGCATTTAACTCAGATGTTGAACGTGAAGGATAACGTTGCGTCAGCAACGGCGCCCCAGGGCGAGGTGAAGCCGAGTCATCCTGCACGACCCACCAATTTTAATATTGGTGTCGAGTGAAATTATTCAGGTAGTACCAGAGCGGGTCGTTAGCTCAGTTGGTAGAGCAGTTGACTTTTAATCAATTGGTCGCAGGTTCGAATCCTGCACGACCCACCAATCTTTAATGATGGTAACTGGTAGAAAAGTGAAGGATAACGTTGCGTCAGCAACGGCGCCGAAGGGCGAGGCGAAGCCGAGTCATCCTGCACGACCCACCATCCTGAATGATTACAGTAGCAAAATCCCGCAAGGGGTCGTTAGCTCAGTTGGTAGAGCAGTTGACTTTTAATCAATTGGTCGCAGGTTCGAATCCTGCACGACCCACCAATGTAAAAAGGCGCCCTAAAGGCGCCTTTTTGCTATGCGTTGAACTCAACGATTCGAACCTGCGGCAGGTTCGGGTCTCACGTAGTGAGACAACGGAGCCGCTTGCGGCGACGGCCCGAAGGGCGAGGCGAAGCCGAGTCATCCTGCACGACCCACCAATGTAAAAAGGCGCCCTAAAGGCGCCTTTTTGCTATGCGTCATTCTCCACAATCCTACTTCAGCATGACCCCCTGCCGCCGCTTACCGTGACGCCATAAGGCACGAACCGGTAGCCCGGGAAGATGCGTAGCATCATCCCCGGGGAATAGGTGCTCATGTACAAAATTCATCACGACTTTTTGCTCGTAATCCGCTATCTTGTTTAGCATATAAAACACCATGACCGTGTTAAGGCGCAGACAGGCCATAGTGACGGTCTTAGAGTTAAGCCAGTAAAACGAGATTGCATGATGAGCGTAATGTTTGATCCTGAAACGGCGATTTATCCCTTCCCACCGAAACCGCAGCCGCTGACCGTCGACGAAAAGCAGTTTTACCGCGAGAAAATCAAGCGTCTGCTGCGCGAGCGCGATGCCGTGATGGTGGCGCATTACTACACCGATCCTGAAATTCAACAACTGGCGGAAGAGACCGGCGGCTGTATAGCCGACTCGCTGGAGATGGCGCGCTTTGGCGCCCGCCATTCGGCCTCCACGCTGCTGGTCGCCGGGGTGCGTTTTATGGGGGAAACCGCCAAAATCCTTAGCCCGGAAAAGACCATTCTGATGCCGACCCTGAACGCCGAGTGTTCGCTGGATCTGGGCTGTCCGATTGAGGAATTCAACGCCTTCTGCGACGCCCATCCCGATCGCACCGTGGTAGTCTATGCCAATACGTCCGCCGCGGTGAAGGCTCGCGCCGACTGGGTGGTGACCTCCAGCATCGCCGTGGAACTCATTGACCATCTGGATAGTCTTGGTCAAAAGATCCTCTGGGCGCCGGACCGCCATCTTGGCCGCTATGTTCAGCGTCAGACCGGCGCAGACGTGCTCTGCTGGCAGGGGGCGTGCATCGTGCACGATGAGTTTAAAACCCAGGCACTGACGCGTATGAAGGCCCTCTATCCTGAAGCTGCTGTACTGGTCCATCCCGAGTCGCCGCAGGCAATCGTCGAGATGGCCGATGCCGTAGGTTCCACCAGTCAGCTGATCGCGGCGGCGAAAAGCCTGCCCCAGCGCCAGCTGATCGTGGCGACCGATCGCGGTATCTTTTATAAAATGCAGCAGGCGGTGCCGGAGAAAACGCTGCTGGAAGCGCCCACCGCTGGTGAAGGGGCGACCTGCCGCAGCTGCGCGCATTGTCCGTGGATGGCGATGAACGGCCTGAAAGCCATTGCCGAGGGGCTCGAGCAGGGCGGCGCTGAACATGAAATCCACGTCGACGAAGCGCTGCGGACCGGCGCATTAATTCCCCTTAACCGGATGCTGGATTTTGCGGCTACACTACGGGGATAACCTATTGCCGCGTCATCTGACGCTGAGAGGATAAAATGGATTTTTTTAGCACGCAGAATATTTTAGTACATATACCCATCGGCGCCGGGGGGTACGATCTCTCCTGGATAGAGGCCGTGGGGACCATCGCCGGGCTGCTGTGTATCTGGCTGGCGAGCCTGGAGAAGATCAGCAACTATGCATTCGGTCTGGTCAACGTCACGCTGTTCGCCATCATCTTCTTTCAGATCCAGCTGTACGCCAGCCTGTTGCTGCAGCTGTTCTTCTTTGCCGCTAACGTTTACGGCTGGTATGCCTGGTCGCGGCAAAGCAGCAATCATGAGGCCGAGCTGCAGATCCGCTGGCTACCACGCAGTAAAGCCCTGGGCTGGCTGGCGGCCTGCGTGGTGGCGATCGGCTTGCTGACCCTGTTTATCAATCCGTTTTTTGCCTTCCTGACGCGAATCGCGGTCAGCCTGATGCAAGCGCTTGGTTTGCAGGTCACGATGCCGGAACTGCAGCCGGATGCCTTCCCGTTCTGGGACTCCTGTATGACGGTGCTGTCGGTAGTGGCGATGATCTTAATGACCCGCAAATACGTTGAGAACTGGCTGCTGTGGGTCATCGTCAACGTCATAAGCGTGGTGATTTTTGCCCGTCAGGGCGTCTATGCTATGTCGCTGGAATATCTCTTGCTGACGTTCATTGCGCTGAACGGCAGCCGAATGTGGATAAACAGCGCGCGTGAGCGAGGTTCTCACGCGTTTTCTGGCTAATGATGGTGGTGATGATCGTGCCCGGCGTGCATCGTGTTGAGATGGCACTCCGGGCCGCTGCAGGGCTGGTACTCCATCTGCACCGTGGCATGCTCAATTTCATATTTATGTTCCAGGAAATGCAGGATGCGGTTGAGTAACGCATCATGATCGTGCGGCGGGACCACCTGCACATGCAGCGTCATCACCGGTTTTTCCCCCACCAGCCAGACGTGAACGTGGTGAACATCGCGCACCTCCGGGATAGAGCGGCGGATATCCCGCTGTAGGGCCGCCACATCCAGCGAACGCGGTGCGCCTTCCAGCAGCTCATGCAGACTCTCCTTCAGCAGCCGCCATGCGCTACGTAGCACCAGGCAGGAAACCAGCACGGAAAGGATCGGGTCGACAGGCGTCCAGCCGGTAGTGAGGATCACCACGGCGGCCACAATCGCGCCAACCGAACCCAGCAGATCGCCGAGCACGTGTAGCGCCGCGGCGCGCACGTTAAGATTCCGCTCTTCGCTGCCACGATGCAGGATCCAGAAAGCCAGCACGTTGGCCAGCAGGCCAGCGACCGCAATCACCATCATCGTCACCCCGGCAACCGGCTGCGGATGCTGGAAGCGCTGAATGGCCTCCCAGACAATCAGCATGGTGATCACCACCAGAGCAATGGCATTGAGAAACGCCGCCAGGGTGGTCAAACGCAGCCAGCCAAAAGTATGGCGGGCGTTCGGGGGACGGCTGGCGAAGCGAACCGCCAGCAGCGCAAACAGCAGGGCGGCGGAGTCGGTGAGCATATGGCCGGCATCCGCCAGCAGGGCCAGCGAGCCGGAGATCGCGCCGCCGATGGCTTCTATCAGCATAAAACCGGCGGTGACGATGAACGCCCAAAGCAGCCGGCGAGCGTTGCCGTTATCCGGAGCCTGGGCAGGGGAGTGCGAATGCGAATGCGCCATGGTGTCGTCCCTTGATAGTTATCATTATCACGCTATGACAGCATAAACAGAGAACGATAACAAACAGAGAAAAGGCGAGCCCAGCTCGCCTTTTCTCTGTTTGCACTCACCGCATCAATTACTGGGTGGTGCCGTCGGTTTTGCTGTTGTCATGGTTCATGCTGTCGCCGTTGTCCAGTTTCTTACCGGTATCCGGACAGCGGCCGTCTTTACACATCGAGTTTTTATGTACCTCATCGCTCGACATATTGTCCTGGCTCATCGTCGAGCCGTCAGGATGAAGCATGGTGCCGCCAGAGCCAGAGTTAATTTGGCTATTATCCACGTTATTCGGCGCCACGTTTTCACGGGCATCCGGCGCCACCTGGCCGGCATCAGCGGAAGAATTGGCCTGGCCATTGTTGGACTGGGCGCCGGTGTCTGCCGCCAGGGCCGCGCCGCTGGCAAGACTTAAGGTGGCGGTGAGCAAAAGGGTCGTCAGTTTTTTCATGTTCATCGGATACTCCTGTTGGGTCGGGAAGCGGTAAAAAACGCCTCCAGCGGTAAGTGTGCCAGGGATCTGACTCGCTATGGTTTAAGACTCCGCAGACGATCGCAGTGTCACTATATAATCCTGAAACGTAAGACTTAATTAGCTTTAACAGTTAAATATTGTAGTTCATGAGCCTGGTTTCGCTACTTTATGGCGTATTTTTGCCTATTTCCAGGATTATTCCATCACTACTGTAAAATCACGTTTACACTATTTCAGCGAAGAGATAGATTGGAGGGATTGCATTTCATTGAATAAGTATGGCAACGCTGGAAAGAAGATGAATTATCAGAACGACGATTTACGCATTAAAGAGATCAACGAATTATTACCTCCCGTTGCGCTCCTGGAAAAATTCCCTGCTACCGAAAATGCTGCAAACACCGTTGCACATGCTCGCAAAGCGATCCACCAGATCCTCAAAGGCGATGATGACCGCCTGCTGGTGGTGATTGGGCCTTGTTCTATTCACGACCCGGCGGCGGCGAAAGAGTACGCTTCCCGTCTGCTGACCCTGCGCGAGGCGTTGAAGGGCGAGCTCGAGATCGTCATGCGCGTCTATTTTGAGAAACCGCGCACCACCGTCGGCTGGAAAGGGCTTATCAACGATCCCCATATGGATAACAGCTTCCGCATCAACGACGGGTTGCGCATTGCGCGCAAACTGCTGCTGGACATTAACGACAGCGGTCTGCCGGCGGCGGGGGAATTCCTCGATATGATCACCCCGCAGTATGTTGCCGATCTGATGAGCTGGGGCGCCATTGGGGCGCGTACCACCGAATCTCAGGTTCACCGCGAGCTCGCCTCGGGGCTCTCCTGCCCGGTGGGCTTTAAGAATGGTACCGATGGCACCATCAAGGTGGCTATCGACGCGATTAACGCCGCCGGCGCGCCGCACTGTTTCCTGTCGGTCACCAAGTGGGGCCACTCCGCTATCGTTAATACCAGCGGCAACGGCGACTGCCATATTATTCTGCGCGGCGGCAAAGAGCCGAACTACAGCGCGAAGCACGTGGCGGAAGTGAAAATCGGTCTGGCGAAAGCGGGTCTTCCGGCCCAGGTAATGATCGACTTCAGCCATGCCAACTCCAGCAAGCAGTTCAAGAAGCAGATGGAAGTGGGCGCCGACGTATGCCAGCAGATTGCCGGCGGCGAGCGCGCCATTATGGGCGTGATGATTGAAAGCCATCTGGTGGAAGGCAACCAGAGCCTCGAGAGCGGTGAACCGCTGACCTACGGCAAGAGCGTCACCGACGCCTGCATCGGCTGGGAGGATACCGACACGATCCTGCGTCAGCTGGCGGAAGCAGTGAAAACCCGTCGCGGCTAAGCTACTCTGCGTTAGCGCAGGTCATAAAAAAAGCGTGGAGATTTCCACGCTTTTTTGTTTTGACCGGGGAAATTACTTCGCTTTACCCTGGTTGGCGACGGCAGCCGCTTTCGCCGCGATCTCTTCCGCATTGCCCAGATAGTAATGTTTGATCGGCTTGAAGTTTTCATCGAACTCATACACCAGCGGTACGCCGGTCGGGATGTTCAGTTCGAGGATCTCGTCTTCGCCCATGTTGTCGAGGTATTTCACCAGCGCGCGCAGGGAGTTACCGTGAGCGGCGATGATCACGCGCTCACCGCTTTTCAGGCGCGGCAGAATGGTTTCGTTCCAGTAAGGCACGACGCGGTCGATGGTCAGCGCCAGGCTTTCAGTGGTCGGCAGTTCCGCGTCGGTCAGTTTTGCATAGCGCGGATCGTGGCCCGGGTAGCGCTCGTCGTCTTTGGTCAGCTCCGGCGGAGTGACAGCGAAGCCGCGACGCCACTGTTTAACCTGCTCGTCACCGTATTTCTCAGCGGTTTCCGCTTTGTTCAGGCCCTGCAGCGCGCCGTAATGACGCTCGTTCAGCTTCCAGGATTTCTCAACCGGCAGCCAGGCCTGATCCAGTTCGTCCAGTACGTTCCACAGGGTATGGATGGCACGTTTCAGCACGGAGGTATAAGCAAAATCAAAGCTGAAGCCTTCAGCCTTCAGCAGTTTACCTGCCGCTTTCGCTTCGCTAACGCCTTTCTCGGACAGATCAACGTCGTACCAACCGGTGAAGCGGTTTTCGTTGTTCCACTGGCTTTCGCCATGACGAACCAGTACCAGCTTAGTTACAGCCATTCTCTTACTCCTCTCTACACGCCATCCCTCGCGCCGCGAACGGTGCGCTGAATATGTTGGTGTATGTGTTATTGATTGATAACTATTCTCATTATATTGCCGTGATTTGGCTCACGGCAATGCTTATCCCTAACCATAGCGAAAATAGTGGCTCAGTGTAAGGTGCTTGTAAAACACAGGTTATTTTTTTGCCCTTTGGTGACGGAAAATAGAGCAGGTTGCTGAAAAAAGAGGCGCCAGAGAGGAGGGGGGACGAAAAGCAGCGCCCCCGGCGGAGGGCGCTGGCGATTATCGGGCGATAAACTGATATTCCGTCAGGCTGACGTACTCCTGGCCCGGACGTAACACACAGTCCGGCTGCGGCCATTCCGGATGATTCGGCGAATCCGGGAGGAATTCGCTTTCCAGCGCCAGCCCCTGCCAGTCGGCGTAGGGCTCTGTCGTCTGCGACGGGGTGCCGCCGAGATAGTTGCCGGAGTAAAACTGCAGCGCCGGAGCGGAGGTATAGACCGTCATCTGCAGCTTGCCGTCCTGCGACCAGACCTGCGCCGCAGGCTGGCTGGCGTCGCCTCTGGCGTCCAGCAGGAAGGCATGATCGTATCCCTTCACCTTTTGCTGATCGGCGTCGGCGAGGAAGTCGGCGGCGATGGTTTTCGGCTGGCGGAAATCAAAGCTGGTGTTAGCAACATCTTTGAGTTCACCACCCGGGATACCGTCGCTTTCCACCGGCAGATACCTCTGGGCGAGGATCTGCAACTGGTGCTGGCGCACGTCGCCTTGGTCACCGTCGAGGTTGAAATAGACGTGATTGGTCATGTTCACCGGGCAGGGTTTATCCACGGTGGCGCGATAGGTAATCGCGATGCGGTTATCGTCGGTCAGACGATAGTGCGCGGTAGCCTGCAGCGTGCCGGGAAAGCCTTGATCGCCATCTGGCGAGGTCAGGGCGAAGAGCACTTCCTGCTCGTCGGCGCGGACGATGCGCCAGCGACGTTTATCAAACCCTTCGGGGCCGCCGTGGAGCTGGTGGCCCGCGTCGTTTGACGGCGTGACGTTGACGAGCTGGCCGTCAAGCGGGAAGCGGCTATTGCCGATGCGGTTGGCGTAGCGGCCTACCGAGGCGCCAAGAAACGCGGCCTGGCGGGTATAGTCTTCCAGCCTGGCGCAGCCCAGCAGCGGGCGGCGCAGGTTGCCATCGGCCAGCGGCACCTCGGCGCTGAGCAGCGTCGCGCCCCAGTCCGCCACGGTGACGGTCATCCCCGCCTTATTGCGCAGGGTTACCTGCTGCCATGGCTGGCCGTCCGGCGCCAGCGCGGTGGTTTGTGTTACCATTGGCCAGCCCCCTGTGACGGTTTGCAGACATAGAACGTCTCTTTAATTCCGGTTTTCGCTTCATACTCGTTGGCAACGGCCTGCTGCACGGTATCGACCAGATCTTCCGGGACCAGCGCTACCACGCAGCCGCCAAAGCCGCCGCCGGTCATGCGCACGCCGCCTTTATCGCCGATTGTCGCCTTGACGATCTCCACCAGGGTGTCGATCTGCGGGACGGTGATCTCGAAATCATCGCGCATCGAGGCGTGGGATTCGGCCATCAGCTCGCCCATCCGCTTCAGGTCGCCTTTTTCGAGGGCGCTGGCGGCTTCCACGGTGCGGGCATTCTCCGTCAGCACATGGCGTACCCGCTTCGCGACGACCGGATCCAGCTCATGGGCGACGGCGTTGAATTGCTGAAGGGTGACATCGCGCAGAGCGGGCTGCTGGAAGAAGCGCGCGCCGGTCTCGCACTGTTCACGACGGGTGTTGTACTCGCTGCCGACGAGGGTGCGCTTAAAGTTGCTGTTGATGATGACCACCGCCACGCCTTTCGGCATCGAGACGGCTTTGGTGCCCAGAGAACGGCAGTCGATCAGCAGCGCATGGTCTTTTTTGCCCAGCGCCGAAATCAGCTGATCCATGATGCCGCAGTTGCAGCCGACGAACTGGTTTTCCGCCTCCTGGCCGTTGAGGGCGATTTGCGCGCCATCCAGCGGCAGATGATACAGCTGCTGGAACACGGTGCCGACGGCGACTTCCAGCGAGGCTGAGGAGCTTAACCCCGCACCCTGCGGCACATTGCCGCTGATCACCAGATCCGCGCCGCCGAAGTGGCTGTTCCGCTGCTGCAGATGCTTCACCACGCCGCGGACATAGTTCGACCACTGCTGGGTGTCGTGGCTGATAATCGGCGCGTCGAGAGAGAATTCATCGCTCTGATTGTCGTAATCGGCGGCAATCACCCGCACGGTACGATCGTCGCGCGGCGCACAGCTGATCACCGTCTGGTAGTCGATAGCGCAGGGCAGCACAAAGCCGTCGTTGTAATCGGTATGCTCGCCGATCAGGTTGACGCGGCCTGGCGCCTGAATGACATGGCTGGCCGGGTAACCGAAGGCCTCAGCAAACAGGGTTTGGGTTTTCTCTTTCAGACTCATCATTACACTCCGGATTCACGAAAATGGACGTCGCTGACGGCGCGCAGTCGTTCAGCAGCTTGCTCGGCGGTCAGATCGCGCTGCGTTTCGGCCAGCATTTCGTAGCCAACCATAAACTTGCGGACCGTCGCGGATCGCAGCAGCGGCGGATAAAAGTGGGCGTGGAGCTGCCAGTGATTATGGTTTTCGTCGTTAAACGGCGCGCCGTGCCAGCCCATGGAGTAGGGGAATGAGCACTGGAACAGGTTGTCGTAACGGCTGGTCAGCTTTTTCAACGCCAGCGCCAGATCGCTACGCTGGGCGTCGGTGAGATCGGTAATACGCTGCACGGGCGCTTTCGGCAGCAGCAGCGTTTCAAACGGCCACGCGGCCCAGTAGGGCACGACCGCCAGCCAGTGCTCGGTGTCGACCACGGTGCGGCTGCCGTCGGCCAGTTCGCGCCGGGCATAGTCCAGCAGCATTGGCTGGCCCTGGCTGGCGTAATATTCTTTCTGCAGACGGTCTTCCCGTTCCGCTTCATTGGGCAGGAAGCTATTGGCCCACACCTGACCATGCGGGTGCGGGTTGGAGCAGCCCATCGCTGCCCCTTTATTTTCAAAGACCTGGACCCACGGGTAGCTTTTCCCGAGGTCCGCGGTCTGTTCCTGCCACGCTTTAACCACGCCTTCCAGCGCTTCAAGGCTCAGTTCCGGCAGCGTTTTGCTGTGGTCTGGCGAGAAGCAGATCACCCGACTGGTGCCGCGCGCGCTCTGACAGCGCATCAGCGGATCGTCACTCTCCGGGGCGTCCGGGGTGTCGGTCATCAGGGCCGCAAAGTCGTTGGTAAACACGTAGGTACCGGTGTAATTCGGATTCGTGTCGCCGGTGACCCGGGTGTTGCTCGGGCACAGGAAACAGTCCGGATCGTGGGCCGGCAAGGTCTGTTTTGCCGGCGTTTCCTGCGCCCCCTGCCAGGGGCGCTTGGCGCGATGCGGAGAAACCAGAATCCACTGCCCGGTTAACGGGTTATAACGACGATGCGGATGGTCAACGGGGTTAAATACGCTCATGAAGGTTCCTTAGTCTGGATAACCCTGCGGATGGCGGGACTGCCAGTGCCAGGTGTCCTGCGCCATTTCGTCCAGGTTGCGCGTCACGCGCCAGTTCAGCTCGCGGTCGGCCTTGGCGGCATCCGCCCAGTAGGCCGGGAGGTCGCCATCGCGGCGCGGCGCGAAATGGTAGTTAATCGGTTTGCCGCAGGCTTTGCTGAAAGCATTGACCACGTCGAGCACGCTGCTGCCGACGCCGGCGCCAAGGTTGTAGATATGAACCCCGGCTTTGTCAGCCAGTTTTTCCATGGCCGCGACGTGACCGTCAGCGAGGTCCATCACGTGGATATAATCGCGCACGCCGGTGCCATCTTCGGTCGGGTAGTCGTTACCAAACACGGCCAGCGATTCGCGACGGCCAACGGCGACCTGGGCGATGTAGGGCATCAGGTTATTCGGGATCCCCTGCGGATCTTCACCCATGTCGCCCGACGGATGGGCGCCGACCGGGTTGAAGTAGCGCAGCAGGGCAATGCTCCACTCCGGCTGGGCTTTCTGCAGGTCGGTCAGGATCTGCTCCACCATCAGTTTGCTTTTACCGTAGGGGCTTTGCGGGGTGCCAGTCGGGAAGCTTTCGACATACGGGATTTTCGGCTGGTCGCCGTAGACGGTGGCGGAGGAGCTAAAGATGAAGTTCTTCACGCCCGCGGCGCGCATGGCGGAGACTAATTTCAGTGTGCCGGTGACGTTATTGTCGTAATATTCCAGCGGTTTGGCGACGGACTCCCCGACGGCCTTCAGCCCGGCGAAGTGGATCACCGCTTCAATGGCGTGGTCGTGGAGGATCTCGGTCATCAGCGCTTCATTACGAATATCGCCTTCAATAAAGGTGGCTTTTTTGCCGCCGAGACGCTCAATCACCGGCAGTACGCTGCGCTTGCTGTTGCAGAGATTGTCGAGGATCACCACCTCATGCCCCTGCTGCAGCAGTTGAACGCAGGTATGACTTCCAATGTAACCGCTACCACCTGTAACCAGAACTTTCATGATTCGCTCCATTCGGCTTATCGTGTATGAGGAAGATAGCATATCAAAGAAGTGAAAAGTGTGACACAGAACAAGTTAGTGGAATCGTTTACACTTGAGGGTGAAACAACATCATTTAATTTATTTTGTTTTATATACAATTGGTTATATGAGGTTGGCGCTATTTTTCTGAAAAATACCAGGGATCTTTCGATCCCCGGCAGGAGGCGTCAGGCCACGGGGCCGAGCTGATAAGTGTAACCGTCTCCACTGGGAACGAATACCAGGCGATGGGTAATACAGTCCGGGGCATCTTCCGCATGGTGCGAGACAAACAGCAGCTGCGTGGCGCCTTCGCCAATCAGGACGTCGACAAAGCGGCGTACCAGCTGGCGATTGAGGGGATCCAGCCCCTGCAGCGGTTCATCGAGGATCAGCAGGGTTGGATGCTTGACCAGCGCGCGAACGATAAGCGCCAGCCGCTGCTGGCCCCACGACAGGCTCTGAAACGGCGCGTCGGCGGTGCGCTTATCGATGCCGAGAATATCCAGCCATTGCTGCACCAGCTTATGCTGTTTATCGGACACCGCCTGATAAATGCCGATCGAGTCAAAATAGCCCGACAGAATAACGTTGCGGACGTTGGTGCTGACCCGGTAGTCCAGATGCAGGCTGCTGCTGACGTAGCCGATATGCTTTTTAATATCCCAGATGGTCTCGCCGCTGCCGCGGCGGCGGCCAAAGAGGGTGAGATCGTTGCTGTAGCCCTGCGGATGATCGCCGGTGATAAGGCTCAGCAGCGTGGATTTACCGGCGCCGTTGGGGCCGACGATCTGCCAGTGTTCGCCCGGGCTCACGGTCCATGAGAGATGGTTGATGACCGGACGATCGTTGTAGGAGACCACGCCGTCATTGAGCACGATACGCGGCGCCGAGTCTGCCAGCGCATGACGGGCTGGTGGTACATCTGGCTCCGGTAGGGTGATGCCGTCCAGTTTTTCACTGTGCGCCAGCTGAGCGACCAGCGCCTGCTGCAGAAGAGCGCGCTTCTCGCCGGTCTCGCTGAGGAGGCAATCAGCCAGCACGCCGGCGTATTGCACAAACTCCGGGATCTCATCGAAGCGGTTGAGGACCAGCACCAGGGTGAGGCCGGCGCGATGCAGGTCGGCCAGCAGCGCGGCCAACTGCTGGCGGGAGTTGACGTCGAGGCCGTCGAAAGGCTCGTCGAGGATCAGCAGCTGCGGATCGCTCATCAGGGCCTGGCACAGCAGGGTCTTACGCGTTTCGCCAGTGGACAGATACTTAAAGCGGCGGTCCAACAGGGCGCTGATGGCAAACTGTTCGGCAAGCTGCGCGCAGCGGGCAGGATCTTTCACCTCGTCCTGAATAATCTCCGCAGTGGTGCGGCCGGTATCTTCTTCTCCGGGGCTGAGCAGGTCGGTGTTATTGCGCTGCCACTCGTCGCTGACCAGCTTCTGCAGCTGTTCGAAGGAGAGACGTGTTACGCGGGAGAAGTGGCTTTCGCGCTGACCGCTGAGCAGGGTCAGGTCACCGGCCAGGGCTCGCGCGAGGGCGGATTTGCCGCTGCCGTTGCTGCCGACGAACGCCCAGCTTTCACCCGCCGCCACGCTCAGGTGGTCTATTTTTAAGGTTTTTGTATCGCTCAGGCGAAACGTGCCTTGCGAAATTTGCAATGATGACATGATGTATCCCATTTTTTGCAGCGATGTGCATCAGGGATACGACTTCAGGCGCGCAATGTCAATGGGGTCAGCATAACGTCGCGAGAATGATGCGATCGGCGTTGAAGTAAGCGATCGCCTCCGTCCCTTCCGCCAGGCCAGACGTCTGCGCCTGCGGCAGAGTGGCGCACAGGGTCTGACCGTCGGCCAGCGTCATCAGCACTTCGCACTGCCCGGAGCCGCATTCGATATGGCTGATACGACCCGACAGCTGGTTCTCGGCCTGGCGGGCCACCGCCGGGTCGAGGGTGATGCCGACCCAGGGCGCTTTCAACAGAACCAGCACCTCCTGGCCCTCATCGAGCCCCAGCTTTTCAGCGCTCTGGGCGGTAATGGCGACGTTCAGGCGGGTCTGACCGTCGGCCAGCAGCACCTCAACGTGCTGCTGCACCTGCTGGCGATCGCGGCCGGTAATGGTGCCGAACCACTGGTTGCGGGCGCTGGTCTGCAGGGAAAAGCGCGAGATGGCCGCCAGCAGGCTGTCCAGCGGCAGGGCGTCGTCATCGCTGAGCACATCAAACGCTTTCTGCTGGATCTGCGCCAGCAGATCGTACAGTTGGATCAGACGCTGCCCGTAGCGGGTCAGCACCGCGCCGCCGCCGCCTTTGCCGCCGGTGGCGCGATCCACCAGCGGCTGTTCGCTGAGCTGGTTCATCTCGTTGATGGCATCCCACGCGCTTTTATAGCTGATGCCCGCGTGCTTCGCCCCCTGGCTTATCGAGCCGGTCTGGTCAATCTGTTTGAGCAGGGCGATCCGCCGGGGGTCGGCAAACAGGCGCTGCTGTAGCTTAAGGGTGAGAAGAATTTCAGCCTGCATAATCGTTTCCTGACAAAAAAGCGTATTGTGACCGATAGTCACCCAGTTGCAAAACCTCTGTGCGCGGTTTTGTCATTACCCACCGCACAAATGGGGCGTGTTTTTTCGGCTGAAACCGTTACAATCAGCAAATCATACTATCTGGAGTGAACCATGTTAGAGCTTTTGAAAAGTCTGGTTTTTGCGGTCATCATGGTACCGGTGGTGATGGCGGTCATCCTGGGATTGATTTACGGTCTTGGCGAAGTGTTCAACCTCTTCTCCGGCGTAGGCCACAAAGATCGCAGCCAGCAAAATCATTGATTTCCCGGCGCCCGGTTTAACCGGGCGCTGTGCTATTTCCCTCCTGTATCATTTCCCTTCGTTTTATTGTCCTGTGTCACTATAAAAATGCTCTGCATATCGTTATATTGTCGAATACATAACGCATTGACAGGAGATTCAGATGGCAGGTTCTTGGTTACGCGGGGTTATCGGGGTATCACTCACGCTGTGCGTCGCGGGTCAGGCGCTGGCGGCAGAGGGGAAAGTGACCGTTTTCGCCGCCGCATCGTTAACCAACGCGATGCAGGATATCGCCCAGGCGTATAAGAAAGAGAAAAACGTCGAGGTCGTCTCGTCGTTTGCCTCGTCGTCGACGCTGGCGCGGCAGATTGAAGCAGGCGCCCCGGCGGATCTGTTTATCTCCGCCGATCAAAAGTGGATGGACTACGCGGCTGACAAAAAGGCCATCGATCCGGCGACCCGCGCCACCCTGCTTGGCAACAGCCTGGTGGTGGTGGCGCCGAAAGCCAGCGCGCAGGGTGCGATTACCATTGATGAGAAAACCGACTGGACCAGCCTGCTGAAAGGGGGCCGTCTGGCGGTGGGCGATCCGCAGCACGTTCCGGCAGGGATCTACGCCAAAGAAGCGCTGCAGAAACTGGGCGCCTGGGAGACCCTGTCGCCGAAGCTTGCGCCGGCGGAAGACGTGCGCGGCGCGCTGGCGCTGGTGGAGCGTAGCGAAGCGCCGTTGGGCATCGTCTACGGATCGGATGCTGTGGCCAGCAAAGGGGTGAAAGTGGTGGGCACCTTCCCGGAGGCGTCGCATCAGAAAGTCGAATACCCGCTGGCGATTGTCGATGGCCACCGCAATGCGGCCGTGAGCGCTTTCTATGACTACCTGAAAGGGCCTGAAGCGTCCGCGATTTTCCAACGTTACGGATTTACCACCCGCTGATGTTTCTGAGCGAACCCGAATGGCAGGCGGTGCTGCTGAGCCTGAAAGTCTCCTCCCTGGCGGTGGCCTTGAGCCTGCCCTTTGGCATCTTTTTTTCCTGGCTGCTGGTCAGGCGCACCTTCCCCGGCAAGGCGCTGCTCGACAGCCTTCTCCATCTGCCGCTGGTGCTGCCGCCGGTGGTGGTGGGATATCTGCTGCTGGTGGCCATGGGGCGGCGCGGGTTTATTGGCAGCTGGCTGTATGACTGGTTCGGCATCAGCTTTGCCTTCAGCTGGCGCGGGGCGGTGCTGGCGGCGGCGGTGATGTCTTTCCCGCTGATGGTGCGCGCCATCCGCCTGGCGCTGGAGGGGGTGGACATCAAACTGGAGCAGGCGGCGAGAACCCTCGGGGCCAGCCGCTGGCGGGTATTTTTCACCATTACGCTGCCGCTGACTCTGCCGGGAATTATTGTTGGCACGGTGCTGGCCTTCGCCCGCTCGTTAGGGGAATTTGGCGCGACCATCACCTTCGTCTCCAATATTCCCGGCGAAACGCGTACCCTGCCTTCGGCGATGTACACCCTGATCCAGACTCCGGGCGGGGAGGGGGCGGCGGCTCGCCTGTGCCTCATCGCTATCGGCCTGGCGCTGGTCTCGCTCTTGATATCAGAATGGCTGGCCCGCGTGAGCCGCCAGCGCATAGGAGGATAATGATGCTGGAGCTGGACTTTACCCAGACCCTCGGCAGCCACTGTCTGCAGATCCGTGAAACGCTGCCCAGCAGCGGGATCACCGCCATCTTTGGCGTCTCCGGCGCCGGGAAAACGTCGTTGATCAACGCTATCAGCGGCCTGACCCGGCCGCAGGCGGGGCGGATCGTGCTCAACGGCAGGGTGCTGAACGACACCGCGCAGCGTATCTGCCTGGCGCCGGAGCAGCGGCGGATCGGCTATGTCTTTCAGGATGCGCGCCTGTTTCCCCACTATAAAGTGCGCGGCAATCTACAGTACGGCATGGCGAAATCCATGGTCAGCCAGTTCGATAAGCTGGTGGAGCTGCTGGGGATCGCTCCCTTGCTGGATCGCCTGCCTGGCCGGTTATCCGGCGGCGAAAAGCAGCGTGTAGCCATCGGCCGCGCTTTGCTGACCGCGCCGGAGCTGCTGCTGCTGGACGAGCCGCTGGCCTCGCTGGATATTCCGCGCAAACGCGAACTGTTGCCCTATTTGCAGCGGCTAGCGCAGGAGATCCATATTCCGATGCTTTACGTCAGCCACTCGCTGGACGAGATCCAGCATCTGGCCGATCGCGTGCTGGTGCTGGAGGCCGGTAAGGTGAAGGCTTTCGGTCCGCTGGAGGAGGTCTGGAGCAGCAGCGTGATGCACCCCTGGTTGCCGGCGGAACAGCAGAGTACGATCCTCAGCGCCACCATCGCCGCGCAGCATCCGCAGTACGCGATGACCGCGCTGACGCTGGGGGATCAAATGCTGTGGGTCAACCGGCTCGAACGTCCCGCAGGTGATACCGCGCGGATCCGCATTCAGGCGTCGGATGTTTCGCTGGTGCTGGCCCAACCGTCCGCCACCAGCATCCGCAACATCTTGCGCGCCGAGGTGGTTCAGTGTCTGGAGGTCAACGGACAGATCGAGGTTCAGCTCAGGGTGAGCGGCCATCCTCTGTGGGCTCGAATCAGCCCGTGGGCGCGGGATGACCTGGCGATAGCGCCAGGCCAGCAGGTGTTTGCCCAGATCAAAAGCGTGTCGATCGCCGCCTGATCACAGCAGCTGACGGTAGATAAACTCGGCGATGCTGGCGGACTCATTGTCGCCGATGACCACGTTGGCGCGGGCTTTGACCTCGTCCACCGCATTGCCCATCGCCACCCCGGTGCCTGCTGCTTCCAGCATACTCAGATCGTTGTAGTTATCGCCGAAGGCCACCACATTCTGCATCGACAGCCCCTGGTCAGCGACCCACTGCGCCAGGCGTTTGCCTTTGCTGTTGCCGGCGCGGGCAATATCCACCTGGTCGTGCCACGACCATTCGCACGCCAGGCCCAGCGTCTCGCCGACCTCCTGCGCAAAGCGCTGCAGACGGGGAATGTCATCGTCGGTGAGGGCGAATTTCCATACCGCTTTGACCTCGCGGACCGCCTGCGCCAGCGAGTCGACCTGGCTGAAGACCGGGCGCTGATCCTCCGGTAGCGCCTGCGCCCAGTTGCGGGTGCGGATCACATGCCCGGTGGGCTGTTCGTAAAGCATCGCGTCATCCACATAGGCCAGACCGTGGATCTGCTGTTCGGCGAGCATGGCGGTGAGGCTTACCGCGTGTTCCACCGACATAGGATCGGCCGCCAAAACCTTTTTTGCGTGATAATCATACAAATAAGTGCCATTACAACAAATTGCAGGTGTATCGAGGGCCAGTGCCTGATAAAAAGGATGAATAGCGACGTGATGACGTCCGGTAACGACGATCACCTGGTAGCCCGCCTCTCTGGCGCGGGCCAGCGCTTCCAGCGAAGCGGGCAGGATGGTTTTTTTGCTGGTAAGCAGGGTGCCGTCTAAATCCAGGGCAATCACGCGTGTTGTCATGTGTTATTTCCGGTTGATGTTGAAAAGTACCTGGCCATGATGGTACACCGCCGTGGCGTCAGGACCAATTTTTCCACATCTGCCGTGAATGTCTGTATGCCCTTTGTGCCGCCTTCCGTCGGTAATTCGGTCGGCGATGCGAGTATCATGGGCGGATGTCTTATAATTTTCAGGGTGCTGTTATCCTGAAAATGAAAAATCCACGTGCAGTGAGGGAAGGAGTAGTCATGAAACAAACCGTTTATACCGCCAGCCCGGAAAGCCAACAAATCCACGTCTGGAGTCTTGAAGCGGACGGCAAACTGACGCTGGTGCAGGTGGTTGATGCCCCGGGTCAGGTCCAGCCGATGGTGGTCAGTCCCAATAAGGAGTATCTGTACGTTGGCGTTCGTCCGGAGTTTCGCGTGTTAGCTTATCGCATCACGCCGGATAACGGGGCGTTGACCTTTGCGGGAGAAGCGGCGCTGCCGGGCAGCCCGACCCACATTTCTACCGATCATCATGGCCGCTTTGTCTTCAGCGCCTCCTACAATCAGGGCTGCGTCAGCGTGACCCCGCTGCAGGATGGCCTGCCGGGTGAAACTATCACCGTGGTGGAAGGGCTGGAAGGCTGCCACTCGGCCAATATCTCCCCGGACAACCGTACCCTGTGGGTGCCGGCGCTGAAGCAGGATCGCATCTGCCTGTTTACCCTCAGCGAAGATGGTTTCCTCTCCGCCCAGGAGCCAGCGGAAGTCACCACCGTCGAGGGGGCGGGTCCGCGCCACATGGTGTTCCATCCGAACCAGCAGTATGGTTATTGCGTCAATGAACTCAACAGCTCCGTTGACGTTTGGGAGCTGAAAGACCCGAATGGCAACATCGAATGTGTACAAACTCTGGATATGATGCCGCCTGATTTCACCGGCGTGCGCTGGGCGGCGGATATTCATATCACTCCGGACGGGCGTCATTTGTACGCCTGCGATCGTACCGCCAGCATCATCACGGTGTTCAGCGTGTCGGAAGATGGTAGCGTGCTGGCGGTGGAAGGCTATCAGCCGACCGAGACCCAGCCGCGCGGCTTTAATCTCGATCACAGCGGTAAGTATCTGATTGCCGCCGGGCAGAAGTCGCACCATATCGCGGTGTACGAAATTACCGGCGAGCAGGGGCTGCTGCAGGAGAAAGGCCGCTATGCGGTTGGGCAGGGACCGATGTGGGTGGTGGTCAACGCTCACTGATCCGTCAGGCGGTAAAAGAAAAAACCTCGCGTGAGCGAGGTTTTTTTGATCAGAGCGGACAGGCTCTGTAGGGAAGGTGTTGCCCTGGTAGACCTGAAGCGTGAAAACCTTAGATATCGTCCATGGTGTAGCCGACGACAATCTCCAGCGTTTTACGGATCACGTCAGCGGTCACCACGTCATCGGTGCTTTCCAGCGCCTGAATCAGCCATAAAATAATGGCCTTATTGTTCAGGTGACCCTCGGACTGGAGAATACTGTTGATGGCCAGCGACATCACGGCGGACTCATCAACCAGCTTATCACCGGCGTTACGGAAATAGTCGGAGAGCGCGGTGTCCTGCAGTCCTGCGTAAATATCGGGTTGCTGATGCATAGTCTGTCTCATCACATTCTCACTCTGTGTTATTCACCATGGTTGGGAGACTCAGTGGATCTTTTTACCTTCCAGCGCCATGGCGCTTTGTGTCGGCGAACCTCGGGTTTCCCAACGGCCATTGATTTTCTTTACCTGCAAAGGCGCTTGCTTGCGCTGACGGGCAAGCTTCGCGCAAATTTCTTCGATCACGGCAGCGATGAGCTTTCTTCGCTGTCGGTCTGACTCTGTCGCCTGCATCAACCGAAGTCGAACCAGCAGGGTCGGAGTGGTAATCGGGCGATTCGTTTTCAGAAGCGCGAGCACCGCCTCGCCGATGATCTCATCGGTGATTTCCTCAGTTTCACTGCTATTCATAACCGTCTCTCTGCATGCCACTCTCTCCCTGAATCTGCGAACGGGCATTCAGGTCAGCAGAAGGTTTGTGGAAGCGATCGCCCCTCATCTGCTACTGCGGCGCAACAGGCGACGATCGATGACGTTATTCCTGACCGGCAAACAGCAGACCAATTAAGGTCTGATAGTGACTCTCTTCCTCGGGGGCACGGGCGCGGTCGAGGCGGCTCAACAGTTTGGTGCACAGCGCTTTGCGGTTGAGATGACGCCCTTCGTTGAGAATATCCATCACAATCTGACCCAGCGTTTCCTGCTGGGAAGGTAACGATGCTTTGTTGAAATACTGGGCAATTGCGTTCGCTGTATCTGGAATGTAACCATTCTGCTGCATATGTGCTCCTTTCATTTCATTCATCTGTTAACTGCCATTAAACTTATACAATATTTACTAACCTGTACACACAAAGTTGCACAGAAATGATTCAAAACGTGTTAACATTTTGATTTATAATCGGTTAATTTTTTATGTTTAGTGTGTTTCTGGCTTGTGAAGGTAGGGTTTAGCGTTGCATGTTGTACAAGAAAAGAAAAATGAAAAAGCCTTGCACAAAAAAGGGATTTTTAGTGTATCTTTTTTGTTAAGACAAAACCTAGTTTTACAAGACGATTAGCCTGATAACTGCTACTGTGAATGCTTACCCTCCCATCTGGAATCACTATGCTAACCACCATCATTTATCGCAGCCATATCTGCGACAATGTCTCATTCAAATCGATCGAGGCCATGGTCGCCAGGGCAAACGAAAGAAATGGGCAGGCGGACGTCACCGGTATTTTACTTTTTAACGGGACGCATTTTTTTCAACTCATTGAGGGGCCTGAAGAAAAGGTTCGGGATATTTATCAGCATATTTGCCGCGATCCCCGCCACTATAACCTGGTGGAGCTTCTGTGCGACTATGCGCCGTCCCGCCGTTTCGGTAATGTCGGCATGGAACTGTTTGATTTACGCGAACATGATCGCGAGGAAGTGCTGCAGACGGTGATGGACCGCGGGACCTCAAAATATCAGCTCACCTATGACGACCGGGCACTGCAATTTTTCCGCACCTTCGTCGAATCAACGGAAAAAGCGAACTATTTTGAGATTCCTTCCGCTGACAGCTGGGTATTCATCCCCGATCAGAATACTTTCTATCCTGATACCCCGATAATTGATAATAAGGAAAGCTGGTCCTTTGCCTTCCAGCCGATCGTCGACCCTTTCGCCTGCGAAATTATTTCGTGGGAAGCGCTGTTACGCGCACCGGACGGCCAGTCGCCTGGCGCCTATTTTGCCGGGCTTTCCGGGGACGACATTTATCTCGCCGATCTGCACAGTAAACGGGTGGCGCTGTCGCTGGCAGGGAAATTAGGCTTACGTAATAAGGCGTTAAGTATTAATCTACTACCGATGACGCTGGTTAAAGCGCCGAACGCGGTGGGTTTCCTGCTCGATCAAATTCAGCGTAATGATCTTATTCCTGAGCAGATTATTGTCGAGTTTACCGAGCGGGAAGTGATTTCGCGGATGGATGATTTTACCGATGCGGTGCGAAAGCTAAAGGGGGCGGGCATCAATCTCGCCATCGATCACTTCGGCGCCGGGTTTGCGGGGCTGTCACTGCTGGCGCAATACCAGCCCGACAGAATTAAAATCGACCATGAGCTGATCCGCAATATCCACCAGGATGGGCCGCGCCAGTCGATTGTACAGGCGATTATCAAATGCTGTTTTTCACTGGAGATTGCGGTCTCAGCCGTCGGCGTTGAGCGCGCTGAAGAGTGGATGTGGCTGGAATCAGCCGGTATTTCACAGTTTCAGGGGAATTTGTTCGCCAGCGCGCGCCTGGGGGGCTTGCCTGCCGTCGCCTGGCCAGAGAAAAAATGATCCATCTCGAAATCAGCTAATTATTTTTTCATCTTTTTCCCAAGCGCTGTGAGCCACAACCTGATATCTTTATCTGTACAAGAAAATAGAGTTGTACAGGATGCCTGAATTCGTTAGTTTAGGTATTAAAGTATCAGGTTGATGTGAGGCTGCTATGGCGTTTTACAGTATCGGTGAAGTCGCCGAACGTTGCGGAATCAATCCGGTCACCCTGCGCGCCTGGCAGCGTCGTTACGGGCTACTGAAGCCGCAGCGTAGCGAAGGCGGGCATCGACAATTTGATGAAGAAGATATCCTGCGCATTGAAGAGATCAAGCGCTGGATAGAGCGTGGTGTATCAGTAGGGAAAGTTAAAGCGCTGCTGGAGGATAACCTGCCGGCGGCGCGCGACGAATCCGCGCATCTTCAGGAAGAGATGATGTCCATTCTGCGTTATATGCAGCCTGCCAGAATCCGTGCCAAATTAATGGCGCTAAGCCATCAACACCCCGTCGACACGCTCATCGATAGCCTGTTAGTGCCGGTACGTCAGCGTCTGAAGCTCGATCAGAATACCTCGCTGGTGATTAGCAGTATGCTGGATGGTCTGTTGATTGACTGCGTGGCGCTGTTTCTTGCCGAAGCGCGTAAGAAGAACGGCAGGGAGACGCTGCTGGTGGGCTGGAGCAATGAGGACAGGACCCGTCTGTGGCTGGAAGCATGGCGTCTTTCCCAGCGTGGCTGGCACGTCAACGTCCTCGCCGAACCGCTGGAGTCGCCGCGGCCCGAGCTGTTTCCCGGCCAGCATATCTTCGTCTGGACCGGACGCGCTGCCACCCCTCTGCAGGAAGAGCTGCTCAGCCACTGGCAAGAGCAGGGCTTCAGCATCCATTTTCACGGTAATAATTAATCGCCCCGATCCGCAAAGCAGACCGGGGCTAACGCGCCGGGTTACAGGTGGATCTGGCTCCAGGATTTAAAGGTTTCGCTGCGGCTGATATTAAAAAAATCGGTCCTACCGCTACAGCCGAGCTTTTTAATCAGATTCAGCCGGATCTGATAAATGGTTTTAATATGCAGATTCAGCGACCGGCCAATGCTGGCGACCGCTTCGCCATTGCTGATAAGTTGAATCACTTTCTTTTCCCGCTCGGTAAACTGCACCGAGGCGCCCGGCGCCGGGTGGGTTTTATAGTAGCGGGTGGGCTGGTGCAGAAATATCTTTAACTCTTCCGGCGTTGAATTGGCCGGTAAGCGCAGCATAGGCAGTTCACTCAGAAAATTAAGATCGTTGCCTTCGGTTAACAGAATAAATAACGTATCCCGACGGTTATAGTTGTGCTGCAGTACTGCAAAATAATTGTCGCTGGTAAAGAAAACATGTTTTTTGCGAAAGTAAGATGCCGGCAGACTATTCAGGATCAGCGACATCCCGTAGAGAAGAAAACGATTATCAAACCACAGATCGTAATGTTCAGTACGATAGCAGGTATTATGGTGTGACATTTTATTTGCCTCAGTTAGCCGATAGAGACCCAGGCGTGCCGGCACCGCAGGGGTGAGCCTGCTGCCAGCTCCGCGGGGTTAATTAATGATGAGGTTTGCTGGACAGCATATCCAGCGCCTGCAAATAGAGGTCGGAAAGTATTTCATTACTTTCCGTTTGCAGGCGATGCTGGATTTCCGTAATCATCCGCTCATTATTTATCGTTCTGTGCTGCTTAATGAGCGTATTTTCAATATTCTTCATCAGGGCCGAATTGAAGACAAACTCTGCTGGAATGGTATTTTTAATATGCATAGCTCGAACTCTCCCACGTATAACGCAAACTGACAATAAAAGTCGCTACGTACCATTGGTACGCGCTAAGTCACGAACAGGAAATGCAAAACCAGGAACCACCGCCTGACTTGCCGCGCCACCGTTAAACATCCCCGCTTCGTTGCGCAACAAGCAGTTAACACTCCAAAACTATAGACGGTGATTCTGCTATGTACAACTTTTTTCAGGACTATATGTACAACGGAACGACTTATTTTTGTATTTTGTATTAATTAATTGATTTTAAAGAATTTTGTTGTTTGCATTACTTGTACATAAAATCCGGTTTGTGCAAGATACCTTTGTAAAACTGGCGGGAAGAGGCTGACGATAATGAGAAGGTGATGTTTTGACCGGCGTGCTGGATGAAATAGCGCCGACGCAGGAAGGGGTACACAGCAACTCTGTCGTCGACAGGTGGCTTTCTTCCGCGTCGGACGCTAATCATAACGAAAAGCAGGTGAGGTTTTGTCTTTTTTTTGCACAATTAGGTAAAGGGAAACACATCGGTCATTTCGTTGTCGGTTTGCTCAGTTTGTTGGCGGATAAGGGGTGTGCTACGCTTTTTAATAACGATGTGGCGGTTGGGCATCGTTATCTTTCCCCCATTTCCCTCTCGGGCTTTTCCCCTTGTCCCGACGGATAAATATGGCAGAAGCTATCTGTCCAGGGACAGGCCTTGAAGACTGAGGAGGGAAAATGCGCGGTAGAACCGTAATGCTCCTGGCCGGGTTAGCGACTCTCGCGCAGGCGAAAGAGATTAACCTCTATTCGATGAATACCGGTTCCTATGTTTACCATTTGACCAATAACCATGGGCAATATACTGAGAATTTCGAAAACCACTTTTTCTCAGTGGAACGTAAATTCTCAGAAGACTCGAAATACAGTCTGCTGATTGGCACTATGAATAATAGCTTCGACGATCGCTGCCTGGCGCTGGGCGTGAGAAGAGACTGGTACCACAACGGCAGCGGATGGACCTTCAAAGGCATTTACGGCTATACCGGCGAATTCTTCTTCGACGCCTTCGAGCATTGCGGCGATCATGGCTCCTATAAAGATTTTAAGGATGCCACCGGGATCGGCTTTTCACCTTATATTTACCATGCCATCCAGTACAACTTTACCGACTATTTCGCTCTTGAGAGTGGCATCATTATTCCCAGCGTGTTTGTGATCAGCATTCAGTGGAGCTTCCGCTAAATCGCCGCGTTGTCGGTTACAGGGTTATCACCTTCTTGAGCAGCGTACTGGAGAGCGCCGCAAGGGAAATGAGCACCGACAGGACAAACGTTAGCGCAATCACTCCCAGCTTGGTGGCTAACGAGTGTATAGGGATCAGCATCACCAGCAGGTGAAAAACGGAGTAGTGCAGAATATAGACCCCGGTCATCGCTTTGCTAACCGTCGCCAGCACCGCCTCCTTCAGTTCGCGGTTCTTTTTAAACTGCACGGCGTTAGCGGCGATCACCAGCAGGACGATCAGAATATAAATCTGCGACCCCGTGAGAATGAACGCATTGCGATCGGCTTTAAACAGCGCGAAGAAAAAGTGGCGCTCATAAAACCAGGTAAATAAATAGACAAAGGGCAGGGCGATAATCGAACCTTTAATGACCCGCGGGTCGCGTATCCACTCCGTGACTCGCGGATCGTTAAACAACTGCCCGGTTAAATAAAAAAGTAGCCATGTCCACAGACGATACTGCGGCGCCAGGCTGAAAAGATGTCTTTCCGGATAGAGCACTGAGAGCAGGTCGTAACCATAAGAGCAGCACAGCAGCGTCAGGACCACGGTGAAAAACAGGCCGCGCCGCTGACTGAGCCAGGCAATCAGGGGATGGAAGGTATAGATGACGATCAGGGCGAAAATAAACCAGGGCTGGATCAGGTAGCCGCGCTGATAAGGCTCCCAGACATAATAGACCGTCATCCAAAACAGAAAGACGATCACCACGCTTTTAATTTTGCCAATTTGCCAGTTGGCGTCGTGACGCGTCTGCGCATCAAGATAGCCGGCTACCACAAAAAACAGCGGCGTGGCGATGGTCGAGACGAAGGTCAGCAGCCCGAGGATCCAGTGATAGTCATAATCAAAGCGATCCCAGGTGTTATAGATGGTGAAAAAAGTCACCGCTGTCATACAGCCGAGTGTCTTAATAATGCTCAGACCGGTACTGTTCATCGTTGAGGCGTCATATCCTTATGGTGAAAGCAGGCGTAAATCACCGGCAGAACCAGCAGCGTCAGCACGGTGGCGAAGGCCAGACCGAACATAATCACCACCGCCATACTCTGGAAAAAAACATCGCGCAGCAGCGGGGCAAGGCCAAGCACGGTGGTGAAGGCGGTCAGCAGGATTGGCCGCAGACGGGATGTTGCCGCATCAATGATCGCTTGTCGTTGATCTTTCTCTTGTTTTTGTTGCTCTATCTCTTCCACCAGCACAATGCCGTTGCGGATCAGCATGCCGCTGAGGCTGAGAAGGCCGATTAAAGCCATAAAGCCGAAGGGGATGCCAGTCAGCAAAAAGCCGGGCGTGACGCCGATCAGCGCCAGCGGGACGGTCAGCCAGATGGCGACGGCGTTTTTTAGCGAACTGAACATCAGCACCGTAATGATAAACATCACCAGATAGCCAAGCGGTAGGGTCGTGAACAGCCCTTGCTGCGCCTCACTGGAATTCTCCGCATCGCCGCCCCATTCGATACGGTAGCCATGCGGCAGCGTCAATGCGTCAATGCGTGGTTTCACCCGGGCGAGAATATCACCCGAGGTTTGGCCGCTTTGCGGACTGGGGTCGGTCTGGACCGTCAGCACCCGGGTGCGATCCCGGCGGAGAATCAATGGATCTTCCCACTCCAGTGAGAAGCCATGGATGACGTTACTCAACGGGATATACTGCTGGCGGCTCTGGCTCCAGACCAGCACGTTATTCAGGTGGTTGGCATCCTGTCGCTCCGTTGCCGGCGGCCGGACGATCACCGGCAGCAGATCGGCGCCCTCGCGATATAACCCGGCGCGACTGCCGGAGAAATTCATCTCCAGCGCATGATCAATGTCCTGTTTATCCACCCCCAGCTCGCGCCCCAGCGCCGGGGAGTACTGCGGGCGGATCACCTTGCTGCGGTTCTGCCAGTCGTTACGCACGCTGTCGGTGGCCGGATCTTCGGCGAGAATATCGCTCACCTGACTGGCCAGCGCGCGCAGCGTATCCGGGTCAGGGCCCTTAATGCGCACTTCAATTGCGCTATCCCCGGAGGGGCCGAACATAATGCGTTTAGTGCTGGCGTTCACCTGCGGGTAGTTTCTGGCGATCCAGGCTTCCACGTGGCGGGTGACGGGGGCGATGCCGCGCTGGTCGTCCATCCGCACCATAATTTGCGCGTAGTTGCTGTACTGCCGCTGGCCGCTGTAGGTAAGAATAAAACGCATACTGCCCTGGCCAATGGTGGCGACGGTGGTGACTACCCCCGGCTGGCCGGCGATCGACCGCTCAATATCGCGGGTCATCTGCTCGGTGGCGTTAATATCGGTACCGTAGGGGAGCCACAGGTCGACAAAGAAAATGGGCGTATTCGATGACGGAAAGAAATTCTGCCGAACGAAGGTGAAGCCCCAGATAGCCGCGGCCAGCAGGGCGCCCATCAGCACCAGGGTCACGGTCTTTTGCTGCAGCAGTATTCGCAGCGTCTGCTGATAGCCGCGATAAAAGCGGCCGCGGTATGGATCGGCTTTTTCCGCCGACGCGGCGGCCGACGGGGCGTGTTTAAACAACCACCACTTAATGAGTACCGGCGTGATGGTCAGGGCGGAGAACCAGCTTAGCATCAGCGAGATCAGCAGCACCTGGAACAGGGATTTGCAATACTCCCCGGTGGAGTCCTGCGAGAGGCCAATCGGCGCGAAGGCGAGGATGGCGATGATCGTGGCGCCGAGCAGCGGCAGGGCGGAGCGGCGGATTACATAGTTAATGGCGCCCAGCAGCGGCGAACCTTGCTGGCGGGCGATCAGCACCCCTTCGACAATAACGATGGCATTGTCCACCAGCATACTCAGGGCGATGATCAGCGCCCCGAGGGAGATCCGCTGTAACTCTATCCCCCAGATATACATGATAAGCAGGGTGCCGAGAACGTTGAGCGCCAGCGATAGGGCGATAATGATCCCGCTGCGCACCCCCATGAACACCAGCAGCACGCCGACCACGATCGCCAGGGCCATCAGGAAGTTGGTAATAAAGCCATTGACCGAGTGGGCGACCTCTACCGCTTGATCGTAAAAAATGGCGATGTCGATCCCCGCCGGTTTGTCGGCGGCCATCTGCTGGAGGCGGGCTTCAAGGGCGTGCCCGACGTCAATGACGTTGACGCCAGGAATAAAAGAGACCCCCATGGTCACCGCCTGGCGGCCGTTGGCATGATAGATACTGGACGGCGAGTCGGTCAGCCCGCGCGACAGTGTGGCAATATCCCGCAGTCGGGTGGTGGCGCTGGCGCCGTGAGGGCTGACCAGCAGATCCCCCAGCTCATCGATGCTCTGAAACTCCCCGGTGGGGTGAAGGCGGATCGATTCGCTGCCAACGCGGATCTCTCCGGCGCTGGACACCACGTTGAGCCGGGTCAGGATAGCGGCGAGCTGGTTGAGCGTGATCCCGCGCGCCGCCATCTTCGCCAGCGAGATATCAACATTGATCTGTTGCGGAATGACGCCGCCGATAGCGACTTTACCGACCCCAGGAACCAGCACCAGCTCCCGACGCAGCTGTTCGGCATAGCGCACCAGTTCGGGGTTGGTAAAACTGTCGCCCGAGATGGCGAAGAAAAAGCCAAACACATCGCCAAAGTCGTCATTGACGAAAGGGGTCACGACGCCAGGCGGGAAAAGTCGGCTGGCGTCACCGACGCGGCGACGTAGCTCATCCCAGATTTGCGGCAGCTCGCTGGAATGGTACTGCGAAGCGATATTCACCGTAATTTGCGATAAGCCATTTGAGGAGATGGAGCTGACGTTATCCAGTGAGGGAAGCTGCTGAATCGCATTTTCCAGCGGCAGGGTCACCTCCTCCTCCACCTGCTGAGCGGACGCGCCAGGGTAGTGGGTGACGATCACCGCCGTTTTAATGGTGAAGGCAGGATCTTCCAGACGGCCGATATTGAGCAGGGCGAACAGACCCCCCACCCCCAGCAGCAGAATGGCTAACCAGACGCGGGTCGGGTTATTAATAAACTGACGGGAAATGTCCATTTATAATCCTCGTTCACGCGTCCAGATCCGCACCGGCTGCCCGGCATGCAGCTCGCTCACGCCCGCCGCGACCACCTGCTCACCCGCGTGGAGACCGTCGGTGATAGTCACTCCCTGCGCGGTCACCTCGCCGACGGTGACTTTGCGCTCTTCAAGAAACCGATGCGCATTGTCCCCTTTCACCACCCAGACGATGGGTTCATTCTTCGGCCGGTTATCCGGGTTAAACACCGCCTCCACTGGCACCACGAGGGTTTCCCTTCCGGCGCTGGCCGGTAAATTGCCGAGGTTGACCGTCACGGTGCCGCTAACCCCGCCGACGGTGGGAAAATCATCCGGCCGCGGCATGGTTAAAATGATCTGCCAGGTGAGGGTGCTGTTATCGCTGCTGCCGGTATGCTCTTTGTATTCCGCCGTAAATTCGCGGCCCGGCAGGGTATTGATCCTGACGACGGGACGGTAGGCGGTATTACGGATATCCAGGGAGGTGAACAGATTTTCGGGAATGCTGAAGACTACATCCAGCAGGTCGGTCCGCGTCAGGGTGATCACCGGCTGGCCGGCGGCGACCACCTGATGGTTGCGGATATGCACGCCGGCGGCAATCCCGCCGAAGGGCGCGGTGAGGCTCATTTGCGCCAGCTCTTCACGGGCGATTTTTAAGGCCGCGTTGGCGGCATCGCGATTGGCGCGCTGCACGTCCATTTCCGCCTGGGAGATGGCCTGACGTCCCGCCAGGGTCTGGAAGCGGTCGAACTGACGCTGGGCGAGGGTGGCCGCCGTTTGTCGCTCATTGACCCGCTGTTGGGCCTCGCGGGCATTCAGGCGCGCCAGCGTTTGTCCCTGGGCGATGGTCGCCCCCTGGCGAATATCCAGCGATTCCACCTGGCCCCCCCGCTTAAACGACAGCTCGGTGGAGTCGCCAGACTCGATACGTGCCGGAAACGTTCGCTGCTGGGTATTGCCCACGGCGGTCACCTGCGCCACCTTGACCATGCGCGGGGCGGACTCGACGGACGGCGATTTCTGATCGCAAGCGGTTGTCAATAAAATAACAACCGGGATGAGAGAAAAATAACGGTTCACAGTATTCCCCTCAGATTCAGGATTTATTTTACATTTTTATTACGCGGCGCACGCTTATTCGGCGAGGGCGGCGACAACCAGATAGGTGAATAGTCCCACCAGCGTGCAGGCGACAATGGCCAACGCGACAAAGAATCCCAGACGTAACAGGCTATAACCAAACATGATTTTCTCCCTTAACACCCACCCGAACCGCGAATGTCATTTAATTCGGCCCTCGCTGTGACCACTGGACATTCGGAGCGGCACTCCTGCTTGTAATCAGCATAGTCGGAGAAAAGGTGAAGTGTTAAAAAAGTGAATACCCCGAGCGTTGGCGGCATCGTTGGGGAAAGGGCAGGAGATTCGCAGGAGATAAGAGCTTTTTATAATATTTTTCAGTCTATTAATCCGTCATTTTCTAATGTTAATTTTCCTGTGCTACGTTTAATAACATCTATTCCGCTCGCCGCTTCTGTTGTTGAGATTTCGTTCCTCCCCAAGTATGGGGTTATTCATCACTACGCATTGTATTGGTAATAAAAGGATTATCTCATGTATAAAAATATCGTTGTTCCCGTTGACGTTTTTGATGCAGGCCTGGCCGACAAAGCGCTCTCTCATGCAAAATTCCTTGCCCAACATTCTGCCGGGCAAATTCATCTTGTCCATGTCATTCCGGCATTCTCTCCGGTGTTAACGCGTGGATTTATCTCTGATGCCCGAAAGATGGAAGACCATTTGATTACTACCGCTAAGGAAAAACTGACCGAGCTGGTCAAAAAAAATGGCCTGGCGGAAGACGCCAGCCATCTTTATGTGCGCAGTGGCAATGTTCGCGATCAAGTGATCGCCCTGGCCGATGAGCTAAAAGCGGACGTAGTGATTGTCGGTTCACGCAATCCGGGGATCCAGACTCACCTGCTGGGCTCGGAAGCGGCCAATATCGTGCGCTATGCCCATGTACCGGTTTTCGTTGTGCGCTGATGACGGCGGGATGTCGTCCTGACTTCCGCTTCATAAATCGAGGGAGAGAGTATGAATACAGATAAACCGGGGACGCCCTACTATCAGCGCTCCGTCGAGGAGACGCTCGCCAGCGTGCAGAGTTCGCCGGACGGGATTAGCGGAACAGAGGCGGCCACGCGCCTGCAGCAGTATGGCGAAAACGCCCTGCCGCAGAAGCCGGGTAAACCCGCCTGGCTGCGTTTTATTGTGCATTTTAACGATGTGCTGATCTACGTCCTGCTGGCGGCGGCGCTGCTCAAGGCGGTAATGGGCCACTGGATCGACATGTCAGTGATCCTCGCGGTGGCGGTGGTCAATGCGCTGATCGGCTTCATTCAGGAGAGTAATGCGGAAAAATCGCTGCAGAGTATCCGCAATATGCTCTCCAGCGAGGCGGTGGTGATCCGCCAGGGCAACCATGAAACCATCCCCACCACCTCGCTGGTGCCCGGCGATATCGTGGTGATCCGCGCCGGCGACCGAATCCCCGCCGATTTACGGGTGATTGAGGCGCACAACCTGCGGGTGGAAGAGGCGATCCTCACCGGCGAGTCGACGGTGGTGGAAAAAACCACCGAGCCGCTAAGCGGTGATTTGCCGCTCGGCGATCGCAGCAACCTGGTGTTTTCCGGGACCACCGTCAGCTCAGGGGCGGGGAAAGGGATCGTGGTGGCCACCGGCGGCGATACCGAGCTGGGCCACATCAACCAGATGATGGCGGGCATTGAGAAACATCGCACGCCGCTGCTGGTGCAGATGGATAAGCTGGGCAAAGCCATTTTTATCCTCATTCTGGTGATGATGGCGGCGCTGTTCGTCTTTAGCCTGCTGTTCCGCGATATGCCGGTCTCCGAACTGATGCTGTCGTTAATTAGCCTCGCGGTGGCGTCGGTCCCGGAAGGGTTGCCGGCGATTATCTCGATTATTCTGTCGCTTGGCGTGCAGGCGATGGCCCGTCAGAAAGCGATTATCCGCAAGCTGCCGACGGTGGAAACCCTCGGTGCGATGACCGTTATCTGCTCGGATAAAACCGGGACCCTGACCATGAACGAAATGACGGTGAAGGCGGTGATCACCGCGGACAGCGTCTATCGGGTGGAAGGGGACAGCTATGAGCCGGTCGGTAAAATCCATGCCATCGACGACCCGACGCCGATCGCCGTGGCGCCAGGATCGCTTCTTGAGCGCTATCTGCGCACCATCGATCTGTGTAACGACAGCCAGCTTATCAAAGAGGAAGGCGGGCTGTGGAAAATTACCGGCGGCCCCACCGAGGGGGCATTGAAGGTGCTGGCGGCGAAGATAACACTGCCGCCGCAGCCCAGCGAGCTGCGTAGTAAAATTCCTTTTGATTCGCAATATAAATACATGTCGACGCTTTACCGGCTGGGCGAAGAGGAGGTGGTGCTGGTCACCGGCGCGCCTGACGTTCTGTTCCGCCTGTGCCAGTATCAGCAGAGCGACAACGGACTGCAGCCGCTGGATCTCCCGTACTGGGAAAGCAAAATTGAAGAGTACGCCCGGGAGGGGCTGCGCATGGTGGCCGCGGCCTGGAAGCCAGCTGCCGCAGGCCAGACCGAGCTGACCCATCAGGATCTGCAGCAGGGGGTCATTTTATTAGGGGTTGCCGGGATGATGGATCCGCCACGTCCGGAAGCGATCACGGCGATTGCCGACTGCCTGCAGGCCGGGATTCGCGTGAAGATGATCACCGGCGACCATCCGCAAACGGCGATGAGCATCGGCAAAATGTTGGGGATTGGCAATGCGGGTAACGCCATCACCGGGCGCGAGCTGGAGGTGATGGACGACGCGCAGCTGAGCGTCGCCGCGCAGCAGTTCGATATCTTCGCCCGCACCAGCCCGGAAGATAAGTTCCGTCTGGTGCAGGCTCTGCAGAGCAAGAAAGAGATTGTCGGCATGACCGGAGACGGGGTGAACGATGCCCCGGCGCTGAAGCAGGCTGACGTCGGCGTGGCGATGGGGATCAAGGGAACCGAAGTCACCAAGGAAGCCGCCGATATGGTGTTGACCGACGACAACTTCGCCACCATCGCCAGCGCGGTCCGCGAGGGGCGCCGGGTGTATGACAACCTGAAGAAAACCATTCTTTTTGTCATGCCGACCAACCTTGCGCAGGGTTTACTGATCGTGATCGCGCTGCTGGCAGGCAACGTGCTGCCGCTGACGCCGGTGCTTATCCTGTGGATGAACATGGCCACCTCCGCCACGCTGTCGTTTGGTCTGGCGTTTGAAGCCGGTGAGAAAAATATTATGCGGCGGCCGCCGCGCGACCCGAAAATTCACGTCATGGACGGGTTTGCCATCTGGCGCGTGGCGTTTGTGGGGTCGATGATTGCAGTCAGCGCCTTTATTCTCGAAGCCTGGCTGCAGCCGCGCGGCTATTCGCCGGAGTTTATCCGTACCGTGCTGTTGCAGACCCTGGTCACCGCCCAGTGGTTCTATATGCTGAACTGCCGCGTATCGGATGGTTTCTCGTTAACCAAAGGTCTGCTGGCTAACAAGGGGATCTGGATCGTCAGCGGCGTGCTGCTGGTGCTGCAGCTGCTGATTATCTATGCGCCGTTTATGCAGATGCTGTTTGGCACCACCGGGCTGCCGTTCCGCTACTGGGTGATCACCTTTATCATCGGCTTCGCCATGTTCCTGATCGTGGAACTGGAAAAACCGCTGACCCGCAAATGGCGAACCGCCTGACGGCGTGAAGCGCTGAACGAAAAAGGAAAGAGGGGGCATCGCCCCCTCTTTTATTATGCTTCACGCTTGTTGCGCTTTACTGTTTCGGCTCGGCGACCACGCTGCTTCCCACGCCGCGGTTGTTATATTCCCACATGCGGTTGAAGCTGTTGTCGTTGAGGTTGCGCTGCAGATTGCCTTTGTCATCCGCGCTGCCGGTGTTGCCGCTGAACGGACGGCCGGAGCCTACCGCTGCCGCCCACGGCTGGGCGATGTTAAAGCCTTCATTGATGGCGCTGTCGCGGATCACGACCTGACCGTTGCTGTTGCCGTCAACATCCAGCGCGCGGCCGAGCTGCGCGACGTTATCCCCGGAGGCGGTGAAGCGGCTGTTAGTCGCCAGGAAGCCGTAGGTCACGCTCTTCAGGGTGGCCGGCGCGAAGACATAGGCTTCTTTCTGAGTACGGGAGTTCACCACGCGGAAGTCGGTGTTATCAAACACCACGGCGCCACGGCCAGAAACGATATCCACGTCGCCTTCAATATAGCTGTTGGTTACCAGGGTGCGAGTCTGGCGGTTGTCCTGCAGACGGTTCTGCACACCGCTGTTGGTCACGAAGAAGGTGTTCTGGCGGCCAAGAATGTTCACCTTATCGATCTGCACCTGGTCGCCATCGCTGCGCAGGGCAACGGCCTGGTGGGTACCGGCATCGACGCTGTCGCCAAGGTTGTTGGCGATGGTCAGGTTCTGCAGCTGCAGGCCGTTATTCTGCGACCAGAAGACCGCGGAGCACATCACGCCGACGGTGGCGGTGGATTTGCTCTGGCAGCTGTCGAACATATACCACGCCGGTTTGCCCGGCATGTATTTGCCACCCGGATTGACCAGACGACGCCAGGTGTTGCGATCCATCTCAGAATCAATGGCTTCGCTGATTTTTACGTCAATCGGTTTATCGCCGGTACCATACAGAGTCAGGGCGCCCGGCGCCGCCGGAACGTAGACGGTGCCCGGGTATTCGCCCGGCATGATGGCGATAAACAGGCGACGGTTAGAGTGGCGGGCAATTGCCGCATCCACCGCTGCCTGGACGGTAGTATGGGTCACGCCCTGGGTTCCCGCCGGGCCGACGATAAAGTCAGGCTGCGCCGGCAGGCTGATGGCGGACGGCGTCCAGGCCGCGGCATTGGGGTTCAGCGACTGGAAATAGGCCGCCGGGGTAAAGTTTTTCGCTTCATCGGCGTTCAGAATGGGACGCGCGGTGGTGCCCGGTGCAGTCTGCGTTGAGGGCTGTTGATCGGCAGGCGTCGAGCTACAGGCGGACAGCGTCACGCCGAAGGCCAGCGCCAGCGCCAGACGGGAAACGGAATATGTGTTCATGTTGCTCCGGGCAAAATTAAGCGTAGTGAAATACCCCGGCTGAGACGCCAGGGTATAAGTCCTTTAAAACCTGCTGTTTTATACTAACTTGAACGAAACGGGAAGATGCGGGCTGAAAAACTTACCTTCTTTACGCAATGAACGCTTTCCCGGGACGGTCCCTAGTCACAAATAAATAACATTTAGTCGCGCTTTTGTTGACATTCCCGACGTTATGAAAATAAATGTCTATACAACCCATGACAAGTTAAGCGCTATGACTGAAGCCACTTCCGAACTCGTTATCTGGCGAAACGCCCGTCTCGCCACCTTGAACCCCGATCACGCTCAACCGTACGGTCTGCTGGAGCGCCACGCGCTGCTGGTCCACGACGGTCGCATTGCGGCGATCGTCGCCGAAGATGACCTTCCCAGCGGGCGCAGGATCGATCTCGAAGGCCGGCTGGTCACGCCGGGATTAATCGACTGCCACACCCATCTCGTCTTCGGCGGCAGCCGGGCCCAGGAGTGGGAGCAGCGTCTGAACGGCGTCTCCTATCAGACCATCAGCGCCAGCGGCGGGGGGATTAATGCCACCGTGCGCGCCACCCGCGACAGCAGCGAAGCCGAGCTGCTGGCGCTGGCCCAGCCGCGGCTGGCCCGCCTGCTGCGTGAAGGGGTGACCACTCTGGAGATCAAATCCGGCTACGGTCTCGATCTGCAAAACGAGCGCAAAATGCTGCGGGTCGCCCGCCAGCTGGCCGACGACAATGGCGTCGAGCTTTCGGCGACGCTGCTCTCTGCCCACGCCACGCCGCCGGAATATCAAGGCGACGCCGACGGCTATATTACGCTGGTCTGCGAGACGATCCTGCCGACGCTGTGGCGGGAGGGACTGTTTGAAAGCGTCGACGTCTTCTGCGAAAACGTCGGTTTCAGCCCGCAGCAAACCGAGCGGGTGTTTCAGGCGGCGCAGGCGCTAGGCATCCCGGTTAAAGGTCACGTTGAGCAGCTCTCTTCGCTGGGCGGCGCGCAGCTGGTGAGCCGTTATCACGGACTGTCCGCCGACCATATCGAATATCTGACGGAAGAGGGGGTGGCGGCGATGCGCGAGAGCGGCACCGTGGCGGCCCTGCTGCCCGGCGCGTTCTACTTCCTCAATGAAACCCGCAAACCGCCGGTGGAACTGTTGCGCAAGTACCAGGTGCCGATGGCGGTGGCGACGGATTTCAACCCCGGCACCAGCCCCTTCGCCAGCCTGCATCTGGCGATGAACATGGCCTGCGTCAAATTTGGCCTGACGCCGGAAGAGACGTGGGCCGGCGTGACGCGCCATGCCGCGCGGGCGCTGGGGCGGCAGAACAGCCACGGCCAGCTGGCGGCGGGCTTTGTGGCGAACTTTGCCATCTGGGATGCTGAGCATCCGGTCGAGATGGTGTATGAGCCGGGGCGCAGTCCGCTCTGGCAGCGTGTGGTACGAGGAGAACTACAATGATGCTGTGGCAAGCTACCCCCGCTAACCTTTGGCAAGGTCGCGACGACAGCGCGGAAGCGCCGAATGCGCTGCGTCTGTTCCAGACCATTCCCCGCGCCGAACGCTTCGCGCCGCAGGAGATGCCCGGCGATATCGCGCTGCTCGGCTTCGCCTGTGACGAAGGCGTCCGGCGCAACAAAGGGCGTACCGGAGCGGCTGACGGCCCGGCGACCCTACGCCGGGCGCTGGCCAATATGGCCAGCCATCAGGGCCACGACCGCTGCGTGGATATGGGCACGATTAGCGTCGAAGGCGACCAGCTGGAAGCCGCGCATCAGGCGCTGCGCGAGGCGGTGACCGCCTGCCAGCGCGCCGGCAAACGCACGCTGGTACTGGGCGGCGGCCACGAGACCGCCTTCGGTCACGGCGCCGGGATACTGGATGCCTTCCCCGGCGAAAAAGTGGGCATTATTAACCTCGATGCGCATCTGGATCTGCGCTTTGCCGAGTGCGCCAGCTCCGGGACGCCGTTCCGCCAGCTGGCGCTGGAGTGTGACGCGCAGCAGCGCGGTTTTCACTATACCTGCATTGGGGTCAGTCGGGCGGCCAACACCCAGGCGCTCTGGGAGGAAGCGGCGCGGCGCGAGGTGGCTATTGTGGAGGATCTACAGGTATTAGAGGCCTTCGAAACCCGGGTGCTGGCGGAGCTTGAGCGCAATATCGCGCAATTCGACCGTCTGTATCTGACTATCGATCTCGACGTGCTGCCGGCGCGCGAAATGCCGGCGGTATCCGCGCCGGCGGCGCTGGGCGTGCCGCTGGCGACCCTGCTGCGCATCGTAGAGCCGTTGTGCCGCAGCGGTAAGCTGCAGGCGGTGGATCTGGTGGAGTTCAACCCGCAGTTTGACATTGACGGTCAGGGCGCCCGCGCGGCGGCCCGTCTGGCATGGCAAATCGCCCATTGGTGGCAGTAGCCATTCCGGTATATTCTGGGTGTTTCGCCGCCCATTTTGCAAAAGGAAAGCCAGGCTATGTTTTCACAGCAACCCCGTTCCGCGCCCGCGCCTTTTTATGAGAAGGTGAAGCAGGCTATCGGTGAAAAAATTCACAGCGGCGTCTGGCGACCGCATGACCGTATCCCTTCGGAAGCGGAGCTGGTGGCCCAGTTCGGCTTCAGCCGGATGACCATCAACCGCGCGCTGCGCGAGCTAACGGATGAAGGCCTGCTGGTCAGGTTGCAAGGGGTGGGGACCTTTGTCGCCGAGCCGAAAGGGCAGTCGGCGCTGTTTGAGGTGCGCAGCATTGCCGAAGAAATTCTTGCCCGTCACCATCAGCACCGCTGCGAGGTGCTGCTGCTGGAGGAGACCCGGGCGGATCATATTCAGGCGACGGCGCTCAGCGTAGCGGAAGGCACCCGCATCTTTCACTCGCTGATGGTGCATTACGAAAACGAGGTGCCGGTACAAATCGAAGATCGCTGCGTCAATGCCGCGGTGGTGCCGAACTATCTCCAGCAGGATTATACCGCCACCACGCCCCATGATTATCTGTCGCTGATCGCCCCGTTAACCGAAGGTGAACATATTGTTGAAGCGGTGCAGGCCACAGCGGAAGAGTGCGCGCTGCTGCATATTCACGCCCACGATCCCTGTCTGCTGATCCGTCGCCGCACCTGGTCGACAACCCATATCGTTTCCCACGCGCGCCTGCTGTTCCCCGGCAGCCGTTATCGTCTGCAGGGCCGCTTTGGCTCCTGATCCACTCTGGCGTCAGCAAAACGTGATTGCTGACGCAATATAACAAAATTGTATCATTTCTGTTAAATCCTGGCTTGCGCATGCTTGTATAGACAAGTATATGTATCTACGTAAACAACGTTCATTGTCAGGAGAAACCCCGATGTCGCAAAGCAAATATCGCCAGCTGGACGTCCGTGCGCCAAGAGGCACGACGCTGACCGCGAAGAGCTGGTTGACCGAAGCCCCGCTGCGTATGTTAATGAATAACCTCGATCCCGATGTCGCCGAAAACCCGCACGAGCTGGTGGTCTATGGCGGTATTGGTCGCGCAGCGCGCAACTGGGAATGCTATGACGCTATCGTGAAGGCGCTGAAGAACCTGGAAAGCGACGAAACCCTGCTGGTCCAGTCCGGCAAGCCGGTGGGCGTTTTCAAAACCCATGAAAACTCGCCGCGCGTGCTGATCGCTAACTCCAACCTGGTCCCGCACTGGGCGACCTGGGAACACTTCAACGAGCTGGATGCCAAAGGGCTGGCGATGTACGGCCAGATGACCGCTGGCAGCTGGATCTACATTGGCAGCCAGGGCATCGTGCAGGGCACCTACGAAACCTTCGTCGAAGCCGGTCGTCAGCACTATCAGGGCAGCCTGAAAGGCCGCTGGGTGCTAACCGCCGGGCTGGGCGGCATGGGCGGCGCGCAGCCGCTGGCCGCGACGCTGGCCGGGGCCTGCTCGCTGAACATTGAATGCCAGCAGAGCCGCATCGATTTCCGTCTGCGCACCCGCTATGTGGACGAACAAGCTACTTCTCTGGATGACGCCCTGGCGCGCATCAAGAAATACACTGCCGAAGGTCGCGCTATCTCCATCGCCCTGTGCGGCAACGCCGCGGAGATCGTGCCGGAGCTGGTGAAACGCGGCGTGCGCCCGGATATGGTCACCGACCAGACCAGCGCCCACGACCCGCTGCACGGCTATCTGCCGAAAGGCTGGAGCTGGGAAGAGTATCAGCAGAAAGCCGAATCCGATCCGCAGGGCACCATTCTGGCGGCGAAACGCTCGATGGCCGACCACGTGCAGGCGATGCTGGCCTTCCATGAGATGGGGGTCCCGACCTTTGACTACGGTAACAACATTCGCCAGATGGCTCAGGAAGTGGGCGTCAGCAACGCCTTTGATTTCCCGGGCTTCGTGCCGGCCTATATCCGCCCGCTGTTCTGTCGGGGTATCGGACCGTTCCGATGGGTAGCGCTCTCCGGCGATCCGCAGGATATCTACAAAACCGACGCCAAAGTGAAAGAGATCATTAAGGATGATAAGCATCTGCACCACTGGCTGGATATGGCGCGCGAGCGCATCAGCTTCCAGGGGCTGCCGGCGCGTATCTGCTGGGTCGGTCTGGAATGGCGGCAGAAGCTGGGCCTGGCGTTTAACGAAATGGTGCGCAGCGGCGAAGTCTCCGCGCCGATCGTCATTGGCCGCGATCACCTTGACTCCGGCTCCGTCGCCAGCCCAAACCGCGAAACCGAAGCGATGCGCGACGGCTCTGACGCGGTCTCCGACTGGCCGCTGCTCAACGCCCTGCTCAACACCGCCAGCGGCGCGACCTGGGTGTCGCTGCACCACGGCGGCGGGGTAGGCATGGGCTTCTCGCAACACTCCGGGATGGTTATCGTCTGCGATGGCACCGATGAAGCGGCGGCGCGTATCGCCCGCGTCCTGCACAACGACCCGGCCACCGGTGTGATGCGTCATGCCGACGCGGGGTACGAGATTGCCATTGAATGCGCAGCAGAACAGGGTCTCAATCTTCCGATGGTCGCGGCAACGCAGGGGAACGCGAAATGAAATCTTTAACTCTGATCCCGGGGCAACTCAGCCTGTCGCAGCTCCGCGACATCTACAGCCACCCGGTGAATATTACCCTCGACAGCGGCGCGTTTGCCGCCATTGACGAGAGCGTGGCCTGCGTCAACGCCATCCTTGCCGAAGGGCGGACCGCCTACGGCATCAACACTGGTTTTGGCCTGCTGGCGCAGACCCGGATCTCGACGGAAGATCTGGAGAACCTGCAGCGTTCGCTGGTGCTGTCCCATGCGG
The DNA here is from genome assembly GCF_009900705.1 of Klebsiella sp. Q2. Taxonomy (NCBI): domain Bacteria; kingdom Pseudomonadati; phylum Pseudomonadota; class Gammaproteobacteria; order Enterobacterales; family Enterobacteriaceae; genus Klebsiella; species Klebsiella sp. Q2. The sequence goes on along the minus strand of NZ_JAAABE010000001.1, from coordinate 905,713 downwards.
CGGGCGTTGGCGAGCCGCTGGACGATGACCTGGCGCGGCTGATTATGGTGCTGAAGATTAACAGCCTGTCCCGCGGTTTCTCCGGGATCCGCCTGAGCGTGATCCAGGCGCTGATTGGCCTGGTGAATGCCGGCGTGACGCCGTGGATCCCGGCGAAAGGTTCCGTCGGCGCCTCCGGCGACCTCGCGCCGCTGGCGCATATGTCGCTGACCCTGCTTGGCGAAGGCAAAGCGCGGGTACGCGGCGGCGAATGGCTACCGGCCACCGAAGCGCTGCGTCAGGTTGGGCTGGAGCCGATTACCCTGGCGGCGAAAGAGGGGCTGGCGCTACTCAACGGCACCCAGGCCTCGACCGCTTTTGCCCTGCGCGGTTTGTTCGAAGCCGAAGATCTGTTCGCCTCCGCGGTCGTTTGCGGGGCGTTAACCACCGAAGCGGCGCTGGGTTCGCGTCGTCCGTTCGATGCGCGTATTCATGAGGTACGCGGCCAGCGCGGGCAGATTGATGCGGCGGCGCTGTATCGCCATCTGCTGACCGACGATAGCGCGATCTCGCAGTCGCACCATAACTGCAGTAAGGTGCAGGACCCGTACTCCCTGCGCTGTCAGCCGCAGGTGATGGGCGCCTGCCTGACCCAGATCCGCCAGGCGGCGGAAGTGCTGCTGGCCGAAGCCAACGCGGTCTCTGATAACCCGCTGGTCTTCGCCGCCGAAAATGACGTCATCTCCGGCGGCAACTTCCACGCCGAACCGGTGGCGATGGCCGCGGATAATATCGCGCTGGCGATCGCCGAAATCGGCTCGCTCTCCGAGCGCCGCATCGCGCTGATGATGGACAGCCATATGTCGCAGCTGCCGCCGTTCCTCGTGAAAAATGGCGGGGTGAACTCCGGGTTTATGATTGCCCAGGTCACGGCGGCGGCGCTGGCCAGTGAAAACAAAGCGCTATCGCACCCGCACAGCGTCGACAGCCTGCCGACCTCCGCCAACCAGGAAGACCACGTCTCGATGGCGCCGGCGGCCGGTCGCCGCCTGTGGGCGATGGCCGAGAACACCCGCGGCGTATTGGCCGTTGAGTGGCTGGCGGCGGTGCAGGGGCTGGATATGCGCGAAGGGCTGACCACCAGCCCACTGCTGGAAGAAGCGCGTCATCTGCTGCGCGAACGTGTCCCTCATTATACGCAGGATCGCTACTTCGCCCCGGATATCGATAATGCCATTGCGCTTCTGGCGGCCCGTCACCTGACGCGTCTGCTGCCTGCCGTACTGCCAGGCCTGCACTAATCACCGTTGTTCTCTGTACCCGCGTCGGGGGAAGTCATTCCCCCGACCGCCCTACATCGCATATTTGTCGTCATATAAAAAAACCAGGACACCTGTATATGCAACAACAACACAAGCCACATCTGCTGCGCGGGCTCAATGCCCGACACATTCGATTTATTGCGCTCGGCTCCGCTATCGGCACCGGGCTGTTCTACGGCTCGGCCTCCGCCATCAAGGCGGCGGGCCCGGCGGTGCTGCTGACCTATCTGATTGGCGGCGCGGCGGTGTTTATCGTCATGCGCGCGCTGGGCGAGATGGCGGTGCGCAACCCGGTTTCCGGCTCCTTCGGCAGCTACGCCCGCCAGTATCTCGGGCCGCTGGCCGGGTTTATTACCGGCTGGACCTATACTTTTGAAATGGTGATCGTCGCCCTGGCCGACGTCACCGCCTTCGGCATCTATATGGGATTGTGGTATCCCGATGTCCCGCGCTGGATCTGGATCCTCAGCATCATCTTCTTTATCGGCGCCATGAACCTGTGCAACGTGCGGGTGTTCGGCGAGATGGAGTTCTGGCTGTCGCTGGTGAAGGTGGTGGCGATTATCGCCATGATGCTGGCGGGCGCCGGGATCATCTTCTTTGGCTTCGGCCATAGCTTCCCGGCTACCGGGCTGGAAAATCTGTGGAGCCACGGCGGCTTTGCTCCTAACGGCTGGCAGGGCGTTATCGCTTCGCTTGGCATCGTGATGTTCGCTTTCGGCGGGGTGGAGATTATCGGCGTCACCGCCGCGGAAGCGAAAGATCCGAAAAAGGTCATCCCGCAGGCCATCAATACCATTCCGCTGCGTATTATCCTGTTCTACGTCTGCACCCTGGCGGTACTGATGGCGATTTTCCCGTGGAACAGCTTTGGCGAGCAGGGGAGTCCGTTTGTGCTGATTTTCGACGGTCTGGGGATCCCGGCGGCGGCGACAATCCTTAACATCATCGTGATCAGCGCCAGCATTTCGGCAATTAACAGCGATATCTTCGGCGCCGGGCGCATGATGTACGGCATGTCGAAAGAGGGGCTGGCGCCGAAAAGCTTCCAGCGCATCGCCAGCAACGGCGTCCCCTGGATGACGGTGGTGGTCATGGGCGGCGCGCTGCTGGCGGCGGTGGTGCTGAACTATCTGATCCCCGAGCAGGTCTTTGTGCTGATTGCTTCGCTGGCGGCATTCGCCACGGTGTGGGTGTGGCTGATGATCCTGCTGTCCCATTTCGCCATGCGCCGTAGTTTGTCTGCCGAAGAACGCAGCCAGATTGCCTTCCCCGTCCCGTTCTGGCCGGTTGCGCCGCTGTTGACGCTGCTGTTTATGGGGCTGGTTATCGCGGTGCTGGGGATGTTTGCTGAGACGCGGATGGCGCTGATTGCCGGCCTGGTCTGGCTCGGGCTGCTGACGGTGGTGTGGTACGCGCGGGTGCGTAAAACGGCGCTGCAGGTAGCCACTGAACAGTAAGGCCAATTTCCCCGGTGGCGCTGCGCTTACCGGGGCTACAAATGGCACGGACCGTAGGCCGGGCAAGGCGTCAGCCGCCGCCCGGCATAAAAGCGGCTCCGTGCCCGCGGCAATCGCCCGGCGGCGCTGCGCTTGCGTGGGACTGGGGGTATTGTAGGTCGGGTAAGCGCAGCGCCACCCGAAAAACAAATGGCGCCGCAAGTAGCCCGGATAAGGCGACAGCCGCTATCCGGGGGGGAGATTAACTGAACAGGGCGGTGATGGAGGCGCTGGCGAGGGAATGGAAATGGACGTTAAAGCCGACCATTGCGCCGCTGGCCTCGGCATCCACTTCAATTTTCTCGACGTCCAGGGCGTGGACGGTAAAGATATAGCGGTGGGTTTCGCCCTTCGGCGGCGCTGCGCCGCCGTATCCCGCCTTGCCAAAATCGGTGCGAGTCTGAACGGCCTCTTCCGGCAGCTCCGCCTGACCGGAACCGGCCCCTTGCGGCAGGACGCGGGTATCGGCCGGCAGGTTAGCCACCACCCAGTGCCACCAGCCGGAGCCGGTCGGCGCATCCGGATCGTAGCAGGTCACCACAAAGCTTTTGGTTCCCGCGGGCACATCATCCCACATCAGATGCGGCGAAATATTGTCGCCATCGTAGCCCATGCCGTTGAAGACGTGACGATTAGGCAGCTTACCGCCGTCCTGGAGATCGTGACTGATCAGTTTCATGCTTCATCCTCATTGATAATGCGCTGATTAACCTGGAAGTGTAGCCTGCACCACGACGCAATTCCGCTATTTATTCGCTAAAAAATGTTTCGTCCTGCACCGCCAGGTTAACGGCGCGGGTCAGGCGGGACAGCTGTTCAGGCGCGATGATGTACGGCGGCATCAAATAGATCAGGCGGCCAAACGGGCGGATCCACACCCCCTGCTCGACGAAAAAGCGCTGCAGGGCAGCCATATTGACCGGGCGACGGCTTTCAACCACGCCAATAGCGCCCAGCACGCGGACATCGGCGACCAGGGCGGATCCCCGCGCCGGCGCCAGCTCGGCCAGCAGCTGGGCTTCAATCGCCGCCACTTGCCGCTGCCATTCGCCGCTCTCCAGCAGGCGCAGGCTTTCGCTGGCCACCGCGCAGGCCAGCGGGTTGCCCATAAAGGTCGGGCCGTGCATAAAGCAGCCGGCTTCACCGTTGCTGATGGTTTCCGCCACCTCGCGGGTGGTCAGCGCGGCGGAGAGGGTCATGGTGCCGCCGGTCAGCGCCTTGCCCAGACACAGAATATCGGCGGCGATACCGGCGTGCTCGCAGGCGAACAGCTTGCCGGTGCGGCCAAAGCCGGTGGCAATCTCATCGGCGATCAGCAGTATCCCTTCCCGGTCGCACATTTTACGCACCCGCTTCAGCCACTCCGGATGGTACATCCGCATCCCGCCCGCGCCCTGTACGATCGGTTCGAGGATCACCGCGGCGATGTCGTGACGGTGCGCGGCCATCAGGCGGGCAAAGGGCACTATATCCATTTCATCCCACTCGCCGTCAAAGCGGCTCTGCGGCGCGGGGGCGAACAGGTTATCCGGCAGATAGCCCTGCCACAGGCTGTGCATCGAGTTCTGCGGATCGCAGACCGACATCGCGCCGAAGGTATCGCCGTGATAGCCATTGCGGAAGGTCAGGAAACGTCGACGCGGTTGGCCTTTCGCCTGCCAGTACTGCAGGGCCATTTTCATCGCCACCTCAACCGCCACCGAACCGGAATCAGCGAGGAAAACGCACTCTAGCGATTCCGGAGTCATTGCCACCAGCTGGCGGCACAGGGCCACCGCCGAGGGGTGAGTGATCCCGCCGAACATGACGTGCGACATCTGGTCGATTTGCGCTTTCATCGCCGCATTCAGGCGCGGGTGATTGTAGCCGTGGATTGCCGCCCACCAGGAGGACATACCGTCAACCAACTGTTCGCCGCCGGCGAGGGACAGCTCGCAACCGTGGGCGGAAACCACCGGGTAGACCGGCAGGGGGGAAGTCATAGAGGTGTAGGGGTGCCAGATGTGGCGCCGATCGAAGGCGAGATCGTCCAGGGTCATAAGCGACTTGTAAACCATTTTGAAAACATTTAGGTTTACGAGTATAAACCGAACCGTAAATTAACAAAACCCTTTGGAGAGGCCAATGGCTCACCACGTACGTTGGACAATGTCGCAAGTAAATGAATTATTTAATAAACCACTCATCGATCTGTTATTCGAAGCGCAGCAAATCCACCGGCAACACTTTGATCCGCGCCAGGTGCAGGTCAGCACCCTGCTGTCGATCAAAACCGGCGCCTGCCCGGAAGATTGTAAATATTGTCCGCAGAGCGCGCGCTATAAAACCGGGCTCGAAACAGAGCGCCTGATGGAAGTCGAGCAGGTGCTGGAATCAGCGCGTCAGGCGAAAAACGCCGGCTCGACCCGCTTCTGCATGGGCGCGGCGTGGAAAAACCCCAATGACCGCGATATGCCGTATCTGGAGCAGATGGTGAAAGGGGTGAAGGCCCTGGGGCTGGAGTCGTGCATGACGCTTGGCACTCTGACCGACAGCCAGGCGCAGCGCCTGGCCGAGGCGGGCCTCGATTACTACAACCACAACCTCGATACCTCGCCGGAATTTTACGGCAACATCATCACCACCCGCACCTACCAGGAGCGCCTGGATACCCTGGACAAAGTGCGTGACGCCGGGATCAAAGTCTGCTCCGGCGGTATCGTCGGGCTGGGGGAGACCGTGAAAGACCGCGCCGGCCTGCTGCTGCAGTTGGCTAACCTGCCCACGCCGCCGGAAAGCGTACCGATCAACATGTTGGTGAAGGTCAAAGGTACGCCGCTGGCGGATAACGACGATGTCGACGCTTTCGATTTTATTCGCACTATCGCCATCGCGCGCATCATGATGCCCACCTCTTACGTGCGTCTCTCCGCCGGCCGCGAGCAGATGAACGAGCAGACCCAGGCGATGTGCTTTATGGCCGGGGCGAACTCCATTTTCTACGGCTGCAAGCTGCTGACCACGCCGAACCCGGAAGAGGACAAAGATCTGCAGCTGTTCCGCAAGCTGGGGATCAACCCGCAGCAGACGGCGGTGCTGGAGGGCGACAATGAGCAGCAGCAGCGTCTGGAGCAGGCCTTACTCACCCCGGACACTGAGGAATATTACAACGCGGCGGTGCTATGACCTGGCGGCAGCGAATCGATAGGGCGCTGGACGAGCGACGGGCGGCGGATGCTCTTCGCCGCCGCCTGCCGGTGACGCACGGCGCCGGGCGCTGGCTGGCGCGGGAAGGGGAGCGCTGGCTTAACTTCTCCAGTAATGACTATCTTGGCCTGAGCCAGCATCCGGCGATTATCGCCGCCTGGCAGCAGGGGGCGGAACGTTATGGCGTCGGTTCCGGCGGTTCGGGACACGTAAGCGGCTATAACGAGGCCCACCGCGCGCTGGAAGAGGAACTTGCCGACTGGCTGGGCTATCCGCGCGCATTGCTGTTTATCTCCGGCTTTGCCGCCAATCAGGCGCTGATCGCCGCCCTGGCGGATAAAGAGGATCGGATCGTGGCCGACCGCCTGAGCCACGCCTCCCTGCTGGAGGCGGCAAGCCTCAGCCCGGCGCAGCTACGCCGTTTCGCTCACAACGATCCGCAGCAGCTCGCGCAACTGCTGGCTAAGCCGCTGGCGGGCGAACAATTGGCGGTCACTGAAGGCATTTTCAGCATGGATGGCGACAGTGCGCCGCTGGCGGCCATTCACGCCGCGGCGCAGGCAGCAGGGGCATTGTTGCTGGTGGATGACGCCCACGGCGTCGGCGTGGTCGGTGACGAAGGACGCGGGAGCTGTGCCGCACAGGCGGTGCGCCCTGAGCTGCTGGTGGTTACCTTCGGCAAGGCCTTCGGCGTCAGCGGCGCGGCGGTGCTGTGCGACGAAGCGATGGCCGATTATCTGCTGCAGTTTGCCCGTCATTTGATCTACAGCACCGCGATGCCGCCCGCCCAGGCGGTGGCGCTGAGCGCCGCGCTACGGGTGATTCGCAGCAATGAAGGACAGCAGCGTCGCGACATCCTGGCCGCCCGCATCCGTCAGTTCCGTGAGGGGATGGGCGAGGTGTCGCTGGGTTTGACCGACTCCGTCAGCGCGATCCAGCCGCTGATCGTCGGCGATAACGGCCGGGCGCTGAGCCTGGCCTCACGTCTGCGCGACGCGGGCTGCTGGACGACGGCGATCCGTCCACCGACGGTGCCGGTCGGCAGCGCACGTCTGCGCCTGACCCTGACCGCCGCCCATCAGGCTGAGGACATTAACCGTTTACTGGAGGTGCTGCATGGCCACGGTGAATAAGCAGGCGGTGGCCGCGGCGTTTGGCCGGGCGGCCGGCGGCTATTCGCAACATGATGAACTGCAGCGGCGCAGCGCGGAATTGCTGCTGCGCCAGCTGGCGCGTCGCGATTTTCCCCGGGTGCTGGATGCTGGCTGCGGCCCCGGCGGCATGAGCCGCCGCTGGCGTGAGGCGGGCAGCGTGGTGACCGCGCTGGATCTCTCCCCCGGGATGCTGGCCGAGGCGCAGCGTAACGACGCCGCCCAGTATTACCTGCTGGGCGACATTGAGGCGCTGCCGCTGCCGGACGCCTGCGTCGATCTGGCGTGGAGCAATCTGGCGGTGCAGTGGTGCGACGATCTGCGCGCCGCCCTTGGCGAGCTGTACCGGGTGGTGCGCCCCGGCGGCAGGGTGGCGTTTAGCACGCTGCTGGCCGACTCGCTGCCGGAGCTCAATCAGGCGTGGCAGGCCATCGACGACCGGCCGCATGCCAACCGTTTTCTCAGCGAAGCGGCGGTGCGCGCGGCGCTGAGCGGCCTGCGGGCGTCCGGCGAGGTGCATCAGATTAGCCTGCCGTTCGCCGACGCGCTGAGCGCCATGCGATCGCTGAAGGGCATCGGTGCCACCCATTTGCACCAGGGGCGGGCATCAGCCCCGCTTGGCCGCGGCAAACTGCGCGAGCTACAGCTGGCCTGGCCGCAGCGGCAGGGCGTCTGCCCGCTGACGTATTCTCTTTTTACAGGAGTCATTGAGCGTGACTAAACGTTTTTTTGTCACCGGGACCGATACTGAAGTCGGGAAAACCATCGCCAGCAGCGCCCTGCTGCAGGCGGCGAATCAGCTGGGTTTTCACACGGCTGGCTACAAGCCGGTGGCTTCCGGCAGCGAGCTTACCGCCGCAGGGCTGCGTAATGAAGACGCCCTGGCGCTGCAGCGTCATAGCCGGGTCGCGCTGCGCTATGAACAGGTTAACCCGTATACCTTCGCCGAGCCGACCTCACCGCACATCATCAGCGCCGACGAAGGGCGGCCGATCGCCGCGGCGAGGCTCTCCAGCGGGCTCCGCGAGTTAGAACGCCTCGCCGACTGGGTGCTGGTGGAAGGGGCCGGCGGCTGGTTTACGCCGCTGTCGGAAACCCTGACCTTTGCCGACTGGGCGCAGGCGGAGCAGCTGCCGGTGATTCTGGTGGTGGGCGTCAAGCTCGGCTGCATCAACCACGCGATGCTTACCGCCCAGGCGGTACGCCAGGCAGGGCTGCCGCTCGCGGGGTGGATCGCCAATGACGTGCAGCCGCCGGGCAAGCGCCACGCCGAGTATCTGGCGACGCTGAAAAACCGGCTGGCCGCGCCGTTCCTCGGCGAAATACCGTGGCTTGCCGATATCGCGCAGCGCGACGATCTCGGCCAGTATCTGGATCTCAGGGCGCTGGATCCGGCGTCATCCACTGCGCCAGCAGCGGTTCATCCAGCGCCATAATATCGCCTTCGGCGACGTTACGGCCCCGGTGCAAAACACAGAAACGATCCGCCACCCGGCGGATAAAGGGCAGGTGCTGCTCGGCGAGCAGCACCGTCAGGCCGATATCGCGATTCAACCGCAGCAGCAGATCCGCCAGCTTTTGCAGACAGCGCGGCCCTCTGCCGCGCGAGGGTTCATCAAGGATCAGCAGCCGTGGCTGGACAATCAGCGCCCTGGCCAACGCCAGCTGGTACTGATCGTCGTCGCTCAGCGAGGCGCCTTTGCGCTGCCGTAGGGCATAGAGTTCGGGAAAATGCTCATAGATTTCGCCGCCGCTGGCGTTAGCCCCGGGTTTCCCGGCCGCGAGGGCAATATGCAGATTCTCTTCCACGCTGAGCTGCGAAAAGATGCGTTTATCCTGCGGCACATAGCCGATACCGATGGCGCTGCGCGACTGGGCCGACAGGGGCGTGAGATCCTGCGGCGGGGCGCCAATGTCATGCCAGGTCATCCGGCCGCTGGCCACCGGCAGGTGCCCGGCAATGCAGTTAACCAGGGTGGTTTTTCCCATGCCCTCGCGTCCCAGTACGCCAATGCACTCCCCCGGGCGTAGTTCAAGATCGACATTCCACAGTGAATGCTGGTTGCCGTAAAAGTGATTTACTGCCTGTAAATTCAACATGGACGTTTTCTCCTTATCCTGGCGTCAGGGCGACAGAAAGATGCTGCAAAACTCTTGCCAGGAAAAAGAACGCTCGGAAAAAAACGCTAAATGCCGATACCATCAGGCACAGCCAGCGCCTGGGGTGCACTTTTCCGGTGCCCGACGCTAAAGGGTGGTGCAAAAAGCAGCAAAAATCGAGCGGCTTTAAGCGGATAGTTATCAAAAATAGTTCGATAAAAATTTTTCGCCACGTGATTAAGGCCGCCAGACGATTTGCGCCGGGCGGCGGCGGTCTTGGGCTGCAGACAGTTATCCACTATTCCTGTGGATAACCTTGTGTATTAGAGTTAGAAAACCTGCGGTAAGCTAGAGCGTACGCGGCTTGCGGCTGAATTGGCGCGAAAGGCGTCTTTTCTTTAAAAACATTAAATATCAGCTTGTTAGATAAAATCAATGGGTGTAAGAAAAGCGTCATCTGCTGCCATAAAACTTTCACCCGTCCGCTTGACAAATGTTAAAAGGTAAAAATTTCTGGGGATAACCCTGACGGCCGGAGGATTATTCCGCCCGGCGCGCGTTTTATACCCTGCTTACCGGCAAAAAAGGCCATATTGTGGCGCTATCATAAGCACGAACTGTTTAAATATCCAGTATAATTTATTGGCAAAAAACGGCCCGGGGGGTAGAATTAAACACCGGCCGCTAAATCTTTTTCAGGTTCTGATTGATGAGTAAATCGTTTGTTCTGCATTCCGCCTTTCGCCCCTCCGGAGACCAACCGGAAGCCATCCGCCGCCTGGAAGAGGGGCTGGAGGATGGGCTCGCGCATCAAACGCTGCTGGGGGTCACCGGCTCCGGTAAGACCTTTACCATCGCCAACGTGATTGCCGATCTGCAGCGGCCGACGATGGTGCTGGCGCCAAACAAAACTCTGGCGGCCCAGCTCTACGGCGAGATGAAAGAGTTTTTCCCGGAGAATGCCGTCGAGTATTTCGTCTCCTACTACGATTACTATCAGCCGGAAGCCTATGTCCCCAGCTCAGATACCTTCATTGAGAAAGATGCCTCGGTAAACGAACATATCGAGCAGATGCGCCTGTCGGCCACCAAAGCGCTGCTTGAGCGGCGCGATGTGGTGGTGGTGGCCTCTGTCTCGGCTATTTACGGCCTCGGCGACCCGGACCTGTATCTGAAAATGATGTTGCATCTGACGGTGGGGATGCTGATTGACCAGCGGGCGATCCTGCGCCGCCTGGCCGAACTGCAGTATACCCGCAACGATCAGGCCTTCCAGCGCGGCACCTTCCGGGTGCGCGGCGAGGTGATCGACGTCTTCCCGGCGGAATCGGACGATATCGCCCTGCGCATTGAGCTGTTTGACGAAGAAGTTGAGCGCCTGTCGCTGTTCGACCCGCTCACCGGCCATGTGGAATCGACGGTGCCGCGCTACACCATTTATCCCAAGACCCACTACGTGACGCCCCGGGAGCGCATTGTCCAGGCGATGGAAGAGATTAAGCTGGAGCTGGCGGAGCGGCGCAAGGTGCTGCTGGCCAACAACAAGCTGCTGGAAGAGCAGCGCTTAACCCAGCGCACCCAGTTCGACCTCGAAATGATGAACGAGCTGGGCTACTGCTCGGGCATTGAAAACTACTCGCGCTTCCTCTCCGGGCGCGGGCCCGGCGAGCCGCCGCCCACCCTGTTCGACTACCTGCCGGCAGACGGCCTGCTGGTGATTGACGAATCCCACGTCACGGTGCCGCAGATCGGCGGTATGTACCGCGGCGACCGGGCGCGCAAAGAGACGCTGGTGGAGTACGGCTTCCGCCTGCCGTCGGCGCTGGATAACCGGCCGATGAAGTTTGAAGAATTCGAAGCGCTGGCGCCGCAAACCATCTACGTGTCGGCGACCCCCGGCGCCTACGAGCTGGATAAATCCGGCGGCGAGGTGGTGGATCAGGTGGTGCGGCCGACCGGTCTGCTGGATCCGATCATCGAAGTGCGGCCGGTGGCCACCCAGGTCGACGATCTGCTGTCGGAGATACGCCTGCGCACGGCTATCAACGAGCGCGTGCTGGTCACCACCCTCACCAAGCGGATGGCGGAAGACTTAACCGAGTACCTTGAGGAGCACGGCGAGCGGGTGCGCTATCTGCACTCGGATATCGACACCGTCGAACGTATGGAGATTATCCGCGACCTGCGTCTTGGCGAGTTTGACGTGCTGGTCGGGATCAACCTGCTGCGTGAGGGGCTGGATATGCCGGAGGTGTCGCTGGTGGCGATCCTGGATGCGGACAAAGAGGGCTTCCTGCGCTCCGAACGCTCGCTGATCCAGACCATCGGCCGCGCGGCGCGCAACGTCAACGGCAAGGCTATCCTGTACGGCGATAAGATCACCCCCTCGATGGCGAAAGCCATCGGCGAGACAGAGCGTCGACGGGAGAAACAGCAGCGCTATAACGAAGAGCACGGCATTGTGCCGCAGGGGCTCAACAAGAAAGTGGTGGATATCCTGCAGCTGGGCCAGAGCCTGGCGAAAACCAAAGCCAAAGGGCGCGGTAAAGCGAAGGCCGTCGAGCCTGCCGGGCTCAGCGGCGTGGATATGACGCCAAAAGCGCTGCAGCAGAAAATCCACGAGCTGGAAGGGCAGATGATGCAGCACGCGCAAAACCTCGAGTTCGAAGAGGCGGCGCAAATTCGCGACCAGCTGCATCAGCTGCGCGAACTGTTTATCGCCGCCTCCTGAGTCCCGGCGTGTACTGCCGGGAGGTGGACGTGCGGGAAGCAGACAAGGCGTGGCCCTTATCGCCCTGTTCCGCAGCCAGATAACCATTCGCGGTGAAGAAAAAAGGCCGCAAAGCGGCCTTCTTAATGTTTGCTTAATCTCGCCAGGCGACACTATCCTCAACCTGATGAGGATAGCGCCCATGCAAAAAATCAACTTCCGTGAATATCTGGCGGTCGCCACCGCCCTGGTCATTATTGTTGCCTTCTTCCATCAGTGGGTGCTGACGTTCTGACCCCCGCGCCGCGGGAATAACACCCACGCGCGGACCCCTGGCCCCGGCTGGCGGTTATGTAAAAAGAACTGGGCGTCATGCAGCTGAGCGATGCGCGTGACGATGCTCAGTCCTAGCCCTATACCGCCGTAGCGACTGTCCATGCGCACGAAGGCCTTACTGAGTTCGCCGCTTTTCGCCTCATCAATCCCCGGTCCTTCATCTTCCACTGCCATCACCGGCATCAGACCCGCTTTCACCGACACGCGGATCGTCGACCCTTGCGGGCTGTAGCGATGGGCATTCTCCACCAGATTGCGCAGAATGACGCGGATGAGCGTCGCGTCGCCAGAGACGACGGCCTCGCTTTCGACATCCGTCAGCAGCAGCCGTTGCTGGCGCTCGGCCAGCATGGTCTCCAGCTCATCCTGCAGCGGTTTGACCACGTCATCCAGCAGCAGCACCTGCTGATAGCTGCCGGCGGAAAAGGACTGACCGACGCGCGCCAGCTGCAGCAGCTGCGAAATGCTGGTGGTCATCTGGTCGAGCCGCTGGATCAGCGGGTCGACGCCCATGCCGTGCACTTTCGCCAGCAGCTCAAGGTGCAGCCGCAGCCCGGCCAGCGGGGTGCGCAGCTCGTGCGCTACGTCGGCGGTAAACAGCCGTTCGCGATCGAGAGTCAGATTGAGGCGGGAAACCAGCTGATTCAGGGCGGTGGTCACCGCCGTCACCTCGGGCACCGATTCGCTGAGCACGATGGGGGTGAGGTTGTCCGGGGTACGACTCTCCAGCTCGCTTTGCAGACGTGACAGCGGGCGGGTGATTTTGCGTACCGCCAGCATGCTGATATACAGCGCCAGACCCACGATCAGCAGGCTCGGCACCAGCAGGCTGGCGACCGCTTCCCGAACCTCATGCTCCACATGCTTCTGGTTGTTGTGCCCTTCGATGGCGCTGGCCACCAGCAGCTGGATCTGCTCTTTGCTCTCATGCCATAGCCAGAAGACGCTGATCAGCTGGCAGACCACCAGAATGGCGCCGATGGTCAACAGCAGCCGGTGACGCATGGTCCAGTTTTCGGTTGCAAACAGAGCCATGGTCTATTCCGTATCGATGTGGTTAGCCAGCATATAGCCGAAGCCCCTGACGGTGCGGATCCGCGATTTGCCAATCTTATCGCGCAGGTTATGGATATGCACTTCCAGGGTATTGGTCGCTGGCTCATTGTCCCAGCTGTAGATATCGTTGTAGAGGATCTCACGATGTACCGGGCTGCCGGCTTTCATCATCAGCCGCGACAGCAGGGCATACTCCTTCGGCGTCAGATCCAGCGCCGTCTCACCAAGCCACACCTGGCGGCGGGTGACGTTGAGGCGCAGATCGCCGACGCTGATTTCGTTATCGCCCTGATTATTATGCCGACGGAGCAGGGCGCGGATGCGCGCGTTTAGCTCTTCCAGGGCAAAGGGTTTCACCAGATAGTCATCCGCGCCGGTGTCGAGACCGCTAATGCGATCCTCAAGGGTATCGCGGGCGGTGAGGATCAGCACCGGCTGGGTCATTTTCTCCCGCCGCATACGGGCGAGAAAATGTAGGCCGTCTTCGTCCGGCAGGCCGAGGTCGAGTACGATCAGGCTGTAGTGATTGCTGGCCAGCGACAGCGCCGCTTCGTGCGCCGTGGAGACGCCGTCGCACACGTATCCTTCACTTTGCATCGCCAGTATCAACCCCTGCAACAGCAGCGCATCGTCTTCAATGACTAAGATTTTCATCAACCAGCCTCTCTACATGGCGTTAAAATATCATCTGCCGCCTGGTACTCGTGGGTGCTGACGCCGAGCAGGCCGAGCAGGGTGGAGAACAGATTATCTTGTGAATAATCCTTCGTCTTAGCCTGTTGTTGCAAACACTGGCTGGAAACACCGTAACGTTGCTGGTAATCCGGCGACAGCCACAGCAGCATGGGCACGTGCTTTTGCGTATCCGGCGCAATGGAGTACGGCAGACCATGCAAATAGACGCCATTTTCGCCCAGCGATTCGCCGTGGTCGGACAAATAAACCAGGCTAGTGGTGAATTTGTCCTGTTTAGATTGCAGTAGTTTTATCGCTTTATCAACGACATAGTCGACATACAGAATGGTGTTATCGTAGGTATTGGTCAACTGTTGTTGCGTACAACTTTGGATTTCATTGGTATCGCAGGTTGGGGTGAATTTTTTGAACTCAGCCGGATAGCGATTGTAATAGGTTGGGCCGTGGCTGCCGATGGTATGCAGCACAATAATGCCATCCTGTTGCAGGTTATCGATATAGCTGTCGAGATTATGGAACAGCACGTCGTCGTAGCACTCGCCGTCGATGCACTGTCCGGTTAGCTTCAGATCGGTCACGTTCTGATGCGGTACCCGATCGCATGCCCCCTTGCAGCCGCCATCGTTGTCGTTCCACAGCACCTGGATGCCGGCGCGCTGCAGAATATCCAGGACGCCTTCCTGGTGATGGGCCAGCTCTTCGTCATAGCGCGCGCGCGGCATATTGGAGAACATGCAGGGCACGGAAACCGCAGTTGCTGTGCCGCAGGAGGTGGTTTTCGGGAAGTACACCACGTTGTCCTGTTGCAGGCGCGGGTTAGTCTCCCGATCGTAGCCGCCCAGTGAGAAGTTATCCGCTCGCGAAGTCTCGCCGAGCACCACAATCGTCAGGTTCTTACGGGGACCGTTATGCATCACCGGTTTCTGCGTGGCATCTTCGCCAATCTTCACCAGCGGCAGGTTGTCCATGCGATGGTGCGCATACCAGGAGTTCAGCGCCACAATGCTGTTGGAGGGGCTCAGGGATTTCACCAGCTCTTTGTTGTTACGGAACACCGAGGCGTAATCTTTGTAGAACAGCGCGGCCACCAGAATTATCAGTAGTGCCGAAACGGCGATATTGAGCAGACGCATCGCCGCGCCGCGCCAGAAAGAGGCAGGTTTACGAACTTTAATCCACCAGGCCACCAGAACCATCAACAGGCCGGAAACTCCAAGCACGATGACCATTTTCGTCGACAACAGAGCGAAGCTTTCCGCCGGTGTGGTATCGAAGATATTGGCGATCATCGAACGGTCAATCACCACGCCGAAGGACCAGATAAAGTACTGAGCCGAAGCGCTGAGTAGAATAAAAAGGCTAATCACCAGCCGGTCCAGCTTCAGGAACGAGGCGAGGGTGGTGAGGATATTCATCACGCAAATGGCCACGATTGGCATACTGAGGAATACCAGCCAGTTATGCAGGCTATTTACCGGCAGTAGCGGGAAAACCTGGCGATAAAAAGCCAGGTTGAGAAAGATACCGATATAGCAAGCAAAGAGAATCAGATACGTTGTGCGGCTGAGAACGGGCCGACGCAGAGGCAATAAAGACATAACACCTACCTACAGAAAGAGATATGGGTATAATGCCAGCTCTGTTTTAAGACAACCTTAAGATTTTAAGGTGCGCCGAAAGCCGATCCTCCGGCGCGCAGGATCAGCCCGGCAGCTGGAGCGCTTTCTCCAGCGCCCCTCGCAGCAGCGCCCGGTCATGGCGATAGGGAACGTCGCTGGCCTCCAGCGGCGTCTGAATTACCAGCCGGTTGTCGATGCCGCTGATATCGGCTTTTGGGCCGGCGATGACCGCATCCACCACCCGCTTGCCCACATAGCGCTCCATAATCGCGATGCGCTCCGCCAGCGACAGCCTCGCGGCCGGGCTGTGCTCTTTGCCGAGGTTATCGATAAACACCATCGGCGCCGGAGTGCGACGCAGCGCCTGGGCCATCTCGTCAAGCAGCAGGATTGGCAGCAGGCTGGTATAGAAACTGCCCGGGCCGATAAGGATCAGATCGGCTTCGGCGATGGCCTCCACCGCCTCACGGGTGGCCGGTACCGGCGGGGTGAGCATCAGCTCCTGCGGCACGCTATCGAGCTGATCGATATTGACTTCACCGTAAACTTCATGGCCTTCATGATCGAGCGCCATCAAATCCACCGGTTGTTCCGACATCGGAATAAGAAAAGCGTCCACTTTGAGCAGGTTTCTGATCAAATTGATCGCTTCCAACGGCCGCACGCTGAGGTGATCCAGCGCCTTTAACATCAGATTTCCCAGGTTATGGCCGGAAAGCTCGCCATTGCCGCTAAAACGGTACTCAAACATCGCCGACGCCACGCTCGGCTCGGCGATTAACTGATTGATGCAGTTGCGCATATCGCCCCAGGCAATGCCGCCTTCCGAGCGGCGGATCCGCCCGGTGGATCCCCCGTTGTCGGTGGTGGTCACAATGCCAGTCAGCCGTGAGCCCAGCGAGGAGAGGGAGGACATTACCCGACCCAGACCATGCCCGCCGCCGAGCGCCACCACCCGATCCAGGTCAGCGAATGTACGATTGCGCATAGAAATTCCTTATTTCACATAAACGGCCACACACTACCCGATCTACCCCTAAAAGACGATGGGAGGAGCCCGACAAACTGACCGATATCAAGGCAAAAAGATGATTTATGGCTATTCTGTAGCGAAAATGCACGAAGGTAGCGATATATACAAGAATATATAGCGAAATCGCAAATGGCGAAACCGTCTGGAACGCGCTACTATCGGCATAACCTGTTAACACTCTAGCCTCTTCGCCTGTGTCAAAAGATATGGCGGTTTGGCCGCGACGCCGCCGGTTGTCGCCAGGGCGTGGGAAGAAATGACCGCGTCTCCCGTATTTGGAAAGGTGTATATGGCCTCACAGCTTACCGATGCATTCGCGCGTAAGTTTTATTACCTGCGTCTGTCGATTACCGATGTGTGCAATTTCCGTTGCACCTACTGCCTGCCGGATGGCTACAAGCCCGGCGCCGTCAATAACAACGGCTTTCTTAGCGTAGACGAAGTGCGCCGGGTCACGCGCGCTTTCTCCGCGCTGGGCACTGAAAAAGTTCGCCTCACCGGTGGGGAACCCTCCCTGCGCCGTGACTTCACCGAGATCATCGCCGCCGTGCGTGAAAACCCGGCGATCCGTCAGATTGCCGTCACCACTAACGGTTATCGCCTGGCGCGCGATGTCGAACGCTGGCGCGATGCCGGGCTGACGGCGATCAACGTCAGCGTCGATAGCCTCGACGCCCGCCAGTTCCATGCCATCACCGGCCAGGATAAATTCCACCAGGTGATGGACGGGATTGACGCCGCCTTCGCCGCGGGCTTTGACAAGGTGAAGGTGAATACCGTACTGATGCGCGATGTTAATCATCACCAGCTTGATACCTTCCTCGCCTGGATCCAGCCGCGTCGTATTCAGCTGCGTTTTATTGAGCTGATGGAAACCGGCGAGGGCAGCGACCTGTTCCGCCGTCACCATCTCTCCGGCATGGTGTTGCGCGACGAGCTGCTGCGTCGTGGCTGGATCCACCAGATCCGCCAGCGCAGCGATGGTCCGGCGCAGGTCTTTTGTCATCCGGACTACGCCGGCGAGATCGGCCTCATCATGCCGTACGAAAAAGACTTCTGCACCACCTGCAACCGTCTGCGCGTCTCCTCCGTCGGCAAATTGCACCTGTGCCTGTTTGGCGAAGGCGGCGTCGACCTGCGCGACCTGATGGCCGATGATCGGCAGCAGGCCGCGCTGGAAGCGCGGATCGCCGAAGCCTTAACCCATAAAAAGCAGACCCATTTCCTGCATCAGGGCAACACCGGTATTACGCAGAACCTGTCCTATATTGGCGGATAATCGTTTTCGAAAGGAGCATTCAGATGAGCCAGGCTAGCGCTGAGTTTATTCCGACCCGTATTGCTATTCTTACCGTTTCCAGTCGTCGCGGCGAAGCGGACGACACTTCCGGCCACTGGCTGCGTGAGGCGGCGCAGGAGGCGGGGCACCATGTCGTCGATAAGGCGATAGTCAAAGAGAACCGCTACGCCATCCGCGCCCAGGTATCGGTGTGGATCGCCAGCGATGAGGTACAGGTGGTGCTGATCACCGGCGGGACCGGGTTCACCGAAGGGGACCAGGCGCCGGAAGCGCTGCTGCCGCTGTTTGACCGTGAGGTGGAAGGTTTTGGCGAAGTGTTCCGCATGCTGTCGTTCGAAGAGATCGGCACCTCGACGCTGCAGTCCCGGGCCGTGGCCGGCGTCGCCAACCACACGCTGATCTTCGCTATGCCGGGCTCGACGAAAGCCTGCCGCACGGCGTGGGACAACATCATTGCCCCGCAGCTGGATGCCCGCACCCGTCCTTGTAATTTTATTCCTCACCTGAAGAAATAATGTATGTCACAACTGACCCATATTAACGCCGCGGGCGAAGCCCATATGGTGGATGTCTCCGGCAAAGCGGAAACGGTACGCGAAGCGCGCGCCGAGGCTTATGTCGAGATGCAGGCGACAACCCTGGCGATGATTATCGACGGCAGCCATCATAAAGGCGACGTTTTCGCCACGGCGAGGATCGCCGGGATCCAGGCGGCCAAGCGCACCTGGGAGCTGATCCCGCTGTGCCATCCGCTGATGCTCAGCAAAGTGGAAGTCAATTTGCAGGCGCAGCCGGAACATAACCGGGTGCGCATCGAATCGCTCTGCCGCCTGACCGGCAAAACCGGCGTCGAGATGGAAGCCCTTACCGCCGCCTCGGTTGCCGCGCTGACCATTTACGATATGTGCAAGGCGGTGCAGAAGGATATGGTGATTGGCCCGGTGCGCCTGCTGGCGAAAAGCGGCGGCAAGTCCGGCGATTTTAAGGTGGACGAACGCCATGATTAAGGTTCTGTTTTTTGCCCAGGTGCGCGAGCTGGTGGGGACTGATTCGCTGACTCTCGACGCCAGCGAGCTGGCCACCGTTGAGGCTGTGCGTCAGCAGCTTGCCGCTCGCGGCGATCGCTGGGCGCTGGCCCTGGAGGAGGGCAAGCTGCTGGCGGCGGTTAACCAGACGCTGACCGCCTTTGACCATCCTGTCGCCAGCGGGGATGAAGTGGCGTTCTTCCCACCGGTCACCGGGGGCTGACATGACGCAAACTCGTATCGTCGTTAGCCCGGCGCGCTTTAGCGTTGGCGAGGAGTATCTCTGGCTGGCCGAACGCGATGAAGACGGCGCGGTGGTTACCTTCACCGGCAAAGTGCGCAATCACAACCTCGGCGACAGCGTGAAAGCGCTGACTCTTGAGCACTATCCGGGGATGACCGAGAAATCGCTGGCGGAGATTGTCGACCAGGCGCGCGAGCGCTGGCCGCTGGGCCGGGTGACCATTATCCATCGCATCGGCGAAATGTGGCCGGGGGAAGAGATTGTGTTTGTCGGCGTCACCAGCGCCCACCGCGGCAGCGCCTTCGCCGCCGGCGAGTTTATGATGGACTACCTGAAAACCCGCGCGCCGTTCTGGAAACGCGAGGCGACACCGGAGGGCGAGCGCTGGGTCGATGCCCGCGACAGCGATCGTCAGGCGGCAGAGCGCTGGTAGTGTGATACGCTTACAGAGTGAAACTTTGTTAATCAGGAGAGAGTCATGGACAGATATCCGCGTTCCGATTCAATAGTGCAGGGCCGCAGCGGCCTGCAGACTTATATGGCGCAGGTGTACGGCTGGATGACGGTCGGCCTGCTGCTGACGGCGTTTATCGCGTGGTTTGCGGCGAATACCCCGGCGGTGATGATGTTCGTCTTTTCGAGCAAAATCACCTTTTTCGGGCTGATCATCGCCCAGCTGGCGCTGGTGTTTGTGCTGTCGGGGATGGTGCACCGGCTGAGCCCCGGGATGGCGACCACCCTGTTTATGCTCTATTCGGCGCTCACCGGGTTGACGCTGTCGAGCATTTTTATCGCCTACACCTACTCCTCCATCGCCAGCACCTTTGTGGTCACCGGCGGGATGTTCGGGGCGATGAGTCTGTACGGATACACCACCAAGCGCGACCTGAGCGGCTTCGGCAGCATGCTGTTTATGGGGCTGATTGGCATCGTGTTGGCGTCGCTGGTTAACCTGTGGCTGAAGAGCGAGGCGCTGATGTGGGCCGTGACCTACATCGGGGTGGTGCTGTTTGTCGGCCTGACCGCCTACGATACCCAGAAGCTGAAAAACATCGGCGAGCAGATTGATACCCGCGACAGCGCCAATCTGCGTAAATACTCGATCCTCGGCGCCTTAACGCTGTATCTGGATTTCATCAACCTGTTCCTGATGCTGCTGCGTATTATGGGCAACCGCCGCTAACCTGTTTATATCAAAGGGTTGCATCCCCGATCGCCCGGCAAGCGCAGCGCCGCCGGGCGAGACGTCAGGCACGGTACCCGTGATTTCGCCGGATGGCGGCTGCGCCTTATCCGGCCTGGAGGATCCTCTCACAGGCTCACACCCCGTAGGCCCGCGCAAGCGCAGCGCCGCCGGGCAAGATATCAGGCAGGGTACCTGTATTCTTGCCGGATGGCGGCTGCGCCTTATCCGGCCTACAGGATCCTTTCACAGGCTCAGACCCAGTAGGTCCGCGCAAGCGCAGCGCCGCCGGGCGATTTCATTCGCGGGCCAGCTTGCGCTGGTTCTTTTGCCGCAACTTTTTCGCCCGACTCTCCAGCAGCAAATAGGCCACCGTCGCCAGCAGCAGCGGCAGGAAATAATAGAGCGCGCGCCAGGCGAGGAGAGCGGCGATGATCGCTCCCTTCGAAATCTCTTCCCCGGAGAGCATGGCGATGAACACCGCCTCCAGCACGCCAATCCCGGCCGGAATGTGGATAATCACCCCGGCGATACTGCTCACCAGCAGTACCCCCAATACAAGGAAATAGTTAATCTCGCTGCCCAACAGCAGCCAGATGATCGCCCCCATCGCCATCCAGTTCGCCGCCGAGACCCCCATCTGCAGCAGCGCGAATCGCCAGGAGGGCAGCACCAGCCGCTGACCTTTGATCGTCAGGTGACGGCGTTTGGCGAAGGCGCAGCCAAACAGATAGCACAGCGTGAGAAACAGCATCACTCCGCCGATAATGCGCAGAGTGGTCTGACTGATGTACCAGTGCGGCGGCAGCTTCACCAGATCCGCTGTAAATATCACCCCACCGAGCAGGATATAGCCCAGCCAGTTGGTGGTGATGCTTAATGAAAAAATACGGGTGATGGTGCCGCCGTTGAGCCCCAGCCGCGAGTACAACCGGTAGCGCATGCCGATGCCGCCGACCCAGGTGCTGAGGGTCAGGTTGAAGGCATAGCAGATAAACGACACCAGCATCACCTGGCGTTTCGCCAGCTTATGCCCGCAATAGGCCCGGCCAAGCAGATCGTAGCAGCCGTAGATCAGATAGCTGACGATGACCAGCGCAATGGCGCTGAACAAGGCCAGCCGATCATAGCCGCGGATCACCTTCCATACTTCCTGCCAGTCGACCTTCTGCGCGTAAATCACCAGCAGGACGATCACGGCGATAAAAAAGAGTACGGTCAGCACTCTTTTTGCCATCCGCCAGCGAGGGTGCGATTTGCTCATAGTGGATTATCCCTGGTAGGTGACTCGACGCGATCCTGAGTTTCAATCTCCGGCTGCACCGGCGGGCTGACCCTGGCCAGCCGCGGAGTATGGGCCGGCAGCCAGCCGACCCACGCCGGAAAGTGGCGCAGAAAGTGGAAGGCCATCACGCTCACCCCCAGCCGCCACCAGTTGCGTTTCGGCAGCATCGTTTTATCGATCCGCTGACAATCCCGGGCGATAAGCCCGTTAAGATTATCGCGCAGCGTCTGGTTAAACACCCGGTCGTGGATGATCAGATTGGCTTCCAGATTCAACGACAGGCTGAGCGGATCGAGGTTGCTCGACCCGACGGTGGCCCAGTGGTCGTCCGCGAGGGCGACTTTGCCATGCAGCGGACGGCGGCGATATTCGTAGATCTGCACGCCGCCTTTGACGAGGTAGTGGTAGAGCAGGTGGGCGCCGAACTTCACAATCGGAATATCCGGTTCGCCCTGGACGATCAGCTTCACCCGCACCCCGCGCCGCGCGGCATTGCGCATCGCATGCAACAGACGGTAGCCGGGGAAAAAATAGGCGTTCGCGATTATCACCTCCCGGCGGGCGCTGGTCAGCATCTTCAGGTAGTGGCGTTCGATATCGTCGCGGTGATCCTGGTTATCGCGCCAGACGAACAGCGCCTGCGCCTCGCCGGGGGTCTGGTTGATCTCCGGCTGATGGCGACGACGGCGCCACCAGCGGCGGGCGGTTTCGCTGTTGGGCAGATTCTCCAGTTCGAACTGCAGAATATCGAGCACCACCGGCCCTTCGACCTGCACCGTGTAATCCTGTTTGGCCTCCGGGCCATAGTCGCTCATATGTTCGGCGGAGTAGTTGATGCCGCCGACAAAGGCGGTGGTGTCGTCGATCACCACGATTTTACGGTGCATGCGACGGAACAGGTTGGTACGCATTCCCATCAGCTTAGGGCGCGGGTCGTAATAGCGGAAAATCACCCCCGCGGCGGTCAGTTCACCGACAAACTCATCGCTAAGATCCGGCGAGCCGTAGCCGTCAAGCAGCACTTCCACCTGGATGCCGCGGCGGGCTGCCTTCAGCAGAACCGCGTGCAGCCGCCAGCCGACCTCATCTTCAAACCAGATAAAGGATTCGAGGATCACCCGCCGGCTGGCGCGACCGATGGCCGCAAACAGCGCCGGGTAATACTGGTCGCCGTTCTCCAGTAGCGTAATGCGGTTGCCTTCCTGCCAACGACATTTCACAAATGAATCTCCACGCTAAGGGGTGCATGATCGGACAGATGCCGCCACTGTTTGAGGGCCAGCGCCTTCGGGCGGCTGGCGTGGGCGTTCTTGACGTAAATGCGATCGAGGCGCAGCAGCGGAAAACTGACCGGAAAGGTGCGCGCCGGCCGTCCGCGGGCGCGGGTAAAGATCTCTTCCAGCCCTGCCTGGACCTTTAACGGCTGGTTAGCCTGCTGACGCCAGTCGTTAAAATCTCCGGCCACCACCACCGGCTCGCCGGCGGGTAGGGTATTGACCCACTCCGCCAGCATCGCCAGCTGCGCCTGCCGCTGGTCGGCACGCAGTCCGAGATGGACGCAAATGACGTGAATCGTAACGCCGCTCTGCGGCGGTACGATGCGGCAGTACAGCAGGCCGCGTTTCTCCCCGTTGCCGACCGAGATATCGCGATTTTCATAGTATTCAATCGGAAAGCGCGACAGCACGGCATTCCCGTGGTGACCTTCCGGATAGACCGCGTTGCGCCCGTAGGCGTAGTCGCTCCACATGGTGTCGGCAAGAAATTCGTAATGGGTCTTATCTGGCCAGTTTTCGATATGCAGCGGGTGAACTTCGTGAGCGCCCATCACTTCCTGCAGGCAAACTATGTCAGCGCTGACGCTGCGAACGGCTTCGCGCAGCTCGGGCAAAATAAAACGCCGATTAAACGCCGTAAAGCCTTTATGGGTGTTAATTGTCAGCACGTTCAACGAAAATCCCGACGTTGGCTCAGCCATAATTCTCCAGTAAATGTCACTTTCCTGAATAAAATAGTGTAGTAGACGTCACAAAAAGATGCGGTGATACGGAATTTTCCGTAAAGTGCGGTACTCTGAGTAGCAGAGAAAAATCCTTCAGGAGAGAAGCCATGAAGTGGCAACAACGTGTACGCGTCGCAACAGGTCTTAGTTGCTGGCAGATTATGTTGCATCTACTGGTCGTGGCAGTGCTGGTGATGGGATGGATGAGCGGCGCGCTGGTGCGCGTCGGATTAGGGCTGTGCGTCCTCTACAGCGTCACGCTGCTGGCGATGCTGTTTCTGCAGCGTCACCATGAGGCGCGCTGGCGCGATGTGGGAGACTTCCTTGAGGAGCTCACCACCACCTGGTACTTCGGCGCCGCCATGATAGCGCTGTGGCTGCTGTCGCGCGTACTGCACAACAACCTGCTGCTGGCTCTCGCCGGGCTGGTGATACTGGCAGGCCCGGCGGTGGTCTCGCTGCTGGCGAAAGATAAAAAATTACGCAATCTTTCTTCGGAACATCGCATACGCCGCTGAGCCGGTGGTGGCCGCTATGACCAGTAGCGGCCACAAACTTCCCCACACAATCTCCAGACTCGCATCCTTCAGATAAATTTGCTTGGTGATATCGGTAAAGTGGCGGATCGGGTTTATCCACGTCAGATCCTGCAGCCACTGCGGCATGTTTTCCACCGGTGAAACATAGCCGGAGAGAAGAATCGCCGGCATCATAAAGACGAACACGCCAATAAACGCCTGCTGTTGCGTTGAACATAGCGATGAGATCAATAAGCCAAATCCCACCAGCGACAGACCGTAAATCACCATGGTGAAATAGAACAGCAGCAGCGAGCCGGCAAACGGGATCTGATAGGCCCAGATACCAATCGCCAGCACGATAGTCGCCTGCAGGGTGGCGACGATCAGCGCCGGTACCGCTTTACCGACAAAGATTTGCCAGGTGGCGAGGGGCGAGACCAGCAGCTGATCGAGGGTGCCCTGCTCGCGCTCGCGGGCCACCGACAGCGAGGTGACGATCATCACCCCGATGGTGGTGATCATGGCGATGAGCGACGGCACCACGAACCATTTGTAGTCGAGATTCGGGTTATACCAGTTGCGCACCACCAGTTCGCTATTGTTCGGCTTCGCTTTGTCCTCCAGCAGTTCCTGCTGGTAATTTTTCACGACCTGCTGCAGATAGTTGGCGGCGATTTGCGCGCTGTTGGAGTTGCGCCCGTCGAGCAGGAGCTGCAGCGGGGCGGTTTGATAGTTGTCGAGGTTGCGTGAGAAATCCGCCGGGAAGCGCACCACCAGCAGGGCTTTTTGTTCATCGATGGTCGGCTGGATCGCCTGCGGGCTTTTCAGCAGCAGGACGTGGGTAAAGGCTTTGGCGCGGGCGAAGCGCTGAGTGAGTTCCACCGCGTGGCGACCGCTGTCCTCGTTATAGATGGCGATGGTGGCGTTGGTCACCTCCAGCGTCGCGGCAAAGGGAAACAGCAGCACCTGAATCAGCACCGGCATGATTAAAATCGCCCGCGTCTGCGGTTCGCGCAGCAGCGACTGCAGCTCTTTGCGGATCAATGTCCATAAACGGTGAAACATAATAGCTCCTTTGGCCCATTCAACAACGCCGGGCGGCACTGCGTTTGCCCGGCCTGGGAGGATCGGCGAACCGTATAATCGATGTTGGTTAAACCGTAGGCCCGGTCAGCGCAGCGCCATCGGGCAAAACCTAATCCAGACGCCGCTTGGTTTTCAACCATGTCAGACCGATAAACATCACCGCCGAAGCAATCAAAAACAGCACATTCACCAGCAGTACCACTGGAATATTGCCCGCCAGAAACAGGCTTTGCAGGGTGTTGACGAAATATCGCGCCGGGATCACGTAGGTCACGGCGCGGATCACCGCCGGCATACTATCTATCTGGAAAATAAACCCGGACAGCATAATCGACGGTAAAAACGCGGCGTTCAGCGCCACCTGCGCGGCGTTAAACTGGTTGCGGGTAATGGTTGAGATAAGCAGCCCCATCCCCAGGGTGCTGAGCAAAAACAGACTGGTGATGACAAACAGGATCGGCAGCGAACCGCGATAGGGCACGCCGAGAATAAATACTGACACCAGCATACACAGCAGCATCGCCAGCATGCCGAGGAAGTAGTAGGGAATGAGCTTGCACAGCAGCAGTTCGGCGCGGGTGATCTCCGTCGACAGTAGCGCCTCCATGGTGCCGCGCTCCCATTCCCGCGCCACCACCAGCGAGGTCAGTATCGCGCCGACTACGGTCATGATAATGGTGATCGCCCCGGGGATAATAAAGTGCTGGCTGATAGCCGCCGGGTTAAACCAGTAGCGCATCTGCACGTCGATCAGCGGTTCAAAGGTCTCGCCGCGATCTTCCGCCCGCTGCTGCTGCCAGATCTGCCAGATCCCCTCCACGTAGCCCTGGGCGAAGTTAGCGGTATTGGGCTCGCTGCCGTCGGTGATGAGCTGGAGCGGCGCGCTGGCGCCGGGGCGGGCCATCTGGCGGTCGAAGTCCACCGGAATGACCACCATGGCGCGGATGCGACCGGCCTGCATCAGCTGAATTAACTGCTGGCGATTATCGCTGACGGTGGCGTCGATGTAGGGTGAGCCGGTCATGGTATGGACGAAATCCAGCGCCTCTTCGCTCTGCTGCTCCAGCAGAACCCCCACCCGCAGCTTGCTGGAGTCGAGGTTAATGCCGTAGCCGAAGATAAACAGCAGCAATAGCGGGATCACCACCGCAATCAGCCAGCTGCTGGGATCGCGGACGATCTGCCGGGTCTCTTTCACGCACAGGGCGCGGACCCGTCGCCAGGAGAGAAGGTTACTGCTCATGGCCATTCTCCTTATCCCAACGGTTAATCAGGGTAATAAACGCCTGCTCCATGGTCGGGTCCGTCTGGTTGTCATCCGCCGCCTGGGCCTTCAGCGCGTCCGGGGTGCCGCTGGCGATAAGCTTGCCGTGATAGACCAGCCCAATGCGGTCGCAATACTCCGCCTCATCCATAAAGTGAGTGGTGACCATCACCGTCACCCCTTTATCCACCATGCTGTTGATATGCAACCAGAATTCGCGACGAGTGAGGGGATCGACCCCGGAGGTGGGTTCGTCGAGAAACAGAATGTCTGGCTCATGCATCAGCGAGCAGGCCAACGCCAGCCGCTGCTTATAGCCGAGCGGCAGCTCGTCGGCGGCGTGGCGGGCAATGCTGTTCAGACCGAAGGCATCGCTCATGCGGGCGATTTTGTCATTTTGCGCCCGACCGCGCAGGCCGTAGACGCCGGAGAAAAAGCGCAGGTTCTGCTCGACGCTGAGGTTGCCGTACAGCGAAAATTTTTGCGCCATATAGCCCAGATGCTGACGCGCCTTGCCGGAGCTGACCTTAAGATCCATCCCCAGCACCAGCGCTTTGCCGGAGGTGGGCACCAGCAGGCCGCACATCATTTTGAAGGTGGTGGATTTACCGGCGCCGTTGGGGCCGAGCAGGCCGAAGATCTCGCCGCGCTTGACCTGGAAATCGACGTGGTCGGTGGCGGCGAAATCGCCAAATTTTTTCGTCAGCGACTGCGCCTCAATCACCGTTTCGTCTTTACTGCCGTCAACGCGATGGATAATCGCCCCCAGCGGCGATTCGGCGGTGCCGGCGCCGCCGAGCAGGTCGATAAAGGCGTCTTCAAAGCGCGGCGCGGTGTCGGCCACCTGCAGCGGCGGCATATCGTCATGTTCCTGAACATCATCGATGCGGGCCTCCTTTTTCAGGATCAGACGCACCGATTTGCCCTGAATCACGCCGTCGCTAACCTGCGGCAGCTTCAGCGCCCGCTGCAGCAGGCGGCGGTTGTTCTCCTGCGGGCTGGAGACCAGAAAGCTGCGCCCGGCCATGGTTTGCGTCAGGGCCGTCGGCTCTCCTTGATAAAGCAATTTGCCTTCGTTCATCAGCAGCACATCGCGACACTGCTCGGCTTCATCGAGATAAGAGGTGCTCCACAGGATCAACATGCCGTCGCCGGCCAGCTCGTGCACCATCTGCCATAGCTCGCGGCGGGAGATCGGGTCGACGCCGACGCCGGGTTCATCCAGCAGCAGCACCTTCGGGTCACCCACAAGGGTACAGGCGAGCCCCAGTTTTTGCTTCATACCGCCGGAGAGCTTGCCCGCCAGCCGTTCGGTGAACGGGCCAAGGGCGGTAAAATCCAGCAGGCGGTCGAAAATTTTCTTCCGTGCCTCGCCGGTGACGCTGCGCAGGTCGGCGTACAGGGTCAGGTTTTCCATCACCGTCAGATCTTCATACAGGCCGAACTTCTGCGGCATATAGCCGAGCACCGCGTGCAGAGCGCTGTCGTCTTTTAGCGGATCAAAGCCGATCACCCTGGCGCTGCCCTCATCAGGCTTGAGCAACCCGGCGAGCATCCGCATCAGGGTGGTTTTCCCTGCGCCGTCGGGGCCTACCAGCCCGGTGACGTAGCCGGCGCGGATCGTACAGGTCAGCGGCGCCACCGCTGGCCTGTCCATCCCGGAGAAACGGCGGCTCAGGCCGTTTAAGGCGATGACGGCCTCACTCATGTCCGTTCCCGTGGTTAAAGGAGACGGTCACCGGCATCCCCTGGCGCAGGGCGCCGTCGGCATCGGTCACCACAATACGCAGACGATAAACGAGGTCGGTACGCAGATCCGGCGTTTCAACGGTCTTCGGCGTGAATTCAGCGCTTGGCGAGACAAAGCCGATTTTGCCGTGATAGGGCTTATCCGGCCGGCTGTCGGTATAGAGCAGCACCTCTTGTCCCGGCTGCGCCTGGCCGAGGTTTGTCTCATCAACGTAGGCCCGGACCCATACCGGATGGGTTAATGACAGCGTCAGCACCGTGCTGCCGGCGTTGAGCATGGTGCCGGGCTCGACGGCGCGGGTCATCAGCGTGCCGTCGGAAGGGGCGGTCAGCACCGTATCGTGCAGGTCCAGTTTGGCCTGCGCCAGCGCCGCCTGCGCCTGTTCGAGGCTGGCTTTGGCCTGGGCTATCTCCTGCGGACGGTTGCCGGCGCGGTATTGACGCAGTTTATCCTGCGCTGACTTCAGCGTTGCCTGCGCCTGGTCGCGCGAGGAGCGGGCGTTCTCCAGATCGTTGGCGGAAATGGCGCTGCTGGCGCGTAAACCCAGCTGGCGCTGATAAAAGTTTTGCGCGTAGTCGTAAGCGGCCTGCGCCTGATTTACCGCCGCCACGGCCTGGGCAATCTCTTCCGAGCGGTAGCCGGCCATCATCAGGTCATACTGCGCCTGGGCGGTGGAGACGTTGGCCTGCGCCTGCAGCAGGGCGTTTTCATAGGGAGCTCGGTCAAGCGCGCCGAGGGTTTGCCCGGCGCGGATGCTGTCGCCTTCGTCGACGGTCAGCGAGGCCAGCCTGCCGCCGACGCGGAAGCTCATATTGACGGTGCGGATATCGACATTGCCATACAGGGTCAGCGGCTGCTGCCGGCTGCTCTGGTACCACCACCAGCCGCCGCCCAGCGCGGCGAGAAGAATCACGATCAGCAGAATGACGACGACGGGTTTTTTCATCAGCCCAAACTCCTTTGCGATAACCCATGCAGGATGAAATCGATATGACAGGTAATGACCTCAAAAATCTGTTCGGTTTTTTGCGCGTCAAACTGCGTCCAGCCGGTGCGCAGCAGGATAGTTTCACGCCCGAGACGGAAAGCGAGCACCTCGCCCAGCAGGGCGTGGGTATGAAGGATCATTTGCGTATCACCGGCATCGCGGCCAGTCCAGGCGGCGATTAGCCGGGTGAGATAGTGGTGCAGGGGGGCGATCACCTGCTGGTGGATCAGATGGTACGCGGCGGTGGGCGCCAGCTGTTCCCGGGAAATAAATTTGCTCAAGTTGACCGTATCCTCCTGGGTCAGCAGCAGGATCATGTTATGGCAGGCGCTGAGGATAAGGGCGCGGATCGCCTGGCGATCCGGCGACTCTCCGGCGAGCAGGGCCTCCGCCGCTTCGGCGTGCGGGCGAAAATTGTCACCGATAAAATCGGCGATCCACTGGCCGCAGGCGAGATACAGGTCGTCTTTCGAGCCAAAATAGTAGGTGATAGCGGCGATATTCTGCCCGGCCTGGGCGGCGATGTCGCGGGTGGTGGCGTGCTGGCCGTACTCGCCAAACTGGGCGATAGCGGCCGCGATAAGCTGACTTTTTGCCTGTTCGCCTTTACTGGTCATCGCGCTCTTAAAAATTAATCAATCGATTGATTAACTTTAGGCGTCGACTGGCGCTTTGTCCACCCGCCAAGGCTAAATATGAAAGCCGTCTTCCTCTAGCTCACCGGCGACCCAGGCGAAGAAGCGCTGGACCTTCTCCTTCTGTTCATTAGCGTGGGGAAGGACGAAGTGGTGCGCGCCGACTGGCATGCTCCGCTCGTCGGCAAACACCGGCGTCAGCTGTCCCTGGCGCACATGGCCGCCGGCCAGCAGATTGCTTTCCAGGATCACCCCCATCCCCATCCGGGCCGCCTCGATGCTCATGTACGACCGGTCGAAATTAAAGATAAAGTTTTTGTGCCAGCCGCGGACCTTGTGCCACGACAGCCAGTTGCTCCAGTTAATTAAGGTGCTGTCGGAATGGATCAGATCGCAGGCCAGCAGATCTTCCGGGGCGTGAACCGCATGGCGGGTTAAATAAGAGGCGGCGCTGTAGGGCAGGACGCACTCATTTTTAATGGTTCTGACCAGCAGCGTCGGCCACTGCGACAGCCCGTGGCGAATATCGATATCAATATTATCCCGGGAAAACTGGATGCTTTCGTAAGAGCAGGTGAGGCTGATTTTTAACTCCGGCCACGCCTGACGGAATTTATCCAGCCGCGGCATTAGCCACAGCAGGCCGAAGCTCGGCGCCGAGTGAATGCGTAAATAATCCTGATGAATATCGTTAATCACCTGGCTGGTGGCCTGGCCAATCATATTCAGCGCTCCGGAGACCTCTTTGAGATATTTTTCTCCCACCGCGGTTAACATCACGCCTTTGCTGCTGCGGGAGAACAGTTTTTTTCCCAGCAAGTGCTCCAGACTGGCTATCTGATGGCTGACCGCCGAGGCGGTAATGTTGAGATTCTCTGCCGCCAGGTTGAGGCTGCCGGTCGCGGCGACTTCAATAAAAGCCTGGATATTGCGTAAAGAGGGCATCGGCAGATTTTTATTGGGCAGTGGTTGACTCATGGCGGCATCCTGCGCGGGGCGCGAATAAAAGAAAATGGCGAACAGCGTGGCGCAGCCGTGATGAACAGCCCAGAGAAAAGCGAAAAAACCATTTTAATTTGTGATGGGCTTAACAATTTATCTCGTTAAAAGCACGCCTCTCAGTAAACATTAAAAATTTGCGGGGAGTCACTAACTCAATTTTTCTCAATCATAATTGAGCTTTTTTGAATACCTTTTCATTTTTGGGTTGTTATATTCCCCTCACAGGCCTGATCACAAACTGCGATGCGCTTGGATCGTAATAATAAAACACCTAACCACCTGTTTCGCTGTGCAAAAAGACATGTCTCTCTTGTTGCGCCGGGGCGCGTGAAACGCGGCGACCCAGACGGCAACCTACGGCGAAGTGGATGAGGTATAAGATGAGGAAACCCTATGTCACGTATAGATACGCTGGTCTGTACTGATGCCAGGAAAACAAAATATCGTTTTGTGGTTTTGACGATGATTTTCCTGGTGTATGCCATCAATTACGCCGACAGAACGAATATCGGCGCGGTACTGCCGTTTATCATTGATGAATTTCATATCAATAATTTTGAGGCCGGAGCGATTGCCAGTATGTTTTTCCTCGGCTATGCGGTCAGCCAGATCCCGGCCGGCTTTTTCATCGCCAGACGCGGCACCCGGGGGCTGGTTTCGCTATCCATTTTCGGCTTTTCCGCTTTTACCTGGCTGATGGGCACGGTGAGCTCCGTGTTTGGTCTGAAGCTGGTGCGGCTGGGCTTGGGGCTGAGCGAAGGTCCCTGCCCGGTGGGGCTGGCGTCGACGATAAATAACTGGTTTCCGCCGAAAGAGAAAGCCACAGCAACCGGCGTTTACATCGCGGCGACCATGTTTGCGCCGATTATCGTGCCGCCGCTGGCGGTGTGGATTGCGGTGACCTGGGGCTGGCGGTGGGTCTTTTTCTCCTTTGCCATTCCCGGGATCGTGGCGGCGATAGCGTGGTACCTGTTGGTCAAGTCAAAGCCCGCGGAGAGCGGATTTGTATCTCAAAGCGAACTGGCAGAGATTAACGCCGGGCGCGACAGCCATCATAACGACGGTGTACGCGAAAATATATTAATCGCCGATCGCTTCACCTGGCTGGATAAAATTATCCGGGTGAAAAAAATGGCGCCTGTGGATACGGCGAAGGGCTTATTTACCTCAAAAAATATTCTCGGAGACTGCCTGGCCTATTTTATGATGGTCAGCGTGTTATATGGGTTATTAACCTGGATTCCGCTGTATTTAGTGAAAGAGCGCGGTTTCGATGTGATGAGTATGGGCTTCGTAGCCAGTATGCCGTGCATTGGCGGCTTTATTGGCGCGATTGGCGGCGGATGGATTTCGGATAAATTATTAGGCCGCCGGCGCAAACCCACCATGATATTCACAGCGGTATCAACCGTAGTCATGATGTTAATTATGCTAAATATACCGGCAAGCACCCTGGCGGTCTGTATTGGTTTATTCTTTGTCGGTTTCTGTTTGAATATCGGCTGGCCGGCTTTTACCGCCTACGGTATGGCGGTTTCGGATACGAAAACTTATCCCATTGCCTCTTCTATTATAAATAGCGGCGGTAACCTCGGCGGATTTGTAGCGCCGATGGTGGCCGGTTTCTTACTGGATAAGACGGGGAGCTTTAATTCTGTATTTACCTATTTTGGTATCTGCGCCGCATTGGGTTTGGTGGTGATTCTTTTCCTCGATGAGCCACAATAACGAAAATAGATCCTGTTAATTAATATGACGTAATGTCATGGAGTGAAACTATGTTATTAAAAGATAAAGTCGCCATTATTACTGGCGCGGCCTCCGCACGCGGTTTGGGGTTTGCGACTGCGAAATTATTCGCCGAAAACGGCGCGAAAGTGGTCATTATCGACCTCAATGGCGAAGCCAGTAAAACCGCCGCGGCGGCACTGGGCGAAGGCCATCTCGGCCTGGCGGCGAACGTCGCCGACGAAGTGCAGGTGCAGGCGGCCATCGAACAAATTTTGGCGAAATACGGCCGGGTCGATGTGCTGGTCAATAACGCCGGGATCACCCAGCCGCTGAAGCTGATGGATATCAAGCGCGCCAACTATGACGCGGTGCTCGATGTCAGCCTGCGCGGCACGCTGCTGATGTCGCAGGCGGTGATCCCCACGATGAGGGCGCAAAAATCCGGCAGCATCGTCTGCATCTCGTCCGTTTCCGCCCAGCGCGGCGGCGGTATCTTCGGCGGTCCGCACTATAGCGCGGCAAAAGCCGGCGTGCTCGGCCTGGCGCGAGCGATGGCGCGCGAACTTGGCCCGGATAACGTCCGCGTTAACTGCATTACCCCAGGGCTGATTCAGACCGACATCACCGCCGGCAAGCTGACGGACGAGATGACGGCCAATATTCTTGCCGGCATTCCGATGAACCGCCTCGGCGACGCGGTGGACATCGCCCGCGCCGCGCTGTTCCTCGGCAGCGACCTCTCTTCCTACTCCACCGGTATCACCCTGGACGTTAACGG
Organism: Klebsiella sp. Q2; assembly: GCF_009900705.1. Taxonomy (NCBI): domain Bacteria; kingdom Pseudomonadati; phylum Pseudomonadota; class Gammaproteobacteria; order Enterobacterales; family Enterobacteriaceae; genus Klebsiella; species Klebsiella sp. Q2. The sequence goes on along the minus strand of NZ_JAAABE010000001.1, from coordinate 872,232 downwards.
CGGCATGTTAATTCACTAAGCGAGGCACAGAGATGAAGATCACCGAATCACAAAAAGTCGCTGCGGCGGCGTGGCGTATCCGCCGCTACGCCCTGCAAATGGGTGAAGTGCAGGGGCAGGGCTATATTGGCCAGGCGCTGGGATATGCCGATGTGCTGGCTACCGCCTTCAGCCACGCCATGACCTATCGCCCGGAAGATCCTGAGTGGGAGGGGCGCGATCGCTTCCTGCTTTCTCATGGCCATTACGCTATCGCTTATTATGCCGCGCTGCTGGAGGCGGGCATTATTCCGGAAGCGGAACTGGAAACCTACGGCTCCGACGACAGCCGCCTGCCGATGTCCGGCATGGCGACCTACACCCCGGGGATGGAGATGTCCGGCGGCTCGCTGGGGCAGGGACTGTCTATCGCCGTCGGCATGGCGCTCGGCCTGCGGCAGAAACAGAGCACGGCCTGGGTCTACAACTCGATGTCCGATGGGGAGCTGGACGAAGGTTCGACCTGGGAAGCGGCGATGTCGGCGGCTCACTATGGCCTGAGCAACCTGATTAACCTTGTCGACGTCAACAAACAGCAGGCCGACGGCGATTCACGCAAGATCCTCGGCTTTGAGCCGCTGCAGGATAAATGGGCCGCCTTCGGGTGGTACGTACAGCGCGTAGACGGTAACGATCTGCCGGCGGTGATGGCCGCCTTTGACAACGCGAAAAGTTATTCCGGCAACCAGCCGCGGGTCATTTTATGCGACACGCTGATGGGCAAAGGGGTGCCGTTCCTCGAAACCCGCGATAAGAACCATTTTATTCGCGTCGATGCCGACGAATGGCAAAAAGCGATTGCGGTGCTGGACGCTAACAAACCGGAAGGAGTGCTGTAATGAGCCAGAGTAAACCCCGTTTAAAAACGTCGGCGATGATTGCTTCGATTGCCGATGAAGGCCAGGCGACCGTCTCTGCGCCCTTCGGCGTCGCGCTGTCGAAACTGGCGGCGCAGCGCCCTGAAATCGTCGGTATGACCGCGGACCTGTCAAAATATACTGACCTGCATATTTTCGCCCAGGCCTTCCCGGATCGTTTTTTCCAGATGGGAATGGCGGAGCAGCTGCTGATGGCGGCGGCGGGAGGCATGGCGAAGGAGGGATTTATTCCCTTCGCCACCACCTATGCCGCCTTTGCGACCCGTCGCGCCTATGATTTTATTCATCAGGTGATCGCTGAAGAACATCTGAACGTCAAGATCTGCGCGGCGCTGCCGGGCCTGACGACCGGCTATGGCCCCAGCCATCAGGCCACCGAAGATCTGGCGATCATGCGCGGTATCCCAGGCATGGTCATCGTCGATCCCTGCGATGCGCTGGAGATTGAGCAGGCGGTACCGGCCATTGCCGATCACCAGGGTCCGGTGTATATGCGTCTGCTGCGCGGGAAGGTGCCGCTGGTGCTGGATAAATACGACTATCAGTTCGAACTGGGCAAAGCGAAGCTGCTTGAGGACGGCAACGACGTGCTGATTATCTCCTCCGGGCTGATGACCATGCGCGCCCTGGAGGCGGTTGAAAAGCTGCGGGCCGATAATATCAGCGTGGCGGTCCTGCACGTGCCGACCATCAAACCGCTGGATGAAAAAGCGATTATTGAACAGGCGTCGAAGCCGGGTCGGCTGGTGGTCACCGCCGAAAACCACACCGCTGTCGGCGGGTTAGGGGAGGCGGTGGCCGCCCTGCTGATGCGCAAGGGGGTTCGCTGCGAGATGGATACCGTTGGTCTGCCTGACGCGTTTCTGTTGGCCGGCGCGCTGCCGACCCTCCACGATCGCTACGGCATCTCCACCGCGAAGATCGTCGAAAAGATTAAGTATCGTCTGCGTTAACCGCGCTGCGGCGACGCGCCTGGCCGCTGAGCGCTCTCAGCGGCCTTCTTCCTCCCGCCAGCCAGGCGCGGCATTCTTTTACAGATTTTATGCGGCCTGTCACAAAATCTGCTAGACTGCGCCCCTTCATGGCATTGTGGTTTTTGCCATCTCTTATCGCAATAATCTCCCTGAAAACTACGCCCTTCACCGGGCCGGGGCGGTTCGGAGTTGTTATGTCTTTTGATTCCCTTGGCCTGAATCCCGATATCCTGCGCGCTGTCGCTGAGCAGGGCTACGTTGAGCCGACCCCTATCCAGCAGCAGGCGATCCCGGCGGTACTGCAGGGCCGCGACCTGATGGCCAGCGCCCAGACCGGCACCGGTAAAACGGCGGGCTTTACTCTGCCGCTGCTGCAGCGCCTGATCCAGAACGAGCCGCACGCGAAGGGCCGTCGTCCGGTGCGCGCGCTGATCCTGACCCCGACCCGCGAGCTGGCGGCGCAGGTGGGCGAGAACGTGCGGGATTACAGCAAATATCTGAATATTCGCTCGCTGGTGGTGTTCGGCGGCGTGAGTATCAACCCGCAGATGATGAAGCTGCGCGGCGGCGTCGATATCCTCGTCGCCACCCCGGGCCGTCTGCTGGACCTCGAACATCAGAACGCCGTCAGCCTCGATAAAGTGGAAATCCTCGTACTGGATGAAGCGGACCGCATGCTGGATATGGGCTTTATCCATGACATCCGCCGCGTACTGGCGAAACTGCCGCCGCGTCGGCAGAACTTGCTGTTCTCGGCGACCTTCTCCGACGAGATCAAAGGCCTGGCGGAGAAACTGCTGCACAACCCACTGGAAGTGGAAGTGGCGCGTCGCAACACCGCCTCCGAGCAGATCACCCAGCACGTCCATTTTGTTGATAAGAACCGCAAGCGCGAACTGCTGTCGCAGCTTATCGGCGAAGGCAACTGGCAGCAGGTGCTGGTCTTTACCCGCACCAAGCATGGCGCCAACCACCTCGCGGAGCAGCTCAACAAAGACGGCATCCGCAGCGCGGCGATCCATGGCAACAAGAGCCAGGGGGCGCGTACCCGCGCGCTGGCCGACTTTAAATCCGGCGGCATTCGCGTGCTGGTGGCGACCGATATCGCCGCCCGCGGACTGGATATCGAAGAGCTGCCGCACGTGGTGAACTACGAGCTGCCGAACGTGCCGGAAGATTATGTCCACCGTATTGGGCGTACCGGTCGCGCGGCGGCCACCGGCGAAGCCTTGTCGCTGGTGTGCGTCGATGAGCACAAGCTGCTGCGCGATATCGAGCGCCTGCTGAAAAAAGAGATTCCGCGCATCGCGATTGCCGGCTATGAGCCGGACCCGTCGATTAAAGCCGAACCTATCCAGAACGGTCGCCAGCAGCGCGGCGGCGGTCGTGGTCAGGGGCAGGGACGCGGCGGCCAGGGGCAGGGGCGCAGTGGACAGCCGCGCAGCCAGAGCAGCGCCCCGCGTCGTCAGGACGGCGAGGCGCCGAAAGCGCGCACTCAGGACGGCAAACCGCCGCGCCGCCGTCGCCCGCGTAAGCCGGCTGGCGAATAACAGGCTGATGCCCGGGCCGCGATAACGCGGTTAAGCACGGCTCAGGCCCGTCTGTCCGCTACGCGGCGGCGGGCCTTTTTCTTTCCATTACACTATTTGTCGAGCACGCTTCCACACACAGCAGAAAGCAATACCTCCGGACGGGTAAAAATGGCACAATAGTGGCTGTTTATACAGTATTCAGGTTTTCTCATGGCTTTGACCGCTGCGCTGAAAGCGCAAATCGCCGCCTGGTATAAGGCGCTTCAGGAACAGATCCCGGACTTTATTCCCCGCCCCCCGCAGCGGCAGATGATCGCTGATGTGGCGAAAACCCTCGCCGGGGATGAGGGCAGGCATCTGGCTATCGAAGCGCCGACCGGCGTCGGTAAAACGCTGTCATACCTTATCCCTGGCATTGCCATCGCCCGTGAGGAACAAAAAACGCTGGTGGTCAGCACCGCCAACGTCGCCCTGCAGGATCAAATCTACAGTAAAGACCTGCCGCTGCTGCGCAAGATTATCCCCGACCTGCGCTTCACCGCCGCCTTTGGTCGCGGACGCTACGTCTGCCCGCGCAACCTGGCGGCGCTGGCCAGCACCGAGCCGACGCAGCAGGATCTGCTGGCTTTCCTCGACGACGATCTCACCCCGAACAACCAGGCGGAGCAGAAACTGTGCGCGACGCTGAAGCAGGACCTTGACAGCTATCGCTGGGACGGCCTGCGCGACCATACCGACAAAGCCATCGACGATGGACTATGGAGCCGGCTGAGCACCGATAAGGCCAGCTGCCTGAACCGCAACTGCCACTATTATCGCGAGTGTCCGTTCTTTGTGGCGCGGCGGGAAATTCAGGAGGCGGAAGTGGTGGTAGCCAACCATGCGCTGGTGATGGCGGCGATGGAGAGCGAGGCGGTGCTGCCGGAGCCGAAAAACCTGCTGCTGGTCCTTGATGAAGGCCATCATCTGCCGGACGTCGCCCGCGACGCGTTGGAGATGAGCGCCGAGATCACCGCCCCCTGGTTTCGCCTGCAGCTGGATCTGTTTTGCAAGCTGGTGGCTACCTGCATGGAGCAGTTCCGCCCGAAAACCACGCCGCCGCTGGCCAATCCGGAGCGGCTCGCCGGCCATTGCGAAGAGCTGTTCGAGCTGATTGCGTCGTTGAATAATATTCTCAATCTCTACATGCCCGCCGGCCAGGAAGCGGAGCATCGCTTCCCGATGGGCGAACTGCCGCAGGAGGTGATGGAGATCTGCCAGCGGCTGGCGAAGCTCACCGAGACGCTGCGCGGGCTGGCGGAGCTGTTTCTTAACGATCTCAGCGAAAAGACCGGCAGCCATGACGTGGTGCGTCTGCATCGGGTGCTGCTGCAGATGAACCGCGCCCTCGGCATGTTTGAAAGCCAAAGCAAGCTGTGGCGTCTGGCGTCGCTGGCGCAGTCCTCTGGCGCGCCGGTGACCAAATGGGCGACGCGGGTAGTGCGAGACGGCCAGATCCACGTCTGGTTCCACTGCGTCGGCATCCGCGTCAGCGATCAGCTTGAGCGGCTGCTGTGGCGCAGCGTGCCGCATATCGTGGTGACGTCAGCGACGCTGCGCTCTCTTAACAGCTTCTCGCGCCTGCAGGAGATGAGCGGCCTGAAGGAAAAAGCGGGTGACCGCTTCGTGGCGCTGGATTCGCCGTTCAACCACGTGGAGCAGGGGAAAATTATTATTCCTCAAATGCGCTATGAACCGTTGATAGATAACGAAGAGCAGCACATTGCCGAGATGGCGGCCTATTTTCGCCAGCAGGTGGAGAGCAAGAAGCATCTCGGGATGCTGGTGCTGTTTGCCAGTGGGCGAGCGATGAATCGCTTCCTGGAGCATGTGACCGACCTGCGTCTGATGCTGCTGGTGCAGGGCGACCAGCCGCGCTACCGGCTGGTGGAGCTGCATCGCAAACGGGTGGAAAGCGGCGAGCGCAGCGTGCTGGTGGGCCTGCAGTCCTTTGCCGAAGGTCTCGATTTAAAAGGCGATCTGTTAAGCCAGGTACATATCCATAAAATCGCCTTTCCGCCCATCGACAGCCCGGTAGTGATCACCGAAGGCGAATGGCTGAAAAGCCTCAATCGTTATCCCTTCGAGGTACAGAGTTTGCCCAGCGCCTCCTTTAATCTTATTCAGCAGGTGGGGCGTTTGATCCGTAGCCATCACTGCTGGGGAGAGGTGGTGATTTACGATAAGCGTCTGTTGACCAAAAACTACGGCGCGCGTCTACTGAACGCGTTACCTGTTTTTCCCATTGAGCAGCCGGGCGTTCCGGAGGTTATAGTAAAACGGAAAGCAAAACAGACAGCAAAACAGACAGGCCGCAAACGTCGCTGACGACGGCGCGTTGCACCAGGGGGAGCCATGGAGTACAGCAAAATTATAAAAGAGGTGGGCCGCGGTAAGAATCATGCCCGCGACCTGGATGAAGAGACCGCCCGTGCGCTCTACGCGCGGATGCTGAACGGCGAGGTGCCGGAGCTGGAGCTGGGAGGAATATTAATCGCCCTGCGCATCAAAGGCGAAGGCGAAGCGGAGATGAAAGGCTTTTACGCCGCGATGCAGCAGCATACGCTGCGCCTGACCCCGCCGGCAGGCAAGCCGATGCCGATCGTTATCCCCAGCTACAATGGCGCGCGCAAGCAGGCGAACCTGACGCCGCTGCTGGCGATGCTCCTGCATAAGCTGGGGTTTCCGGTCGTGGTTCACGGCGTCAGTCACGATCCGACCCGGGTGCTGACCGAGACCATTTTTACCCTGCTGGACATTCCGGCTACCCGGCATGCCGGTCAGGCGCAGGCGCAGCTGGAGGGGCATGAACCGGTGTATATCCCGGTGGGCGCCTTCTGCCCGCCGCTGGAGAAACAGCTGGCGATGCGCTGGCGGATGGGCGTACGCAACAGCGCCCATACGCTGGCCAAACTGGCCACGCCGTTTGGCGAAGGGGAGGCGCTACGCCTCTCCAGCGTGTCGCATCCGGAATATGTTCCCCGGGTGGCGGGCTTCTTTCGCGAGACCGGTGGCCGCGCGCTGCTGATGCACGGTACCGAAGGCGAAGTGTACGCCAACCCGCAGCGCTGCCCGCAGATCAGCCTGATTGATGACCAGGGCGTGCGGGTGCTGTGCGACCGCCAGACCGAGGCGGCGGCGGAAGTTATTCTGCCGGCCTCGAAAGATCCCGAAGTGACCGCGCGCTGGATCGAGCGCTGCGTCGCCGGCGTCGAACCGGTACCCCACTCGCTGAAGATCCAGCTCGCCTGCTGTCTGCTGGCCTGCGGCGAGGTCTCAACCCTGGAGCAGGGTCTCAGCCGCGTCAACGACTGCTGGTGAGCGGATCGGCAGGATAAAAAAAAGCCCGTCCGGTGGCTCGGACGGGCAAGGCAAGGGTATTAAAGGTCTTTTCAGGGTTAATTCAGTGGCTTACAGGGTTGAGTTGCGATTATTTATAGATAACCGCGGTACCGCTCAGTTTGTTGTTGGTGTTAGCGGAAGTGATGCTATAGCCGGTTGCGCCAGCGGCTTCGGCTTTAGCAGCCAGTTTCGCTTCCAGACCATCTAACGTGGTTGCGCCTTGCGCAGACACCACACCGATCTTATTCATGCTTTCAGCCTGAGCGGGGGTAACCGGCTCGGCGGCAAAGGCGCCGAAGGAAAGGGCGGTCAGTGCGATGGCAGCGGCAGCATATTTGATGTTTTTCATAGTTAATCTCTCGCAGGTTGTTCTGTTCAGGGGACGATGTTCCGTCGATGTGATAAGTATCACGCTTTTTTGCGGGAGATAAAATCGAAGGAAATTCACAGTCTTCATCGATTTTTTTGAATGACTAATAATTTACTGATTATTAATAAATTATTTCTGATTCTTTTCGTCTGATGGCGGAGCGAGGGAGACCGGCACGCTTAAGGGCACATATTGCGACATTTATCGCCAAAAAGTGTGCGCGAAAAGATAATGCGAAAAGCTGTCATGAACGGTAAAGGAAAGTCAGCGTAGCTGGCTATCCTTGGAACCACGGCGATTATATCCTGAAAATGTATTGTTATGTAAATCTTTCTCCTGTTGGCACTTCACGCAGTATCTGACGCCAGGAATAGCCTGTCGGCGAGCCTCCGGAATCGGTTCTCCGCATTCATCACAAAATTTGTTGCTTTCGCCGCGTGGAAGCTCGCGGCGGGCGCGAGCCACCGCATCGTCAATGGTGCTGTCGATCTGATCCTGAACGGCGCCGTCGCCTGCCCAACCTGATGCCATCGTCTGCCTCCTGTAAAAGGTTATTGATAAATTATAGCTGAACCGTACAGCCGGTTACCGCTGCTGGCGGCATTGACCCGCCAGGCTATCGCCCCACGGCGGTGGGCCTTATCCGCGAGGGCAGCAACCAGGTCGTCAAGGGTAGGGGCGCCGGAGGCGGAGACGGTGCCGACAGGGCGCAGTGGCCCGTCATAGGGCAGTTCAGGTGTCAGCGGCAGGGAAGAGGCCGCATTGGCCTGAGCGGCAAGCGCAGCGGCAAACAGCAGCGAGGTGATTTTCATCAGCATATCCTCATAAACAGCATGGGACATAGCTTAAGTGTAGGCCTTTCCAGACCGCGCAGCAGGGAATTTTTTATGCAAAAACAAGGCGTTTTGCATGCTACCGGCGCAGGGTAGCGATACTCTGGCCGGTAAATTATTTAGCGGGCGTCCGGGCGGATCATGTCAAAACGCAGGCTGTCATCAATACTGTAATAGGCGCTCGGACCTCCGGCGCGCAGGATCGGCTGAGCGCGGGCGGTTTGATAGATGCCGTTATCCAGCAGTGATTCATCGATATGCACGGCGACCACTTCGCCGAGCACCAGCCATGTATCGACAAGATTGCCGTCGGCGGTGGCGAGCTGAATACATTGCGACAGGCGGCACTCAAAGTTCACCGGGCTCTCCGCCACCCGGGGGGCCTTGACCAGGCGGCTGGCGGCGGCGGTGAGCCCGGCGCGCACGAATTCATCCTCATGGTGCGGGATCGAGGCGGAGGTTTCGTTCATCGCTTCGGCCAGCGGGCGCGTCGCCAGGTTCCACACGAACTCCTTCGTTTCGACGATATTTCGCACGCTGTCTTTCCAGCCGCTGCTGGCGAAACCAATGATCGGCGGGCGATAGTTAAAGCAGTTAAAAAAGCTGTATGGCGCCAGATTATGCTGGCCCTCGGCGTCCTGCGAGGCGATCCAGCCTATCGGGCGAGGCCCGATTATCGCGTTCAGCGGGTCATGCGGCAGGCCGTGGCCCTGCGAAGGTTGATAAAAGTACATGCTGCACCTGTCACGGATAAAGGAGATATCCAGACTCCCTTATTTACCGCGCCGCCGTCAACGGGTATCTTACGCGGCTGTTCAAAGGAGATTGTCATGAAAGCCCAGAAACCGGGGTTACACCCGCGTAACCGCCACCATCAACGCTACGACCTGCCCGCGCTCTGCCAGGCTCATCCTGACCTGCAGGGATACATTACGCTCAATCCGCGGGGTGAGCAGACCATTGATTTTGCCAATCCGCAGGCGGTTAAGGCGTTGAATAAAGCGCTGCTGGCGCATTTCTACGCGGTCAAACACTGGGACATTCCTGACGGTTTTCTCTGTCCGCCGGTGCCCGGGCGGGCCGATTATATTCATCATCTGGCGGATCTGCTGGCCGGGGACAGCGGCGAAGTGCCGAAGCAAGCCACGATCCTCGATATTGGCACCGGCGCCAACCTCATCTATCCCCTGATCGGCGTTCACGAATACGGCTGGCGCTTTACCGGCAGCGAAATCAGCCCGGAAGCCTTCGCCAGCGCGCAGGCGATTGTTAATGGCAACCCGGGATTGACCCGGCAGATCCGTCTGCGTCGGCAAAAAGAGAGCCAGGCCATCTTCCACGGCGTGATCCACAAAAACGAGACCTATGACGCCACCCTGTGCAATCCGCCGTTCCATGACTCCGCAGAGAGCGCCCGGGCGGGCGGCGAGCGCAAGCGCCGCAATCTCGGACTCGGCGCCGACAGCGGGCTTAACTTTGGCGGTCAGCAGCAGGAGCTGTGGTGCGAGGGGGGCGAAGTGGCCTTTATCTCGCAGATGATCCGCGAAAGTCAGGCCTTCGCCCGCCAGGTGAAATGGTTTACCTCGCTGGTGTCGCGCGGCGACAATCTGCCGCCGCTCTACCGCCTGCTGACCGAGGTCGGGGCAGTGAAAGTGGTGAAAAAAGAGATGGCCCAGGGGCAAAAGCAGAGCCGCTTTATCGCCTGGAGCTTTATGGACGACGCCAAACGCCGCCGTCCGTTCTAACTACTCCACGGCCGGGCTGTCGGCGCCCGGCATCGGCAATTGCTGCCAGGTCTGTACCGGGGCGCGAACCCCGGCGCGATCGAAGTGCTTTTTCACCTGGGTATCAAGGGCAAAGCGCACCGTCCACTGCTTCAGCGGCAGGGTGGTGAAGCTGACGCGCAGCGTAAAGGCGGTATTGCTCAACCCCACCAGCCCGGCGAACGACGGTTCGCCAATGATCAGGCCGCGGATCTCCTCCTGGGCCAGCAGATCGTCCACTGCCGCCTTCAGCGCCTGGCTGGCTTTATCCAGATCCTCATGGCGATCGACGTCATAGTTAGCCACCACCGAGCCAATGCCGCGCACGAAGTTGGCAAAGGTGGTGATCGAGGACCAGGGAATAATGTGATAGGCGCCGGTATCCTGGCGCACCCCCACTGAGCGAATCGACATCCGTTCCACCGTGCCGGTCAAAGGCCCGATGGTGACCAGGTCGCCGGTATTCATCCCGTTCTCAAACTGGATAAAAATGCCGGTGATAATGTCTTTAACCAGGGTTTGCGCGCCAAACGAGATGGCCAGCCCTAACGCCCCGGCGCCCGCCAGCAGCGGCGCGATATTGACCCCAATCTCCGAGAGCAAAATCATCACCGTGATGGTGCTGATCACCACCGCCAGCGCGTTGCGAAACAGGGTTAGCAGCGTACGGGCCCGCGCGCTGGGCAGCGGACGGCCATGGATATCCGAGGCCAGACGGTTTTCGATCAGGCTGGCCAGCACCGTCCAGCCGATAGCGGAGAAGAAGAGGATAAGAGCGATACGGATCAGCACATCCACCGTTTTTTGCCCGGCATCGTTGTGCAGCCATTCGCGGAAGTCAAACAGCCCCCAGGCGCTCAGGAGCAGCATTATGGCGACACAGACGGTGAGAATGCGCGCTGCCTTCAGCGAGGCGGAGATCCAGCCGTTCAGCCGCTTTTGCAGCTCAGGATAGTTGCGCTGGGTGGCAGGGGAGAGAGTGATGGTTTTGGCTATCCAGCGCGACAGGATGCCGGACACCAGCGCCGCGCCGCCGATAATCGCCAGGCTGCGCAGGGTGGCGCCCATCATAAATTTCAGGCTGTTGCCTGGGTCGAACAGGGAAAAGAAGAAGAGCACCACAAAGTAGGCGCAGGCCAGCCAGTGCCAAATCAGGGCGAAGGCGCGGATAAACAGGCTAAAAAAGGAGAGCGAGCGGTCAGCCAGATGGATCAGCCCCTGCGTAATCACCGCTTTGTTATGAAAAATCAGATACAGCGCCCACACCGTAATGCACAGCATGATGATGACGTTAGCCAGCGCGCCGACCTGAACATTCACCTGGTTAGAGATAATCGGCACCGCGACGATCAGGCCGTAGCCGATCAGGCTGCTGAGGGCGCTCAGGCGCAGACTCCAGTAGGAGGCGGCCTCGTCGCTGAGGTTAAAGGGCCTGAGCGCTGGAATGCGCGGGCAGAAAATGAGCCGCAGGATGGCTTTAAAGAACTCGATCAGCGCGAAGGCGTTGAGGAAAAGGCTCTGCTGAAAGGCGATAGTGGGGTTGTTGCCATCCAGACGATCGCTCAACAGCTGACCGACAAACAGGGTCAGCGCCAGCAGCAGCAGATCGATAATAAACGCCCCGGCGATGGTCAACGGCAGCTGGAGCCAGTTTCCGCGATCGCGGTTTTTATGCCGTCCCCATTCGCCCATTTTACGATACAGCGGCAGCGCCGCGAGGCGTACCAGCCACCAGAAGGCAAACACCAGCCCGGCCAGCAGTAAAAAATGCCAGGCGGCGCTGGTAAAGGTTTGTGGATTAAAGGGCTTATGCGGCGAGCCGGTAATATTGCGCCACAACTGGGAAAAGCGCGATGAGAGCTCATCGCCATATTCCCGGCTGATCTGCGTGACGTTCTCCAGCACGGTGGTCTCTTCTTTCACCGCCGGCGGCGTCAGCGTCGGGGTGCTGTCGGGCGGCGGCGTGGCGGCCGCTTTACGCAGCTGGTCAATGAGCTCCTGACGGGCGGCGTCGTTGGCCAGCACGTCGGCCAGCGCGGCATAGGCCGCTCTTTTCTGTTCTACATCGGGTTCGCTGGCGCTGGTTTTATCGGCGTTAGCGGTCGGCACGCCGGGCAGGGCGGCGGCGGAAAGCGGGGCAGTAAACAGCGCAGCGAGCAAAAGCAGGATCCACGGCATGGGCACCTCCGTTGCAACGTAAACGGGTAAGTATAGAAGCCGCTGGCGGAAGGGGAGGGAAGAGGAATCTGGAAAGCGGCTCTCTCCGCGAGGGAGAGAGCCGTTGTGGGTCAGGCGACGTGCTGCAGGAATTCGCGCAGACGCGGGCTTGGCGGGTTGTTCACCAACTCCTGTGGATTGCCGTCTTCGGCAATTCGTCCTTTGTCGATAAAGATCAGTCGCGAGGCCACTTTTTCGGCAAAGCCGATTTCGTGGGTCACAATCACCATCGTCATACCCTCTTCCGCCAGATCCTGCATCACCTTGAGCACTTCATGGCGCAGTTCCGGGTCGAGCGCGGAGGTGGGCTCATCAAACAGCATCATCTTCGGCTTCACCGCCAGCGCGCGGGCGATGGCCACACGCTGCTGCTGGCCGCCGGAGAGTTCAGACGGATAGTGATGCGCGCGCTCAGCCAGACCGACTTTCGCCAGCAGATCTTTCGCCAGCTTCTCCGCTGCCTGTTTGCTGGCGCCGCGTACCCGCAGCGGGCCAAACATCACGTTTTCCAGCGCCGTCAGGTGCGGGAACAGGTAAAACTGCTGGAACACCATTCCGGCTTCCTGACGAATCAGACGTTCGTCCACCTTTGGATCGTTGACCTTCAGGCCATCGACAATCAGATCGCCGCTGGTGATTTCTTCCAGTTTATTGATACAGCGCAGCATCGTCGATTTACCGGAGCCGGACGGGCCGATGATGACCACCACTTCACCCTGATTGATTTTCAGAGAGATATCGTGCAGCACCTGGGTTGGGCCAAAGTGCTTGGAGACGTTTTTAAATTCAATCACAGGATTTTCATCCTTCTTTCAAGACGACGCAGAATAAAGCTCAAGACCAGGGTGATGATCAGGTAGATCACGGCAACGGCGCTCCAGATTTCCAGCGCGCGGAAGTTGCCGGCGATGATCTCCTGTCCCTGACGGGTCAGTTCGGCGACGCCGATGACGATGAACAGCGAGGTATCCTTGATGCTGATGATCCACTGGTTGCCCAGCGGCGGCAGCATGCGGCGCAGCGCCAGCGGCAGGATCACGTGGCGAATGGTTTCGCGACGCGACAGGCCGAGCGCCAGGCCCGCTTCGCGGAAGCCTTTATGAATGGAGAGCACCGCGCCGCGGGTAATTTCCGCGATATAGGCGCCCGAGTTAATCATGATGGTCACTACCGCCGCGGAGAAGGGGTCAATGCGCAGATCGCTAAAGGCCATCGGCAGCGCAAAGTAGATGAACATAACCTGCACCACAATCGGGGTGCCGCGAATGATTTCAATAAACACCAGCGCGATGTGGTTGGCGATCCAGCCGCCGAAGCAGCGGGCGAAACCGGCCACCAGACCGATGATCAGGCCGCCGGCCAGGCCGAGGACGGAAATCCACAGCGTCATTTTGGCGCCTTCCAGCAAAATCGGAATGGCGGGCCAGATGGCACTCCAGTCAAACTGCATAATACGTTCCTGTTACCGTGTCGAGAGCAGAGGAAAGCCTCCGCCAAAATACGGTCTCCCGCAGCGTCTGTGCCGGAAGACCGTTGTGATGTCGCCGGGCCTGCGCCCGGCGAAGGACATTTTTATTATTTTGGTTCAGTGCCGAACCATTTTTTATAAATTTCGTTGTAGGTGCCGTTCTCGCGCAGCGTTTTCAGCGCACCGTTCACTTTCTCACGCAGCTCGTCGCTGCCTTTCGGGAAGGCGATACCGTAGTTTTGCGCTTCCAGTGATTCACCTACCGCTTTGAATTTGCCGTTGCCCGCAGTTTTGATGAAGTAGAGGATGTTCGGCGTATCGTGCAGGACGGCATCCGCGCGGCCGGTACCCAGCTCCATATAGGCGTTATCGATGTTCGGGAACTGACGCAGATCTTTGGTTTTGATATTAGCTTTGGCGTAGTCAACGGAGCCGGTGCCGCTCTTCACCGCGACCACTTTGCCGTTCAGATCTTTCACATCTTTGATGTCGTTATTATTGGCGTTGACCATCACCAGCAGGCCGCTTTTGTAGTAGCCGTCAGAAAAGTCGATGGCTTTTTTACGCTCGTCGGTAATGGTGATCCCCGCCAACGCCAGATCGATATTTTTGGTTTGCAGCGCCGGGATAATGCCGCTGAAGTCCATCGGCTTCAGGGTGTAGTCGAGCTTCAGCTCTTTGGCGATGGCCGCCCACAGGTCAACGTCAAAACCCACATACTTATCGCCTTGCTTAAATTCGAACGGGACGAACGCCGTATCGGTGGCGACAACCAGGGTCTTATTGGCGGCATGGGAAGAAACCGCAAAAGCCAGGGTCAGTGCAGCCAGTGAAACTTTAAATACAGACTTCATAGCATTTCCTTTTATATCCACGGGACGATCCCCTGCGAGAACGACTAGCCTAATGAAAAAATCGTGCCACTTTTACAACCTGTTGTTTTTAAACAAACGAAGCGGTAGCCGCTGCACAATATCGATCATTTCAGGCAAAGAGTGCACCATAACGGGGCGTTATTTTGGTGCATCCTGAGGTCGCTGAATAACGAGCCCATTTTTAGCGCAAACCCTGATGGGAAAACAATCTCGGTGTAACGATTGTGTGAGGTGATTATTACAATTGTTTTACTTTTGTGCGCATTTTCATCAATTTGACGCCCTGAAATGGTGCAAGGACAGCGGGTGAGGGAAAGGCGGAGGGGAAAAACAGCAAGGGTTGGGATGGGAAAGCAAAGGCGCCGTCGACCGCGCTACGGCCGACGGCAAAGCCTTACTCGATGTTCGCTTCAATAAACCACAGGAATTTATCCAGGTCGCGGGAAGCGGCGGTGAAGATATCTGCGGTATCTTCGTCTTTGGCTTCACCGATCGCTTTGCGCACATCGTTCGCCACTACCGCGTAACGGTCCGCCAGCGCTTTCAGGTGATCCTGAACATGATGGATATCCAGCGGATAGCTCTGCAGCGGGGTTTTGCTGTTGATCACCTGAGTGGTGCCCAGGGCGACGCCGCCCAGCTGTACGGCGCGCTCCGCCATGGTATCCAGATGCTCAGTGAGCGCGGTACGGAAGCCATCCAGCATTTCGTGCACGGCGATAAAGTTCGCACCGCGCATATTCCAGTGTGCCTGCTTGGTGATAAGGGACAGGTCAATGAACTGGATCACCTGGCGATTCAACAGCTCAATGGTCGCTTTCTTTTCGCTGTCAGCGACATCGTTGCGGGTATAGACCAGATTAGATGCTTTTGATTTAACCAGTTTAGCGGTACTCATCGTTTCATATCCTCTTGATATTGATGCTCGTCACACTTCAAAGCTGAATGATGTGGAGCGTTGTCCCAGGTAACTTCGGGACTAAGTATAGCAAGGGTTTTAAAGTATGAGGCATCGGCAGGCCATATTACTCCGATAGCGTAAAGTGGTTGGCTATTTGAAAAAGCAAGCTAAGTCAGAAGGTTAGCGGAGGCTGGCGGGCCCGTAACTCGCGCGGGCCGCCGCCGTAACAGAATGTTAATTGATATCGACTTGCTTAATTTTGCTCTGCCGCTGCATGGTCAGCGTGGCGCCCATTGAGGCGATGATAATAGCGCCCAGCGCCAGGGTCTGGGAGAGATTCAGGGTTTCGCCGAGGAAGACCATACCGGACAGGGCGGCTAGCGCCGGCTCGAGGCTCATCAGCGTGCCGAAGGTGCGCGTCGGCAGACGCGTCAGGGCCATCATCTCCAGGGAGTAGGGGAGTGCAGTGGAGAGAATGGCAATCCCCAGCCCCAGGGGCAGCAGCGACCATTGCCACAGCGTATCGGTAGCTTGCGCCATGCCTAACGGGACAAAGACCAGCGAGGCGATAAGCGACCCCATCGCCACCGTGGCTGGACCATGCTCCTCGCCCGCGCGCTGGCCGGTCAGAATATAGACCGCCCAACAGGCTCCGGCGCCGAGAGCGAACAGCGCGCCGGTTAAATCCACCTGCGCCACGTTCTGGCCCAGCGGCAGGAGATACCACAGCCCGAGGATCGCCAGCGCCACCCAGACAAAATCCAGCGGGCGACGCGAGCCGAAAAGCGCCACCGCCAGCGGGCCGGTAAACTCGAGGGCTACCGCCACGCCGAGCGGAATACGCTGCAGGGATAAATAAAACAGATAGTTCATCGCCCCGAGCGCCAGGCCGTACAGCAGCAGCGGCACGCGCTGGGCCGGAGAGAAACGCAACCGCCAGGGCTTGAACACCACCACAAGGATCAGCGTCCCGAGCGCCAGGCGCAGGGCGGTAACCCCCGGGGCGCCGACCACCGGGAACAGCGATTTGGCGAGCGATGCGCCGCTCTGAATCGAGGTCATAGCGATTAAAATCACCACTATCGGCAACCATGCCGCCGCTTTTCGGGATGGACCGGGCATCCTTTCTCCTGTCAGTTTTTGTCAAAAGGGGTAAAAGTTCCAGTGTACTGGAATTAGCTGCTGGCGGTTGAGCTAATGTTGAAAAAAACAGGGGCAAAAACAGTACAATGGCGAAAGTTGCTGAGAAATTCACCAGGTGATTAGGATTAATCTGGATGCTTGCGAATTTCTTAATGAGCGTTAAACTGTAAGTTAACGCCAAAAACTGTTGTTTTCCATATTGTTATAGAAATATGGAAACTTTTGGTTACATGAAAAAGTATGTTAGACAATGTAAACTCCAAAGAGTTTCCCAAAAGTTTTTGATATATTTAAGGCTTAGGACTTATTAGAAACACATTTGAGGTGGTTATGAATAAAATTGCACGTCTTTCAGCACTGGCCGTTGTTCTGGCTGCATCCGTAGGTACCACTGCATTTGCTGCAACTTCTACTGTAACCGGCGGTTACGCGCAGAGCGACATGCAGGGTAAAGCGAACAAAGCTGGCGGTTTCAACCTGAAATACCGTTACGAGCAAGATAACAACCCGCTGGGTGTTATCGGTTCCTTCACCTACACCGAGAAGGATAACAACAGCAACGGTACTTACAACAAAGGTCAGTACTACGGCATCACCGCAGGTCCGGCTTACCGTCTGAACGACTGGGCAAGCATCTACGGCGTAGTGGGTGTTGGTTACGGTAAATTCCAGAACAACAACTTCCCTAATAAATCCGATATGAGCGACTACGGTTTCTCCTACGGTGCTGGTCTGCAGTTCAACCCGATCGAAAACGTTGCCCTGGACTTCTCCTACGAGCAGTCTCGTATTCGTAACGTTGACGTCGGCACCTGGATTGCTGGCGTGGGTTACCGCTTCTAATCACTCCGGTGATATAAAAAATCCGCCTTCCGGGGCGGATTTTTTTTGTCTGGCGATCGCCAGCCCGGCTGGTTGGCCGGCGCTGATCGCGTCGTTTTAGTTGATGGTGAACTCATCGCTGCCGAGGTGTGAATAGTCTACCTTCTGCAGCTGGAAGTTGGTGATATACACCGGGCCGGCCTTCTGCTCAGAGATAAACCGATAGCGCGGGGCGATTTCCGCCGCCTTGATTCCGGTCCATTGCGAGAAGAAGCTGAGGAAATCATTCGCCGAGCGCTGCGCCTTAATCACTTTATGCGCTTTGTCATCGCTGGAGAGCACCATAAACGGCACCTGGAAGTTCTGCTGGAACTTATCGTCGTGCGCCAGATACTGCACCTCTTTGCCTCGCTCCTTGAACGCCAGGCCATGATCGGAAAAGTAGGTCAGGGAAAAGGTGGCACCGGAATTTTGCAACTGACTGTAGAGCTTAGCCAGCAGGGTATCGGTTTGCGTCATGCTGTAGAGATAGCAGGAGGTCTCTTTCGACTGGACGAAAACCGTGTATTTGCCTTTGGTCCGGTCGCAGGCCTGCGGGTGCGAGCCCATCAGGTGCAGAACAATCAGCTGCGGCTGGGTGCGCTGGGTGGAGAGCACCTGCTCGGTCAACTTGAGTAACTGCTCGTCCTGGGTGTTTTTATTGGCTTCGAAATCGCCGTTTTTCAGGAACTGCACTTCATCCGCCCGTTTGGCGATACTGGCGATAGCGGTGTCGTACTCGCCGATCTGTCCCTGATTGGAGAACCACCAGGTCTGGAAACCGGCGCGGTTGGCGAGGGTGACAAAGTTATCCTGAAACTGCGGTTTGCCATCGACCACCCGGTTAAGCGTCAGGCCGAGGGATTTTTGCGTCGAGCCGCTGGCGGCGACGTAGTTGTTAAACAGATACCCGTTCACCGAACTGGCAAACGGCGTGTTATCCCAGTGGCCGCCGAAGGCGCCGAGGGCGTCGCGGCGGGCGCTTTCACCGATCACCACCACATAGAGATGGTACTTCGGCTTCACCGCCAGCACGTGCCAGCTGTCTTTCATGCCGGCCAGCTGCGCCATCCGCGCCTGCTCGTCCAGCACCTCGTTATTATTCACCACCACGTCTTTGACAAAACGGAAGGCCGGGTAACCGGTATCGATCACCTTGAATACCCCGCCCCAGGCGAGATTTTGCACCGGCTGGAGAAAAAAGATCCCGATGCTGAACAGCAGGCCCAGGGTCTCCATTTTTCCCCAGCGGGTCTGCTCGACGATCCTGCGGCGGACCGCAATGATCCCCAGCGCGAAGATAAATACCGCCAGCAGATAGTTGTACCACGGGAAGATAGTGAGAATTTCCGTGGACTCTTCCACGTTGGTGGCGTGCAGCGCCAGCAGGGTGTTGAAGTTGGGCGCGCCGTAAGCCTGGCCAAACGGGTAGTAGAGGGCCGCCAGTAGAGAATAGGCGCCGACCACCCCTTTCTGCACGCGCGGAAAGGCGCGCCACAGAAGATGTAACACGCAGGTAAATGCCACGGTATAGAGCAGGCTAAATTCATAGCCCAGCGCCAGGTTAATCAACAGCGATTGTAAAAAGTAGAATCCTGTCCATGGGTTCAGTGCCAGTCGGCGGGCGACCAGCGTATCTTTCAGGGTGGTGACATTCATAGTAAACAATCAAAAAGAGGCCATGCGCATCCCCTGGCGTCAAGGGGTAAAACCTGCTGGACAGTGCGTGAAGAGGGTCTCTGCGAGCCGCGAATGTGGCAGGGCTGTGCAAAGATAGGGCTTGTAAATGGTAAGGTCAACCAGACATAACAGATTGTTTTGCGAGGGCGCTTACAAAACTTGAAAAAAGGTGGGGGGAACGGAATAAACCGGTCAGTTTAGCGGCGGATGATGACAGAAAAATGAAGCGGCGTACCGCGACGCCTCCTCAGGAATGGGGTTTGTCCTGCTGCGGTTTACCGTTGATCATCTCGCACAGCATACCGAGCAGCATTAAGCGTACTTTAAAGGGGGAATGACTAAACACGTTTAAGCACCTCTTGAATTCGTTCATCTGCTCTCCTCCTGCCTGTTCGCTCCATCATTCCCTGATGGATGTTTGCATTATATACAGATATAGCACAGGCTATATTTTATAGCTATGGCTAAAACGTTAAATTTTTGTGCTCTTGGCGCAATCCATTACAATGTGGATCTTTTTATATGATGCTTGACGCGTCACACGAATGAGGAAGCACAATGAACCGTCGCGCAGGTAAGCCAATAACAAAAAAAGTGACGCAGTTGGTAAATGTTGAAGAGCACGTTGAAGGATTCCGCCAGGTGCGGGAAGCGCATCGGCGCGAGCTGATTGACGACTATGTTGAACTGATTTCCGATCTCATCCGCGAGGTGGGCGAGGCGCGTCAGGTGGATATGGCCGCCCGGCTGGGGGTCTCGCAGCCCACCGTCGCCAAGATGCTCAAACGGCTGGCCAGTGTCGGCCTTATCGAACAGATCCCGTGGCGCGGCATATTCTTAACGGCGGAGGGTGAGAAGCTGGCCCAGGAGAGCCGCGAGCGCCATCAAATCGTGGAGAACTTCCTGCTGGCTATCGGCGTCAGCCCGGAGATTGCCCGCCGCGATGCGGAGGGAATGGAGCATCACGTGAGCGAGGAGACGCTGGCGATGTTCCTGAAATTTACCCAAACACAGGGATCTCAGGAAGCATGACTCTTCCCTTCGTCCAGTCGCTGCTGCGCGACCGTTTTCTCCATCTGCTGCTGATTATCGCCTGCGTACTCAGCGTGATGGTGCCGTTTGTCCCGGCAAGCTGGCCGGCGGCCATTGACTGGCATACTATCATCACCCTCAGCGGCCTGATGCTGTTGACCAAGGGGATTGAACTGAGCGGTTATTTTGACGTGCTGGGGCGTAAAATGGCCCGCCGCTTTGTCACCGAACGCCAGCTGGCTATGTTTATGGTGCTGGCGGCGGCGCTGCTATCCACTTTCCTCACCAACGACGTCGCGCTGTTTATCGTGGTGCCCCTGACCCTGACGCTGAAGAAGTGGTGCGCCATCCCGGTGAACCGGCTGATTATTTTCGAAGCGCTGGCGGTGAACGCCGGGTCGCTGCTGACGCCGATCGGCAACCCGCAGAATATCTTACTGTGGGGACGCTCCGGTCTCTCTTTCCCTGGATTCATCGGCCAGATGCTACCGCTGGCGGCGGCAATGATGCTGACCCTGCTGGCGCTGTGCTGGTTCTGTTTCCCGGCAAACCGGCTCAACTACCAGAGTAGCGATAAGGCGCCATCGTGGCAGCCAAAGCTGGTCTGGAGCTGTCTGGGATTGTATCTGGTGTTCCTGACCGCGCTGGAGATGAATCAGGCGCTGTGGGGGCTGGCGCTGGTGCTGCTGGGCTTCCTGATACTGGCCCGGGCGGTGATCGTCCATGTGGACTGGTCGCTGCTGCTGGTGTTTATGGTGATGTTTATCGACGTCCATCTGCTGACCCAGCTTCCGGCGCTGCACCAGGTGCTGAGCGGGGTCGGGGCGCTCTCCGGCGGTGGACTGTGGCTGACCGCCATCGGCCTGTCGCAGGTGATCAGCAATGTGCCCTCGACCATTCTGCTACTCAACTATGTCCCGCCGTCGATCCTGCTCGCCTGGGCGGTTAACGTGGGCGGCTTTGGTCTGCTGCCGGGCTCGCTGGCCAATATCATCGCGCTGCGCATGGCAGGCGATCGGCGGATCTGGTGGCGTTTCCATCTCTACTCCATTCCCATGCTGCTGTGGGCGGCCCTTACCGGCTATTGGCTCTTCAAACTCTGCGCCTGATTTTCGCAGCGGTACGCCGCCCTCCACGCCGTTCGACAGGATCGCCCCTCGGGGCGATCTTTTTTTTGCCCGGCTCACAGAAAACGATCCCTGGCTTTGCGCATCCCTTCGCTTTTCGGTATATGACTAGTCATGAAATTTAAATGACTAGTCATATACCGAGGCGCAGGATGAAGAACAGACTACCGGCAGATTTCTTATGGGGTAATTCCGTCTCCAGCATGCAGACGGAGGGGGCGTGGAACGAGGGCGGCAAGGGGATGTCGGTGTACGATATCCGGCAACCGGCGGAATTCGCTTCCGACTGGAAGGTGGCGACCGACTCCTATCATCGCTATCGGGAAGATTTCGATCTGATGCAGGATCTGGGCATGAACTGCTACCGTTTTCAGATAGCCTGGAGCCGGGTGTGTCCTGAGGGAGACGGCGAATTTAATGAAGAGGGCATCGCCTTCTACCATCAGTTTATTGATGAACTGATCGCCCGCGGCATCGAGCCGATGATCTGCCTGTACCACTTCGATATGCCGCTCTCGCTGGCGGAGCGCTACAACGGATTCACCGACCGCCGGGTGATGGACGCCTTTATTCGCTATGGCCAGAAGATGATCGCCTGCTATGGCGACAAGGTGAAATACTGGCTCACCTTTAATGAACAGAATCTGTACCATTCGCCGGAAGCGTTTCTGATTTCCGGCTACCTGCAGGGGGAGAAGACCCTGCGCGAGCTGTATCTGATCCAGCATCATGTGATGATGGCGCACGTCCATCTGACCGATCACCTGCATCAGACGAAGCCGCAGTGTCTGATGGGCGGAATGCTGGCCCACGCCCTGGTTTATCCGGCGACCTGCAAACCGCGCGATATCCTGTGCGCCCAGCAGCTGGACGAGTTTTTAAACCAGAACCTGCTGCGGGCTTACGCCGGGGAGGGCTACAGCCCGGAAGTGATGCATTTTGTCGCCGCTGAAGGGTTCGATGATATCTATCGTCCTGAGGATCTGGCGCTGATGGCGACGGTGAAGGTCGATTATCTGGCGTTCAGCTATTACGCCAGCCGGACGCTGAACAGCGACACCATCCCGGCGGGAACGGCGGTTAACAACTATATGCTGTTTGGCAATCAGGATAACCCGTTCCTGAAAGCGACAGAATGGAACTGGCAGATCGATCCGCTGGGCTTCCGGACCATCATCACCCGCTATTATAACGACTGGCGCCTGCCGGTGTTCCCGATTGAAAACGGCATCGGGGTGATTGAGTCGTGGGACGGTGAACATCCGGTTGCCGACGATTACCGCATCGCCTACCATCGCGACCATATCAACGCCATGAAAGCGGCCATGTTTGAGGATGGGGCGCAGGTGATCGGCTATCTCGGTTGGGGATTAATCGATATCCTGAGCTCGCAGGGTGATATGCGTAAGCGCTACGGCGTGGTCTACGTCAATCGCGAGAACCATGACCTCAAGGATCTGCGGCGGGTGCCGAAGAAGAGCTATGCGTGGCTGAAGCAGGTGATCCACAGCAACGGCGACGTGATGTAACGATGTTCTGGCGGTCAGGTCAAGTATGCTGCCCGCCAGTCACTCACTGAATGTAAAAGGACCGGGAATGACGGCGAAGTATCTGCAAATTGCGCGGGAAATAAAAAAACGCATCATCAGCCAGCAGTATCCTGCCAGCGCGCCGCTACCCGACCAGTTTGCGCTGGCGGCGGAGTTCAACACCAGCCGGATGACCATCCAGCAGGCGATGCGCCAGTTAATCGTCGAAGGGCTTATCTATACTCGCAAAGGGCAGGGCACCTTTGTGCGGAAAAATTTCCTTCAGCTGTCGCAGTGGGAGCTGCCCGGTAGCGACTATTTCGGCGCCACCAAAACCTGGGAACATCTTGGCGAGGTGCAAAGCGAAGTGGTGCGCTTCGAGGTGCGTTTTCCCACTGACAAGGAGCAGAGTTCGCTGCTGATCGACGCCGATGCCCCGGTGTATGACTTTGTCCGCCTGCGGCTGCTCAACGGCGAGCCGGTGTCGCTGGATTTGACGGTCATGCCGGTGGGGCTGGTGCCGGGGTTAACCAAAAGCCATCTGGAGGGGTCGGTGTTTCGCTACGTGCAGGAGACGCTGGGGCTGAAGCTGATGGGATCTTACCGCGTGGTGCGGGCGATGAAGCCGGACGAACTGGATAAACAGCATCTTCACTGCGAGGCCACCGATCCGGTGCTGGAGGTGGAACAGGTTATCTATCTGGAAGACGGCACGCCGCTGGAGTACGCCCACTGCCACTATCGATACGACCACGGCGGGATTATTCTGGTGAATAACGGCTAGACCGGGGGACCCTGCCGGCGCAGCGCTCAGCAGGGCCACGGTGTTGTCAGGTTTAGCCAGCCGCAGCCAGAGACAATACAGATAAAAAAACGGCGGGCATCAGGCCCGCCGTTTTTGCTGTCATGCTGAACTTAGTTCAGACGCACCGGCATACCGGAGCGGTTCTGGATAGCCTGCTCAACCACGCTCTGATCGACATCAGCCTGGCTGGTGATCGCCTGTACCGGCTGAGTCAGGGTGATCGGCACGATCTCGCCGCCCTGGAACTGGGCTTCGGTGGTCGACAGCGGGTTATGAACCTCGATGTAACGGCTGCCGTCCGGCTCGGTGGTGGCTTTTACCGGCTCATCGATAAACTGCACGCGGGTGCCGACCGGCACGTTCTCAAACAGGAATTTGATGTCAT
The DNA here is from genome assembly GCF_009900705.1 of Klebsiella sp. Q2. Classification (NCBI taxonomy): domain Bacteria; kingdom Pseudomonadati; phylum Pseudomonadota; class Gammaproteobacteria; order Enterobacterales; family Enterobacteriaceae; genus Klebsiella; species Klebsiella sp. Q2. The sequence continues at coordinate 848,439 of NZ_JAAABE010000001.1, read as the reverse complement.
CGTTGCGCAGACGCACGCAGCCGTGGCTCACGCGCAGGCCGATACCGAAGTTAGCGTTGGTACCGTGGATGGCGTACAGGCGGCCGATATACAGCGCGTACAGACCCATCGGGTTATCCGGACCGGCCGGTACGACGGCAGGCAGCGGGTTGCCGGCGGCAGCGTATTCCGCATGCATCTTGGCGGTCGGCGTCCAGGTCGGACCGGCCTTCTTACGTTCGACTTTGGTGGTCCAGTTGATTGGCGTATCTTTACCCAACTGGCCGATGCCGATCGGCAGAACGATCACGGTATTGGTGCCTTTCGGGTAGTAGTACAGACGCATTTCCGCGCTGTTGATGATGATCCCTTCATGCACGGTATCCGGCAGGATCAGCTGCTGAGGGATGTTCAGGACGCTACCGCCCTTCGGCAGATAGGTATCCACCCCCGGGTTGGCTTCCAGCATGTTGGAAAGCCCCATCTGATATTTGGCCGCGAAGTATTCCAGCGGCTGCTTGTTATCATCCGGAATGGTGATGACCTGGTTCTGACCAACCAAACGGCTGCCATCGGTTGGCAAAGGATAGGTGACAGCAGACGCTGTATTGCAAAAGCCTACGATGGCGAAGGCTGCCGCTAAGAGTGTAGATAATTTCATAGTTTTTAATGTCGTGTGCGAAATCAACGCCACACAGGCCTTTGTTAATGATTGAGACAGTAGATGGGAGCGCATTATATGTGCATTCCGCTGAACAGGTAAATCAGATGTGTACGAAATCACATTTTTTTCCCTGTCGCCTCGGCTGCCGCGCCCTGGCGTTCGGGGCGACAGGGGTTAGTCTTCCAGCAGCCGGGCCTGCAGCGCGACGCGGGCCGGGGCGGTGAGCTGATACTCTTCCGCCAGCCAGACGTCGACATTGCCATAGCGCTGCTGAATGGCCGACAGCGCGGCGGCGAGATAGGACTCTTTCACCGTCAGGATGTCCGCCAGGCTCTGGCGCCCCTGGGCCGTCAGGTCGTTGCCGAGCATCTCCAGCATCCAGGCCTCCACCTGCGTCAGCATGCCATGGGTGAGGAGATACTCCTCCATCACCGTCTCGCTGTCGCATCCGACGGCGAACAGGGTTAACGCGCAGCCGACGCCGGTGCGATCTTTACCGACCGCGCAATGTTGCAGCAAGGCGCCGTCGAAAGGGGTCGTCAGCCACGCGGCGAGCTGGCGATAGGCCGGGTTGTTAAACGGCAGCTGGCGATAGAGTTGCAGCATAAACTGCTCGCCGTTCAGCGCATTAAGGGTGGCGGCATTCAGCTCGGTGACCTTCGCATTGACCTCGCCGAGCGGCGGATTGGCCGGCGCGTTGAGATAGTGGGTGAGTGGGCTCAGTTTGTCCGGGGTGCGCTGCACTTCACCGGGGTCGCGGTAGTCGAGCACCCGGCTGAGCGGCAGGGTATCCAGGTGGTTGAGATCCTCAGCCGTAAGCCGGTTTAGCGCGCCGGAGCGCAGCAGTTTGCCGCTGCGTACCCGGCGTCCGTCGGCGGTGCGCTGGCCGCCCAGGTCGCGAAAATTGATGCCGCCCTGCAGGGATAAAAAGGCCGGATGTCGCGGTAGGCTGGTGGTCATGGGACTCCTCATCATCACGTACAGAATAACGGTTTGCGCGCAGGTCTCTGGCGCATCTGACAAAGACCATAGCACAAGCGCCGCGGCGGAATTTACCGCAGACCGTGAAAAGTGCGTCATTTACTGGCATAATGTCTGCTGTATCACACCCCTCATACTCTTTTTTCAGGATATCCCCGTGCTAGTATCCAGCAACGTTACCATGCAGTTTGGCAGTAAGCCGCTGTTCGAAAATATCTCCGTTAAATTTGGCGGCGGCAACCGTTATGGTCTGATCGGCGCCAACGGCAGCGGTAAATCGACCTTTATGAAGATCCTCGGCGGCGATCTCGAACCGACGCTGGGCAACGTTTCTCTCGACCCGAACGAGCGCATCGGTAAGCTGCGTCAGGATCAGTTCGCCTTTGAAGCGTTCACCGTGCTGGATACGGTGATCATGGGCCACAGCGAGCTGTGGGAAGTGAAGCAGGAGCGCGATCGCATCTACGCCCTCGCTGAGATGAGCGAAGAAGATGGCTATAAAGTGGCCGACCTGGAAGTTAAATATGGCGAAATGGACGGCTACTCTGCTGAAGCGCGCGCGGGCGAACTGCTGCTGGGCGTGGGCATTCCGGTTGAACAACATTACGGCCCGATGAGCGAAGTCGCCCCGGGCTGGAAGCTGCGCGTCCTGTTGGCGCAGGCGCTGTTCTCTAACCCGGACATTCTGTTGCTCGACGAACCGACCAACAACCTGGACATCGACACCATTCGCTGGCTGGAGCAGACGCTGAACGACCGCGACAGCACGATGATTATCATCTCGCACGACCGTCACTTCCTGAACATGGTCTGTACGCACATGGCGGATCTGGACTACGGCGAGCTGCGCGTCTATCCGGGCAACTACGACGAATACATGACGGCGGCCACCCAGGCGCGTGAGCGTCTGCTGGCGGACAACGCCAAGAAAAAAGCGCAGATTGCCGACCTGCAGTCCTTTGTTAGCCGCTTCAGCGCCAACGCCTCTAAATCGCGTCAGGCCACCTCGCGCGCGCGTCAGATTGACAAGATCAAGCTGGAAGAGGTTAAAGCCTCCAGCCGTCAGAACCCGTTTATCCGCTTTGAGCAGGACAAGAAACTGTTCCGTAACGCGCTGGAAGTGGAAGCCCTCACCAAAGGCTTTGAAGAAGGTCCGCTGTTCAAAAACGTCAACCTGCTGCTGGAAGTGGGCGAGAAGATTGCCATTCTGGGCGCCAACGGCGTGGGTAAATCCACGATGCTGAAAACCCTGGTGGGCGAACTGCAGCCCGATAACGGCACCGTGAAATGGTCTGAAAACGCGCAACTTGGCTACTACGCGCAGGATCATGAATACGAGTTCGAAAACGACCTGACGGTCTTCGAGTGGATGAGCCAGTGGAAACAGGAAGGCGACGACGAGCAGGCGGTGCGCAGTATCCTTGGTCGACTGCTGTTTAGCCAGGATGACATCAAGAAGCCGGCGAAAGTACTGTCCGGTGGTGAGAAGGGGCGGATGCTGTTTGGTAAGCTGATGATGCAGAAGCCAAACATCCTGATCATGGACGAACCGACCAACCACCTGGATATGGAATCCATCGAATCGCTGAACATGGCGCTGGAGATGTATCAGGGTACCCTGATATTCGTCTCCCACGACCGTGAGTTCGTCAGCTCGCTGGCCACCCGCGTGCTGGAGATTACCCCGGAACGGGTGATCGACTTCAGCGGCAACTACGAAGACTACCTGCGCAGCAAAGGTATCGAGTAATCCCTCTTCGTTACCCGGGTAGCGGCTATGCCTTACCCGGGCTACGCCTGGCATGGGATCTGTAGGCCCGTGCAAGCGTAGCGCCGCCGGGCAATAACCGCGGGTAAAGAGCCACTTTCGCGCCGGATGGCGGCTGCGCCTTATCCGGCCTACGGTCGGTGCTATTGTGAGCTTAAGAGCCCTATCTTGTACCCATGGTTACTGGAACTGTCCGTTACCGGGGCTACCAAACCGCACAGTGCTGTAGCCCCGGTAAGCGGTAGCGCCACCGGGGGTTTTGAGGCCACCCGTTTGTAGCCCGGATTAGCGTAGCGCAATCCGGGAACATCATTAAATCCAGGCCGGGCAAGGCGTAAGCCGCCGCCCGGCATATCGCTTAGCGCCTCCACTCCGCTCCTTCAACGCCATTCACCAGCAGTTTGCGTTTTTCTCCTGCCGGTAATGACAGCTTCAGCGCTTTCCACGCCGGGCGATAGTTGCCGCGGGCGTTGACCTTCAGGTTGATGGTGCTGCTGTCGCACGCCATTTCCCACTCCAGCCATAGCGCATCGCCATGTTTATAGCCCCAGCTTTCGCCGTCATCCTCAAACAGCAGACCCGAAGAGGTCCCGACGCCTTTCAGCGGGAACAGCTGCAGTTCGCGACGATCGTCCTGTTGCGCCGCAACATGACGGATGCGCTCGCTGAGCGGCAGACCGGCCCCGGCGCGGACCAGCAGCGGCAGCTTTTCCAGCGGCGCGTCGAGGGTGACCCACTGGCCGCCGGCGAACCACTGGTGGCTGTAGAAATCGTACCAGCCGGCCTGATTATCCGGCAGCCACACCTCACGCTGACGGGCGTCAGGCTCGACCACGCTGGCCACCAGCAGGTCGCGCCCCAGCAGGAAGTCATCGCATTCGGCGAAGGTCTGCGCGTCGTGTTGATGATCGAGGAAGGTCGGGCGCAGCATCGGTTCGTCGTCAGCATGCGCCTGCCACAGCAGGGTATACAGATAGGGCAGCAGGCGGTAGCGCAGCTCAATCGCGGAACGAATGGCCGGGGTAACGGCCGGATACATCCAGGCTTCGTTGACCGTCTGGTCGTCATTCCATGAGTGAATGGTAAAGCGCGGGTGCATCACGCCGTTTTGTACCCAGCGCACAAACAGCTCCGGCTCCGGTTTATCGCCGGAGAAACCGCCGACGTCGTGACCGACGTTAAACAGCCCGGAAAGGCTCATGCCCAGCCCCATGCGGATGTTATAGCGCAGCGTATCCCAGTTGGTGCGGTTATCGCCGCTCCAGGTCTGGACGTAGCGCTGCATACCGGCGCAGCCGGAGCGAGAGATGAGATACGGGCGCTTTTCCGGCGCAAAGCGCTGCTGGGCTTCCATCGAGGCGCGCATCATCAGCAGCGGCATCACCGGGCGAATATGCTTGATGGCGATTTCGCGGCCAAAGCCGTAGCAGCGCGCTTCGCCGTCCCACACCTCATACTCGTTATTATCGTTCCAGGTCGAATCTATGCCCATCTCCAGCAGCTGGCTGGTGACCCCTTCCTGCCACCAGGCCACGGTTTGCGGATTGGTGAAGTCGAGGTGCGATCCTTCATCGTCCCAGAAGCTGGAGCGCTCCGGCGCGTCGGTTTGCGAATCGCGAACGAAAAGGCCGCGCTCCGCCACCTCGCCATAGCGCGGATGGTCCTGCAGCAGGCAGGGTTTGATATTGGCGGCCAGCTTCAGCCCGGCGTCGTGAAACGACTGGCTCATCACTTTTGGCTGCGGCACCTTGTCGTAGTTCCAGTTAAAGACGTAGCGCTTGCCGTTAATCGAGGTATAGCCGGATGAGAGCTGGAACGAATCGCACGGAATAGCGTGCTCATCGCACAGGCGGATGAAGTTCATCAGCTGATTTTGCGCATCCGGCGCGTCGGTGTAGTGCATGGTCGAGCCGCTGTAGCCGAGGCTCCATTTTGGCCCGAACAGGGTTTTACCGGTCAGACGTACAAAGGCTTTGGTGACATCCAGCACCTGTTTACCGGTGAACAGGTAGTAATCGATATCGCCGGCTTCCGCCTGCCAGCGGCGGTAGGCGGTGTGGTAGTTGTCGATTTCGTTACCCAAATCCAGCCAGCAGCTGCTCAGGTTGTCGTAAAACAGACCATAGCTGACGTCGCTGCGCTGGGTGATGGTGAACGGAATATGTTTATACAGCGGGTCGGTGCTGGCGGCGTTGTAGCCCATGGCGTCGAGGTTGCGCATCTCATAACGCTTACCGGTGCGCTGCAGATCGCCGGCCTTTTCGCCCAGACCATAGAAACGCTCGTCTTTCCGGCGGCTCAGATAGTGGGCGACGCCGTCGCCGTGGGCATTGGCCAGATAGGCGCTGGTGGGGCGGTCGTTAGCAAGCTGCTGCCATTCCCCGGCGTCGTCGCGATAGCTCCACTCCAGCCACAGCGGCTGATGGACGGTGACGCGCAGCTGGCGGGTGGCGATGGTCAGCGTATCGGCCTCCTGTGTCAGCTGCCAGGCCGGGAGACTAAAACCGCTGAGGTCATCCCGGGCGCGGCCTTCCCACGGCACATCCTGCTGCGGAGCGATACTCCAGGTGCGATCCAGCGCCAGCTGGCCCTGGCGTTTCAGCAGCACGCGGAATAAATTCTCTTCCAGTACGTACAGGCACAGGGTGTGCTGGCCATCGACCGTCAGTTCAACGTGATGCTCCAGCTGTTGATGTAAACTCCAGTGTTTCAACGTTTTCATATCTTACATCCACTCTCAGGCGCGTTTAGCGCGACGTTCAGCAATAAATGCCACCAGGAAAACGGCGCCAATCAGGTCAAAGAACCCCATGGCGATGAACAGCGGGTTGAAGCCAATTTTGTCGGCGGTCACCCCGATTAATAACGAAAACAGGAAGCTGGCGATCCACGCCGCGGATCCGCGCATACCGTTTACCGTCGCCATTTGTCCCTTGTCGAACGACTCCACCACCAGCGCGCTGAGCATGCAGGAGATGATCTGATGTCCGAAGCCGCCAATGGAGATCAGGACGATGGTGATATAGGGATCGCGAGTGATAGCGACGAGGGCCAGGGAGATCATCAGAAATGCGCCGGTCACCGAGCTGGCGATCACTGAGTTGACTCGCGTACAGCCGAACCAGCGAACGTACAGGCGGGTGAGGTAGCCGCTGACCACGCTGCCGAGGTCGGCGGCGAGGAAAGGCAGCCAGGCGAACATGGCGATCTGCTTGAGATCCATGCCGTGCTCTTTGGCCAGGTACAGCGGTACCCAGAAGCTCAGCACCGCCCAGGCGGGCTCGGCCATAAACGCGGGAATGGCGATCCCGTAGAAACGTTTATTCTTCGAGACGGTTTTGAGTGCGGTAAAGAAGGGCTGTTTCACCGGTGGCGCTTCGTTATCCTGCTTGATGTACTCCAGCTCGCTTTTGCTGAGGTTGGGGTGCTTTTCCGGGTTCTGATAGAAGGCCCACCACAGCACCACCCACAGCAGGGCCAGCGCGCCGGTAAACATAAACGCCCCCTGCCAGCCGAAGGAAGCGTGGGCGAAGTAGATGATCGGCGGGGCGAGCATTGCGCCGATAGAGAACCCGACGCCAGCCCAGCCGGCGGCGATTGGCCGTTCAGACTTCGGGAACCACTCGCCGATGGTCTTGGCGTTGGCCGGGGTGGCGGCCGCCTCGGCCCCGCCCATAAAGAAGCGCAATATCGCCAGGTGCAGCCAGCTGCCGGCCCCGGCGTGGGCGATACAGGCCAGCGCCCACAAGGTGGCGCAGATCATAAACCCGAGCTTCAGGCCGATGACGTCGATAAGCCAGCCACAGAGCGGCTGGAAAATCGTGTAAGCCAGCTGAAACGCGCCGACGATCCAGGAATATTGTTCGGTGGTAATGCCGAGCGTCGCTTTCAGTTCCGGGGCGATAATCCCCAGCGAGTTGCGTGTGATGTAGTTGACGGTGACGCCAAGTAAAAACAGGACCAGCACCCACCAGCGCAGGTTTTTTACCACCCGGCGCGTTTTGCTGACCGCGATATCATTGTTGAGGCCTTGACTCATAGCACACTCCACATGACGTTAGTAGGGGGAAAGTGACGACCTCAATCCTTGAGTGGCCACGTAGTGTTATTAACTATTTGAATAGTCTATTTTTTTTATCTCAACATCATTGGTATAACTAGTATGGGAGATGTTGGACCAATTCAGGCTAAGGGAGAAAAAACGGCGGGCAAAGTGCTATTTATGCAAGTTTTTTCATGAAATGACCGGGATCTCAAATTTTGCGCTGTCATTTGCTTACAGGGAGCGCTTTGGCGATTATGAAAATTCTTTCATTTTCCAATCGGAGCTGGATCACAAAATGGATAAAAAGCTGCGCGTCGCCGAAATCGCTGCCCGCACTGGGCTGTCGGCCAGTACCGTTTCGCGCGTCCTGGCCGGAAAGGCGAATACCAGCGACAAGGCGCGCCGGGCGGTGCTGGAGTGCGCCCGCGAGCTGGGGGTCATGCAGGGGCTGGCCGCCGGGCGTCTGCTGCTCAATAATCTGCTGGTGTTTGCCCCGCAGCGCGCCTTCGATGAGCGGTCGGATATCTTCTACTACCGGGTGATTCAGAGCATCAATAACGCGCTGGCGGCGCATGAAGTGCGCCTGCGCTACTGCGCGCTGGACGAAAACGACAGCGACGCCAATCTGTTTCTTGCCCGCATGAACGAAGCGGAAACCCAGGCCGCGGTGCTGCTGGGGATCGACGATCCGCATATTCATGGCCTGGCGGCGGATCTGGGTAAACCCTGCGTCTTGATCAACTGTCGGGATGAAGGGATGCGGTTGCCGTCCATTGCCCCCGATCATCGTTTGATTGGCCAGTGCGCCGCCCGCTATCTGTTTGATATGGGGCATCGGGTGGTGATGAACGTCATGTGTTTGCGCCGCTATACCATGGAGCTGCGGCTGGGGGGGATCGAGGAGGCGTGGCGCGCGCGCAATTTGCGCTTTACCGCCAGCCGGGATCTCATCAGCGTCGCCAACTTTAGCGCCAGAGAGACCGAAGAGCAGGTGGGGGCCTGGCTTGATGGCTTACAGGGCAGGCCGTTGCCCACCGCCTTCCTGGTGGGCGGCGATTTCATGGCCGCCGGCACGGTCAGCGCATTGCAAAAGCGCGGCCTGCGGGTGCCGCAGGATGTCTCGGTGATGAGCATCGACGGGTTTAATCTGGCGGCGATCCAGGAGGTGCCGCTGACCGCGGTGCATGTGCCGCGGGATGAACTGGGCAGCGAGGCGGTGCATCTCCTGCAGCAGCGCCTGCTGCGCCCGGAGGCGCCGCACGGTTCGCTGCTGCTGCACGGCACGCTGGTGGTGCGCGATTCGGTACGGCGGATCCGGCCGGGCAAAGGCCATACCGCCGTGGAGCCGCAGGGGCTGTATGACGATTAAACCGGGATACCCAGCGCCCGCTTGCCGTGGATGTTCAGATCTTCCAGAGTGAAGCGCCCCTGCCAGCTGGCCTCATAGTCCTCGCGCGGGAAATCCCCCGGCGAGGCCCCTTTTTCCAGAGCAATTTTCACTTTCTGCGCGTAGGCGAGGTTCTTTTCGCACATCGGCGCTGCCGGAATGTACATCACATTGCCCCAGCCCTGCTGATTTTCCACCGGCGCCACCGAGTGAATGACGTCGCAGTGCCACCAGACGGAATCGCCAGCGTTCAGCGCCGGAATCGAACTGAGGGCTTTGATCAGCAGCGGGTGCCACTGCTCAGAGATCGGCAGTACTCTGCCCGGCGCGACGCCGCACAGCTCATCTTCCGGCACATCGTCAAGCAGTGGGCGCAGCAGAACATAAGCCATCGCCTCGGGGATCGGCACCACGTGCAGTAGCCCCTGACCCGGGATCATGTCCGACAGCGCGGTCCAGCCCTGGAAAGTGCGGAACACTGAGCATTTGGTGGTGTTGTCGACGGTGTACTCTTCCACTTCCGTACGGTGCGCGGCGTCCCACGGATCGTAAGCGTCGACATGACCGTTAAACACGTTGGCGAAGACCTGCTGGTAGGCGGGGAGCAGCCAGCGCTCCAGCGCACCGGAATCGGTATGCGCGCCCAGCCCCTTCGAGGTGGTTCCCGGCGGACGGCGGCGAATGCGGTCAGGGTAAATGACGCTGACGTCCGGATCGAACCAGCGCTTGCCGTCCTGCTCAAAGCGCCACAGGCGGTTGAGGAAGGACTGCGCCGCGGCCATTTCATCGCTCTGGCGGGCCTGCATTTGCGAGGGCGACCAGTAGATGGGATAGATTTCCGGCCGCGAAGCCTCCAGCGTACCGAAGAAGCTGTCGCCTGGCCCTTTGTAGACCTCGTCGAAATGGTTCAGATCCAGATATTCCAGCATCGCGGTATCCCAGGCCAGCGCCTGTTCGCGCGGAAAGTGGCCTTTGATCACCGCGCAGCCCCGACGCTTAATGGCCGCGCGCTGGGCATCGCTCACGGTTCCCTCGGCGATATCGCGGAACGGAATGGTTGGCCAGACCTCCTGGCCTGCGGCTTTCAGCGTCTCAATTTCCTGCAGGCGCTCGCTGATGCGCGCTGAGAGCTTATCGAACACCGCCTGGACGTCGCCGATTTGCGCCCGCAGCGCCTGCTTCATCTGGCGAATCGCCGCTTTGTGGTCGGCGGGGAGTGTTTCGTGGGTCGGGAGAGCAGCCATAATAACCTCGCTGTATCTTTCATTCGAAAGTATTAAATCTTACAAACGTTAATTTAAGTTAAAATGGAGTTAATGCAAGTTTAAAATCTTGCTGCGGCGCACAAAATGGACAAGCCGGGGCGCGCAGCCCCGGAGAGAGGTCAATCGTTGAAGGGAGCGCTGTTATCGAGGACGGCCTGAATGACGTTCAGCGCGCCGTCATGGTTATTATCGTCGGTCGCGTATCCGGCGATAGCCTTAATGCTGTCGGCGGCGTTACCCATGGCGAAAGCGTATTTCACCAGCTTCAGCATTTCGGCGTCGTTGCCGCTGTCGCCGATGGCCACGCACTGCTGCGGCGACAGGTTCCAGCGCTTGAGCAGGCGGCTGATGCCGTTGGCTTTATGCAGGCCGGGAATAATCAGATCGACAAAGCCAAAGCCGCTGGTGACCGGCTTCATAATGCCCTCGAGCGACACGTGCAGTTTATCGATCAGCTGCGGGATCTCACTGTCCGGCAGGTTCAGAGAGAATTTGAACAGCGTATCGTCGATGGCGTGATAGTCGCTTACCCGCTGCAGACGGTGGTAGTGCTTTGACATCAGGTCGACGAAGGCATCCGGGGCGTTATCGCTGACGTAAGCGCTCTGCAGGCCGCAGGCAACGAAGTTTAGCTGCGGATCTTTGAGTAGTTCGCCAATCACCACCTGCGATTCGTGGCGGGTCAGTTCGCCGTGGAACAGCTGCTTACCATGCGCAAAGACCAGCGCGCCGTTTTCGGCGACGAACGAGATCTGCTCGCGGATCTCCGGGAAGAAGGAGATCAGCTGATAGTACTGGTTGCCGCTGGCGACAACGAATTCAATGCCGCGCTGCTGCAGCTGGGCGAATTGCGCCAGAAACCGTGCGCGATCGTAGGTTTTGGCGTCATTGAGAAAAGTTCCGTCCATATCGGTGACGATAACTTTAACGGTCATAAGGGGGTGCTCCTGGCTTAACTTCGACCAGTAACATTCTAATTACAATGTGATGGGGAGCACAAATTTATTTCGAATGAAAGTTCATGCATTCAGAAAATGCCGGGAGGCGGCGTTGCCTTTCCCGGCCTGCAGGACAGGGAAGGCCCGCTAAGCGTCGCGCCAGCGGGCCTGAGGGGTTAGAGCGTATGCTCGGTACGGGCGATGATATCGTCCTGGGTATCCGGCGACAGGGCGGTAAAGAACGCCGAGTACCCGGCGACGCGCACCACCAAATCGCGGTACTGGTCGGGGTGTTTCTTCGCCTCCAGCAGCGTGTCGCGCGAGACAATGTTGTACTGGATATGCCAGCCTTTATGCACCTCGAAGAAGGTGCGCAGCAGCACCATCAGCTTCTGCTTATCGGACTCGTTCTCCAGGGTGGACGGATTCAGCTTCTGGTTAAGCAGCACGCCGCCGAGGATCGCCCCGGTGGGCAGTTTACCCACCGAACTGATGACCGCCGTCGGCCCCAGATGGTCGGTTCCGGAGGCCGGGCTGGCCCCTTCCGCCAGCGGGGTGTGCGCTTTACGGCCATCCGGCGTCGCCATGGTCTGCGCGCCGAACGGCACGTTGGCGGAGATAGACGACGTGCCGGCGTAATAGTTGCCGCCGATCGGGCCGCGGCCATAGCGCGGGTTGTGATACTGCTTCAGCTCGTCGATATAGGTCTGGTAGGCCCGCGCCAGCAACGTGTCCACGCTGTCATCATCGTTACCGTACTTCGGCGCGCCGTTGATCAACCGCTGGCGCAGCTGCTCGTGGGTCAGGCCGTCGAAATCTTCCGCCAGCGCCTTCGCCAGCTCCTGCTGGCCGATAACGCCCTGATCGAAGACCAGCTTTTTCACCGCCGCCAGGCTGTTGCCGAGGTTGGCGATGCCCACCTGCAGACCGGACACCCAGTCATATTTCGCGCCGCCTTGCTTGATACTCTTCGCCCGTTCGATGCAGTCGTCCACCAGCGCCGAACAGAGAATATCGTGGACGTTCTCTTCCAGCATGGTATCGACCACGTACTCAATCTCAATCGACTTACGGGTGTAGTAGCGGATCTGGCGGTCCCAGTCGGCCAGCACCTCGTCGAAGTTAGCGAAGTTGCCTTTCGACAGGGCGTGCTCCTGCGGCAGAAACACCTGGCCGCTGGTGGCATCGCGGCCGCCTTCCAGCGTCGCCAGCATCACCCGCGCGAAGTTGATAAAGCTCATGCCGGTGCAGCGATAGCCCCATTTGCCGCCGACCGCGGTTTCGATACAGCCGATGGCCGCATAATCGTAGGCGTCCTGCGGCTCAATACCCAGCTTGATAAATTCCGGGATCACGATTTCGTCGTTATTAAACGCTGGCATACCGAAGCCGCAACGGATCACCTGGACGCAGGCGTCGAGGAAATCGTTGCTCATTCCGGCGTGGTAGCGCACGCTGAGGTTCGGCTGGGTGGAACGCAGACGACCGCAGGATTCCAGGATGGCATACGACAGCGGGTTGACCGCGTCCTGCGGCTGGCCATCCACCAGGTTCTGGCCGCCGATGGTGACGTTCTGATACAGCGGGCTGCCGGCCGAGGCCTTGGAGTGCGAGCCGGAGCGGATCTTGTTAACCTCCAGCAGCTTCAGCCAGCAGCTGTGCAGCAGCTCAATGGCCTGTTCGCGATCCAACGATTGCTGCAGCTCAACGTCGCGGCGGTAGTACGGATAGAGGTACTGGTCCATGCGGCCAAACGAGACCGAGTGGCCATTGGATTCAATCTGCAGGATCAGCTGAATGAAGTAGCACAGCTGCAGCGCCTGCCAGAAGGTCTTCGGCGGCTCATGGGCGATGATGTCGCAGTTTTCGGCAATCGTCAGCAGCTCCTCGCGGCGTGCGTCACGGGATTCTGCCGTCGCCATCTCGCGCGCCAGCGCGGCGAAGCGTTTGCTGTGGTCGCTGACCGCCGCCAGCACAATATCAATCGCTTTCAGGAATTGTTCGCCGTGCAGGTCTTCCAGCACCGTCAGATTGATGCGCGACCGGCGTTCGGCGACTTTTGCACGCAGGCCGTCCAGGCCTTTCTCCAGCAGCAGCGGGTAGTTGACCGCCAGGTGGGCGTCGCCGGAGGTCATATTGCCCTCTGCCTTAATAATGCCGGTGGCGAGCAGCGCTTTCTGCTCATCGGTAAACATGCCGTAGCAGCGGTCCTGTACGGTCTGGCCGCGCCACCACGGGCACACTTCATGCAGCACGCGCTTGTTCTCTTCGCTGACCGCGAAGCCGGCGCCGGGGCGGTCGGCAAGATCGTCGATCTCTTTCTCGATCCAGCTGACGGTGTATTCCGGGAAGATCGGCGCGGCGCGCACTTCGCTGGCCTGGTTGCCGACGATCAGCTCATCGTGCTTGATCCAGATGGTGCGCTCGGCAAGGTGATGCGCCAGCGCCAGGGCACGACGCACCGGGATTGGCTTATCAAGATGCTGCTGATACATCTCGGTGTAGTGGCGGGCGCGTTCGGTACAGACCGGTGGCTTGACAATATGCACCAGCGCCATTTTATGGGCCTGGATGCGGGCGCTGAGGGTGTTGAGTTTCAGAGTCGTCATAAGGTTATCCTCGTAAGATCGCCGTTAGCCCCTTGCTCCGCGCATAATCCTGCGCAAAGGCGAGCAGCTCGGGAGCATCCAGCGGTTTATCCGGTGCGGTGTAGGGCTGACTGAGTAACTGGTATTTATTCATTCCCAGCGTGTGGTAGGGCAGGAAATGGATTTCGCTGACCCGCAGGCGGTCGGCGGCAAAATCAGTGATGGCGGTGATGTCGGCTTCGCTGGCGTTGAATCCCTGGATTAACGGCACGCGAATGATCATGTTTTTCCCCGCCTGCGCCAGACGCTGCAGGTTGTCCAGCACCCGGCGGGCGCTACCATCGGTCCACTGCCGGAAAACGGCCTCGTCGACATGCTTCAGGTCGGCGAGAAACAGGTCGACGAAGGGTAAAGCCGGTTCAATGTATTTCCAGGGGACGTGCAGGCAGGTTTCCACAGCAGTATGGATCCCTGCCTGATGGCTGGCCTCGAACAGCGCCCGCGCCAGGTCCGGATTCATAAAGGGTTCGCCGCCGGAAAGGGTGATGCCGCCGCCACTGCGATCGTAAAAGGGTTTATCACGCAGCACCGTCGCCATGATCTCCTCGACGCTCTTCTCTTCGCCGCACACCGTGAGCGCGGTGGTGGGGCAGCAGTCGCGCAGCGCGGCGATATGGCTGTCGTTAACGTGTTGCCGGTGAATGATCAGGCCATCGAGGGTGCGGGTGATAACCGCCGGCGCCGCCGGCTGGCACAGCTCGCAGCCGGCAAGGCACAGGCGCGGGTCATACAGCAGGTCTTCGCTGCGGGCGCGGCTCTCCGGATTCTGGCACCAGCGGCAGCCCAGCGAGCAGCCTTTCAGGAAGACGACGGTGCGGATCCCTGGGCCGTCATGGGTGGAATAGCGCTGGATATTGAAGATCATGGCTTACCCTCTAGTTTGCGTATGAATATAAAAACACCTTCGAATGAAAGTTATATTGATGCAAATCAACAAGCGGGATGGAGATAATCGCCAGGGGATAGAATAACGGCAGAGGTCACAACCTCACCGGCGACGATCCTCGCCGGTGGTTGAACGTTAGCGCGTACCGCATACCTCGCACTGCGGGTGGCGCATCAGCTTCATTTCACGAAACTGGCAGGTCATGGCGTCGTACATCACGATTTTTCCGCTGGCGGGCGTGCCGTAGCCGGTCAGCAGCTTAATGGCCTCCATCGCCTGCAGGGAACCGATAGTGCCCACCAGCGGGGCCATCACGCCGGCTTCGACGCAGGTGAGGGCATTTTCGCCAAACAGGCGGCTCAGGCAGCGGTAGCAGGGTTCGCCCTGCTGATAGGTGAAGACGCTGATCTGCCCCTCCATGCGGATCGCCGCCCCGGAAACCAGCGGGGTTTGGTGGCGGAAGCAGCCGGCGTTGAGCTGGTTACGGATGGCGACGTTGTCGGTGCAGTCGAGCACCAGATCGTGCCCGGCAATCTGCGCCGCCAGCGCCGGTTCATCCAGTAAGGCATTGAGCGGCACCAGATGAACGTGCGGATTAATGCGCGCCAGCGCCTCGCGGGCGGAATCCACCTTAGGCTGGCCGAGGGTGGCATCGCTGTGCAGCGTCTGGCGCTGCAGATTGGAGAGCGAGACGGTGTCGAAATCGAGCAGGGTGAGCTGCCCCACCCCGGCGGCGGCCAGATACTGCGCGGCGGCGCAGCCAAGCCCGCCGAGGCCGACCACCAGCACCCGAGCGGCCTTTAGCCGCTCCTGGCCGTCAAAATCAAAACCGCGCAAAACAATCTGCCGGTTATAGCGCAGCATCTCTTCATCGCTCAGCTCCACGGCCATTACAGCCCCCCAAACAGATGGCTGAACGGTTCGACCTCGACCCATTCGCCCGCTTCAACGTGGCCGCGCTCGCGCTCCAGCACGATAAAGCAGTTGCCGAGGCTGAAGGAACTAAATATGTGCGAGCCCTGATGGCCGGTGGTGGTCACCACCAGCTCGCCGTCCGGGTTGCGCTGCAGAATACCGCGTTGAAAATCGAGGCGGCCCGGCGACTTTTTCAGTCGTGTGGCGGCGCGTACCCGCAGGCGAGTTGCCTGAAGCGGGCCGTACTTGCCCGAGAGCTTCGCCAGCAGCGGCTGCACCAGCTGACAGAAGGTGACGGTGGCGGAAACCGGGTTGCCCGGCAGGCCGCAGAACCAGCTGCTGCTGAGCTTGCCGAAGGCGAAGGGTTTGCCCGGCTTGATCGCCAGCTTCCAGAAGCCGATCTCCCCCAGCTCTTCAAGAATGGTTTTGGTGTAGTCGGCTTCGCCCACCGAGACGCCCCCGGAGCTGATGACCACGTCGGCCTGCTGGTCGGCGGCGATAAAGGCCTCACGCAGTTGCGCCGGATCGTCAGGAATAATGCCGAGGTTAATGACCTCGCAGCCCAGCTGTTCGAGCATCAGATGCACCGCCAGGCGGTTGGTATCGTAAATCTGGCCGTCGCCGAGCGGTTGACCCGGCAGCTGCAGCTCATCGCCGGTCGAGAAGACCGCGACGCGAACCTTGCGCACCACCTCGACGTCGGCAATGCCCAGCGAGGCCAGCACCGGCAGCTCGGCTACCGTCAGCGGCGTTCCCGCCGGGAAGACCACCGCGCCATGGGCGATATCTTCTCCGCGGCGGCGAATATGCTGCCCGGCTTTCACCGGCGCGGTAAAGCGCACGCCGGCGTCGGTCTGTTCAGTCTCTTCCTGCATGACTACCGCGTCGCAGCCTGCAGGCACCGGCGCGCCGGTCATAATGCGGATACAGGTGCCGGTGGGCCAGGCGTCGTGAAACGGCTGGCCGGCGAAGGCCTTCCCGGCGACCGGCAGGGCCGCGCCGTCGCGAAGGTCGCTCAACCGGACGGCATAGCCATCCATCGCCGCGTTATCAAAGCCGGGGACATCCAGCGGGGAGATAATGTCATGGGCGGTAACGCGCGCGAAGGCCTGCAACAGCGGTACAGTTTCCGTGGCGCTCAGCGGCGTAATACGATCGAGCATCTGGGTGAGGGCTGTGTCGAGCGGCATCAGTCCGGCGGTAAAATCCATGGGTCACTCCTGCGGGCAAAACGGCGAAAACGCCTATTATGGCAGAAAAGCGGCGCGGGCTGTATGCCACCTGGGTACGAGGCTTTACATCGCCCGCCGCTCTTTCTATATTCAAAAATTGTATAAGACATTCAGCAATATAATGATATCAATACCCTTATTCCTGACGTGACCGGCGCCGCGACGCGCTACGACAGGGCGGGGGCTATCCACTTCATCGTTAAGGACTGGCGAAATGGGCAAGGCGGTTATAGCAATTCACGGCGGCGCAGGGGCGATTTCTCGCGCGCAGATGACGCCGGAGCGGGAGCGGGAGTACGTGGCGGCGCTGTCGGCTATCGTCGAAAGCGGACAGAAAATGTTGGCTGCGGGCGCCAGTGCGCTGGATGCCGTGACCGAGGCCGTCCGTCTGCTGGAGGAGTGTCCGCTGTTTAACGCCGGGATCGGCTCGGTATTTACCCACGATCAAACCCACGAACTGGACGCCTGCGTGATGGACGGCTACAGCCTGCAGGCGGGGGCGGTGGCCGGGGTCAAACATTTACGTAATCCGGTGCTGGCGGCGCGTCTGGTGCTGGAGAAGAGCCCGCACGTGCTGCTGATCGGCGAGGGGGCGGAAAATTTCGCCTTCTCCCACGGAATGGCGCGCGTCGATAACGATCTCTTTTCCACCCCCGAGCGCCTGCTGCAGCTGCAGGAGGCGAAAGCGGGTGGGGAGATCATCCTTGACCACCATGCCGCTCCGCTCGACGAACGCCAGAAAATGGGCACCGTCGGGGCGGTGGCGCTCGATCTGGCCGGCAATCTGGCGGCGGCGACCTCCACCGGCGGCATGACCAACAAACTGCCCGGACGCGTTGGCGACAGCCCGCTGCCGGGCGCGGGGTGCTACGCCAACAACGCCAGCGTGGCGGTCTCCTGCACCGGCACCGGCGAAGTCTTTATGCGTACTCTGGCGGCCTACGATATCGCCGCCCTGATGGAGTACGGTCAGCTCAGTCTCTATTCTGCCTGCGAGCGGGTGGTGATGGAGAAGCTGCCGGCCCTCGGCGGCAGCGGCGGACTGATTGCCGTCGATCGCGAAGGCAACGTCGTTTTACCGTTTAACAGCGAAGGCATGTACCGCGCCTGGTGCTATGCCGGCGATACGCCGACCATTGGCATTTATCGCGAATAGAACAAGGGAGAGGGAGAGTGCCGCAAACTCACGAAACGGATACCTGCGAAGTACTGGTGGTGCGCAACCTGAACGTGGCGTTTCGCCAGCAGGATGCGCCAGAGGTGCAGGCCGTGCGTCAGCTTTCCTTCAGCCTTCGCCGCGGCGAGACGCTGGCGATTGTCGGGGAGTCTGGTTCGGGAAAATCGGTCACCGCTCTGGCGCTGATGCGTCTGCTTGACGCCGCCAGCAGCGAGGTGAGCAGCGAGGGGCTGTGGCTGCGACGGCGCAACCGGCAGGTGATCGCGCTCAATGAGCAATCGGAGGCCGAAATGCGCCGGGTACGCGGCGCGGACCTGGCGATGATATTTCAGGAGCCGATGACTTCGCTGAACCCGGTGTTCACCATCGGCGAGCAGATCGCCGAATCCCTGCGTCTGCACCAGGGGCTGGGGCGCGAAGAGGCGCTGCGCGCGGCAAAAAAGATGCTCGACCAGGTGCGTATTCCCCAGGCGGAAGAGATGCTCTCACGCTATCCGCACCAGCTCTCCGGCGGCATGCGCCAGCGGGTGATGATCGCCATGGCGCTCTCCTGTCGGCCGGCGGTGCTGATTGCCGACGAGCCGACCACGGCGCTGGATGTCACTATTCAGGCGCAAATTTTGCAACTTATCGCCGTCCTGCAAAAGGAGATGGCGATGGGGGTAATCTTTATCACCCATGACATGGGGGTGGTGGCCGATATCGCCGATCGGGTGCTGGTCATGTATCGCGGCGAGGCGGTGGAGACCGGCAGCGTCGAGGAGATTTTCCGTTCACCGCAGCACCCTTATACGCAGTCGCTGCTGGCGGCGGTCCCCCGGCTGGGGGAGATGCGCGGTCGGGATCTGCCGCGCCGCTTTCCGCTGCCGGGGCAGCCGCTGGCGGAGACAGAAACGCCAGACACGGTGGTGGCGGGGGAGCCGATTCTGCAGGTGCGCGATCTGGTGGCCCGTTTCCCGGTGCGCGGCGGGCTGCTCAATCGCGTGACGCGCGAAGTGCATGCGGTGGAGAAGGTGAGTTTTGATCTCTGGCCGGGAGAGACCCTCTCTCTGGTGGGGGAGTCCGGCTGCGGCAAGTCGACCACCGGCCGGGCGCTGCTGAGGCTGGTTGAGACCCAGGGCGGCACCATTACCTTCGACGGTCAGCGGATCGATACCCTCTCCGGCAGCAAGCTGCAGTCCCTGCGGCGCAATATTCAGTTTATTTTTCAGGATCCTTACGCCTCGCTCGATCCGCGCCAGACGGTCGGCGATTCGATTATGGAGCCGCTGCGGGTGCATGGCCTGCTGGACAGGGAGGCGGCGCGCGAGCGGGTCGCCTGGCTGCTGAAGCGCGTGGGGCTGCAGCCGGAGCATGCCTGGCGCTACCCCCACGCCTTTTCCGGCGGCCAGCGGCAGCGGATCTGCATTGCCCGCGCGCTGGCGCTGAATCCGAAGGTGGTGATTGCCGATGAGTCGGTGTCGGCCCTGGATGTCTCCATTCGTGCGCAGATTATCAATCTGATGCTCGACCTGCAGCGCGAGATGGGCATCGCGTTTCTGTTTATTTCCCATGATATGGCGGTGGTGGAGCGCATCAGCCACCGCGTGGCGGTGATGTATCGCGGCCGGATAGTCGAAATCGGCCCGCGCCGCGCAGTGTTTGAAAACCCGCAGCACCCCTATACCCGTAAGCTCATGGCTGCCGTACCGGTGGCCGACCCGGCCTACCGTCATCCGCAGCGGGTCCTGCTGTCTGATGACGTCCCGGGCAATATCTATAAGCGGGGCGAGGAGATCGCCAGCCCGCCATTGCAGCAAGTTGGGCCGGGCCACTTTGTCGCCCGCGACGCCGCCGACGTGCTGGGCAGAACATAACAACACATAACGCACCTTTTCAGGAGAACACGATGACACAACCTGTTTCACGCAAATGGTGGCTAGCGCTGAGTATCGCGGCGGCCCTGGCGAGCGCCCCCGCTTTTGCCGCCAAAGATGTGGTGGTGGCGGTCGGGTCTAACTTCACGACGCTCGACCCCTATGATGCTAACGATACTCTGTCGCAGGCGGTGGCGAAGTCCTTTTATCAAGGCCTGTTCGGCCTTGATAAAGAGATGAAGCTGCAAAATGTCCTTGCCGAGAGCTACACCGTGTCGCCGGATGGCCTGGTGTACACCATCAAGCTGCACAGCGGGGTGAAATTCCAGGATGGCACCGACTTTAACGCCGAGGCGGTCAAGGTTAACCTCGACCGCGCCAGCAACCCGGAAAACCATCTCAAGCGCTATAACCTGTATAAAAATATCGCCAGCACCGAGGCGGTTGATCCGACCACGGTGAAAATCACCCTCAAACAGCCGTTCTCGGCGTTTATTAATATTCTCGCCCATCCGGCGACGGCGATGATTTCGCCGACGGCGCTGAAAAAATATGGCAAGGATATCGGCTTCCACCCGGTGGGCACCGGGCCGTATAAGCTCGATACCTGGAACCAGACCGACTTCGTGAAGGTCAGCAAGTTCGATGGCTACTGGCAGCCGGGGCTGCCGAAGCTGGATTCCATTACCTGGCGACCGGTGGTCGATAACAATACCCGGGCGGCGATGCTGCAGACCGGCGAGGCGCAGTTTGCCTTCCCGATCCCCTACGAGCAGGCGCCGCTGCTGGCGAAAAACAGCAAACTGGAGCTGGTGGCCAGTCCGTCGATCATGCAGCGTTACATCAGCATGAACGTGACGCAGAAACCGTTCGATAATCCGAAGGTGCGCGAAGCGATCAACTACGCCATCAACCGCCAGGCGCTGGTCAAGGTGGCGTTTGCCGGCTATGCCACCCCGGCGACCGGCGTGGTGCCGCCATCGATTGCCTACGCTCAGAGCTACCCCGCGTGGCCTTACGATCCGGCGAAAGCGCGCCAGCTGCTAAAAGAGGCCGGCTACCCCAACGGGTTTAGCACTACGCTGTGGTCGTCACATAACCACAGCACCGCGCAGAAAGTGCTGCAGTTTACCCAGCAGCAGTTGGCGCAGGTGGGCATAAAGGCGCAGGTGACGGCGATGGACGCCGGTCAGCGGGCGGCGGAAGTGGAAGGTAAAGGGCAGAAAGAGAGCGGGGTACGGATGTTCTATACCGGCTGGTCCGCCTCCACTGGCGAAGCCGACTGGGCGCTGTCGCCTCTGTTTGCTTCCCAAAACTGGCCGCCGACCCTGTTCAACACCGCTTTTTACAGCAACCCGCAGGTGGATAGCGCGCTGAGCGAGGCGCTGAAAACCACCGATCCGCAAGAGAAAACCAAACTCTATAAAGCGGCGCAGGATATTATCTGGAAAGAGTCGCCGTGGGTGCCGCTGGTGGTGGAGAAACTGGTCTCCGCCCACAGCAAGAACCTCACCGGCTTCTATATCCAGCCGGACACCGGCTTCAGCTTCGAACAGGCAGATTTAACACCGTGAAGGTCGAGATGATGCCCTCCGGCGCTAGTGGGCGGAGGGCGGTTTTTCCGCGGGGCGGGTTGTGGAGGTACGATGCTCAACTATGTGATTAAGCGCCTGCTGGGGCTGATCCCCACCCTGCTAATCGTCGCGGTGCTGGTGTTTCTCTTCGTCCATATGCTGCCCGGCGACCCGGCGCGGCTGATTGCCGGACCAGAGGCCGATGCCCAGGTGGTGGCGATGGTGCGCCAGCAGCTGGGGCTTGACCAGCCGCTGCACGTCCAGTTCTGGCACTACATCACCAACGTGCTGCGCGGCGATTTTGGCATGTCCATGGCCTCGCGGCGTCCCGTTGCCAGTGAGATAGCCAGCCGCTTTATGCCCACCCTGTGGCTGACGCTGGCCAGCATGAGCTGGGCGGTGCTGTTTGGCATGGCGGCGGGGATCGCGGCGGCGGTGTGGCGCAATCGCTGGCCTGACCGTCTGGGAATGGCGCTGGCGGTGAGCGGTATTTCGTTTCCGGCCTTTGCCCTCGGCATGCTGCTGATGCAGGTGTTTTCGGTTGAGCTGGGCTGGCTGCCGACGGTGGGCGCCGACAGCTGGCGGCACTATATTTTGCCGTCGCTGACCCTCGGCGCGGCGGTGGCGGCGGTGATGGCGCGCTTTACCCGCGCGTCGTTCGTCGATGTGCTGCATGAAGACTATATGCGTACCGCCCGGGCGAAAGGGGTGAGCGAAACGCGGGTGGTGCTCAAGCATGGTCTGCGCAATGCGATGATCCCGGTGGTCACCATGATGGGGCTGCAGTTCGGTTTCCTGCTCGGCGGCTCGATCGTCGTGGAGAAGGTCTTCAACTGGCCCGGGCTGGGGCGACTGCTGGTCGATTCGGTAGAAATGCGCGATTACCCGGTGATTCAGGCGGAAGTGCTGCTCTTTTCGCTGGAGTTTATTCTTATCAATTTAGTGGTGGATGTGCTGTACGCGGCCATAAACCCGGCTATCAGGTATAAGTAAGGTGCGATTGCTTAACTGGAGAAGGCAGGCGGCGCTGAACGCCATGCCGGGCATCAGGCCCGGCGAAATCCATACCCCCTGGCATGAGTTCTGGCGGCGCTTTCGGCGTCAGCCGGTGGCCATGGGCGCCGGTATTTTCGTGCTGTTGCTGATTGCGGTGGCCATCGTCGCCCCATGGATAGCGCCGTACGATGCGGAAAATTATTTCGACTACGACCGGCTTAACGAGGGGCCTTCGCTGGTGCACTGGTTCGGTGTCGACTCTTTGGGGCGCGATATTTTCAGCCGGGTGCTGGTGGGGGCGCAGATCTCGCTGGCCGCCGGGGTGCTGGCGGTGCTGATTGGCGCGGCCATCGGCACGGTGCTTGGGCTGCTGGCCGGCTACTATGAGGGCTGGTGGGACCGGCTGATTATGCGTCTGTGCGACGTGCTGTTCGCCTTTCCGGGGATCCTGCTGGCGATCGCGGTGGTCGCCGTCATGGGCAGCGGGATGGCCAACGTGATTATCGCCGTGGCGATCTTCTCGGTCCCGGCTTTCGCCCGGCTGGTGCGGGGCAACACCCTGGTATTAAAGCAGCAGACCTTTATTGAATCGGCGCGCAGCATTGGCGCCAGCGATGCCACCATCCTCTTCCACCACATCCTGCCGGGGACGGTGTCGTCGATCGTGGTTTATTTCACCATGCGCATTGGGGTATCGATTATTTCGGCGGCCAGTCTGTCGTTTCTCGGTCTCGGCGCGCAGCCGCCCACGCCGGAGTGGGGCGCGATGCTCAACGAGGCGCGGGCGGATATGGTGATGTCCCCGCACGTGGCGCTGTTTCCGGCGGTGGCGATTTTCGTGACCGTGCTGGCGTTTAATCTGCTGGGGGATGGCCTGCGCGATGCGCTGGATCCGAAGTTAAAGGGGTAGGGTGAGGGAAAGCACCGCCGTGCGGTGCTTTATATTATTTGTGGCTTCAGCGCACATTGCGCTCCCGGTTAATTTTCTGCGTTATGTCTGGCTTGGCGCAGGGAGCGCACAGGGGGCGGCCAGTCGCCGCCGCCCCTGTACCCCGGGCTCCGGCCAGCAACATCGCCACTGCGTGGTGCCTTCGACTTATCCCTGCAGGCTGCGGGTCGGGCCGAGGCAGCGTCCGTGCAAAACACGGCCCTCAGCCCGCATCCATGTTGGCTGCCCCGGCCTTCCGGGAACGTCTCAGCGATGTTGAGGCCGCCAGCCCCGGCAGTTTCAGCAACAATGGTGAATAAATTAACGACAGGTCGTACGAACGTAGGCCGGGTAAGCGTAGCGCCACCCGGCAAAATAACGGCGCAACAGGGTTGCCTGGAAGGTCATCAACGCTTGCCCGGCAGCGCTGCGCTTGCGCGGGCCTGGGGGGGGGGGAGCCTACGGGAGGACCCCGTAGGCCGGGGAATGCGCTAAGCCGCTATCCGGGAAGCTGGACTAGACCCGGGTTCCCCACAGGTCGTATTCGTCGGCGTGCTCGACTTTCACCCGCACCACGTCACCCGGCTTGACGCCGGTTTCGCCGTTCAGGTAGACCGCGCCGTCGATTTCCGGGGCGTCGGCCATGCTGCGGCCAATGGCGCCTTCTTCATCAACTTCATCCACCAGCACCAGGATTTCGCGACCCACTTTTTCCTGCAGACGCTCGGCAGAGATCTGCTGCTGCAGCTGCATAAAGCGGTTCCAGCGCTCCTCTTTCACCTCTTCCGGCACCTGGTCCGCCAGCTCATTGGCGGTGGCGCCTTCAACCGGGCTGTACTTGAAGCAGCCGACGCGGTCGAGACGCGCCTCTTTCAGGAAGTCGAGCAGCATCTGGAAATCTTCTTCCGTTTCCCCCGGGAAGCCCACGATAAAGGTGGAGCGCAGGGTCAGATCAGGGCAGATTTCACGCCACTGCTTGATGCGCGCCAGCTGACGGTCCGCGGAACCTGGACGCTTCATCAGCTTCAGGATGCGCGGGCTGGCGTGCTGCAGCGGAATATCGAGGTACGGCAGAATTTTGCCTTCTGCCATCAGCGGGATCACATCGTCAACGTGCGGGTACGGGTAGACATAGTGCAGGCGCACCCAGATGCCGAGCTTCGCCAGCTCTTCGCACAGGCTGACCATGCTGGTCTTCACCGGCATACCGTTGTGGAAACCGGTGCGGTGCTTGACGTCGACGCCGTAGGCGGAGGTGTCCTGCGAAATCACCAGCAGCTCTTTCACGCCAGCGTCAGCGAGGCGTTTGGCTTCCGCCAGCACTTCGCCAATCGGACGGCTCACTAGGTCGCCGCGCATGGACGGAATAATGCAGAAGGTGCAGCGATGGTTGCAGCCTTCAGAAATTTTTAAGTAGGCGTAGTGGCGCGGCGTCAGCTTAACGCCCTGTTCCGGCACCAGGCTCAGGAACGGGTTGTGCTTCGGCTTTGGCGTATAGTGGTGGACGTGCTCCAGCACCTGCTCATAGCTGTGCGGACCGGTGATCTCCAGCACCTTCGGGTGCACTTCACGGATCTGATCCTCTTTTGCGCCGAGACAGCCGGTGACGATCACTTTGCCGTTCTCTTTCAACGCTTCGCCGATCGCTTCCAGCGATTCCTGCACAGCGCTGTCGATAAAGCCGCAGGTATTAACGATCACCATATCGGCGTTGTCGTAGGTAGGAACGACGTCATAACCTTCGGTACGCAGTTCGGTCAGGATACGCTCTGAGTCCACGAGGTTTTTCGGGCAGCCCAGGGAGACGAAGCCGATTTTCGGCTGGTGCGTGACATTGCTCATAGCTTAAAAAGTGTTCAATTATTGGAATGGTCAGGGCAGGAATTCTACAGATCTTTGCGAAAAAGAGTATAGCTCCGTCACGGTTAATGGTGAAAAAGCGCACCCAGCCCTGCCTTTCATGCCCCTGCCGCTAAAGCGGATCCCGCACGCCCCGGAGCAGAGGGGCGGGAAACGCTTCCGGCAAGCCGTGCGCGCAGGCGACGATTCACGCCCGGCGTTGCTGCCGGGCAGAGACTTATTGCGCCGGGGTGACGGCTCCGGAGGGGGCGGCGCCGGGCTTTTTCGGCTCGCGCTTATCCTGCAGCGTGAAGACAGAGATCAAAGTAAAGAGCCCGGCGATGCCGCCGAGGATCAGATAGGTGTCGGCGAAGCCAATGGTATCGTACAGATAGCCAGCCAGCGGGGAGTAAATGGCGGTGGCGATCGAGGCGACAAACAGCACCAGTAAATAGACTGTCGAAGAGAGCTTGTGGTCGAAGTTGGCGGCGATGAATTTAAAGACCGACACCAGAATTAACGGTTTCTCCAGGGCATGCATCATTTTTACTGCGCCAATCCACACCGGGCCAAGAGGCACCGCCGAACCAACAATACGTACCGACATGATCAGCCCGGCAATGATCAGCGCCCACTTGGCGCCGGTCCGGTTAACAAACCACGGCATCAGGCATAAGAACAGCGTTTCGCCGCACACCTGAATGGAGGCGAGGATCCCATACCAGCGGTTGCCTTCCTCCGGCGTCGGGAATTGTTGCGAGAAGTACTGGGCAAACTGCTGATCGTAGGTGTCATAAATCTGCGTGACGAACAGGGTAAAGAGCAGCAGCATCCAGAACTGACCATTCTTCGCCAGCTCGAGGGCATGGGAGACCTTCAGCGATTCGCTTCGCGCTACATCAGCGTCGGTTAATTCGATTTTGGTCAGCATAAAGCAGATGGCGGCGATGACGATGGCGAGGCTGGCGAGCCAGAAGGCCAGATTAGGATTGCTGTCGATATATTTACCCACAATCCAGGCCGCCGCTGCCCAGCCTAACGAGCCCCACATCCGCACCCGACCGTATTCGAACTGGTAGCGACGGGAAATCTTATCGATGTAAGAGTCGATCACCCCGCAGCCGGAGTTAAAGATGATCCCCAGATAGATCCCCCCCAGCAGCGCGCCGAACCAGAAATTGTGCACCAGCAGCGGCGCGTAAACATAGATAAAGAAGGGGCCCACCGGCAGGAGCAGGGCGACCAGCAGCCAGATAAGCCGTTTTTTCAGGCCGAACTTGTCGGAGATAAAGCCGAAGAAAGGTTGCATCAGCAGGGCGATAAAGGCGTTGACCGAGTAGAGCAGGCCGGTCTTCGTGGCGCTGATGCCAAGATGCTGGGTGGTCCAAATGACAAAGAAAGCCATGGTCGACGACCAGGCGAACAGGTAGAGGAAATCGAATAGACTCAACAGAAGGTAGTTTCTTTTACCGGGCGTCATGGTTCAGTTCCTTGCAAACGGGCAGAGAGATTATCAGCTAACCGCGGCCGCGGTCGCTGTTTTTATTAAATGTTATACGTATTACATTAATGATTTGTTATGGCATTCTGTCTTACGATCGTGCAATAGCGTCTGCGATATAATGTGATCGTTGCAGCACTATTTGGGCCACTTGTGGCGATGATGGCGATTTTGTTTCTTTGCGAAATTAAATGTGATCGTGTGACATTATTTTTGTTGTAGACCTGACAAAGCGGCAAGGTTGTCAAATTGTAAAGGGTGTTAAAGTCTTGGGAATAATTGACCTGGCGCATCATTTTGTACAAAAAATAACCGTATTATGGATAGGGTAAAGGACGACAGAGGAGGAACCGTGATGACCGTTGACAGACTATACCGCCACCTTTTGCAGAAGCTCATTAACGCCAATATCGATATTGACGCCTATCTGCAGCTGCGGAAGGCCAAAGGCTACATGTCAGTCAGCGAAAATGACCATCTGCGTGAAAATTTGTTTGAGCTTTGCCGTGAAATGCGTGCCCAGGCGCCGCGCCTGCAGCATGTCATTTCACCGGAGGAAAAGGATGCCCTTCGTTTGGCCGGCGAGTCCGTCGCCGCCGCTGCAGTATGCCTGATGAGCGGGCATCATGATTGTCCGCTGTACATCGCTGTTAACGTAGAGAAGCTAGAACGCTGTCTGACAGGATTGACTTCAAATATTCATAAATTGAATAAATTGTCGCCAATTCCTCATGCCTGATCGGCTGAAACCCAGGGGAAGTGGATGCTTCCCCTGTTAAAGGTTATGTAAAAATCCCCGCGCAAATTTCCCCGCTGGCTACCCTTTAGCGCAGAGCTGACGAAAGGAAAATGCCATGCGTCCGATCCCGCTGCTGTTGCTATTGAGCGCCCTGTCGCTGCCGGCCCTGAGCCAGGCCGCGGCGCGGGTGGAGGTATTGCAGAACCGGCTGGCCCATCCGTGGAGCCTGGCATTTCTCCCCGGCGACCAGGGCATGTTGATTACCCTGCGTGGCGGCGAGCTCAAGCGCTGGCAGCCGGGTAAAGGCCTGTCGGCGCCGATAGCCGGCGTGCCGCAGGTGTGGGCCAACGGCCAGGGGGGCTTACTGGACGTGGCGCTGGCCCCGGATTTCGCGCAGTCGCGGCGGGTGTGGCTAAGCTATGCGGAAAGCGACGCCAGCGGCAAAGCGGGCACCGCGGTGGGCTACGGGCAGTTGAGCCAGGATGCCACTCAACTGACGAATTTCACCGTGGTGTTTCGCCAGCAGCCGAAACTCTCCGTCGGCAATCATTTTGGCGGCCGGCTGGTGTTTGACGGCAAAGGGCATCTCTTTGTTGGCCTCGGGGAGAACAATCAGCGTCCCACCGCTCAGGATCTCGACAAGCTGCAGGGAAAAGTGGTCCGCCTGACGGAGAACGGGGGTGTGCCGCCGGATAATCCCTTTGTTGGCCGGGCCGACGTGAGGCCGGAGATCTGGGCCTACGGCATCCGCAACCCACAGGGGATGGCGATAAATCCGTGGAGCGGGGCGCTGTGGCTGAACGAGCACGGCCCGCGCGGCGGGGATGAAATTAATATCCCGCAGGCGGGAAAAAACTACGGCTGGCCGCTGGCGACGCACGGCATTAACTACAGCGGCCTGCCCATTCCGGAGGCCAGGGGCAAAACGGTTCCGGGAACCGAGCCTCCCCTGTATGTCTGGCCGGTCTCGCCCGGGGTAAGCGGGATGGCCTTCTACGCGGCGCAGACCTTTCCCCAGTGGCAACATAAGCTGTTTATCGGCGCGCTGAAGGAGACGTCGCTGATTGTTCTGGCGGTGGACGGCAATCAGGTCCGCGAGGAGGGGCGCCTGCTGGAGGCGCGCGGGAAACGCATCCGCGACGTTCGCGTGGGACCCGACGGCTATCTGTATGTGTTAACCGACGAGTCTAACGGCGAGCTATTGCGGCTGAGTCCGGAGAAGTAGCGTCAGGTGACCGGGATCTGCACCACTTCGCGCCAGGCGGGACGCTGGCTAATCTGCTGATACCAGCGCTGCAGATGGGGCCGCGGTTGCCAGCTGTCGAGGATCGACAACAGGTTGTAGACGAAGGGGGCGACGGCAATATCGCCAAGGCCGAACTGCTCGCCAGAGAGCCACGGCATTTTGGCCAGTTCGTCATCCAGCATGGCGAATAGCGCTTCGCAGGCGCTGATCCCCGCGGCGATGGCCGCCGGGTCGCGTTGCTCCGGCGGCGTCCTCACCAGGCCCATTAACACCGGGCGATGGGCGGGAGAGAGGGTGCCGTTGGACCAGTCCATCCACTTTTCGCCTTGCGCGCGCTGCGCCGGCGCGGCCAGCCACAGACGGTCAACGCCATACTGGGCGGCAAGGTAGCGAATAATCGTATTTGATTCCCACAACACCACCCCGGTGGCATCGTCCTTTAACAGCGGCACCAGCCCGTTGGGGTTCATCGCCAGATATTCCGGGTCATGATTGAGACCAAACTCCAGCCCGGCGAGGATCTGCTCATACGGCAGATCCAGCTCCTCCAGCACCCAGCGCACTTTCTTCACGTTGGTCGAATTATTACGTCCCCACAGTGTAATCATTTTCGCTCCTGAGTTTGTTTCACTGCCGTTGCAGCGCGATCGGCGATCATGTTGGGATAAAGTTAATATTTAGGCAATCACGATCAAAAAAATTGTTCTGATTAAAGCACGGCGGCATGTTATTGCGTAAACTTTAAAAACTT
The DNA here is from genome assembly GCF_009900705.1 of Klebsiella sp. Q2. Classification (NCBI taxonomy): domain Bacteria; kingdom Pseudomonadati; phylum Pseudomonadota; class Gammaproteobacteria; order Enterobacterales; family Enterobacteriaceae; genus Klebsiella; species Klebsiella sp. Q2. The sequence continues at coordinate 819,124 of NZ_JAAABE010000001.1, read as the reverse complement.
TACCAACTCGCTGTTTCTTTAAGGTCATTTGTACGCTTTACTCACCGGTTGCTGCGGCGCGGTCAGAGTGGCGCGGCATATTTTGTTTGGAAAGGATACTTGGGTGGCTCTTATGATGCATGACGCTTTTTCCCTTCGCGGCCTCGCGGCAGGTTGCGCGCTGTTATTTCTTGTCGCACCTGCGGTGCAGGCTGCAGAACAACTCCCCGACGCCCCTTCGATTGACGCTCGCGCCTGGATCCTAATGGACTACGCCAGCGGGAAGGTGCTGAGCGAAGGCAATGCCGATGAAAAACTCGACCCGGCCAGTCTGACGAAGATCATGACCAGCTACGTGGTGGGGCAGGCGATAAAAGCGGGAAAAATTAAACTGACCGATATGGTGACCGTCGGGCGCGATGCCTGGGCGACCGGCAACCCGGCGCTGCGCGGCTCATCGGTGATGTTCCTCAAGCCCGGCATGCAGGTTTCCGTGGAAGATCTGAACAAAGGGGTCATCATTCAGTCCGGTAACGACGCCAGCATTGCCATTGCGGACTACGTGGCGGGCAGCCAGGACGCTTTCGTCAGCCTGATGAACGGCTACGCCAAAAAAATGGGGCTGACCAACACCACCTTTATGACCGTTCACGGCCTTGATGCGCCGGGGCAGTTCAGTACCGCTCGCGATATGGCCTTGTTGACCAAAGCGATGATCCACGATGTACCGGAAGAGTACGCGGTACATAAAGAGAAAGAGTTCACCTTTAATAAAATTCGTCAGCCAAACCGTAACCGTCTGCTGTGGAGCACCAACCTCAACGCCGATGGCGTGAAAACCGGGACCACCGCCGGGGCCGGCTATAACCTGGTTTCTTCGGCCACGCAGGGCGATATGCGTCTGATTGCCGTGGTGCTGGGGACCAAAACCGACCGCATTCGTTTTAACGAGTCAGAAAAACTGCTGACCTGGGGCTTCCGCTTCTATGAAACCGTGACGCCGATTAAACCGGATGCCACCTTCGTCACTCAGCGCGTGTGGTTTGGCGACAGCAGCGAAGCGAAACTGGGGGCTGGCGAAGCGGGCTCTATCACCCTGCCGAAGGGGCAGCTGAAAAACCTGAAAGCCAGCTACACCTTAAACCAGCCGCAGCTTACCGCGCCGCTGGAGAAGGGGCAGGTGGTCGGGACTATCGACTTTAAGCTGAATGATAAAACCATCGAGCAGCGCCCGCTGATCGTCATGGAGCCGGTGAAAGAAGGTGGCTTCTTCAGCCGAATGATCGACTTCGTACTGATGAAATTGCACGGCTGGTTCGGCAGCTGGTTCTCCTGATGTCATGACCGCGCCCGGCGGGGCGCGGTCCGTTCATGTTCAGTACAGCAGCGAAATCTGCTGCGCCTTCGCCAGCGCGACCAGCTCGTCATCCGGGCAGATGTCGCTGGCGATCACATCAAACTTCGCTAACGCCCCCATGCGCGCCGGACGCACTTTGCCAAACTTGCTGTGGTCTACCACCAGCACGTGGTAGCGCGCGTGTCGCATCGCCCAGTGCTTGACCGGCAGCTCCTCCAGGTTATAGCAGGTTGCCCCCTGCTCGCAGTCAATGCCCGCCGCCGAGTAAAAGGCGATGTCAGGGCTCAGATGGCTGAGGGTATCCTCAAGGCTCAGCGGCATAAAAATCGCGTTGCTGGCATGAAACTCCCCACCGCACAGGATCGCGCGGCACTGGGGCTTTTCCTGCAGGGCCAGAAAGGTGTTCAGGGAGTAGCAGACGCCGGTGAAGGGCAGAGCGTCGTCAATGGCGTCGATGATCCACGGGGTGGTGGTCCCGCAGTCGAAGAAGGCCATCTGATGGGCCTCCAGCAGCGCGGCCGCATGGCGGGCGGCGCGGCGTTTTTCCTCGACCAGCCGGGTTTTTTGGTCGCTGAGCAGGTAATGGGTGGCGCTGCGCGGCTCCAGCACAATGTATCCGCCGAGCAGCACGACCGGACCGCTGTGGCCGTTGAGGTCGCGACGAATGGTCATTTCCGACACCCCGAGCAGGGAGGCCGCTTCTTTCAGATGCAGCTTATCGCTGCGCTTGAGTGCCTGAATGAGCTGACTGATGCGTTCGTCACGGCGAGTTTCCATATTCCCTCTGCGCTAAAATCGCCCTGCGGAGGCAGGGCGTTAGCGGGATTTTACCTGTCGCTTGCGGGTTAGTCACGCGGTCGCCGCCGCGACGGTCGGCGTTTAGCCGCGCACCCAGCCTTTGCGGATCGGCAGGGAGAAGCAGAGGCGATAGAGGCGCTGCAGCTGACGGTACAGCGCCGAGCCGACAGTATGCCAGATTAGCGCCGCGCCAAGGCAGCCGCACATCCCGGCCAGCAGGCCGCCGACCATGTCCAGCGGCCAGTGGACGCCGAGATAGACGCGGGACCACGCGATGGCGGCGGCAAGGGCCATCAGCAGGGCGCCGGACCAGACGCGGTGCCAGAACAGGAAGGCCAGGGCAAAGGTAAAGCTGACGGTGCCGTGGTCGCTGGGGAAGGAATCGTCCGCCGCGTGGTGCAGGAAGTTATAGCCCACGCCAGCGACAAACGGCCGATCGTGCGGATAGAGGTGGCCGATCGCCCATGAGACGGTCAGGCTGATGCTCAGCGCCAGCATCAGCTTAAACACCATCTGCCGCTGGGCAGGCCCCCACAGCCACAAGGTCACCACCAGCAGGGGCACGATCAGAATCAGATCTTTAGCGATGAAAATCGCCACCTCAATGGCCCACTGCGGCGAGGCCGGGGTCGCGTTGAGCAGGGCGAACAGCGCGTAGTTAATATTTTCCAGCATAGACTTCCAGGCTCGTTGGTCCGATAGCAAATAAGCCGCTTACCCTAAATAAAAGCGGTGCGGAGATAAAGCAGTATTGTCTTAAATATCAGGTTGTTAAGAAATGTCGCCTTCTGAGGTGCGGCGCTAGCCCCCTGAAAAGCGTCAGTATATCCTTTGTCACATGGCTGAAACATAAACGGAATATATACGCAGAGTGAATTGCTAAGGCGAGCCCTGACGCTGGCGCGCAACTCGCAATATTGTGCGGTGTCACCCACAATTCACTATCTCCGCGCCGGGAGTTTCATTACACTTTGCGCGATTTTTGATAGATAAGAGATTTCATGCAAAATTATTCGCTTTCAGGTCGCCGCCTCGGAAGGCAGGCGCTGCTGTTCCCGCTATGTCTGGTGCTGTACGAGTTTTCCACCTATATCGGCAACGATATGATCCAGCCGGGTATGCTGGCCGTGGTTCAGGAGTTTCAGGTGGGCAACGAGTGGGTACCCACCTCGATGACCGCTTATCTGGCCGGCGGCATGTTTCTACAGTGGCTGCTGGGGCCGCTGTCGGACCGTATTGGCCGCCGTCCGGTGATGTTGACCGGGGTGGTGTGGTTTATCGTCACCTGCCTGGCGACGTTGCTGGCGCAGACCATTGAACAGTTCACCCTGCTGCGCTTCCTGCAGGGGATCAGCCTGTGTTTTATCGGCGCGGTCGGCTACGCGGCGATCCAGGAGTCCTTTGAGGAGGCGGTGTGTATTAAAATCACCGCCCTGATGGCCAACGTGGCGCTGATTGCCCCGCTGCTGGGGCCGCTGGTGGGCGCCGCCTGGGTGCATATCCTGCCGTGGGAGATGATGTTCGTGCTGTTCGCCGTGCTGGCGGCTATCTCGTTTGTCGGCCTGCAGCGGGCGATGCCGGAAACCGCGACGCGACTGGGTGAAAAGCTGTCGGTCAAAGAGCTGGGCCGCGACTATCGGCTGGTGCTAAAGAACCTGCGCTTCGTCGCCGGCGCGCTGGCTACCGGCTTTGTCAGCCTGCCGCTGCTGGCGTGGATCGCCCAGTCGCCGGTGATTATTATCAGCGGCGAACAGGCGACAAGCTATGAGTATGGCATGCTGCAGGTGCCGATTTTCGGCGCGCTGATTGCCGGCAACCTGGTGCTGGCGCGCCTGACTTCGCGCCGTACCGTGCGCTCGCTGATTATCATGGGCGGCTGGCCTATCGTGTTTGGCCTGCTCCTCTCCGCGGTGGCGACGGTGGTCTCTTCCCACGCCTATCTGTGGATGACCGCCGGTCTGAGCTTCTACGCCTTCGGGATTGGCCTGGCGAACGCCGGCCTGGTGCGCTTAACCCTGTTCGCCAGCGAGATGAGCAAAGGCACGGTTTCGGCGGCGATGGGGATGCTGCAGATGCTGATCTTCACCGTCGGCATCGAGCTCAGCAAACATGCTTACGAGCTCGGCGGCAACGGGCTGTTCAGCCTGTTTAACCTGTTGGGCGGGGTACTGTGGCTGGGGCTGATGATCTACTTCCTGAAAGATAAAAGCGTCGGCAATTCGCAGCAGGGATAACCGGTTGAAAACCCGGATGCGCTCGCATCCGGGTCTTATCAGGCGAATGGCGCTTCGCGATCCAATACCTTATCGATAATCTGCAGAACACCCTCTTCGTTATTGTGCGGCGCGTGATAGCGGGCGACGGCTTTGACGTCTTCCCGGGCGTTGGCCATGGCGAAGCCAAATCCGGCGTGCTGCAGCATTTCGATATCGTTGCCGCTGTCGCCGAACGCTACCACCTCGTGATCTTCAATACCCCAGCGCTGTTGCAAAATACGCAGGCCGTTGGCTTTGTGCACCCCCGGGATAATTAAGTCGATGCTACCGTAGCCGGTGGCTACCGCTGTCACCATGTCCCCCAGCGCCGCGTGCAGCTTCGGCTGAATTTCCGGGATCAGGCGGTCCGGCACGTTGAGACCAAATTTGAGGATGGTGTCATCGAGATGGTTAAAATCATCCACCAGTTCAAGGCGGTGATAATACTTCGCCGCCACCGTCTTCAGCGCGTCGTTGTAGCGGTTGAGGGTGTAGGCGCTGCGCTTCCCGCATGCGATGATTTCGATATTCGGCAGCGTCTGCAGATGGTCGACCACGGCGTTGAAATGGTGAACCGGCAGCTGGCAGTTGAAGACGTCTTCATTGTCGCTCACCACCCAGCCGCCGTTTTCCGCCACGAAGGCGATCTGGTGGGCGATCTCCGGGAAGAAGGAGATCAGCTGGTAGTACTGGTTGCCGCTGGCGACCACGAAGCGAATGTTTTGCTCGCGCATTCGCTGATACTGGGCGAGGAAGCGCGGCCGGTTGTAAGTTTTGGCATCGCTTAAAAAGGTGCCGTCCATATCCACCGCAATCAGTTTGATGCTCATTAGCTGTTCTCCATAACGGGTTCAGACTGTGGCTTAGCCACCGCGCGGGCGACCAGCGCCGCCACCATCACCAGGCCCAGCACCACCATCATGGCGCTGCGCAGGCCGAAATGCTCGCCGAGGAAGCCCAGCAGCGGCGGCCCGACGAGGAAAGCAAGATACCCGGTAATCGCCACCACGCTGACGCGCTTAGGGGCATCCGGACCGGTATCGCTGGCGGCGGAGATGGTCAACGGGAAGCCGAGCGAGGCGCCAATGCCCCACAGCAGCACCGAAATGCCCGCCACCCAGGGGTTGTCGACGAAGATAATCAGGCCAATGCCCAGAGCGCCCATCACCGCGCTGCCACGAACCACCGTCACCCGGCTGTAGCGATCGATAAACCAGCCGCCGGTAAAGCGGCCCAGCGTCATGCCGAGGGTGAAGCCGGCATAGATCAGCGAGCCGGAGGTGGGGCTAAAGCCGTGGCCGTCCACCATCAGCAGCGGCAGCCAGTCATTGGCTGAGCCTTCGGCGAAGGCCATCGCCAGGACGATAACCCCGATAAGCAGCAGCTGCGCATCGCGCCATACCGGCAGACCTTTCGCCTCGCCGTGGGCGGCTTCGGCGGCATTTTTACCGGTACCCTCCGGAATGGCACGGATAGCAATGGCGATGGGCAGGATGGCCACCAGCGCGGCCGCCAGGATATGCGGGGCGGCGGGAAGGCCGAACCCGGTCACCGCCATGCCCACCCCGGCGCCGAACAGGGTGCCAAAGCTGTAGAAGCCGTGCATCATCGGCAGCACCGTTTTATTCATCTCCCGCTCAACCGCCGCGCCTTCGACGTTAATGGCGACCTCTGCCGAGCCAAAGCTGGCGCCAAAGATGGCCAGACCGAAGGCGAACAGCGGGGCGGAGGCAAGCCACAGCGCCAGGCTGAGCACCAGCATGCCGAGTACGGCGAAGGACATGGTGGTGCGGATGACCTTGCGGGTGCCAAAGCGCTTCACCAGCCACGCCGAGCAGAGAATACCGCTCATCGACCCCACCGACAGGCCAAACAGCACGACGCCCATCTCTGCGGTAGAAAGCGCCAGCAGATCGCGGATCGCCGGCGTGCGGGTGGCCCAGGAGGCCATTAATAAGCCAGGGATGAAAAAGAACATAAACAGCGCCCACAGTCGAAGCTGGAGCGCTCTGCGCGAAGATTGCGTCGTCATCCGTAAACGCCTTAAAGGAGAAGAATGAAGACAACAGTAGCAAGCATGTGTACATTTGTACATAAACCGGAAGAGGAAAATCATGGCCCGTAGACCGAACGATCCGCAGCGCCGCGAGCGCATCCTGCAGGCGACGCTGGACACCATCGCGGCGCACGGCGTCCATGCGGTGACGCACCGTAAAATCGCCACCTGCGCGAATGTGCCGCTGGGGTCGCTGACCTACTATTTCAGCGGCATCGAGGCGCTGATCGAGGAGGCGTTCAGCCTGTTTACCGCCGAGATGTCGGCGCAGTATCAGCAAAGCTTCGCCGGGGTAGCGAACCGGCAACAAGCCTGCGATGCCATCGCGGAGCTGATCTTCAGCGCCCAGGTGACCACGGCGCGCAATATGGAGCTGATGTACCAGCTGTATGCGTTCTGTAGCAGCCAGCCAGCGCTGAAGGCGGTGATGCAGAACTGGATGCGGCGCAGCCAGCAGACGCTGGAGCAGTGGTTTGCCCCTGACACCGCCCGCGGCCTCGACGCCTTTATTGAAGGGATGACCCTGCACTTTGTCACCGACCGCGCGCCGCTATCGAAGGCGGCGATCCGCCTGATGGTCGGGCAGCTGGCGGGGGAGAGGGCGCAGGAAGAGGAGTGCTGAGGCGGCGTTTCACCCGGAATGGCTAAACGCAGGCAACAAAAAACCCATCAACCTTGAACCGAAGTGGCGGGGTTGATGGGCTCCACAAAATGGGGACATCAAAGAAAAGCAGTGGCATTACTTATGACTGATGCCCTGAGAAAAAGTTCTGCCTGTGGCGGCTTTTTTCGCAAAAAATTTATTGTAGCCCTGGCCAGATGATCACGATGAGCGTCCCGGCGAGGGTGAGCAGCACGTTGGCGATGGCGTAGGTGCCCGCATAGCCGAGCGCCGGGATGTTGCTGCGCGCGGTATCGCTGATGATCTCCATCGCCGGGGCGCAGGTGCGGGCCCCCATCATGGCGCCGAACAGCATCGCCCGGTTCATGCGCAGCACGTAGGCGCCGAACAGGAAGCAGATCACCACCGGCACCAGGCTGACGATAAGCCCTGCCGCCAGCATCTGGCCGCCGACGGCGCCCAGCCCGTTATTGATCCCGGCCCCGGCGCTGAGCCCGACCCCGGCCATAAACACCATCAGGCCAAACTCTTTCACCATGTTCAGCGCCCCCTGCGGGATATAGCCGAAGGTTGGGTGGTTGGCGCGCAGGAAGCCAAGCATGATGCCGGCGAACAGCAGGCCGGCGGCGTTGCCGATGCCGAAGCTGAAGGAGCTGAACTGGAAGGTGATCATGCCGATCATCAGGCCGACGATAAAGAAGGCGCAGAAGGCCAGCAGGTCGGTCACCTGGCTGTGAATGGAGATAAAGCCGATGCGGTCGGCTACGGTCTTCACGCGGCGGGCGTCGCCGCTGACCTGCAGCACGTCGCCTTTGTTCAGCACCACGTTGTCGTCGATAGGCATCTCGATCTGGCTGCGAATAACCCGGTTCAGGAAGCAGCCGTGGTCGGTGAGCTTGAGCTGCGCCAGGCGGCGGCCGACGGCGTTGTGATTCTTAACCACAATCTCTTCGGTGACGATGCGCATGTCGAGCAGATCGCGGTCGAACACCTCTTTACCGTTGCGGAAGCTCGGGTCGAGGCGAGCGTGCGCGTCCGGGTAGCCCACCAGCGCAATATCGTCGCCCATCTGCAGCACCGCGTCGCCGTCCGGGTTGGCCAGAATGCCGTTGCGGCGGATGCGTTCGATATAGCAGCCGGTCTGGCGATAAATGCCCAGCTCGCGCAGATTTTTGCCATCCGCCCACGCCACCAGTTCCGGGCCGACGCGATAGGCGCGGATCACCGGCAGGTAAACTTTACGTTTGGAATCGGTATCGAGGCCGCGCTCGCGGGCGATTTGCTGGGCGCTGGTCTGCAGATCCTGATGCTGCAGCTTGGGCATATAGCGGGCGCCGACGATGAGGCTCACCAGACCAACCAGGTAGGTCAGGGCATAGCCGAGGCTCAGATGGTCAAGCGACTGCGCCAGCTGATCGCTGGGCAGGCCGAAATGGCGCAGAGTGTCCCCCGCGCCCACCAGCACCGGGGTGGAGGTCATCGCCCCCGCCAGCATACCGGCGGTGAGCCCGATATCCCAGCCGAACACTTTACCCAACACCATGGCGATCAGCATCGCGCTGCCGACCATCACCAGCGCCAGCATCAGATAGTTTTTCCCGTCACGGAAAAAAATCGAAAAAAAGTTAGGACCGGCTTCCACGCCGACGCAAAAAATAAACAGCATAAAGCCGAGATTAAGGGCATCGGTGTTAATCGCGAAATGCTGCTGACCTAATAATAGAGAAACGACTAAAACGCCAATGGAATTACCAAGTTGTACTGAGCCGAGACGCAGTTTTCCCAGGCATAGTCCTAATGCAAGTACAACGAATAATAACAGGATGTAATTCCCGTTTAACAAATCTGCGACGTTTATATTCACGAAAGCCAACTTCTCGTTTACTAGTAAGTTGTTGAAGGAAATGGTTATTTGGTCTAAGGTTGCTCAGGCGTTCGCGTTGTCGCGAACCTATTCTGGCACCCTGTTATAACCAGCAAAAATATACCCGCTAGTTTAATCCTTCCTGGATGCGGCGGCTAGTGACAATCGTTTTCAGGCTGGCAGGGGAGTTATTGGCATGGATTGCCGAAATGCTTTATCTGACTGGGCGACGTGGACGTGAGTTAGAGGCAACATCAGGAGGATACGGTGAAATCTGAGCGTAGTTGGGCCGGCATTATCTGTGGCTTCGTTCTGTTCATTGTGGTGTGCTTATCGTTGTTGTTACATATGAAAGGGGCCTTTCGCGCCAGCGGCAACCCGGAGCTGGGCCTGCTCTTCTTTTTGCTGCCAGGAGCGGCGGCGAGCTGTCTCTCTCCCGGTCGGCGGGTGCTGCGTCCTTTGCTCGGCGCGATGCTGGCGGCGCCGGTCTGTATGGTGACGATGCGGCTGTTTTTCGTCACGCACCGGACGTTCTGGCAGGAGATGGCGTGGGTACTGAGCGCGGTGTTCTGGTGTGCGCTGGGGGCGTTGTGCTTTTTGTTTATCTGCGCCTGGCTTGATACCTGGCGCAGTCATTCATCGAGCAAATAAATTTACTCAGGCAAACAGGCCAAGGTTCTCTTTCGCCCAGGCTTCGAAATCGGTGCAACCGCCGATGTGTTTCTGGTCGACGAAAATCTGCGGTACGGTTTCAACCGGTTTGCCGACGGTTTTTTCCAGGTCAGCTTTGCTGATGCCTTCGGCGTGAATATCCACGTAACGGTAGTTAAAATCATCACGCTCGTTGGTCAGTTTTTCGGCCAGCTCTTTGGCGCGAACACAGTAAGGGCAGCCTGGACGACCAAAAATAACGGTAAACATTGCTTCTCTCCTTAAACCTCAGCCGGATGGCGAATGGCGCTTATGATGCCTGCATTGGTCGGTGAGGGAAAGCAGGTTCTGCCTTTTGCTTCGATGGTTTACGGCTATGTTTGATAAATGTCTTACTATCAAAACCCGTATACTGACCCGGCGGCGCGGCGGCATTGGCTGGCGCGTTGCGTTTATCAACCGGAGAGGCGTGATGCGAAAATTTGCCCCGTTGCCGAAAAGCATTCTGCTGGTTGAGATCCTCGGGATGGGGCTGTTAACCCTTGCCTGGCTCTCACTTAACCAGTATGTCCAGCTGCCTGCGTCCATTGCCAGCCCGACCGCGGCGCTGGTGATGCTCTTTGTCGGGATCGTGCTGATGATCCCCGCCGCCATCGTCGTGATGTGGCGGATGGCGCAGATCGTGGCCCCGCAGTTAACCCACTCTCCTGAGCCTGAATCCTTGTCTGACAGAGAAAAACGAAATGACGCCGACCATTGAGCTGCTGCGCAGCCACCGTTCTATCCGCCACTTCACCGATGCGCCCGTGAGCGACGAACAGCGCGCGGCGATTATCGCCAGCGCGCAAGCGGCATCTACCTCGAGTTTTTTACAGTGCACCTCCATCATCCGTATTACTGACCCGGCCCTGCGTGAACGTCTGGTCCCGCTGACTGGCGGCCAGCAGCATGTCGCCCAGGCGGCGGAGTTTTGGGTCTTCTGCGCCGACTTTAATCGCCACCTGCAGATCTGCCCGCAGGCGGAGCTGGGGCTGGCGGAACAGCTGCTGATCGGCGTTGTCGATACGGCGCTGCTGGCGCAGAACGCGCTGACCGCCGCCGAGTCCCTCGGGCTGGGCGGCGTCTATATCGGCGGGTTGCGCAACAGCATCGAGGCGGTGACCGAGCTGCTGGAGCTGCCAAAGCACGTCCTGCCGCTGTTCGGCCTTTGCCTTGGCTGGCCGGCGGATAACCCGGACATCAAGCCGCGGATGCCGGCCGCCATGCTGGTGCATGAGAACCGCTATCAGCCGCTGGATAACGCGCTGTTGGCGGAGTATGACGACCAGTTGGCGCACTATTATCTGTCGCGCGGCAGCAACGCCCGCCGCGATACCTGGAGCGATCATATCCGTCGCACTATCGTGAAAGAGAGTCGTCCGTTTATTCTCGACTATCTGCATAAGCAGGGGTGGGCAACGCGCTGATTACGTGTACACTGCTGCTCCGGCCAGGCGGTATCCACCGCTGGCGGCAGGAAAGGTGAAAATGTGTTCGATAGCTGAGGCCCGCCAGAGCGGGTCTTTTTGCAGAGGTGCAGGATGAAAATTGCCATATTATCCCGGGATGGAACGCTTTATTCATGTCGACGCCTGCGCGAAGCGGCGCAACAGCGCGGGCATCAGGTCGAGATCCTCGATCCGCTTTCCTGTTATATGAACGTCAGTCCGGTGGCCTCGTCGATCCACTACAAAGGTCGCCAGCTGCCGCACTTTGATGCGGTGATCCCGCGCATTGGCTCAGCGATCACTTACTATGGCACCGCGGCCCTGCGACAGTTTGAGCTCCTGGGAAGCTATCCGCTGAACGAATCGGTCGCTATTACCCGCGCTCGCGATAAGCTTCGCTCGCTGCAGCTGCTGGCGCGCCAGGGCATCGATCTGCCGCTGACCGGCATCGCTCACTCCCCCGATGACACCAGCGATCTGATCGCCATGGTCGGCGGCGCGCCGCTGGTGGTGAAGCTGGTGGAGGGCACCCAGGGGATCGGCGTGGTGCTGGCGGAGACCCGTCAGGCGGCGGAGAGCGTGATAGACGCCTTTCGCGGGCTGAACGCCCACATCCTGGTGCAGGAGTACATTGCCGAGGCAAAAGGCTGCGATATTCGCTGCCTGGTGGTCGGCAATGAGGTGGTGGCGGCGATCGAACGGCGGGCGAAAGAGGGCGATTTTCGCTCTAACCTGCACCGCGGCGGCATGGCCTCGGTGGCGCAGATTAGCGACGAGGAGCGGGCCATCGCCATCAAGGCGACGCAAACCCTGGGGCTGGACGTCGCCGGTGTCGATATTTTACGCGCCACCCGCGGGCCGCTGGTGATGGAGGTAAATGCCTCGCCCGGGCTGGAAGGGGTGGAAACCACCTCCGGTGTGGACATCGCCAGCAGGATGATCTCCTGGATCGAGCGCCAGGCGACACCGGAATTCTGTTTGAAAATAGGCGGCTAACCGCCGGATGCAAGACTGTCATGGTATGCGGCGCTTTTTTTGCGTAAGCTATGGCGTCGTTTTTCCACTGTAAGAGGTCACAGGCACTATGGATTCACTGGTCGTACCGGGTCTGGATACGCTACGTCGCTGGCTGGATGAGATCGGCATCAGCTTTTTTGAGTGCGATTCCTGCCAGGCATTGCACCTGCCGCATATGCAGAATTTCGACGGTATTTTTGATGCCAAAATTGACCTGGTGGACAACGTGGTGCTCTTTTCCGCCCTGGCGGAGGTGAAGCCGACTGCTCTGTTGGCGCTGTCAGCGGATCTCTCGGCCATCAACGCCAGCTCGTTAACCGTGAAGGCGTTTATCGACATTCAGGACGATAATTTGCCCAAGCTGGTGGTCTGCCAGTCGCTGTCTATCGGTCCTGGGGTGACCATGGAGCAGTTCGCCTGGTTCTTCCGCCAAAGCGAGGAGCAGATCTCGATGGTGATCCTCGAAGCCGGCGCCAATCAGCTGCTGTACAAAGGCGAAGAAGAAGAGCCGGCCGCGGAAAACGTGCAATACCATTTTCTTCACTAAACCTGCCTAAAATTAGCGCAGCCACTACCGCAGCGGCTGCGTATTACCCGCTTTTATTCTGTATTTAACCTTTCTTTAAAGCATTATTCACCGCCATTCAGGCCGTTTTGGCTTATCACGTAGACCGTTACTGCATAAAAATTTGATAAAAGGCGTTTTTTTACCTGGGCTATAGCCTCTTATTCTGGCTACAGTTATTCTGGCGATGCTTCCAGTTGCGAGCAACCACTCCGGGAGAGATCCGCTCTCCTTTTCTCAGGCAATGAAAAAATATGCATGATTTTTGCATGCGTAGAAATGCGTATATTTGAGCCCGTAAGTTAACGGGCGTTGAGAAGGAAAAGAGATATGACCGCCTTTGGTAAAAAATGGTTAACAGGTCTGGTTACGGGTGCGCTGATGGCCGTCTCTGCCGGTTCGCTCGCCGCCGAACAAAAAACCCTGCATGTCTATAACTGGTCTGATTATATTGCGCCGGACACTGTGGCCAATTTCGAAAAAGAGACCGGGATTAAAGTCGTGTATGACGTTTTTGATTCCAATGAAGTGCTGGAAGGCAAATTAATGGCCGGCAGCACCGGTTTCGATCTGGTGGTGCCGTCGGCAAGCTTCCTTGAGCGCCAGCTGGCGGCGGGGGTGTTCCAGCCGCTGGATAAGAGCAAGCTGCCGAACTGGAAGAACCTTGATCCCGAAGTGCTGAAGCTGGTCGCCAAGCATGACCCGGATAATAAATACGCTATGCCTTACCTGTGGGCGACGACGGGCATTGGCTATAACGTGGATAAAGTGAAAGCCGTCCTCGGCAAAGATGCGCCGGTGGACAGCTGGGATCTGGTGCTGAAGCCGGAGAATCTTGAAAAACTGAAAAGCTGCGGCGTCTCCTTCCTCGACGCGCCGGAAGAGATTTTCGCCACTGTGCTGAACTACCTTGGCAAGGATCCGAACAGCAGCAAAGCGAATGATTACACCGGTCCGGCTACCGATCTGCTGCTGAAGCTGCGGCCGAACATCCGCTACTTCCACTCTTCGCAATATATTAACGACCTCGCCAATGGCGACATCTGCGTGGCGATCGGCTGGGCAGGGGACGTCTGGCAGGCGGCAAACCGTGCGAAAGAGGCCAAGAACGGCGTCAACGTCTCTTACTTTATTCCGAAAGAGGGCGCGCTGGCGTTCTTTGACGTCTTTGCCATGCCGGCCGACGCCAAAAATAAAGATGAGGCCTATCAGTTCCTTAACTATCTGATGCGCCCGGATGTGATCGCCAAAATCAGCGACCAGGTGTTCTACGCCAACGGCAACAAGGCTTCCACGCCGCTGGTCAGCGAGACTATCCGTAACAACCCGGCGATTTATCCGCCAGCGGATGTGTTCGCCAAACTGTTCACGCTGAAGGTGCAGGATCCGAAGATCGACCGCGTGCGTACCCGCGCGTGGACCAAAGTGAAGAGCGGTAAATAAACTCTGACGGCCCGGTAAGCGGGCCGAATCAGAACGGCACTCGCCGGGAAATGGCAGCGCGCCCGGCGAGCAGAAGCACCAGGATGGTGCACATGCACTGTTAAGCACGAAGTATGGCACCGGACCATATGGTGATCGTTTTTTTGCCGGAGAGCACCCGATTGAACGACGTAACGCCCCGCCCACAGGCGAAAGCCCCCAAAGCGCTGACCCCGCTGCTGGAAATCCGTAACTTAACCAAGTCGTTTGACGGCCAGCATGCTGTCGACGATGTCAGTCTCACTATTTACAAAGGCGAAATTTTTGCTCTGCTGGGCGCATCAGGCTGCGGGAAATCGACCCTGCTGCGCATGCTGGCGGGCTTTGAGCAACCGACCGCCGGACAGATTATGCTCGACGGCGTGGATCTGGCGCGCGTGCCGCCCTATCAGCGGCCTATCAATATGATGTTCCAGTCCTACGCCCTGTTTCCCCATATGACCGTTGAGCAGAATATCGCCTTCGGCCTGAAACAGGATCGTCTGCCGAAGGCGGAAATCACCGCCCGGGTGAAGGAGATGCTGGCTCTGGTGCACATGCAGGAGTTCGCTAAACGTAAGCCGCACCAGCTCTCTGGCGGCCAGCGCCAGCGTGTCGCGCTGGCGCGCAGTCTGGCGAAACGACCTAAGCTGCTGCTGCTCGACGAACCGATGGGGGCGCTGGATAAAAAGCTGCGCGATCGCATGCAGCTGGAGGTGGTGGATATTCTTGAGCGCGTTGGCGTGACCTGCGTGATGGTGACCCACGATCAGGAAGAGGCCATGACCATGGCGGGCCGTATCGCCATCATGAACCGCGGCAAGTTTGTGCAGATTGGCGAACCGGAAGAGATTTACGAACACCCGACCACCCGCTACAGCGCCGAGTTCATCGGCTCGGTGAACGTCTTTGAAGGACTGGTGAAAGAGCGCCTCGAAGATGGCCTGGTGCTGAGCTCGCCGGGCCTGGTGCATCCGCTGAAGGTTGACCCCGACGCCTCGGTGGTGGACAACGTGCCGGTATGGGTGGCGCTGCGTCCGGAGAAGATCATGCTGTGCGATGAGCCGCCGGCGGATGGCTACAATTTTGCCGTCGGCGAGGTGATTCATATCGCCTATCTGGGGGATCTCTCTATCTATCATGTGCGCCTGCAAAGCGGGCAGATGATCAGCGCCCAGCTGCAGAATGAGCACCGCCATCGGAAAGGGACGCCCACCTGGGGTGACGAGGTGCGTTTATGCTGGGATGCGGACAGCTGCGTTGTACTGACGGTGTAAGGAGAGGGCGATGAGTACCGTTGAATCCCCGTCAGGGGCGAAAAAACCGGGCGGCTTCGCGCTGTGGGCGGCGCGCCTGCAGATGGCACATGGCCGCAAGCTGGTGATCGCGCTGCCCTATCTGTGGCTGATCCTGCTGTTTATGCTGCCGTTCCTGATCGTGTTCAAGATAAGTCTTGCCGAGATGGCGCGGGCGATCCCTCCCTACACCGATCTGATGGAGTGGGCGGATGGCCAGCTGACGCTGACGCTTAACTTTGCCAACTTCCTGCAGCTGACCGACGATCCGCTCTATTTCGAGGCTTATCTCCAGTCGCTGCAGGTGGCGGGCATCTCGACGCTCTGCTGCCTGCTGCTGGGCTATCCGCTGGCCTGGGCGGTGGCGCACAGCAAGCCATCGACGCGCAATATTCTGCTGCTGCTGGTGATCCTTCCGTCGTGGACGTCGTTTTTGATCCGCGTCTATGCCTGGATGGGGCTGTTGAAGAGCAACGGGGTGTTGAATAACTTCCTGCTGTGGCTAGGGGTTATCGATCAGCCGCTGGAGATCCTGCACACCAACCTGGCGGTGTATATCGGTATCGTCTATGCCTATCTGCCGTTTATGGTGCTGCCTATCTATACCGCGCTGACCCGCATCGACTATTCGCTGGTGGAGGCCTCGCTGGACCTCGGCGCCCGGCCCCTGAAGACCTTCTTTCAGGTGATCGTTCCGCTCACCAAAGGGGGGATTATCGCTGGCTCCATGCTGGTGTTTATCCCGGCGGTGGGGGAGTTCGTGATCCCGGAGCTGCTGGGCGGGCCGGACAGCATTATGATTGGCCGCGTGCTGTGGCAGGAGTTCTTTAACAACCGCGACTGGCCGGTCGCCTCGGCGGTGGCGATTGTTATGCTGCTGTTGCTGATTGTGCCGATCATGTGGTTCCACAAGCACCAGCAAAAACAGATGGGGGAGCAGGGATGAACGACTTGCCTGTAGTACGCTCGCCGTGGCGCATTCTGATCCTCGTGCTCGGATTCACCTTCCTTTATGCCCCGATGCTGATGCTGGTGATCTACTCGTTCAACAGCTCGAAGCTGGTGACGGTCTGGGCCGGGTGGTCGACGCGCTGGTATAGCGAACTGTTCCACGATGACGCGATGATGAGCGCGGTGGGGCTGAGCTTGACTATCGCCGCCTGCGCGGCGACGGCGGCGGCGATCCTGGGCACCATCGCCGCGGTGGTGATGGTGCGCTTTGGGCGTTTTCGCGGCTCCAACGGCTTCGCGTTTATGATCACCGCGCCGCTGGTCATGCCGGACGTGATCACCGGGCTCTCGCTGCTGCTGCTGTTCGTGGCGCTGGGTCACGCCATCGGCTGGCCGTCGGATCGCGGGATGTTGACCATCTGGCTGGCGCACGTCACCTTCTGTACCGCCTACGTGGCGGTGGTGATCTCCTCGCGCCTGCGTGAGCTGGACCACTCGATCGAAGAGGCGGCGATGGATCTGGGCGCCGCTCCGCTGAAGGTCTTCTTCGTCATCACGCTGCCGATGATTATGCCGGCGGTGATCTCCGGCTGGCTGCTGGCCTTCACGCTGTCGCTGGATGACCTGGTGATCGCCAGCTTTGTCTCCGGTCCCGGGGCCACGACCTTGCCGATGCTGGTCTTCTCCAGCGTGCGCATGGGGGTCAACCCGGAGATCAACGCCCTGGCGACGCTCATCCTCGGCGTGGTCGGTATTGTTGGTTTTATCGCCTGGTATTTGATGGCCCGCGCAGAAAAGCAGCGAGTGCGCGATATCCAGCGTGCAAGACAAGGCTGAACCACCTAAAATCGGTACAGCAGCCTCCGGTCGGCGCCACCCTGTGGCGCCGTTTTCATGGAAGACATTACGTTGGGATTGTTTACGAAAACTCGCTCATCGCATGCCCGCCTTAACGTCCCTGCGCTGGTGCAGGTGGCGGCCTTTGCGATTATTTTGATTCGCGGTTTGGATCTGCTGATGATCCTCAATCTGTTGGGCCTGCAGGGGCTGAACGAATTCATACACCGTAGCGTCCAGACCTGGAACCTGACGCTGGTCTTCCTCGGCAGCCTGGCGCTGGTGTTTATCGAAATCTGGTGCGCCTTCTCGCTGGTGAAAGGGCGCAACTGGGCGCGCTGGGTCTATCTGCTGACGCAGATGATAGCCGCCGGCTACCTGTGGGCGGCGTCGCTGGGTTACGGGTATCCGGAGTTGTTCAGCATTCCCGGCGAATCCAAACGGGAGATCTTCCACTCGCTGGTGATGCAAAAACTGCCGGATCTGCTGGTCCTGACGCTGCTGTTTGTGCCTGCGAACTGCCGCCGGTTTTTCCGCCTGCAATAACGGTGATACAATCCCCGCCCCTGGAATTTTGAAGGTCAATTATGCATTGCGCACTCTACGACGCCGGCCGCTGCCGCTCCTGTCAATGGCTGGAACGGTCGGTTCCGCAACAGCTCGCCGATAAAATGGCCGACCTGCGCACGCTGCTGGCAGCGATCCCCGTCGCCGACTGGGGCGAGCCGGTCAGCGGGCCGGAGGCGGCATTCCGTAACAAGGCCAAAATGGTGGTCAGCGGCAGCGTTGAGCGTCCGCTGCTGGGGATGCTGCACCGCGACGGCACCCCGGTGGATCTCACCGACTGCCCGCTCTATCCCGCCGAGTTTGCGCCGGTGTTTGCCGTCCTGAAGCCCTTTATCGCCCGCGCCGGGTTAACCCCCTACAACGTCGCGCGCAAGCGCGGGGAGCTGAAATATCTGCTGCTAACCGCCAGCCAGCAAGGGGAGATGATGCTGCGCTTCGTGCTGCGCTCAGAGGCCAAGTTGGCCCAGCTGCGCGCCGCGCTGCCCTGGTTACAGGCACAGTTGCCGCAGCTTAAGGTGATCACGGCGAATATCCAGCCAGTGCATATGGCTATTATGGAAGGCGAGCAGGAGATCTTCTTCACTGAACAGCAGGCGCTGGGGGAGGTCTTTAATGAGGTGCCGCTGTGGATCCGTCCGCAAAGCTTCTTTCAAACTAACCCGACGGTAGCCAGCCGGCTGTACGCCACCGCCCGCGACTGGGTGCGCGCGCTGCCGGTCCAGCATATGTGGGATCTGTTTTGCGGCGTCGGGGGTTTTGGCCTGCACTGCGCGACGCCGGCGATGCGCCTGACCGGTATAGAGATTGCCCCGGAGGCGATCGCCTGCGCCAGGCAGTCTGCCGCGCAGCTGGGGCTCAGCAATCTGCATTTTCAGGCGCTGGACTCCACGCAGTTCGCCACGCATGAAGCGGATATCCCGCAGCTGGTGCTGGTCAACCCGCCGCGTCGCGGCATTGGCGCCGAACTGTGCGACTATTTAAGCCGCATGGCGCCGCCCTATATTATCTATTCCAGCTGTAACGCCCGCACCATGGCGACCGACATTGCTCTTCTTAGCGGCTATCGCGTCGAGCGGGTCCAGCTATTTGATATGTTCCCCCACACCGCCCACTACGAAGTGCTGACCCTGCTGGTCCGCGAAGTTTAAACAAAATGTGAAGGCTTTGCGTCGCAGAGATCGGGTAAGCTTGACGCAGCATGTTTTGTTATTGGTGGGGGGAATCTAATGGCCAAAACCATTCTGCTGGTGGAAGATGATGAGGATATTGCCACGCTGCTGCGGCTCAATCTTCAGGATGAGGGCTATCAGATTGTGCATGAGGCCGACGGCGGCCAGGCTCTCGCCCGGCTGGAAACGCGGGTCTGGGATGCGGTGATCCTCGATTTGATGCTGCCCGGCGTCGATGGCCTGGAGATCTGCCGGCGTATCCGCCAGATGACCCGCTATCTGCCGGTGATCATCATCAGCGCTCGCACCAGCGAAATGCACCGCGTGCTGGGCCTGGAGATGGGCGCCGACGACTATCTGGCGAAACCCTTTTCGTTGCTGGAGCTTATCGCCCGCGTTAAAGCGCTGTTTCGTCGCCAGGAGGCGATGGGGCAGAACCTGTTGATGGACGCCGGGCGCCTGTCCTGCCATGGTCTGAGCATCGATCCGCTGTCCCGCGAAGTGAGGCTGCGCGGCGAGTTGGTGGACCTCACGCCGCGCGAATTCGAGCTGCTGTATTACTTTGCCCGCCATCCCGGGGAGGTGTTTTCGCGGCTGGCGCTGCTGGAGCAGGTCTGGGGATATCAGCACGAGGGCTATGAGCACACGGTCAATACCCATATCAACCGCCTGCGCAGCAAAATCGAACGTGACCCGGCCGAGCCGGACATCATTCTGACCGTCTGGGGCAAAGGCTATAAGTTCGCCCCGGTGACGCAAGAGGCCGCCCCGTGATCCGCCGCCTGAGCCTCAGCCAGCGGCTGGCGCTGGTGGTGGTCTCCCTGCTGATACTGTGCGCGGCGGCGGTGTGCGTCGTTCAGTTACATAGCAGCGCGCAGTATGGCAACGCCATGGTGCAGCGCCTCTCCGCCGGGCTGGCTCAGCAAATTGTGGCCCGCGAACCGCTGCTGGACGCCCACGGCGAGGTCAACCGGCAAACCCTGAAGTCGCTGTTTGACCGTCTGATGACCTTTAATCCCAGCGTGGAGCTCTATCTGCTGTCGCCGGATGGCGACCTGTTGGCCGATGCGGCGCCGCCGGGACATATCCAACGCCAGCGGATCGACATGGCGCCGGTGCAGGTTTTTCTCACCGGCAGTACGTCGCCGGTGTATGGCGACGATCCCCGCAGCCTTGACGGGCGAAAAGTCTTCAGCGCCGCCCCGCTGCGCGTCGACGGCCAGCTGCGCGGTTACCTGTATATCATTTTGCAGGGGGAGACCTTTAATCAGCTGGCGGCCGACGCCTGGCAAAAAACGCTGTGGAGCATTGTTCTGTGGACCCTGCTGCTGGTGACTCTGTTTGGCCTGCTGGCGGGAGGCCTGGCATGGTTCTGGGTGACCCGGCCGGTCCGCCAGCTCACCGCCCAGGTGGCGGCGAACGATCGGGACAGCATCAGCGCCATCAAAACCCTGGCGGCCCGCACGCCGGAGCCCCATCCCGGTAACGAGGTGGCGGTGCTCGAAAATCGCTTTATTGACCTTGCCCGGCAGATAGCCGGTCAGTGGGATCGGCTGGCCGACAGCGACCGCCAGCGCCGCGAATTTGTGGCCAATATTTCCCACGATTTACGTACGCCGCTCACCTCGCTGCTGGGGTATCTGGAAACGCTGACCCTGAAGGACGAACGGCTGACCGCCGAGGAGCGCAGGCAGTATCTCACCATCGCCCTGCGCCAGGGCAACAAAGTGCGCCATCTTTCGCAGCAGCTGTTTGAGCTGGCGCGACTGGAGCACGGGGGCATTAAGCCGCAGCGCGAGCGTTTCGCGATGGGGGAGCTGATTTCCGACGTGGCGCAGAAGTTTGAATTAACCGCCCGCACGCGCGAGGTGAACCTGCAAATTGATGTGCCGGGGCCGCTGCCGCTGGTTAACGCCGATGTGTCGATGATTGAGAGGGTGGTGACCAATCTGCTCGACAACGCCATGCGGCATACTCCCGTCGGCGGGGAGATTCGTCTGGCGGTCTGGCAGGAGAATCAACAGATCCAGGTCGAAGTGGCTGACAACGGAACGGGCGTCGATGCCGCGCTGCGCGACGATCTGTTCCAGCGGCCGTCGGCGTTGTCTGCCCAGGCGTCGCGGGAGGATCGCGGCGGGTTAGGGCTGCTGATTGTGAAACGAATGCTGGAGCTGCACGGGGGCGGGATCAGGCTGGTGGAGTCGGTAAGCGGGGCGCGGTTCAGGTTCTTCGTGCCACTTTGAGAAATTGCCGGGTGGCGGCTACGCCTTACCCGGCTACGGGGAAAGTGTAGGCCGGGTCAGCGCAGCGCCACCCGGCAAAAAAGTTACTCCGGGAACCACTGGTTGCTGATTTTCTGGTAGGTACCGTCGGCTTTAATCGCCTTCAGCGCCGCGTTCAGTTTCTCCAGCAGCGCCTTGTTATCCGGGCGCACGGCAATCCCAAGGCCGGTGCCGAAGTATTGCGGGTCGGTCACTTTCGGCGTGGCTGCCCCCAGCTGCGGGTTAGTTTTCAGCCACTCGTTGACCACCGCCGTGTCGCCGAACACGCCGTCGATACGGCCATTTTTCAGATCGATAATCGCGTTCTGGTAGCTGTCATAGGCGACGGTCTTCACCTCAGGATGTTTATCCTGCAGATATTTCTGGTGGGTGGTGCCGTTTTCCATGCCGATCCGTTTGCCTTTCAAATCATCGAACGAGTGGAATGCGTCTTTTTTGGCGATCACCAGCGCGGAGTTGGCGTAGTACGGGTCGGTGAAGGCGACCTGCTTGCTGCGCTCCGGCGTAATATCCATTCCGGAAATCACCGCGTCATACTTCTTAAACTTCAGCGCCGGGATCAGGCTGTCAAACGCGTGGTTGGTAAAGGTGCATTCTGCCTGCATTTGTTTGCACAGCGCATGGGCCAGATCGATATCAAAGCCGACAATCTGGTTATTAGCGTCCATCGATTCAAACGGCGGATAGGTCGCGGACACGCCGAAGCTGATTTTCTCCGCGGCGGCGGCGCCGAAGGTGAACGTGGTGAGCAGTGCAGCCAGAACTAACTTTTTCATCGTGGAACTCCCGTCTGTCAATCTTATGATTATTCGCCGTGTCTGCGGCATAGGGTGACAATGCCATTAAATGAATTTGTATGCAATAAAAATGATTAAGTATTTTATTTGATATAAAAAAAGACGGACAGGTATTAGACTTGTCCGTCTTGTTGTTCACTTATTATGCAAAATACGCCAGGCGCTAATTACGCCGCTCGAAGGCTAGCGCTTTGCGCTCCACCAGCCGCATCAGCAGCGTCAGCAGCCCGTTGACGATGAGATAGATAATCCCGGCGGCGCCGAACACCATCACGTCGTAGGTCCGTCCGTACAGCAGCTGGCCGTGGCCCATCACTTCCATCAGGGTGATGGTGTAGGCCAGAGAGGTACTCTTAAAGACCAGCACCACTTCGTTGGAATAGGACGACAGCGCGCGCTTAAAGGCATACGGCAGCAGGATCGCCAGGGTATCCTTTTTACTCATCCCCAGCGCGCTGCACGACTGCCATTGCCCGTCGGGGATCGCCCGGATGGCGCCATAAAACAGCTGGGTGGTATAGGCGGCGCTGTTGAGCGACAGGGCGATCAGGGCGCACAGCCACGGCTCGGAGATAAGGTGCCAGAGCCAGGGATATTCCTGTAGCGAAGGAAACTGTCCTGGGCCGTAGTAGATCAGGAAGATCTGCACCAGCAGCGGCGTACCGGTAAACAGGGTGATGTAGCCGCGCACTATCCACACCAGCCCCGGCGTCTTCAGCGTCAGGATAATGGTAAAGATCAGCGACAGGATCAGCGCCACGATAATCGACGCCACGGTCAGCGTCAGGCTGGTATGCAGTCCTTTCAGCAGTTCGGGTAAGTAGTCGAGCATCAGCCTGGTCTCCGTTCGAAGCGCGTCGCACGCTGGTCAATCCGCTTAAGGATGTATTGACTCAACAGGGTGATGACGAGATAGATTGCCGCGGCAATGATATACCAGTTAAAGGGCTCCTGAGTGCGGGTGGCGATGCTTTTAGTCTGCAGCATCAGATCGTTGACGCTGATAAGGCTCACCAGCGCGGTGTCCTTCAGCAGCACCAGCCACTGGTTGCCGAGACCGGGCAGCGCATGGCGCCACATCTGAGGCATCACCAGGCGGAAGAAAATGGCCGCTTTCGACAGCCCGAGCGCCTGGCCGGACTCCCACTGACCCTGCGGAACGGCTTTCAGCGCGCCGCGCAGCGTTTGCGAGGCGTAGGCGGCATACAGCAGCGACAAGGCGATCGCCCCGCAGAGGAACGGACTGACGTCAAAGTTCTCAATCTGCATCTGCACCGGGATCTGGATGAACCCGAGCGGGATGGTAAAACCGTCAGAGAGCGTCAGCAGCAGCTGGGACGAGCCAAAATAGATAAACAGCACCACCAGAATTTCAGGTAGTCCGCGCAGGATGGTCACAATGCCGGTTGCAAGCCAGGCTACCGGGCGCCATTTCACTGACTCCAGTACCGCGAAGAGCATCGCCAGGACGAGGCCGATGGCGAGCGCGCAAACGGCAAGGCCGACGGTCATCCCGGCGGCGCTTGCTAATGGAAAAATTTCGTTCATTCAGTCTTACTTCTGGAACCATTTGTTATAGATGGTCTGGTAAGTGCCGTCTTTCTTCACTTTTTCCAGCGCAGCGTTAAATTTCTGCTGCAGGTCGGTGTTGCCCTGACGCACGGCAATGCCCAGCCCGGTGCCGAAATAGGCTTTGTCGGTCACTTTATCGCCCACGGCCGCCAGCTTCGGATTGCTCTTCAGCCATTCGGTGACCACGGCGGTATCACCAAAGACCGCGTCAATACGACCGTTCTGCAGATCCAGCTTCGCATTCTGGTAGCTGTCGTAAGGGACGGTAGTGATTTCCGGATGTTTATCGGTGATAAATTTCTGGTGCGTGGTACCGTTCTGTACGCCCACTTTTTTGCCCTTCAGCTGATCAATGCTGGTGAACTTGCCCTGCTGACCGACGAACAGCGCCGAGTTGTCATAATACGGGGTGGAGAACAGTACCTGCTTTTCACGCTCAGGCGTGATGTCCATCCCGGCCATGACCGCGTCGAAACGGCGGAATTTCAGCCCCGGGATCAGGCTGTCAAAGGCCTGGTTGGTGAAGGTACAGGTGGCATCGATCTCTTTACACAGCGCGTTAGCCAGATCCACATCGAAACCGACGATCTGGTTGTTGGCGTCCACCAGCTCAAACGGAGGGTAGGAGGCCTCGGTGGCGAAACGAATGGTCTGCGCGGCGGAAGCGGAGAGGCTCATGCCTGCGAGCAGGGCGGCAATCAGTACTTTTTTCATCGTCATTTCCCCGAAAAACATCAATGTGAAAGATAGTTTTTAAACGCGTCAGTTTGCGGATGCGTGAAGCAGGAGGCATCCCCTTGCTCGACGACATGGCCATTTTCCATATACACCACCCGGCTGGCCGTCTTGCGCGCCACTTCAACTTCATGGGTGACGATAACTTGGGTGATGCCGGTTTCAGCCAGCTCGCGGATGATGCTAACGATCTGGGCGGTGATTTCCGGGTCGAGCGCCGCGGTAGGCTCATCGAACAGCAGAACCTGCGGCTCCATCATGAGCGCGCGGGCGATCGCCACACGCTGCTGCTGGCCGCCGGATAAATGCAGCGGGTAACGATCGCTGTAGGGCTTCAGACGCAGGCGCTCCAGCAGCTTCTCGGCGCGAGCCAGCGCCTGATCCTTGCTTAACCCCAGTACGCGACAGGGGGCTTCGATCAGGTTCTGCTGTACCGTCAGGTGCGGCCACAGGTTGTACTGCTGAAAAACCATGCCGACGTTCTGCCGCAGTTCGCGAATCGCTTTATCGGACGGCGCTCTGGTGAAGTCGAAATGGTTACCGGCGATGGTTAACGAACCGGAACGCGGCATCTCCAGCAGGTTGAGTACGCGCAGCAGCGAGCTCTTCCCGGCACCGCTGGGGCCGAGCAGCACCAGCGTTTCCCCCTGCGGGCAATCCAGCGTGATGTCGAACAGCGCCTGGTGCGCGCCGTAGAAGCAATTAATGCCGTTTAGTTTAATACTCATCTGGGCAGTCTGATACGAATAGCTATTGAGGCCGCAAATAGTACCTTTGGCAGAATAGTTATGCAATATTTATGCGTTAAAAGTTAAATCTAAACCACGTTTAGCTTTAAAGTTAGCACAAAATATTGCCTGGTGGGTGAGGGGGGCGTAAATGTCGGCATTCTCGGGGCGAATACCGACATTTTACCGGGGTTATCGTTTCAGCGGCGTCGCTTCAACTCCCGAACTAGCGTTTCTCCAGACTCTGTCGCAACGTTCCGGCCGGCGCGTGGCTGTTGTTGCCGAGATAGCGAACGTCATCGACGGCCCAGCACTGGCCTTCCTGGATCATCAGCACTTCGTCTTTCCAGTTCTGGGTTCCCTGTTTCAGCTCCACGCGCAGCGGAATGTTGCGCGCATCGCGATTAGGGATGGTTGAGGCGCTGGCGACGACGGCGCTGTCCGCGGGGGTGCTGCTGCTGGAGAACGGGTTAGCCTGCAGCAGCTTGCTGTTGGCCGGATCCTGACGGGCGTCATTGAGTAACTTCGCCAGGCCGTCGCTGAGATAGGGGCGCAGCGCCGCCGCATCCTGAGTACGGTTCTGGATCTGAATGTCGTAGAATTTTTGCGCTACGTCGTCAGGGCCGCCTTCGACACAAGGGCCGCTGCGGGTGCCATTATCTTTATAGGCCGGGGTGACGGTCGTACAGGCGCTGAGCGCCAGCGCGCAAGGGAGAAGTGCTGCAAGAAGTTTGTAGCGCATGATGATTTCCTTATAAGCGAACTACGTTTTCAGTTTCCGTTAAAGCATAGCGTATAGCGTGCGGATTGTACTTGACGCAAAGAGCTAAGACCTTGATGTGGCTACAGCCTTAGGGCTGGAAATCAGCAGGGGGATGACGGCGGTTTTCAGGCAGAAAAAATCACGGCGGGATAAAAATAAATTATGGCTTTGCATAAACAAGAAACACTACCCCGGAAACAGGGTAGTGTTTCTTGAGAGATAAGATTAGTTATTTCTTCTTATAGATATTAGCGGAAATGTGCAGTTTTTTATCCGTGTTCCCGGAAGAGAGCACGATAACATCCGCGCCTTTTTCATCAGCTTTTTTAATCAGCTCTTCACGAGCGTCGCTCGGTGCGGTCTGGCCGGTAGAAGAAATGGTGCCGATCTTGGTGTATTGCGTATGGACCTTATCAAAAGCTTCTTTCGATAAAATCTCAGCGGAGAAGGCGTTCGCCGTTAAAAACAATGCCGCACCTGCCACTAAAGCTGCATATTTCATATTTTTAGACTCCATTGTTTATCTTGCTATCATCATGCTCTTGTTTTAACTCACCAATGAGCGATTTCAGATTGTACTAACACTGCTTTTTTTTCAAGCAAAATACTGCAATTTTATGACGGCTAGTTAACTCTTTTTTAAAGAAAAGATGACAGAATTCGCATTGATAATGCTTGCTTTTTTTTGCCGTTTACACATCGTGAACGGAGCATACCAATTTCTACTGACATTAGCTGAAAATCAGCTTAAGAGGCCGGGGCAGGGGAGACAGCGCGCGGACAGACATTCCCGGAAACATAGTTTATCATATAGACAAGCAGGGGCTGCGCCTATGGTCATGCAGGTCACCAGGGAGATAAGATGTTAACAAATAAGCGAGAGCGCGCCCGGCAGCAGCGAACCGCGTTGTGGGCCACCAGAGATGATGTCCAGCGCCATGCGCTGTCAATGAGTCTGCCCTGGCTGGCTTTTGTAAATATCGCGTTTGCGTTAATGATTTTCTCCCGCAACTTTATTTTTACCTATTTTGATAAGAAGCTCCTGACTCACCAGGCGGTTATTCCTTATATCGAAATAGCGCTGATTGCGGTTATTATTATTTCGGCCATTTTAGTGATTATTGCCATCACGCCGCGTCTGGCGCAGGGGCGTTATACGCTGAATATCATCACCGCGCTGCTGCTGGTGCTCAGCCTGTGCTGGTCCCTGAGTAATTACTGTTTTATCTTTTTCTGGGCTTTGCCCTTCGCCTGGCCGCTGCTGGTTATATTGTTGACCACTGGCCTCACTGCGTTGTATCACCATTGGCCGGGCATTATCGCTTTTATGCTGCCGCTATGGGGGACGGCCTTGCTAGCGGGAATTCAGATCCACTATCACGCTGAAATTCGCTTTTTGATCCTGTGGACCATCTTTACGGCGATTTTGCTGTATGGACGACGTATTCTCCAGCGCTGGTACGATGAAGCCTGGGATACGCATCAGGAAAATATGCAGCTTATTCAGCGGCTGGAAAGTATTGCCAACCAGGATGCATTAACCGGGACCGCTAACCGCCGGGCGCTGAATGCGTATCTGGCGGAGATCTGGCAGCAAAACACGCCGTTGTCGCTGATGATGATCGATGTCGATTACTTTAAACGCTATAACGATCGCTATGGTCATCAGGCTGGTGACGAGTGCTTATCTTCTGTCGCGCAGGTGCTGAAAATGGCGGTCCGGGCCGAAGATGATCTGGTGGCTCGCTATGGCGGCGAGGAATTTGTGGTGGCGTTGCCTAGGGTTCCCCTGGTGCATGCCACCGCGATTGCCGAGCGCATTCAGCAGAAAATTCACGAGGCGGCGCTTCCTCATGAGGCATCAGAGGTGGCGTCGGTGGTGACCGTCAGTATCGGGATCGTCGATTCCGATGGCACGGTCCCGATGGAGACGCTGATCGCCCGGGCGGACAGTGCGCTGTACCAGGCGAAAAATAAAGGACGTAATCAATGGTCTTATTAACCCGGAGACGCTGCCGGGCAAGGGAGAAGGGATGAAACGGATTGCCTATGTACTCCTGTTGGCGCTACTGCTGGCCGGCTGCGCGGGGGAAAAAGGCATCATCGATCGCGACGGATATCAGCTGGACACTCGCCATCCGGCGCAGGCGGCCTATCCGCGCATAAAAGTGCTGGTTATCCACTATACCGCAGATAATTTTGATGTCTCACTGGCAACCCTGACTGATAAAGAGGTCAGCTCCCACTATTTAATTCCTGAACAGCCGCCGCGCCACCATCATAAACCGCGGATCTGGCAGCTGGTGCCGGAAGAGGATCTGGCCTGGCACGCCGGGGTGAGCTACTGGCGCGGCAGCACGCGCATCAACGATACTTCCATTGGTATTGAACTGGAAAACCGCGGCTGGCAGAAGACTGCGGGGGGTAAAAGCTTTACCCCCTTTCACCCGGAGCAGATCGCGGCCCTGATCCCGCTGGCGCGCGATATTATCACCCGCTACCACATCGCGCCGCAGAACGTGGTAGCCCATGCCGATATCGCCCCGCAGCGCAAAGACGATCCGGGACCGTTGTTCCCCTGGCAACAGCTGGCGCAGCAGGGGATTGGCGCCTGGCCGGACGAGCAGCGGGTGGCTTTCTATCTGAACGGGCGCCCGGCCAGTGAGCCAGTGGACCCTGAGGTAGTACTGGATTTGCTGGCGCGCTACGGCTATCAGGTCACGCCGGAGATGACTCCCGCGCAGAAAAAACGAGTGATTACCGCCTTCCAGATGCACTTCCGCCCCCAGCGCTGGGATGGCGTAGCAGATGCGCAAACCGAAGCGATAGCCGAGGCGCTGTTAGAAAAGTATGGTCAGGGTTAGCGGTGAAGTTTACCGTGGTCGCGCAGCCAGGCGGCGGTACGCACAATCCCGTCGTCCAGCGTCACCACCGGCTGATAACCCAGCTCATCCTGCGCGCGAGTGATATCGAGCGTAAAATCAAAATTCAGTTTCGAGACGCCGTAGTGGGTAAAGGCCGGCTCTTTGGCCGTTTTATCGCCAAAACGCTCCATGCTGCGGGCGATAATATCCAGCATCGGGTAGGGGACTGAGCGGATCCGGCATTTGATGCTCAGCTCGTCGATCAGTTTCTGCACGATACTGCGCAGGGTGCGCGGTTCGCCGTTGCTGATATTCCACGCGCGGGCGGAGGGAAGATGATCGCACGCCGGCTGGCTCGCCAGCCACATCGCGTGGACGGCGTTTTCATAATAGGTCATATCGACCAGCGCGCTGCCGCCCCGTGGCAACAGGACGCTGCCATAGTGTTGCATCATTTGCGCCAGCCGGGGAATAAAGACTTTATCGTGCGGCCCGAACAAACTCTGCGGGCGCAAAATGGTAAAACGGGTGTGCGGGTTGGCCTGCGCCAGCAGGTTGATCACCTCTTCGCTGGCTGCCTTGCTGCGGGCAAACTCGTTGGCGAAGCGGTGCGGGCGGAAATCTTCCTGAATATCGCGATGGTGGTGATAATCAAAATAGAGCGAGGGCGAAGAGATATGAACGAAATTGCGTACGCCCCATGCTACAGACCACTCGCCGAGGCGACGGGTGGCGCGGACGTTAGCGAGATCGAAAGCCTGCTGCGTGCCCCAGGGCGAGGTAAAGCTTGAGCAGTGCCACAGGGTATCGATACCGGCGAGCATCACTTTAGCCTGCGAAGAGACCAGCTCGGTTAAATCCGCCGGGATGAATTCCGCCCCCATTTTGCTCAGAAGCTTACCCATCGCTTCGTTGCGCCCGGTCGCTCGCACGCTGATGCCCTTGTTGCGCAGATATTCCACTGCGTTGCGGCCTAATCCGCTGGTCGCACCGGTAACCAGTACCTTCATATCACTCTACTGTCCCAGAAAAGAATTTCGTGCGCATTTTTCCGTGATTCTCCCGACTATGCAATGAGAATCATGAAAGAATAATGCTTATCCTTCGACTCTGCCTGAGATTTGTTCGGCCAACCGGGCGATGCGTTGCGCCATACCGCGGAAAATAAACAGGTGCGCCGGGATCATCAGCAGCCAGTAGACCAGGCCCGGCATACCGTGCGGGTGCCACCAGGCGCGGACGTCCAGTTCACGACGATCGCCTTTATCGTTAATGGTAAAGCTTAACCGGCCCAGCCCCGGCGCTTTCATGCCGAACAGCAGAGTGAGCTGTTTTTCTTCCTCCACAATAATCACCTTCCAGCTGTCGACCGTATCGCCGGTCTGCAGATAGTCGCGCTGCGGTCGCCCTTTGGCCAACCGGTGGCCGACCAGCAGATCCATCGCGCCGCGGGTTTTCCACAGCAGATTGCCGAAAAAATATCCCTCTTTACCGCCGATTTGGTTAACAACCTGCCACAGGGCTTTGCGGCTCGCCGGAGTGGCGACGGTGCAGCCTGCCTGTTTCGGATAGTAGCCATACTCCGGTCGCCAGCGGGCGAAAGCCTGGGCGTCGTAGCCCCAGTCGCTGGAGTTTACCAGCTGCTCTTCTTCTTTCAGGGTGCGGCGAACCGCCTGATCGAAGGGGATCAGCGTTTGCGGGATCAGCGCCCGCAGCGTCCGGTCATCGGCGATCAGATCGTGCTTCAACCCCTGAATCAGCGCTTTGGCGATGGTCGGCGGCACCGAGGTGATGACATTGAGGAACCACACCGAGATCCAGCGCGTCGGCAGGGGAATCGGAATAAGCGGGCGGTGTTTGCCGCTGACGGCCATAAAGCGAATGAACTGCTGCTGGTAGCTTAACACCTCCGGACCGGCGGCTTCGAAGACGCGGTGCGCGTCGGAAGGATGATTCAGCAGCTCAACGAGGTCAACGAGCAGGTTTTCCAGCGCGACAGGGGTGGTACGCGAACGCACCCAGCGCGGAGGAGTCAGCACCGGCAGGTTATAGACCATGTCGCGCATCACCTCGAAGGCGGCGGAGCCGGCGCCGACGATAATTCCGGCCCGCAGCTCGGTTACCGGCACACCCGACTCGCGCAGGAGATCGCCGGTGACCTGACGAGCGCGCAGATGGTCGGACTGCTCTTGCGCTGGTGCCTGCAGCGAGCTGAGAAAGATAATCTGACGTACCGGCATCTGGCGCAGGGCATCGCGAACATGCGTCGCCACCCGACGCTCATGGGCGATAAAATCGCCGCCTTCGCCCATGCCATGTACCAGATAGTAAAGCGTATCGATACCGGTGAGCAGCGCAGGCAGAGCCTGCGGCTGATTGAGATCGACGGACCGGCAGGTGACGCCGGGCAAAGCGAGTTTTTGCAGTCGGTCGGTATGGCGCGCCGCCGCCAGCACCGGATATCCCCGCGCGCTTAACTCGCGGACTAAATGCTGACCGATATAGCCGCTGGCGCCGAGCACCAGAACAGATTGCGACACGCCTGACTCCTTAGCGTTGTAAAAAAGCCTGCCAGTGGGCGACCACCTCGCTCAACTGCTGACGGTCGACATCCAGGTGAGTGACCAGACGGACGACTGGCGAAGCGTTGATCAGCACGCCGCGCGCCTGCATAAACTCGCCGAGCGCCCGGGCCTGCTCATCACCGACGCGAACGAACAGCATGTTGGTATCGTGACGAGTAACGTCGGCGCCGATGGCGCGCAGCTGATCCGCCATCCACGCGGCGTTATCATGATCCTCCTGCAGGCGCTGGACATTATTTTTCAGTGCGTACAGCCCGGCGGCGGCCAGAATGCCCGCCTGGCGCATCCCGCCGCCGACCATTTTCCGCCAGCGAACGGCGCGACGAATGTACGCCTCACTACCGACCAGCAGCGAGCCTACCGGGGCGCCAAGCCCCTTTGACAGACAGATGGTGAAGGAGTCGCAGTATTGGGCGATATCGCGTAACTCGCAGCCGTAGGCCACCACGGCGTTAAAGATGCGCGCGCCGTCGACGTGCAGCGCCAGATTGCGCTGGCGGGTAAACGCCCAGGCTTCCTGCAGATAGTCGCGAGGCAGCACCTTACCGTTATGGGTGTTTTCCAGACTCAGCAGGCGGGTCGGGGCAAAATGGATATCGTCAGGTTTGATTTTTGCTGCGACTTTATCCAGCGGCAGCGAACCGTCCGCCGCGGCGTCAATCGGCTGCGGCTGAATACTGCCGAGAACCGCCGCCCCGCCGGCTTCGTACAGATAGTTATGCGCCCCCTGGCCGACGATATACTCTTCGCCGCGCTGGCAATGGCTGAGCAGGCCGACGAGGTTGGCCTGGGTGCCGGTGGGCAGAAACAGCGCCGCCTCTTTGCCGGCCAGGTCGGCGGCGTAGCGCTGAAGTTCATTGACGGTAGGGTCGTCGCCATACACATCGTCCCCGACCGGGGCGGCCATCATGGCTTCCAGCATGGCGCGCCCGGGGCGGGTAACGGTATCACTGCGCAGATCGATCACGGCTATTCCTTGTTCTGGTTCAGAGTATTGCTTCTGTTTTACCTGAGCCAGTTGGTTTTCGCCAGTTCGATGACTTCATCGCCGCGCCCGCTGATGATCGCCCGCAGCATATACAGGCTAAAGCCTTTCGCCTGCTCCAGCTTGATCTGCGGCGGGATCGCCAGCTCCTCTTTGGCGACCACGACGTCGACCAGCACCGGACCATCGGTGCGGAAGGCGGTCTGCAGCGCTTCATCCACCTCGGCGGCTTTCTCAACGCGAATACCTTTAATCCCGCAGGCTTCGGCGATGCGGGCGAAGTTGGTGTCGTGCAGCTCTGTGCCGTCGGTGAGATAGCCCCCGGCCTTCATCTCCATCGCCACGAAACCCAGCACGCTGTTGTTAAAGATGATAATTTTCACCGGCAGCTTCATCTGCGCCAGCGACAGAAAATCTCCCATCAGCATGCTAAACCCGCCGTCGCCGCACATGGCCACCACCTGACGCTCCGGCGCGGTGGCCTTGGCGCCAATGGCCTGCGGCATGGCGTTGGCCATGGAGCCGTGGTTGAATGAACCCAGCAGGCGGCGTTTGCCGTTCATCTTGAGATAGCGTGCCGCCCAGACGGTCGGGGTGCCGACATCGCAGGTGAAAATGGCGTCTTCATCGGCAAAATGGCTGATCTGCTGCGCCAGATATTGCGGGTGGATCGCCTTCTCGCTGGGCTTCGCCAGATCGTCGAGTCCTTTTCGCGCGTCGCGATAGTGCTCCAGCGCCTTATCGAGGAAGCGGCGATCGGTTTTCTCTTCCAGCAGCGGCAGCAGCGCCTTCAGCGTTGATTTAATGTCGCCCACCAGCGCCATATCGACCTTACTGTGCGCGCCGATGCTGCCGGGGTTAATGTCGATCTGAATAATTTTGGCGTCGGTCGGATAGAAGGCGCGATAGGGGAACTGGGTGCCGAGCAGGATCAGGGTGTCGGCATTCATCATGGTGTGGAAGCCAGAAGAGAAGCCAATCAGCCCGGTCATGCCCACATCATACGGGTTGTCATACTCCACATGCTCTTTACCGCGCAACGCATGGACGATGGGAGCTTTAATTTTCGCCGCGAACTCCACCAGCTCCTGGTGGGCGCCGGCGCAACCGCTGCCGCACATGAGCGCGATATTGCTGGAGTAGCGGATAAGCTGGGCCAGCTTGCGCAGCTCTTCTTCCGCCGGGGTGACCGTCGGCAACGGCGCATGATACCACTGGCTGCTGGCGCTCTCCGGGGCCGCCTTCAGCGCCACGTCGCCGGGCAGCACCACCACCGAAACGCCGCGGTTGATCACCGCCTTGCGCATCGCCACCGCCAGCACCTGCGGGATCTGCTCCGGGGTGGAGACCAGCTCGCAGTAGTGGCTGCATTCGCGGAACAGCTCCTGGGGATGGGTCTCCTGGAAATAGCCGCTGCCAATCTCGCTGGATGGGATGTGGGCGGCAATCGCCAGCACCGGGACATGGTTGCGGTGACAGTCAAACAGACCGTTGATCAGATGCAGGTTACCCGGTCCGCAGGAACCAGCGCAGACCGCCAGTTCGCCGGTCAGTTGCGCCTCCGCGCCGGCGGCGAAAGCGGCAACCTCTTCGTGCCGGGTGGCCATCCAGTCGATGGTGCCCATGCGGTTCAGGCTATCGCTCAATCCATTGAGGGAATCGCCGGTGACGCCCCAGATACGTTTCACGCCGGCCTGTTCCAGCATTTTGGCAATGTATGCGGCCACGGTTTGTTTCATGATCTCCATCTCCTTTTTTTGATAACGCCTTCAAGCTTAGATGAAACTGCAGCTTACGTTGCCGATTGCCCTCAATTTTTTGCTGGTTTTATTGCTGAAGCATTGGGCATACTCTGGGATCTCACAGGGTGTAAAACAGGAAGCACATCAAATGGTTAAGGGATTGTTAAACGCAGTAAACAGAACGCTGTCGCATGAAGACGCCGGTAAACTCTTGTTACGACTCGCCGTCGGCGGGTTAATGCTGTTTCACGGTTTGCACAAGCTGCTGGATGGCGTGGATGGCATTAGCGGGATGCTGGCGGCGAAGGGGTTGCCGGGGTTTATCGCCTACGGTGTGCTGGCGGGGGAAGTGGTCGCCCCCTGTTTGTTGATTGTCGGCATCCTGACGCGCCCTGCGGCGCTGGTGTTGGCTTTCACCATGGTGGTGGCGTGGCTGATGGTCGGTCTCGGCAAGACATTTGCGCTTGATGCGGTGGGGGCGTGGGCGATCGAGAATCTGGTCTATTTCTTTGTTGGCGCGCTGGCGATTGCGCTTTTGGGCGCCGGGCGTTACTCGCTGGCCGGTCAGTCGGTCTGGCGGTAAAAATGCCTCATTCGTCCTGGGGCGTAAAGTCGATACTGTTGTCGGTTTGCCGCTTTTCAGTCCGGGAAAGCGTTTATCTCATGTCGCCTGAGAGTTTATTGTCGCCAGGGGTTTTCCCGGAGGCGGCGCATTGCGCCTTCTCCGGGCTACCAAATCGCACAGCGCTGTAGCCCCGGTAAGCGGTAGCGCCACCGGGGATTTTGACCTCAGGCGAGAACCAGATCGCTCTGCGGGCGACAGGAGCAGGCCAGCACATAGCCGTCGGCGATTTCATCTTCGGTCAGCGTCATGGTGCTGGTGACGCTATACTCCCCGGAAACGACTCTGGTTTTGCAGCAGCCGCAGACGCCGGCGCGGCAGGCGACGGTCACCGGCACCTGATTGCTCTCCAGCGCCTCGAGCAGGGTGGTGCCCACCGGCGCGTAAAACTCTCTCGCCGGCTGCAGTTTGGTGAATTTCAGCCCGCTGGTGGCGGCCTCTGCCACCGGTGTGAAGAACTTCTCCTTAAAGAAGCGGGTGACACCCAGGGCGGCCACGTCCTGCTCAACCTTCTCCATATACGGCGCTGGCCCGCAGGTCATCACGGTGCGGCTGGCGATATCCGGCACGCTCTGCAGTAGCTCCAGGGTCAGACGGCCGGCGACAAAACCGTGCGTTGCGTTGTGCTCCGCCACCAG
Source organism: Klebsiella sp. Q2 (assembly GCF_009900705.1). Lineage (NCBI taxonomy): Bacteria > Pseudomonadati > Pseudomonadota > Gammaproteobacteria > Enterobacterales > Enterobacteriaceae > Klebsiella > Klebsiella sp. Q2. The sequence continues at coordinate 783,880 of NZ_JAAABE010000001.1, read as the reverse complement.
GGTAACCGGATAGTTGCGCCACTCCTCGGCAAAGATCACATCCTCCGGCGAACGAACGCTATAGATCACTTGCACGTCTGCCAGCGGGCGGTACTTCGCCAGCCAGCGGCGCATCGACATTATCGGCGTCACCCCGCAGCCGGCGGCCAGCAGCAGGAATTTATCTTCTGCTTTATCGTCGCAGATAAACTCGCCCATCGCATCGGACAGCCAAAGATAATCGCCGCGTTTGACCTCGTGGGTTAACCATTGTGAACCCGCGCCCTCGTTAATGCGGCGAACGGTCAGCGTAATATACTCGCTGACCCCCGGCGTGGAGGAGAGGGTGTAGGCGCGCAGCGTTTCCGCGGAATCACGCACGCTGACCAGGGCGTACTGTCCGGCGCGATACGGATAGTAATCGTGGCACAGCAGCGAAAGGGTCCACACGTCCGGGGTTTCCTGGTGAATGTGGTGAACCTGCATCCGCCACGGGCATTGCGAAGTTGGCATGGTCATCAGGGACTCCTTACGCGCTCAGCAGCTGCTGCATATCTTGTTCCACGGTGGTCACGGAACGCAGACCAAACTTCTCATTGAGGACAGCCAGCAGATCCGGAGTGAAGAAGCCTGGCGCCGTCGGGCCGGTGACGATATTTTTCACGCCGAGAGACAGCAGCGTCAGCAGGATGACAATCGCTTTCTGTTCGAACCAGGAGAGCACCAGCGACAGCGGCAGATCGTTGACGCCGCAGCCCAGTTTTTCCGCCAGCGTGACCGCCAGAATAATCGCCGAATAGGCATCATTACACTGACCAGCGTCGACCAGACGCGGCAGGCCTTCGATATCGCCGAAATCCAGCTTGTTAAAGCGGTATTTACCGCAGGCCAGCGTCAGGATCAGGCAGTCGTCCGGCACGCTGGTGGCAAAATCGGTGAAATAGTTACGTTCCCCGCGCGCGCCGTCGCAGCCGCCGACGAGGAAGATATGGCGCAGTTTTTCACGGCTGACCAGATCGATCAGCGTATCCGCCGCGCCGAGCAGGGTCTGACGGCCAAAGCCGACGGTAATCAGATGCGGGATTTCGCTGTACGGGAAGCCCGCCATCTGCTGCGCCTGGGCAATGACCGGGGAGAAGTCTTCGCCTTCCAGGTGGTTCACGCCCGGCCAGCCGACGATGCTGCGGGTCCAGATGCGATCGTCGTAAGCGCCGACGGTGGGATCGATGATGCAGTTAGAGGTCATCACGATGGGGCCTGGGAAGCGGGCGAATTCCACCTGCTGGTTCTGCCAGCCGCTGCCGTAGTTGCCGATCAGATGTTTGAATTTACGCAGCTCCGGATAGCCGTGCGCCGGCAGCATTTCGCCGTGGGTATAGACATTGACGCCGGTGCCTTCCGTCTGCTCCAGCAGGTTATAGAGATCTTTCAGGTCGTGGCCAGAGATCAGGATACATTTACCTGCGGTGGCTTTTACGTTGACCTGAGTCGGCGTTGGGTGGCCATATTTGGTGGTTTCGCCGGCGTCAAGGATGCTCATCACTTTGAAGTTCATCTGGCCGATTTCCATCGAACATTCGAGCAGCGCATTCATATCCGCAGGCCAGGTGCCCAGCCACGCCATGATCTTGTGGTACTGGGCATAAATGGCGTTGTCGTACTGGCCGAGCACGTGCGCGTGTTCCATATAAGCTGCCGCGCCTTTCAGGCCGTACAGGCACAGCAGGCGCAGGCCGAGGATATTCTCGCCGATAGCGGCTTTATCTTTATTCGGGGCATAGTCTGCCGCCTGACGCTGCAGGTCACCCAGATCGTCGCCGACCAGCTGCAGGTCGGCCACCGGGCTGTCAACTTTGGCGCTGGCATCAAGGTCCAGGCACTGCGCTTTCAGCGCCTCACGCAGGGCAATCGCCTGACGGGCATAGCCGACGATGCGCGGAGAATCGAAATTGACGTTAGTTAGCGTAGAGAAGAAGGCGCGGGGGGCGAAGCTGTCGACCTCATGATCGATAATGCCATATTCGCGGGCCTTAAGCGCCCAGGCGGAGAGGCCTTGCAGTGACGCAATCAGCAGATCCTGTAGATCGGAGGTTTCCGCTGTTTTACCGCACATCCCCTGCGCGTAAGAGCAGCCGTTGCCGGCCGGGGTACGAATGGTTTGTTCACATTGCACACAAAACATGGTCACACCTTTAAAGTTATATTTGATATACATGTTTAAGGTTATGCCCGAGCGCGTGAGGAGAAAAGGTATTTCTGATACAACTTAAAGGGAGATTGATTTAGCGCAAAATTGGCGGCAGGAAGTCTGCCGCCAGCGCCTACTCAGGCGGCAAAAAAGGCGATCAGGATCGGGACCAGCAGGCTCAGCAGAAAACCGTGTACGATGGCGGCAGGGACGATCTCCACGCCGCCGGAACGCTGCAGCACCGGTAAGGTGAAGTCCATGGAGGTGGCGCCGCACAGACCCAGCGCCGTGGAGCGGCTTCGGCGAATCAGGCCCGGAATTAACATGATGGCCAGCAGCTCGCGGCACAGGTCGTTAAAGAACGCCGCGCTGCCGATTACCGGGCCAAAGGATTCGGTCAGTAAAATACCGGAGAGTGAATACCAGCCGAAGCCGCTGGCCATCGCCAGACCGGTCTTTAGCGGCAAATCCAGAATAAAGGCGTTGAGGATGCCGCCGAGTAATGAACTGATCGTGACCACCACGGCGACGATCATTCCCCGGCGGTTAAGGACTATTTGTCGCAGACTCATTCCATTATTGCGTAATTGAATACCGACGAGGAACAGGAGAAAGATCAGCGTATATTCGCTGGCTTCGGTGGCGTGTTGTAAAAAAGGCAGGCCGGTCAGGCCAAGCAAAAAACCGAGGACCACCACCCCGCACAGCTGGAGTGATTCCAGGGCCATGGCCAGGCGCGAGGGTAATTTCTCCTGACGATGCAGACTGCGCCAGGGCATTTTTCTTTCCAGCCACAGCAGAGCGGTAATATTACACAGTAAAATGATGACCACGCTCACCGCGGCGTAATGCAATATCGCCAGCAGATTGCTGGCCAGATTGTCGAGAAACGCCAGGCTGATACCCATAAAAAAGAGGATCACATAGACAATCCAGCTCAGCATCCGGTGAATCAGTTTTAGCGCAGAGGAGTGACGAAGAGGCAGTAAATAGCCGACGACCAGCGGCAACAGAATGATGAACAGTCCCGAGAACATGAACGATGCAGCCCTTGCATGATGAGAATAGCGCTCATGACACTACCCAAATAGCCGGGCCGAGTAAAGCTGTCGCCAGAAAGAAAAAGCCCGGAGACCCGGGCTTAGAAAGGATTAATCGCGTTTTTCCAGCAGAGTGCGGTACAGCACGCCGCCAAGGATCCCGCCGACGATCGGCATGACCCAGAACAGCCACAGCTGCTGCAGCGCCCAACCGCCCTGGAAAATCGCCACCGCGGTGCTGCGCGCCGGGTTGACGGAAGTGTTGGTGACCGGAATGCTGATTAAATGGATGAGAGTCAGCGCCAGGCCGATAGCGATCGGCGCGAAGCCCGCCGGCGCGTGTTTGTCGGTCGCGCCATGGATAACCAGCAGGAAGCCGCAGGTCAGTACGATTTCAATAACGATAGCCGACAGCATAGAGAAGCCGCCCGGGGAGTGTTCGCCATAGCCGTTTGAGGCAAAGCCGCTGGCGGCGGCATCAAAGCCGGCTTTACCGCTGGCCACCACGTACAGCACCGCGGCGGCAATAATTCCGCCGACCACCTGGGCGATAATATAGCCAATGACCTCTTTCGCCGGGAAACGACCACCGGCCCACAGGCCTAAGGTTACCGCCGGGTTGAAATGACCGCCGGAAATATGGCCAACCGCATACGCCATGGTTAATACGGTTAAACCAAATGCCAGCGCCACGCCGGCAAAACCGATACCCAACTCGGGAAATGCTGCGGCAAGTACGGCGCTACCGCAGCCGCCAAATACAAGCCAGAAGGTGCCGAAGCATTCGGCTGCTAATTTTCTGAACATAACCACCTCAATTTAAATGTATACGCGCACGAGCGGACCGTGCCGGTCTTTATTTATCGTGATAAGGGACGACGATAAAAATAAAGCGGCGTTATTCTAGAGATAATCGCCATCCCAGAGCCAGTTAAATATATTGATATTATTTGATTTAGGGCAAGGTGAAGGGATTGCGTTTGCCAGTTTAACTCTTCCTATATCCATCCAAGATTATCAATAGTGTAGAACATAACGTCTGAAATAAAACTATTTTGTTTGATGAATAATCAATAGCCGTTAATAGACGATAAGTGCGTAATTTTATGAATATATTTAATCTCCAGAATAGGATGCGCAGAGGTGATTAAGCGGAGTGTCATCTTGCCGCCGCCCTCGCTATACTGTTGATTACTGAAGGAGAGTGGTGGTGTAGCGGAGGGGATATGCTTCTTGAGCGCGTAGAAATCGTCGGTTTTCGCGGTATCAATCGTCTGTCGTTGATGCTGGAGCAAAATAACGTCCTGATCGGGGAGAACGCGTGGGGGAAGTCCAGTCTGCTTGATGCGCTGACCCTGCTTTTGTCGCCAGAGTTCGATCTTTATCACTTTGTCCGCGATGACTTCTGGTTCCCCGCGGGCGACATCCAGGGGCGCGAGCACCATTTGCATATTATTCTGACCTTTCGTGAAACCGAGCCGGGGCGCCATCGGGTGCGGCGTTTCCGTCCGCTTCAGCGCTGTTGGGTGCCCTGTGATGATGGCTATCACCGGGTGTTCTACCGCCTGGAAGGCGAACTCGCCGATGACGACAGCGTGATGACCCTGCGCAGTTTTATCGATGGCGAAGGCGAAGCGCTGGTGCTGGAGGATATCGATGAGCTGGCCAGACACCTGGTGCGTTTGATGCCGGTGCTGCGCCTGCGCGACGCGCGCTTTATGCGGCGCATTCATAACGGAACGGTACCGCACTCGCCGCAGATTGAGATCACCGCCCGCCAGCTGGATTTTCTGTCCCGCGAACTGGTCAGCCACCCGCAAAATTTATCCGACGGACAGATCCGTCAGGGGTTGTCGGCCATGGTGCAGCTGCTGGAGCATTACTTTGCCGAGCAAAGCAGCGCCCAGACGCGACATCGCCTGATGCGTCGACGTTCCCATGATGAGCAGCGTAGCTGGCGTTACCTGGATATTATCAACCGCATGATCGACAAGCCCGGCGGGCGCAGCCATCGGGTGATCCTGCTGGGGCTATTTGCTACCCTGCTGCAGGCGAAAGGGACGGTGCGCCTCGATCGTGACGCGCGGCCGCTGCTGTTGATTGAGGATCCCGAGACCCGCCTGCACCCGATCATGCTCTCCGTCGCCTGGCATCTGCTGAATTTGCTGCCGTTGCAGCGTATGACCACCACCAACTCCGGAGAGCTGCTGTCCCTGACGCCGGTGGAGCAGGTTTGTCGGCTGGTGCGTGAATCGTCGCGGGTGTCGGCATGGCGGCTGGGGCCGGGCGGAATGAATGCCGAAGAGAGTCGACGCATTGCCTTTCACATCCGCTTCAATCGCGCCTCATCGCTCTTCGCCCGCTGTTGGCTGCTGGTGGAGGGGGAGACGGAAACCTGGGTTATCAACGAGCTGGCCCGCCAGTGCGGCCATCATTTTGATGCTGAAGGGGTGAAAGTGATTGAATTCGCCCAGTCGGGCCTGAAGCCATTGATCAAATTCGCCCGCCGGATGGGGATCCAGTGGCACGTGCTGGTGGATGGCGATGAGGCAGGGAAAAAATATGCCGCGACCGTACGCGGTCTGCTGAATAACGATCGCGAGCTGGAGCGCGACCATCTGACCGCTCTGCCGGCGCTGGATATGGAACACTTTATGTATCGTCAGGGATTTGATGACGTTTACCACCGGGTGGCGCAGATCCCGGATAATGTGCCCATGAATATGCGGCGGGTGATCACCAAGGCCATCCATCGCTCGTCCAAGCCGGACCTGGCGATTGAGGTGGCAATGGAAGCCGGCCGCCGTGGGGTGGACGCTGTGCCGACACTGCTGAAAAAAATGTTCTCGCGGGTACTGTGGCTGGCCCGCGGTCGCGCTGATTAATCTCTTCGCCGTCGGGAATTTCGGCGGCGCAAAGCTCTCCGGCAGCTAAACAAAACATCATTGGCGCGAAAAATGGGTGTCCTGTTGCCGACGGGTTTCGATAGAATCACCGCCTGGAGCGGCAGGGAAACAGCAGGAATCGGAATATGAAAGTGAAGGGAAAACGCAGGACCGTCTGGTGGCTGTTGGCGATCGTTGTGCTGGGTCTGGCTGTCTGGGGATGGCGGATTCTCAATGCGCCGCTACCGCACTACCAGACGCTGGTGGTGCGCAAAGGCGATCTCCAGCAGAGCGTGCTGGCCACCGGCAAGCTGGATGCCCTGCGAAAAGTTGACGTCGGCGCCCAGGTCAGCGGACAGCTGAAGACGCTGCACGTGAATATCGGCGATAAGGTCAAAAAGGACCAACTGCTGGGGGTTATCGATCCTGAGCAGGCGCAAAACCAGATCAAAGAGGTGGAGGCGACGTTGATGGAGCTGCGCGCCCAGCTCAATCAGGCGCGCGCGGAGAGTAAGCTGGCGCAGGTGACCCTGGCCCGTCAGCAGCAGCTGGCGCAGCGCCAGCTGGTCTCGCGACAAGACCTCGATACCGCGGCCACCGACCTGGCGGTGAAACAGGCGCAAATCGGCACCATTGAAGCGCAAATTAAGCGCAACCAGGCAACGCTCGACACGGCGAAGACCAACCTCGACTACACGCGGATCCTGGCGCCGATGGCTGGTGAAGTGACGCAAATTACTACCCTGCAGGGACAGACGGTGATCGCTGCCCAGCAGGCGCCGAACATTCTGACCCTGGCGGACCTCAGCACCATGCTGGTGAAAGCGCAGGTCTCCGAAGCGGATGTCATCCACCTCAGACCGGGACAAAAGGCGTGGTTTACCGTGCTGGGCGACCCGCTAACTCGCTATGAAGGCAAGCTGAAGGACATTCTGCCGACGCCGGAAAAAGTCAACGACGCCATCTTCTATTATGCCCGCTTCGAGGTCCCGAACCCGCAGGGAATTCTGCGCCTCGACATGACCGCGCAGGTGCATATCCAACTGGCCGAGGTGAAGAACGTGATCACCATCCCGCTGAGCGCCCTGGGTGATGCGGTCGGTGATAACCGCTACCACGTCCGGCTGTTGCGTACCGGCGAGGTCAAAGAGCGTGAGATTGTCATTGGCGCGCGCAATGATACCGACGTCGCGGTGGTGCAGGGACTTGAAGAGGGGGATGAGGTGATCGTCGGCGAGAGCGCGAGCGGGGCGGCAAAATGACGGCCCTGCTCGAGCTGCGTGATATTCGTCGCAGCTATCCTTCCGGCGACGGCAGCGTTGAGGTCCTCAAGGGGATCACCCTCAGTATCCATGCCGGGGAGATGGTGGCGATCGTCGGGGCCTCCGGCTCGGGTAAATCAACGCTGATGAACATCCTTGGCTGCCTCGATAAACCCACCAGCGGCACCTATCGGGTGGCGGGAACCGATATTGCGCAGCTGGATGGCGATGCGCTGGCCCGTCTGCGGCGGGAGCACTTTGGTTTTATCTTTCAACGCTATCACCTGCTGTCGCATCTGACCGCCGCGCAGAACGTCGAAGTACCGGCGGTGTATGCCGGTAGTGAACGGCGGGCACGCCTGGCGCGCGCGCATGAGCTGCTGGCGCGCCTGGGGCTTGGCGATCGCGCCGACTATCAGCCGTCGCAGCTGTCCGGCGGCCAACAGCAGCGGGTCAGTATCGCCCGCGCCCTGATGAACGGTGGGGAAGTGATCCTCGCCGATGAGCCCACCGGCGCGCTGGACAGCCATTCCGGCGAAGAGGTGATGGCGATCCTGCACCAGCTGAAAGCGCAGGGGCACACGGTCATCATTGTGACTCACGATCCGCAGGTCGCCGCTCAGGCGGAGCGGATCGTCGAGATCCGCGATGGCGAAATCGTCCGCAACCCGCCCGTCAGCCGCCAGGGCGGTGGGCTGCGCGCCCGTCAGCAGGAGGAGCCCTCGGCGTGGCGTCAGTTCACCAGCGGCTTTCGCGAGGCGCTGGTCATGGCCTGGCGGGCGATGGCGGCGAATAAAATGCGCACCCTGCTGACCATGCTCGGCATTATTATTGGGATTGCCTCGGTGGTGTCGATCGTTGTAGTGGGCGATGCCGCCAAGCAGATGGTGCTGGCAGATATTCGCGCCATCGGCACCAATACCATTGATGTGTATCCTGGTAAGGATTTTGGCGACGACGACCCGCGCTATCAGCAGGCGCTGAAGTATGACGATTTGCTGGCGATCCAGAAGCAGCCGTGGGTGCGCTCCGCCACGCCGGCGGTTTCAAAAAGCCTGCGCCTGCGCGCCAACAATATTGACGTTGCCGCCAGTGCGGAGGGGGTCGGTCCACAGTATTTTAATGTCTACGGCATGACCTTCAGCGAGGGCAATACCTTTAATGAACTGCAGCTCAACAGCCGGGCTCAGGTGGTGGTGCTCGACAGCAATACCCGTCGCCAGCTGTTTCCCAATAAAGCGAAAGTGGTGGGCGAGGTGATCCTGGTGGGCAATATGCCGGCCACGGTGATTGGCGTTGCGGATGAAAAGCAGTCGATGTTCGGCAGCAGTAAAATTCTCCGCGTCTGGTTGCCTTACACCACCATGGCGGGAAGAGTGATGGGCCAGTCGTGGCTGAACTCCATCACTGTGCGCGTTCATGAAGGCTACGACAGTGACACTGCTGAAAAACAGCTGCTGCGTCTGCTGGAGCTGCGGCATGGTAAAAAAGATGTCTTCACCTGGAATATGGACAGCGTCTTGAAAACCGCCGAAAGGACCACACATACCTTACAGCTGTTCCTGACATTGGTGGCGGTGATTGCCCTGGTGGTCGGCGGGATTGGCGTAATGAATATTATGCTGGTGTCGGTGACCGAACGGACGCGGGAGATCGGCATCCGCATGGCGGTTGGCGCGCGGGCCAGCGATGTGCTGCAGCAGTTTCTCATCGAGGCGGTGCTGGTTTGCCTGGTCGGCGGCGCGCTGGGGGTGACGTTGTCGCTGATGATCGCGTTTATTCTGCAGCTGTTTCTCCCGGGCTGGGAGATCGGTTTTTCGCCGCTGGCGCTGGTGACGGCGTTTCTCTGTTCGACGTTAACCGGGGTGCTGTTTGGCTGGCTGCCGGCGCGCAATGCGGCGCGGCTCGATCCGGTGGATGCCCTGGCGCGGGAGTAGTCGGGATGAGAAATAAAAATGCCAGTCAGAAGGACTGGCATTTTATTAGCAGGATGTACACAATGAAGCAAAAGAGTTATGCAGCCGTTTCCGCTTCCACAGGGACGATCACGCTGGCGTGGTTGCCTTTTGGCCCCTGGTGAACATCAAACCGAACGGCTTGTCCGGCTTTTAGCGTTCTGTAACCATCCATCTGGATGGTGGAGTAATGGGCGAAAATGTCTTCGCCGCCGCCCTCAGGGCAGATAAAACCGAACCCTTTGGCATTGTTGAACCACTTAACAGTACCCATTTCCATACTTCGACATCCTTCGTAAATCTTTATTAGTAAGATGGAATGAACCGGTGGTGGAGTGACGAGTTGTTCAATTGCTCGCCAACTCTCGCCACTACAATTTAGAGAAATACGAAAACGCGTCAAGCGATTGAGGAGGGGGAACGGCGAAAAATGCGTCAAAATTTGAAGCAGTTAACGCTATTGCCGGGGAATGTGACAGCCGTCGCGGATAGAAGCGATAGATGATAGTTATCTATGATCTGTTGTAGATTTGTGATGAGCATAACCTCTGGTCATCGACAGGCCTCCGCCTGTTGGCAACAGCAACCGATGATGAACACTGACGATGAGTAAGAGAGATTGGCTGGACTTCGAGCACCTGGTTGACGACGAAGTTCGTGATGCGATTAAACCGCCATCTATGTATAAAGTGATATTGGTCAATGATGACTACACTCCAATGGAGTTTGTTATTGACGTGTTACAAAAATTCTTTTCTTATGATGTTGAACGTGCAACGCAACTGATGCTCACGGTTCACTATGAAGGTAAGGCGATTTGTGGCGTGTTTACCGCGGAAGTAGCGGAGACCAAAGTCGCTATGGTGAATCAGTACGCGAGGGAGAACGAGCATCCATTGCTGTGTACGCTGGAAAAAGCCTGAATTCAGGCATGAAAATTGGGGGAGGTGCCTATGCTCAATCAAGAACTGGAACTCAGTTTAAATATGGCTTTCGCCAGAGCGCGCGAGCACCGTCATGAGTTTATGACCGTCGAGCACTTGCTGCTGGCTCTGCTAAGCAATCCCTCGGCCCGTGAGGCCCTGGAAGCGTGTTCAGTGGACCTGGTGGCATTGCGTCAGGAACTTGAAGCCTTCATCGAACAAACCACACCCGTCCTGCCAGCCACGGAAGAAGAGCGCGACACCCAGCCGACGCTGAGCTTCCAGCGTGTGCTGCAGCGCGCCGTTTTCCACGTGCAATCTTCTGGCCGCAGCGAAGTGACCGGCGCCAACGTGCTGGTGGCCATTTTCAGCGAGCAGGAGTCGCAGGCCGCCTACCTGCTGCGTAAACATGAAGTGAGCCGACTCGATGTGGTGAACTTCATTTCTCATGGTACACGCAAAGATGAGCCGAGCCAGTCTTCCGATAACAGCGGAAGCCAGCCTGGCAATGAAGAGCAAGCCGGCGGGGAGGAACGTATGGAAAACTTCACCACCAACCTCAATCAGCTTGCTCGCGTTGGCGGCATCGATCCCCTGATCGGCCGTGAAAAAGAGCTGGAGCGCGCCATTCAGGTCCTGTGCCGTCGGCGTAAAAATAACCCGCTGCTGGTGGGGGAATCCGGCGTCGGTAAAACCGCCATCGCCGAAGGCCTTGCCTGGCGTATTGTGCAGGGCGATGTGCCGGAAGTCATGGCTGACTGCACCATCTACTCGCTTGATATTGGTTCTCTGCTGGCCGGGACGAAATACCGTGGCGATTTTGAAAAACGCTTTAAAGCGTTGCTGAAACAGCTGGAGCAGGATACCAACAGCATCCTGTTCATTGATGAGATCCACACCATCATCGGTGCGGGAGCGGCGTCTGGCGGCCAGGTCGATGCGGCTAACCTGATCAAACCGCTGCTTTCCAGCGGCAAGATCCGGGTGATTGGCTCCACCACTTACCAGGAGTTCAGCAACATCTTTGAAAAAGATCGTGCGCTGGCCCGCCGTTTCCAGAAAATCGATATTACCGAACCGTCGGTGGAAGAGACCGTCCAGATTATCAACGGCCTGAAGCCGAAGTACGAAGCGCACCACGATGTGCGTTATACCGCCAAGGCGGTGCGTGCGGCGGTTGAGCTGGCGGTGAAATACATTAACGATCGCCATCTGCCGGATAAGGCGATTGACGTAATTGACGAGGCGGGGGCGCGGGCGCGCTTAATGCCGGTCAGCAAGCGTAAGAAAACGGTCAATGTGGCGGATATCGAGTCCGTGGTGGCGCGCATTGCGCGGATCCCTGAGAAGAGCGTCTCCCGCAGCGATCGCGATACGCTGAAAAACCTTGGCGATCGACTGAAAATGTTGGTCTTTGGTCAGGATAAGGCCATCGAGGCGCTGACGGAAGCCATCAAGATGGCGCGCGCCGGGCTGGGCCATGAGCACAAGCCGGTGGGTTCATTCCTGTTCGCCGGGCCGACCGGGGTGGGGAAAACCGAAGTGACCGTGCAGCTGGCGAAGGCGCTGGGTATTGAGCTGCTGCGTTTTGATATGTCCGAATATATGGAACGTCATACCGTCAGTCGTTTAATCGGGGCGCCTCCGGGCTACGTCGGCTTCGACCAGGGCGGGCTGCTGACCGATGCGGTGATTAAACATCCGCATGCGGTGCTGCTGCTCGATGAGATCGAAAAAGCGCATCCGGACGTGTTCAACCTGCTGCTGCAGGTGATGGACAACGGCACGCTGACCGATAACAACGGACGTAAAGCGGACTTCCGCAACGTGGTGCTGGTGATGACTACCAACGCCGGGGTGCGGGAAACCGAGCGTAAATCGATTGGCCTTATCCAGCAGGACAACAGTCCGGACGCAATGGATGAGATCAAGAAGATCTTTACGCCGGAGTTCCGTAACCGTCTCGACAACATCATCTGGTTCGATCACCTCTCCACCACGGTGATCCATCAGGTTGTCGACAAGTTTATCGTCGAGCTGCAGGTTCAGCTGGATCAGAAAGGCGTCTCCCTGGAAGTCAGCCAGGAAGCGCGCGACTGGCTGGCGGAAAAAGGCTACGACCGGGCAATGGGGGCACGTCCAATGGGACGCGTCATTCAGGACAACCTGAAAAAACCGCTGGCGAACGAGCTGCTGTTTGGCTCGCTGGTCGACGGCGGGCAGGTGACGGTCTCTCTGGACAGCGCGAAAAATACGCTGACCTACGACTTCCAGAGCGCGCCGAAGCACAAACCGGAAGCCGCCCATTAAGGCGATATCTTCAATGTAAAAAACCGGCCAGGGGCCGGTTTTTTTTTGCCTGCTGGCGGTAGAAATGAAAAGACCGGGAATTATCCCGGCCTTCAGCATCTGACGCCTTAAGGGCGAAAACAATCAGCGACTACGGAAGACAATGCGGCCTTTGCTCAGGTCGTACGGGGTCAGCTCAACAGTCACTTTGTCGCCCGTCAGAATGCGGATGTAGTTTTTACGCATTTTACCGGAGATATGCGCGGTTACCACGTGACCGTTTTCCAGTTCTACGCGGAACATAGTGTTAGGCAACGTTTCAAGTACGGTGCCCTGCATTTCAATATTGTCTTCTTTGGCCATCTAGTCCTCTGGGGTATCACTACCGTAGTTTTGAACCGGCAAGATAATGCCGAAGTTCATCATGTAAGTAAAGTTTTACGTGTCTACCCTGAATCATTCACCTTGCCGCAAGGCGCGCAGTCAGCACGCCGGCAATGGAAATATGACGGGTATGAATCGCCGAAGTAGTTTTGGCGCATTGCCCGGGACACACACGGCCATGCCGCGTGACAGGCGCAAACGTAAAGGGGAGTGACAGAACGATGGGCGTTATCTGACTCTTATTATTCCCAAACGGCGGCGGGGCAACAGGCAGAAGCTACTCTACCGCGCAATTATACCATCCTGACGCAAAATGTGCTGAAAACATTTTATTGTCCGCCCGGAAATAGCACCCGCGGTACCCAAAATCGCTCGGGCAGACGGTAGCCGCGTAATACTGACAGATAGTCCAGATAATCGCGGCGGGGAATATCCACCGCGCCTAATGATGCGGTATGGTTGTTCAGCACCTGACAGTCAATTAATTTACCGCCGCTCTGCGCAAAGTCCTGGCAAAATACCAGCAGCGCGGTTTTGGAGGCATTTTCCGCCCGGCTGAACATCGACTCGCCGCAAAACAGCGCCCCCTGTGCCACGCCGTACATTCCCCCCACCAGAGTATTCTCCTGCCAGACTTCAATGGAGTGGGCATGCCCCAGCTCATGCAGCTGGTGGTAGGCGCGAACGATGCTGCTGGTTATCCAGGTGCCTTCGTCACGATCGCTGGCGCAGCCCTCTATCACCTCGCCAAAGGCGTGATTGAGCGTGACGCGGTAGGGCGAACGCTGATGAAAGCGCTTCATGCTGCGGCTGAGATGGAACTGTTCCGGCCAGAGCACCGCGCGGGGATCGGGCGACCACCAGAGGATCGGGTCGCCGGGGGAAAACCAGGGAAAAATACCACGCTGATAGGCCATCAGCAGGCGCGCGGGGCTCAGATCGCCGCCGAGCGCCAGCAGGCCGTTAGGTTCACGCAGGGCGCCTTCCGGAGAAGGGAAGGCGATAGAATGCCGGGAGAGCTGAACCAGACGCATTTTAACCTCAATACGCATCAGCAAAAATTAGATAATAGCCTACAGACGCTGTTTAAACTGGAAGTACCGGCCCTGTTTAGCGAGCAGCTCCGCGTGACTACCTTGCTCAATTATCTGGCCGTTGTCCATGACTATTATCTGATTAAAACGCGCCAGGCCTCGCAGGCGGTGGGTGACCATCAGCACGGTTTTCTCGCGTAAGACTTCCGCCAGCAGATGCAGGATCTGGCTTTCGGTGGCCGCATCCAGACCTTCTGTCGGTTCGTCCAGCAGCATCAGCGGCGCATCGTGGAGCAGCGCGCGGGCAATGGCCAGCCGGCGCAGTTCGCCGCCGGAAAGCTGGCGTCCGCCTTCGCCCAGCCAGCCGTTGAGTCCGCCATCTTCCAGCAGTTTTTCCAGGCCTACCTTCTCAAGGGTGGCGCAGAGCAGAGTGTCATCAGCCTCAGGCGCCGCCAGCAGCAGGTTGTCGCGCAGGGTGGCGCTGAACAGGTGCACGCGCTGCGGTACCACGCTCATTGACTGCCGCAGGGTGGCTTCGCTGAGCCCGGACAGCGGCTGATCGTTGAGCAATATTTCACCCTGTGTCGGATCCCATGCGCGGGTGAGTAACTGCAACAGCGTCGACTTTCCGCAGCCGGTTCGGCCAAGAATAGCAATATGTTCCCCGGCGGCAATCTGCAGGGAGATGTTCTCCAGAGCGGGGGAGGGCTGCTGCGGGTAGCGGAAGGTGACCTGCCTGAAATCTAAGGCCACCTGCGCAGGCTTGCAGGCCTCGCCCTCGACGAAGGAGACTTCCGGCTGCTGGTCAGTGATCTGCGAGATCCGCAGCGCGGAGGCGATCACCTGACCTAAATGCTGGAAAGCGCCGGTGACGGGCGCCAGGGCTTCGAAAGCCGCCAGGGCGCAGAAGACGAACAGGGCGATCAGCGCCCCGGGCTGACTGTTGCCGCCGACGCCATCTGAGGCCAGCCAGAGCATGGCCACCACGGCGATACCGCCGATCAACAGCATCAGCGCCTGCGAAAGCGCGGTCAGCTCGGCCTGGCGACGCTGCGCCTCCTGCCAACTGAGCTCGGTCTTTTCCATTTGCGCGCGATAGCGGTCGCTGGCGTTAAACACCATCAGCTCCGCCTGGCCCTGCAGCCAGGCGGTAAGCTGTTGCCGATACTGGCCGCGCAGCTGGGTCATACTCTCTCCGGCCGGTTTACCGGCGCGATAGAACAGCGGCGGCATAACCAGCAGGGTCACCAGCATGATACCGCCGAGCGTTAGCGCGAGGGTGACATCGAGCAGGCTTAATCCGCAGGTCACCACCACAATCACCACCAGCGCGCCGACCAGCGGCGAAATGACCCGCAGGTAGAGATGATCCAGGGTGTCGACGTCGGCTACCACGCGGTTGAGCAGTTCACCCTGGCGAAAGCGCGCCAGCCCCGCCGGAGAGAGGGGGAGTAGTTTGCTGAAGGTGAAGACGCGCAGGTGCTGTAGCACGCGGAAGGTGGCGTCGTGGCTGACCAGACGCTCGAAGTAGCGTCCGGCGGTCCGGATAATCGCTGCGCCGCGGACGCCCGCGGCGGGCAGCATATAGTTAAAACTGTAGATCCCGGCGACGCCCACCACCGCAGAGGCGGAGAGAAACCAGCCGGAGAGCGTCAGCAGGCCGATACTGGCCAGCAGGGTCACAATAGCCAGTACGATGCCGAGCAGCAGCATCCATTTGTGGCGTTTGTACAGTGCCAGATAGGGTAAGAGCGCGCGCATTTAAATCTCCTCCTGACGATGGGCCAGCAGCGCCGAGAAGACTCCGCCGGCGCGGGCCAGCGTGGCGTAGTCGCCTTGTTCGATAATCTGTCCGTCCTGCATCACCCAGACGGCATCCCAGTCCGCCAGTCCCTCAAGCTGATGGGTAACCAGCAGCGTGGTTTGCTGGGTCGAGGCGTGGGTCAATGCCTGCATGACCCGTTGTTCGCTATGGGCGTCGAGGCTGGCGGCGGGTTCATCCAGCAGCAGCAGGCGGCACGGCACCAACAGCGCGCGGGCGACCGCGATACGCTGCGCCTGGCCGACCGACAGACGGCCCGCCTGATCGCCCACGGCGGTATGGATCCCATCCGGCAGCAGAGCGATAAACTCGCTCACCCAGGCCTTGTCCAGCGCCAGTCGAAGCTGGGCATCGCTGGCTTCCGGCCACGCCAGCAGCACATTTTCCCGCAGCGTGGCGGCAGGAAGCTGGGGATTCTGCCCCACCCAGCTTAACAGGCGACGCCAGCGATCGGCGTCCAGCTCTCGCAGCTCCATGCCATTGACCTTCAGCGAACCCTCATAGGGCAAAAAGCCGAGCAGGGTGTTCAGCAGTGAACTTTTCCCTGAGCCGCTCTGCCCCACCAGCACCACCCGCGCGCCTGCAGGCAGTGAAAAGGTCAGCGGCCCGGCGAGGACTTTCCCTTCGGGAGATTTGATCAGCAGATCGCGCGCTTCCACGCCAATCAGATCGTTGTCATTTAAGGTTTTTTCGCCACGCTCCAGCTGGGTCAATGGGGTTTCCATAAACGTTTTCAGACTGTCCGCAGCGCCGACGGCCTGGGCTTTGGCATGGTAGAAGGTGCCCAGGTCACGTAATGGCTGGAAAAACTCCGGGGCGAGGATCAGCGTCAGGAAGCCCGCCATCAGCGTGACGCCCGCGCCATAGTGGCCGAAGTTAAGCTCGCCAAGGTATGAGAAGCCGAAATAAACCGCTACCAGCGCAATGGAGAGCGAGGTGAAAAATTCCAGTACCCCGGAGGAGAGGAACGCCAGGCGCAGGACTTCCATGGTGCGTTGGCGAAAATCCTGCGAGGCGTCGCGAATATTATCCGTTTCGGCCTGACCGCGGTGAAAAATACGCAAGGTTTCCATGCCGCGCAGGCGGTCGAGGAAGTGGCCGCTGAGGCGGGCCAGCGCCTGGAAATTACGCCGGTTGGCATCGGCGGCGCCCATCCCAACCAGGGCCATGAACAAGGGGATCAGCGGCGCAGTGCCGAGGAGGATCAGCGCGGCGGCCCAGTTTATCGGGAAAATAGTGATGACGATCAGCAGCGGCACGCAGGCCGCCAGCGTCATTTGCGGCAGGTAGCGGGCATAATAGTCATGCATATCGTCGATCTGCTCGAGGATAAGCGTAGCCCAGCTGCCAGCCGGTTTGCCCTGGATCCACGCCGGGCCCGCCTGCTGGAGGCGGTCGAGCACCTGGCGGCGAATTTCATAGCGAATATGCTGCCCGGCCTGAAAGCCGACCCGTTCACGCAGCCAGACCACCCAGGCGCGCAGCACAAAGGTCAGCACCAGCAGGGTTAGCGGCAGCAGCAGGGCGGTCGCAGGAATATTCTCCATCACCATCCGATGCAGGATCCGCGCCAGGAACCAGGCCTGCGCCACGATCAGCAGACCGCTCGCCACGCCAAGGAGGCGGGAAATCATCAACCAGCGACGGGAGATAATGCTTTGCTGTTTTAACCAGCGGGTTAACTCTTGTTGACGGGTTTTATTCATTGCGCGCTTTGCAGGTGTCGTTATCGGAATATTGGGCACGGCAATGTTACATCGCGGCAAAAATAAAGGCGACTTTTCGTCGCCTTCTTTACCTTTGTTACTGACTTGTAAAGATTATTTGCAGGCGTCAGCCAGACCGTCGAGGTAACGTTCAGCGTCCAGCGCCGCCATGCAGCCGGTGCCGGCGGAGGTGATTGCCTGACGATAAATATGGTCCATCACATCGCCGGCGGCGAACACGCCCGGGATGCTGGTCTGGGTCGCATTGCCATGGATACCGGACTGCACTTTGATGTAGCCGTTCTCCAGCTCCAGCTGACCTTCAAAGATGGCGGTGTTCGGGCTGTGGCCGATGGCGACAAACAGACCGGCTACTTCCAGGGACTCGACGTTGTCGCTGTTTTTGGTATCGCGCAGACGCAGGCCGCTGACGCCCATCTGGTCGCCGGTCACCTCTTCGAGGGTGCGATCGGTATGCAGCACGATGTTGCCGCTTTCCACTTTGTCCATCAGGCGTTTGATGAGGATTTTTTCCGCACGGAAGGAATCGCGACGGTGGATAAGGTGTACCTCAGAGGCGATGTTTGACAGATACAGAGCCTCTTCAACCGCGGTGTTGCCGCCGCCGATCACCGCCACTTTCTGGTTGCGATAGAAGAATCCGTCACAGGTGGCGCAGGCGGAAACGCCGCGGCCCTTGAAGGCTTCTTCGGAAGGCAGGCCCAGGTAACGGGCGGAAGCGCCGGTGGCGATAATCAACGCGTCACAGGTGTATTCGCCGCTGTCGCCGGTCAGACGGAACGGCCGGTTTTGCAGATCGACGCGGCTGATATGGTCGAAAATAATCTCGGTTTCAAATTTCGTGGCATGCTCGTGCATGCGCTCCATCAGCAGCGGACCGGTCAAATCGTTCGGATCGCCTGGCCAGTTTTCCACTTCCGTCGTGGTGGTCAGCTGACCGCCTTTTTCCATCCCGGTGATCAGCACCGGCTGCAGGTTGGCGCGTGCGGCATAGACCGCCGCGGTGTATCCCGCAGGTCCAGAACCAAGGATAAGCAGTTTACTGTGTTTGGCTGTGCCCATGAGATCCCCATAATAATTGGCATACATTGGGCTGGGATTGTAGGGAATTTGTTGTCGTAAAAAAAGAGCGCAGCGATTTTGTTAACGATGTGTGCAATAGAAGCGGCCGATGAATTGGCGATTTTCCCGGCAAGGAATATAACTATTTCTACTGTTGGCGGGACAATTATAAGACGAAAAAATGAGAATCAACCAGGGTAGATGATGAATATCTGGCATCTTGTACTAAAAATCGATGTTTTGCTTTGACAATCCCCTGTGCTTTTGCGAAAACATTCAAGGAAGAAGAAAAGCAGTATTTGGCGTGCGGCGAATTTTCATGCACGCAAATGCCATTTTTATCCGGGTTAACGAAATCTACGCATGGTGTGGACAGACGCCATGCGTGATGTCGGTGACTGCCGTCAGGCAACGGGCTTCTCACGTACCCCTGGGTTACCCAATGTCGTACGGGTAATAACAGGATGGGCTCTGGCAGTGAAGGCACAGAGCCGGAACAGGAGTAGGGAAGGAATACAGAGAGACAATAATAATGGTAGATAGCAAGAAGCGCCCTGGCAAAGATCTCGACCGCATTGATCGTAACATCCTGAATGAATTGCAAAAAGATGGGCGAATTTCTAACGTCGAGCTTTCTAAACGGGTGGGACTTTCTCCGACGCCTTGCCTTGAGCGTGTGCGTCGTCTTGAAAGACAGGGTTTTATTCAGGGCTATACGGCGCTGCTCAACCCGCATTATCTGGATGCATCACTTCTGGTATTTGTTGAGATTACTCTGAATCGTGGCGCACCGGATGTGTTTGAGCAATTTAACGCCGCAGTGCAAAAACTTGAAGAAATTCAAGAGTGTCATCTGGTTTCCGGTGATTTCGACTATCTGTTGAAAACCCGCGTACCGGATATGTCAGCGTATCGTAAATTACTGGGCGAGACCTTGCTGCGCCTGCCGGGCGTTAACGACACCCGTACCTATGTGGTAATGGAAGAAGTCAAGCAAAGTAATCGTCTGGTTATTAAGACGCGCTAACACGGAACAGGTGCAAACTCGACGTAGTTTGATTACACTCCTGTTAATCCATACAGCAACAGTGCCGGGGAGACCCGGCGCTGTTGTCCGTTTTAGCAGCAGGCAGGAAACAGCCTGATACCTGGAGAGCCTTTCTTGAGCCAGGAATACACCGAAGACAAAGAAGTCAAACTTACCAAACTCAGCAGCGGGCGCCGACTCCTCGAGGCGATGCTCATCCTTTGCTCCCTCTTCGCCATCTGGCTGATGGCGGCATTACTGAGCTTTAACCCCTCGGACCCAAGCTGGTCGCAAACGGCATGGCATGAGCCTATCCATAATTTAGGCGGCGCCCCCGGCGCGTGGCTTGCCGATACCCTCTTTTTCATTTTTGGCGTCATGGCCTACACCATCCCGGTGATCATCATCGGCGGATGCTGGTTTGCCTGGCGGCATCAGGAAAATGACGAATATATTGATTATTTCGCCGTTTCGCTGCGCCTCATCGGTGCGCTAGCCCTGATCCTGACCTCCTGCGGTCTGGCGGCGATTAACGCCGATGATATCTGGTACTTCGCCTCTGGCGGGGTGATTGGCAGCCTGCTCAGCACCACCCTGCAACCGCTGCTGCACAGCAGCGGCGGCACCATCGCGCTGTTGTGCATCTGGGCGGCCGGCCTGACGCTGTTTACCGGCTGGTCGTGGGTCAGCATTGCGGAAAAACTGGGCGGCGGCATCCTGTCCGTACTCACCTTTGCCAGCAATCGTACCCGTCGGGATGATACCTGGGTCGATGAAGGCGAATACGAAGACGACGATGAAGAGTACGACGACGAAGAGGCGGCAACCCCCCAGGAGTCGCGTCGCGCCCGTATCTTGCGCAGCGCACTGGCGCGGCGTAAACGTCTCGCTGAGAAGTTTACCAACCCCATGGGGCGTAAAACCGACGCGGCGCTTTTCTCCGGCAAACGGATGGATGACGGGGAAGAGGCAGTGCAGTACAGCGCCAGCGGTGCGCCTGTTGCCGCCGACGATGTACTGTTTTCCGGCGCCAGCGCCGCGCGTCCCGCCGAGAATGATGTGTTGTTCTCCGGCGCCAGCGCCGCGCGCCCGGGCGATTACGACCCTTACGATCCGTTGCTGAACGGCCAGAGTATCGCTGAGCCGGTGGGCGCAGCGGCGGCGGCCACTGCCGCGCCGCAGCCGTGGGCCGAATCACCGGCTGGTCATCAGGGCGCTGCGCCGGTTTATCAGCCGGAAGCTGGTTACCCGCCGCAGCCCTACCAGCCAGAGCCGGCACCGTATCAGCAGCCTGCTTATGCTCCTCATGCCGGTCAGCCGGCACCGCAGGCGTATCAGCCTGAGCCAGTGCAGTATCAGCAGCCGGTTTACGATCCGTATGCCGGCCAGCCTGCGCCGTATCAGCAGCCGGTTTACGATCCGTATGCCGGTCAGCCTGCGCCGCAGGGGTATCAACCCGAGCCTGTGCCGTATCAGCAGCCGGTTTACGATCCGCATGCCGGTCAGCCGGCACCGCAGGCGTATCAGCCTGAGCCAGTGCAGTATCAGCAGCCGGTTTACGATCCGCATGCCGTCCAGCCTGCGCCGCAGGGGTATCAGCCAGAGCCGGCGCCGTATCAGCAGCCGGTTTACGATCCACATGTTGCTCAGCCTGCGCCGCAGGGGTATCAGCCAGAGCCGGCGCCGTATCAGCAGCCGGTTTACGATCCACATGTTGCTCAGCCTGCGCCGCAGGGCTATCAACCCGAGCCTGCACCCTATCAGCAGCCGGCTTACGATCCGCATGCCGGTCAGCCTGCGCCGCAGGCGTATCAGCCTGAGCCCGCGCCGGTACCTGCCGCGCAGCCAGAGCCTGAGGTCGTGCAGGAAGAAGTGAAACGTCCGCCGCTCTATTATTTCGAGGAAGTGGAAGAGAAGCGGGCGCGCGAACGCGAGCTGCTGGCTTCCTGGTATCAGCCTATTCCGGAGCCGGAAAGTCCGATCGCCACCAAACCGCTGACGCCGCCCGCCTCGCCGTCCAAACCGCCCGTGGAGTCAACCGTAGTTTCTGCGGTGGCGGCAGGAGTGCATCAGGCAACGGCTGCCAGCGGCGGCGCAGCCGCTGCGAAGACGGCGACCGCCGCGGCCGCAGCGACAGCGCCATTGTTCAGCCCGGCCTCCAGCGGACCGCGGGTCCAGGTGAAAGAGGGCATTGGTCCAAAACTACCGCGGCCAAATCGCGTTCGCGTCCCGACGCGTCGGGAACTGGCCTCCTACGGCATCAAGCTACCGTCGCAGCGGGAAGCTGAACAGCGCGCGCGGCAGGCCGAGCGCGACCCCCATTATGATGATGAGCTGCTCTCGGATGAGGAAGCGGATGCTATGGAGCAGGATGAGCTGGCTCGCCAGTTCGCCGCCACTCAACAGCAGCGCTATGGCCATCGCTGGGAAGACGATAACGCGACTGATGACGATGACGCCGATGCCGCGGCGGAAGCGGAGCTGGCGCGCCAGTTTGCCGCCACCCAGCAGCAGCGCTACGCCTCCGAGCAGCCGCCGGGCGCTAATCCGTTCTCGCCGGCGGATTATGAATTCTCGCCGATGAAAACGCTGGTCAATGAGGGTCCGAGCGAGCCGCTGTTTACGCCGACACCGGAAGTACAGCCGCAGCAGCCAGCCCAGCACTATCAACAACCGGCCGCCGCTCCGCAGCAGGGTTATCAACCTGCGCAGCACCAGCCGGTACACCCTCGGCCAGTGCCGCAGCAGCCTTACCAGACTGCGCCGCAGCCCGTGCAGCAGCAACAGCCGGTTGCCCCACAGGGGCACCAGCCTGCCGCGCCTGCGCCGCAGGAGAGCCTGATCCACCCGCTGCTGATGCGCAATGGCGATAGTCGACCGCTGCAAAAGCCGACAACGCCGCTGCCGTCGCTGGATCTGCTCACGCCGCCGCCCAGTGAAGTCGAGCCGGTCGATACCTTTGCTCTTGAGCAGATGGCACGACTGGTGGAAGCGCGACTCGCCGATTTCCGCATTAAAGCGGATGTGGTGAACTACTCGCCGGGGCCGGTGATCACCCGCTTCGAACTGAATCTGGCGCCTGGCGTCAAAGCGGCGCGAATCTCTAACCTGTCACGGGATCTGGCGCGTTCGCTGTCCACGGTCGCCGTGCGCGTGGTGGAAGTGATCCCGGGTAAACCGTATGTCGGGCTTGAGCTGCCGAATAAAAAGCGCCAGACCGTCTACCTGCGTGAAGTGCTCGACAACAGCAAGTTCCGTGATAACCCGTCGCCGCTGACCGTGGTGCTGGGTAAAGACATCGCCGGCGATCCGGTGGTGGCCGATCTGGCGAAAATGCCGCACCTGCTGGTGGCCGGTACCACCGGTTCCGGTAAGTCAGTCGGCGTCAACGCCATGATCCTCAGCATGCTCTACAAAGCGCAGCCGGAAGATGTGCGTTTCATTATGATCGACCCGAAAATGCTCGAGCTGTCGGTCTACGAAGGTATTCCGCATCTGCTGACGGAAGTGGTCACCGACATGAAAGACGCCGCCAATGCGCTGCGCTGGAGCGTCAACGAGATGGAGCGTCGCTACAAGCTAATGTCGGCGCTGGGCGTACGTAATCTGGCGGGCTATAACGAGAAGATTGCTGAAGCGGCACGCATGGGCCGTCCGATCCCGGATCCATACTGGAAGCCAGGCGACAGTATGGACGCCGTGCACCCGGTACTGGAAAAGCTACCGTACATAGTGGTGCTGGTGGACGAATTCGCCGACCTGATGATGACCGTCGGTAAGAAGGTGGAAGAGCTGATCGCTCGCCTGGCGCAGAAAGCGCGTGCGGCGGGGATCCACCTGGTGCTGGCGACGCAGCGTCCGTCGGTGGATGTCATTACCGGTCTGATTAAGGCCAACATTCCGACGCGTATCGCCTTTACCGTGTCGAGTAAAATTGACTCGCGTACCATTCTCGATCAGGGCGGTGCGGAATCGCTGCTGGGGATGGGGGATATGCTCTACTCCGGGCCGAACTCCACCACGCCGGTGCGCGTCCATGGGGCGTTTGTTCGCGACCAGGAAGTCCACGCTGTGGTTCAGGACTGGAAAGCCCGCGGTCGTCCGCAGTATGTTGACGGCATTACCTCCGACAGCGAAAGCGAAGGCGGCGGCGGCGGTTTCGACGGCGGTGAAGAGCTGGATCCACTGTTCGATCAGGCGGTCAGCTTTGTGACCGAGAAGCGTAAAGCGTCGATTTCCGGGGTGCAGCGCCAGTTCCGCATTGGCTATAACCGTGCCGCGCGTATCATCGAACAGATGGAAGCGCAGGGCATTGTCAGCGAGCAGGGCCATAACGGTAACCGCGAAGTACTGGCGCCGCCGCCCTTTGAATGAGTGCAAAGTTGGGTAAATAAGCGCAAAATCAGCCAATTCTTCTGTCCCGCCGCCGTCGGCGGTCCTACATTAGGGGCAGAAGAGGCTCCCGCGTCGGGAGTGACGCACATTAAGGAAGAACAATGAAAAAACTCGCAATCACCTGTGCATTACTGTCTGGTATGGTCGTCAGCCAGGTCTGGGCAGATGCGGCCAGTGACTTAAAAAGCCGTCTTGATAAAGTGAGCAGCTTCCATGCCAGCTTCACGCAAAAAGTCACCGACGGCAGCGGCAACGCCGTGCAGGACGGACAGGGCGACCTGTGGGTAAAACGCCCGAATCTGTTTAACTGGCATATGACCCAGCCGGATGAGAGCGTCCTCGTTTCGGATGGTAAAACCCTGTGGTTCTATAACCCGTTCGTCGAGCAGGCCACGGCGACCTGGCTGAAAGACGCCACCAGCAACACGCCGTTTATGCTGATTGCCCGCAACCAGTCCAGCGACTGGCAGCAGTACAATATCAAACAAAACGGCGATGATTTTGTGCTGACGCCGAAAAGCGGCAGCGGCAACCTGAAGCAGTTCACGATCAACGTTGGTCGGGACGGCACCATCCATCAGTTCAGCGCCGTCGAGCAGGACGATCAGCGCAGCAGCTATCAGCTGAAATCGCAGCAGAACGGCGCCGTCGACGCATCTAAGTTCACCTTTACGCCGCCGAAAGGGGTGACGGTAGACGATCAACGTAAGTAGAGGCGAAAGTGAGCAATCTGTCGCTCGATTTTTCCGACAACGCGTTTCAACCTCTGGCCGCTCGCATGCGGCCAGAAAATTTAGCGCAGTATATTGGCCAGCAGCACCTGCTGGCGCCGGGCAAACCCCTGCCGCGGGCGATCGAAGCCGGGCACCTGCATTCGATGATCCTCTGGGGGCCGCCGGGTACCGGCAAGACTACCCTGGCGGAAGTTATCGCCCGTTATGCCAGCGCCGATGTCGAAAGGATCTCGGCGGTGACCTCCGGGGTGAAAGAGATCCGCGAGGCCATTGAGCGCGCGCGGCAGAATCGCAACGCCGGCCGACGAACGATTCTGTTTGTTGACGAAGTGCATCGCTTCAATAAAAGCCAGCAGGATGCCTTTCTGCCGCATATTGAAGATGGCACTATCACTTTTATTGGCGCGACCACCGAAAACCCTTCCTTTGAGCTTAACTCAGCGCTGCTCTCCCGCGCCCGCGTCTATTTACTGAAATCGCTCACTACCGACGATATCGAGCGGGTGCTTGACCAGGCGATGAACGATAAAACCCGCGGCTACGGCGGCCAGGATATCGTTTTGCCGGATGAGACCCGCAGGGCCATCGCCGAACTGGTAAACGGCGACGCGCGGCGGGCGCTGAATACCCTGGAAATGATGGCCGATATGGCCGAGAGCGATGATGCGGGCAAGCGGGTGCTGAAGGCGGAACTGCTGACCGAGATCGCCGGCGAGCGCAGCGCGCGCTTTGATAATAAAGGCGACCGTTTCTACGATTTGATTTCCGCCCTGCATAAGTCGGTGCGCGGTAGCGCGCCGGACGCGGCGCTTTACTGGTACGCGCGGATCATCACCGCCGGGGGCGATCCGCTGTATGTTGCCCGCCGTTGTCTGGCGATTGCCTCGGAAGACGTCGGCAACGCCGACCCGCGGGCGATGCAGGTGGCCATATCGGCGTGGGACTGCTTCACCCGCGTCGGGCCGGCGGAAGGCGAACGGGCGATAGCCCAGGCTATTGTCTATCTGGCCTGCGCGCCGAAGAGCAATGCGGTCTACACCGCCTTTAAAGCGGCGCTGGCCGATGCGCGAGACCGTCCGGACTATGACGTTCCGGTGCATCTGCGCAATGCGCCGACGAAGCTGATGAAAGAGATGGGCTACGGACAGGAGTATCGCTACGCTCATGACGAACCTAACGCCTACGCCGCCGGCGAGCAGTACTTCCCGCAGGAAATGGCGCAAACGCGCTATTATCACCCGACAAACCGGGGGCTTGAGGGTAAAATTGGCGAAAAGCTCGCCTGGCTTGCTGAACAGGATCAAAATAGCCCGATAAAACGCTACCGCTAATTGAGGCGTTGCGGTAAGGTTATTACACTATTTCCGTGGCCGTAGCCTGCGGCCACTTTTCTTTTTTTAATTCGATAAGCACAGGATAAGCATGCTCGATCCCAATCTGCTGCGTACCGAGCCAGACGCAGTCGCAGAAAAACTGGCACGCCGGGGCTTTAAGCTGGATGTAGATAAACTTCGCGCGCTTGAAGAGCGTCGTAAAGTTCTGCAGGTGCAAACGGAAAACCTGCAGGCGGAGCGCAACTCCCGATCGAAATCCATTGGCCAGGCGAAAGCGCGCGGGGAAGACATCGAGCCATTACGCCTGGAAGTGAACAAACTCGGCGAACAGCTGGATGCCGCAAAATCCGAGCTTGAAGCGCTGCTGGCGGAAATCCGCGATATCGCGCTGGCGATCCCGAATATTCCTCACGATGACGTGCCGGTTGGCCGTGACGAAAACGACAACGTTGAAGTCAGCCGCTGGGGCACGCCGCGCCAGTTCGATTTTGACGTGCGCGATCACGTGACGCTGGGTGAAATGCACGGCGGGCTGGATTTTGCCGCCGCCGTTAAGCTCACCGGTTCGCGCTTCGTGGTGATGAAAGGCCAGCTGGCCCGTCTGCACCGCGCCCTGGCGCAGTTCATGCTGGATCTGCACACTGAACAGCATGGCTATAGCGAAAACTATGTCCCGTACCTGGTAAACCAGGACACCCTGTATGGCACCGGCCAGCTGCCGAAATTCGCCGGCGACCTGTTCCATACTCGTCCGCTGGAAGAAGAGGCTGACAGCAGCAACTACGCGCTGATCCCGACGGCGGAAGTGCCGCTGACCAACCTGGTGCGTGATGAAATTATCGATGAAGACGATCTGCCGATCAAAATGACCGCCCATACGCCGTGCTTCCGTTCCGAAGCGGGTTCTTATGGTCGCGACACCCGCGGTCTGATCCGTATGCACCAGTTCGATAAAGTTGAGATGGTGCAGATTGTCCGTCCGGAAGACTCCATGGCGGCGCTGGAAGAGATGACCGGCCACGCCGAGAAAGTGCTGCAGCTGCTGGGCCTGCCGTACCGTAAGGTCGCGCTGTGCACCGGCGATATGGGCTTCAGCGCCTGCAAAACCTATGACCTCGAAGTGTGGGTCCCGGCGCAGAACACCTACCGTGAGATCTCTTCCTGCTCTAACGTCTGGGATTTCCAGGCGCGTCGTATGCAGGCTCGCTGCCGTAGCAAGTCCGACAAGAAGACCCGTCTCGTTCATACCCTGAATGGTTCTGGCCTGGCGGTTGGTCGTACGCTGGTGGCGCTGATGGAAAACTATCAGCAGGCCGATGGCCGTATCGAGATCCCGGAAATCCTGCGCCCGTATATGCGCGGCCTCGAATATATCGGTTAATTTTTACCATCTCCCTTAAAAGCGCCTGCGGGCGCTTTTTTTACACCCTTATTGATACCGGGCAATAATCCCTTCCGCGAATGCAGTGATACTCCCTTTGGATTAAATCAGCATAAAAAACCAATAATATTTCAAAGCATTATATATATGACTATATAGTGCTTATCAGTTTATTGTGAGCAACCAAAGCGAGTATCCATGAAAATTAAAGCCCCCGATGCTTTACTGGCTGCTGAGGTAAGCCGCCGTGGTCTGATGAAAACCACGGCAATAGGCGGCCTGGCGCTGGCCAGCAACGCACTAACGTTACCCTTTTCCCGTATGGCCCATGCCGCCGACACGCCAGCCCCGGCCAGTGAGAAGGTGGTCTGGAGCGCATGCACCGTCAACTGCGGTAGCCGCTGCCCGCTGCGCATGCACGTGGTGGATGGCGCGATTAAATACGTTGAAACCGATAATACCGGTGACGATAACTATGACGGCCTGCATCAGGTGCGCGCCTGCCTGCGCGGACGTTCTATGCGCCGCCGGGTTTATAACCCCGATCGGCTGAAATACCCCATGAAGCGCGTAGGTAAACGCGGTGAGGGTAAATTCGAGCAAATCAGCTGGGAAGAGGCATTCGATATCATCGCCAGCACGACGCAGCGGCTGATTAAAGATTACGGCAATGAGTCCATCTATCTGAACTACGGCACCGGCACGCTGGGTGGCACGCTGACCCGCTCCTGGCCGCCGGGGAAAACCCTGATTGCCCGTCTGATGAACTGCTGCGGCGGGTATCTCAATCATTACGGCGACTATTCATCCGCGCAGATTGCTGCCGGGTTGAATTACACCTACGGCGGTTGGGCAGATGGCAACAGCCCGTCGGATATTGAAAACAGCCAGCTGGTAGTGCTGTTCGGCAACAACCCCGGGGAAACGCGGATGAGCGGCGGCGGGGTGACCTACTATCTTGAGCAGGCGCGCCAGAAATCCAATGCCAGGATGATCATTATCGATCCGCGCTATACCGACACCGGCGCCGGACGCGAAGATGAATGGATCCCTATTCGCCCAGGCACCGATGCGGCGCTGGTATCGGGTCTGGCGTGGGTGATGATCACCGAGAATCTGGTCGATCAGCCGTTCCTCGATAAATACTGCGTGGGATACGACGAGAAAACGCTGCCCGCCGGTGCGCCAGCCAATGGTCATTACAAAGCTTACATTCTTGGCGAGGGCACTGACGGTATCGCCAAAACGCCGGAGTGGGCCTCGACCATTACCGGTATTCCGCGCGAACGCATTGTTAAACTGGCGCGGGAAATTGCCACCGCTAAACCGGCCTATATCAGCCAGGGCTGGGGACCGCAGCGTCATGCCAACGGCGAAATCGCCACCCGGGCTATCGCGATGCTCGCCATTCTGACCGGTAACGTCGGGATCAACGGCGGCAATAGCGGTGCGCGCGAGGGCTCCTACAGCCTGCCGTTTGAACGTATGCCGACGCTGGAGAATCCGGTTCAGACCAGCATCTCGATGTTTATGTGGACCGATGCGATTGAGCGCGGCCCTGAAATGACCGCCCTGCGCGATGGGGTGCGTGGCAAAGATAAGCTCGATGTGCCGATCAAAATGATCTGGAATTATGCGGGCAACTGCCTGATCAACCAGCACTCTGAGATCAACCGCACCCACGAAATCCTGCAGGACGATAAGAAGTGCGAGATGATTGTGGTCATCGACTGTCATATGACCTCGTCAGCGAAATACGCCGATATTCTGCTGCCGGACTGCACCGCCTCTGAGCAGATGGATTTCGCGCTGGATGCCTCCTGCGGCAACATGTCCTACGTCATCTTTGCCGACCAGGCCATTAAGCCGCGTTTCGAATGTAAAACCATCTATGAGATGACCAGCGAGCTGGCGAAGCGCCTTGGCGTCGAGGAGAAATTTACCGAAGGCCGTACCCAGGAAGGCTGGATGCGCTATCTGTATGAGCAGTCGCGCAAAGCGATTCCCGACCTGCCGGATTTCGACACCTTCCGTCAGCAGGGCATCTATAAGCAGCGCGATCCGCAAGGTCATCATGTGGCCTACAAAGCCCTCCGTGAGGATCCGCAGGCTAATCCGCTGACCACGCCTTCGGGCAAGATCGAAATTTACTCGCAGGATCTGGCGAAAATCGCCGCCACCTGGGAGCTGCCGGAAGGGGATGTTATCGATCCGCTGCCGATATACACCCCGGGCTTCGAAAACTACAACGATCCGCTGACGGCAAAATACCCGCTACAACTGACCGGTTTTCACTATAAATCACGCGTTCACTCAACCTACGGCAACGTTGATGTACTGAAAGCCGCCTGTCGGCAGGAGATGTGGATTAACCCGATCGATGCCCGCCAGCGCGGCATTGCCAACGGCGATCGCATTCGCATCTTCAACGACCGTGGGGAAGTGCATATCGAAGCGAAGGTGACCCCACGCATGATGCCCGGCGTGGTCGCGCTGGGGGAAGGGGCATGGTATAACCCGGACGCCTCGCGTGTGGATCAGGCGGGCAGCATCAACGTGCTGACCACCCAGCGCCCCTCGCCACTGGCGAAGGGAAACCCGTCGCATACCAACCTCGTCCAGGTTGAGAAGCTGTAAGGAGTAACCGATGACAACTCAGTATGGATTTTTTATTGATTCCGCCCGTTGCACCGGTTGCAAGACCTGCGAACTGGCCTGTAAGGACTACAAAAATCTGACCCCGGAGGTCAGCTTCCGCCGCATCTATGAATATGCCGGCGGCGACTGGCAGGAGGATAACGGCGTCTGGAATCAGAACGTGTTCGCCTATTACCTCTCCATCGCCTGTAACCACTGCGAAGATCCGGCCTGCACCAAGGTCTGCCCGAGCGGTGCGATGCACAAGCGCGAAGACGGTTTTGTGGTGGTCAACGAAGAGGTCTGCATTGGCTGCCGTTACTGCCATATGGCCTGTCCGTACGGCGCGCCGCAGTATAACGCCGATAAAGGCCATATGACTAAGTGCGACGGCTGCCACGAGCGCGTCGCCGAAGGGAAAAAGCCGATCTGCGTCGAGTCCTGCCCGCTGCGGGCGCTGGATTTCGGGCCGATTGCCGAACTGCGCGCTAAGCACGGCCAGCTGGCGGCGGTGGCGCCGCTGCCTTCGGCGCACTTTACCCGGCCGAGCATCGTGATCAAACCTAACGCCAATGCCCGGCCGTGTGGCGATACCACCGGTTACCAGGCGAACCCGAAGGAGGTGTGAGATGGGAAACGGATGGCATGAATGGCCGCTGATGATCTTTACGGTCTTCGGCCAGTGCGTCGCGGGCGGCTTCATCGTCCTGGCGCTGACGCTGATGACGGGTAAGCTTCCCCGTGAGCAGGAGCAGCGCGTGGTAGGTAGCATGTTCGGCCTGTGGGTATTGATGGGGGTCGGGTTTATCGCCTCGACAATGCACCTCGGTTCGCCGCTGCGGGCCTTTAATTCGCTCAATCGCGTGGGGGCCTCGTCGCTGAGTAATGAGATAGCCAGCGGGGCGATCTTCTTCGCCATTGGCGGGATTGGCTGGCTGCTGGCCGTGTGCAAAAAGCTGCCTGCCGGACTGCGTAGCCTGTGGCTGGTAGTGACCATGGCGCTGGGGGTGATCTTCGTCTGGATGATGGTGCGGGTCTATAACACCATCGACACGGTGCCGACCTGGTATACCGTCTGGACGCCGCTGAGCTTCTTCCTGACGCTGTTTATCGGCGGCCCGCTGCTGGGCTATCTGCTGCTGCGCGTCGCAGGCGTCGACGGTTGGGCGATGCGCCTGCTGCCGGTGGTCACTTTGCTGGCGCTGCTGGCGAGTATTGTGGTGGTCCTGATGCAGGGGAGTGAACTCGCCACTATCCGCAGCTCAATTCAGCAGGCCTCCGCCCTGGTGCCGGATTATGGGCTGCTTATGGCCTGGCGCGTGGTGCTGCTGGCGCTGGCCCTGGCCTGCTGGTGCGTGCCGCAGATTCGCGGCCGCAAGCCGGCGCTCTCGCTGCTCGGCCTGGCGTTTGTTCTGGTGCTGGCGGGAGAGATGATTGGCCGCGGCGTATTCTATGGTCTGCATATGACCGTCGGGATGGCTATCGCCAGTTAATCAGCGTCATCATGCCGGCGCAGGCGTGCCGGCATGATGAAAACGTGCTGTTGATAGATGAAATTTTTCGACTGAAATTAACGCCGGGATTTATTAATAAATTAAGAAAAACAATAGCGTATTATTTGTTGCCTCACCTTTCCCCCTTCTGTGGATAAAAAACTTCTATCGTGCCCTGCAAAACCGCGTCAGGCCTGATTTCAGGTGGATTGACAATGTTTTTAGCGGTGGCATGATGCGCTCGCGATCTGAACATTCCTCACGGTTTTTACCCATGACCATCTACACCCGGCCAGTGCAAATGCTGCTCTGTGGCCTGCTTTTACTGACCCTGGCGATAGCGGTGCTGAATACGCTCGTCCCGCTGTGGCTCGCCCATGAAAATATGCCAACCTGGCAGGTCGGCATGGTGGGGTCATCTTATTTTACCGGCAACCTGGCCGGTACGTTGCTTGCCGGCTGGGTGATCAAGCGCCTGGGGTTTAACCGCAGCTATTATCTCGCGTCGTTAATCTTTGCCGTCGGCTGCGTAGGGCTGGGGATCACCGTGGGCTTCTGGACGTGGCTGAGCTGGCGGTTTATCGCCGGCGTAGGCTGCGCGATGATTTGGGTGGTAGTGGAAAGCGCGCTGGTCTGCAGCGGCACTTCTCGCAGCCGCGGTCGTCTGCTGGCGGCGTACATGATGGTTTATTACGTTGGTACCGTACTCGGCCAACTGATGGTCAGTAAACTACCCACTGATTTAATGAGCGTCCTGCCGTGGGTGACGGGCCTGGCGCTGGCGGCGATCCTGCCGCTGCTGTTTACCCGCATTATGGGGCAGGCCGAAGAGCCGCATGAAACGGTACGGATCTGGCCGATGCTTAAGCTGCGCCAGGCGCGCCACGGGGTCAATGGCTGTATTATCTCGGGGATTGTCCTCGGTTCGCTGTATGGCCTGATGCCGTTGTGGCTGAACCATCAGGGCGTCAGCGACGCCGGCATTGGCTTCTGGATGGCGGTGATGGTGAGCGCGGGGATCCTCGGCCAATGGCCGGTAGGGCGGCTGGCAGACCGCTACGGTCGCCTGCTGGTGCTGCGGGTGCAGGTTTTTGTGGTGATTCTGGGATGTCTGGCGATGCTCAGCCAGGCGGCAATGGCGCCGGCGCTGTTTGTGCTTGGGGCATCCGGTTTCACGCTGTATCCGGTGGCGATGGCCTGGGCCTGTGAGAAAGTGGAGCACCATCAGCTGGTGGCGATGAACCAGGCGCTGCTGATGAGCTATACCATCGGCAGCCTGCTGGGCCCGACGCTGACGGCGATGCTGATGCAGAACTTCTCGGATAACCTGCTGTTTATCATGATCGCCAGCGTGTCGTTTATCTATCTGCTGACCCTGCTGCGCAAAGCCGGGCATCATCCAACGCCGGTGGCGCACGCCTGATCCTGTAACGCGCAGCGCATGCTGCGCGTCATCCGCTTCAATTACCTAAGCTTGCTGCTGCACAGCCAACCTGCCGCTTTGCATGAGAAACGGCTGGACGGACACGGCTTCCCACGCCGTTGCAGGCCGGCATAGGTGCTTCACCGGCCCGGGTGGGATTAGTACATCACTTTATGACCATACTGCTCAAGGATGCCTTTTACCCGCTCCATGGTCTCTTTCTTCGGCGGATGGACGCCGTCCAGCTTGTATTCTTCGCCCATCGCTACCCATTTGTGTTTGCCCAGCTCATGGTATGGCAGCAGCTCGATTTTTTCGACATTGCCCATATCGCGGGTAAATTCACCCAGGCGGTGCGCGGAGTCATCATCGTCTGACCAGCCCGGAACCACCACGTAGCGGATCCAGACATTGATATTCTTCTTCGCCAGATACTGGGCGAATTCCAGCGTACGATGGTTAGAGACGCCGACCAGGTTCTGGTGAATCTCATCATTCATCTGCTTGAGATCCAGCATCACCAGGTCTGTTACCTCCAGCAGTTCGTCGATAACCGGATCGTAGCGACGGACAAAGCCGTTGGTATCGAGACAGGTATGAATACCTTCTTTCTTACAGGCGCGGAACCAGTCGCGAACAAACTCCGCCTGCAGGATCGCCTCACCGCCCGATGCGGTGACGCCGCCGCCGGAAGCATTCATAAAGTGACGATAGGTCACCACCTCTTTCATGAGCTCTTCAACGGTGATTTCTTTGCCGCCGTGGGTATCCCATGTATCACGGTTATGGCAGTACAGGCAACGCATCAGGCAGCCCTGGAAAAAGGTAATAAAGCGGATGCCCGGGCCATCAACGGTGCCACAGGATTCAAAGGAGTGAATGCGACCAATAACTGACATTGCGGTGTTTTCTCCAGATGTGGCCCATCCGGGGCCGTGTTGGTGCACAGCTCAGCGGCTGTGTCGAGTCTGTTTTGACAGATACCCAAAGTATAGATAACTGGCAAAGCAGGCTAGGGCGGGGATTGCTTGTTAAAAAGGCCCCACTGATGTGGGGCCTTTATTGTACGCTTTTTCAGTCAGACAGGGAATTACATGGTCTGAGTGAAGGTACGGGTAATAACGTCCTGCTGCTGTTCTTTAGTCAGGGAGTTAAAACGTACAGCGTAGCCAGATACGCGGATGGTCAGCTGCGGATATTTTTCCGGGTTTTCCATCGCGTCGAGCAGCATTTCGCGGTTCATCACGTTCACGTTCAGGTGCTGACCACCTTCGATGGACGCTTCGTGGTGGAAGTAACCATCCATCAGACCCGCCAGGTTGGTCTTACGAACTTCGTCATCTTTACCCAGTGCGTTCGGTACGATAGAGAAGGTGTAAGAGATACCATCTTTCGCGTAAGCAAACGGCAGTTTCGCTACGGAGGTCAGAGAGGCAACAGCGCCTTTCTGGTCACGACCGTGCATCGGGTTAGCACCTGGTCCGAACGGCGCGCCAGCGCGACGACCGTCTGGGGTGTTACCGGTTTTCTTACCATATACCACGTTAGAGGTGATGGTCAGAACAGACTGAGTCGGGATCGCGTTGCGGTAGGTGTGCAGTTTCTGAATTTTCTTCATGAAACGTTCAACCAGGTCAACGGCCATGTCATCGACGCGAGCATCGTTGTTACCAAACTGCGGATATTCGCCTTCGATTTCGAAGTCAACAGCCAGACCGTCTTCGTCACGAATCGGTTTAACTTTCGCATATTTGATAGCAGACAGGGAGTCAGCAGCAACGGACAGACCCGCGATACCACACGCCATGGTGCGGATAACGTCACGGTCGTGCAGCGCCATCAGAGAGGCTTCGTAGCTGTACTTGTCGTGCATGTAGTGGATGATGTTCAGCGCAGTGACGTACTGTTTAGCCAGCCAGTCCATGAAGTGATCCATGCGCTCCATGACTTCGTCGAAGTTCAGGACGTCGCCTTTGATCGGTTCAGATTTCGGACCCACCTGCATTTTCAGTTTTTCATCCACGCCGCCGTTGATAGCGTACAGCATGGTTTTCGCGAGGTTGGCGCGAGCACCGAAGAACTGCATTTGCTTACCAACAACCATCGGGCTTACGCAGCATGCGATAGCGTAGTCGTCGTTATTGAAGTCCGGACGCATCAGGTCATCGTTCTCATACTGCAGAGAAGAGGTATCGATGGACACTTTAGCCGCGAATTTCTTGAAGCTCAGCGGCAGTTTTTCAGACCACAGGATAGTGATGTTCGGCTCCGGAGACGGCCCCATGGTGTACAGGGTGTTCAGGAAGCGGAAGCTGTTTTTGGTCACCAGAGTACGGCCGTCAACGCCCATACCGCCGATGGATTCCGTTGCCCAAATCGGGTCGCCGGAGAACAGTTCATCGTATTCCGGCGTACGCAGGAAGCGAACCATACGCAGTTTCATGACCAGGTGGTCAACCATTTCCTGCGCGTCTTGCTCGGTGATTTTACCCGCCTGCAGGTCACGTTCGATGTAGATATCCAGGAAGCTGGAGGTACGACCGAAGGACATTGCCGCGCCGTTCTGAGATTTCACGGCAGCCAGGTAACCGAAGTAGGTCCACTGGATAGCTTCCTGAGCGGTGGTTGCCGGACCGGAGATGTCGTAGCCATATTTAGCCGCCATCTCTTTGATCTGGCCCAGCGCACGGTGCTGTTCAGCAATTTCTTCACGCAGACGGATGGTCGCTTCCAGATCTTCGCCGCTTTCCAGTTTCGCTTGCAGAGAGTTGAACTGGGCGAATTTGTCTTTCATCAGGAAGTCGATACCGTACAGCGCAACGCGACGGTAGTCACCGATGATACGACCACGGCCGTAAGCATCCGGCAGACCGGTCAGTACGCCGGATTTACGGCAGCGCAGGATGTCCGGAGTATAGACGTCGAAAACGCCCTGGTTGTGAGTTTTACGGTACTCGGTGAAGATTTTTTTCAGCATCGGGTCCAGTTCGCGATTGTACGCTTTGCAGGAACCTTCAACCATTTTAATACCACCAAACGGGATGATCGCACGTTTCAGCGGCGCTTCGGTCTGCAGACCAACGATTTTTTCCAGACCTTTCTCGATATAGCCTGCGTCGTGAGAGGTGATGGTGGAAGCCAGGGCAGTGTCAAAATCAACAGGCGCGTGAGTGCGGTTTTCCTGTTTTACACCTTCCATTACGGTGTCCCACAGCTTGGTGGTCGCTTCAGTCGCGCCAGCCAGGAAGGATTCGTCGCCTTCATATGGGGTGTAGTTTTTCTGAATAAAGTCACGGACGTTGACTTCATTCTGCCAGTCACCTTTCGCAAAACCTTCCCAGGCTGTGGCTAACTTTTCATTAAGCTCGGACATGTAACACCTACCTTCTTAAGTGGATTTTTTATTTACTGCCTGAAACAACCCTTAGTGATGGTCGTTGCCACGCAGGTAAATGACCCAGTATGTCAACCCGACCAGCAGACCCCCGCCGATAATGTTCCCGATAGTTACCGGAATCAGGTTATCAGTGATGAAGTTCATAACGGTCAAGTGAGAGAAACTTTCCGGAGTCGAACCGATTGCGGTCCAGAATTCCGGGCTTGCAAAGTTGCGGATTACGATACCCATCGGGATCATAAACATGTTGGCGATGCTGTGCTCAAAGCCGCTGGCAACGAACATCGCTACCGGCAGGACCATGATCATCGCTTTATCCATCAGGCTACGACCGGAATAGCTCATCCATACGGCGAGACAAACCATCAGGTTAGCGAGGATACCCAGGCTCACGGCCTCCACAAAAGTATGGTGCATTTTGTGGTCAGCGGTCTGCAGGACATTGAGCCCCCAACCGCCGTTGGCAGTCATATATTCGCCTGATAACCACATCAGCAGCACAAACAGCAGTGCGCCCACCAGGTTACCAAAATAGACGTTGAGCCAGTTTTTTGCCAGTTGCCCCCAGGTAATTCGACCGCTGGCTTTCGCCACCACGATCAATACCGTAGAGGTAAAGAGGTCAGCGCCGCAGATAACGCACAGAATCAGACCCAGGGAAAAACAGACCCCACCGATAAGCTTGGCAATCCCATAAGGCATCGCGGCAGTGCCGGTGGTCGCGGTGATATAGAATACGAAAGCGATGGAGATGAAAACGCCAGCGGTGATCGCCAGATAAAAGGTCTTCATCGGATGCTTCGTTGCTTTATAGACACCTGCTTCTTCGGCGACTTTCGCCATCGCGGCAGGGAGCAAAAGATCAAAAGGGTTGTCAGCTTTCACACTAACTCTCTCTTTATATAAGTTGGCGGTGAGATACTAACAAAGCATTATAGAAGGGAAATTGATATAGATCATATCTCACCGGAACTATATGCCTTTTTAGTGTGTGGTTTTTGTGATTTATTGAATTAACTGATTGAATATTATGAGGAAAATAAATTTTAAAATTTATAAATTATGTTGAATTTTTTCGTTTTCACGCCATTTCTTGAGTTAATTAATATGGAGTATTTTATTTAAAATTAACGAATGGTAAATGTTATAAGCGCGTTATTTACTATTAATTAACTTTACAACTACAAACTATAGTGGCCACCTCGTCAGGTGAAATCAACGGAGCCACATTGGGCTCCGTTGTTGGCAACCACGATGGCGCGCTTAGGGCTTATTTTGCCCAGAACGCCGCCTTCGCCCGCTGCAGTTTTTCATAAGCCTTCAGTAGCGACTGATGGGCCGGGAAGGCCTGCAGATCGCTGTCGACAGCCTGGAGGCCATAGAACGGCGCTTCCCCGCTCAGCGCCGCGCTGGCGGCTTCGACCGCCTCGGCGCCGTACATACGGATGAAGGCGTTCAGGTATTGCAGCGGCTGACGCTCCTCTTCCTGGCTCAGCAGCAGCAGGGTCTGCAGGCAGCGATAGTAGTTAGCACGTTCGGCGCTGAAGACCGAAGCGTTGAATTCCATGGTCCACTCGGTCCAGATCAGCGCCTGCTCCAGATCGCCGCCGGCCAGGGCCAGCATGGCTTTCAGCTCACCGACGCGCAGGGTATACCAGCCGTTGTCTTTGCCGGTGGCGAGGCCCAGCAGTTCGCGAACGCGGGTGAAATCATCCAGACCCTCATCGTCCATCTGCTCGATCAGCGCCAGGTAATCTTCTTTTTCCCACTCGCTGCCCGGCAGGGACAGAATGGTGTCTCGCAGATGAGCGCCCATGCTGTTGTTCGCCAGCCAAAGATCTTCCGCTGGGTAAATATCCGACATCCCCGGGACGATGATACGGCAGGCGTAAACGCCCAGGTGCTCGTAGTCGGCGATATACACTTCTTTATCTTCGGCCTTGAAGATGGCCATCAGGGTGGCGAACTCTTCTTCTGTGGTGCCGGAGAAGCTCCAGTCCACGAACGGATAGTCGGCATCCTGCTTGAACATATCCCAGGAAATCAGGCCGCTGGAGTCGATAAAGTGGGTTTCGAGGTTAGCGTGCTCGGCGACCTCTTCATCGTCGAAGGTCGGCGGCGTGAAGACGTCGAGATCTTTCAGGCTACGGCCCTGCAGCAGTTCGGTGACCGTACGCTCCAGCGCCACGCCGAAGTCCGGGTGGGCGCCGAAAGAGGCGAAGCAGGTGCCGTTTGCCGGGTTAAACAGCACGACGCAGATAACCGGATACTTGCCGCCCAGCGAGCCATCATAGGCAAAGATCGGGAAACCTTCGGCTTCCAGTTTGGCGATCGACTCCACGACGCCCGGATAGCGCGCCATGACCTCCGCCGGGATCTCCGGCAGGCTGATGCTTTCGGCGATGATGCGATTTTTGATGTGGCGCTCAAAGACTTCGGACAGGCCCTGCACGCGAGCTTCATTACGGGTGTTGCCGGCGGACATGCCGTTGGAGACATACAGGTTGCCGACGATATTCATAGGAATATAGACCGTTTCGCCGTCGGACTGGCGGGTAAAGGGCAGGCCGCACACGCCGCGCTCATCATTACCGGATTGCAGATCCACCAGCATGCTGGCCGTCAGCTGATCGTCCGGATCGTAGAACGCGCGCAGACGAGCATCCAGCAGGCCTTCCGGGACCTCGTCGTCTTCGGTCAGCGGGAACCACTTTTCGTTCGGGTAGTGAACGAACGGGCCATTAGCGATAGTGTCGCCTAACCAGAAGTCAGCGAAAAAATAGTTGGTGGACAGGCGCTCGAAATATTCGCCCAGCGCGGAGGCGAGGGCTGCCTTTTTGGTGGCGCCTTTACCATTAGTAAAGCACAGCGCGCATTCCTTATCGCGAATGTGAACGGACCACACGTGCGGCACCGGGTTCAGCCACGAGGCCTCTTCGATATCAAATCCGAGGTCGAGCAATTTTTGCTGGAAGCGAGCGATGGAATCTTCCAGGGCGGCATCTTTGCCGGGAATAAACGTTTGGGTCATGGCGATCACTTTTGTCGTACGGAAAGCGCGCAATGATACGGCTTTTATCTGACAGGTGCTATCTCCATCATCTGGCTATGCTTAGAGACATCTTTTAATGCTCAGGGAGATGATAATGAAAGCCTTTGACTGGCAGCGGATGGCGCTCGATAAAGTGCCGGTGGAATTTCTCGGCGAGGTGGCGCTGCGCAGCCTCTACACCTTCGTTCTGGTCTTTATTTTCCTCAAAATTACCGGACGGCGCGGCGTGCGGCAGATGTCGCTGTTTGAGGTGCTGATTATTTTGACCCTCGGTTCGGCGGCGGGGGACGTGGCGTTTTATGACGATGTCCCGCTGTTGCCGGTGCTGGTGGTCTTCGTCACGCTGGCGCTGCTTTATCGCGGCATCATGTGGCTGATGGGACATAGCGAAAAGCTGGAGGATCTGCTGGAGGGCAAGCCCATCGTGGTGGTGGAGGAGGGGCAGCTGGCCTGGGAGAAACTGCATGCGGAAAATATGACCGAATTTGAATTTTTTATGGAGCTGCGGGTCAACAGCGTCGAGCAGCTCGGCCAGGTGCGGCTGGCGATCCTTGAAACCAACGGCCAGATCAGCGTGTTTTATTATCCCGATGACGAGGTGAGGGCCGGGTTGTCGATCCTCCCGACGCACTGCACCACGCGCTATACCACTATTCCTCAGGAAGGGATCTACGCCTGCGTACGCTGCAGCATCGTGATGGCGATGCAGGCGGGAGAAAAGCGAATATGTCCCCGCTGCGCAAATGCAGAATGGTCGAAGGCCAGCCGGGCGAAACGGCTCACCTGACAGCAAATATGTCGGTTTTATTACGTCAAGCCGATAGATTCTGTTGTGTGACGGCTGCCGCGTTTTGCCGTCGGCGAGTTTTAGCCATTGCGGACCGTGTCACTGAATGATAAAACCGATAGCCACAGGAATAACTTATGCCCGCGGCGGTTCGCGGGCAAAACAACATAGCAACGTGGTGAGGGGAAATGGCTCAGGTCTATAACTTCAGTTCGGGCCCGGCAATGCTGCCGGCGGAAGTACTCAAACTGGCTCAGCAGGAACTGTGCGACTGGCACGGTCTGGGTACGTCGGTCATGGAAATCAGTCACCGTGGTAAGGAATTCATCCAGGTGGCAGAAGAGGCAGAACAGGACTTCCGTTCTCTGCTGAACATCCCTTCCAACTATAAAGTGTTGTTCTGCCATGGCGGCGGCCGCGGCCAGTTCGCCGGGATCCCGCTGAACATCCTCGGCGATAAAAACGTCGCTGACTATGTGGACGCCGGCTACTGGGCGGCCAGCGCGGTCAAAGAGGCGAAGAAATACTGCACGCCTAACGTCATCGACGCGAAAATCACCGTCGACGGCAAGCGCGCGGTCAAGCCAATGAGCGAGTGGCAGCTGACGCCGGGCGCGGCGTATCTGCACTACTGCCCGAACGAAACCATTGACGGTATCGCGATTGACGATACGCCGAACTTCGGCGACGACGTCATCGTGACCGCCGATTTCTCCTCCACTATTCTGTCTCGCGAAATTGACGTCAACCGCTACGGCGTGATCTACGCTGGCGCGCAGAAGAATATCGGCCCGGCAGGGTTGACGCTGGTTATCGTGCGTGAAGATCTGCTGGGTAAAGCCAGCGTGGCCTGCCCGTCAATCCTCGACTACACCGTGTTAAGCGAGAATGACTCGATGTTTAACACGCCGCCGACGTTCGCCTGGTATCTGGCCGGTCTGGTGTTTAAGTGGCTGAAACAGCAGGGCGGCGTCGCCGCGATGGACAAGATCAACCAGCAGAAAGCCGAACTGCTGTATGGCGTGATCGATAACAGCGGCTTCTATCGTAACGATGTGGCGCAAGCCAACCGCTCCCGCATGAACGTGCCGTTCCAGCTGGCGGACAGCGCGCTGGATAAACTGTTCCTTGAAGAGTCGTTTGCCGCCGGGCTGCACGCGCTGAAGGGCCACCGGGTGGTGGGCGGCATGCGTGCCTCCATCTACAACGCGATGCCGCTGGACGGCGTGAAGGCGTTAACCGACTTTATGCTGGACTTCGAACGCCGCCACGGTTAATCGCCCGTTTCTTTCTTCCTCCCCGCGGCCTGTCTGCGGGGTTTTTATTCTGTTTTTTTGAGAGTGAAGTTTGATGGAATCCCTGACGTTACAACCCATCGCACGCGTAGAGGGCACCGTGAACCTGCCTGGTTCGAAAAGCGTCTCCAACCGCGCGCTGCTGCTGGCCGCCCTGGCTCGCGGCACGACGGTGCTGACCAACCTGCTGGACAGCGACGATGTGCGCCATATGCTGAATGCCCTGAGTGCGCTGGGGGTTCAATACACCCTGTCTGCTGACCGTACCCGCTGTGAAGTGACCGGCAACGGCGGCCCGCTGCATGCCGCAGCGGCGCTGGAGCTGTTCCTCGGCAACGCCGGTACCGCGATGCGCCCGCTGGCGGCAGCTCTGTGCCTTGGCAGCAACGATATCGTGCTGACCGGCGAGCCGCGAATGAAAGAGCGCCCGATTGGCCATCTGGTGGATTCCCTGCGTCAGGGCGGCGCTCAGATCGACTATCTGGAGCAGGAAAATTATCCGCCGCTGCGCCTGCGCGGGGGGTTCCAGGGGGGCAACGTCGACGTTGACGGCAGCGTCTCCAGCCAGTTCCTGACCGCACTGCTGATGGCCGCGCCGCTGGCGCCGCAGGATACCGTTATCTCCATTAAGGGCGATCTGGTGTCGAAACCCTATATCGACATCACCCTGCACCTGATGAAAACCTTCGGGGTTGAGGTGGACAACCAGTCTTATCAGCGCTTTGTGGTGCGCGGCAAGCAACAGTATCAGTCACCGGGGGATTACCTGGTGGAAGGAGATGCTTCATCGGCCTCGTATTTCCTCGCCGCTGGCGCCATTAAGGGCGGCACGGTGAAGGTTACCGGTATCGGCCGCGGCAGCGTACAGGGCGACATTCGTTTCGCCGACGTACTGGAAAAAATGGGTGCCACCGTCACCTGGGGCGACGATTTCATCGCCTGCACCCGTGGCGAGCTCAAGGCTATCGATATGGATATGAACCATATTCCGGACGCCGCGATGACCATCGCCACCGCCGCGCTGTTCGCGCAAGGCACTACCACGCTGCGCAATATCTACAACTGGCGGGTCAAGGAGACGGACCGTCTGTTCGCCATGGCGACAGAACTGCGTAAAGTAGGCGCCGAGGTGGAAGAGGGTGAAGATTATATTCGCATCACCCCGCCGGCGGCGCTGAAGTTTGCTGAAATCGGCACCTATAACGACCACCGGATGGCGATGTGCTTCTCGCTGGTGGCGCTGTCTGATACGCCGGTGACTATCCTTGATCCCAAATGTACGGCGAAAACGTTCCCCGACTATTTTGAGCAACTGGCGCGGATCAGTACCCTCGCCTGAGTAAAACTTTGTCATCCCGCGGGCTGATGTCCTGTCAGCCCGCTATAATTGCGCAAAACTTCTGCTTTTCATTTCCTGTAGTCCGTAATTTACAAGCAATGCTCACTTTCCGGCGTATTGATGCGTATAATGCGCGGCGTTTATATTCCATGCGCCTTGCTGAAGGAGAAAAAGATGACGGCGAATATTCCGGTAATCACCATTGATGGGCCTGGCGGTGCGGGTA
The DNA here is from genome assembly GCF_009900705.1 of Klebsiella sp. Q2. Taxonomy (NCBI): domain Bacteria; kingdom Pseudomonadati; phylum Pseudomonadota; class Gammaproteobacteria; order Enterobacterales; family Enterobacteriaceae; genus Klebsiella; species Klebsiella sp. Q2. Next base: position 740,810 of record NZ_JAAABE010000001.1, on the reverse strand, counting down.
AAGGTACGTTGTGCAAGGCAATGGCGGAAGCGCTGGGCTGGCATCTGTTAGATTCAGGCGCGATCTACCGCGTTCTGGCGCTGGCGGCGCTGCATCATCATGTTGACGTGGAGTCCGAAGAGGCGCTGGTGCCCCTGGCTGCCCATCTTGACGTGCGCTTTATTTCTACTGACGGCAACCTGGAAGTGGTGCTGGAAGGGGAAGATGTCAGCGGCGAAATTCGCACCCAGGAGGTCGCGAACGCCGCCTCGAAGGTGGCGGCTTTCCCTCGCGTTCGCGAAGCGCTGCTGCGCCGCCAGCGCGCCTTCCGTGAACTGCCGGGGCTTATCGCCGACGGGCGCGATATGGGCACGGTGGTTTTCCCGGACGCGCCGGTGAAAATTTTCCTCGATGCCTCGGCCGATGAGCGAGCGCATCGCCGCATGCGGCAGTTGCAGGAAAAGGGCTTTGATGTTAACTTTGAACGTCTTTTGTCCGAGATAAAAGAGCGTGACGATCGCGATAGAAATCGCGCCGTGGCGCCGCTTGTCCCGGCTGCCGATGCATTAGTTCTCGATTCAACCGAACTAAACATTGAGCAAGTGATTGAAAAAGCGCTACAATATGCGCGCGAAAAATTGGCCGTTGCGTAAGCCTTAACCGGTAACGCGCCGAAGCCTCCGAATTATAGCAGTACCCCGCGGCAATGGATGGTCAGCGGGTATGTGAAACAACCCCATCCGGCACGGAGCCAGGTGGACGTTAATATTAACCTGAAGATTAAACATGACTGAATCTTTTGCTCAACTGTTTGAAGAATCCTTAAAAGAAATCGAAACCCGCCCGGGTTCCATCGTTCGTGGTGTTGTTGTTGCTATCGACAAAGACGTAGTACTGGTTGACGCCGGTCTGAAATCTGAGTCCGCCATCCCGGCTGAGCAGTTCAAAAACGCCCAGGGCGAGCTGGAAATCCAGGTTGGTGACGAAGTTGACGTTGCTCTGGATGCAGTAGAAGACGGCTTCGGTGAAACTCTGCTGTCCCGTGAGAAAGCTAAACGTCACGAAGCTTGGATCACGCTGGAAAAAGCTTACGAAGACGCTGAAACTGTTACCGGTGTTATCAACGGCAAAGTTAAAGGTGGCTTCACTGTTGAGCTGAACGGTATTCGTGCGTTCCTGCCGGGTTCCCTGGTAGACGTTCGTCCGGTGCGCGACACGCTGCACCTGGAAGGCAAAGAGCTTGAGTTCAAAGTCATCAAGCTGGACCAGAAGCGTAACAACGTTGTTGTTTCTCGTCGTGCCGTTATCGAATCCGAAAACAGCGCAGAGCGCGATCAGCTGCTGGAAAACCTGCAGGAAGGCATGGAAGTCAAAGGTATCGTTAAGAACCTCACTGACTACGGTGCATTCGTTGATCTGGGCGGCGTTGACGGCCTGCTGCACATCACCGATATGGCCTGGAAACGCGTTAAGCATCCGAGCGAAATCGTAAACGTTGGCGACGAAATCACTGTTAAAGTGCTGAAGTTCGACCGCGAGCGTACCCGTGTATCCCTGGGCCTGAAACAGCTGGGCGAAGATCCGTGGGTAGCTATCGCTAAACGTTATCCGGAAGGTACCAAACTGACCGGTCGCGTGACCAACCTGACCGACTACGGCTGCTTCGTTGAAATCGAAGAAGGCGTTGAAGGCCTGGTTCACGTTTCCGAAATGGATTGGACCAACAAAAACATCCACCCGTCCAAAGTTGTTAACGTTGGCGACGTAGTGGAAGTGATGGTTCTGGATATCGACGAAGAACGTCGTCGTATCTCCCTGGGTCTGAAGCAGTGCAAATCTAACCCATGGCAGCAGTTCGCGGAAACCCACAACAAGGGCGACCGTGTTGAAGGTAAAATCAAGTCTATCACTGACTTCGGTATCTTCATCGGCCTGGACGGCGGCATCGACGGCCTGGTTCACCTGTCTGACATCTCCTGGAACGTTGCAGGCGAAGAAGCAGTTCGTGAATACAAAAAAGGCGACGAAATCGCAGCAGTTGTTCTGCAGGTTGACGCAGAGCGTGAGCGTATCTCCCTGGGCGTTAAACAGCTGGCGGAAGATCCGTTCAACAACTACGTTGCTCTGAACAAGAAAGGCGCTATCGTTGTTGGTAAAGTCACTGCAGTTGACGCGAAAGGCGCAACCGTAGAACTGGCTGACGGCGTAGAAGGTTACCTGCGTGCTTCTGAAGCATCCCGTGACCGCGTTGAAGACGCAACTCTGGTTCTGAGCGTTGGCGACGAAGTTGAAGCGAAATTCACTGGCGTGGATCGTAAGAACCGCGTAGTGAGCCTGTCTGTACGTGCGAAAGACGAAGCGGAAGAAAAAGACGCTATCGCTACCGTGAACAAGCAGGAAGACGCGAACTTCTCCAACAACGCCATGGCTGAAGCGTTCAAAGCAGCGAAAGGCGAGTAATCTTTGTCATTCAGGTAATAACAACCTGAATAGTGACGAGTTTACTTGACAGATTGCAGGATTCGTCCTGTAATCAAGCACAAAGGGCGGCTACGGCCGCCCTTGTTTAAGCTGTTAGCTAATTTTTGCCTTGAAGGAAACCGGAGGAATAATGACCAAGTCAGAATTGATTGAAAGACTTGCCAGCCAGCAATCTCACATTCCGGCGAAAGCGGTGGAAGATGCTGTTAAAGAAATGCTGGAACATATGGCCTCAACGCTTGCTCAAGGTGAGCGCATTGAAATCCGCGGTTTCGGCAGCTTCTCTCTGCACTATCGTGCACCTCGCACCGGACGTAACCCGAAAACTGGTGATAAAGTCGAACTGGAAGGTAAGTACGTTCCGCACTTTAAGCCCGGGAAAGAATTACGTGACCGCGCCAATATTTATGAAGGGTGAGTTGCACGACGTGCAACCGGCCTGACGATAAAAGCACCTTCGGGTGCTTTTTTTGTGCCCGCCATTTACGTCCCGCTTCGCAAAAAAAAAGCGCCTGACTGCTAGCGTGACGATTGTCTGGAACGCTGCACGCGCGCCTGAATTCTGCCCGAGGACGTCAGCTTCGCTTTGCGTAACACTGCCCGCTCACAGGGAGGTGTTTATGCGTCTACCATGGCTTGCCGGATGCGCCATCATCGCGATACTGCCGCTACTCTGGCTACCCGCGTTGCCGGGCCCGGGCATTCTGGCGTTCGCCGGCGTACTGGCGCTGTTGCTGACCCGTCTGCGCGGGACGGTCATCGCCGTTGTGGCGATGACGCTTCTGCTGATGGTCTGGGGAGTATTGAGCGCATATCAGGCGCTGTGGCCAACGCAGCACCTCACCGGCGCCGCCCGGCAGGCGGAAGTGTTCCTCCACGAGACGGATGGCCAGACTCTGCACCGCGGACAGATTGTGCGCCTGGCGGACCGCTTCCTGTTCCCCCCGGTTGGCGTGACGTTATACGGGGAACTTGCACCAGCCCCCGTCTGTGCGGGGCAGCGCTGGATGATGACGCTGCGCCTGCGGCCGGTGCATGGGCAGCTCAATGACGGAGGCTTCGACAGCCAGCGCTATGCGCTGGCCCAGCATCGGCCGCTGAGCGGGGGGATCGTCGCCGCTTCCGCGTTGGATACCCGCTGCAGTCTGCGCGCCCGCTACCTGGCGTCGCTGACCCGGCGATTGCAGACTTATCCCTGGCATCCGGTGATGCTGGGCCTGGGGATGGGGGAGCGGCTGGTGCTGCCGGCGGAGATCAAAGTCCTGATGCAGAACACAGGCACCTCCCACCTGATGGCTATCTCCGGTTTGCATATTGCTCTTGCGGCTTCCCTGATCGTGCTCCTGCTGCGCGGTTTACAGTCCCTTTTCCCGGGGCGCTGGATCGGCTGGCGGCTACCGCTGCTGGCTGGGCTGGCGGGCGCAGTCGGCTATGCCTGGCTGACCGGTATGCAGCCACCGGCCCTGCGCACTTGCGTAGGGCTTGCAGTCTGTTGTGCTTTACGTTTGTCGGGTCAACGCTGGACGGCGTGGCAGATGTGGCTCTGCTGTCTGGGGGCGATTCTGGTTGCCGATCCGCTGGCGGTGTTGTCGCAAAGCCTGTGGCTATCCGCCTTCGCGGTGGCGGGGCTGATCTTCTGGTTCCAGTGGTTACCGCTGCCTGACAGTCGCTGGCGCTGGCCGTGGAAAGCGCTGTTCGCCCTCGTGCATTTGCAGGCTGGCGTGACGCTGCTGCTGATGCCGCTGCAGCTGCTGCTCTTCCATGGCATAAGCCTGACGTCGATGGCCGCTAATTTGCTGGCGGTACCGTTAGTGACCCTGCTGGCGGTGCCGCTCATTCTCGCCGGAATGCTCCTGCATCTCACTGGACCGGAGGTGGTGGCGTCGCTGATCTGGCTGGCAGCCGATCGCGTGCTGGCGGTGTTGTTCTGGGGGTTACGACGTTTACCGGACGGCTGGCTGACGCTGGATGCCCGTTGGCTCTGGATCAGTAGCCTGCCGTGGCTGCTGGTGATGGGCTGGCGTTTTCAGAGCTGGCGGTATACTCCAGCGCTGTGTCTGAGTGTGCTGTTTTTGCTGGCGCGGCCATTCAGCCGGCAACCGCCCGCGGACCAATGGCGGGTAACGATGCTGGATGTCGGGCAGGGGCTGGCGATGGTGATCGAACGTCACGGCAAGGCGTTATTGTACGATACCGGGCCGGCATGGCCGCAGGGCGACAGCGGTCGACAGGTGATTATCCCTTGGCTGCGCTGGCACCATCTGCAGCTGCAGGGGATTATGCTGAGCCACGAGCATCTTGACCATCGCGGCGGCCTCGAATCTGTGCTGCAGGCTTGGCCGCAGGCGTGGGTGCGCAGCCCTTTAGGCTGGGCGCGTCATCTGCCGTGCCATCGCGGCGAACGCTGGCAGTGGCAGGGACTCACTTTCCAGGCGCTGTGGCCGCTGCCGGGCAGCGCGGCAAAGGGAAACAATCACTCCTGCGTGGTGCGAATCGATGACGGTCGCTCCAGCATCCTGCTGACCGGCGATATCGAACGTCAGGCGGAGCAGGCGATGATCAGCCGCTACTGGCAGCATCTGGCGTCTACACTTATTCAGGTTCCCCATCACGGCAGCAACACCTCCTCCAGCGAACTGCTGGTCCGGCGGGTGGATGGCGCGGCCGCGCTGGTTTCCGCTTCGCGCTACAATGCGTGGCGGATGCCCTCGCACAAGGTCGTTCAGCGCTATCGCCAGCGGGGGTATCGCTGGTTCGCCACGCCGCAGCAGGGGCAGATAACGGTGGTTTTTTCTGCAGAAGGGTGGCAAATCCATAGCTTACGGGATCAAGTTTTACCTCGTTGGTATCATCAGTGGTTTGGCGCGCCCGCCGATAACGGGTAGAATATGCGGCTATTTCAACACAAGCTGGTTTATTGAATGCAGAACGATAAAGATCTCTCCACGTGGCAGACCTTCCGCCGACTTTGGCCGATTATTGCACCGTTTAAAGCCGGGCTAATCGTAGCGGCGGTGGCGTTAGTGCTTAACGCGGGCAGTGACACCTTCATGTTATCGCTTCTTAAACCGTTATTGGATGATGGTTTTGGTAAAACGGATCGCTCAGTGCTGCTATGGATGCCGCTGGTGGTTATCGGGCTGATGGTGCTGCGTGGGATCACCAGCTACATCTCGAGCTATTGTATCTCCTGGGTTTCCGGCAAAGTGGTAATGACCATGCGTCGTCGCCTGTTCGGCCACATGATGGGCATGCCGGTGGCTTTCTTTGACAAGCAGTCTACCGGGACGCTGCTGTCACGTATCACCTATGATTCTGAACAGGTCGCTTCCTCCTCTTCCAGCGCGCTGATCACCGTGGTCCGCGAAGGGGCATCGATTATCGGCCTGTTCGTGATGATGTTCTATTACAGCTGGCAGCTGTCGTTGATCCTAATTGTACTGGCGCCGATCGTGTCGGTAGCAATCCGCGTGGTCTCCAAGCGTTTTCGCAATATCAGTAAGAATATGCAGAACACGATGGGGCAGGTCACCACCAGCGCTGAGCAGATGCTGAAAGGGCACAAAGAGGTGCTGATGTTTGGCGGCCAGGAAGTGGAAACCAAACGTTTTGATAAGGTCAGCAATAAAATGCGCCTGCAGGGGATGAAAATGGTTTCCGCCTCGTCTATCTCCGACCCGATCATTCAGCTTATCGCCTCCCTGGCGCTGGCCTTTGTCCTGTATGCCGCCAGCTTCCCGAGCGTGATGGACACCCTGACCGCTGGGACCATTACCGTGGTCTTCTCCTCCATGATTGCGCTGATGCGTCCGCTGAAGTCTCTGACCAACGTCAATGCCCAGTTCCAGCGCGGGATGGCGGCATGCCAGACGCTGTTTGCGATCCTCGATTCCGAGCAGGAGAAAGACGAAGGTACCCGCGTCATTGAGCGGGCGAAAGGCAATCTCAAGTTCGAGAACGTCACCTTTACCTATCCGGGTCGCGAAGTGGCCGCGCTGCGCAATATCAATCTCGATATCCCGGAAGGGAAAACTGTGGCGCTGGTGGGACGCTCCGGTTCGGGTAAATCGACCATCGCCAGCCTGATCACGCGCTTCTACGATGTCGACGATGGGCAGATCCTGCTGGATGGCCATGACTTGCGCGAGTACAAGCTGAGCTCGCTGCGCGACCAGGTAGCGCTGGTTTCACAGAACGTGCACCTGTTCAATGATACCGTCGCCAATAACATCGCCTATGCCCGTACTGAAGAGTACAGCCGCGAGCAGATTGAAGAGGCTGCGCGAATGGCCTACGCCATGGACTTCATCAACAAGATGGACAATGGCCTGGATACCATCATCGGCGAAAATGGCGTGATGCTGTCCGGCGGCCAGCGCCAGCGTATTGCTATTGCCCGTGCGCTACTGCGTAACAGCCCGATCCTGATCCTCGATGAAGCCACCTCGGCGCTGGATACCGAGTCCGAGCGTGCGATTCAGGCGGCGCTGGATGAGCTGCAGAAAAACCGCACCTCGCTGGTTATTGCCCACCGTTTGTCAACCATTGAGCAGGCTGATGAGATTGTGGTGGTTGAAGACGGGCGGATCGTGGAGCGCGGAACGCACCACGACCTGCTGGAGCATAAAGGCGTATACGCCCAGCTGCATAAGATGCAATTCGGCGAATGATCGCGCGCATCTGGTCCGGTGAGTCGCCGCTGTGGCGCCTGCTGCTGCCGCTCTCCTGGCTGTATGGCCTGGTGAGCGCGTTGATTCGCCTCAGCTATCAGCTGGGGTGGAAAAAAGCCTGGCGCGCGCCGGTGCCGGTGGTGGTGGTCGGTAACCTGACCGCCGGCGGCAACGGTAAAACGCCGGTGGTGATCTGGCTGGTGGAGCAACTGCAGCAGCGCGGCATTCGCGTTGGGGTGGTCTCTCGCGGCTACGGCGGTAAAGCCGAACGCTACCCGCTGGTATTAACTGACCGGACCAGTACGGCGCAGGCAGGCGATGAACCGGTGCTCATCCATCAGCGCACCGGCGCGCCGGTGGCGGTCTCTCCGCTGCGCAGCGACGCGGTGAAAGCGCTGCTCAGCGCGCACGAGCTGCAGATTATCGTCACCGACGATGGGTTGCAGCACTATAAGCTGGCGCGGGACCGGGAAATTGTCGTCATCGACGGCGTGCGCCGCTTTGGCAACGGCTGGTGGCTGCCTGCCGGGCCGATGCGTGAGCGGGCATCGCGCTTGCAAAGCGTTGATGCGATTATCGTCAACGGCGGCGTGTCGCGTCCGGGAGAGATCCCGATGCAGCTGCGTCCCGGGATGGCGGTCAACCTGCTTACCGGCGAACGTCGCGATGTCTCTACCTTCACTAACGTAGTGGCAATGGCCGGCATCGGCCATCCGCCGCGCTTTTTCGCCACCCTCGAAAGCTGTGGCGTCCAGCCGGTCAAAACCGTGGCGCTGGCGGACCATCAGGCGCTGAGCCAGGCCGATGTCACCGCTCTGGTAACCGCCGGGCAGACGCTGCTGATGACCGAGAAAGACGCCGTGAAATGTCGCGATTTCGCCGCTGCGAACTGGTGGTATTTACCGGTCGACGCCATAATGGCCGATGAACGCGCACAGCGGTTGCTTGCGGACTTAGCGACGTTGGCGCAACGTTAACCGACGCGCCGGCTTTGCTCGCCGCTGTGCTGGAATTCCTGACGGAGAACCTGCATGTCGGTATTGCAACTATCGCTTAATGAGGCGCGCCACCTCCATCTCGCGGCGCAGGGGTTATTAAAAAAGCCCCGGCGTCGCGCTCGCCCGAATGACATCCTTTCCACCATCCAGCAGATGTCGCTGCTGCAAATCGATACCATACACGTGGTGGCCCGCAGCCCCTACCTGGTGTTGTTCAGCCGCCTCGGCAGCTATCCGCAGCACTGGCTGGATGAGTCATTGCGCAGCGGCGAGCTGATGGAATACTGGGCGCATGAAGCCTGTTTTCTGCCGCGCAGCGATTTCGCCCTTGTGCGCCACCGAATGTTGAACCCCGACAAGATGGGCTGGAAATATCATCGCGCGTGGATGGAAGAGCATGCCGGAAGTATTGCAGAGCTGGTCGCGCATATCGGACAAAACGGACCGGTTCGCTCGGCGGATTTTGCCCACCCGCGCAAAGGCGCCAGCGGCTGGTGGGAGTGGAAACCGCATAAGCGCCACCTGGAAGGGCTGTTTACCGCCGGTGAAGTGATGGTGGTGGAGCGGCGAAACTTTCACCGCGTGTATGATTTAACCCGGCGGGTGATGCCGCACTGGGACGACGAGCGCGATGCGCTGTCCCGCGACGCTGCAGAGGCCATCATGCTGCGCAACAGCGCCCGCAGCCTCGGCATCTTTCGCCCCCAGTGGCTGGCGGATTACTATCGTTTACGTCAGCCGGCGCTACCGGGTCTGCTGGCGGCCTGGCAGGATGAGGGCCTGGTTGTGCCGGTCGATGTGGAAGCGCTTGGCGAGATGTGGCTGCATCGCGACGCGCTGGCGCAGCTGGAGTCCGCGCCCGGCGGTAAACTTACCGCCAGCCATAGCGCCGTGCTCTCGCCCTTCGACCCGGTGGTCTGGGATCGGAAACGCGCTGAGCAACTGTTCAACTTCAGCTATCGCCTGGAGTGCTATACCCCGGCGCCGAAGCGTCAGTATGGCTACTTCGTACTGCCTCTGCTGCACCAGGGGAAACTGGTCGGGCGAATGGACAGTAAAATGCATCGCAAAAGCCGGGAGCTGGAGATCTTCGCCCTGTGGCTGGAGGATGAGGTGAAGATCACCCGTGGTCTGGAGCAGGGGCTGCGCCGGGCGATCAACGACTTCGCACGCTGGCAATCGGCAGACCGGATCCTGTGTCGACGCCTGCCGGAAGGGCTGTTTGTCGGCCAGGAGCGAGGATGGGAAATCGATGCCGATTGATCCCGGCGCCGACCTTCCTGTGTTATGCTGCTGAGAAATCTATCCGGTCCATCAGGAGGAAACATGGATCACCGTTTACTTGAAATCATCGCCTGCCCGGTCTGTAACGGTAAGCTGTATTACAGTCAGGATAAGCAAGAACTTATTTGCAAACTTGATAGTCTGGCGTTTCCACTGCGCGACGGTATCCCTGTGCTGCTGGAGACAGAAGCGCGTCCGCTGGCGGTAGAAGAGAGTCACTCATGAGTTTCGTGGTCATTATTCCTGCGCGTTTCGCCTCCACGCGCCTGCCGGGAAAACCACTGCAGGACATTAACGGCAAGCCGATGATTGTCCATGTGCTGGAGCGCGCCCGCGAATCCGGCGCGGATCGCATTATTGTCGCCACCGATCACGAAGAGGTCGCCCGGGCGGTTGAAGCCGCCGGCGGCGAGGTCTGCATGACCCGCGCCGACCATCAATCCGGCACCGAACGGCTGGCGGAGGTGGTGGAGAAGTGCGCGTTCAGCGATGACACCATCATCGTCAATATCCAGGGCGATGAGCCGATGATCCCCCCGGCTATCGTCCGCCAGGTGGCGGAGAATCTGGCTGCCAGCACCAGCGGAATGGCGACGCTGGCGGTACCGATCCACGATGCGGAAGAGGCGTTTAATCCAAATGCGGTCAAAGTGGTGATGGATGCGCAGGGCTATGCGCTCTATTTCTCCCGCGCCACCATTCCCTGGGATCGCGATCGCTTTGCCCACTCCCGCGACGCCATTGGTGATTCTCTGCTGCGCCACATCGGCATCTATGGCTATCGCGCCGGCTTTATTCGCCGCTATGTCAGCTGGGCGCCAAGCCCGCTGGAGCAGATAGAAATGCTCGAGCAGCTGCGGGTGCTGTGGTATGGCGAGAAGATCCATGTCGCCGTGGCGGCCGAAGTGCCCGGCACCGGCGTCGATACCCCTGAAGATCTGGCGCGCGTCCGCGCTGAACTGCGTTAGTCCTCTGTCCCCTCCTTGCAGGAGGGGATATCCCCACCGGTTTTATGCTTTTTTTGCCCATTTTTGATCTTATCCGATGACAACCCAGGTGCGGGCGCTCATTATGAAATCAGTAGTGTTCATAGGGGTAATCGACAATGGAACAGTTGCGAACCGAACTGAGTCACCTGCTTGGCGAAAAGCTGAGCCGGGTGGAGTGTGTCAGTGAAAAAGCCGCTACGGCGCTGTGGTCCCTGTATGACGCGCAGGGAAATCCGATGCCGCTGCTGGCGCGAAGTTTCACCACCCCCGGCGTGGCGCGGCAGCTGGCCTGGAAGATCTCCACTCTGGCGCGCAGCGGTACGGTGCGCATGCCGGTGGTCTATGGCGTGATGACGCATGAAGAGCATCCCGGGCCGGACGTGCTGCTGCTTGAGCGTCTGCGCGGCGTCCCGGTGGAGGCGCCCACCCGCACCCCGGCGCGCTGGGAGCAGCTGCAGGAGCAGATCGTCGAGGCGCTGCTGGCCTGGCATCGTCAGGACAGCGGCGGCTGCGTGGGGATGGTCGATAATACCCAGGACAATCTGTGGCCGAACTGGTACCGTCAGCGGGTGGCGATGTTGTGGAGCACCCTGAACCTGTATCAGGACACCGGTCTGACCATGCAGGATAAGCGGGTTTTGTTCCGCTCCCGCGAGTGTCTGCCGGAGCTGTTCCGCGATTTCAATGATAATGCCGTACTGGTGCACGGCAATTTCACCCTGCGCAGCATGCTGAAAGATCCGCGCAGCGATCAGCTGCTGGCGATGGTTGGTCCGGGGATGATGCTGTGGGCGCCGCGGGAGTACGAACTGTTCCGTCTCGCGGAGGGGGGCCAGGCCGAGCAGCTGCTATGGCGTTACCTGCAGCAGGCGCCGGTCTCCGAGGCCTTTGTCTGGCGGCGCTGGCTTTATCTGCTGTGGGATGAGGTGGATAGCCTGGTCAATACCGGGCGCTTTGACCGCGCCCGTTTCGACCTCGCCGCAAAATCACTCCTGCCCTGGCTCGCCTGAGCTGCCTTTCAGCCATTGCCAGACGCGACCAAGCGTTTCATAGCCGACCCGGTCGCTGTGCATCAGCCACACCGGTGAAGGAATGACCCGCTCCCACGGATTGAGCGGTGATGTGACCGCCATCTGATTAGCCGGCGCGGGCAGCGGATCCAGACCGGCATGGCGAAAGAAGATCATCGCCCGCGGAAGATGCGACGCCGAGGTGACCAGCAGGAAGGGGGCGTCGCCGATAGCGCCCTTCACCGCCAGCGCTTCCTCTTCCGTATCTTTCGGCTTATCGAGCACGATGATATCGCTGCGCGGTACGCCGAGGCTCTCCGCCACTCTCGCCCCGGCCTCCGCCGTGCTGACGGGGTTGGTTTTTGCCGCCGCGCCGGTAAAGATCATTTTCGATCCCGGATTCTCCTGCCACAGGCGAATGCCCTCCGTCAGGCGCGGCAGGCTGTTGCTGATAAGGTTAGAGCTAGGCGCCCACTCCGGGTTCCAGGTATAGCCGCCGCCCAGCACCACCACGTAGCTCACCGGCTGCTCGCCGCGCCAGGTGGGATAGCGATCTTCTATCGGTTTAAGCAGGCTGTCTGCCACGGGCTGCAGGCTCAGCAGCGTCAGCAGCAGCCAGCCGAGGCTCACGCAATACTTCCCGGTACGTTGAAAGCGGCTGAACCATAACAGGGCGATCCCGATACCGATCAGCAACAGCAGGGCAGGAAGCGGTAGCAGCAGACCGCCGACGATCTTTTTTAGCGTGAAAAGCATGCCAGATGGTTCCTTTTTTAACCATATAACCAAAGTTATGTTCGGATCTTATAACAGATCGCTTCATTCTCGGCGTGGGTATGACAAAATAGCGGTTTTGTGTTGGCTTGTGGAGTCGCCCGTGCAGGATCGCAATTTCGATGACATTGCTGAAAAGTTTTCGCGCAATATTTACGGCACCACAAAAGGCCAGCTGCGCCAGGCGATCCTCTGGCAGGATCTGGAGCCGCTGCTGGCGCAGCTGGGGCCGGGGCCGCTGAGGGTACTGGATGCCGGCGGCGGCGAAGGGCAAACGGCCATTAAAGTGGCGCAACTGGGCCATCACGTGACGCTGTGCGATCTCTCCGCTGAAATGGTGGCCCGCGCCCGCCAGGCTGCTGTCGATAAAGGTGTGATCGACAACATGCATTTTGTACAATGCGCGGCTCAGGATATTGCGCAGCACTTGGAAAGCCCGGTCGATCTGGTACTGTTTCATGCGGTGCTGGAGTGGGTGGCGGAGCCCCAGGCGGTGCTGCGTACCCTGTGGTCGACGCTGCGTCCTGGCGGCGGCTTGTCGTTGATGTTCTACAATGCTAACGGCCTGCTGATGCACAATATGGTTGCCGGTAATTTCGATTACGTACAACTGGGCATGCCAAAAAAGAAAAAACGCACGCTGTCGCCGGACTATCCGCGTGAGCCGCAGCAGGTTTATCACTGGCTGGAAGAGATTGGCTGGCAGATTGTCAGCAAAACCGGCGTGCGAGTGTTTCATGATTATCTGCGTGAAAAACGCCAACAGCATGACAGCTATGCGGCGCTGCTGGAGCTGGAGACGCGCTACTGTCGTCAGGAGCCGTACCTCAGCCTGGGCCGTTATATTCATGTCACCGCGCTTAAGAGCCAGGCTCATAGCCGCAGATGCAAGGATAAAGTATGAGTGAATTTTCCCAGACAGTCCCCGAACTGGTTGCCTGGGCCAGGAAAAATGATTTTTCTATCTCGCTGCCGGTCGACAGACTCTCTTTCCTGCTGGCGATCGCCACCCTGAATGGCGAACGGCTGGAAGGGGAAATGAGCGAGGGAGAACTGGTGGATGCGTTCCGCCACGTGAGTGATGCGTTTGAGCAGACCAGCGAAACCATCAGCCAGCGCGCCAATAACGCCATCAACGATTTGGTGCGCCAGCGTCTGCTGAACCGCTTTACCAGCGAAATTACCGAAGGCAATGCAATCTATCGTCTGACGCCGTTGGGGATCGGGATCACCGATTATTATATCCGGCAGCGCGAATTTTCGACGCTGCGTCTCTCGATGCAGTTGTCGATCGTCGCCGGCGAGCTGAAGCGCGCAGCGGATGCCGCGGAAGAGGGCGGCGATGAGTTTCACTGGCATCGCAACGTTTTTGCCCCGCTGAAGTATTCGGTAGCGGAAATTTTCGACAGCATCGACCTGACGCAGCGCATCATGGATGAGCAGCAGCAGCTGGTGAAAGACGATATCGCGCAGCTGTTGAACAAAGACTGGCGCGCGGCGATTTCCAGCTGTGAACTGTTGCTGTCGGAAACCTCCGGCACCCTGCGTGAACTGCAGGATACGCTGGATGCGGCGGGGGATAAGCTGCAGGCGAATCTGTTGCGCATTCAGGATTCGACCATGGCGCGCGACGATCTCCATTTTGTCGACCGGCTGGTGTTCGACCTGCAAAGCAAGCTCGACCGCATCGTCAGCTGGGGCCAACAGGCGATTGACCTGTGGATCGGCTATGACCGCCACGTGCACAAGTTTATCCGTACCGCTATCGATATGGATAAGAACCGCGTCTTCGCCCAGCGTCTGCGCCAGTCGGTACAGACCTATTTTGATGAGCCGTGGGCGCTGACTTACGCCAACGCCGACCGTCTGCTGGATATGCGCGACGAGGAGATGGCCCTGCGCGATGAAGAGGTCACCGGCGAGCTACCGGCGGACCTCGAATTTGAAGAGTTTAACGAAATTCGCGAGCAGCTGGCGGCGCTGATCGAAGCGCAGCTGGCGGTCTATAAAGAGAAAGGAATACCGCTGGATCTCGGCCTGGTGGCGCGGGAGTTCCTGGCGCAGTATCCGCGCGGGCGTCACTTCGACGTGGCGCGGATCGTCGTGGATCAGGCGGTACAGCTGGGCGTCGCCCAGGCAGATTTCACCGGACTGCCAGCCAAATGGCAGCCGATTAATGATTACGGAGCCAAGGTACAGGCGCATGTCATTGACAAATATTGAACAAGTGATGCCGGTTAAGTTGGCGCAGGCGTTAGCCAATCCGTTATTTCCGGCGCTGGACAGCGCCTTGCGCGCGGGCCGACATATCGGCCTCGACGAGCTGGATAATCACGCATTTTTGATGGACTTCCAGGATTATCTGGAAGAGTTTTACGCTCGCTATAACGTCGAGCTGATCCGCGCGCCGGAGGGGTTTTTCTACCTGCGCCCGCGTTCCACAACCCTGATTTCACGCTCGGTGCTGTCCGAACTGGATATGATGGTGGGCAAAATTCTTTGCTATCTCTATCTCAGCCCGGAGCGCCTGGCAAACGAAGGAATTTTCACCCAGCAGGAGCTGTATGACGAGCTGCTGACCCTGGCGGATGAATCCAGGCTGCTGAAGCTGGTCAACAACCGTTCCACCGGTTCGGATCTGGACCGTCAGAAGCTGCAGGAAAAAATGCGCGCGTCGCTAAACCGCCTGCGCCGTCTGGGGATGGTGTGGTTTATGGGCCACGACAGCAGTAAGTTCCGCATTACCGAATCGGTATTCCGCTTTGGCGCCGATGTACGCGCCGGCGACGACCCGCGCGAGGCGCAGCGCCGCCTGATCCGCGACGGGGAAGCGATGGCCCTGGAAAATCACCTGCAGCTCAATGATGAGAATGAAGAGAACCAGCCGGATAGCGGGGAGGAAGAGTAATGATTGAACGCGGTAAGTTTCGCTCGCTGACGCTGGTTAACTGGAACGGCTTCTTTGCCCGGACCTTTGATCTTGATGAACTGGTCACCACCCTCTCCGGGGGGAACGGCGCCGGTAAGTCGACGACCATGGCGGCCTTCGTCACGGCGCTGATCCCCGATTTAACCCTGCTGCACTTCCGTAACACCACCGAAGCGGGGGCCACCAGCGGCTCACGCGATAAAGGCCTGCACGGTAAGCTGCGCGCCGGCGTCTGTTACTCAGTGCTCGACGTTATCAACTCCCGCCATCAGCGCGTGGTAGTCGGCGTGCGCCTGCAGCAGGTTGCCGGGCGCGATCGCAAAGTCGATATCAAGCCTTTCGCCATTCAGGGGCTGCCCACCTCTATCCTGCCGACCCAGCTGTTAACCGAAACGCTGAACGATCGCCAGGCGCGCGTAGTCAGTCTCAATGAGCTGAAAGAAAAGCTCGAGGCGATGGAAGGGGTCCAGTTTAAACAGTTCAACTCGATCACCGAATATCACTCGCTAATGTTCGATCTGGGCGTGGTGGCGCGTCGCCTGCGTTCCGCCTCCGATCGTAGCAAGTACTACCGCCTGATTGAGGCCTCGCTGTACGGCGGGATCTCCAGCACCATTACCCGCTCGCTGCGCGACTACCTGCTGCCGGAAAACAGCGGCGTGCGTAAAGCGTTCCAGGATATGGAAGCAGCGCTGCGGGAAAACCGCATGACGCTGGAAGCCATTCGCGTTACCCAGTCCGACCGCGATCTGTTTAAACACCTGATCAGCGAAGCCACCAACTACGTGGCGGCGGACTATATGCGTCACGCCAACGAGAGGCGCATTCACCTGGATAAGGCGCTGGAGTATCGCCGCGATCTCTTCACCTCGCGTTCGCAGCTGGCGGCTGAGCAGTATAAGCACGTCGACATGGCGCGCGAACTGCAGGAGCATAACGGCGCGGAGGGCGATCTGGAAGCCGATTACCAGGCCGCCAGCGATCACCTGAACCTGGTGCAGACTGCGCTGCGTCAGCAGGAAAAAATCGAGCGCTACGAAGCGGATCTCGACGAGCTGCAGATCCGTCTGGAAGAGCAGAATGAAGTGGTGGCGGAAGCCGTCGATCGTCAGGAAGAGAACGAAGCCCGCGCTGAGGCCGCCGAGCTGGAAGTGGATGAGCTGAAAAGCCAACTCGCCGACTATCAGCAGGCGCTCGATGTGCAGCAGACCCGCGCCATTCAGTATAACCAGGCGCTGCAGGCGCTGGAGCGCGCGAAGGCGCTGTGCCATCTGCCGGATCTGACCCCGGAGAGCGCCGACGAGTGGCTGGAAACCTTCCAGGCGAAAGAGCAGGAAGCGACGGAGAAAATGCTGTCGCTGGAACAGAAAATGAGCGTGGCGCAAACCGCGCACAGCCAGTTTGAACAGGCTTACCAGTTGGTGGCGGCGATTAACGGCCCGCTGGCGCGCAATGAAGCCTGGGACGTAGCGCGCGAATTGCTGCGCGACGGCGTGAACCAGCGCCACCAGGCCGAGCAGGCGCAGGGGCTGCGCAGCCGCCTCAACGAGCTTGAACAGCGCCTGCGCGAGCAGCAGGACGCTGAGCGTCAGCTGGCCGAGTTCTGCAAACGCCAGGGTAAACGCTACGATATCGACGATCTGGAAACGCTGCATCAGGAGCTGGAAGCGCGAATCGCGTCGCTGGCCGACAGCGTCTCCAATGCTCAGGAGCAGCGCATGGCGCTGCGTCAGGAGCTGGAGCAACTGCAGTCGCGTACCCAGACGCTGATGCGTCGGGCGCCGGTCTGGCTGGCGGCGCAGAACAGCCTTAACCAGCTGTGCGAGCAAAGCGGCGAGCAGTTTGCGTCCGGCCAGGAGGTCACCGAATACCTGCAGCAGCTGCTGGAGCGTGAACGAGAGGCTATCGTTGAACGTGACGAGGTCGGCGCCCGCAAGCGCGCCATCGACGAAGAAATCGAGCGTCTTAGCCAGCCGGGCGGTTCGGAAGATCCGCGCCTCAACGCCCTGGCGGAACGGTTCGGCGGCGTTCTGCTGTCCGAGATCTACGATGATGTTAGCCTGGACGATGCGCCGTACTTCTCCGCGCTGTACGGTCCGTCGCGCCATGCGATCGTGGTACCGGATCTGTCGCGGGTAGCCGAGCAGCTTGAGGGACTGGAAGATTGCCCGGAAGATCTCTATCTGATCGAAGGCGATCCGCAGTCCTTCGATGACAGCGTATTCAGCGTCGACGAGCTGGAAAAAGCGGTGGTGGTGAAGATTGCCGATCGCCAGTGGCGTTATTCGCGCTTTCCGTCGCTGCCGCTGTTTGGCCGCGCCGCGCGTGAAAACCGCATTGAAACCCTGCATGCCGAGCGTGAATCGCTGTCCGAGCGTTTTGCGACCCTGTCGTTTGACGTGCAGAAAACCCAGCGCCTGCACCAGGCCTTCAGCCGCTTTATCGGCAGCCATCTGGCGGTGGCTTTCGAGGACGATCCGGAAGAAGAGATCCGCAAACTCAACAGCCGCCGCGGCGAGCTGGAGCGCGCGCTGAGCGCCCATGAAAGCGATAACCAACAGAACCGCGTGCAGTATGAGCAGGCGAAAGAGGGCGTGTCGGCGCTTAACCGCCTGCTGCCGCGCCTGAATCTGCTGGCGGATGATACGCTGGCCGACCGCGTGGACGAGATCCAGGAACGTCTGGATGAAGCGCAGGAGGCCGCGCGCTTTATTCAGCAGCACGGCAATCAGTTGGCGAAGCTGGAGCCTATTGTTTCGGTGCTGCAGAGCGATCCGGAGCAGTTTGAGCAGCTGAAAGAAGATTACGCCTATGCGCAGCAGACCCAGCGCGATGCGCGCCAGCAGGCTTTTGCCCTGGCGGAAGTCGTCCAGCGCCGGGCCCACTTCAGCTACTCCGATTCGGCGGAAATGCTCAGCGGCAACAGCGATCTCAACGAGAAGCTGCGCCAGCGTCTGGAGCAGGCGGAAACCGAACGCAGCCGCGCGCGCGACGCGATGCGTGCCCATGCGGCGCAGCTTAGCCAGTACAATCAGGTGCTGGCCTCGCTGAAGAGCTCGTATGACACCAAGAAAGAGCTGCTTAACGATCTGTATAAAGAGCTGCAGGACATTGGCGTACGCGCCGATGCCGGCGCGGAAGAGCGGGCCCGTGCGCGTCGCGATGAGCTGCACATGCAACTGAGCAATAACCGCTCCCGTCGCAATCAGCTGGAGAAAGCGTTGACCTTCTGCGAAGCGGAAATGGACAACCTGACCCGCAAACTGCGCAAGTTAGAGCGCGATTATTGCGAAATGCGCGAGCAGGTGGTGACCGCCAAGGCGGGCTGGTGCGCGGTGATGCGCCTGGTGAAAGACAACGGCGTCGAGCGTCGTCTGCACCGTCGCGAGCTGGCCTATCTTTCCGCCGACGAGCTGCGCTCCATGTCGGATAAGGCGCTCGGTGCGCTGCGTCTGGCGGTCGCTGATAACGAACATCTGCGCGACGTGCTGCGTATCTCGGAAGATCCGAAGCGTCCGGAGCGCAAAATTCAGTTCTTCGTTGCCGTCTACCAGCATCTGCGCGAGCGTATCCGCCAGGATATTATCCGCACCGATGATCCGGTGGAAGCGATCGAGCAGATGGAGATTGAGCTCAGCCGCCTGACCGAAGAGCTAACAAACCGCGAACAGAAGCTGGCCATCAGCTCCCGCAGCGTGGCCAACATTATTCGCAAAACCATTCAGCGCGAGCAGAATCGTATCCGGATGCTCAATCAGGGATTGCAGAGCGTCTCCTTCGGCCAGGTCAACAGCGTGCGTCTGAACGTCAATGTGCGTGAGACCCATTCGATGCTGCTCGATGTGCTCTCCGAGCAGCATGAACAGCATCAGGATCTCTTCAACAGCAACCGCCTGACCTTCTCGGAAGCGCTGGCTAAGCTCTATCAGCGCCTGAATCCGCAGATCGACATGGGGCAGCGCACGCCGCAAACCATCGGTGAAGAGCTGCTCGACTACCGCAACTATCTGGAGATGGAAGTGGAAGTTAACCGCGGCTCCGACGGCTGGCTACGCGCGGAGTCCGGCGCGCTGTCCACCGGGGAAGCGATCGGTACCGGGATGTCGATTCTGGTGATGGTCGTCCAGAGCTGGGAAGATGAATCCCGCCGGCTGCGCGGCAAGGATATCTCGCCTTGCCGTCTGCTGTTCCTCGATGAAGCGGCGCGTCTCGATGCCCGCTCCATCGCCACGCTGTTCGAGCTGTGCGAACGTCTGGAGATGCAGCTGATTATCGCGGCGCCGGAGAACATCAGTCCGGAGAAAGGCACCACCTATAAACTGGTGCGTAAAGTGTTCAATAATCACGAACACGTCCACGTGGTGGGGCTGCGCGGGTTTGCCGCGCCGCTGCCGGAAGCGCTGCCGGGAACGGCCGACGCCTCCTGAGGCTGCGGCAACATTCTGGCGGCTAAGCGGTGAAGAGGGCAACGTTAAGTTGCCCTTTTTTTCTATCCAGCCCGGTATGCCAGGGTGGTATAATCTTTAAACTTCTTTACATTAGGTAAGGCAAAAGCCTTTTCGTCTTTATATACTGAAAAAGAGCCCCAATTTTGTGGGCTGCAATGTGTGACAACAGGGGGCAAGGGATGTTGCTAAAGAAACGGTATGGTCGTCCATTGTCAGCGCTCAGCCTGAGCCTGGCACTGGCATTTGCTCCGCTGTTCAATGTCCAGGCCGAAGAGCCTGAAGTCGTACCCGGCGACAGTTCCGCGACGCCCGCTGAGGTCTCTGTCGCGCTGGCGCAAAGCGATGGGCAATCGCCGGCGGTCGCGAAGCTGGCCGGTGAGCAGCCGCTGTCGATGGCGACGGCGGCAAACAGTCGCGCCCAGATCGAGGCGCTGTTGCCGGCAGGGTATAAACCCGTCTTTATGAATCCGCTGGTGTCGCTGTACGCCGCCAGGGATATGAAACCGATGTGGGAAAACCGCGAGGCGGTGCAGGCGTTCCAGCAGCAGCTGGCGGAGATCGCCATCGCCGGTTTTCAGCCGCAGTTTACCACCTGGGTCAGTCTGCTGACCGATCCCGCCGTCAGCGGTATGGCGCGCGATGTGGTGCTGTCGGACGCCATGATGGGCTATCTGCACTTTATCAGCGGCATCCCCACCCAGGGGACCCGCTGGTTGTACAGTTCAACGCCGTACAAGATGGCGACCCCGCCGCTGTCGGTGATTAACCAGTGGCAGCTGGCGCTGGACAATGGCTCCCTGCCGGCGTTTATCGCCGGCCTGGCGCCGCATCATCCGCAGTATGAAGCCATGCATCAGTCGCTGCTGGCGCTGGTGGCTGATTCTCGCCCGTGGCCGCAGATGACCGGCAGCGGCTCGCTGCGCCCCGGCGAATGGAGCAATGATATCGGTGCCCTGCGCGAGATCCTCCAGCGTACCGGGATGCTGGACAATACCGCCAATATCGTTCTGCCTGGCGATGTGGTGAGCCCGTCGGCGAAGAAAAAGAGCAAACCCGCGGCGCGCGGCGTGTACGATCGCCAGCTGGTGGAGGGGGTTAAGCGCTTCCAGGCGATGCAGGGGCTGGGGGCGGATGGCGTCATCGGCCAGTCGACTCGCGACTGGCTCAACGTCTCTTCCGCGCAGCGCGCAGGGGTGCTGGCCCTGAATATTCAGCGTTTACGCTTACTGCCGGGCAAACTATCCACCGGCATTATGGTCAATATTCCGGCGTTCTCGCTGGTCTATTACCAGGACGGCAGCCAGGTGCTGGCCTCGCGGGTGATTGTGGGGCGTCCGGACCGCAAAACGCCAATGATGAGCAGCGCGCTGAATAACGTGGTGGTCAATCCGCCGTGGAACGTGCCGCCAACCCTGGCGCGCAAAGATATCCTGCCGAAGGTGCGTAACAATCCAGGCTATCTGGAGCAGCATGGCTACACCGTGATGCGCGGCTGGAACAGTAAAGAGACCATCGATCCTTATCGGGTTGACTGGTCGACCATCACCGAGAACAACTTACCGTTCCGCTTCCAGCAGGCGCCCGGGGCGCGTAACTCGCTCGGACGCTACAAGTTCAATATGCCGAGCTCCGATGCCATCTACCTGCACGATACGCCGAACCATAATCTGTTCCAGAAGGATGTTCGTGCGCTCAGTTCCGGCTGTGTGAGGGTGAATAAGGCTTCGGAGCTGGCCAATATGCTGCTGCAGGATGCGGGCTGGAATGACTCGCGTATTTCTGATGCCCTGAAGCAAGGGGACACGCGCTATGTCAATATTCGGCAAAATATACCGGTGAATTTATATTACTTAACGGCGTTTGTGGACGCTGATGGACGTACACAATATCGAACAGATATTTACAATTACGATATCACCGCGCGATCCAGCGCACAAATTCTGACGAAAGCTGAACAATTAATCAGGTAAATGAAGTAGTTCAATGGATTTTGTTGTCCTAGCACTGGGTAAAAAAGGGCGCTGCTCCTCTGCAGCGCCCGATTTTCCTGGGGTGAGGCTGCCTTGACGTTGGCAATAATGCCCGGTAAGGTGCCTTTCGTGCGCCAGAAGTGCATATACATATCATTCCGCTCAATGCGTGGCGCGGTCAGCGCGAACGTTCTCTTTTGCCGGGCTGCATCACGGCTGTGGCGAGCGATGGCGTGCTGAGGTTCAGCATCGCGCAAGGCGGAAAAAGTATATAACGATTCATTGACTGTAGACCTGATTATCATGGACAAATTTGACGCTAATCGCCGCAGATTGCTGGCGTTGGGTGGTGCTGCGCTGGGTGCTGCCGCCATTCTCCCTGCGCCGGCATTTGCCACCCTCTCGACCCCCCGTCCGCGTATTTTGACGCTGAATAA
Organism: Klebsiella sp. Q2; assembly: GCF_009900705.1. Taxonomy (NCBI): domain Bacteria; kingdom Pseudomonadati; phylum Pseudomonadota; class Gammaproteobacteria; order Enterobacterales; family Enterobacteriaceae; genus Klebsiella; species Klebsiella sp. Q2. The sequence continues at coordinate 718,841 of NZ_JAAABE010000001.1, read as the reverse complement.
CCTGCATACTGGTGAATCACTCAAGGCGGAGTTTTTCGATGGCAGAGGCTATATTCAGGATGAATTAGCAAGACTTAACCATTTTTTCCGTGATTACCGCGCGAATAAAATTAAGTCCATCGATCCAAATCTGTTCGATCATCTTTATCGGTTGCAGGGACTACTTGGCACCAACAAACCTGTCCAGCTTATCTCTGGCTATCGTTCCCTCGATACCAATGATGAGCTTCGCGCACGAAGCCGTGGTGTAGCAAAACACAGCTATCACACCAAGGGGCAGGCAATGGATTTCCATATTGAAGGTATTTCGTTAAGCAATATTCGCAAAGCGGCGTTATCTATGCGCGCAGGTGGTGTAGGATATTACCCACGTAGTAACTTTGTGCATATTGATACCGGTCCCGTAAGGCACTGGTAACGAAAGGAGCGTCATGAACTATCGTATTATTCCGGTTACCGCGTTCGCGCAGAACTGTTCTCTTATCTGGTGCGAACAAACCCGGCTGGCGGCGCTGGTCGATCCTGGCGGCGATGCTGAACGTATCAAAGCGGTGGTGACGGAGGCTGGCGTCACGCTGATGCAGATTCTGCTGACGCATGGCCACCTCGATCACGTCGGCGCCGCTGCAGAACTGGCGCAGCATTATGGCGTACCGGTTATTGGTCCGGAAAAAGAAGATGAGTTCTGGCTGGAAGGCTTACCGGCGCAAAGCCGGATGTTCGGCCTGGAGGATTGCCAGCCGCTGCGTCCGGATCGCTGGCTTAATGAAGGCGACGTGGTTAATGTGGGGAATGTGGCGCTGCGGGTGCTGCACTGCCCAGGCCATACTCCGGGTCATGTGGTCTTCTTTGATGACGCTTCCCGACTGCTCATTTCCGGGGATGTGATTTTCAAAGGCGGGGTGGGGCGCAGTGATTTTCCACGCGGCGACCATGGGCAGCTGATCGCGGCCATTAAGGATAAGCTGTTGCCGTTGGGCGATGACGTGACCTTTATTCCCGGCCATGGTCCGCTGTCGACGCTGGGTGAGGAACGCCGCAACAACCCGTTCCTGCAGGATGAGATGCCGGTCTGGTAACCCACCTGACGCGAACATAAAAAGGCCGCATTCGCGGCCTTTTTCTTGATATCGAATAATATTGCTTACAGCACGGCGACGATGGCTTCGCACAGCGGCGCCATGTTGTCAGGCGTCATGCCGGCCACGTTGATACGGCCGGACGCGACCGCATAAATGGCGAACTCTTCACGCAGACGCAGCACCTGCTCTTTCGTCAGGCCGCTGAACGAGAACATACCGTTCTGTTTGCTGATAAAGCTGAAGTCGCGGCTCGCGCCTTTCTCCTGCAGGGTGTTGACGAACAGCAGTCGCATGCGCTGAATGCGCTGGCGCATATCGGTCAGCTCCTGCTCCCAGATCGCCCGCAGCGCATCGTTGCTCAGAATGGTCGCCACCACGGACGCGCCGTGCGCAGGCGGGTTGGAGTAGTTAGCGCGGATCACCGACTTCATCTGGCTGAATGCGCGGTCTACAGTCTCCTGATCGGCGGCGACCAGAGTGCAGGCGCCGACGCGCTCGTTGTACAGGCCAAAGTTTTTCGAGTAGGAGCTGGCGACCAGCAGCTCTTTATGCAGAGCAGCAAAGGCGCGCAACCCTTCAGCATCTTCTTCCAGGCCGCGGGCGAAGCCCTGATAGGCGAAATCGAACAGCGGCAGCCAGCCTTTCTCGACCGACAGCTGCGCCAGCGTCTGCCACTGATCGAGCGTGGGATCGATACCGGTCGGGTTGTGGCAGCAGCCGTGGAACAGTACCACGTCGCCCGCCTGGGCTTCGTTCAGGCTGGCAAGCAGACCATCAAAGTCCAGCGCGTGGTTAGCCGCGTCGTAGTAGGCATATTCACGCACTTCCAGCCCGGCGGAGGTAAACACACTCTTATGGTTTGGCCAGCTCGGGTTGCTTACCCACACGCGTTTCACGTCGGTGTTTTTGGCGAGGAAGTCTGCGGCGACGCGCAGTGCACCGGTACCGCCCGGGGTCTGCGCGGTGCGGGCGCGTTTATCGGCGATAATCGCATTGCCTTTACCGAACAGCAGCTCCTGGGTACAGCGACCAAATTCAGGAATACCATCGATGCCCAGATAGTTTTTAGTCGTTTCATTTTCCAGCAGGTACTGCTCTGCTTTTTTGACGCTGGTCAGAACGGGGGTTTTACCAGTTTCATCCTTGTAAACACCAATTCCGAGGTTAATCTTTTCAGGGCGGTCATCGGCACGAAACAGATCGGCCAGACCTAAAATCGGGTCGGCTGGGGCGGCGGTAATGTTCTCAAACATGACGAGGTTCCATTGTGATTACTGAAGGGAAATCCGCTATCAGGTTAACGGGAGAACAACGAATTGCCAACCGTTTGCGACAAAAAGCGCGAAGGTTTTCGAAAGATACGATCTTTGCCTCACGAATAGAGAAAAGCAGGACCGAAGTCCTGCTCTGAAGGCATATCACGAAGGGGTGTACTGCAAATTAGAACTGGTAAACGATACCCACGGCCGCCTGGTCGTCGGTCGCTACGCCAGCTTCACGCGTATAAGCGTTGTCGTCCAGTTGGTTGAACTTGTACGCCGCATAGACGTTCATGTTCTTGTTGAAGTAGTACCAGGTACCCACTTCGACGTATTTAACCAGATCCGCATCGCCGCCGGAGAAGCCGCCGCGCGCCTGCAGGTCTTTGCCTTTGGTCTGTACGTAGCCGATGGACGGACGCAGGCCGAAGTCGAACTGATACTGTACAACGGCTTCGAAGTTCTGGGTTTTGCCCGCGAAGTAGTTACCCTGGTTTTCCGGGGTCATGTTGTAAGTCTGGGAGTACATGACGGCCGCGTAAACGTTGTTGGCGTCATATTTTGCAGAGGTTGCCCAGGCTTCGGCTTTGTCGCCATTGCCGTCAGCTTTCTGATCTACGCTACGGTTGGAACCGGAGTAGCCAGCAGACAGCGCAATACCGTTGTCGAACGCGTAGGTCGCCGCGGTGCTGAAGCCGTCGCCATTCTGCTTGTGAATCGAACGGTCGTGGTCGTTTTTACCCTGGTACTGCAGCGCGAAGCTCAGGCCGTCAACCAGACCGAAGAAGTCAGAGTTACGGTAGGTTGCCACGCCGTTGGTACGGCCGGTCATGTAGTTGTCGGTGTAGTTCCAGCCGTCGCCGCCCCATTCAACCAGCATATCGGTTGCTGCTTCGACGTCGTAGATTGCGCCGTAGTTACGGCCGTAGTCGAATGAACCATACTCGCCCGCTTTCAGACCTGCGAACGCCAGACGGGTTTTGGTCGGCTGGGAACCTTCAACATTGGAGGCGTCCATGTTGTATTCCCACTGACCGTAGCCGGTCAGCTGATCGTTGATCTGAGTTTCGCCTTTCAGGCCGATACGGGCGTAGGTGGTATCGTCGCTGCTGGTGTCGCCATTGGTGGTCCAGACGTGCTCGCCGACCATTTTTCCATAGAAGTCCAGTTTGTTGCCGTTTTTGTTATAGATTTCTGCAGCGTTAGCTGCACCGGCTACCAGCAGGGCAGGGATCACCACTGCCAGAATATTGCGCTTCATCATTATTTATTACCCTCATTAATATTTTTTATATGAACACGTGCCACTGCCGTCAATAAGTTCTGTCAATAAAAACTTACAGAACCATTGATGAGAGTTTGGTGTCTGAAGGCATCTTTCCATCCGCGACAACGTTTCGCTAGCCGGAAAATGCTACTAATATCTCATATGAGTAACAAAACGAAAAAACATGTAACTAAATATGTATTTTTGGGAACTTTGTGAACTTAATCAAAATTCCGTTCCACATGGTGAGGTAAATCGCCCTTCCATATCTATCTATATGAAATATTTATGATTAATTTGGATAAAGGTAAATTTGCTCATTTTATGTGTTGAATTCGCCTTCTTTTTATTCAGCCTTTGTCTTGGCAAGATGTGCGGCGTATGGTTAAAAAATGAGCAAATTAATCAGGGGTTTTGCTCTGTTATGAACAAAAAGTGCGATCTGTATCACCAGGATGCACCGAAACAGTGCGTAACATAAATGTGAATTCGAGGCCTTGATGTTTAAGTTTGTTGAATTTTGATAACAGTAATTGACATAAAAAAAGGCCAGCTTGCGCTGGCCTTTCAGGTTTATGTCAGAAAAATTTAGAATGTCGCGTTGCGCGGGGTCCGCGGGAACGGAATGACATCGCGGACGTTCTGCACGCCGGTCACGTAGGCGATCAGACGCTCGAAGCCCAGGCCAAAGCCGGAGTGTGGAACGGTGCCATAGCGGCGCAGATCGCGATACCACCAGTAGTCTTCTTTATTCAGGCCCATCTCGGCCATACGCGCGTCAAGCACGTCGAGGCGCTCTTCACGTTGGGAACCACCGATGATCTCGCCAATACCCGGCGCCAGGACGTCCATTGCCGCGACGGTTTTACCGTCTTCGTTAAGGCGCATGTAGAACGCCTTAATATCTTTCGGGTAGTTTTTCACCACCACCGGCGCTTTGAAGTGTTCTTCAGCCAGGTAACGTTCGTGCTCGGAGGAGAGATCCACGCCCCAGTACACCGGGTTCTCGAATTGCTTGCCGCAGTTTTCCAGAATGGTGACGGCGTCGGTATAATCCACCTGCGCAAAATCAGCGGTGATAAAGCGCTGCAGACGGTCGATAGCGTCTTTATCAACGCGCTCGGCGAAGAACTGCATGTCGTCCGCGCGCTCTTCCAGTACCGCTTTAAAGACGTACTTGAGCATCGCTTCCGCCAGGCCGGCAACATCGTTCAGATTGGCGAAGGCCACTTCCGGCTCCAGCATCCAGAACTCCGCCAGGTGGCGGCTGGTGTTGGAGTTTTCCGCGCGGAAGGTCGGGCCGAAGGTGTAAATCTTCGACAGCGCGCAGGCATAGGTCTCGCCATTCAGCTGGCCGGAAACGGTCAGGAACGACTCTTTACCGAAGAAGTCTTTGTCGAAATCGACTTTGCCCTGATCGTTACGCGGCAGGTTTTCCAGATCCAGCGTCGACACGCGGAACATTTCGCCGGCGCCTTCGGTATCGGAGGCGGTGATCAGCGGGGTGGAGACCCAGAAGAAGCCCTGCTCATCAAAGAAGCGATGCAGCGCCTGCGCCAGGGTGTGACGCACGCGGGCAACCGCGCCGATCAGGTTGGTGCGCGGACGCAGGTGGGCCACTTCACGCAGATACTCGATGCTGTGGCGCTTGGCCGCCATCGGGTAAGTGTCCGGGTCTTCCACCCAGCCGGTCACTTCCACGTTGGTCGCCTGGATCTCAAAGCTCTGACCCTGGCCCTGGGAAGCCACGACTTTACCGGTGACAATCACCGAGCAACCGGTGGTCAGACGCAGCACTTCCTGATTGTAATTGGGCAGAGAATTATTAATAACGGCCTGTACAGGATCAAAGCAGGAACCGTCATAGACGGCGAGGAATGAAAAGCCAGCTTTTGAATCTCGGCGGGTACGCACCCATCCGCGGACCGTGACTTCGCTGTCAACGGCAACGCGGCCCTGGAGTACGTCGGCTACAGGCACAACGCTCATAATAATCTCTCTATATAGTCCAATAAAAAAGTCTCTTCCCCCTACAGCGGGGGGATATCTATGTTACCTGTCATCTTCCATCAGACAAGTAGATTTCGCATCATAAGCGGATAATTCGGCAATAAATAATAAAGAAAAAGGAGCCTGAAAGGCTCCTTAAGAAAATTAGCTCGCTTTTTTAATCGGCGGCAGGTCGAACGCCTCGCGCAGGGCGCGGACGAAGGCCTTATCGTGGCAGATGGTTTTCCCCGGGCTGTCGGAGAGTTTCGCCACCGGCTTGCCGTTACATTCCACCAGCTTAATCACGATATTGAGCGGTTTAACCTGCGGCAGATCGCAGGTTAAACGGGTGCCGATCCCAAAGCTCAGCTTCACCCGCGAGGCGAAGTGGCGATACAGGTCGACGGCTTTCGCCAGATCGAGATTATCGGAGAAGACCAGCACTTTGCTCAGCGGATCGATGCCCAGCTTCTGATAATGGGCGATGGCTTTTTCACCCCATTCCACCGGGTCGCCGGAGTCGTGGCGCAAACCCTGATAGCGGGTGGCGAACTCCGGACCGAAATCGCGCAGGAACGCATCCATGGTGATGCAGTCGGTCAGTGCGATGCCCAGTTGGTCAGGATACTCTTCCAGCCAGGCGGCGAGGGCCGCCCGCTGGCTGCTGGCCAGGTTCGGGCTGATCTGCTGATGAGCCTGGAACCACTCATGGGCCTGGGTGCCCATCGGGGTTAAGTTGAGACGGCGCGCCAGATCGTAGTTGCTGGTGCCAACAAACCATGGCTCCTGCTGCAGGCGTTGCACAATGGCTTCCTGCACCTCGCGTGAAAAACGACGGCGGGTGCCGAAATCCATCAGACGGAAGGCGCTCATGTCGAGGCCAGCGGTCATGGTGGCGAAGTCGCCTAGCTTATGTTCCAGCGCGTTTAGCGCTTGTTCCACGCCCGTCTCGGGTGAACGGTAGCGATGGACCAGCTCGCTTATCACCGCCAGCAGCGGGACTTCCCACATGATGGCTTCCCGCCATGGGCCGGTAAGGCGAATGTTCAGCTTGCCATTGTCATTGGTGACCGTGACCTGGCTTGGGTCATAGCGAAAATCGCGCAGCCAGTCGAGGTAATCCTGGCGAAAAAAAGGAAGGGTGGACAGCCAGCGATATTCATCATCCCGCAGCCTCAGGTCGCGCATGGACTCCACCTGCTCGCGGATCGCGTCGGCATAGATGCCGAGCAGGTCGTCTCCGCGGCAGCGAAACTCCGCCGCCACATGTACATCGCCGTAGCGGTGGAAGACAGCCTGCTGCATGTGCAGCTTGTAGGCATCCGTATCAAGCAGCGAGTGCAGTACAGGAGAAGTGAATTGTGTCATGGTGCGCAGTAGCATCCTCTCACTGGAGCGTTCCATCGAAACCAACGCGGAAAAAGGAGGCGGAGTATACCTTTATTACCCGGCTCTGTCCCGCGATGGCGAGCAATGGCGACGCTGACGGTCATTTGCGAGGCCTAGTTTAATATATTGAACATGGATCACACCACAAGCTTTGCGTCGGGTCGAGGGCATTTCGTGCCGCGAGTGTTAACAAAATGTAGCGATTTCCGTGTTTCACGTTGAAAAGATGAAGATTCTGCATAGCGCGATTGACACAACGGGAATAGACTGGGACGACACTTTACCGAAGATGCGAAAGGTTTTTTATGACACAACAGCCCCAAGCCAAATACCGCCACGACTATCGTGCGCCGGAGTATCTGATTAGCGATATCGATTTGACCTTTGACCTGGATGCCGCAAAAACCGTTGTTACGGCCGAGAGCAAGGTCTCCCGCCACGCGGCAGCGTCTGATGTGCCATTGCGCCTGGACGGCGAAGATCTGACCCTGATTTCGCTGCAGGTGAACGGACAGCCGTGGAGCGACTATAAAGAAGAAAACAATCAGCTGGTGATCGGCGGCCTGCCGGAGCATTTCACCCTGACCATCGTCAATGAGATCAGCCCGGCGGCGAACACCGCGCTGGAAGGCCTGTATCAGTCAGGCGAAGCGCTGTGCACCCAGTGTGAAGCGGAAGGTTTCCGCCACATCACCTGGTATCTGGACCGTCCGGACGTGCTGGCGCGCTTTACCACCAAAATTATCGCCGATAAAGCCAAATATCCGTTCCTGCTCTCCAACGGCAACCGTATGGCGGAAGGGGAACTGGAGAACGGTCGTCACTGGGTACAGTGGCAGGATCCCTTCCCGAAACCGTGCTACCTGTTTGCGCTGGTGGCCGGTGATTTCGACGTCCTGCGCGACACTTTTACCACCCGCTCCGGGCGTGAAGTGGCGCTGGAGCTGTACGTCGATCGCGGCAATCTCGACCGCGCGCCGTGGGCGATGACCTCGCTGAAAAACTCCATGAAATGGGATGAGGAGCGCTTTGGCCTCGAGTATGACCTCGACATCTATATGATTGTCGCCGTCGACTTCTTTAATATGGGTGCCATGGAGAACAAAGGACTCAACGTCTTTAACTCCAAATATGTCCTGGCGCGGACCGATACCGCCACCGATAAAGACTACCTTGATATTGAGCGGGTAATTGGTCATGAGTATTTCCATAACTGGACCGGCAACCGCGTTACCTGCCGCGACTGGTTCCAGCTAAGCCTGAAAGAGGGGCTGACCGTGTTCCGCGATCAGGAGTTCAGCTCCGACCTCGGCTCGCGGGCGGTGAACCGCATCAACAACGTGCGCACTATGCGCGGGCTGCAGTTTGCCGAAGACGCCAGCCCGATGGCGCACCCGATCCGCCCGGATATGGTTATCGAGATGAACAACTTCTATACCCTGACGGTCTATGAAAAGGGGGCCGAAGTGATCCGCATGCTGCACACCCTGCTGGGTGAAGAAAACTTCCAGAAAGGGATGCAGCTCTATTTTGAACGTCATGACGGCAGCGCCGCCACCTGCGACGATTTCGTCCAGGCGATGGAAGATGCCTCGAACGTCGATCTGTCGCACTTCCGCCGCTGGTACAGCCAGTCCGGTACGCCGATTGTCACCGTCCATGACGACTATAATCCGGAGACCGAGCAGTATACGTTGACCATCAGCCAGCGTACGCCGCCGACCGCCGAGCAGGCCGAGAAGCAGCCGCTGCATATCCCGTTTGCCATCGAGCTGTACGATAACGAAGGTAAGGTGATCCCCCTGCAGAAGGGCGGCCATCCGCTGCACCCGGTGCTTAATGTGACTCAGGCTGAGCAGACCTTCGTCTTTGATAATGTCTATTTCCAGCCGGTACCGGCCCTGCTGTGCGAGTTTTCAGCACCGGTGAAACTGGAATACAAGTGGAGCGATCAGCAGCTCACCTTCCTGATGCGCCATGCGCGGAATGATTTCTCGCGATGGGATGCGGCGCAGAGTCTGCTGGCGACCTACATCAAGCTGAACGTTAACCGTCATCAGCAGGGACAGCCGCTGTCGCTGCCGGTGCACGTGGCGGACGCCTTCCGCGCGATTCTGCTCGACGAGAAGATTGACCCGGCGCTGGCCGCCGAGATCTTAACCCTGCCGTCGGCCAACGAAATCGCCGAGATGTTCGCCATTATCGATCCTATCGCCATCGCCACCGTGCGCGAGGCGCTCACCCGCACCCTGGCGAACGAGCTGGCGGACGAATTCCTCGCGGTATATAACGCCAATAAGCTCGACAGCTACCGGGTGGAGCATGCCGATATCGGTAAGCGCGCCCTGCGCAATACCTGCCTGCGCTATCTGGCGTTCGCAGAACCGACGCTGGGCGATAAGCTGGTGGCGGCGCAGTATCACCAGGCGGATAACATGACCGACGCGCTGGCCGCGCTGTCGGCGGCGGTTGCCGCTGAGCTGCCGTGCCGCGATGCGCTGATGCAGGAGTATGACGACAAATGGCATCAGGACGGCCTGGTGATGGACAAGTGGTTTATCCTGCAGTCCACCAGCCCGGCGGCCAATGTGGTCGAAACGGTACGCGGTCTGCTGAACCATCGTTCGTTCAGCATGAGCAACCCGAACCGCGTGCGGTCGCTCATCGGCGCTTTCGCCAGCAGCAACCCGGCGGCGTTCCATGCGGAAGACGGCAGCGGCTACCAGTTCCTGGTGGAGATGCTGACCGAGCTTAACCAGCGCAACCCGCAGGTCGCATCGCGACTGATTGAGCCGTTGATTCGCCTGAAGCGTTACGATGTGAAACGCCAGGCGCTGATGCGCGCCGCGCTGGAGCAGCTGAAGGGTCTGAAGGATCTCTCAGGCGATCTGTACGAGAAAATCAGTAAGGCGCTGGCGTAACCGTGGCGTAAACCCGGATTGCGGCGCACATTGCGCCCTGTCCGGGTTACCTGGTGCCGCAGTGATGTTGTCGGGTGGCGCGATGCTTACCCGGTCTGGAATACGCGGCAGATTTGTCGTTGGTCGCCCAACTAAGCAAAGCGCGAGCCGGGGACATGTCGGATGACGATATGCCCCCGTTCTGACAGCAGACCGTTACTCCGGTCAGCCATGACTAAATAAACGCGGCACGCTCTCGCTCTTGCCGCGCTTCATCACCCGATCCAGTACCTCCGCCTCCAGCTCGGCCAGCTTCGCCGAACCGGTGCGCCGCGGTCGCGGAATATCCACGTTCAAATCGAGACCGATCTTCTTCTCTTCAATTAACAGCACCCGGTCGGCCATCGCCACCGCTTCGCTGACGTCGTGGGTCACCAGCAGGACCGTAAAGCCATGCTCCTGCCACAGGGAGACGATCAGCTCCTGCATCTCCAGACGGGTGAGGGCGTCCAGCGCCCCCAGCGGCTCGTCCAGCAATAGCAGGCGCGGGCGATGGATCAGGGCGCGGGCCAGCGCAACGCGCTGCTTTTGCCCGCCCGACAGCGCCGCCGGCCACTCCTGGGCGCGGCTCTCGAGTCCGACGCTGGCCAGTGCCTGCAGGGCGGCTTCGCGCCAGGCGCCTTTTAACCCCAGCCCCACGTTATCAATCACCGTTTTCCACGGCAGCAGGCGTGCATCCTGAAACATCATCCGGGTGTCGTCCTGGATCGCCGCCAGCGGCGTTGCGCCCGCCAGCAGCTCGCCAGCGTTCGGGGTTTCCAGGCCCGCCAGCAGGCGCAGCAGGGTACTTTTGCCGCCGCCGCTGCGGCCCACCACCGCCACAAACTGGCCGCTGGGGATATGCAGATCCAGCTCGTTAAGAATGGTGTTGTCGCCATAGCGTTTAGTCACCCCGTTCAGCAGCAGCGGGATACCTGGGTTTAGACGGGCAGTGTTCATGCGTTCGCCTCCTGAAGATGATACGCCGGGTTCCAGCGCAGCCAGAGCCGCTCCAGCAGCTGGGCGCTGACGTCGGCCAGTTTGCCAAGAATGGCGTAAAGAATGATGGCGACCACCACCACGTCGGTTTGCAGAAATTCACGCGCATTCATCGCCAGGTAGCCGATACCGGCGTTCGCCGAGATGGTTTCGGCGACAATAAGCGTCAGCCACATCAGACCGAGGGCGAAACGCACGCCGACCATAATCGAGGGTAGGGCGCCGGGTAAAATCACGTGACGGAAAAGAGCAAAGCCGGATAAACCATAGCTGCGCGCCATCTCCACCAGTCCGCGGTCGATATTGCGGATCCCGTGCCAGGTGTTGATATAGATCGGGAACAGGGTGCCCAGCGATACGAGGAAGATCTTGGCGGTCTCATCGATGCCGAACCACAAGATCACCAGCGGGATCAGCGCCAGATGCGGCACATTGCGCAGCATCTGGATCGACGTGTCCAGCAGGCGCTCGCCCCAGCGTGACAGACCGCTGATCAAGCCGAGCACCAGCCCAATGGAGCCGCCGATGGCGAAGCCGACCAGCGCCCGCCACGAGCTAATGGCCAGATGCTGCCACAGCTCACCGCTGGCCGAGAGGGTCCAGAACGCTTTCAATACGCCCTCCGGCGAGGGCAGCACCCGCGTCGACAGCCAGCCGACGGACGAGGCCAGCTGCCAGACAATGACCGTTCCCACCGGCAGCAGCCAGGGGGCGAGGCGTAATAACAGGGGATGGGTTGATTTTGCCATCACGACCTCCTCAGCTCTGCGCCACTTTACGCGGGATAAACTCGTTAGCGACGGCTTCTCCCTGCAGGCGCAGGCTTTGCGGCTGCGGGACAGACGGCACCGCGACGTCGAGCAGCGGGAACAGCAGTTCGCCGACCCGATACGCCTCTTCCAGATGCGGATAACCGGAGAAGATAAAGCTATCGATACCCAGCGCGGCGTACTCATTGATCCGTTCGGCCACGGTGGCGGCATCGCCCACCAGCGCGGTCCCGGCGCCGCCGCGCGCTAAACCGACGCCAGCCCACAGGTTGGGGCTGATTTCCAGCTTATCGCGTCGGCCATTGTGCAGGGCCGCCATCCGCTGCTGGCCGACGGAGTCGGTTCTGGCGAAGGCTGCCTGGGCGCGGGCGATAGTCTCATCATCAAGATGAGAGATAAGGCTGTCCGCTGCCTGCCAGGCTTCCTCATTGGTTTCCCGCACGATCACATGCAGGCGGATGCCGAAACGCACCCGGCGACCGTGCTGGGCGGCTTTCTCCCGCACCTGAGCAATTTTCTCTGCCACCTGGGCCGGTGGTTCCCCCCATGTAAGATAGAGATCGACCTGTTCAGCGGCCAGATCCTGCGCCACCTCAGACGAGCCGCCGAAATAGAGCGGCGGACGCGGCTGCTGGAGCGGCGGAAACAGCAGTTTAGCGTCGCGAACGCGCTGATGCTTACCGTTAAAGGTGACAGTTTCCCCTTCCATCAGCTTGCGCCAGATGTGGGTAAATTCAGCCGAGGCCTCATAGCGCTCGGTGTGGTCGAGGAAGACACCGTCGCCAGCCAGCTCGGCGGGATCGCTGCCGGTGACCAGATTGAACAGCGCCCGGCCGTTTGACAGTCGGTCCAGGGTCGCCGCCTGGCGCGCGGCCACCGTCGGCGACACCACGCTTGGCCTGAGGGCGACAAGAAATTTCAGCCGCTGCGTTACCGGGATCATCGAGGCCGCAACCAGCCAGGCATCTTCACATGAGCGCCCGGTCGGGATCAGCACGCCGGTGAACCCCAGCCGATCCGCCGTCTGCGCGATTTGCTGCAGATAGCCATAATCGACCGGACGGGCTCCCTCTTCGGTACCCAGATAACGACCATCACCATGGGTCGGTAAAAACCAGAACATATTCAGACTCATGATTTCGCTCCTTGTGCGGCGGCGGGCTGCCAGATGCGGGCCCGGATATCAACTTTTTTCGGCACCAGCTTGTTCTCATAGAACAGGTCGGCCGTCTGCTGCTGGCGAGCGGCGGTTTCGGCGCTCACCGGGGTAACCGAGGTGGGGGGACGATGGTCCAGGTAGCTGGCGATCACCGCCTCCGGTAACCCCATCGTTTTCGCCAGCAGCGTAATGCTTTGCGCGCGCTGGCTATGGGTCAGGGCATCGGCCTGCGTAAAGGTATCGAGTACACCCTCAATAAAGGCGCCATTGCGTTCAGCGTAAGGGCGGGAAGCGAGATAGAAGGATCCTGTCTGTTTCAGGTCGGTTCCGTCGGTTAGCACCCGGGCGCCGCCCTGCAGCAGCGCGGCGGAGTAATACGGATCCCAGATCGCCCAGGCGTCGACATTGCCCTGCTGGAAGGCGGCGCGCGCATCGGCGGGGGCGAGATAGACCGGCTGAATGTCGCTAAACTTCAAACCTGCCAGCTGCAGGGCGCGCAGCAGCAGATTGTGGGAGCTGGAGCCTTTCTGAAAAGCGACCTTTTTTCCTTTCAGCTCCGCAACGTTATGAATCGGGCTGCCCTGCGCCACCAGAATCACTTCCGCTTTGGGCTTGGGCGGTTCCGAACCGATATACACCAGATCGGCGCCCGCCGCCTGCGCAAAGATAGGCGGAATGTCGCCAGTGCTGCCGATATCGATGCTGCCAACGTTCAGCGCCTCCAGCATCTGCGGACCGGCCGGGAATTCTATCCACGAGATATGGGTCTTTGGGTAGCGCTGCTCCAGCAGCTGATGGCTTTTCGCCAGCACCATGCTGACGCTGCCTTTCTGATAACCGATGCGCAGGGCGTCAGGCGCCGCCGGGGCGGCGTGGCCCAGGGTGGAAAAGAGCAGCAGTCCGCCGAGGGTCAGAGCGCGGAGAGGATTAAGCATGTTCCACCCCACGCAGAGACGTTAATGACGGCGCGCGGCTGCTGGGGCGGTGCAGCGCCTGCCAGAAGGTCTCGAGGGCTTCATCGAGGCGCCGCTGCAGGTTCGGGGTAAACTGCGGCTTGTGCTGGTAATCGGTCACCTGGCTGTCGTCGGCGAAGACGCCGTGGAGGATCTCCTGAGCCTTGAGGGCATTCAGCACCGGCTTCAGGGCGTAGTCCACCGCCAGCATGTGGGCGATGGTGCCGCCGGTGGCCAGCGGCAGTACGATTTTGCCCTCCAGCGCCCGCTCAGGAAGCAGGTCGAGCAGCGTTTTCAGGGCGCCGGAAAACGAGGCTTTATACACCGGCGTGGCGATGATCAAGCCGTCAGCCCCGGCCAGCTGCTCATTGAGCGTCTGCAGCGCCGGGTTGTCAAAGCGAGCGTAGAGAAGGTCTTCCGGGGCAAAGTTCTGCAGATGCCAGTGGCAGACTTCGATATCGGCGGCGGTGAGCGTCTCTCTGGCATATTCCAGCAGGGCGCTGGAACGGGAAGGGTAACGCGGGCTGCCCGCAAGCGTAATGACGCGCATCTCTCTCTCCTTATAACTAAATGTTTGCATTTATCTATAATTGATAACATTTATAGTGAGTGTGACAGAGGGCCATTATTTCCCTAAATGATTTATCCACCGTTAGATAGCCGAAAAGCGCATAACGGCGCGCGGGGAGGTAATCGTTTGCGCTGATGGGGGATTTTTTGTCGCAGGTCAATTCCCTTTCCGCAACAGATCGCACATAATACGCCCCCGGTTTGCACACCGGGAATCCAGGAGAGTTCATGTACTACCCCTTCGTTCGTAAAGCCCTTTTTCAGCTCGATCCTGAGCGCGCTCATGAAGTTACTTTTCAACAATTACGCCGTGTCACCGGGACGCCGCTGGAAATCCTGGTTCGCCAGAAGGTGCCGGCCAGGCCTGTCACCTGCATGGGGTTGACCTTTAAAAACCCGCTGGGTCTGGCGGCCGGGCTGGATAAAAACGGGGAATGCATTGACGCGCTGGGCGCGATGGGTTTTGGCTCCATTGAGATCGGCACCGTGACGCCGCGTCCGCAGCCGGGCAACGATAAGCCAAGGATCTTCCGTCTGGTGGATGCTGAGGGGTTGATCAACCGCATGGGCTTTAATAACCATGGCGTCGATAACCTGGTCGAGAACGTGAAAAAGGCGCATTTTGACGGCGTGCTGGGCATCAATATCGGTAAAAATAAAGATACGCCGGTTGAGCACGGGAAAGATGATTACCTGATTTGTATGGAAAAAGTCTATCCCTACGCTGGCTATATCGCCATTAATATCTCCTCGCCGAACACCCCGGGGCTGCGCACGCTGCAATACGGCGAAGCGCTCGACGATTTACTCTCCGGTATTAAAAATAAGCAGCTTGAGCTGCAGCAGAAGCATCAAAAATATGTGCCGGTCGCCGTGAAGATCGCGCCGGATCTTTTGCCTGAGGAATTGATCCAGGTTGCCGATAGCCTCGTGCGTCATAATATTGATGGGGTGATTGCCACCAATACTACTCTCGATCGTTCTCTGGTCCAGGGAATGAAACATTGCGATGAGACCGGCGGGCTTAGCGGTCGTCCATTACAATTAAAGAGTACCGAAATTATTCGCATGCTCTCCGCAGAGTTGAATGGCCGTTTGCCTATCATTGGCGTGGGCGGTATTGATTCCGTGATTGCCGCGCGGGAAAAGATGGCCGCTGGGGCATCGCTGGTGCAGATTTATTCCGGATTTATTTTTAAAGGTCCGCCGCTGATTAAAGAAATTGTTACCCACATCTAATCTTTTACCCCTTTGAATCCCCCCAGGGCTTTATTTCCGGCCCTGGTTGTTTTATATTCCCTCACTGTTGCTTATTTAAACATTTTAGACTTTTCTTAATTTTAGAAAATATTCTGCGGTAAGTCGCAAC
Organism: Klebsiella sp. Q2; assembly: GCF_009900705.1. Taxonomy (NCBI): domain Bacteria; kingdom Pseudomonadati; phylum Pseudomonadota; class Gammaproteobacteria; order Enterobacterales; family Enterobacteriaceae; genus Klebsiella; species Klebsiella sp. Q2. The sequence continues at coordinate 703,096 of NZ_JAAABE010000001.1, read as the reverse complement.
AGCTTTGCAGAGGCGTATGAAAGGGGACAGGGGGAAAAATGCGGATTAAACCTGACGATAACTGGCGTTGGTATTACGATGAAGAGCACGACCGCATGATGCTCGATCTGGCCAATGGCATGTTATTTCGCTCGCGCTTCGCCCGGCGCATGCTGACGCCGGACGCCTTTGCCCCATCGGGATTCTGCGTTGATGACGCCGCGCTCTATTTCTCTTTTGAAGAAAAATGTCGCGATCTCGAGCTATCGAAAGAGCAGCGGGCGGAATTAGTCCTTAACGCGCTCACCGCCATCCGTTTTCTCAAACCGCAGATGCCGAAAAGCTGGCACTTTATCGCCCATACCCATCACTGGCAGCCGAGCGGCGGCGACGCGGCCTGCGTCTGGCTGAGCGATACCGGCGAGCAGGTGAATTTACTGGTGGTGGAGCCGGGCGATAACGCCGCGCTCTGTCTGTTGGCTCAGCCGGGTCTTACGCTTGCCGGCCGGGTTATGCAGCTGGGCGATGTCATTAAAATCATGAACGACAGGCTGCAGCCGGCGCAGAGCGCGGTCAGCTGCAGCCTGGGGCAGGCGGTTTAAGGCGCCAGGCGCAGCGCCGTTTTCGGCACGCAGCTGCAGGCAAGAATGGTGCCATCTCCGGCGACCGCGTTTTTCTTTAACGGACTCACTTCCCCCTCTTCAAGACGGATGCGGCAACTGCCGCAGATCCCCGCCCGACACGAGTAGGGTACGCGAATGCCCTGTTGCTCCAGTTGTTCCAGCAGCACCTGCTGGTTATTGCCGGTAAATTGTTGACTCTGCCATTCAATGGCAACCGTGGCCTGCTGCTGCGCCTCGGGAGCCGGGGTATCGTCGCTTTCGCCGGCGCCGTAGGCTTTCGCCGGGCCGCGGGCGAGGATTTCCACTTCATCCCCCACCCGGATCACGCCGCTGTTACGGGCAATCAGGTTCTGACCAAAGTCGACATCGCCATTATCCTGCGCGGTGCGGAAGCGCTTTAAGGTTTCCAGCGGCTCTCCGCTGGGATGCTTCTGCCCGCGCTCCGGACTGACGGTGGTAAAAATGCAGCGGCTGCACGGTTTGGCGACGTCAAATACCACCTCGCCGACGCGGATCACTTTCCAGCTATCTTCATCCCAGGCCGCCGCGCCGGTGACCACGAGATTAGGGCGAAACTGTTCTATGCTTACGCTGGCCGGGCAGCGCTGCTGCAGATCGCGCAGGGAGGCTTCGTTCGCCAGCAGGTAAGGGTAGCCGTCGGCGAAGGAGAGCGGTACCGCATCGTGGCGCTTCACCCGGCGGGTTAACTGTGGCCCCAGCCAGCGCAGCTGGACGTCGCGATTGAAAAAGCCGCTGAGCCACTGATTAACCGCTGCGGGCGCGATAAGGGCGGTAAAATGGTTGCCCCAGACTTCTGTCGGTTCGGCCTGAGGGGCGAAATCGTTAAAACGCACCACGGCGCTGCTGCCGTCCGGTGCGGTCAGGTGAAGGCCATCATGCAGCGGCGCCGGAATAAATTTCACCATTTGCGGAAACTGACGGGCGGTAATAAAGGTGCCGTCGGTTTCGGTGACCATAAACAGGCGATCGAAGGCCAGGCCGCTGATATCGGCAAAGGCGTGGGTCAGGCCCATGCCGCGCATGGATTTAACGGGATGAATAAAAAGACGCGAGAGCGTTACCATACGCTGCCTCCGGGTTCCAAAAATAAGCCTATAACTTTATGACATAGGGCACATATTGGCTATAATGCGCACCAATTTTCTTTAAGTAAAAGTGACGATATGAATTCTCTGTTTGCCAGTACGGCTCGTGGGCTGGAAGAGCTGTTAAAAACTGAACTGGAAGGGCTTGGCGCGACGGACTGCCAGGTAGTCCAGGGCGGGGTCCATTTTCAGGGGGATACGCGCCTGCTGTATCAGAGCCTGATGTGGAGCCGGCTGGCTTCGCGCATCATGCTGCCGCTGGGCGAGTGTCGCGTATACAGCGATCTGGATCTGTACCTCGGCGTACAGGCCATTCCGTGGACGGAGATGTTCAACCCTGGCGCCACCTTCGCGGTGCATTTTAGCGGCCTCAATGAGGAGATCCGCAACAGCCAGTACGGCGCGCTGAAGGTCAAAGACGCTATTGTCGACAGCTTCACCCGTAAGAATCTGCCGCGCCCGAACGTCGATCGTGAGTCGCCCGATCTGCGGATCAACGTCTGGCTGAACAAAGAGACGGCGCACATCTCGCTGGATCTGAGCGGCGAAGGTCTGCACCTGCGCGGCTACCGCGATGGCACCGGTATGGCGCCGATCAAAGAAAACCTCGCGGCGGCGATCGTGATGCGCTCCGGCTGGGTGCCGGGCACCCCGCTGCTCGATCCGATGTGCGGCTCCGGTACCCTGCTGATTGAGGCGGCGATGCTGGCGACCGACCGCGCGCCGGGCCTGCACCGCGGCCACTGGGGCTTTGGCGGCTGGGCGCAGCACGACGACGCCATCTGGAAAGAGGTCAAAGCGGAAGCGCAAACCCGCGCCCGTCAGGGGCTGGCGGCATATGGGTCACGCTTCTATGGATCCGATGTCGACGCACGCGTCATTGACCGCGCCCGCCGCAACGCCCGTCGGGCCGGCATCGGCGAGCTGATCGATTTTGAAGTCAAAGACGTCGCCCAACTGAATAATCCGCTGCCGAAAGGCCCGTACGGCACCGTGATCAGCAACCCGCCGTACGGCGAGCGTCTGGAAAGCGAGCCGGCGCTGATCGCCCTGCACAGCTTGCTGGGCCGGATCATGAAAAGTCAGTTTGGCGGCTGGAACCTGTCGGTGTTCAGCGCCTCGCCGGAGCTGTTAAGCTGCCTGCAGCTGCGCGCCGACAAACAGTTTAAAGCCAAGAACGGCCCGCTGGACTGCGTGCAGAAGAATTATCACCTGGCGGAGAGCGAAGGCGGCAAGCCGGCGATGCTGGCAGAAGATTTTGCTAACCGTCTGCGTAAGAACCTGAAGAAGTTTGAAAAATGGGCCCGTCAGGAAGGCATTGAATGCTATCGCCTGTACGATGCTGACCTGCCGGAATACAACGTGGCCATCGATCGCTACGCCGACTGGGTGGTGGTCCAGGAGTATGCCCCGCCGAAAACTGTCGACGCGCATAAAGCGCGCCAGCGCCTGTTCGATATTATCGCCGCGACTATCGCGGTGTTAGGAATCGCGCCGAACAAGCTGGTGCTGAAGACCCGCGAGCGGCAAAAGGGGAAAAATCAGTATCAGAAGATGGCGGAGAAAGGCGACTTTATCGAGGTGCAGGAGTACAACGCGCGTCTGTGGGTCAACCTCACCGACTACCTGGATACCGGTCTGTTCCTCGACCACCGGATCGCCCGCCGTATGCTTGGCCAGATGAGCAAAGGCAAGGATTTCCTCAACCTGTTCTCCTATACCGGCAGCGCCAGCGTCCACGCCGGCCTCGGCGGCGCTCGCTCCACCACCACGGTGGATATGTCGCGCACCTATCTGGAGTGGGCGGAACGCAACCTGCGTCTCAATGGCCTGACCGGCCGCGCGCATCGCCTGATGCAGGCGGACGTCCTGGGCTGGCTGCGGGAGAGCACCGAGCAGTTCGATCTGATCTTTATCGATCCGCCGACCTTCTCCAACTCCAAACGAATGGAAGATGCTTTCGACGTCCAGCGCGATCACATTCGCCTGATGACCGATCTGAAACGTCTGCTGCGTAAAGGCGGCACCATTATGTTCTCGAATAACAAACGCGGTTTCCGTATGGATCATGACGGGCTGGCGGCGCTTGGCCTGAAGGCGCAAGAGATTTCGCAAAAAACGCTGTCGCAGGATTTTGCCCGCAACCGTCAGATCCACAACTGCTGGCTGATTACCGCAGCCTGAAAGGAATAAAGAATGTCACTGATTAGTATGCATGGCGCCTGGCTTTCCTTCAGCGATGCGCCGCTGCTGGATAATGCCGAGCTGCATATCGAAGATAACGAGCGCGTCTGCCTCGTCGGACGCAACGGCGCCGGTAAATCGACCCTGATGAAGATCCTCAACCGCGAGCAGGGGCTGGATGACGGGCGCATTATTTATGAACAGGATCTGATTGTGGCGCGTCTGCAGCAGGATCCGCCGCGTAATGTCGCCGGTACGGTGTACGATTTTGTCGCGGAAGGCATCGCCGAGCAGGCGGCCTACCTGAAGGCCTACCATGACGTATCACATCAGGTCATGACCGATCCGAGCGACAAAAATTTAAATGAACTGGCGCGCCTGCAGGAGCAGCTCGATAACCTGGGGCTGTGGCAGCTGGACAGCCGCATTAACGAAGTGATTGAGCAGCTTGGCCTTGATGCCAATGCCCAACTGGCCTCCCTGTCCGGCGGCTGGCTGCGTAAAGCGGCGCTGGGCCGCGCGCTGGTCAGCGGGCCGCGCGTGCTGCTGCTCGATGAACCTACCAACCACCTGGATATCGAAACCATCGACTGGCTGGAAGGGTTCCTGAAAACCTTTAAAGGCACCATTATCTTTATTTCGCACGACCGCTCCTTTATCCGCAATATGGCGACGCGCATCGTCGACCTCGATCGCGGCAAGCTGGTGACCTACCCGGGCGATTACGATCAGTATCTGCTGGATAAAGAAGAAGCCCTGCGGGTTGAAGAACTGCAGAATGCGGAATTCGACCGCAAGCTCGCTCAGGAAGAGGTGTGGATCCGTCAGGGGATCAAAGCGCGCCGCACGCGTAACGAAGGCCGCGTTCGCGCCCTGAAGGCGATGCGTCGTGAGCGCGGCGAGCGCCGGGAAGTGATGGGCAGCGCCAGGATGCAGGTTGAAGAGGCTTCGCGCTCCGGCAAAATCGTTTTCGAAATGGAGAACGTCAACTATCAGGTTGATGGCAAAGTGCTGGTGAAAGATTTCTCCGCGCAGATCCAGCGCGGCGACAAGATTGCCCTGATTGGCCCCAACGGCTGTGGGAAAACCACGCTGCTGAAGCTGATGCTTGGCCAGCTGCAGGCCGACAGCGGGCGGATCCACGTTGGTACCAAACTGGAAGTTGCCTACTTCGACCAGCACCGCGCAGAGCTGGATCCGGACCGGACGGTGATGGATAACCTTGCGGAAGGTAAGCAGGAGGTGATGGTTAACGGTAAGCCGCGCCATGTGCTGGGCTATCTGCAGGACTTCCTGTTCCATCCGAAACGGGCGATGACTCCGGTGCGGGCGCTCTCTGGCGGGGAACGTAACCGCCTGCTGCTGGCGCGGCTGTTTTTGAAACCCAGCAACTTGTTGATTCTCGATGAACCGACAAACGACCTGGATGTCGAAACGCTGGAGCTGCTGGAAGAGCTGATCGATGGCTATCAGGGCACCGTGATGCTGGTGAGCCACGATCGTCAGTTCGTGGATAACACCGTAACCGAATGCTGGATCTTCGAAGGCGGCGGTCGCATCGGCCAGTATATCGGCGGCTATCACGACGCCCGCGGACAGCAGGCCCAGTCGTTGGCGCAGAAGCAGCCGGCAGCGAAAAAAACGTTGGAAGTCGCTCAGCCAAAAGCAGAAACTGTCAAACGCGGCGGGAACAAACTAAGCTATAACCTGCAGCGCGAGCTGGAACAGCTGCCGCAGAAGCTGGAAGCCCTCGAGGCCGAACTGCAGACGCTGCAGGAGCAGGTGGCCGATCCCGACTTCTTTGGACAACCGCACGATCGCACGCAGCAGGTGCTGGCAAAGCTGGCCGAAGCGGAACAGTCGCTGGAAGCGGCCTTTGAACGCTGGGAATATCTCGAAGGATTAAAGAACGGCGCCTGAGCCGAGGAGTTGTCATGTGCGATCATCATCATGCTGCGCGACATATTTTATGTCCCCAATGTGATTTGCTGGTGGCTTTGCCGCAGCTTGAGCATCGCCAGAAAGCCGCTTGTCCGCGCTGCGGTACAACATTAACCACCACGTGGGACGCGCCTCGCCAGCGTCCCACGGCGTATGCGCTGGTTGCGCTGTTTATGCTGCTGTTGGCCAACCTGTTTCCGTTCATCTATATGAAAGTGGGCGGGATCAGCAGCGAAATAGAGCTACTGGAAATTCCCAATGTGTTATTTACCGAGGATTACGCCAGCCTCGGCACTTTCTTTTTACTCTTTGTGCAGCTGGTACCGGCGTTTTGCCTGGTCACCATTCTGCTGCTGGTCAATCGGGTCAGAATGCCCGCCGGTCTCAAGGCGTTCCTTGCGCGTATTCTGTTCCACCTGAAAACCTGGGGCATGGCGGAGATCTTTCTTGCCGGCGTGCTGGTGAGCTTCGTCAAGCTGATGGCCTACGGCGATATCGGCATCGGTCTGAGTTTTGTGCCGTGGTGTATGTTTTGCCTGCTGCAGTTACGTACTTTTCAGTGCGTCGACCGCCGCTGGCTGTGGGATGATATCGCTCCTATGCCGGCCATTACCCAACCGCTGAAGGTCGGTGTGGCCGGTATCCGCCAGGGGCTGCGCTCCTGCGCGTGCTGCACGGCGGTGTTGCCGGCCGATCTGACGATCTGCCCGCGCTGTCACAGTAAAGGAACGGCGCGGCGTAAAAACAGCCTGCAGTGGACGCTGGCGCTGCTGGTGACCTCATTTATCCTTTATCTTCCTGCCAATATTATGCCGATCATGATCACCGATCTGTTGGGCGATAAAATGCCGTCGACCATTATGGCTGGGGTAGTTTTACTGTGGAGCGAGGGGTCTTATCCGGTGGCGCTGGTGATCTTTATCGCCAGTATTATGGTGCCGACGCTGAAGATGATCGCTATTGCCTGGCTGTGCTGGAACGCCAATGGCAACGGTGAGCGCGATTCGGAACGTATGCATCTGATCTATGAAGTGGTGGAATTTGTTGGCCGCTGGTCAATGATTGATGTTTTTGTCATCGCCGTACTCTCTGCGCTGGTGCGCATGGGAGGGTTGATGAATATCTATCCCGCTATCGGCGCGGTGATGTTTGCCCTGGTGGTGGTGATGACCATGTTTTCAGCCATGACGTTTGATCCCCGTTTACTGTGGGATCGTGAGCCAGATTCAAGCCATGAGGAAATACAACAACATGGAAAATAAGAGCGGAGAAGCGAAAGTGCAGAAGGTGAAGAACTGGTCACCGGTGTGGATCTTTCCTATCGTCACTGCGCTGATCGGGGCGTGGATCCTGTTCTATCATTACAGCCATCAGGGCCCTGAGGTCACGCTGATCACCACCAACGCGGAAGGGATTGAAGGGGGAAAAACCCGCATCAAGAGCCGCAGCGTGGACGTTGGGGTAGTGGAGAGCGCGACGCTGACCGACGATTTAACCCACGTGGAAATCAAAGCCCGCCTCAACTCAGGGATGCAGAAATTACTGCACAACGATTCCGTCTTCTGGGTGGTGAAACCGCAGGTAGGGCGCGAGGGGATCAGCGGTCTTGGGACATTGTTGTCCGGAGCCTATATTGAACTGCAGCCTGGGACGAAAGGTTCGGTGCCAGCGCGGTATCCGCTACTGGATTCTCCGCCGCTGGCCTCGCCGGATGCCAAGGGGATCCGTATTCTGCTGGAAAGCAGCAAGGCGGGGCAGCTGTCGCCGGGCGATCCGGTGCTGTTCCGCGGCTATCGCGTGGGGTCGGTGGAAACCAGCACCTTCGACACCCAGAAACGTCGTATCACTTATCAGTTGTTTATCAATGCGCCCAATGACCGCCTGGTGACCACCAATGTCCGCTTCTGGAAGGACAGCGGCATCGCTGTAGATTTGACTTCGGCGGGGATGCGCGTCGAGATGGGTTCGCTGTCGACGCTGTTTGGCGGCGGCGTGAGCTTCGATATTCCTGAAGGATTGGATCTCGGCGAGCCGGTGGCAAATAAAACGGAATACCATTTATTTGACGATCAGAAGAGCATCCAGGATTCGGTCTTTACCGAGCATATCGATTATGTCATGTTCTTCAAAGACTCGGTTCGCGGCCTGCAGCCGGGCGCGCCGGTGGAGTTCCGCGGCATCCGTCTGGGAACCGTCGGCAAAGTGCCGTTCTTCATTCCCGGTCTGAAGCAGCGTTTGAACGACGATTATCGCATTCCGGTGGAAGTGCGGGTGGAACCGCAACGTCTGATTAACCAGCTGGGCGGCGATCCGAATATTCGTGCCCACATTGACGATCTGATCAACCGCGGACTGCGCGGCTCGCTGAAAACCGGTAACCTGGTGACCGGCGCGCTGTATATCGATCTCGACTTCTATCCGAAGGCGCCGCCGCGCGGGAAAATTCAGGAGTTTAACGGCTATCCGATTATCCCGACCATCAGCGGTGGTCTGGCGCAGATCCAGCAGCGTCTGATGGATGCGCTGGATAAGATTAATAACCTGCCGCTCAATCCGTTGCTGGAGCAGGCGACCAGCACCCTGGCGCAGAGCGAGAAGACCATGCAGCACGTGCAGACCACGCTGGATAGTCTGAATAAGATCACCTCCAGCCAGTCGATGCAGCAGTTGCCTGCGGATATGCAGACGACGCTGCGCGAGCTGAACCGCAGCATGCAGGGCTTCCAGCCGGGCTCCGCGGCCTACAATAAGATGGTGGCCGATATGCAGCGTCTGGATCAGGTGCTGCGTGAATTGCAGCCGGTCCTGAAAACGCTCAATGATAAGAGCAATGCGCTGGTATTTGAGGCGAAGGATAAAAAAGACCCACAGCCGAAGGGAGCGAAATAATGAAAAAATGGTTACTGGCGGCAGCCGTATGCGTGCTGACGGCGTGCAGTAGCGGCGGCGAAAGCAAAACGTATTACCAGCTGCCGGTGGCGCAGGGCGGCGCACAGAGCGCCGCCAGCCAGGGGGCGCGTCTGCTGTGGGTTGAGCAGGTCAGCATCCCGGATTACCTGGCGGGTAACGGGGTGGTCTATCAGACCACCGACGTGCAGTATGTGATCGCCAATAATAATCTGTGGGCCAGCCCACTGGACCAGCAGCTGCGCACCACGCTGGTGGCGAACCTGAGCCAACAGCTGCCGGGCTGGGTGGTGTCATCCCAGCCGCTGGGTAGCGAGCAGGATACGCTCAACGTCGCGGTCAATGGCTTTCACGGACGCTACGACGGGCGGGTTATCGTCAGCGGTGAGTGGCTGCTGAAGCATCAGGGACAGCTGATCAAGCGCCCGTTCAACATCGTGCTTAAGCAGGATCAGGATGGTTATGACGCGATGGTCAAGACCCTGGCGCAGGCGTGGAGCCAGGAGGCGGCGGCCATTGCCAGCGAGCTTAACCGTCTGCCATAAGTAAAATTCATCACGCTGATCTGCCGTGCGGTTCGTCTGAGCCGCACGGCTTTTTTTTGTCAGGTCAGTTCGTTACCGGCCGGTGTGTCAGATGAACAAAAAATGAACTCTTATATAGGTCACAAATATGACAATGGCGTGAATTTTGCGCATTGACGTTGCCTTCATTTCGCGGTATTCGTAACCCGTGGCTGCATAATTTGCGACCACTGTTTTCTTTTCCACCAGATCAAAGAATGAGGGAAACGAGGCATGAAGAGACAAAAACGAGATCGCCTGGAACGGGCACATCAACGCGGATATCAGGCGGGTATCGCAGGAAGATCGAAAGAAATGTGTCCATACCAGAGCCTGAATCAACGCTCATGGTGGCTGGGAGGCTGGCGAGAAGCCATGGAGGACAGGGTACTAACGGCCTGACACTGTCTCTTTAAAAAAGAAGCCTCCGCATAGCGGGGGCTTCGCCTTTTAATCGCTGCTGAACGTTATCAGAAAGCGGAAGTATCCTGGAACAGACCCACTTTCAGATCGCTTGCGGTGTAGATCAGGCGATCGTCAACCAGCACTTCACCATCCGCAAGGCCCATAATCAGACGACGGTTAACGATGCGCTTGAAGTGGATGCGGTAGGTCACTTTTTTCGCGGTCGGCAGAACCTGACCCGTGAATTTCACTTCGCCAACGCCCAGCGCGCGGCCTTTGCCTTCGCCACCGAGCCAGCCGAGATAGAAACCCACCAGCTGCCACATGGCATCCAGGCCCAGGCAGCCCGGCATCACCGGATCGCCGATAAAGTGGCAACCGAAGAACCACAGGTCCGGGTTGATGTCGAGTTCGGCCTCAACATAACCTTTGTCGTAGTTACCACCGGTTTCGGTCATTTTGATGACGCGGTCCATCATCAGCATGTTTGGCGCCGGCAACTGCGGGCCTTTCGCGCCGAACAGTTCACCACGACCAGAGGCAAGAAGATCTTCTTTTGTATAGGATTCGCGTTTATCTACCATGTTTTCAGTAAGCCTTATTTTAAGTTCGGGACGCAGGATAGCTAACACGTGTAAGCTGAACAAGTCCGATCAGTTAGAACTTGTCCCACCTAACCAGCGTAGCGGCCACGGAAAACGATGGCGAGTCTCCTGCTGGGTCGCCTGCGCTATCCGCTCCTGAATGGTTTGTCGCAGCGTCTGTCCTTCACCGTCCCACATCAGCTGGGTCAACATCGGCAGCGCTTCGCTAATATCGTCTATTGCCCAGATAGCAAACTGGTTGTCGGCAACGGCCTGACGTAGCTCGTGGCTCAGGCTAAGATGGCGAACGTTGGCGGCAGGGATAATCACTCCCTGTTTGCCGGTTAAACCGCGCTGCTGGCAGATAGTGAAGAAGCCTTCAATTTTCTCGTTCAGACCGCCGACCGGCTGCACACGACCAAACTGGTCGACAGAGCCGGTGATCGCGATGCTTTGATTAATCGGCACGTTGGCCAGAGCGCTGATTAAGGCGCAGAGTTCAGCCATGGAGGCGCTGTCGCCATCCACTTCACTGTAGGACTGCTCAAAGGTCAGCGAAGCGGAGAAGGGGAGTTGTTGCTCCAGCTCCAGCTCGGACATCAGAAAAGCCTGCATGATCATCATGCCTTTCGCATGAATGTTGCCGCCCAGCTCGGCTTTACGCTCGACGTCGATAAACTCGCCGTCGCCAATGTGCACGACGCAGCTGATGCGCGAAGGTTCGCCGAAGGCGCGTGGATGACCGGGGAATTCAATGACCGAGAGGGCGTTAATCTGCCCGACGCATTCGCCTTCGGTTTCAATCAGGATCTGTTCCTGCAGGATTTCATCCTGCATACGCTCCGCCAGGTAGCCCTCACGCCACTCACGGCGCGCCAGCATCGTCTGCATCGCTTCGCCGGTAATCTCTTCGCCTTCGCAGAAGGCGGCAGACTCACGCAGCTGGCGGGCTATCCATAGCGGGCTGAGCGGCAGGGTCTCCTGGTCGCCGGTGTAGCGCGTTCCTTCATCGATCAGCAGTGGCCAGGCATCGCTCGCCGGGCCCGGTAATTCCAGCTGCTGTGCATTCTGCCATACCCACTGGCACCAGGCCTTCAGCGTATCGGCGTCTGCAAACTGCAGGGTGTCTTCATACTCACTATAGATGGCCTGGGCAGAGAGCTCTGGCTCCATTTCCTGGAAATCGGCCAGAGATTCGCGTTCGCCCACCAGCATGACTTTCAGGCTCAGCGGCATGGAAGGGATGCTGACCGGCAGCGGCCGTGATTCATCGATGGAGAGCCAGTCAAAGCGTTGACGGGTCACCATATTTTTCAGGCGCACCCACAGTAGCGGTTGTGCCAGTAGCGTGCGTAGTGAAAGCACCAGCACGCCGCCGTTGGCCTGATGGACCAGGCCGGGCTGAAGTGTGATTTCACCGTTAAACTGGCGTACGCAGCCAAACAGCTGTTCCGCCTCCAGCCAATCAGCCGCCACGACCGGAGCGGTACTGGCAAAATTATCTTCAGCGCGTTGCGCCGGCGCGAGCGTCACGTGAGCGCCGTTAACCTCATAGCGGACTCCGTGAAGCGATGCGGCAGGTTCGTGCAGCGTACGAGTTTCAGCCGCCAGCCATTGCAGATATTCCGGCTCCTCAGGGGCTTTCACCAGCATGAAGGAGGAGACTGCCGGGGTGCACAGCAGCTGCTCAAGCGCATAGAACAAACGCGGCTGCAGATCGCCCGAGAGGGAGGGGGCCGGATGAGAGAGTTCCGCTTGAGCAAACAGCGCCTGGTAAGGTTCCAGATCAGGCGCAAGGTCGGTTCGGGTCAGTTTCGTAATGGTCAAAGTCGCTGTTTTTTAGTTAGATGTAAAGCGCGCAATTATACCTGATGCCGCGTCAGAGCACACGGAGGATTATGAGTACCCCGATGATTACCCGGCCATCCACATCACGAATAATGATTTATATTCAGCACATCAGGAAAAAACTGATATCCTGAAATGAGTTACACGGTCACATTGAGATCGCAATGAAATATCAACAACTGGAAAATCTTGAAAGCGGCTGGAAATGGAAATATCTGGTAAAGAAGCACCGGGAAGGTGAGCTGATTACCCGCTACATTGAGGCCAGCGCTGCGCAAGCTGCGGTAGATGACTTGCTGACGCTCGAGAATGAACCTGTGCTGGTGCATGCCTGGATTGAGCAGCATATGAATCCGGCGCTGATGAACCGCATGAAGCAGACTATCCGCGCGCGACGGAAACGCCATTTTAACGCCGAGCATCAGCATACGCGCAAGAAGTCAATCGACCTTGAGTTTGTCGTCTGGCAGCGCCTTGCCGGTCTGGCGCAGCGGCGGGGGAAAACCTTGTCCGAAACCATTGTCCAGCTGATTGAGGATGCTGAGCATAAAGAGAAATATGCCAGTAAAATGTCGAGCCTGAAGCACGATCTGCAGGTACTGCTGGGTAAAGAGTAACCGGCATGCCCGCTCAGCGGTTGCTAAGGCGCAGGTCGCAGCGCACGGTCGACAATGCACAATCCATCGCTCACGGTCTTCAGCTATCAGCTATCAGCTATCAGCTTCAGCTTCAGCCTTCAGCCGCTAAAGCGAGCGAGAAGGCATAAAAAAACCCGCCGAAGCGGGTTTTTTCATCAGTGATAACTTAAGCCGCAGGCTGAGTTACAACTTCTTTGTAGCCTTTAACTTCGATCTCTACACGACGATCCGGAGCCAGGCAGTCGATCAGGGCAGCGCGAGCTTTCACGTTGTCACAGGTGTTGCCAGTAACCGGGTTGGATTCACCCATGCCGCGAGCGGAGATTTTGCCAGCCGGGATGCCTTTAGCAACCAGGTAGTCAACAACGGACTGAGCACGTTTCTCAGACAGCTGCTGGTTGTAAGCTTCGGAACCGATGCGGTCGGTGTAGCCCAGAACAACAGCGGAACCGTCTTTCGGATCCATGTTGCTCAGCTGGGTGTACAGCTGATCCAGAGCCTGCTGACCTTCCGGTTTCAGGGTTGCTTTGTTGAAGTTGAACAGTACGTCAGACTTCAGGGTGAAGTGCTTGGTCGCCACTTCCGGAGCCGGAGCCGGAGCCGGAGCTACAACCGGTGCAGCATCTTCCTGACCGAAACGGTAGGAAACACCCAGGCTCAGCATGCCGTTATCAGGACGGGTACCAACAGTGCCAGCGTCGCCGATGTTGTTAACCCACTGGTATTCCAGACGGGTAGCGATGTCACGAGTAACAGCCCACTCTACGCCGCCAGCAAATACTGGGGATACGCCAGTGTCGTGTTCGCTACGGGAAACGCCGGTGGAAGCGTAGTTGCCTTTGGAGTCAGCGCGCCAAACCATGCCGCCCAGACGGGTGTAGATGTCCAGATCGTCAGTGATCGGGTAACCCAGTTTAGCGGTCAGCTGAACGCCCTGAGCTTTGAAAGCACCGTTATCAACGCTGCCTTTATATGCCATACGGCCCAGCCAGTCATAACCCATTTCGAAACCGAGGTACGGGTTAACCTGGTAACCACCGAACGCACCAGCACCAAGCTGATCGTTACGGGTCGGACCATTGTTGTTCTGGAAACCGTTACCGTAGAAACCGGTGTCGTGATACTGGGACCAACCCAGTTTACCACCTGCATACCAGGTGTTATCTTTCGGAGCGGCCTGCGCTACGGTAGCGAAGCCAGCCAGTGCCACTGCAATCGCGATAGCTGTCTTTTTCATTTTTTGCGCCTCATTATCATCCAAAATTCGCCATGAAGTTACAAAAGACCTCACGGTTAAATCCTTCACCGGGGGCGTGACTTGTTGTTAACTATGCTGATACATGCAGCGTAAGCCGATCACCCCTGGCGATGTAAAGTCTACAACTTAGTTCAAAACTTACAAGTGTGAACTCTGTCAGGCATATGAAAAAAAAGGGTTGTGTACACAATATTTAACAAATATGGTTGATTTTCGTACACGAAAAAAAGGCACAAATCCCCGTGTGGCAGGCATTCCGCGAAAAAGACCCTAAAAAACACAACGCCTTTACCACCGGTAAAAAAAATTCCAGGAATAATCCTAATTTCACTCAATGATACAAATTTGAGTGAATTTTTAGCCCGCTGAGTTGTCTGCCGAGCGTGCCCTGATTTCGGACCGGGCGCATGATGAACCCCATCGCGCAGCCTTCCTGGGCGGCATTGACCAGACGCTCATGTTCGTCAGCGGTTAACTCCTCCGCCAGCCAGCAGATAACCACACTATAATTACCGGTGCGCAGGGCGCGGATCATAGAGTCTACGGTATGGCAAGGAGAGAGCTGGCTAATTTGCATGACTTTAGACAGCGGCAGACCGGCAGACTGAACCCACTCGCGGCTAAGCTTTTGTTGCGGCGTAAGCCACAGCTGCCAGCGAGACTGTTGACCCAGCTGCTGTAATAAAGGTAGCAACAACAACTGTGTCATCATGGGTTGATCTTCACGATAGACAATTTCACTGATCAGCCCATTGGCGGCCTGTTCGCCAGAACGATGAGCGTAGTGGCCTGCCGGAGCAGAAGCCTGTGCTGAACGGTTTGCGTGAGCTGAAGTAAACATAGTCTATCCCGCCTGTAGTTACTGTATGCATATACAGTATATCCACCAGGGGAAAAGATCAACCGTAATTTGTCATTTTGCTGATGGAAATTTAATCGCTTTCAGCCACCCTGACTGTCCGGCTTTGCGGCTGACCTCAACACTATCCTTAACGCCGGCTAATCCTTTCTCTCCTGTCTTCCAGTTGCAGCAACAGCTGCAATTTTCTGAAAGCGTCTCGCAAAACCGCACTCTGGTGGAAAAGCAGGCAAAAATCATCTTGCTGCTGCCAGGGAAGTCCCTTATGTTTTCTCTTAGCGGATCCGTTAACAACTTAAGTTTAATTACATGATTCACAAAGGAATGATCATGAAAAAACTTGTATGTCCGCGGCTCCCGCAATTTCAGGCCTGCGTCTCACCGCTGGGTCAACTTCACTCTCGCCCCCTGTTTGGCGGCTACAGCCTGGCTATCGAAGATACCGTGTTTGCGATGGTGGCAGAGGGAAATATTTATCTGAAAGCCTGCGAGCAGAGCGCTGCCTATCGGGTAGAACACCATAATCCTTTATTGATGCTGCGCCGACAGGGGCGCATCGTGCCGCTAAAGTATTATCAAATTGACGATGCCTTGTGGCGCGATGAGAAACAGCTTTTCCGCTTATCGCTGATGTCGTGGCAGAGCGCCCAGCGTGAAAAATGTCGCCGCCGGTCGTCGGGACGCCTGAAGGATTTACCTAATATCAGCTTTCATATGGAATTGCAGCTGATTCACTCGGGCATACCAGACGTGTTAGCACTACGGGAGGTGGGCGCCCGCCAGGCCTGGCTAAAGCTGCGTGAGAACAATGCTTCCCTATCACACAACGTCTTGCTGGCGCTGGAGGGGGCTATCGTTGGCGTCCATGCCGCCGCGCTCCCGACGCCACGGCGTCAGGAGCTTCTGGAATGGGCGGCTGCCCGCTAGTGAACAACGGTTATTCCGTTTGAGCGTGTACCCGCTGCTGCAGGCGGCAGATTTCAGGCAACAGCGCCAGCAGCAGGCCAATCTGCTGTAACACAAGGGGCTCTTTACTGTCCGCGCGCGGCTCCAGATGGTGGATCCGGTCTTGCAGGCTGGCCAACGCCTTCTGCACTCGCTGTTCATCCGCTGGGGTATGATGTAAGGCATCATCCACATAGCAGACCGCATCATCCAGCAGGGCGAGGATGTCCGGCGTGGACAGTTTTTCCCGATGCGCGCCGAGGGCGGAGATGTAGCTGGTGAAGGTATGATTGAGACACAGCAGGCGAAAGGCGGTCTCGCGCTGGGCGGCATCCGCCCGTGGTTCCGTCGACAAGTTCGAGACGACGGAAGCCAGCTCAGCATCGCGGTTGTAGGCGTCACGGCGTGCGACACGGTAGGCCAGCCGGTTGTCGCGGCCCTGGTGGTACTGCTCCAGGATGGCATCCAGATAACGGCAGTTCGCGTTCATCGCGCGATCCAACACCCGTGGCAGGTTGCGGAATTTCCAGTCCGGCCAGATGAAGCTCACCGCCGCCCAGGCGATGGCGCAGCCGATCAGCGTATCAATGATGCGCGGCAGGGCGACTTCAAAACCTTCGCCAAGCAGGTTAAAGCACAGCAGCACCAGCAGCGTAATAAACATCGTGGCATGGGCGTACTGCACGTTACGGAAGGCAAAGAACAGCACGCCGGTGAGAACGATCAGCAGCAGCTGTCCTTCAACCGACGGTACCAGCAGGAGGACCGGCAGGCCGATCGCCACCCCGACCAGGGTGCCGATGATCCGCAACGCCAGGCGATGGCGGGTGGCGTTATAGTTCGGCTGACAGACGAACAAGCTGGTCAGCAGGATCCAGTAGCCATGCTGAAGCCCGGTAAACTGGATAAAAGCGTAGCCGGCGCAAAGCACCAGCGACATACGCACCGCGTGGCGAAAGAGGGCTGACTCTGGCGACATATTGCGCTGCAGGCGCAGCCAGATATCGTTCAGCCCGCCGAGCCTGTCGTCGGCCAGCAGCGTCTCGGTATTACTCCCGGCGGGCGCGGTGGTTTGCACCGATTCAATCGTGGCCAGCTGCGCATCAATGGCGCGCAGGTTATTGAGTAAATAGCCGAGGGCGTTGAGCTGCTCGTCGGATGCGCCGCCGGCGCGCACGCGCTCGAGCGCTGCATCGAGATGCATAAACGCCCGTTCGAAATGGGCATCATGCTGATAGGGTTCGCGTAGCAGAATTGCCCGCGAGAGTTTCTGACAGGCCTGCGCCTGCATCGACAGCATGCGCTGGAAACGGAACATCACATCGCTGTAGCGGAATTGATCGCGCAGAGTCTGATATTGGATATGCGATGAGCTGGCGCGTTCATGAATATCCTGGGCCACAAAGTAATACTGCAGCGTGCGACGAGTACCGCGCTGCCCACGGTCGCCTCGTAGACGGGTCAACAGTGAAACCTTGGTTTGGTTAAGGGTCGCCACCAGCTGGCCGTTGGCGAGGGCCAGATCGTACAGCGGCGCCTGGCTCTCATCCTCAAGGTCTGGATCAAACAGCCGTGATTTGAGCTCCAGATAGCGGGCCAGTTGCTCATAGCTACGCGCCAGGTTGTCCTGCAGTGGACGAATCGGAAAGATCAGGTGGCCGGACAGCGTCAGCAGGTTGTACCACACGGCACCCGCCAGCAGGAACAACGGCTGCAGATACCAGTGATCGTACAGCGTAACGCCAAGCATGGTGTAGATGGCGATAAGCAGGGCGCCGAAGGCAATGGTCGCATAGCGCTGGCCGAGGCCGCCGAGCAAAATAAAGCCGATGGTAGACACGGTCAGACCAAGGGCAAACAGCGGCGGCCACGGAAACAGCAGCTCCACAGAGGCGGAGGCGATGAAAAAGCAAACCAGAGTAATGGCGAGGTTGCGCAGACGGCCCGCCAGACGGTCGTCAAGGTCGGTCAGCGCCGCGGCCACGACGCCGAGGGTGAGGGGGATGGTCAGTTTGACTTCGCCGATCCACCAGGGAAACAGCGTCGTGCCGCAGAGCGCGATAAAAATGCGTACGTTATAAAGCCAGGCGCTGTTCCAGGTGTAGCGGCGTAGCAGGGGGCTAATCATGTCCGTGTTCCGTTCGGTTACTGAAAGCGACGACGCGCATTGGCTTCACGCGCGGCGCGCGCGGTTTCAACAGAGACGACCCGGCGCCCCACTGGCCAGAGGGCGATGGCGGCGATTTTAAAATTAGCGATCCCCACCGGGATGCCTATGATAGTCAGGCACTGGGCGATGCCGCTGAAAATATGCATCAGGCACAACCACCAGCCGAAAAAAATAAACCATAAAATGTTCAGGATGGTGCCGCCGGCGTTCAGCAGACTGTTTTGTCGACCAGGCTCGAGCTCATCAACATGAATCGCCTCGTTACCGTAGGGGAATAACGAAAGGCGAGTGATTTCCCAGCAGGAACGAGTCAGCGGCAGCGTGACGATCAGCATAATGCTGACCAGGGTGGCGAGCAGCCAGCCTAAAGTGGTGGCGAAACCGCCAAGAATAAAGTTCAGAATATTCAGAATGGTACGCATAAACCCTCGGTTTTGCCCTGTGGATAAGAAGACCTGACAATTGTAACGTTTTTTTGCGCTGGAGCACCTGGTCCGGGGCGGTTAAACTGAAAAACAATCCACCCTGATTGAAAATCGACATTATATGGAACTTAAAGCGACAACATTGGGCAAACGCATGGCTCAGCATCCTTATGACAGGGTGCAGTTACTGAACGCCGGGGTAAAGGTTTCCGGCGATCGTCATGAGTATCTTATCCCTTTCAATCAGTTATTGTCAGTGCATTGTAAGCGCGGTCTGGTCTGGGGCGAACTGGAGTTTGTGCTGCCGGACGATAAAGTCGTGCGTTTGCACGGTACCGAATGGAGCGAAACGCAGCGCTTTTATCACCATTTACATACGCTCTGGCAGCAGTGGAGCACGGAAATGAGCGATATCGCCGCCGGGGTGCTGAAGCAGCAGCTGGCAGCCATCGAACGCACCCGGGCAGAAGGTAAGTGGCTGACGCGTCAGCAGGTAGCGAACGTTCAGGATAATATTCGCCATGCGTTAACCGGGCTGCCGATGCCCACCAGCCGGCTTGACGCCTTTGATAACTGCCGGGAACTGTGGCGGGAGTGTCAGCGCTGGTTAGGGGATATTGAAGCGGCGCGTCAGGCCCATAACCAGGCCTTTACCGAGGCGATGCTGGAGCAGTATCGCGGCTTTTTTGACGGCGTGGAATCCTCCCCGCTCAACCCGTCGCAGGCGCGGGCGGTGGTGAACGGCGAGCGCTCCCTGCTGGTGCTGGCGGGAGCGGGCAGCGGTAAAACTTCGGTGCTGGTGGCGCGAGCGGGCTGGCTGCTGGCGCGGGGAGAAGCGGCGGCAGAGCAAATACTGCTGCTGGCGTTCGGCCGCCAGGCGGCGCAGGAGATGGATGAGCGGATCCGCGAGCGTCTGGCTTCAGACGATATTACCGCCCGCACCTTCCACTCGCTGGCGCTGCATATTATCCAGCAGGGCAGCAAAAAAGTGCCCACCATCAGTAAGCTGGAAAGCGATACTGCGGCCCGTCACGCATTGCTGCTGAAAAGCTGGCAAAAGCAGTGCCATGAGAAAAAAGCGCAGGCGAAAGGCTGGCGTCTGTGGCTGGAAGAGGAGATGGGCTGGCAACTGCCGGAGGGGGACTTCTGGCAGGATAAAAAAGTGCAGCGGCGGATGGCCAGCCGGCTTGACCGCTGGATCAGCCTGATGCGCATGCACGGCGGCTCCCAGGCGGAGATGATCGCCGGCGCGCCGGAAACGGTACGCGATCTGTTCAGTAAACGGGTGAAGCTGATGTCGCCGCTACTGAAAGAGTGGAAGGCGGCGCTGAAGGCGGAGAATGCGGTCGATTTTTCCGGCCTGATCCATCAGGCGGTCAATATTCTCGATAAAGGCCGCTTTGTCAGCCCGTGGAAACACATTCTGGTGGATGAATTTCAGGATATTTCGCCGCAGCGAGCCTCGCTGCTGGCCGCGCTACGCCGGCAAAATAGCCAAACTACGCTCTTTGCCGTTGGCGATGACTGGCAGGCGATTTATCGGTTCAGCGGGGCGCAGCTCTCCCTGACCACCGCGTTCAACCACTACTTTGGCGAAGGGGACTGCTGTGCGCTGGATACCACCTATCGCTTTAACGGGCGAATCGGCGAAATAGCCAATGGTTTTATCCAGCAGAATCCGCATCAGTTAAGCAAACCGCTGAATAGCCTGACGGCGGGAGATAAAAAGGCCGTCACGCTGTTAGCCGACGATAAGCTGGACGATCTTCTGGATAAGCTGAGCGGTTACGTTAAGCCCGAGCAGCGGATCCTGCTGCTTGCCCGCTATCACCATCTTAAGCCCGAGGCGCTCGATAAGGCGGCGACGCGCTGGCCGCACCTGCAGCTTGATTTTATGACCATTCATGCCAGCAAAGGTCAGCAGGCCGACTATGTCATTGTGCTGGGACTGCAGGAGGGCGTGGATGCGTTTCCGGCCCCGGCGCGCGAGTCGATCATCGAGGAGGCGCTCCTGCCGCAGCCGGAAGATTTTCCGGATGCGGAGGAGCGTCGACTGCTGTACGTGGCCATAACCCGCGCCCGTCACCGGGTGTGGCTGTTATTTAACAAGGCGCAACCGTCGCCGTTTGTTGAGATCCTGCAGGCGCTGGATGTGCCTGTGGCCAGGAAGCCGTAATCGCGGCTCGATTATTTCAGGCGCTCGGCAAGATAGCGTGGATAATCCGGGATCAGAATATCGAGCGGTTGAGCGAAGTGCGGCGACTGGATAATAAAGTCAGCGGTGGAGACGTTAGTGGCGACCGGAATGTTCCAGACCGTAGCCAGGCGCAGCAAGGCTTTGACATCCGGGTCGTGAGGAACCGCGTTCAGCGGATCCCAGAAGAAGATCAGTACGTCGATTTTGCCTTCTGAAATGAGGGCGCCCACCTGCTGGTCGCCGCCCATCGGGCCGCTCAGCATGGCATTGACCTCCAGCCCGGTAGCCCGGGAGACCAGGTTGCCGGTAGTGCCGGTGGCGTACAAAACATGTTGCGCCAGCAGCGCCTGATGGCGAGCAACCCATTTCATCAGCATATCTTTGCAGTGATCGTGAGCCACCAGCGCGATATGTTTTTGCGCGGGCAGGGTACGTGTTGTCAGTTCCATATTTTCATTCCACATTTTGACCTGTTGACAGATTACTGAATGTGGCTGTCGCTGCAAGCATCGCGGATGAAAATTTTGCTGGATCTGTGGGTTAGCCTGGATGGCCCCCTGCTGCGGATTAGCATACACTTAGGTGAAATAGCAGGAGGAAACCATGAAAGAGAATGATATTGCTGACATCCTGACCTCGACACGGACGATTGCGCTGGTCGGAGCCAGCGACAAACCTGACCGTCCGAGCTACCGGGTCATGAAGTATCTGCTGGATCAGGGGTATCACGTTATCCCGGTTTCGCCGAAGGTGGCGGGCAAGACGCTGCTGGGGCAGCAGGGATATGGAACGCTTGCCGATGTTCCGGAAAAGGTCGACATGGTTGATGTCTTCCGTAATTCAGAAGCGGCATGGGGCGTGGCGCAGGAGGCGATTGCTATCGGCGCGAAAACGCTGTGGCTGCAGCTGGGAGTGATCAATGAGCAGGCCGCAGTGCTGGCCAGAGAAGCCGGGTTAAACGTGGTGATGGATCGCTGCCCGGCCATAGAGCTGCCGAGACTGGGATTAGCAAAATAACAAAAAACCCCGCCAGGCGGGGTTTTGTTTAGTTGCGAAGGCGCGGAGCCTGCAGCTGCTGGCGAATCGTTTTGGCCAGCTCGTCAAGGGACGGCTGTTCCGGGTGTTCGTCGCGGGTTTCGCTGCTCAGCTGCGCTTCTGCCAGATAGGTGTGGATCGGCTGACCGTCATCATCTTCCATCACTACATGGTACCAGGGCGCCGCACGCAGTTCGTCATTGGCGGCAATTTCATCCTCTTCCGGCTCCGCGAGCGAGTACTCGGGATCGACATCGACGATGACGCCCAGGTAGCCCAAGAGCGTATGGCGGACCTGTTGGCCGATACCGAATTTGCTGGCTATCATAGGCACCTCCTGGGAAACATGAATACTCCCTATATGAGGCTCATGTTTCGTTTTTCAAGTTACATGACGCGACAGGCAAACCCCTTCAGATACAGCCCTTCCGGGTAGGTTGCGATCACCGGGTGGTCGGCAGCCTGACGGAACTGTTCTATAAATTGTACATCACGCCCGGCATCAATTGCGGCATCCGCGATGATTTTCTGAAATAAATCGGTGGTCATCAGGCCGGAACAGGAGAAGGTCAGCAGCACGCCGCCGGGGTTCAGCAGCTGGATCGCCAGCATATTGATGTCTTTATAGCCGCGGCATGCGCCCATCAACTGGCTTTTGTTTTCCACGAACTTCGGCGGATCCATCACGATGACGTCGAATTTCTCTCCCTGATCCCGGTACTTACGCAGCAGTTTGAATACGTCGTCGCGCACAAACTTCGCTTTGGACAGATCCAGTCCGTTGAGCTCCACGTTCTGGCGCGCAACGTCGAGCGCCTCCTGCGAGGTATCCACGCTGGTGACCTTGCGGCAGCCGCCCATCAGCGCCGACACCGCAAAGCCGCCGGTGTAGGAGAAGCAGTTCAACACCCGTTTGTCCGCCACGTAGCGACGGGTCGCCAGGCGACTGTCGCGCTGGTCGAGGTAGTAGCCGGTTTTGTGCCCGCCCTGAATATCAACCAACAGCTTCATACCGTGCTCGGTAATCGGCAGCAGCGCTGGCGGCAGTTCTCCCACCACCGGCCCCTGGGCCAGCTCCAGACCCTCTTTTTTACGCACCGCGACATCGCTGCGGTCGTAAATGGCGCAGTCCGGGAACAGGGTCTGCAGGGCGCTGATGATGGCGGCGCGCTGGTATTCGGCGCCTGCGCTGAGGAGCTGCAGCACGAAAAAGTTGCCAAAGCGGTCGATCGTCACGCCCGGCAGCCCATCGGACTCGCCGGCGATCAGACGGTAGCTGTCGAGGCCATCGCGCTCGGCCAGCCAGGCACGCCAGGTTTGCGCTTGCTGCAGGCGGCGTTCAAAGAAGGCGTTATCGATGGCTTCGTTGCGGTCGAATGTCCACACGCGGGCACGGATCTGTGACGAGGGCGAGTAAGCGCCGCGGGCCAGCCATTTTCCCTGATGGTCAACGATATCGATGGTTTCACCGCTGCGGGCTTTACCTTCCATACGGGCGACGCCGCCGGAGAAAATCCACGGATGGCGACGCAGCAGGGATTTCTCGCGTCCTTTGGCTAACACTAAGCGGGGGAATAGGGAATCTGTCATGGAGCTACCTTTAAGCAACGGGAATGTCGGCACCGAAAAATGGCGCGTAGATTAGCACACCTGGCGCACGCAAGCATCTTTCCTCCGGCAGGCGCAGGTGAGCGTTTCGGCACAAAACGCAGGCGCATCGGCACATTCACCGTGCATGGGCTGTCATACCCTGTCTTCTCACCCCCAGGAGGAGAAGATGATGAAAACAGGAATGCGGATGGCCGTGGCGATGGTCGCGGCAGTGAGCAGTGGCGCGATGGCCGCGCCGTTTAGCGTGAGCAGCGATGATATGCATGACGGGCAAGCGCTGGCCCAGCAGCACTGGTTTGCCGGTTTCGGCTGTACCGGAGGCAATGTCTCTCCGCAGCTGGCATGGAAAAATGCCCCGGCGGGGACGCGCAGCTTCGCGGTCACCGTCCGGGATCCTGATGCGCCTACCGGCAGCGGCTGGTGGCACTGGACGGTGGTCAATATCGCCAGCAGCGTCTTTTCGTTACCCGCTGGTGCGGGAGATAAAAACAGCGCTACACTGCCGGACGGAGCGGTGCAGGGGCGCAATGATTTTGGCTATGCCGGCTTCGGCGGCGCCTGCCCGCCGGCGGGAGATAAACCGCACCGCTACCGTTTTACGGTGTGGGCGCTGGATGTCCCCACGCTGCCGGTGAATGCCGAGGCCAGCGGGGCGCTGGTCGGGTATCTGTTACACAGCCATGCTCTCGCCAGCGCGCAATTGACGGCGACGGCCGGGCGCTAAAACAAAAGGTCGGTCTGATGGAGAGTATCCATTTTCAGCATAACGCCCTGACCGCCGCGGAGATTACCACCCGACGGCTGTGCAGGCTGCACCGCGTGCGTCTGTTTTCCCCGGCGCTCTGTCGGGTGAAACGCGGCAGCAAAGTGATTGTGCAAGGGGAGAGCCGTGTGCTGGCGACACCGCAACAGCTGATTGTGTTGCCGGCTGACGTTGAGCTGGAAGTGATTAACCAGCCGGACAACGGCCTCTTTTGCTCCGATCTGCTGTCGCTAACGCCTGAGCTGCTGACGGCGTTTAAGACCCGCTATCTCAGCGAAAAACCACCGGGGCGTCTGACTTCGCTCTGCGCCCCGGTGACCAGTGAGCTGGCTTTTATGTGGCAAAGCGTTCTCCAGGCGGTGCGGGAAGGATTATCCACTGCTTTGCAGCAGCACCAGACCATGGGCCTGCTGCTGGCGCTCCACGAGGCGGGGTATGCCGGCCCGCTGCTCGTCGAGCGGCAGCAGGATCTGTCGGCGCAGGTTCGGCAGCTGGTCATGCTATCGCCGGCGCAGGCATGGAGCGTGTCGCGGGTGGCGAAAATGCTCTTTCTCGGAGAGTCCACACTGCGCCGTCGTCTGCAGCAGGAATCGCAGAGTTTTCGCCAGATCGTCGAGGAGGTGCGGATGGCCCACGCCCTGGGACAGCTGCAGACCACCTCGCGGCCAATAGGCGAAATCGCGCAGAACAGCGGATATCAGTCGGGATCGCGCTTTACCGCGCGCTTTCGCCAGCACTATGGTTTACTACCAAAGCACGTACGCTGAGCGAATTTGCTATCCTCAGCGTAAAGGGTAAGTCAAAAGGAGAGGTTAATGGCCAGTATCTGCACCATGGCATGGGTATACGGTTCCGTTCAGGGCGTAGGGTTTCGCTATTCCACGCAGCGGGAAGCGCTGCAGCTGGGGTTGACCGGCTATGCCCGCAATCTGGACGACGGCGGCGTAGAAGTCCTTGCCTGCGGCGAGGCGGAGCAGGTGGAGAAACTCATCGCCTGGCTGAAAGCCGGCGGGCCGCGCAGCGCGCGGGTTGACCGAGTGTTGACTGAACCCCATCAACCCACCCGCAGCTGGGACAAATTCGCGATCCTCTATTAGATGCACTTCACCGGCTTCGGCAGCCCGGCGATTTTGGTCGCCTGTTTGGCGGGGCCTTTCGGGAACAGGCGATAGAGATAGCGGCTGTTGCCTTTCTCTTCACCAAACTTGTTGGCCATCGCCTTGACCAGCATGCGGATCGCCGGTGAGGTGTTGAATTCAAGGTAAAACTCGCGCACAAAGCGCACCACTTCCCAGTGCTCAACGGCGAGCGTTATCCCTTCCTGCGCGGCGATAACGTCGGCCATCGCCTCGCTCCACTGGGTAGTATCCTTCAGATAGCCTTCGCTATCCGTCTCAATTTCGTTGCCTTCAAAAATAAACATAATTTTTCACATACCGCCTGAAACTGGCCGCAGTGTAGCAAAAAAAAAGGCCCCGCATAAGCGAGGCCTCTGGTAGCAGGGGAGCGGTTAGTCCCGGCTGGCGAAGCCCAGGATGCTCAGCAGGCTGACAAAGATGTTGTACAGCGAGACATACAGGCTGACCGTGGCGCGAATGTAGTTGGTTTCACCACCGCGGATGATGTTGCTGGTCTCGAACAGGATGGCGCCCGAAGAGATCAGGATGAACACCGCGCTAATCGCCAGGTGCAGCGCCGGCAGCTGCAGGAACAGGTTAGCGACCATACCAATCAGCACCACCACGACGCCGGCCATCAGCATACCGCCGAGGAAAGACATGTCTTTGCGCGTCGTCAGCACGTAGGCCGAGCAGCAGAAGAAGACCAGCGCCGTACCGCCCAGCGCCAGGCCGATTAAATCGCCCATGCCGGCAGAAAGGTACGCGTTCAGCATCGGCCCAAGGATATAGCCGAGAAAGCCGGTGAAAGCGAAGGCGGAAATAATCCCGGTGGGCTTATTCGCCGTTTTATAGGTCAGGAACATCAGACCGTACATCCCCACGAGGGTCAAAATCAGCCCCGGGGAAGGCAGCATCAGCACCGTGCTGGCGGTAGCGGTGATGGCGGAAAACGCCAGCGTCAGGCTGAGCAGGAAGTAAGTGTTACGCAGAACCTTGTGCGTGCTGAGCAGCGAGGAACGGTCACGCGATGATGTAATTATGCGATCCATGAGTCACTCTCTTATGACAGATGTAATTAGGTATAAAGAATAAGAAAAACAAGCGTGAAGCCCTAATGCTTTTACCCATCTTTACTTAGTTTTTGCCGCGTTTGACTAGCATAAAATTCTACATGGATTGGAAAAAGCGATATGTTTTCGCGTTTCGCTTCGGTGAGCCGATCGAAATCTTATAGGTTGCTGAAAAATATTGCTTTATTGAAATTCTGCGACTAAGTGTGGAAGGGGGAATAACTCCGTACGTTAAAGGCAAAGGGAAATGACATTACATAAAAACAATCACATCACGCGAACGCTCCTGGCCGTAAGTATGATAGCAATGTTCGGCGGGGCGCAGGCGGCGCAGGTGCCGCCGGGGACTCAGCTGGCAGAAAAGCAGGAACTGGTCAGAAATAACGGCAGTGAACCTGCCTCACTCGATCCGCATAAAGTCGAGAGCGACATTGAATTCAACATCATTAGCGATCTCTTTGAAGGGCTGGTCAGCGTGACGCCTGCGGGGGCGATCCAGCCCCGACTGGCGGAACGCTGGGAAAACAAGGACAACCTGTTATGGACCTTCCATTTACGCCCTGGTCTGACCTGGTCCGACGGCACGGCCATCACGGCGCAGGATATCGTCTGGAGCTGGCAACGGCTGGTCTCGCCAACCACCGCCTCCCCCTATGCGAGCTATCCCGGCAATATGCATATCGCCAACGCCCGTGAAATTGCCCTGGGGCAAAAGGGACCGGAGACGCTGGGGGTGAAAGCGCTGGACGACACCACGCTGCAGGTCACTCTGAACCAGCCGAATGCCGCCTTCCTGGCGATGCTGGCGCACCCTTCGCTGGTACCGATCGACAAAGTGCTGGTGGAGCGTTTTGCCGATAAATGGACCCGCCCAGAGCATATCGTTACCAGCGGCCCGTATAAGCTGACCCAATGGGTGGTGAATGAGCGGTTGGTGGCTGAACGTAATGCGAAGTACTGGGATAATGCGCACACCGTTATTAATAAAGTGACTTACCTGCCCATCTCTTCCGAGGCTGCCGATGTCAACCGCTACAAAGCGGGGGAGATCGATATTGTTTATACGGTGCCGATCAATCAGTTTGCGCAGTTGCAGAAAACCATGGGCGACCAGCTGGACGTTTCGCCGCAGCTGGCGACCTATTACTACGAATTCAATACTACCCGGCCGCCGTTTAACGACGCCCGAGTGCGTCGCGCGCTGAATATGGCGCTTGATAAAGATATCATTGCCGGAAAAGTACTTGGCCAGGGGCAGCGCCCGGCCTGGGTGATCAGCCAGCCGGATATCGGCGGTGTGACGCTGCACAACCCGGATTACGCCAGCTGGCCGCGCGAGAAGCGGATTGCCGAGGCGAAAAAACTGCTGGCGCAGGCGGGGTATGATGACAGTCACCCATTGGTCTTTACCCTGCTGTATAACACCTATGAGTCGCACCAGCGTATCGCCATCGCCGCCAGCTCTATGTGGAAGAAAAACCTCGGCGTCGAGGTGAAGCTGCAGAACCAGGAGTGGAAGACGATGCTGGATACCATGCATACGCATAACTTTGACGCTGTCCGCTATGCCTGGACCGCCGACTACGACGATGCCGCCACCTTCCTCAACACTTTCCGTACCGGGGATAGCGAGAACACCAGTCAGTACAGCAACCCGACTTACGATGAGGCGCTGCGCAATGCGGCGAAAGCCTCCGACGTGGCGAGCCGGGGCAAATACTATCAACAGGCGGAAGATCTGCTGGCGCAGGATGTTCCCGCCATTCCGGTCTATCACTATGTGCGTACCCATTTAGTGAAACCCTGGGTGGGAGGCTTCACGCCGGATAAGCTGGGGTATTACTACACCAAAGACATGTACATTAAAAAACACCCATCCGCTAGCGGCGACGGGCGCTGATTTTCTGCGCGAACTGCCTGAAATTCAGACGAATAACACAAAATTGTTTGTTTTTAAGGCAGTTGAACAAAATGGTGCTTTACAGCATCCGCCGAGGTGTTTATAGTGCGCCTCACACCGGAAGTGTGGCCGAGCGGTTGAAGGCACCGGTCTTGAAAACCGGCGACCCGAAAGGGTTCCAGAGTTCGAATCTCTGCGCTTCCGCCATATAAAAGAAGGGGTTACCGAAAGGTAACCCCTTTTTACTTTTCCCCTGGCCGTTCTGACGGCGCGTCATCTTCACGTCACGACTGCGCAAACCCACCCTGCCTGCAGCGTTATCGCTGGTGAAAATGTGACGATTAATCCATTTCAAATTGTTGTTATTTTAATTATTCAGTCTCACATTATAAACGGAAATGGTGCTCAGGAATAAAAAACCTGGTGCAAAATATCTTCGTCTATACTTGGAAAACGATGATTTACCTGCCATGGTGCTTTCGCAGAAACAGAGACCAGTGAGGTCAGCATGCCTGTCATTAACCCGCAAGATATCAAAGCATTACGGGCGTTGGTTGAACAGAAATTAAAATACACGCTGTGTGTTAGCTTAAATAAAGCGACAAATGGCGATATTTTTAACGCGGTGGCGCTAGCCATTCGTCATTTTCAGCAGGACCATTTTCTGACGAGCCAGGCGCGGCAGCGCGAAGAGCGAAAAAAGCGCGTTTACTACCTGTCGATGGAATTTTTACTCGGCCAGTCGCTGCGTAATAACCTGGTGAATATGAATTTACTGGACGAGATGCGCCTGGTGGTCAATGACCTGGGGTTTGATCTTGAACTGATCCTTGACGAGGAGCCTGACGCCGCGCTGGGTAACGGCGGGTTAGGCCGTTTAGCCGCTTGCTTTATCGACTCGATGGCCACCCTTGATATTGCCGCATCCGGGCATGGCATCAAATACGAATATGGGCTTTTTCGCCAGTCCTTTCAAAACGATCAGCAGGTCGAGCATCCTGATGACTGGCACTCCATGCATTCCCCATGGCTGGTGGAGCATCACGCTCAGCAAATTCTGATCCCGCTGGGGGGATATATTGAGCACAGCGAAGATATTGATGGCAACTACAATCCGATGTGGCTCGGTTGGAAAACCATCATCGGTATTCCCCATGATTATTTTGTTTCCGGCTACCGGGATACATCAACTAACACGCTGCGCCTTTACAGCGCGGTGGCCTCTGACTCCTTTAATATCCATATTTTTAATCGCGGGGATTATATTAAGGCAGTAAGTGAGAAAATCGCCTCGGAGAATATTTCAAAAATACTCTATCCTTCCGATGAGGTCCTGACCGGAAAAGAGCTGCGTCTGACGCAGGAGTATTTTTTGGTGGCCTGTACGCTACGGGATATTTTTCGTGACTATGCCGAGGTTAATGACGACATTACTTTGCTAGCGCAGCATGTGGCTATACAGCTTAATGACACCCATCCGGCATTAGCGGTGGTGGAGCTGATGCGGATCCTGGTCGATGAATACCGACTGCCATGGGAGCAGGCGTGGGAGATAACGCAAAATACCTGCGCCTATACCAATCATACGCTGATGCCGGAAGCGCTGGAGACCTGGCCGGTGTCGTTGTTTGAGAAACTACTGCCGCGTCATTTGCAGATTATCTTTGAGATTAACCATCGTTTCCTTGAAGAGGTGGCCCGGCGCTGGCCGGATAAACCTCATCTGTTATCTTCACTGTCTTTAATTGACGAGCATCACGATAAGCAAATTCGCATGGCTAATCTGGCCATTGTCGGTAGCCACCGCGTTAACGGAGTAGCGTGGCTGCATTCGGAACTGGTCAAAAAACAGTTGGTGCCCGACTTCTATTTTATGACCCCGGAGAAATTCATTAATCAGACCAACGGCGTCACGCCGCGTCGCTGGGTGCAGCAGGCTAACCCGGGCCTGGCAGAATTTTTACAGCAACAACTGGGGGAAGGGTGGCCAACTGATTTACCCCTGCTTTCCCGCCTGGAGGAGCTGGCCAGCGAGCCAGCCGTGATTGAGCGTATCCGGGCCATAAAATTTGCCAATAAAACCGCACTCAGCGAGCTGGTGGCTCAACGCTACGGCATCGCGCTGGATCCGCTGGCGATGTTTGACTGTCAGGTCAAACGTATTCATGAATACAAGCGCCAGTTGCTCAATATTCTGCACGTGATCGCGCTGTATCTGGATATCAAAGAGAACGGGCGCACTATCGCGCCAAAGGTGCATCTGTTTGCGGGTAAAGCGGCGCCAGGCTATCGGATGGCAAAGCTGATTATTCAGTTGATTAATACCGTTGCCCGAAAAATTAACAGTGACCCGCAGGTTGCCGGGCAGCTTAAAGTGGTATTCCTCGAAGATTATAAAGTCTCGCTGGCGGAGAAAATCATTCCCGCCACGGATCTCTCTGAGCAAATTTCCACCGCCGGCACCGAGGCGTCCGGCACCAGCAATATGAAGTTTGCCATGAACGGGGCGTTAACTATTGGCACCTATGATGGGGCGAACATCGAAATCCGCGAGGCGGTGGGGAGCGAGAATTTTTATCTGTTTGGCGCGGTGGCGGAAGAGATTGAAGAGAGCCGACGCCTTGGGCGGCATCATGGGTTCTATCATGACAACCCGGCTATCGCGCGTGTTGTCGATAGCCTGGTGTCCGGGCTGTTTTCAGCCGATCGCGAGCTGTTTGCGCCGCTGCATCAGATGCTGACAGGGGCCGATCATTACTGCCATCTGCTGGATTTCGACAGTTATTGTCTGGTGCAACGGCAGGCAATGGCCGATTTTGAACAGCCGGATCAGTGGCATCGCCGGGCCTTGCTCAATATTTGCCGGATGGGGGAATTTTCCAGCGACCGAACCATCCGCGGCTACGCCAGGGATATTTGGGGTATCAGGTGCTAAAGAGAACACATGCCGAACAGAGCAGGGACGCGTCGACGGTTATCAGCCAACATTGAGGATGAACATGAACGTTGAATTACATACTGAGCAGGGCGTCAAGGTCATTGTCCCCCTGGTTCGCCGGCTGGATGCTTCCGTCGCATCAGCGTTTAAGCAGCAGGTTCTTGTGGCCCTTGACGGTCAGACGAAAAAACTGGTGCTGGACCTGAGCCACGTCGATTTCATAGACAGTAGCTGCCTGGGCGCCCTGGTATCCATTCTCAAGAGCGTCAGTGGGCAGGGAGAGCTGGTGCTCTGCTCGGTCAATGGGACAATCCAAAACCTGTTCAAGCTCACCCGCATGGATCGCGTCTTTTCGATTAAAGAGACTCGTCAGGATGCACTGAACCTGTTGACTGCGAAATGACGCTCAGGCAGGCCTGGAAGGCCGCGGATTATCGATCGCCCGTTCATTCTTCGATAATCCGCGCCTTTGGTTTGCTCAGCAGAAGCATCACCAGCGCGACGTAGGGCATCGGCTTCCAGAAAAAGTAGCCCTGCAACAGATGAATATTCTGGCGATTGAGATACTCTAGCTGAGCCTGAGTTTCGACCCCCTCGGCAATGATGCGCAGTGACAACGTCCGCGCCATCTCTATCACGCAGTCCAGCAGTTTGCTTGACGGCGCCTCGTCAGTCACCCGGCCGACAAAGCTCTGATCGATTTTGATATAGTCGAAAACCAGCTCATGCAAATAGGAAAGCCCGGAATAGCCGGTGCCAAAGTCGTCCAGCGCGATGGAAAACCCGCGGGAGTGTAACGCGTTGAGCTTGTCGACAACCGCCTCGTTGAGCAACAGCGGCTCCTGTTCGGTGATCTCCAGCATCAGCTTCACCGCTGTGCCCTCAAAGCCGCGCTGAAAGTGCAGGCAGTCATCGATAAACGACGGAGCGTTGATATGTGATGCGCTGATATTGACGCCGATATGAAACCCGTCCGGCAGCTTACTGAAGATCGGCCTCATCTGGGCGGCGACCTGCGCCATCAGGCTACAAGTGAGTGGGATAATCAACCCAGTACGCTCGGCCAGCGGAATAAATTCAGCGGGCGAACGCCACTGCGCCGTGGTGTTTGGCCAGCGGGCGAGGATTTCCACGCCATAGATCTCTCCGGTTTTGCCGTTCACCAGCGGTTGATAGTAGGGAACGATAGCGCCCTGAGCGATGGCGTAGCGCAGCCTCTCCTCTTCTGAGGTATAGACATTGAGGTATTTGCGCAACAGAAAATAAAACAGCAACGAAACAGAGAAAATAAAAATCAGCAGCCCGGACCCATTATGAAATAAGCGGCCGGGGCTAAAAAAAGGCGACTCAGGATAGGCAATATGAAATGGATAGTCTGGTGAGCTAAAAATATCCTGGTTCGGACCAGCGTTGAGTGGCTTCACATCGCCATATCTGGCAATCATTTGATTTTGAACCAAAAGTGCCAGCCCGCCGTTATCCTCATCGCTATACAAGGCATCGCGCAAATGGATATCGCTGATGCTGACAATGACTCTTACCTGCGCCGAACGAGTGTGATAGATCAGCACTGGCCGCTTATTCACCATCATTCTGGCGGGCAGCAGCTGCAGTGGCTCATCGGGTAAAGACTCAGGATGGAGCATCAGTACCCGATTGCCCGGCAGCGACGAGCACCACACCTGGCCCTGTTTTACCAGCACAATTGTGCGCAGATGCGGCTGCAGGGCGGCCTCGGTCCCGAGCTGAAACTGGCCCTGCACGGAGCAACCGCCGCGGCTAACGTTCATCGCCGTCATCGTTGCTGCGCGGGCCTCATCCAGAATAACGGCGATTTTCTTTGCCGCCTGACGGGCGGTGGCGACATGCGAGGCCTGATCGGAATGCCACAGTTGCCAGTTTATTACGAACACGCCAGCCAGAAATACCACCAGCGCCAGGGAAAAGGCAATCCATGCGTTTCGTCGCTTTATCTCTTTCATTTGTTGGGCATGCAATGGTGTTTGTGCATAAAGTGAACCATCTCTCTGGCAGTAAAGGCTTTTCTATGATCGTAGAAGGGAGATAACTTCCGCGATGACGGTGCATCATAAAAATATGATCGCTATCACAATACCTGCCGACAAAGGCCGGTTATATCGCGTTGACGCTACGTACCTCTTCTGCCGGTAATAAAAATAAAAAATTAATGTTTTCTTAATATATTTTTCTGGGCCGGCTGGTTATTAGCATTTTCCAGTCCGTAGTGGCGTGCTTGCGCTATTTTTTGCTTTTTTAAGTTTATGATAATTGTTTTCATTATCATTCTTTTTTTGCTGTGATTTAATCCTCTCCGCTCAGGCTATTTACCATTAATTTCCCTGGTTCATTAAGGATGCGTTCATGAAATCTCGCTTATCGCCCCTCTGTACGGCAGCGCTGGTTGCCGCTTCTCTGTTTCTGGCGCCGCAGGGGATGGCGGCTGACGGTCAGGACGGGATTGTGGTCTACAACGCCCAACACGAAAATCTGGTGAAGTCGTGGGTGGATGGATTTACGAAAGAGACTGGTATTAAAGTCACGCTGCGCAATGGCGATGACAGCGAGCTGGGTAATCAGCTGGTTCAGGAAGGCGCCGCGTCGCCAGCTGATGTGTTTCTGACCGAGAACTCACCGTCGATGGTGCTGGTTGATAACGCCAAACTTTTTGCCCCGCTGGATGCGGCCACCCTGCAGCAGGTTCCGGCACAATATCGCCCTCAGCACGGTCGCTGGATTGGCATCGCCGCGCGTAGCACCGTGTTCGTCTATAACCCGGCAAAAATCAGCGAGGCGAAGCTGCCGCACTCGCTGATGGATCTGGCAAAACCGGAGTGGAAGGGCCGCTGGGCGGCTTCGCCATCGGGGGCTGATTTCCAGGCTATCGTCAGCGCGATGCTGGCGCTGAAGGGTGAGCAGGCGACCCTCGACTGGCTGAAGGCGATGAAAACCAACTTTGTCGCCTATAAAGGCAACAGCACGGTGATGAAAGCGGTCAACGCCGGGCAGATCGACGGCGGAGTGATCTATCATTACTATCGCTTCGTTGACCAGTCAAAAACCGGCGAGAACAGCAAAAACACCCAACTGTATTACTTCAAACACCAGGATCCGGGGGCCTTCGTCAGCATTTCCGGCGGCGGCGTGCTGGCCTCCAGCAAACATAAAGCACAGGCGCAGGCCTTTATTAAATGGATCACCGGTAAGCAGGGACAGGATGCGCTGCGCACCAATAACGCCTTCGAATATGCGGTGGGGGTAGACGCGGCCTCTAACCCGAAACTGACCCCGCTGAAAGATCTGGATGCCCCGAAGGTGGAACCTTCCTCGCTGAACAGTAAAAAGGTCATTGAACTGATGACGCAGGCTGGCCTGCTCTGATCCTGAGGAAGTGATGTTGCTATGTCTGTTCTGAGTCTGTCGCTCGGAAAGAAAACAGGACGCCTGCCTGAGCGCAGGCGTCCTGCATTTCCGATGGTTGCCTTAGCGCTCCTGTTTTCATTGCTGGCGCTGTTGCCGTTAGGGTTTGTGGTGGCGGTCGGATTCGATACCGGCTGGCCGACAATCAAAGCGCTGGTCTTTCGCCCGCGGGTAGGCGAACTGCTCAGCAATACCCTGTGGCTGACGGTGCTGACTGTCCCCATCAGCATTGTGCTTGGCGTGACGCTGGCCTGGCTGACGGAACGTACCGCGCTTGCCGGGCGGCAGCTGTGGTCGGCGCTGGCGGTAGCCCCGCTGGCCATTCCGGCCTTTGTCCAGAGCTACGCCTGGATCAGCGCTGTGCCCTCGCTGCATGGCCTGGGCGCTGGGGTGTTTCTCTCGGTGCTGGCCTACTATCCGTTTATCTATATGCCGGTGGCGGCCGTGCTGCGCCGACTCGATCCCACCCTTGAGGATGTCGCCGCGTCGCTGGGCACGCCGCCGTGGAAAGTGTTTTTCCGGGTGGTGCTTCCGCAGCTGCGGCTGGCCGTCTGCGGCGGTGCGCTGCTGGTGGCCCTGCATCTGCTGGCGGAATATGGTCTGTATGTGATGATCCGCTTCGATACTTTCACTACCGCCATTTACGATCAGTTCCAGTCGACCTTCAGCGGTCCGGCCGCCAATATGCTGGCGGGCGTGCTGGCTCTGTGCTGTCTGGCGATCCTGCTGCTGGAGAGCGCTTCGCGTGGTAAAGCGCGCTATGCGCGTATCGGCGCCGGGGCGGCGCGCGAGCAGAAGCGCCTGGTGCTGGGGAAAGGGGCCGCCTTCGGCGCGCAGCTGCTGCTTCTGCTGCTGGTGCTGCTGGCGATGGGGGTGCCGTTGCTGGTCCTGGGGCGCTGGCTGTGGCTGGGCGGTATCGATAACTGGCTACATGCCGATCTGTGGCATTCCCTGCGCCAGACTCTGTTGCTGGGGGCGGGCGGGGCGCTGCTGACGACGGTCTGCGCGATCCCCATCGCCTGGCTCGGCGTGCGCTATCCGCGTCCGCTGTTCCGCCTGCTGGAGGGGTGTAATTACATCACCAGCTCGCTGCCCGGCATTGTGACCGCGCTGGCGCTGGTCACCGTCACCATCCACTATGCCCGTCCGGTGTACCAGACCGAAGTGACGCTGTTTCTGGCCTATTTGTTAATGTTTATGCCGCGGGCGCTGATTAACCTGCGCGCCGGTATCGCCCAGGCGCCGGTGGAGCTGGAAAACGTCGCCCGCAGTCTCGGACGCAGCCCGGCCCGCGCCCTGTGGAGTATCACCATGCGACTTGCCGCCCCGGGGGCGGCCGCCGGGGCCGCGCTGGTGTTCCTTGGCGTCAGCAATGAGCTTACCGCCACGCTGCTTCTCTCGCCGTTAGGCACCCGCACGTTGTCGACCGGTTTCTGGGCGTTAACCAGCGAGATCGACTATGTGGCGGCGGCGCCCTACGCGCTGTTGATGATCATCATTTCGCTGCCGCTGACGGCGGTTCTCTATATGCAGTCGAAAAAAATGGCAGGGTTGTAACATGCTGGAATTGTCTTCTGTTTCGAAATCCTTCGCCGATGCGCAGGTCCTCGATAATATTCATCTTCAGGTGGCTCCGGGTAGCCGGACGGCAATTGTGGGTCCGTCGGGTTCGGGAAAAACCACGCTGCTGCGCATCCTTGCCGGTTTCGAAACGCCCGACAGCGGACGCATCGTGATGCACGGCGCGCCTCTGTTTGCCGAGGGCGTGTTTGTTCCTGCCCACCAGCGACGGATCGGCTACGTTCCGCAGGAGGGGGCGCTATTTCCTCACCTCAATGTCGCGGACAATATCGCCTGGGGGCTGGACGCCAGCCGCGAGGAAAAACGTCGTCGGGTGGGCGCACTGATGGAGATGGTCGCCCTTGACCATAGCCTGGCGCGCCACTGGCCGCATGAGATCTCCGGCGGCCAGCAGCAGCGTGTGGCCCTGGCTCGCGCCCTGGCCCAGCAGCCGGCGCTGATGCTGCTCGATGAGCCCTTTTCTGCCCTGGACACTGGACTGCGCGCCAGCACACGCAAAGCGACCGCCGATCTGCTGGCGGAGACCGGCATCGCCTCGATTCTGGTGACTCATGACCAGACCGAAGCGCTGTCGTTCGCCACACAGGTGGCGGTGATGCGCCAGGGACGTTTCGCCCAGGTGGGTACCCCGCTGGCGGTTTACTCGCAGCCGGTGGACGAAGAGACAGCGTTGTTTCTCGGCGATGCCCTGATCCTCCCCGCACGGCTGAGCCCCGGGCGGGCCAGCTGCGCGCTGGGCGACCTGGCGACAGACGCAGCGCATCCTGCTGGTGAAGGTAAGGTGATGTTGCGTCCGGAGCAGCTGAGCGTCAGCGTGAGCGGACCACAGGAAAGTACTGCCACCATCCGCGATGTTGATTTCTCCGGCCAGCTCTCCACGCTGACGCTGTCGATGTCCGGGCACGATCGGCCGATTGTTCTGCGAACCGTAAGCCAGCCGGCGTGGCAGCCAGGCGCGACGGTGCGACTGACGGTCAGCGGCAAGGCGCGCGTGTTCAGCGGCTAATCTCTGAGCAGGCGCCGCCGGATATCGGTGGCGCCGCACGGAAAGCTAATCAACTGGCGGATTTAGCCGATAGTATCCGCGCCACTGACCTCGTCGCCATGGAGTGGTAGTACGTTGGAACAATTCCGCGGGGTCAGTCTACCTCATCGCCGTTTTGTCGGCGCGTCGCTTTTTCATTCGTCCCGCTGCGCTTAACTGCTATCCTGTCCCGCGATCGGCCCTGTTGTTACCGTGAGACATCGTTATGCCTGAATGCCATACTCCTGCGAATCGCTCCATTCCGTCCGCTTTGGCGCGGGGTACGTTGCTGCCTGCGCTGCTGGTCATCGTCGCCGTCGCTGTCGGCTGTGCGCTGGTGTCGCCGCCGATCGGCACGTGGCGTG
Source organism: Klebsiella sp. Q2 (assembly GCF_009900705.1). NCBI lineage: Bacteria > Pseudomonadati > Pseudomonadota > Gammaproteobacteria > Enterobacterales > Enterobacteriaceae > Klebsiella > Klebsiella sp. Q2. The sequence goes on along the minus strand of NZ_JAAABE010000001.1, from coordinate 665,618 downwards.
AGATCCTGGCCAACCCCGGGCTCTATATCGATTTGCTGGCGCTGCTGTTTCTGGTGTTTATGCTGTGGAGCTCAGCAAAGGTGCGGATGAGCCATATCGCCGTCAACTGGGTGCGCTATGGGCTGCTGCTGTGGATTGCTGGCGGCACGTTCGATGTGATGGATGAGATAGTGGTTCAGCCGCGCTGGATGGGTTATTACTGCGAAGATCTGCTGCGCCTCTCCGGGATGCTGCTGACCGTGGTGGGCGTCTACAAAATTATTGAGCGCATCAACCTATTGTACGTTGATGCGCGCTCGCAATCACTGAAGGACGAGCTCACTCAGTTGCCCAATCGCCGTTTTTTCATCGATACCATTCGCGAAAAGTCCGGGCATGCGCTGGGGCTCATGATTCTGGATATCGATTTTTTCAAGAAAATCAACGATACCTGGGGCCACCTGGTGGGGGATGAAGTGTTATTTTCCCTGGGGAAACAGCTGGCGAAACTGACCAGCGAGCAGGTCCTGCCGGCGCGTATTGGTGGGGAAGAGTTTGCCATTATCGTCGATGGCCTGTCGGAGCCTGAACTGCACGCCCTGGCGCAGTCGATCCTCGACAATGCCCGCACCATCCTGATCAATCATCAGGCGCCGCTGTCGATCAGCATTGGCGTGGGAACCTGGCGGCCGGGTGAAGCGCAGGAGACGTTTATCCGCAAAGTCGACGAGGCACTGTACAAGGCCAAGCACAACGGGCGTGGGCGCGTGGAGTGGGCGTAATATTCCGACACGGCAGGTTAGGTCTGCTGCGTGCTGCGGCAGTGTCGCCGATACTCTGACGGCGAACGCTCGGTGTAGCGTTTGAAGACCCGGCAAAAATAGTTGCTGTCGACAAAGCCGCAGTTATGGGCGATCTCTTTCACCTTCAGGTCGTAGCCGCGCAGCAGCTGTTTTGCCTTTTCCAGACGCACCCGGGTCAGATATTCGTTAAATCCCACCGAGCCTGATTTCTGAAAAATATGCGAAAGATAGTTGGGCGTGATGTGAAAACGTCTGGCCACCGATTCCCGCGTCAGCGGCAGGCTAAGATTTTCCTCGAGGTAGTCCTGAACGGCGAGAAACAGATCCCGGCTGCGACTGACGCGCATTTCCAGCCCAACCAGCTGTTCGCGACAGTGACTCAGCAGCGCGGCGACCACCAACCGCGCGGTCAGCGGATCGGGCTGCAGGCTGACTTCGTTCAGGCTCAGCAACAGGTAAGAGCCCACGCGCGGTCCAAGGCGGGCAACGCTTTGCTTTTCCGTGTGCAGGCTTTTCCCGTCCCAGCGCTGAATACTGAACCCCAGCTTCTGTCGACCAAACAGAATACTCAGGGTGGTGGCCGGGCCGGTCCACTGCGGCAGCGTCCATTTTCCCGCCTGCACGTACAGCACCTGTAAAGTGGTTAACGTCGAGGCGGCCAGTGGCAGCCCCTGTTCACTGAGCTGGCCCTCCAGCACTATTTCCAGACGCGGAAACGGCACGTTGAGGGCGAGGGCAGGGACGGAGATATCCGGCTCAGGAAATCTCACCTGTAAATGATCTTTTTGACTGATTAACCGATGCAGAATATCTGGCAGATCTTCAATCATTCTTTGCCCTCAGCATGCGCATTATCCTGTTGATGGTAATCTATTTTTTATCCCCAGACAGCGTTTGTTTCGTCAATTTGCGCAGCGAATTCCCTGCCAGGCGCCGCGCATGCATCGCCGGAGAGGCGATTGTTGATGCCCATCACACTTCGGTGGCTCGCGTACGTATGTCCAGTTTTTCGTAGCGCTCGCCTCCTGTCATGCCGCGGATGGACCAGTAGAGTTTGTTTGTGTTATCGAAACGTTAAAAAGGAACGCAAAATGAACTCACCATCGGCTAGTTTTCTCGATGCGTTAGGCGCCAGTCAGGTGCTTAGTGCGCAAATGAAACATGAACTCGACACCCTCGGCTACACCGTCGTGCATAACGTCGTTGACGCCCAGTGGCTGAGCGAAATGCGCCGGCTAATTGATACCCTGGTTGAGCGTGAAGGCGACAATCTGGCGATGGAACACCATCAGGAAGCGACTGCGACGCGGATCGCCAACCTGGTGAATAAGGGGGTTATCTGGGAGAAAGTCTGGTCCCACCCGCTGATCCTCTCCGCCTGCCGCTATATCTTCAACGGTGATTTTAAAGTCTCCAGCCTTAATGCGCGTGAGGCGCTGTATAACGGCGGTCACCAGCCGCTGCACGCCGACTGGAAAAAGCCGCGCTCGGATTTTCCCAAAGTCCACCTGGTGAATACCATCTGGGCGATAGACGATTTAAGCGCCGCTAACGGCGCGCCGCGGATTATCCCTGGAACCCACCTGCGGCCGGAGTTGCCGGAAGAAGTCTTGGACGACCCGGAACAGGCCCACCCAGACGAGATTGTGTTTGCTGCGCCGGCCGGCAGCGTGATGATCTACAACGCCCACGCCTGGCACGGCGGTACCCGTAATCGTGAGGGTAGCCGACGACGCGTGCTGCATGGGTTATATATCGATCGCGCGGATACGCCGCAGCAGGACCAGCGGCGCTGGCTGACGCCGGAAACGGCAAGCCGCCTGACGCCAGCGCAAAAGTGGCTGCTGGATGTAGAGTAAGACTCGTCGCCGGTCAGGGAAGTTCTACATAGACGACCGGCTTTTTCATGATGCTTTTCACGGCCTCGACGATCTGCTGCGGCTGCAGCAGGAAGCTCTTGATGCTGGTTTTAATCGTCCGCAGGCCGCTAAAGCGCTGGGCGTCGTCAATTTCGATATCCGTCACCAGCAGCACCACTTCGGCGCGGGCGATATCTTCTGCGGTAATGCGATTTTCAACGCCGAGCGCGCCCTGGGTTTCCACCTTCAGGTGCCATTTTTCATGATGACCGACCTTTTCCAGCCGTTCGGCAGCCATATAGGTGTGCGCCACCCCGCTGACGCAGGCGGTGACGGCGACAATATTGAAGTCCATAACATCCTCCTGGCGTTAACCGCCGATAGTGACGTGGAATCCGGCCGCTTCGGCCATTATCCGATAAGGTTGAATGTCCGCTTCGCCAGGCGCTTTCACGCTGGCCAGCGCCCAGGGTTTGCCCAGCAGACGGTATTTTGGCTCGCCATATTGATGAAACGGCAACAGGTGCATTTCTTTTAGCGCGAACGGCGCGAGAAACGCCAGTATCTGGCGAAAATTATCCACGCTCATGGTGTAACCCGGGATCAGCGGCACCCGCGGGATCAGATTGATGTTTCTTGTCGCCAGCTGGCGAAAATTGTCCAGTACCCGCGGCTGATTCATTCGCAGCAGCGACCGCGCCAGCTCAGGATCCATGATTTTAAAATCAAACAGCACTTCGTCGCTGGATTCAGCCACCGGCAGCAAACGGTCAAAGGCGCCGTCGCCGGCGGTCTCGATGGCGGTGCGGATCCCCCACTGGCGCAGGCGCTGAAGAAAACGGGCGGCAAACCCGGCCTGCATGAGCACCTCCCCGCCGGAGAGGGTGACACCGCCGCCGGAGGCGCGGAAGAAGACTTCATCTTTGAGCACCTCCTGAAGGAGGTTCTCCAGCGTCACGTCGCGACCGATCTGCTCCCATGCCCCGGAGGGACACTCGGCGACGTCCTGCAGACAGCGGGTGCAGCCCAGACATTTGCTCTGCCGGCGCAGGGTCTGGATCTTCGGCGACATTGACTCCGGGTTGGCGCACCACGGGCAGGTGTGGGGGCAGCCTTTGAAAAAGACCACCGTGCGGATCCCCTGACCATCGTTGAGCGAGTAGCGCTGCAGGTTAAAAATACGCGCCCGATCGGCGCGCGTCTCGATCACCTCACAGCTGATGCGCGGTGCGGCGGATGATGTCATCCTGAATCTCCTTCGACAGCTCAACAAAGAAGGCGCTGTAGCCCGCGACGCGCACCACCAGGCCGGCAAAGTCCTGCGGCCGCTGCTGCGCTTCACGCAGGGTGTCGGCATTGACCACGTTAAACTGAATATGCTGCAGCTTGAGCTTGCAGAAAGCCTGTAAAAAGTCTGCCAGCTTGTTCAGCCCGCCGTCGCCGGCCAGCGTTGCCGGGGTGAATTTGACGTTAAGCAGCGTACCGTTCGACAGCAGATAGTTATCCAGCTTGCTGACCGATTTCAGCACCGCCGTCGGCCCCTGAGCATCCTGACCGACCATCGGCGACAGGCCGCCGTCCGCCAGTTGTTCGCCGGCCAGCCGCCCGTCCGGGGTAGCCCCCACTACCGAGCCCAGCGGCACATGCGCCGAGACGGTATAGGAGCCGGGAGTAAAATGGCCGCCGCGCGGGTTCAGGTACTGCTCCACCTCTTTGCAGTAAAAGCGCAGCAGATCGGCGCTAATATTATCGACTTCGTCGATGTCGTTACCGTACTTCTCAAAACGGTTAATCAACCGGGCGCGGATCTTTTCCCCCTCCGGCGTGCGGAAGTTGGCCTTCAGGACCGCCATCAGTTGGTCAAAACTGAGACGCTGCTGATCGAAAACCATCCCCTTCAGGGCGTGCAGTGAATCGCTCAGGTTGGCGATCCCGATGCCCTGGACGCCGGAAAAGTTATAGCGCGCGCCGCCGGCGGTGATATCTTTGCCGTGCCGGACGCAATCTTCAATGAACGAGGAGAGCAGGGGGACCGGCGCCCAGTCGCGATGGCCGATATCGCAGATATTGCTGCCCTCGACCATCAGCTTGATGTAATAACGAATTTTGTCACGGATCTGACTGATAAGTCCTTCCCAGCTGACATCAGGTTGCCCTTCATTTTCCTGCAGGACCAGTTCCATAACCTTCAGCAAGTTGAACATGGCGATATCATGCAGGCCGTAGGTGCGGCCAGGGATCGACAACTCGACGCAGCCGACCACCGCGTAGTCGCGGGCGTCTTCCAGCGACACGCCGCGATTGAGGAAGGCGGGGACCACCACCTCGTCGTTGAAAATCTGTGGAATGCCGGTGCCCAGGCGGATGGTTTCAGCGGTTTTACGCAGGAACGGGCGGTCAATCAGCTCGTTGACCCGCACGCCAAGATTCGGCTGCGGCAATTGCACGTTCTGATAGGCATCAAGGCATAAAAACGACAGCGCATTGACCGCGCTGCGCCCGGTTTCCGTCAGTCCGCCGAGCAGGGCAGTGTAGCCGGTGGGAAAACCAGCGAAATAGCGCGCGCTGCTCGAGGAGCGCAGCAGCACGATATCGTTGCATTTCACCCACAGCGACTCCAGGAGCTCCCTGAGATACGCCGGATCCTGACCCTCATTCAGCGACGCCTGATAAAACGGCAGCATATACTGATCAAAACGCCCCAGTGAAATTGAGCTGGCGTTGGATTCGTACTGCAGAATGATGTTCATATACCAGAACAGCTGGCAGGCCTGGGGGAAGTCCGTTGGCCGGTGCTCCGCGTTGTGGCGCGAAATAGCGGCGATGGTTAACAGCTCCTGCTGACGCTGCGGGTCCTGACAGTGCCCAGCCATCTCCTCGGCCAGCGCGGCGTAGCGCAGAATATGGCGCCGGGAGGCTTCCAGCAGGATCAGCACCGCCTGATAAAAGTGGTTCCCGGGTTGCTGCTCGCAGTGGGCTTTTAGCTCCGCCACCAGCGCCCCGAGGCCATGATTGAGCAGACGCGGATAGTCGATGATGATATGGCCCTGGCCCTTATCGGTCTGGTTCACGCTGAATATCTGGGTGCTGACGGCGGCCTTGACCTCGTCGGTCATCTGGCCGTTGATAAAATCCTTCATTGAGCGCTTTTCCCAGTAGGGGAACAGCGTTTCGCGGTATATTTGCTTATCTTCTTCGCTTATCGCGAAGCGGTCCTGCGGCCGGGTCGGAAAGGCGTCGAGTTCGTTGAGCAGCCAGTAGGGATCCATCTCCGGCGACATAATGCCTGCCCGCGGTTTGATGGTCCGGTTGCCGGCAATCAGTTCATCATCACGAATCGAAATGTCTACCTTATCGAGGATCCAGGCGGTGGCCTTCGCCCGGCGAATAATCACCGGTTCGCCCTCCGTTTGCTGATGACTGGCGGTATACAGCAGAGCGCGCTCCAGGGAGATTTCGCGCGGCTGGGCGAACAGGCTGGCTTTCAGGCGTTGAGTACGATTCGTCATGACAAACTCCATGTGGTGGCGAAGGGCGCGAGGGCGCCCCTTGTAAGGCTTCAGGTACGCTGAGAAAGATGGCTGTCTATCTTGTTCATAATGGCGTCGGCGCGCTTGACTGCATCGCTGATATTGACGCGCACGATAGTTTTCCCGGCAAAACGCTCTTCGAATTTGATACCGATATCTTTGGTCAGGATGACCATATCGGCGGTGGCGATCTCTTCGGCGGTCAGTTCGTTTTCAATGCCGATTGAGCCCTGGGTTTCGACTTTAACCTGCCAGCCTTTGGCTTTGGCGGCGCTTTCCAGCGACTCGGCGGCCATGTAGGTGTGAGCCACGCCCGACGGGCAGGCGGTGACAGCGATAATGTGGGTCATAATCTGTTCCTTCCAGTCTGTTAGTTAATTTCGAAATCAAGATCTAATTCGTCGTCGGCTTTAGCGTCAGACGATTTCTTTTTAGCCAGCGCTTTCAGCACAATGACGCAGGCGGCGCTGACGCAGGCACCGACCAACAGCGCGGCGATAAAGCCGAGTTTGCCCTGAACCACCGGCAGCACGATGAGCCCGCCCCAGCCGGCGTAACACTGGGCCCCCAACAGCGCCGCGGTGACGCAGCCGCTGGCAGCGCCAATCATATTGGCCGGAATAACGCGCAGCGGGTCGGCAGCGGCAAAGGGAATCGCCCCTTCAGTGACCCCGACGCAGCCCATCACCAGCGCCGCTTTGCCGGTTTCCCGCTCTTCGGCGGTGAAATATTTACGGCCGATCAGCGTCGCCAACCCCATCCCCAGCGGCGGCACGGCGATGCCGACGGCGGCGATAGCCACCACGCTGTAGATCCCCTGCGAGACGCAGATCAACATGAAGGCGTAGGCCACTTTGTTCACCGGGCCGCCCATATCAAAGGCCAGCATCAGGCCCATAATGATGGCCAGCACCACGATGCTGCCTTCACGCATACCCTGCAGCCAGCCGGTCAGGTTAGCGGTTAGCGCGCCCACCGGTTCGCCGAGCCCCCACATCATGATCCCGGCGGTAATAAAGGTGCCGATGATGGGAATAATGAAAATCGGCATCACCGAGCGCAGCACCTTGTGGACCGGTATTTTTTTCAGGTAGTAGACCACCAGGCCGCCGATCATGCCGGCGATCAGCGCGCCGAAGAAGCCGGCGCCGAAGCTGTTGCCCACCCAGGCGCCGATGGCGCAGGGCGCCAGCGCGGCGCGGTCGGCGATGGAGTACCCGATGTAGGCGGCGAGAAAAGGGACCATCAGCGTCAGCCCGGCGACGCCGATGTCAAACAGCTTCTTCAGGTTGGGATCGGTGGCGGCATCGGGAACTGCGCCTTTGCCATACAACATGACGGACACCGCCAGCAGGATCCCACCGGAGACCACAAAGGGGATCATGTGTGACACGCCGGTCATCAGATGCTGGCGGGTATTTTTTAGTATTTGCACCAGTTCGTTCATTGTTTGCTCCTGAGCGCTGTAGGGCCCGTGACAGTATTGATGGCTCAACATTAGAAAAAGGGCGCCGCATAAAACAGTAGAGAAAAAGTGCATTTACTGGACATTTGTAATGTTAGAAAGGAATTGCGATCCACCTCAAATCTTAATGATGGCAGGAAGGATGAGCGCTAAATGGATGGAATTGTGATGGCGGGCATAAAAAAGTATCGTGTGTACAATAGTCCAGTAATTGCCAGTTTTATCACCTAGTCCCCGGCCCCTTCATTCATTACCTTTTGGGTAAATAATGGATTGCTCAGGAGGAAGGCGATGGCTCTGGTCATTGAGTTTACATGTGATTTGCCAAACGGCGTGCATGCGCGTCCGGCCAGTCTGGTCGAAACGCTGTGTAACCGTTTTTCATCGGCGATTGAGTGGCGCAATCTGCGCCGCGAGACCAGCGGAAATGCCAAGAGCGCGCTGGCGATCATCGGCAGCAATACCCTGAAGGGCGACGCCTGCCAGCTGGTCATTCATGGCGAAGATGAAGCCGATGCGTTCGCCGCCTTAAGCGCCTTTATCGAAAATGAATTCCCGCAGTGCGACGCGCCGCTGCCCGCTGCGCATGCGCTGGAGATCCAGCCGGTGCCTGCGTCGCTCTCGCGGCTGAACCCGACGCTGTTTCATGCCCGCCCGGTGTGCGCCGGCAGCGCGGGGGGCAGGCTAATACACCTGAAATCCCGCGATCTGCATGAGCTGGGGGAACTGCCGGGCGCCGTCGCTCCTGAACAGGAGCAGGCGGCGCTGGATAATGGCCTGCGCCTGCTGGTAAAAGATATTGAGCTGCGGCTGCTGGACAACGACGGCACCGCCAGCGCAATCCTCGATGCCCACCGTTCGCTGGCGACGGATGCCTCGCTGCGCCAGCACCTGCTCGACGGCATTCTTACCGGCCTCAGCTGCGCGCAGGCGATTGTCGCCACCAGCGACCACTTCTGCGCACGGTTCCGCGACTCCGGCAACACTTATCTACAGGAGCGGGTGCTCGATGTGCGCGATGTCTGCTTCCAGCTGTTGCAACATATCTATGGCGAAGCCCGCTTTCCGCCCCCGGGCCAGCTGCGGGAGGCCACCATTTGCCTTGCCGACGAGCTGACCCCCAGCCAGTTTCTCGAACTGGATAAAGCGCATCTCAAAGGGCTGCTGCTGCGCGGCGGCGGCACCACGTCGCACACCGTGATCCTCGCCCGCTCGTTCAATATTCCGACCCTGGTGGGGGTTGACCTCGACGCACTGTTGCCGTGGGAGGGTACCCAGGTGCAGATCGACGGCACCGCCGGACTGCTGGTGGTGGATCCGAGTCCGGCGGTGGCGCGCTACTATCAGCAGGAGGCGTGGGTTCAGGCGCAGATCCAGCAACAGCAGCAGGTATGGCTGGATAAGCCAGGGCAGACGGAAGACGGTATCCGCGTCGAGATCGCGGCGAACATCGCCCATTCGGTAGAGGCGGTGGCGGCATTCAACAATGGTGCGCAGTCGGTTGGCCTGTTCCGCACAGAGATGCTGTATATGGACCGGCCCGGCGCGCCATCGGAAGATGAGCTTTACAACATCTTCTGTCAGGCACTGGAGCCTGCCGCCGGGCGCAGCATTATTGTGCGGACTATGGATATCGGCGGTGATAAGCCGGTGGCCTATCTCAACATTCCTGCGGAAAATAACCCCTTCCTCGGCTACCGCGCGGTGCGCATTTATGAAGAGTACCAGGCGCTGTTTCATACTCAGCTGCGGGCGATTCTACGCGCCTCGGCGCACGGCGCGCTGAAGATCATGATCCCGATGATTTCCTCCATGGAAGAGATCCTGTGGGTGAAAGAGCGGCTGGCGGAGGCCAAACAGTCGCTGCGCGTTGAACAGATCCCGTTTGATGAAAAAATCCCGCTGGGCATCATGCTGGAGGTGCCGTCGGTGATGTTCATCATCGATCAGTGCTGCGAAGAGGTGGACTTCTTTAGCATCGGCAGCAATGACTTAACGCAGTATCTTCTGGCGGTCGACCGCGATAACGCGAAAGTGACGCGCCATTACAACAGTCTCAACCCGGCCTTCCTGCGTGCGCTGGACTATGCCGTGCAGGCGGCGCACCGGCAGGGGAAATGGATCGGCTTGTGCGGCGAGCTGGGGGCCAAAGGTTCGGTGCTGCCGCTGCTGGTCGGCCTCGGCCTGGATGAACTGAGTATGAGCGCGCCGGCGATCCCGGCGACCAAAGCGCGTCTGGCGCAGCTGGACAGCCGCGCCTGCCGTCAGCTGCTGAATCAGGCGATGCAGTGCCGTACCTCGCTGGAAGTGGAGCATCTGCTGGCCCAGTTCCGTATGCGCCAGCAGGAGGTGCCGCTGGTGAGCGCCGAGTGCATTACGCTCAACAGCGACTGGCGTAGTAAGGAAGAAGTGCTGAAGGGGATGACGGATAACCTGCTGCTGGCCGGTCGCTGCCGCTACCCACGCAAGCTGGAGGCTGACCTGTGGGCCCGTGAGGCGGTGTTCTCCACCGGGCTTGGCTTTAGCTTCGCCATACCGCACAGTAAATCCGAGCATATTGAGCAGTCGACCATCAGCGTCGCCCGGCTGGCGCAGCCGGTGATGTGGGGCGATGAAGAGGCGCAGTTTGTGATTATGCTGACGCTGAATAAGCACTCGGCGGGCGATCAGCATATGCGCATCTTCTCGCGGCTGGCGCGGCGCATTATGCACGCGGAGTTCCGTCAATCTCTGGTATCCGCAGAGAGCCGCGAAGATATCGCGCAACTGCTGCGCCGCGAGCTGGAGCTATGATCAGTTTTCCGGCCAGCGGCGCTGGCCGGAGAGCGAGCTATAAATCCAGCACTAACCGGCCGCCTTTGGCGCGCGAGCAGCAGATCAGCATACTCTGTTGGCTGGCTTTTTCTTCCTCGCTGTAATACTGATCGCGGTGGTCCGCTTCCCCTTCCAGAATCATCGTTTCGCAGGTGCCGCAGACCCCTTCGCGGCACAGACATTCCACCTTCGCCGCTTTGTTATTCTCAATAACCTGCAAAATGGTCATGTCCTGCGGTACGGTAAACTCGCGGCCGGAACGCGCCAGCACCAGGGTAAACGCCTCTCCGCCTTTATCCTCAACGATAAACTGCTCAAAGTGCAGCTGACTGGCGGGCACCTGATGGCGTTCGGCGGCGGCTTTCACCGCCTCGTTAAGCGCCGCCGGGCCGCAGGTATACACGTGGGTTCCGGGCTCGAGGTCGGCGAACAGGCGCGGCAGGTCGAGACGGCTGCCGAGCGCTGATACATGAATATTGACCCGATCGCGCCACGGCGCGGCGCTGAGCGCATCGACGAAAGCATTATTGTCGGCGTCGTGGAAACAGTAGTGCAGCTGCCAGTCGGCCTGCTGTTGTTCCAGTTCCGGAATATGCGACAAGAATGGCGTAATGCCGATACCGCCGGCGATCAGCAGATGTTTTCGCGCCTGTGGTTCGATGGCGAACAGGTTGTTGGGCGTGGACACCGTCAGGGTATCGCCCGGGCGCACCTGCTGGTGCATAAAGCGCGAGCCGCCTTTGGAAGGCGACTCAAGACGCACCGCAATCTGCCAGCTGGTGGTATCCAGCGGCGAGCTCATCAGCGAATAAGCATTGCTGTAGCGCTGCTCGCCATCCTGCATCTGGACGATAATATGGCTACCGCCGCTGAATCCCGGCAGCGGGGCGCCGGTCGGCGACACCAGCGTAAAACGCTTCACCTGGGCGGTGATCTGTTCAACATCGCGAACGATCGTCTCAAACATTTGATAATCAGACATCGCTGAACTCCATCAAAAATCCCGGCGTGGCCAGAGCCGCCGCCGGGAGAATACATTTATAACCCCTGGCAGAGATACTTCATCTCCAGGTAATCTTCGATTCCGTGTTCCGAGCCTTCGCGGCCAAGACCCGACTGTTTCACCCCGCCAAATGGCGCGACTTCGTTGGAAATCAGTCCGGTATTGATGCCGACCATGCCGTATTCCAGCTGCTCGGAGACGCGCCAGATACGGGCGGCATCGTTGCTGTAAAAATAGGAGGCGAGACCGTAGATGGTGTTATTCGCCTGCTCGATGACCTGCTGCTCATCGTCAAATTTCACCAGCGCCGCCACCGGGCCGAAAATCTCTTCCTGCAGCAGCAGTGACCCCGGTTGTACGTCGCCGATCACCGTAGGGGTGAAAAAATTACCGCCCAGTGGGTGCGCTTTACCGCCGGTTAACAGCGTGGCGCCGCGGCTCAGGGCGTCGTCGAGCAGGGACTGGACTTTGCGCCCGGCGTCGGCGTTGATCAGCGGGCCAATCTGGACATCGGACTCGCTGCCATCGCCCACTTTCAGGGCGGCGACGCGGGCGACGAATTTATCGCAGAATTGGTCGTAGACGGCGCGATGAATATAGAAGCGATTGACGCAGACGCAGGTTTGCCCGGCGTTGCGGAACTTGGCGATCAGCGCTCCCTCGACCGCTTTATCGATATCGGCGTCATCAAAGACGATAAACGGCGCGTTACCCCCGAGCTCTAAAGAGAGCTTTTTGATGGATTCCGCGCACTGGCGCATCAGCACGCGGCCAACTTCGGTCGAGCCGGTAAAGGAGAGCTTACGCACCCGTTCATCGCCAGTGAGAACCGCGCCAATCTCACGCGACTGTCCGGTGACAACGTTAATAACGCCCTGCGGGATCCCGGCCTGATTCGCCAGTTCCGCCATCGCCAGCGCGGTAAACGGTGTTTCGTTGGCGGGCTTTATCACCATCGTACAACCCGCGGCCAGCGCCGGGCCGGCCTTACGGGTGATCATCGCCGCCGGGAAGTTCCACGGGGTGATCGCCGCGCAGACCCCCACTCCCTGGCGGATCACCATCAGGCGTTTATCGGCGCTGGGGGAGGGGATTATCTCGCCGTTGGCACGTTTCCCTTGTTCGGCAAACCACTCGATAAATGAGGCGGCATAGGCGATTTCGCCTTCCGCTTCCGCCAGCGGCTTGCCCTGCTCGGCGGTCATTATCTGCGCCAGCGCGGTCTTGTTTTCGAGGATCAGGCGGTGCCAGTTCTTCAATAACGCGGCGCGCTGGGCGGCGGTAAGCGCGCGCCATGCCGGCAGCGCGGCAGCGGCGGCATCCACCGCCTGCTGCGCTTCCGCCCGACCCATATTGGGGATCTGGCCGAGCGTCGCGCCGGTGGAAGGGTTGCTGACGGCAAGCGTCGTGCCGTCGGCGGCGTCGCGCCAGCTTCCGGCAATCAGCGCCTGCTGGCGAAACAGATCTGAGTGAAACACGGACATAGCCAACTCCTTCAACGATTACGGCTGGAACACCTGGGCCACCAGATTGTGGAAATGCGCGATACCGTGCTCGGAGATACCGCTGCCGCTGTTATCCGCCATAATGCGCCCCTGGCCGCGATAGCCGCGGGACTTCAGCCCCTTCTGCACGCTTTCCACCAGGCGTAAATCTTCCGGGCGGAACACGTCGCGATACCACTCAATCAGCGCTTTCTGATCGTCAGTCAGCTCTTCGTTGGTGAAATAGATGTCGTAATTCTGCAGAGTGGTCTCTTCATCCACCGGGAATTCATAGATCACGGTCATCATGCCCTTGATCGGCGTCACGTTGAACATGGTGCACGGCCACAGCCAGAAACCGTGGAACGCGGCGTCGGTACCTTCTTCGAATTTAAACGACTGCTCGGACGGCTTGGCGAAGCCATACTGCAGCGTCCATTTGCCGTGCATGGTGTGCCAGTAACGGTCAACCTGTACGGAATCCGAGAAGCCCGGGTGCGCCGGGCCGCAGTGGTAACATTCCAGATAGTTATCGACGATATTTTTCCAGTTCGCCGGGGTGAGAGTGGTAAAGCGCGCCGCCAGTTTCAGATCATGCACGTCCGGGCAGGCTTCCAACACTTTGTCCTGCAGGCCCGGCAGCTGCGTTTCCACGCTCTCTGCTTGCGGATTCATATTGATAAACACAAAGCCGGCATACTCTTCCAGGCGAACCGGCACCAGCTGCGCCTTTTCGCTATCGAAATTCGCCACGTTTTCGCAGTTGCGGGCGTGGGCGAGATTGCCGTCAAGCTTGAAGGCCCAGGCGTGATAGGGGCAGGTAATCACGTTTTTGGCTTTACCTTCACCGCTCAGCAGCTGGTGGCCGCGGTGCGGGCAGACGTTATAGAAAGCGCGCAGAATGTTGTCGCGGCCGCGGACGATAACGATATTTTCGCCAATGATCTCCCGGGTGATGTAGTCGTTCGGCCGGGCGACCTCGCTGCCGTGGGCGACGCAAATCCAGCTATTGGCGAAGATGCGCTCTTTCTCGTGTTCAAACGCCTGGCTGTCGGTATAAAAACGGGCCGGAATGGTCCAGGCATCCTGCGGATTGGCGCAAAAGTTAATCGGCAGAGTAAAGTCAGGGCTCAAATTGCTCATGTAAGGTCACCTTGTGATTATTGTCAGTAAGAAGTTTTACAGCGACTGGCCGTCGCCTTTGAGTACCGTGCCAACCGGTAGCGTCTCGGCTTTAATCATTGGCTCGGGCGTATGGGTTTCTATCTGATTGACCGGCACGTGGGCGTAGTCCTGTTTTAGCCAGCGCACGAAGCCGCCGGTTTTAATCAGTAAAATGGCCAGGAATGGTAGGGCGGTCAGCACCACGGTGGTTTTCATGGTCTCAAGCGAAGCGCCGGTAAACAGAATCGATAGCGGGATGAGGGTGATTACCACGCACCAGAACAGGCGCATGCCGCGATCCGGATCGTCGCCTTCGCGCAGGTTGCGGGTGCTGGTCGCCGCCATGGTGTAGGCCACCGCATCCATGTGCGAGGCGAGAAAAACAATCATCACGAACAGATAGGCGGCGAGGAACAGCTTACCTGCCGGCAGCGACATCAGGACCTGCTGGACGGCGGTTTCGCCGCCAAGAGTCTGCATCACCTGCGGTACGTTAATCACGCCGTTAACGAACTGGTGCATGGCGTAGCTTTCCATCACCCCAAAGAAGAACCAGCAGCCGGCGGTGCTACCAAGGAGCAGTCCCCATATCACCTCTTTGATTTTGCGCCCGCGGGAGACGCGGGTGACGAACATCGCCACGCCCGGGGTATAGGAGATCCACCACAGCCAGTAGAAGACGGTCCAGTTGCGGGTAAAGGCGCCGTCGCCGAGGGGATCGGTAAACAGGCTCATCTGCAGGAAGTTCTGAGTCGTCAGGCCGACGGCGTTAATGATGTTATTGGTGATGAATTCGGTTGGGCCAACCAGTAATACCACCAACGGCAGCAGAAATGCCCCCCAGCCGACCATTTTGCTCAGGCGCTGCAGGCCGTTGTTGATGCCAATCCACGAACTCATGCAGAAAATACCGCCGGAGAGCAGGATCACAAACGCCTGCACGGTGAAGTTATCCGGCAGCCCGGCCAGCGCTGACAGGCCGCGGGTGAAGGTGGCGGCAGTGACCACCAGCGAAATGGTTAACGCGCCGACGGTAGCGATCAGGAACATCAGATCGACCAGACGGCCCCAGAAGCCCTGCGGACTCACTCCGGTGATCGCTGAAATGATCCCGGAGAGGCTGAGGCCTTTATTTTTCCGCACGTGGAAGTGATAGGCCATGATCAGCGAGGCGAGAGTGTAGGTCGCCCAGGCGCTAACCCCCCAGTGGAAGAAAGAATAAGGGATGCTGTATTCCAGCGCTTTCGGCGATTGCGGGGCAATGTTCAGGCCCGGGGTCTGGTAGTAATAAGCCCATTCGGCGACGCCCCAGTACAGCGTGGAGGAGCCGAGCCCGGCGCAGATAAACATAAACAGCCATGAGAGGGTACTGTATTCGACTTTACCTTCGCCGAGACGGATATTGCCGTATTTGCTGGTCGCCAGATAGAGCACCAGTCCCAGCGCCAGCAGCACCAGTACCTGTACCGTGGAACCCAGCAGGCGGGTCACGCCGTTAAAAATCGAATCAGCCGCCTGCGCGGTTTGCTGCGGGAAGAGACTTAATGTAGCGGCGATGAAAACAATGGCCGCCAGGCTGATGGCAATCAGCGGCACATCTTTTTTCTTTACGTTGCTCAACATGGGTGATCTCCTGGGCATGATTGCCCGTCGGTGGCTTTAGCCTGTCGTTGTTATCACGCTGTAGGGTCATGGTTCGTAGCAAAAGCTATTAACAATCGGATTATTTCTTCGTTACATGAATTAAACAATTGGCCGTTTCGTGAAGCAATAAAACACGGAACGGAAATAATAAAAGGTGAATTGGCGCAGGTTCTGTCTTTTCAGGAATTAATAAAGTTTGACGCTGTGATGCGGTCCACTTGTCAATCGTGGGGGATTCTGCATAGCGAAAAGAGAGGGAAGTTGGCGCAGGTCTTCCCGGGTAGCGGCTGCGCCTTACCCGGGCTACGGTCCGTGCGGCCTGCCTTTAATTTATTCACCATTGTTGCTGAAACTGCCGGTGTTGGTGGCCTCAACATCGCTGAGACGTTCCCGGCAGGTCGGGGCAGCCCGCAGGGATGCGGGCTGAGGGCCGTGTTTTTACATTATCGTGCCTTTTGTAGCCCCGGTAAGCGCCGCGCGACCGGGGAGCGGCTTGGGTAATTACGCCAAAATGGCTTTGCAGATAGCGTCGCTGACCTGTTGCGTTGACGCGCTGCCTTTCATATCCGGGGTTTTCGGCCCGCTGGCAATCACCTGCTCAATCGCCGCCAGAATGCCGTTGTGCGCGGCGTGATAGCGCTCATCGCCGTTGCCGAGAAAATCGAGCATCATCGCCCCGGCCCATATGGTGGCGATCGGGTTGGCGATATTTTTACCATAGATATCCGGCGCCGACCCGTGAACCGGTTCGAACAGCGACGGGAAGGTGCGCTCCGGGTTGAGATTCGCCGATGGCGCAATACCGATGGTGCCGGTACAGGCCGGGCCGAGATCGGAGAGAATATCACCGAACAGATTGGAGCCGACGACCACGTCAAAACGCTCCGGCTGCAGCACGAAGCGGGCGCACAGGATATCGATATGCTGCTTGTCCCAGCGAATATCCGGATAGTTTTTGGCCATCTCTTCCACCCGCTCATCCCAGTAGGGCATGCTGATCGCCAGACCGTTGGATTTGGTTGCGGAGGTCAGCGTTTTGCGTGGGCGGCTTTGCGCCAGTTCGAAGGCGTAGCGCAGGATCCGGTCCACGCCGCGGCGGGTAAAGACCGACTCCTGAATCACCACTTCATGCTCGGTGCCTTCATTGGCGCGCCCGCCGAGGGCGGAATATTCGCCTTCGGTATTTTCGCGCACCACGTAAAAATCGATATCGCCGGCCTTTTTGCCCGCCAGCGGGCAGGGGACGCCGGGGAACAGACGCACCGGACGCAGGTTGACGTATTGGTCAAACTCACGGCGGAACTTCAGCAGCGACCCCCACAGCGAAATGTGGTCGGGAACGGTATCCGGCCAGCCGACGGCGCCGAAGTAGATGGCATCGAAGCCCTGCAGCTGCTCGCGCCAGTCGTCCGGCATCATCTTGCCGTGATGGGCATAATATTCGCAGCTTGCCCACTCCATCTGCTCGAAGCTCAATGACAGATCCCAACGCTGTGCGGCGGCTTGCAGCACGCGAATCCCTTCAGGCAGAACTTCTTTGCCAATTCCGTCACCCGGGATGGCGGCAATACGATAGTTTTTTTTCATTCCGGTTCTCACTTTTTAGCGATGATGTTTGACCACCTGCCTATCCTATAATTGACTGGTTCATAATTAATCACGCTAACTGGTGAAACATAAAACACAGATCATGAATAATCTGCCGCTGCTAAATGATTTACGCGTCTTTATGCTGGTCGCTCGCCGGGCCGGGTTCGCCGCCGCCGCCGAAGAGCTTGGCGTATCACCGGCGTTCGTCAGCAAGCGGGTTTCGCTGCTGGAGCAAACCCTGAATGTGGTGTTGTTGCACCGGACCACCCGCCGGGTCACCATTACCGAGGAGGGGGAGCGGATCTACGAATGGGCGCAGCGCATTTTGCAGGATGTCGATGAGATGATGGACGAGCTTTCCGACGTGCGCCAGGTGCCGCAGGGAACGCTGCGTATTATCAGTAGCTTCGGCTTTGGCCGCCGGGTGGTGGCCCCGGCGCTGTCGGCGCTGGCCCTTCAGTACCCGCAGCTGGAACTGCGTTTCGATGTCCAGGACCGGCTGGTGGATTTAGTCAATGAAGGGGTGGATCTCGATATTCGTGTGGGCGATGATATCGCGCCGAATCTGATTGCCCGCCAGCTGGCGGCCAACCACCGCGTGCTCTGCGCCTCGCCGCAATTCCTTGCCCGCCATCCACCGCCGAAACAGCTGAGCGATCTGGCCGCCTTACCCTGCCTGGTGATTAAAGAACGCGATCATCCGTTTGGCATCTGGCAGTTGCACAGCAAAGAGGGGCAGCATGCGATCAAGGTGACCGGGCCGCTGTCGTCCAACCATGGTGAAATTGTGCATCAGTGGTGTCTGGACGGGCAAGGAATTGCGTTACGTTCATGGTGGGACGTCCGGGAGAATATCGCCAGCGGCCATCTGGTGCATGTGCTGCCGGAATTCTTTCAGCCTGCCAACGTCTGGGCAGTCTATGTCTCCCGGCTGGCGACGTCGGCTAAAATTCGCACCACTGTGGAGTTTCTGCGCCACTACTTTCAGCAGCACTATCCGCAGCATGAGCCGACGGCCAGCGCCGTCGGCAGAGGCGATTAAACCCCCAGGCGGTCGCGCAGACTGTAGTAGGCGGCGCCCATGGCGGTGAAGGGAATGCGCAGGCTGCGGCCGCCCGGGAACGGGTAGTGCGGCAGTTTGGCAAAGGCGTCGAAACGCTCAGCGTCACCGCGCAGCAGTTCCGAAATCAACCGTCCGGCGAGGTGGGTACAGGTGACCCCATGCCCGCTGTAGCCCTGCATGTAGTAGATGTTGGTATCGAGGCGACCAAACTGCGGCATCCTTGAGAGGGTCAACAGGAAGTTGCCGGTCCAGCGGTAGTCGATTTTCACCCCTTTCAGCTGCGGGAAGGTTTTCAGCAGCTTCGGCATAATCAGCCGTTCCACATCGTCCGGGTCGCGGGCGCCGTAGACCACGCCGCCGCCATACAGCAGGCGGTTGTCGCCGGTGAGGCGGTAGTAATCCAACAGATAGTTACAGTCTTCCACACAGTAGTTTTTCGGGATCAGCGAGCGAGCGACCTCCTCCGACAGCGGAGCGGTGGTGACCACCTGGGTGCCGCAAGGCATGCTGCGCTTCGCCAGCTCCGGCTCCAGTTTGTCGCCGAGATAGGCGTTGCCGGCGACGATCACATAGCGGGCAGTGACCTGGCCGCGGGCGGTGCTGACCACTGCCGGAGTGGAGTGCTGAATGCGGGTGACCGGCGACTGCTCATAGACCCGGCCGCCGTTCAGGCGAATGGCGTCCGCTTCGCCGATGGCGAGGTTGAGCGGATGAATATGGCCGCCGCTGTGGTCGAGCAGGGCGCCGACGTAGCGGTCGCTGTCCACTTCGCGACGAATCGCCTCTCTGTCCAGCAGCTCCAGCTGCGTGTTGCCGTAGCGCTCCCAGTTGGCTTTCTGTTCTTCCAGCGTCTCCAGCTGTTTGTGATTCATCGCCACGAACAGGCCGCCCGGGCGATAATCGCACTGGATCTGGTAGCGCTGGATACGTTCGCGAATAATATCGCCGCCTTCGAACATCATGCTGCCGAGCATTTTAGCGGCATCCGGGCCGTAGTTTTTTTCAATCACGTCGATATCGCGGCTGTAGGAGTTAACCAGCTGACCGCCATTGCGGCCGCTGGCGCCGAAGCCGATGCGCGCCCCTTCCAGCACCACCACGTCGTAGCCCATTTCGGCCAGATGCAGGGCAGACGAGAGTCCGGTGTAGCCGCCGCCGACGACGCAGACGTCGCAGCTTATCGATTCGTCCAGCGTCGGAAAGGGTTCATATTTGTTGGCGCTGGCGGCGTAATAGCTGGTGGTATGTTCGGTCATGATTAAGACTCCAGGGCAATCCAGATGGTTTTCAGTTCGGTGAATTTTTCCAGCGCGTGCAGCGACTTATCGCGTCCGTTGCCGCTCTGTTTGTAACCGCCGAAGGGGACGGTCATATCACCATCGTTATAGTTGTTGACGAAGACCGAACCGGCCTTCAGGCGGCGGCTCATGCGGTGGGCGCGTGAGAGATCGCGGGTCCATACCGCAGCGCCGAGGCCGTAGTCGCTGTCGTTGGCAAGCCGCAGCGCCTCGTCTTCGCTTTTGAAGCGAGTCACCACCAGCACCGGGCCGAAGATCTCTTCCCGGCTGAGGGTGGAGGCCGGGTCGACGTCAACAAAAATGGTCGGGCCGACGGCGGCAGGCCACGGATTTTTCCGCCCGTCGAGGAACAGCGTGCTTTTGCTTTCGCCGCCGCGAATAAAACTGTGCACGCTGTCGGCATGGGTGTTGTCAATCAGCATGCCCATGGTGGTGTTTGGGTCGAGCGGGTTGCCCGGCTGCCAGTGTTGCGCTTCGGTTTTCAGTCGTGCCAGGAACTCGTCGGCGATGCTCTCCTCCAGCAGCAGGCGAGTGCCGGCGATGCACACCTGCCCCTGGTTGTAGAAGATGCCGCCGGCGGTGGCGCTGACCGCTTTTTGCAGATCAGGGCAGTCGGCGAAGACGATGTTGGCGCTCTTGCCGCCCGCTTCCAGCCACACGCGTTTCATATTGCTGTCGCCGGCGTCTTTCAGCAGCTGCTTGCCGGTGCGGGTGGAGCCGGTAAAGGTAAGGACCTCCACGTCTGGATGCAGGGCCAGCGCCTGTCCGGCTTCGTGACCAAAGCCGCTGACCACGTTCAGCACGCCGTCCGGCAGGCCCGCCTCTTTCGCCAGCCCGGCGAGGCGCAGCGCGGTGAGCGGCGATTTTTCCGAGGGCTTAAGGATCACGCTGTTGCCCGCCGCCAGCGCCGGGCCGAGCTTCCAGCAGGCCAGCAGCAGCGGGAAGTTCCACGGCACCACCGCGGCGATGACGCCAATCGGTTCGCGGACGATCATCGCCAGCTCGTTGCTGCCGGTAGGAGCCACTTCGCCATAGACTTTATCCAGCGCTTCGGCATACCAGCGGATGGCGCGGGCGGCGCCGGGAATATCGTCGCGCAGGCTGTGGCGAATCGGCTTACCGGTATCCAGCGTTTCCAGCAGCGCCAGCTCTTCGCAGTGGGCCTCTATCAGGTCGGCAAAGCGTGTGAGAACCGCTTTACGCTGCGTGGGAGCGGCCTGTGACCAGTCGCCGTTATCAAAGACCCGACGCGCGGCCTTCACCGCCAGCTCAACGTCGGCTTTTTTGCCGCGAGCGACATGGGCTAACGTGTGCTGCGCGGCAGGGTCAATGGTTTCAAAGGTGGTATTATCGACCGCGGCGCAATATTCGCCGTTAATAAATAATCGTGTTTCAATGGCCAGGCTTTTCGCTTTTTCCTGCCAGTAAGCCAGGTGCTGAAAATTCATCATGACTCCTTAAAAACATTATCGGCAAATTAATCATTTCGGCGTTTTCAGGCTGCACGGGGGCGCTGCGCCAGGCGCAGGGCATAGTGTATCCCCGGAGTTGAATACCGTTTTATCACCCTAAATTTCGACAGGTTGTCTGCATGCCGAATAATTCAGGGGTGAGTCGCCATTCACGGCGTTAATTATTTCAGGGCCAGCAGGAAATAAGATTCCCTTCCGGCACCAACGTTATGACTGCGAGTTTTTCGCGGCGACGAAAATAAAATTTCCGCCGCCGCAGGTCTGAAGAAAGCCTGAACCTCGTTCAGGCTAAATATTCAGAATGTGGTGGGGGTGTGGGCACTGATGATGCGGCAGATGCCTGCCGAGGTGTTGCTGAAGCTGTGCGGGATGCCGGTATTAATGGCATAGCTCTGTCCAGCCACCAGGTGGTACGACTGACCGTTAATCGTCAGCACAATCTCACCCTCCAGTATGGTGCCTATCTCCTCACCCTGATGCTTGATCCTCTCCCCGGTCGTGGTTCCAGGCTGGTAAGTTTCAAAAATCATCGCCAGCGTACGGTTCGGATTTCCGTTATGAACCAGCTTCATGGAAACGCCCTGACTGCCCATTTCGATAAGGTCATCCTGATTAATGACCACCTGGGGTTCGTCCGGCTTTTCGGGTTCAGAAAAGAATTCCGAGAGCGACAGCCCATAGACTTTCAGCAGCTTTTGCAGCGTACTGATGGCAGGACTGACTTTGTCCTGCTCTATGGTGCTGATGGCACTATGTGTTAACCCAGACAGTTCGGCGGCACGACGCTGCGAAAGACCCAGCTGTTGGCGGATCTCTGACAGACGTTTCCCTGGCGCCAGTCCGTCATCGCTCATATTTGCATTTCCTTAACGGTAGTGGTCAGCGCCGCCGCTTTTCAGCATGATGGCCCTGACAGGCGGTGATAAAACCATCAAACAACATACGCGACAGGGCGTATTCGCTACTGTTCCATTCAGGATGCCACTGTACGCCCAGCGCGAAAGGGTGATCGTTCACGCTGACCGCTTCCACCAGTCCATCCGGCGCTCGCGCCTCCACGCGCAGCTGCGGACTGAGGGTTTTTGCCCCTTGCCCATGTAGCGAGTTTACCCAAAACGTGTTGCAGCCCGGTATCAATTGCGACAGCAATCCTCCTTCCTGAACCTCAACCTGATGGGACGGCGCATACTGCTGCTCGACGGGCAGTTCAGGATCTTCGCGATGCTCCAGCAGCTCGGACTGCTCGAACAGACGACGATACAGAGTCCCACCGGTGGCGACAACCAGTTCCTGCAGTCCACGACAGATGGCGAAAATGGGGATGCGCCTTTCGAGTGCGGCGTTAATCAGCGCCATGCTCAGAAGATCACGCCCGGGGTCGGCGTCAGGCTCATCGCCGTTTTCACCATAAAGGTGCGGCTGCACGTTACTGGGGCTGCCTGGCAGGTATATCCCGTCCAGTTTATCGACTAACGCGTTCAGCAGATCCGGCTCTGCCAGCGCATGTGGCAGGGCGATCGGCAGTCCGCCGGCGTTAACAATTGCATTCAGGTACTTTTCTTGCAAGGTCTGGGTCTGGTGACCCTTAAGCCTGTTTCTACACATCACGACGCCAATAACTGGCTTGTACATTATATTTTCCATGATCGCCCTCACAAAGTGGACTAAATTATGACCGCTATAGCGGGTTTAACGGCCATATCGTTCAATATTTTCTCAATCTAGCAGTGGAAATAGCCCTTTGCAAACTTAATTTAACATTTGACAAACAATTTATTTGCATACACAGTCGATGGGGTGGACATTATATTTAACGGTCTGAGTGCAGGACCGAAACCAAACCAACGGCGGTGAATCATGGAAACCAATATCGTAGAAGTTGAGAATTTTGTTCAGCAAACGGAAGAGAGACGGGTCAGCGCGTTCGCGAAAGAAGTGAAGCGCTACCTCGAAACCTACCCTGATACCCAATATGTCGATGTCCTCCTCACTGACCTGAACGGCTGCTTCCGCGGCAAGCGCATCCCGGTTGCCGGCCTGAGCAAGCTGGAGAAAGGCTGTTATTTCCCGGCCTCGGTGTTTGCGATGGATATTCTCGGCAACGTCGTGGAAGAGGCCGGTCTGGGCCAGGAGATGGGCGAGCCGGATCGCAGCTGCATTCCGGTGCCCGGCACCTTAACGCCTTCAGCGGCCGATCCGCAGTCGATAGCCCAGGTACAGTTGACCATGGTTGATGAAGATGGCGCTCCCTTTGACGTTGAGCCGCGGAACGTACTCAACCGCCTCTGGCAGCAGTTGCGCCAGCGCGGGCTGTTCCCCGTGGTAGCGGTAGAGCTGGAGTTCTATTTACTGGACCGCAAACGCGATGCCGAAGGCTACCTGCAGCCGCCGTGCGCGCCGGGCACCGACGATCGCAACACCCAAAGCCAGGTCTACTCGGTCGATAACCTGAACCACTTTGCCGACGTGCTCAACGACATCGACGAGCTGGCGAAACTGCAGCTGATCCCCGCCGACGGCGCGGTGGCCGAAGCCTCGCCGGGCCAGTTTGAAATCAACCTCCACCATACCGATAACGTGCTGGACGCCTGCGATGATGCGCTGGCGTTAAAACGTCTCGTGCGTTTAATGGCGGAGAAGCATAAGATGCACGCCACTTTTATGGCTAAGCCTTATGAAGAGCATGCGGGCAGCGGAATGCATATCCACATCAGCATGCTGAACAATAAAGGGGAAAACGTGCTGGTGGACGGCGACGGGGAAGACTCCGCGCTGCTTAAACGCGCGCTGGCCGGGATGATCGATCTGATGCCGGCCTCGATGGCGCTGCTGGCGCCGAACGTGAACTCGTATCGCCGCTTCCAGCCGGGGATGTATGTCCCGACGCAGGCTTCCTGGGGGCATAACAACCGTACCGTGGCGCTGCGGATCCCGTGCGGCGAGCGGCAGAACCACCGCGTGGAGTATCGCGTGGCGGGGGCGGACGCCAACCCGTATCTGGTGATGGCGGCGATTTTCGCCGGCATTCTGCACGGGCTGGATAACCCTCAGCTGCCTTTGCAGGAAGAGGTGGAAGGTAACGGCCTGGAACAAGAGGGTCTGCCGTTCCCGATCCGCCAGAGCGATGCGCTGTGGGAGTTTATGCAGAACGATCACCTGCGTGAGCGTCTCGGCGAGCGTTTCTGCCACGTTTTCCATGCCTGCAAGCATGATGAATTACTGCAGTTTGAGCGTCTTATCACAGAAACTGAAATTGAGTGGATGTTGAAAAACGCCTGATGGTCGCCCCGCAAGGGGCGCATGAGTTGAGTCATGAGTAGCATCATACGGCCTGAGCGGAGCCTGGTCGTCCTTTTTGCTGGGAGCCCAGCCATTTCCCGGATGTCGCGTTAAGGAGCGCAGGCGGCAACGGGGCTTCAGTTAACGACACAGTGTGTGACGAGGAAATGAGATGATGCAGATGTTCAAATATCCGCAGGGAGAGGGAGGCCGCTCAGGCCGCATTGGATGCCAGCCAGCAACCGCTCACCGGTCCGTCTTACCCTTTTATTTATGCCTTATCCCCTTGCTAAGCAGGTTTGTCACGCGAACGTTGTGTCCGCAAACTGTTATCCGCAAGGGGGGAATGGGCGATGGCTATTAATCTTCCTGCGCATAACGCCGCTCAGGCGGGCAGACCGCGTCTGCGTAAATCCCTCAAACTCTGGCAAGTGGTGATGATGGGGCTGGCCTATCTGACGCCGATGACGGTGTTTGATACCTTCGGCATCGTCTCCGGTATCAGCAACGGCCACGTCCCGGCGTCGTATTTGCTGGCGCTGGCTGGCGTGCTGTTCACCGCCATCAGCTACGGCAAACTGGTGCGCCAGTTCCCGGAAGCCGGCTCCGCCTACACCTACGCGCAAAAATCCATCAGTCCGCACGTCGGCTTTATGGTCGGCTGGTCCTCGCTGCTGGATTATCTGTTCCTGCCGATGATCAACGTCCTGTTGGCGAAGATCTATCTCTCGGCGCTGTTCCCTGAGGTGCCGCCATGGGTGTGGGTGGTGACCTTTGTCGCCATTCTGACCGCCGCAAACCTGAAAAGCGTTAACCTGGTGGCCAACTTCAACACCCTGTTCGTGCTGGTGCAGATCTCGATTATGGTGGTATTCGTCATTCTGGTGGTTCAGGGGCTGCACAAAGGCGAGGGGGTAGGGACCGTCTGGTCGCTGCAGCCGTTTATCAGTCAGAATGCGCATCTGATCCCGATTATTACCGGGGCGACCATCGTCTGCTTCTCGTTTCTTGGCTTCGACGCCGTGACCACGCTGTCGGAAGAGACGCCTGACGCCGCGCGGGTGATCCCGAAGGCTATTTTTCTCACCGCGATGTACGGCGGCATTATTTTCATCGTCGCGTCGTTCTTTATGCAGCTGTTTTTCCCGGATATTCATCGCTTTAAAGACCCGGACGCCGCGCTGCCGGAGATTGCGCTGTACGTGGGCGGCAAGCTGTTCCAGTCAATATTCCTCTGCACCACCTTTGTTAACACCCTGGCGTCCGGCCTGGCGTCCCATGCCAGCGTCTCCCGTCTGCTGTACGTGATGGGTCGCGATAACGTCTTCCCGGAGCGCATTTTCGGCTATGTGCATCCGAAATGGCGCACCCCGGCGTTGAACGTGATTATGGTGGGTATTGTCGCGCTGTCGGCGCTGTTCTTCGACCTGGTGACTGCCACCGCGTTGATTAACTTCGGCGCGCTGGTGGCCTTCACCTTCGTTAACCTGTCGGTGTTCAACCACTTCTGGCGGCGCAAGGGATACAACAAAACCTGGAAGGATCGACTGCACTATCTGCTGCTGCCGATGGTCGGGGCGTTGACGGTAGGGGTGCTGTGGATCAACCTCGAGGCCACTTCCCTGACGCTCGGCCTGGTGTGGGCGGCGCTTGGTCTTCTGTATCTGGCTTATCTGACCCGACGCTTCCGTAAACCGCCGCCGCAGTTCGATGCCGCCAAGGCGGAGCAGGCCTGGGAGTCCTAGAACCTGACGCTGAAACCGAACGAAGGCAGGCCCGCAGGCCTGCCTTTGTTTTTGGTTCGGTAAGGGACAGTACAGGATGGTAAAGCAATCAGCAGAAAACGGCGGAGAACGGAAGGTATTATTTCTTCTTTTTATGGACAGGTAACTGACTGGCGCGCCGCTCTTTGAGGTACGACACCAGGCTGTAGATGGCGACGCCCAGCAGCGCCACCGCGACGATAAAGAGAATAAGACCCGACATAGACCAACCTAATATTCTGTTTAGAAAGGGAAAAAGATACAGGGCTCTGTGTGAAGATAACATCGGGATATGTCTGAAAGATGACGCCTCATCGCGAGAATATCTGCTGTCGGGGTTGTGATAAAATATTTCCCGCAGGAATGTGACAGCCTGGCTTTCAGCTGAAATGGCGTAACACTCCGTTAAGTGATTTTACAGAAGTGCGGCCAGCAACGGGTTACGCTGACCGCGAATAAGAATGATCTGAGAGTAAGACATGTATAAGACAACCCTCAGCCTGCTGGGCGTGGCGCTGGCGCTGACGGCCTTCGCCAGTCAGGCTGAAAATGAACGTCAGGCGAGCCGCGAGCGGATCGTGGAGCAGGTCCTGAAACCCTGTGAAGGCAAAAAAGCGGGCGATAAGGTAGTGATCACCGATCGCCGCGGCGGGGAGCACGAGGCGATCTGTACCCTGGCGGCGGTTCCGCTGCCGGAATAATGCCCGCCGCCGGGGCGAGTTAGCGATACCGCGGCGCCGGTTGCCCGGTTCGCGCGCTGGTAAACAGCGCCAGTCGCGTCTGCTCGAAAGCCTCCCACAGTCCCAGATCATGCACTGGCGGTAAGGTGACCTTTTCCCCCATTTCGAGTCCCCTGAGAGCGGCGTCAACCAGATCCTCGGTGGTCATTACCGTACCGGTGGGCAGGGCGTCGAGCGCCACGCCGGAGGTCGGCCACAGATCGGTGGCGGTCGCCGCCGGCAATACTGCCTGAATACGCACGCCGCTGTCGGCGAACTCATCCTGCAGGCCACGGGTAAAGCTCAACACCCAGGCTTTGCTGGCGCTGTAGACCGCGCTGCCCGGCAGCGTATGCAGCGCAAGAATAGAGGCAATATTGATCAGCGTTCCGCGGCCCCGGGGAGCGAAAGCGGCCAGTGCGGCATAGCTCAGGCGCAGAAGCGCGGTGGTGTTGAGCGTATGAATCGCCTGGTGCTCGCGCGACGTGCTGGCGAGAAAGCCCGCCATTTTTGCCGTTCCGGCGTTGTTGATGAACAGGTCAACGGCGGGATCCTGCTGCAGACGTTGCTCTACGGCTTCAATGCCTTGCTCCTCGCTCAGGTCGGCCTTGAGGATGCTGGCCCGGATGGCGTAGCGCGCCTGCAGTTGCCCGGCGAGCGCCTGCAGCCGATCTTCACGACGGGCGGCGAGGATCAGATCGTAGCCGCGGGAGGCGAGTCGTTCGGCATAGATCGCGCCGATACCTGAGGAAGCGCCGGTGATAAAAGCAGTGTGCGATGACTGGGACATGAGTATTGCCTCTTAAAAGGTTGCATGATTAAACCAAATTCAGCATGAGATACTTGGTTTAATAATGCAACCATTTTGCCGGACTTTTTTTATTTTTGCCTACCGCGGGCCGCGTTTAGTCGTTCAGCGGAACGGCGATGGTGATATCCGTCGGGGCCAGCTCACGGCCATCCGCCGCCTGCAGGACCAGCTTACGCAGGGGCTGGCGCTGCTGGCGGTCAATGAGCCGCGTCGCCGGTTCGTCCGGGTCGAACAGATAGTCGTCCGCCCACTGGGAGAGGGCGACCAGCACGGTCTGCAGGGCGCGGCCCTTATCCGTCAGGACATACTCCTGCCAGGCGCTGCCGTCGGAGGCCGGCTGCAAATGCAGGATGCCTTCATCCACCAGCATTTTCAGGCGTCCGGCGAGCATATTTTTGGCAATGCCGAGGTTTTTCTGGAATTCGCTAAAACGGCGTACCCCGCGGAGGGCATCACGGACGATAAGCAGCGACCACCAGTCGCCGATAACGTCGAGGGAGCGGGCGACAGGACAGCAGCTGTTTTCCAGACGGGTACGTTTCACGAAAGCCTCCAGGTTAGTTGTTTCATTATAAAACTATTTGGTCGGCAGAGGAAATTTTCGGCTCCGGTCTAAGTTTGCGAGCGAATGCCAGGAAAAATGGCCTAAATCCGTCACAATTAACCCGATGATAATAAATGACTAAGGATGAAGGGATGAAAATATGTCTACTCGCCGCCGCCGTAGCCGGCGCGGTCATGTTATCCGCTGGCGCCCAGGCGCAGGACACGGCCGCCCCAGAGGGGTATCAGCTGCAGCAGGTGCTGATCATGAGTCGTCACAACCTTCGCGCGCCGCTGGCCAATAACGGCAGCGTGCTGGAGCAGTCCACCGCCAAAGCCTGGCCGCAGTGGGATGTGCCGGGCGGCCAGCTGACCACCAAGGGAGGCGTGCTGGAGGTGTATATGGGCCACTATATGCGCGAATGGCTGGCGCAACAGAAGCTGGTGACCAGCGGGGAGTGCCCGCCGGAAAACGCCGTTTACGCCTACGCTAACAGCCTGCAGCGCACCGTCGCCACTGCGCAGTTCTTTATCACCGGCGCGTTCCCGGGCTGCGGCATTGCGGTGCATCATCAGCCGCAGATGGGCACCATGGACCCGACCTTCAACCCGGTTATCACCGACGACTCCCCGGCGTTTCGCGAGAAAGCGCTGCAGGCGATGGAAAAAGAGCGCCAGGGGATGCAGTTGACCGAGAGCTACAAGCTGCTGGAGACGATGATCGATTACCGCAACTCGCCCTCCTGCAAAGAGAAGCAGGTCTGTTCCCTGAGCGAGGGTAAAGATACCTTTAGCGCCGGTTATCAGCAGGAGCCGGGAGTGTCCGGATCGTTGAAGGTGGGCAACTCGCTGGTAGACGCCTTCACCCTGCAATACTATGAAGGCTTCCCGAAAGATCAGGTGGCGTGGGGGGAAATCACCAGCGATAAGCAGTGGCAGGTGCTGTCGAAGCTGAAAAACGGCTACCAGGATAGTCTGTTCACCTCGACGGCAGTGGCGCAAAACGTGGCCAAACCGCTGGTTAAATATATCGATAACGCGCTGGTGGGCGAGGGAGCCAGCAAGGCGAAAGTCACCCTGCTGGTGGGACACGACTCGAATATCGCCTCGCTGCTGACGGCGCTGGACTTTAAGCCCTATCAACTTCCTGGCCAGTACGAGCGCACGCCTATCGGCGGCAAACTGCTGTTTCAGCGCTGGCACGACAGCGGCAGCAACCGCGATCTGATGAAGATTGAGTATGTCTATCAGAGCACTGAGCAGCTGCGTAATGCCGACCCATTGACGTTACAGACCCCGCCGCAGCGGGTCACGCTGGCGCTTAACGGCTGCCCGGTCGATGACCAGGGATTCTGCCCGATGGAGACCTTTAAAAAGGTGATCAACGAGGCGGCGAAATAATGAAAAAACCCGGAGCAATCCGGGTTTTTAGCAGGTTAGGGTGAGACTCAGCAGGGATAAACACCCTATACGTTTTTACGCTCAATCGTCTGTTCACCCCAGAACAGCGCATCTTTATCGGTTTTGGCAAAGGCCAGTGCCAGCACTTCGTCGCTGCCTTCCTCCCAAATTTGCTCAGCCAGTTTTTCATCGTAGTGGGCAACTTCGAAAATCGCCTCGGCGATCTCCGGCGAGGTGTTACGTAAACTTGCCCATTCGCCGACGCGATGTGCTTTTGCTTCTTGAGTTGGCATAGTGCTCCTCCTGCGGAAGATTAGCCGTGCAGTTTAACGGCCAGTTTGGCGACATGTTCACCCTGATAGCGGGCGATGGCTAACTCTTCCTCGCTTGGCTGACGCGAACCGTCGCCGCCGGCAATAGTGGTGGCGCCATAAGGCGTCCCGCCGCGGACCTGGGAGATGTCGAACAGCTCCTGTGCGCCGTAGCCGATTGGGACGATGATCATCCCGTGGTGGGCCAGCGTCGTCCAGGTGGAGGTAATGGTTTGTTCCTGGCCGCCACCTGTGCCGGTTGAGCTGAATACGCTGGCGATCTTACCGTACAGCGCGCCGGATGCCCACAGGCCGCCGGTCTGATCGAGGAAGGTGCGCATTTGTCCGGACATATTGCCGAAACGAGTCGGGGTACCAAAGATGATGGCGTCATACTCAGCCAGCTCCTGCGGCGTGGCGACAGGCGCGTTTTGCGTTTTCCCGCCTGCTTTGGCAAACGCTTCTGCCTGCATGGTTTCCGGCACGCGCTTCACAACCACCTCAACGCCGTCCACCCGGTTCGCCCCATCGGCGACGGCGTGAGCCATGGTTTCAATGTGTCCATACATGGAATAATAAAGCACCAGAATTTTAGCCATTTCCATCACTCCTCGGTTGCATTATAAGCCAGCCAAATAGCTGGTACCTTTAAAGATAAAGCCTCTGCCGAAGAGTGCAAATCCAACGGGCATTTATTTGATTTATAACAAAATGACAAAACATTATTTACTTTTCCTTGCGCAGCGCGGCCTGAGCGGCTGAGAAGCGGGAAGCGATGCCTCCGTTATACTGGCCGGTGCGGCGAGGATGTAGCATCAGGATACATTTTTTGCTGACTATTTTTTCTTCGGCAGCAGAGCAGGTTAGCGCCATCAGGCGGCGCGAGGGGATTTTTTTGGCCAGGCTTTGTTTCTGAATGTGACATTTGCCATCGTCAGCGGCAGTCATTCACTAACCTTATAGATACGCGGCAGAACAGCGGCGTCGCCGCTCCCGCGTAATGCACTATGATGTCTAACCTAATGGAGGTCAGTAATGGCAAACCATCGTGGCGGTTCTGGCAACTTTGCTGAAGACCGTGAAAGAGCATCAGAAGCAGGACGTAAAGGTGGCCAGCATAGCGGGGGGAATTTTAAAAATGACCCTCAGCGCGCCTCTGAGGCTGGCAAAAAAGGGGGTAAAAACAGTCATGGAAGTCGTGAGAGTTAACGCGCGACTGGCACTGTTCTCTTTGATGCGGTGTTAATCTCCCCGACCCAACCGCATCGCCCTCGCCGCCGGCATCTGCCGGCGGTTTTTTTTAGCTGTCGGAGGTTGCGCTCCCGCCGGGCCGATTGCACACTGGTCGCCCGTTTATCGTCATGGCTGTCTTATGTCTTCGTTAAAATTCTCCGTTAGCCGCCAGGAAGCGCTCCTTATCATGATCACCATGTTCTGGGGAGGGACTTTCCTTGCCGTACAGTATGCGGTCAGCCTCAGTGGGCCGCTGTTTTTTGTCGGCCTGCGTTTCGCGACCGCCGCGCTGGCGGTGGGCCTGCTCTCGCTCCGCACCCTGCGCGGCCTGACGTGGCTGGAGGTGAAGGCGGGGGTGGCGATTGGCGTGGCGATTGCGCTGGGGTATGGCCTGCAGACCTGGGGGCTGCAGTCGATCTCCAGCAGCAAGTCTGCCTTTATCACGGCGATGTATGTGCCGCTGGTGCCGCTGCTGCAGTGGCTGTGCCTGGGGCGTATGCCGGGGGTGATGTCCTGCGTGGGGATTGTGCTGGCCTTTATCGGTTTGATCCTGCTGGCCGGGCCGGAAAACAATCTGTTGGCGCTTGGCGTGGGGGAGATGATCACTCTGGCGAGTGCGCTGGCGATCGCCGCGGAGATTATCCTTATCAGCGCCTGGGCCGGAAAAGTGGATGTCCGACGGGTGACGGTGGTGCAGCTGGCGACCGCGTCGCTGGTGGCTTTCGCTGCCATGAAGCCGGCCGGTGAGTCGGTGCCGCCGTTGACGCCGACGCTGCTCGGCGTGGCGTTGGGGCTGGGCATTTTCAGCGCGATCATTCAGGTGACCATGAACTGGGCGCAGCGCAGCGTCTCGCCGACGCGGGCCACGCTGATCTATACCGGCGAACCGGTATGGGCCGGTATTTTTGGCCGGCTGGCCGGCGAGCGTCTGCCGCTGCTGGCCCTCCTTGGCTGCTTCTTTATCCTCGCGGGAGTGCTGGTGAGCGAGCTGAAGTGGAAGCGCAAACCGCCGCCGAAGTTGTCAACGAATGACGATGCGCAGCCGCTCCCGGACCTGGCCGATCGTCGCGAGCCGTAATTTTACGCTTCTGATCCTACAGCGGCGCTTATCCTGGCTGGCCTACTCGTCCGGCTCTGATCGTCTCCAGGCCCGCGCAAGCGCAGCGCCGCCGGGCGATAGCATCAGGCACGGCGTCGTTTTTATGCCGGGTGGCGGCTGCGCCTTACCCGGCCTACGTTCGTACGACCTGTTATTAATTTAACCACTTGCGTGACTGAAACTGCCGGTGCTGACGGCCTCAAAATCGCTGAGACGTTCCCGGAAGGCCGGGGCAGCCCGCATGGATGCGGGCTGAGGGCCGTGTTTTGCATGGACGCTGCCTCGGCCCGACCCGCAGCCTGCAGGGATAAGTCGAAGGTACCACGCAGTGGCGATGTTGCTGGCCGGAGCCCGGGGGTACAGGGGGCGGTGGCGACTGGCCGCCCCCTGTGCGCTCCCTGCGCTATGGAAAACAGAGTGCAGAAAAATTAACCGGGAGCGCAATCTGCCCGGCATTAACATAGAAGTTGTAGCCCTGCTAAGCGCAGCGCGAGCAGGGAAATATTCGGTTGTACCGTTATTTCGCCGGGTGGCGGCTGCGCCTTACCCGGCCTACGTTCGTACGACCTGTCGTTAATTTATTCACCATTGTTGCTGAAACTGCCGGTGCTGACGGCCTCAACATCGCTGAGACGTTCCCGGCAGGCCGGATGGCGGTATAAATGCCTTATCCGGCCCACCCGCTCCCTGCGCCAACGCCGCGCTAATGTAGCTTAAACCGGCGTTACTCTGGCCTCCTTCGCCTCCCGCGTCCCGCGATGAAGCAGCGCGTGCAGCAGGATCGCCCCGAAGGTGGCGGTACCAATCCCGCCCAGCGTAAAGCCGCCCAGCGACAGCGCGAAATCGCCGGCGCCCAGCACCAGGGTCACAGACACCATGATCAGATTGCTGTTCTGGCTGAGGTCGACGCGGTTTTGCACCCAGATCCGCGCCCCGGCGACGGCGATCAGGCCAAAGACCACGATCGAGGCGCCGCCGATCACCGGCCCGGGAATGGTGTGGATTAATGCGCCGAATTTAGGCGAGAAGCCCAGCAGCATGGCAATCAGCGCCGCGGCGACAAACACCAGCGTCGAGTAGACCTTGGTCACCGCCATGACGCCGATGTTCTCCGCATAGGTCGTGACCCCGCTGCCGCCCACCGAGCCGGAGAGCATGGTCGCCAGACCGTCGCCGACGAAGGCGCGCCCCATGTACGGGTCCATATTGCGCCCGGTCATCCCGGCGACGGCTTTCAGGTGCCCGAGGTTCTCGGCCACCAGGATCACCGCGACCGGGGCAATCAACATCATCGCCTGGCCGTTAAAGGATGGGGGGGTAAAGTGCGGCAGCCCGAACCACGCCGCCTGGGCGAGGGGGGAGAAGTCCAGCGGTTTGCCGAGGCCAAAGCCGTTAGCCAGCAGGGCGTACAGCGCGCAGGCGACGATCAGGCCGACCAGGATCAGCAGACGCTGCAGCATCCCGCGGGTAAATACCGCGACTATGCCGATACAGAGCACGGTCAACACCGCCATCCAGCTGTCGAAGGCGCTGGCGGACACGCTGCGCACAGCAATCGGCGCCAGGTTCAGGCCGATAGCCATCACCACCGCCCCGGTCACCACCGGCGGCATCAGGCGCTCGATCCAGCGGGTGCCGATCTTCATCACCACCAGACCGATCAGGGTGTAGACCAGCCCGCAGGCGATGATCCCGCCAAGGGCGACGCTTAGATGAGGGTTCAGCCCCTGGCCATTAAAGCCGGTAATGGCGATCACCACCCCGACAAAGGCGGCGCTCGAGCCGAGATAGCTCGGCACCCGTCCGCCGGTGACGACAAAGAACAGCAGGGTGCCGACTCCCGACATCAGTATCGACAGGTTAGGGTCGAGCCCCATCAGCAACGGCATCAGCACCGTCGCGCCGAACATCGCAACGGCGTGCTGCACGCCCATCACCAGCGTTTGCCCGGCCGATAAGCGTTCATCGGGCGCGACGACGCCGGATTCGGCGGCGGGGGAGGTCAGCTTCCAGCGAGGAAAATCGAAGAGTGCCATGATGATATCCCGGGTTAGAGGTTAACAAGCGGGTCGCATAAGCGTGTGATAGCCGCGGTCAAACCACATCAGACCCCGGGGTTCCGGGTGACGGGTAATGGCCACGACGTGACAAAACAGGATGTCGTGCGTGCCGACGCTGACGCGCTGGTCGATGCGGCAGTCAAAACTGACCAGCGCCGCCTCCAGCCGCGGGCAGCCGGTGGCGCCGGTCTGCCAGTCGGCGGCAGCAAAGCGCTCGTCCATCGCCGTTTTTCCGCCAAACAGCGTCGACAGCGCCTCCTGTCCCGCCGCCAGGGTATTGACGCACAGCGTGTGATGTTCGCTGAACACCGGCCACACCGAGGCCGAGCGGTTCAGGCAGACCAGCAGGGTCGGCGGCGTGTCGGTAACGCTGCAGACCGCGCTGGCGGTAAATCCCGCCCGGCCCGCCGGGCCATCGGTGGTAATAATGTTAACCGCGGCGCCGACGTGGGCCATGGCGTCACGGAAACTCGCTTTGTCCGCTAACTCCATCGTAAACTCCTTATGCCAGCAGGCAGGCTTCATCAAAGGACAGACGCGGCAGGCGGCCGTACAGTTTGCCGGGGTCGCCATAGCCGATGTTCACCAGCAGGTTGCTTTTCCAGCCGTTGTCGGCGAAAAACGCCGCATCGACTTTTTCCCGGTCGAAGCCGGACATTGGCCCGGTGTCGAGACCCAGCGCCCGGCAGGCGAAAATCAGATATGCCGCCTGCAGGGAGCTGTTGCGAAACGCGGTCTCCTCCGCCAGCTGCGGGCTGGAGGTGAACCAGCTGCGGGCGTCACCGTGGGGAAAGAGGGTCGGTAGCCGGTCGTAAAAGGCGCTGTCCCACGCCACGATGGCGGTCACCGGCGCCTGCATGGTTTTTTGCAGATTGCCGCTGGAGAGCGTCGGGCGAAGTTTCTCTTTGCCTTCCGCGCTGCGCACAAACACGATGCGCGCCGGCGAACAGTTGGCGGAAGTCGGCCCCATTTTCATCAGGTCCCAGACTGCCTGCAGCTGCGCATCGCTCACTGGCTTATCCAGCCAGCCGTTGTGGGTTCGGGCCTGGGTAAACAGCGTCTCGCAGGCCGTCTGGTTTATCGCGTCGTTCATCGGGTCTCCGTGGCGACCGGCAGCATAGCGGCCAGCCCGTCGCGTAAAATGGTATTAAAGGTATCGGCGTCGGTGACGTTACAGGCATGGCCGCCCCATGGCATTTCCACGTGCTGGCTGCCGGAGATAGCCGTCTGCAGCACGCGGGAGCAGGAGGCCGGGACCAGCAGATCGTCAGCGGCGCTGATAATCAGCGTCGGGCAGGCGATGGCCGCCGCGCGACGCGAAAAATCAGCCTGCTTCAAGGCCTGCAGCCGCTTCAGCAGGTTCTCCTTGCCCTGAAAATGGCTGATGGCAAGCGCATCTTCCGCTTCGAGGCGCGGCAGGCGCGCGGCCATCCATTCCGCCGGGTAGAGAAACAGCGGCTGTGCTTCGACCCACGCCTGCGCGCCGCCGGCATGCAGCAGACGCTCGCGCACCAGGAAGCAGCGGCGGGTGTGCGGCGACAGCGACAGCCAGCCGTTGACCAGCACCAGGGCGCTTACCGCCTCGGGGCGATCGAGCGCCAGCTGCAGGCCAATTAGCGCCCCCAGCGCGTGGCCCACCAGCGCGAAGCGGGCGATCCCCGCCGCCTGCAGAGCGCTGAACAGCTCTCCGGCCATCGTCGCCATGCTGTAGTCGGCGGGCAGCGGACCGGCGTTCTCCCCGGTCCCGTTATGGTCATAACTCACCAGCTGATACTGTTCCTCCAGCGCCGCGCGCTGCGCCAGCCAGTAGCCGCCGCCGCCGCCCAGACCGGCGCTGAGGACCACCACCGGCGCGCCGGGCCATGGGGCTGGAGCAATATTGAGCCTCATCATGTCGGGGGGCCGATATGGGCGACGCTGGCGATTTCCACCAGCGCATCGGGCTTCACCAGACCGCACTGAATGCAGAAGCGCGCGGGTTTATCGCCGGGGAAAAACTCGGCGTAAACCTCGTTAATCGCGGCGTAATTTGTCCAGTCGGTGATAAAGATGCTGTTGAAAGTCACATCCGCCATACTCCCGCCCGCCGTTTCGATAACGCTCTTGATGGTCTCCAGCACGTGGCGGGTTTGCGCCTTTGGGTCGCCGATGTGCACCACATTATTTTGCTTATCAAACGGCAGAGTGCCGGAGACGTAGACCACGCCATCGGCGAGCGTCCCCGGAACAAAGGGGGCAATCGGCGTGGTGGTGCCTGGCGGAATGATCACCTGTTTAGGCATAACGTTTCTCCTTGGCTAAAGACAGCGGGGTGGCAGGGGATAGCGCGCGGCAGAAGCTCTCAACGTCGCTGACCCAGCCGAAAAAGGTTTCAATATTGAACAGTGCCGCCTGCTGGGCGAAGGCCGGGCCGGCCTGATGGGTGGCATCCTCCAGCACCACGCCGAAGTATTCGAGGAAGAAGCCGTCGCGCAGCGTCGATTCGACGCAGACGTTGGTGGCGATCCCGGTGAACACCAGGTGGCGTATACCGCGGCTGCGCAAAATGCTGTCGAGCGGGGTGTTAAAGAAGCCGCTGTAGCGCGGTTTCGGCAACACGATGTCGCCTTCCTGCGGCGTCAGTTCGTCCACCAGCTGATAATCCCAGCCGCCTTTCGCCAACAGCTTGCCCTGCAGCTCCGGGCGCTGACGCATCGTTTTCAGCGCATTGGACTTGTGGTAGTTCGGCGAGCCCGGGCCGCCGGCTTCAACATACTGGTCATCCCAGCCATTCTGGAACCAGATAATCAGCATGCCCGCGGCGCGGGCGGCGGCGACGGCGGTATTAATATTGTCGATAACCGGCCGGGTGGCGGAGACGTCAAAGCCGGCAAGATCCAGATAGCCGCCCTGGCTGGCGTAGGCGTTCTGCATATCGACAACAATCAGCGCGCTCTGCTGCGGCGCGAAGGTCAGGGATTCCGGGCGAGCGGGAAGGGTAATCATCAGGCCACCTCACGGGTAACAGGAGCAATGTGGTCCCGGCAGCGCATCAGCGGCTGAATGCGTTCGCCAAAGGCGTCGATGCCGGCAAGAAAATCATCAAAGGTCAGCAGCACGCCGTCGGTGCCGGGCACGCTCGCTACTTCATCAAGCATACGGGCGACGCTGGCATACGATCCGACAAGGGTGCCCATGTTGATATTGACCGCCGAGGTTGGGTCGGCCATCTGGCGCACGTTGGTATCGCTGCCGGAGCGGGTGTCTTTCTGACTCTGCTCGGTGAGCCACGCCAGCGCTTCTTCATCGGCGCCCGCTTTGTAGTGCTCCCATTTGGCGCGCGCCGCTTCGTCGGTTTCGTCGGCGATCACCATGAACAGCACATAGGAGCCTACGTCACGGCCGGTTTTTTCCGCCGCCTGCATCATGCGTGCGGCGGTCGGCGCGAAGGCCGTCGGCGTGTTGACCCCTTTGCCAAAGCAGAAGTTGTAGTCCGCGTGCTGGGCGGAGAAGGCCATCCCGGCGTCGCTCTGCCCGGCGCAGATCACCTTCATCGGCTGCGAAGGGCGCGGGCTGACCCGGCAGTCGTTCATGGTGAAGTAATCGCCTTTGAAATCGCTGCGCCCGGTGCCCCACAGGTCGCGTAGCACCTGAACGTATTCGGTGAGATAGTCATAGCGGCTGGCGAAATAGTCATCCCCCGGCCACATGCCCATCTGGTCATATTCCGGTTTTTGCCAGCCGGTCACCAGATTGACGCCAAACCGGCCGCCGGAGATGGAATCGATGGTGGAGGCCATCCGGGCGACGATCGCCGGCGGCAGCGTAAGGGTGGCGGCGGTGGCGTAGATCTGGATCTTCGAGGTCACCGCGGCCAGGCCGGCCATCAGGGTGAAGGACTCCAGGTTGTGATCCCAAAATTCTGTTTTCCCGCCGAAGCCGCGCAGCTTGATCATGGAGAGCGCGAAGTCGAAATGGTAGTGCTCGGCTTTCTGCACGATAGCCTTATTCAGTTCGAAGGTCGGCATATACTGCGGAGCATGGGTGGAGATCAGCCAGCCGTTGTTGCCAATGGGAACGAAAACACCAATTTTCATACCTACCTCTCTACAGTCATGGAAGATGGGTTGCGGTGGTGCGGCATCCTGCCTCTCCCTGGACCACCTCGCAGAACAGGTAAAGCAAACGCGATGCCAGTTTTATAAATGTTAATGTTATTAATGTGTTGCTATTGGGTTGCTAAAAAGGACGATAAAAAAGTGGACTGGATGGTCAAAATCAGTGCACGAAAAAACGGCAGTCATGCGCAATCAGGGTGCATGGGGTCGTGTCGGCGAAGGGCTTTTGCTATGCTGGTGGCGTCAACTGAAGGAGAGGATGTATGGCACAGGGCGCGGTGAAGAAAAACGGCAA
Organism: Klebsiella sp. Q2; assembly: GCF_009900705.1. Taxonomy (NCBI): domain Bacteria; kingdom Pseudomonadati; phylum Pseudomonadota; class Gammaproteobacteria; order Enterobacterales; family Enterobacteriaceae; genus Klebsiella; species Klebsiella sp. Q2. The sequence continues at coordinate 626,839 of NZ_JAAABE010000001.1, read as the reverse complement.
ACGTTCACAAGCGGTCAGCGCCAAAAAGGAGGCCATCCTGGCCGCCGCGCTGGAGGCATTTTCGCAATTTGGTATTCACGGTACGCGGCTGGAGCAGGTAGCTGAGCGCGCCGGGGTGTCGAAAACCAATCTGCTTTATTACTACCCTTCGAAAGAGGCGCTGTACGTGGCCGTTCTGCAGCAGATCCTCGCCATCTGGCTGGCGCCGCTGAAGGCCTTTCGCGAGGATATCAGCCCGCTGGTGGCGATCCGCGAGTATATTCGCCTGAAGCTGGAGGTGTCCCGCGATCACCCCCAGGCCTCGAAGCTCTTCTGCCTTGAGATGCTGCAGGGCGCGCCGCTGCTGATGGGTGAGCTGACCGGGGATCTGAAAGCGCTGGTCGATGAGAAATCGGCGATTGTCTCCGGCTGGATCGACCGCGGCAAGCTGGCGCCGGTCGATCCGCAGCATTTAATCTTTATGATCTGGGCCACTACCCAGCATTACGCCGACTTCGCCACCCAGGTAGAGGCGGTCACCGGCGCCACGCTGCAGGACGCGGCCTTTTTTGAGCAAACGGTCGATAATGTCCAGCGGATGATTATCGAAGGCATTCGCGTCCGTTAGTTAATTGGCCGGCGGCAGCGGGCAGCTTTGATCGCCGTCCTCGCACTGCAGCAGCGAGGCGAGGAAAGATTCCCGCTCCACGCTCTTATCGGTCATGCACTGGCTCAGCAGCATCGGCTGCATGCTGCCGCCTTCGGCGCCGGACGCGAGGAAGGCGCAGTCGGCGTCGCGCAGGGCGATCCATGCCTGCTGCGCCTGCTTCAGTAATGTTTGCTGTTTACCCACCGCCCGCTGCAGAGCCTGCTGCCAGGTGTCGTTCAGTTTTTTGTCGGCCGCCTGAAACTGCGCGGCCGCGCACTGATTCATTTCGGTTTGGGTGTTGGCGTTGCTGCACTCGTCCGCCAGCGCCGCGCCGCTGGCCAGCAGGGCCGCCACGGCAAATAACATGCGTTTCATTGTTCTGCTCCCATAAAAAAGGCTCCCGTCAGGGAGCCCTAATTAAGCACAGCTGACGTCGGCTGTCATTAGCTGATCGCATCGCAGATTGATTGCCCGAATGGCGGCGCACAGCGCCTTATCCGGGCTACCTCGTTGTATTGTTATGTTGTCGGGTGGCGCTACGCTTACCCGACCTACAATACTGGCCGCCCCCCGTGCCATGAGACAGGTAGCCCCGGTAAGCGCAGCGCCACCGGGGATGATCACAGCGCCGCTCTCCCGGATGGCGGCGCACAACGCCTTATCCGGGCTACCCTTTACGGTGTTATGTAGCCCCGGTAACACAGCGCCACCGGGGGGCCCGGGTTAGCCGATGGTCATCAGGCTGGCGTTACCGCCTGCCGCCGCGGTGTTGACGCTCAGCGAACGCTCGATATACAGCCGCTCCAGCAGCAGATTGGTTTCGCCGCGGGCGAAGCCCTGCACGGAGACAATCGCCCCGTCGCGCGCCGCCACCTGCTCGCACAGCTCGCGCAGCTGGTCGGAATCGCCGTGATAGATAACCGCGTCGAAGGCCTGACCGGGCAACTGATCCGCTTTGGCAAAACGGATCCGCTCGCTGACGTCCCGCGGCAGTTTCTTCGCCAGATCGCGCTGCAGGGCGCTGTCCGGCCACAGCACTTCACAACCGACCGCCAGCACAGCCGCCAGCTGGATCAGCGCATCCTGCTCATTATCCGCCACGCACAGCACGCGCTCGCGGGGCATCAGCGTCAGGGTGTTGCGCTCGCCGGTTGGCCCCGGCAGCAGGCGTTGGGTGCCGCTTTGCGCCTGCTCGCTGTACTGCTGGCACAGCGCCTGCAGCTCAGGTCGGCCCGCCGCCCACTGCTGCAGCGCCTGCAGTGGTTTTTCCAGCAGCGTTTTCAGCTGGGCGTCCAGCGGACGCTCTGCATCCTGGCGGGCGAAGGTCACGCCAACGGCGCCCTGCGGACGGCTGGAAAGCAGACGGTAAAGGTACAGCGGGCCGCCGGCTTTCGGACCGGTACCGGACAACCCTTCGCCGCCGAACGGCTGCACGCCGACCACGGCGCCAACCATATTGCGGTTGACGTACAGGTTGCCCACCTTCGCGCTGCCGGTGACCTGGGCGATGGTCTCGTCGATGCGGGTATGCACGCCGAGGGTCAGGCCGTAACCGGAGGCGTTAATCTGCTCCACCAGTTTATCCAGCTCGTTACGGTTATAGCGCACCACGTGCAGCACCGGGCCGAAAACCTCTTTTTTCAGCTCGTCAAAGCTGTCGAGTTCGATAAGCGTCGGCGGCACGAAGGTCCCGTGGTTCCATTCGCGGGCGTCTTCGCTATTCTCGCGCACCGCCTGATAGACGGTGCGGCCTTTGGCGCGCATCGTCTGAATATGGCGTTCGATATTCTCTTTCGCTTCTGCATCGATAACCGGACCGATATCGGTGGTCAGGCGGCCCGGATTGCCCATCCGACACTCGCTCATCGCGCCGCGCAGCATGGTTAAGGTGTGGTCGGCTACCTCTTCCTGCAGGCAGAGGACGCGCAGGGCGGAGCAGCGCTGGCCGGCGCTGTCGAATGCGGAGGCCAGGATGTCGATCACCACCTGCTCGGTGAGCGCCGACGAGTCGACGATCATCGCGTTCATCCCGCCGGTTTCGGCGATCAGCGGCGTCGGGCGTCCCTGAGCGTCAAGGCGGCTGGCGATATTGCGTTGCAGCAGGGTGGCCACTTCGGTGGAGCCGGTGAACATCACGCCGCGCACGCGCTCATCGGATGTCAGCGCGGCGCCGACGGTTTCCCCGCGGCCCGGCAGCAGTTGGATCACCCCTGGCGGCACGCCGGCTTCCAGCAGGATCGCCACGCCCTGGGCGGCGATCAGCGGCGTCTGCTCGGCCGGTTTCGCCAGCACGCTGTTGCCGGCCGCCAGCGCGGCGGCAATCTGCCCGGTGAAGATCGCCAGCGGGAAGTTCCACGGGCTGATACAGACCACCGGACCCAGCGGACGGTGGGTTTCATTATCGAAATCGTCGCGCACCTGGCCGGCATAGTAGTGGAGGAAGTCAACGGCTTCGCGCACTTCGGCGATGGCGTTGCTGAAGGTTTTACCCGCTTCGCGCACCAGGATCCCCATCAGGGTCGGCATCTGGCTTTCCATCAGCACCGCGGCGCGCTCGAGAATGGCGGCGCGCTCCTGCGGCGGGGTGGCGAACCAGATTGGCGCGTTGTTGATAGCGCTGGTCAGCGCCTGCTGCACTTCGTCATCGCTGGCTTCGCGGACGTAGCCGACAATGTCCTTTGGCTCAGCCGGGTTGACTACCGGCTGCATCTCGCCTTCGGCTACCGGCTGCTCCAGCATCGGCAATGCCTGCCATTTATGCAGGGCGCTGTTGAGCAGGGAAGAGGAGAGGGAGGCCAGACGATGCTCGTTAGCCAGATCCAGACCGGCGGAGTTGCTCCGGCCGCTGCCGTAGAGATCGCGCGGCAGCGGGATTTTCGGATGCGGCAGGCCGGCCTGGCCTTCCTGCTGCGCCAGTTTTTCTACCGCGCTGACCGGGTCGGCCACCAGCTCGTCCAGCGGCAGGGTATTGTCCGCGATACGGTTGACGAAGGAGGTATTGGCGCCGTTCTCCAGCAGACGACGCACCAGATACGCCAGCAGCGTCTCGTGGGTGCCCACCGGGGCGTAGATCCGGCACGGCCGGTTCAGTTTGCCGTCGGCGACTTTGCCCACCACCTGCTCGTACAGCGGTTCGCCCATGCCGTGCAGGCACTGGAACTCATACTGGCCAGGGTAGTAGTTCTGGCCCGCCAGCTGGTAGATAGCCGCCAGGGTATGGGCGTTGTGGGTGGCGAACTGCGGATAAATCAGGTTCGGCACCGCCAGCAGCTTTTTCGCGCAGGCGAGATAGGAGACGTCGGTGTAAACCTTGCGGGTGTAGACCGGATAGCCTTCGAGACCTTCCATCTGCGCGCGTTTGATTTCGCTGTCCCAGTAGGCGCCTTTCACCAGACGGATCATCAGGCGACGGCGGCTGCGGGTGGCGAGGTCAATCAGGTAATCAATGACAAACGGACAGCGCTTCTGGTAGGCCTGAATCACGAAGCCAATCCCGTTCCAGCCCGCCAGCTCCGGCTCGAAGCACAGTTTTTCCAGCAGGTCGAGAGAGATCTCCAGACGGTCCGCCTCTTCGGCGTCGATGTTAATGCCGATGTCATACTGGCGCGCCAGCAGGGTCAGCGATTTCAGACGCGGGTAGAGCTCTTCCATCACCCGGTCATACTGGGCGCGGCTGTAGCGTGGGTGCAGAGCCGACAGCTTAATGGATATGCCCGGCCCTTCATAAATGCCGCGGCCGTTAGAGGCTTTACCGATGGCGTGGATCGCCTGCTGATAAGAGACCATATAGGCCTGGGCGTCGGCGGCGGTCAGGGCCGCTTCGCCTAGCATGTCGTAAGAGTAACGGAAACCTTTATCTTCCAGCTTGCGGGCGTTGGCCAGCGCTTCGGCGATGGTTTCCCCGGTGACGAACTGTTCGCCCATCAGTCGCATCGCCATATCCACGCCCTTGCGGATCAGCGGTTCGCCGCTCTTGCCGATGATGCGGTTCAGCGAGCGGGAGAGGCTGGTTTCGTTGTGGGTGGAGACCAGTTTGCCGGTGAACAGCAGCCCCCAGGTGGCGGCGTTGACGAACAGCGACGGGCTGCGGCCGATGTGCGACTGCCAGTTGCCGTTGCTGATTTTGTCGCGGATTAGCGCATCGCGGGTGGCTTTATCCGGAATACGCAGCAGGGCTTCCGCCAGACACATCAGCGCCACCCCTTCCTGTGAGGAGAGGGAGAACTCCTGCAGCAGACTCTGCACCATGCCGGCGCGGCCGCTGGCGGTCTTCTGGTTGCGTAGTTTTTCCGCCAGTTGATACGCCAGCTTATGCGCCTGCTCGCCCAGCGGCTGCGGCAGTCGGGCCTGCTCCAGCAGCATCGGCACCGCGTCGGTTTCCGGGCGACGCCAGGCGGCGGTGATCGCCGCGCGGCTTACCGACTGCGGCAGGATCTGCTCGGCGAATTCGAGGAACGGCTGATACGGCTCTTCCGTTAATACGCTGGCGTCATCGCTTTCGTTGGCGGCCCCGGAGAGCAGCGCCGGTAGCTCGGGCAGCGTCTCATCGTTCTCCAGTTTTTCCAGATAATTGAAGATGGCCTGCTTAATCAGCCAGTGCGGCGTGCGGTCAATGCGGCTCGCGGCGGACTTAATGCGCTCGCGGGTTGCGTCGTCAAGCTTAACACCCATGGTGGTGGTGCCCATGCTCAAAACTCCTGTCATTTATCGTTAGCTTATGCGGTTGCATGGAAATATCCACTATGTTGCAACTTTGTGCAACCATGTTAATTATGGCTTGTGACGAAAGCCGTGAAATGGCGGATTTGTTAAAAATAATGCCTAAAATAGCAGAATTTTAACCCCGGGCTCATAGGGTATTTGTATGCGTGAGTTAACACTTTTGTTTGGTGCAACCTTTAAAAACGTGAGAGAGTGCAACCTCTCGCAAATTGACGTTTTGCGCCGTCGGATTTTCGTGTAAATGCTGTGTTAAATCGTTTGTGAAAAACCGAAGCTTCCGTCAGGATACGGTCGCCCAATTAAACAATGCGCCATTACCCCGTTCCGGTAGTGGAAAAAAACGACGAAGTTGGACGCTGTCGATAAAAATTCTGGAGACTTTGCATGGCTATTAGCACACCGATGCTGGTGACATTTATTGTTTATATTTTTGGTATGGTATTGATAGGGTTTATTGCCTGGCGTTCGACCAAAAACTTTGATGATTATATTCTCGGGGGGCGGAGTCTGGGGCCATTTGTGACCGCGCTTTCCGCCGGCGCCTCGGACATGAGCGGTTGGCTGCTGATGGGCCTGCCGGGTGCCATTTTCCTCTCCGGGATTTCCGAAAGCTGGATTGCCATCGGCTTAACGTTGGGGGCGTGGATTAACTGGAAGCTGGTCGCCGGGCGCCTGCGCGTGCATACCGAGGTGAATAATAACGCCCTGACGCTGCCTGATTATTTTACCGGCCGTTTTGAAGATAAAAGCCGGGTGCTGAGAATTATTTCGGCGCTGGTTATTCTGCTGTTCTTTACTATCTATTGCGCCTCGGGAATTGTGGCGGGGGCGCGTCTGTTTGAAAGCACCTTTGGCATGAGTTATGAAACCGCGCTGTGGGCCGGCGCGGCGGCGACAATTATCTATACCTTTGTCGGCGGCTTCCTCGCCGTCAGCTGGACGGATACCGTGCAGGCCAGCCTGATGATTTTCGCGCTGATCCTTACCCCGGTAATCGTGATTATATCCGTCGGCGGTTTTGGCGATTCGCTGGAAGTCATTAAGCAGAAGAGCATCGAAAATATCGACATGCTGAAAGGGCTGAACTTCGTGGCGATTATTTCGCTGATGGGCTGGGGACTGGGCTATTTCGGTCAGCCGCATATTCTGGCGCGCTTTATGGCGGCGGATTCGCACCACAGCATCGTCCACGCGCGTCGCATTAGTATGACCTGGATGATCCTCTGCCTCGGCGGGGCGGTGGCCGTCGGCTTCTTTGGCATCGCTTACTTCAATAACAACCCGAGCCTGGCGGGCGCGGTTAACCAGAACGCCGAACGCGTGTTTATCGAGCTGGCGCAAATCCTGTTTAACCCGTGGATTGCCGGGATCCTGCTGTCGGCGATTCTGGCGGCGGTGATGTCCACCCTGAGCTGTCAGCTGCTGGTTTGCTCCAGCGCGATTACTGAAGATCTGTATAAAGCCTTCCTGCGCAAAAACGCCGGTCAGAAAGAGCTGGTCTGGGTGGGCCGTATGATGGTGCTGGTGGTTGCCCTGGTGGCCATTGCCCTGGCGGCCAACCCGGAGAACCGCGTGCTGGGTCTGGTGAGCTATGCCTGGGCCGGTTTCGGCGCCGCCTTTGGCCCGGTGGTGCTGTTCTCGGTGATGTGGTCGCGTATGACCCGTAACGGCGCGCTGGCCGGGATGGTGATTGGCGCCCTGACCGTGATCGTCTGGAAGCAGTTTGGCTGGCTGGGCCTGTATGAAATTATTCCGGGCTTTGTCTTCGGCAGCATCGGGATTGTGGTCTTTAGCCTGCTGGATAAAGCGCCGTCAGCCAGCATGCAGCAGCGCTTCGCTGAAGCGGATGCCCACTACCATACGCCGCCGCCGGTACGCGCCACGGCTGAGTAAGCTCATCTGACGCTCACGAGCCCGCCGCTGGCGGGCTTTTTATTGCCTGTTGCCGGGCCGGAATATTATAACCCTTGCTAATTATTTGAAAATCCGCTGATATTTCCTGACTAATAACAATGAGGATAGCAAAGATGACGTTCAGACAGGGTGTAATGGCGCTGGTGCTGGCAGGGTTACTCAGCGGCTGCGCGGCGGGTGGAAGTTCATCGACCAGCGCGCCGAAGCCCGGCGCCTGCCCGGCGGATCAGTCCATGGTGCAAACCACGCTTTACTTCGGTCTGAGCCGCCCGGCGGGGAAAGACATCACCGCTGAAGAGTGGCAACAGTTTGTCGACCGCGACGTCACGCCGCGCTTTCGCGACGGGCTGACGGTGTTTGATGCCCACGGCCAGTGGCTTGGCCAGAATGGTCAGGTGGTGCGGGAGCAGAGCAAGGCGCTGATGGTGATCCATGGCCACGACGCGCAGAGCGAGACCGGTATTGAGGCCCTGCGCGAGGGCTATAAATCGCGCTTCGCGCAGGAGTCGGTGATGCGTGTCGACCAGCCGGTCTGCGTGCAGTTCTGAGTAAACGGCGGGGGCAGCCCCGCCGTTTGTCTTACAGCACCAGCCCGGCGAAGCTGGCGGAAAGCAGGCTCACCAGCGTGGCGCTAAACACCAGCCGCAGGCCGAAGCGGGAGACGATATTGCCCTGCGGTTCATTCAGGCCTTTGATCGCCCCGGCGATAATGCCGATTGAAGCAAAGTTAGCAAACGACACCAGGAAGACCGAGAGAATGCCGAGCCCGCGCGGCGTCATGCTGGCGGCAATCTTTTGCAGCTCAATCATCGCCACAAATTCGTTAGCGACCAGCTTGGTGGCCATGATGCTGCCGGCGTTCAGCGCATCGCTCAGCGGAATGCCGATAAGCCAGGCTAACGGATAGAAGACGTAGCCGAGGATCTGCTGGAAGCTGAGGCCAAACAGGGTAGCGAACAGCGCGTTAATGGCGCTGATCAGGGCGATAAAGCCGATCAGCATCGCCAGAATAATCATCGCCACTTTAAAGCCGGCCAGAATATATTCCCCGAGCATTTCAAAGAAACTCTGTGATTCATGCAGCTTCTCCAGCTTTATTTCCTGCTCGCTGCCCGGCCGCGTCGGGTTAATCACCGACAGCACGATAAAGGTGCTGAACATATTCAGGATCAGCGCCGCGACGACATATTTGGCGTCCAGCATGGTCATATAGGCGCCGACGATCGACAGCGATACGGTCGACATGGCCGTCGCCGCCATGGTGAACAGACGCCGTGAGGAGAGGTCGCCCAGTACGCCTTTGTAGGCGATGAAGTTTTCCGACTGGCCGAGGATCAGGGAGCTGACGGCGTTAAAAGATTCCAGCTTACCCATGCCGTTGACCTTCGACAGCAGGGTGCCAATCACGCGAATAAAAATCGGCAGGATCCGCCAGTGCTGGAGAATACCAATCAGCGCGGAAATAAACACAATCGGACACAGGACGCCAAGAAAAATAAAGGCTAAGCCTTTTTCGCTCATGCCGCCAAAGACGAAATTGGTCCCTTCGGCGGCAAAGCCTAACAGCGAAGCAAAAAAGCCGGAAATATTTTTTACCAGCCACAGGCCGCTTTCGGCGTGCAGGAAAAAGAAAGCGAGCGCTATTTCTATAATAATCAACTGGAGAATATAACGAATACGAATTTTTTGTCTGTCGTAGCTGACAAGCCAGGCCAGGGCGAGGATCACCGCCAGCGCCAGCAGGAAATGAAAAAATGCAGTCATGTTGTTCTTTTCGCAGGTCAATAAGGCCGCCATTTAGCCATAGCCGCCGCGACGGGTAAATATCTGGCGTGAAAAATCCTTTGCTTATTCTTTTCCCTCATAACAGGCGAATATTTTCATAAGTCATTATTTGCCAGCGATTTATTTACAGATAGTCATCATTCTCTAAACATTTCGCTTGTGTTTCTGAGTATTGTAATGATAATCACTATCATAAATATTACCTGTTTTTGCATTCGTTGACGGTGCTTTACATTTAAGGGTATTGGCATGTTTGTCCCATTTCTCATTATGTTACGCGAAGGCCTGGAGGCGGCGCTGATTGTCAGCCTGATCGCCAGCTATCTGAAACGCACCCAGCGCGGCAACTGGATTGGCGTGATGTGGATTGGCGTGATCCTCGCAGCGGCGCTGTGTCTTGGCTTAGGCATCTTTATCAACGAAACCACCGGGGAATTTCCTCAGCGCGAACAGGAGCTGTTCGAAGGGATCGTCGCGGTCATTGCGGTGGTGATCCTGACGTGGATGGTCTTCTGGATGCGCAATGTCTCACGCAACGTCAAGCAGCAGCTGGAGCAGGCCGTGGATAAGGCGCTACAGCGCGGCAATCACCACGGCTGGGCGCTGGTGATGATGGTCTTTTTCGCGGTCGCCCGTGAGGGGCTGGAGTCGGTCTTCTTCCTGCTGGCGGCATTCCAGCAGGACGTTGGCATCTGGCCGCCGCTGGGGGCGATGCTGGGGCTGGCCACGGCAATCGTGCTGGGTTTCCTCCTCTACTGGGGCGGTATCCGTCTCAACCTTGGCGTGTTCTTCAAATGGACCAGCCTGTTTATCCTGCTGGTGGCCGCTGGCCTGGCGGCGGGGGCGATCCGCGCCTTCCACGAGGCGGGCCTGTGGAACCTGTTCCAGGAGACCGCCTTCGATCTGAGCACTGTGCTGTCGACGCATACGCTGTTCGGCACGCTGCTGGAAGGGATCTTCGGCTACCAGGAGACGCCAAGCGTCAGCGAAGTGGCTGTCTATCTGCTTTATCTGATCCCGGCGCTGGTGCTGTTTGCGCTGCCGCCGCGAAATAATACGACTGCCTCGCGGGCTGCCTGACCAGGCGCTGCGAGCTTATAAGCGACACTCTACTTACCGAAAGGGATGATCATGATGATTCATTTTCGCCGTAATGCGCTGCGGGTGACCGTGGCCGCGCTGCTCAGCTCTGCATTCGGTGCTCAGGCTGCGGATATCCCGCAGGTCAAAGTCACCGTCAACGACAAACAGTGCGAGCCGATGCAGGTGACCGTTAACGCGGGTAAAACCCAGTTTATTATTCAGAACCACAGCCAGAAAGCGCTGGAGTGGGAGATTTTGAAAGGGGTGATGGTGGTGGAAGAGCGCGAAAACATCGCGCCGGGCTTTACCCAGAAGCTCACCGCAAACCTGCAGCCGGGCGAATATGACATGACCTGCGGTCTGCTCACCAACCCGAAAGGCAAACTGATCGTCACCGGCGCCGCCACCAAAGACGCGGCGAAAGCGGATGCGGTGCTGAGCCTCGGCGAAGCGATCACCGCTTATAAAGCCTATGTGACGGCGGAAACCGCGCAGCTGGTCAGCGGCACCAAAGCCTTTACCGACGCGGTGAAAGCTGGCGACATCGAAAAAGCGAAAGCGCTGTACGCCCCGACGCGCCAGCATTACGAGCGCATTGAGCCGATTGCTGAGCTGTTCTCTGACCTTGACGGCAGCATCGACGCCCGCGAAGACGATTTCGAGAAAAAAGCGGAAGATCCGAAATTCACCGGATTCCACCGTCTGGAAAAGGCGCTGTTTGGCGATAACAGCGTCAAGGGCATGGAAAAATATGCCGATCAGCTGAACAGCGATGTGCTGGAGCTGCAAAAGCGCATCAGCGAGCTGGCGTTCCCACCGTCAAAAGTCGTGGGCGGGGCGGCAGGATTAATTGAAGAAGTCGCAGCCAGCAAGATCAGCGGTGAAGAAGATCGCTACAGCCATACCGACCTGTGGGACTTCCAGGCCAATATTGACGGCGCGCAGAAAATTGTCGATCTGCTGCGCCCGCAGCTGCAAAAAGAGAACAGCGCACTGCTGGCTAAAGTGGACGCCAACTTTAAGAAAGTGGACAGTATCCTCAGCAAATACCGCACCAAAGAGGGTTTCGAAACTTACGATAAGCTGACCACCGCTGACCGTAATGCGCTGAAAGGGCCGATCACCACCCTGGCGGAAGATCTGGCTCAGCTGCGCGGGATCCTGGGTCTGGACTAAGTCGATGGCACAACAGAAACCACACGACGTGAACGAGCCGTCACGTCGTCGCTTACTGAAAGGGATCGGCGCGCTTGGCGGCGCGCTGGCCATCACCGGCGGCTGCCCGGTAGCGCATGCGGCAAAAGCGGAAAGTTCCCCCGGGACGCTCACACCTGACGCGCGCCAGGAAAAACAGCCATTCTATGGCCCGCATCAGGCGGGTATTCTGACGCCGCAGCAGGCCTCGATGATGCTGGTGGCGTTCGATGTGCTGGCGTCAGATAAAGCCGACCTCGAGCGTCTGTTTCGGCTGCTGACCCAGCGTATCGCCTTTTTAACCCAGGGCGGCCCCGCGCCGGATACGCCTAATCCGCGTCTGCCGCCGATGGATTCCGGCATCTTAGGGCCGTGGATTGCCCCGGATAATCTGACCATCACCGTCTCGGTCGGCCATTCGCTGTTTGATGAGCGCTTTGGTCTCGCGGATAAAGCGCCGAAAAAGCTGCAGCCGATGACTCGCTTCCCCAATGATTCACTGGATGCCGCCCTGTGCCATGGCGACCTGCTGCTGCAGATCTGCGCCAATACTCAGGACACGGTGATCCACGCCCTGCGCGATGTCATCAAACATACGCCGGATTTGCTCAGCGTGCGCTGGAAGCGGGAAGGATTTATCTCCGATAGCGCGGCGCGCAGCAAAGGCAAAGAAACCCCCATCAACCTGCTGGGTTTCAAGGACGGTACCGCTAACCCGGCGAGCCATGACAGCGCGCTGATGGATCAGGTCGTGTGGGTCACGGCGGATCAGGACGAGCCGGCCTGGGCGGTGGGCGGCAGCTATCAGGCGGCGCGCATCATCCAGTTCCACGTCGAGTTCTGGGACCGGACGCCGCTCAAGGAGCAGCAGACCATCTTCGGCCGCGACAAGCACACCGGTGCGCCGCTGGGGATGAAAAACGAACACGATACCCCGGATTACAGTAAAGATCCTAACGGCGAGACGATCGCGCTGGATAGCCATATTCGTCTGGCCAACCCTCGCACGCCGGAAACCCAGTCCAGCCTGATGATGCGCCGCGGCTACAGCTATTCGCTGGGAGTCACTAATGCCGGGCAGCTGGATATGGGGCTGTTGTTCGTTTGCTATCAGCACGACCTGGAAAAGGGTTTTCTGACGGTGCAGAAACGGCTTAACGGCGAGGCGCTGGAGGAGTACGTCAAACCCATCGGCGGGGGCTATTTCTTTGTTTTACCCGGCGTGGTGGATGATAAGCACTACCTGGGACAGACGCTGCTGCAGGCCTGATACCGACCCTGTCCGCAAGGGCAGGGCGTTTTCTGCTGTTTTTCTCTTTTTTATTATATTTCCTGCCATGTGTTATATTTCTGTAATACAAATGACCGATAGTCTCCTACACTTGCTTAAGAACTATTTGTTGCGTCATTGTGAAAAATAAGTTGCATTAAGAATCTTTTTTGATGTACTTATTACATACGCGGTAGTTCCCGGCAGTGTGACGTTTCACTATGGAGATCGCGAATGGTAAGGTCCCGTACCGGACAACGTAAAACCACAGACCGTACTCTTCAGCACGGAAGCCCCGCTTCCGGCAGCGATTTTCTCACTCTTTCTCCCTCCGCTTCGAATTATTACCACCTTGGCAGGGTACGCGGTGCGCGTAGCCGCGACTCGTTGTCAGTTCTACCGGCAAGCAATGGCTTACAAGGAAGCCAAACCTCAATCGTTCGTGCGCATAGTCGCGTCGATGTTGACGCGTGTGATGTAAACCTACAACGCAAGGTGCTATCCATGGGAAGACAAAAAGCAGTGATCAAAGCTCGTCGTGAAGCAAAACGTGTGCTGAGACGGGATTCACGCAGCCATAAGCAGCGTGAAGAAGAATCGGTCACATCGCTTGTGCAAATGAGTGGCGTAGAAGCAATTGGCATGGCGCGGGACAGCCGTGATACTTCCCCAATTGAGGCGCGCAATGAGGCTCAGGCGCATTATCTGAATGCCATCGACAATAAACAGCTGATTTTCGCCACCGGCGAAGCCGGATGCGGCAAGACCTGGATCAGTGCGGCGAAGGCAGCTGAAGCGCTGATCCATAAGGATGTGGACAGAATTATTGTTACCCGTCCCGTTCTGCAGGCCGACGAAGATCTCGGCTTCTTACCGGGAGATATCGCCGAGAAGTTCGCGCCCTATTTCCGACCGGTTTACGACGTGCTGGTGAAAAGGTTGGGGGCTTCCTTTATGCAGTACTGCCTGCGTCCGGAAATCGGCAAGGTGGAAATCGCGCCGTTCGCCTATATGCGCGGACGTACTTTTGAAAATGCGGTGGTGATTCTGGACGAGGCCCAGAACGTGACCGCAGCGCAAATGAAGATGTTTTTAACCCGCCTCGGGGAGAACGTGACGGTCATCGTCAATGGCGATATCACCCAGTGCGACTTGCCCTCAGGGGTGCGGTCCGGCCTGAGCGATGCGCTGGCGCGTTTTGAGGAAGACGAGATGATCGGCATCGTGCGTTTCACCACCGATGACTGCGTGCGCTCGGCCCTCTGCCAGCGGACGCTGAAAGCCTATTATTAATCGTCATACAGTGAGCAAGGCCCGGGCGAGCCCGGGCTTTGTTGTTTTTGGGGGCCTCCCGGCGGCGCTGCGCATAGCGGGCTACCTGGCGGATACGGTCTGGTAGCCCGGGAGAGGCATTGATGCCGACCCCGGGGATGTCTGCGGTGCCACATGCGAAAAAAAGCCCGTACTTGCGTACGAGCTCTTCTTAAAATATGGCGGCGAGGGGGGGGATTGACTCGCTTCGCTCGCCGTTACTCGGCCCATCCATGGGCCTCGCCCCTGCGGGGCCAACGCAGGCGTTGTTCAAAAACGCTCCCGGCGTTTTTGTCGGGGCAGCCCGCTCGCAGGCTCGCGGTCTGTCCAACTGGCTATGCCAGTTGTCGAACCCCGGTCGGGGGGTCTCATCCCCCCCGGCGGAGAATATAAAAGAAAAGAGCCCGTACTTGCGTACAGGCTCTCATCTCGAATATGGCGGTGAGGGGGGGATTGACTCGCTTCGCTCGCCCCTGCGGGGCAGCCCGCTCGCGGGCTCGCGGTCTGTCCAACTGGCTGCGCCAGTTGTCGAACCCCGGTCGGGGGTTCTCATCCCCCCCGGTGGGTGCCACATGCGAAAAAAAAGCCCGTACTTGCGTACGAGCTCTTCTTAAAATATGGCGGTGAGGGGGGGATTGACTCGCTTCGCTCGCCGTTACTCGGCCCATCCATGGGCCTCGCCCCTGCGGGGCCAACGCAGGCGTTGTTCAAAAACGCTCCCGGCGTTTTTGTCGGGGCAGCCCGCTCGCAGGCTCGCGGTCTGTCCAACTGGCTATGCCAGTTGTCGAACCCCGGTCGGGGGGTCTCATCCCCCCCGGCGGAGAATATAAAAGAAAAGAGCCCGTACTTGCGTACAGGCTCTCATCTCGAATATGGCGGTGAGGGGGGGATTGACTCGCTTCGCTCGCCCCTGCGGGGCAGCCCGCTCGCAGGCTCGCGGTCTGTCCTACTGGCGTTGCCAGTAGTCGAACCCCGGTCGGGGGTTCTCATCCCCCCGGTGGGTGCCACATGCGAAAAAAAAGCCCGTACTTGCGTACGAGCTCTTCTTAAAATATGGCGGTGAGGGGGGGATTCGAACCCCCGATACGTTGCCGTATACACACTTTCCAGGCGTGCTCCTTCAGCCACTCGGACACCTCACCATATTGTCTTGCTGCTCACCTTGGGTGGGCAACGGGGCGCTACTATAGGGAGTTGCGTTAAAACGGTCAAGCATATTTTCTTCTTTCTTTACCGACCGCTCACGCAATGAACAATGCCCCGCTGCGACGCAGTGGGGCGGGTGTTTTAGCGCTGGGAATCAAGCTGTTCGTTATTCTTCACCACGTCCTGCGCTTTGCTGTAGCTTTCAATCAGCAGCTGGTAGGCCGGGAAGACTTTGGTGTACACCTCCGCCCATTCTGCTGCGTCCGGGCGATTCCAGGTGCGCTGCAGCTCAGAGGCGACGGCGGCGGTATCCATCGGCACTACGCCAGCCTGTACCACGCGAGCCAGGGTGATCTCCTGCGCCATTTTGCTGTAGGTGCCGGAAGCGTCAATCACGGCAAACACTTTATAACCGTCGGCGACGGCGGCAATCGCCGGGAAGGCCATGCAGACGCTGGTGATGGTCCCGGCGATAATCAGCGTTTTGCGACCGGTCGCTTTCACCGCGGCGACGAATTCCGGGTTATCCCAGGCGTTGATCTCGCCTTTACGGGCGATGTATTTCGCATGCGGCGCGTTCTCATGAATCTCCGGGATCAGCGGACCGTTCGGCCCCTGCGGCACGGAGGCGGTGGTGATCACCGGGATCCCGGCAAGCGAGGCCATCTTCGCCAGCGCGGCGGCGCGAGCGCGCAGCTCTGGCATCGGCATATCGCCGACGGTCTGGAACAGGCCGCTCTGGTGGTCAATCAACAGCATTGCGGTATCGTTGACATCAATCACCGGACGAGCACCGTTAAAATTAGCGGGAGTAGACATAGTATTCACCTCAATCAGTTAGATTTGGCCAAAGCGGCCGCTGTTAAAATCGCGAACGGCTTCTACGATCTGCGTTTTGTTATTCATGACAAAGGGGCCATAGCCCACAATCGGCTCCTGCAGCGGTTCGCCGGCCATCAGCAGAACTTTTGCCAGGGCGGTCGCCTCCAGATGCAGTGTCTCTCCTGCCTGGCTCAGGACGGCGAGCTGTCCTTCGCGGGCGGATTCGGAACCGTTGATGATCACTTCCCCTTCCAGTACCACCAGCGCGGTACTCCAGCCTTCCGGCTGGCGCAGCGTGAGGTCGCGCCCCTGATTCAGCTGCATATCCCACACGTTAAGCGGTGAGAAGGTATGGGCCGGGCCGCTGACGTCGTCATACTGGCCGGCAATAACCCGAACCTGTCCGGCGCCATTCGCCAGCGCGACGGTGGGGATCGTCCCGGCGGTAATGCTCTGGTAGCCGGGGGGCGCCATTTTGTCTTTGGCGGGCAGGTTGACCCACAGCTGGATCATCTTCAGCTCGCCGCCGCTGCGGGTGAAGGCCTCCGAGTGGAACTCTTCGTGCAGGATCCCGGCGCCCGCCGTCATCCACTGCACGTCGCCTGGACCAATCACCCCGCCACGGCCGGTGGAGTCACGATGTTCTACCTCTCCGGCGTAGACGATGGTGACGGTTTCGAATCCGCGATGCGGATGCTCACCGACGCCGCGTTTATCGCTGCCCGCCGGGAAGGTGTACGGCCCGGCATAGTCGAGCAGTAAGAAGGGGCTCAGCTGCTGGCCGTGCGTCTGATAGGAAAACATCGAACGAACCGGGAAGCCGTCGCCTACCCAATGCTGCGCGGGCGCGGTGTAGACTCCTGTAATCTGTTTCATGGCTTTCTCCTGTGTATCGGTATCTGATGTGAATAAGCTTATATCCGGGACGACATGTGCGGTAGTAAGCAAAAATGGCCTATACTGTTCCAAAAATGGAACAATGGAGGAAGGATGCAGGATCTCAATGACTTCGCCTGGTTTGTCCAGGTCGTGGACCATGGCGGTTTCGCCGCGGCAGGGCGAGCGCTTGACCAGCCGAAATCCAAGCTCAGCCGTCGCATTGCGCAACTCGAGGAGCGGCTGGGCGTGCGTTTGATTCAGCGAACCACTCGCCAGTTCGCGGTTACCGAGGTCGGGCAGACCTTTTACCAGCATTGCAAAGCGATGCTGATAGAGGCCGAGGCGGCGCAGCAGGCGGTCGACACGCTGCGCGCCGAGCCGCGCGGCAGCGTCAGGATCACTTGTCCGGTCACCTTGCTGCATGTCCATATCGGACCGATGCTGGCGCGATTTATGGCGCGCTATCCCGGGGTCACTTTGCATCTTGAGGCGACCAACCGCCGGGTGGATGTGGTCGGGGAGGGCATTGATGTGGCGATCCGCGTCCGGCCCCGGCCTATCGAGGACAGCGATTTGGTGATGCGTGTGCTGGCGGACCGAGGGCACCGGCTGGTGGCCAGTCCGGAGCTGATTTCCCGGCTCGGACGTCCGCAGGCGCCGTCTGAGCTGAGCGCCTGGCCTGGGCTCAGCCTGGGGGCGAACAAGCATCAGCATAAATGGCAGCTTACCGGGCCTGAGGGGGCAAGGGCGGAGGTGTATTTCACGCCGCGAATGGTGACCACCGATATGCTGGCGCTGCGCGAGGCGGCGATGGCCGGCGTAGGGGTTGTGCAGCTTCCTTTGTTAATGGTGCGCGATCAGCTGGCGTCAGGGGAGTTAGAGGTGGTACTGGATGAGTGGCAGCCGCGGCGGGAAGTGATCCATGCGGTATTTGCCTCACGGCGCGGGCTGCTGCCCTCCGTCAGGGCGCTGGTGGATTACCTCAGCGAAGAGTATCAGCGAATGGAAGAGGATTAGCTTCGGGATTGGCTTTTCTCGGGGGCTCCCCCCGGCGGAGAATATAAAAGAAAAGAGCCCGTGCTTGCGTACAGGCTCTCATCTCGAATATGGCGGTGAGGGGGGGATTGACTCGCTTCGCTCGCCCCTGCGGGGCAGCCCGCTCGCGGGCTCGCGGTCTGTCCAACTGGCGTTGCCAGTTGTCGAACCCCGGTCGGGGGTTCTCTACCCCCCCCGGTAGGTGCCACATGCGAAAAAAAAGCCCGTACTTTCGTACGAGCTCTTCTTAAAATATGGCGGTGAGGGGGGGATTGACTCGCTTCGCTCGCCCCTGCGGGGCAGCCCGCTCGCGGGCTCGCGGTCTGTCCAACTGGCTGCGCCAGTTGTCGGACCCCGGTCGGGGGTTCTCATCCCCCCCAGCGGAGAATATAAAAGAAAAGAGCCCGTACTTGCGTACAGGCTCTCATCTCGAATATGGCGGTGAGGGGGGGATTCGAACCCCCGATACGTTGCCGTATACACACTTTCCAGGCGTGCTCCTTCAGCCACTCGGACACCTCACCATATTGTCTTTCCCGTTGTTGTCGGGAACGGGCGCTAATGTAGGGAAATACGTATCGCCCGTCAATCAACTTTTTGCAAAATCAGCGCGTTTAGACAAACTTCGAACAACTTGCTCCTTAAACGTGCGAAATCCGTTTTTTTTGTCGCCACTCCCTTTTCACTTTGCGACAAGGGGAAATTTGTTATGCTGGCAAACCAATAGAAAACAATGAGTAAAATAAGACGCCTGCATTAACCTGCTCCGGGCGTCTGCTATCAGGAGCCCCTATGGAGATTATTTTTTACCATCCGACCTTTGATACCCAATACTGGATCCGAGAGCTGGAAAAGCAGTTACCCGGCGCGCGAGTACGCGAATGGAAAGCGGGCGATAACCAGCCGGCGGACTATGCCCTGGTCTGGCATCCACCGGTAGAGATGCTGCAAGGCAGGGCGCTGAAGGCCGTGTTCGCCCTTGGGGCGGGGGTGGATTCGATCCTTAGTAAGCTGCGCGATCATCCGGATATGTTGCCCTTGTCGATCCCGCTGTTTCGTCTCGAAGATACCGGTATGGGACGGCAGATGCAGGAGTATGCCGTGAGCAAGGTGCTCCACTGGTTCCGCCGGTTCGATGACTATCAGGCGTTGAAGTTGGCTTCCCGCTGGCAGCCGCTGCCCGAGTACCGCGCCGACGAATTCACCATCGGGATTATGGGCGCCGGCGTGCTGGGGGCGAAGGTTGCGGAAAGCCTGCAACCCTGGGGATTCCCGCTTCGCGTCTGGAGCCGTAGCCGTAAATCCTGGCCGCAGGTACAGAGCTTTGCCGGCCAGGCCGAGCTGGGTGGATTCCTGCAGGGGACTCGCGTCCTGATCAACCTGCTGCCGAATACCGCCGAAACCGTCGGTATTATCAACCAGACGCTTTTGGCGCAGCTGCCTGATGAGAGTTATCTCCTCAACCTTGCCCGCGGCGTGCATGTCGTAGAAGAGGATCTGCTGGCGGCACTGAACAACGGTAAGCTCAAAGGCGCGATGCTCGATGTCTTCAGTCGCGAACCGCTGCCGCAGGAGAGTCCGCTATGGGCGCACCCGCGGGTGGCTATGACTCCCCACGTGGCGGCAGTCACCCGCCCGATGGAGGCAATTGCCTATATCGCCGGGACCATTAGCCGGCTGGAGCGAGGGGAATCGGTTAGCGGTCAGGTCGATCGTCAGCGCGGTTATTAAGATAAGCGAACCCCGCCACGGCGGGGTTTTTGCTAATCAATAGCCCGGTTTCCTGCTATTCTTGCGGCAAACAGAAGAGGAGAATGTGATGTATCCCGTTGACCTGCACATGCATACCGTCGCCAGCACCCACGCCTACAGCACCCTGCACGATTATATTGCGGAAGCAAAGCGTAAAGGGATCAAACTCTTCGCCATCACCGACCATGGCCCGGATATGGCGGATGCCCCGCACTACTGGCACTTCGTTAATATGCGCATTTGGCCCCGCCTGGTAGACGGGGTGGGGATCCTGCGCGGTATTGAGTCGAATATTAAAAATATCGAAGGTGAGATCGACTGCTCCGGGCCGATGTTGACGTCGCTCGATTTGATCATCGCCGGATTCCACGAGCCGGTGTTTCCGCCGCAGGATAGCGCCACCCATACGCAGGCGATGATTGCCGCGATGGCCAGCGGTAAAGTGCATATGATTAGCCATCCCGGTAATCCGAAATTCCCGGTGGATATCCCGGCCATTGCCGAAGCGGCGGCCCGTTACCAGGTGGCGCTGGAGATCAATAACTCCTCTTTCGTTTCATCGCGCGTGGGCAGTGAAGATAACTGCCGTGCTATCGCCGCCGCGGTGCGCGACGCGGGAGGGTGGGTGGCGCTGGGCTCGGACTCTCATACGGCGTTTACCCTCGGAGAGTTTACCGAGTGCCGCAAGATCCTCGATGCTGTCGATTTCCCGGAGGAGAGGATCCTCAACGTTTCTCCGCGTCGCCTGCTCGACTTCCTCGAGTCGCGTGGTATGCCGGCGATCCCGGAATTTGCTGACCTTTAATTTGTATAACTGGAATAACTGAATGAACGAGTTTTCAATCCTCTGCCGCGTGCTGGGTTCGCTGTATTACCGTCAACCGCAGGACCCGCTGCTGGTGCCGTTGTTTACCCTGATCCGCGAGGGCAAACTGGCCGCCAGCTGGCCGCTTGAGCAGGACGAGCTGCTGGCGCGTCTGCAGAAAAGCTGTGAAATGCAGTCCCTGGCGACGGACTATAATGCGCTGTTCGTCGGTGAAGCCTGCAGCGTTCCGCCGTACCGTAGCGCGTGGGTGGAGGGTTCCTCTGAAGCGGAGGTCCGGTCTTTTCTGAGCAATCACGGCATCCCGACAGGAGAAGGTCCGGCGGATCATCTCGGATCGCTGCTGCTGGCCGCCTCCTGGCTGGAGGATCATGCCACAGAAGCGCAGAGCGAGACGCTGGAGCTCCTGTTTGCCGACTATATCCTGCCGTGGTGCGGGACGATGCTGGGGAAAGTCGAAGCGCATGCGCACACACCGTTCTGGCGCACCATGGCGCCGTTAACCCGCGACGCCATCGCTGCGATGTGGGACGAGCTTCAGGAAGAAGATGAGCAATAAAATGTGATTTAAGTCACTATTATAATGCAACTGAAATCAAGTTCATTCATTTAGTGTGTTTTAGATCGCATTCTTTCGGTGCGTATCTGCTAGGATACGCGCCATGAACATACTCTTCGCAATCGCATTAACGACGGGCATTCTCTCCGGGATTTGGGGATGGGTGGCCGTCGCCCTCGGCCTGCTGAGCTGGGCCGGTTTCCTCGGCTGTACGGCCTATTTCGCCTGCCCGCAGGGCGGTCTGAAAGGCCTGGCCATCTCCTCCTGCACGGTAATGAGCGGCGTTGCCTGGGCGTTGGTGATTATCCACGGTAGCGCGCTGGCCCCACAGCTGCAGATCCTCAGCTATATGATGACCGGCGTCGTGGCCTTTCTGATGTGCATCCAGGCGCGACAGACGCTGCTGTCGTTTGTCCCCGGCACCTTTATCGGCGCCTGCGCGACCTTCGCGGCAGATGGCGACTGGCGTCTGGTGATCCCTTCCCTGGCGCTGGGCTTGGTCTTTGGCTATGCCATGAAGAATAGTGGCCTGTGGCTGGCGGCCCGTGCGGAAAAGCAAAAATCGTTCGTCAACGACAACGCCTGAACGGCGGGACGATGATATCAACAGGACCCTCAGGGTCCTGTTTTTTTTACCATCTTGTCGCCGGCGCTGCGGGATAATCTTGCTCCCGGGGGCGGGTATGCCCTAGTATCGGCAGAAAGCCGTACCCACGCGCTATGCCGACAGGAGGAGAAATGGCTGTTCAACCTGAAGTAATTCTCGGCGATATTACGACGCTTGATGTCGATGTGATTGTGAATGCGGCAAACCCCTCGCTGTTGGGCGGCGGCGGGGTGGATGGCGCGATCCACCGGGCGGCCGGTCCCGCGCTGCTGGCGGCCTGCAAGCAGGTGTTGCAGCAGCAGGGCGAATGTCCCCCTGGGCATGCGGTGATCACGATGGCGGGCGATCTTCCCGCCAGCGCGGTGATCCATACCGTGGGTCCGGTCTGGCACGGCGGCGACCGCATGGAGGCGCAAACCCTGGCCGATGCCTACAAAAACAGCCTGCAGCTGGCGGCGGCAAACAACTATCGCTCCATTGCGTTTCCGGCGATCAGCACCGGCGTGTATGGCTATCCGAAAGAGGAAGCGGCGGCGATCGCCGTGCGCACCGTGACCGCGTTTCTCACCCGCTATAACCCGCTTGAACGGGTCCTGTTCGTCTGTTTCGACGGGGAAACGGCAGCTATCTATCGTCGCCTGCTGGCGGCATGCCCCTGATTCAGCAGAATAGGCTATGATAACCGCCGATATTGACAGGAATGATGGATTGCAGGAGGGAGCAGGGTGTCAGAAGGAAAAGTACAGCAGAAGCAGCAGGCGCGCCGCGCGGAGATCGTTGCCGCTGCCCAAAGATGTTTCGCGGCGAAGGGATTGCATGGCGCCTCTGTCGCGGATATCGCCCGCGAGGCGGGTCTGAGCGTCGGTCAGCTGTATCGCATTTTTGCCAGCAAGGAAGCGATCATCGAAGCGATTGTCAGCGAAATCGTCAACGCCAGAGTCGGCGAGATGATCGATGAAAACCACAATCTGGCGCGAAAAGCGGCGGTGCTGGCGGGCAGGATCCCGACTTCGGCAGCCACCAAAAGCGACAATTATCTGTTGATGGAAATTAACGCCGAAGCCTCGCGCAACCCACGCTTGCGCGAGATCCTGGTGCAGGCCGACCGGCGGTTGAAAGAGGAGGGCGGGCGTTTGTCGCAGCGTTATCATCCCGGGCTCAGCGATGCGCGACGCAATGCCGCTTCAGAGCTCATCGCCGTTCTGACGGAGGGGGCAGCCTACCGCTGTGAGCTGAGCGCCTCCACCCCGGTCGATAAAGCGGATTTAGAAGCCCTGTATAACATGATCTTCGACCGGCTGTTTGAGGAGCAAGCGTAGCGCGGCACGCCAGGCGTGCCGCAAAAGCTAAAGGTTAACTGGCCGAGGCCGGGGTTTTGGCCGGTTTGTTCATCGGTTTACCGGAGAACAGGAAACGCAGCAGCGGAATACGCAGGTGAATTTCGTACAGGATCAGGGCAATACCCACCACAAAAACCAACCCGCCAATAAAGCCTAAGGTATTTGACTTGATGGCCGGGGTGATCCACGCCCCGTACAACAGCGTCAGCGGATGGTGCACCAGGTAAATAAACAGCGAAGCATTGACGAAATAGGTCACCCGCGCCGACTGGAAGTTCAGCAGGCGATGGCCGAGCGAAAAGACGACATTGACCATCCACAGCCCCAGCACCATGGTGATCACCGATTCCGTTTCATACATCCAGCCGTCGCCGGAGCCGTACTGCTGGTTCAGCCGATAGGCGATAAATCCCAGCAGCGCTGCCGCGCAGCACCATGGCGACGGAGTGGTGAACATCGCCTTTAAGCGCGGATTAATAAAGGTCTGCGCCCCCAGCACAAAGAAGGGCAGATAGAACAGCGTCTGCATGACCACAAAGTTAAACAGACCATTGCTTAGCAGGGGCGGATAGATCACGAACAATGACCGACGAATCAGCGCGTAAAGCACCCCTAGCGCAAGGAAAATCATCGTCAGCTGGCCCATAGTGACAGTGTCACCGAAAGCGTGAGCACCTCCTGCCGGGCGGCGCGTCAGCCATTTGAACAGCACCACGCCCAGCGAAGTCAGCACCACCAGGACCAGCAAAAACCACAGGTGGGAAATGAGCTCCCACGCCAGGGTGTTGAATTTGTCGTACCCGGAAAGGGTGTGCCAGTTTTCCGCCTTGCCGTTGACGTACTGCAGCATAATAAACTGAGGCAGCGTCAGCAGCGGGATGGCGGTCAGCATCGGAATGCCGACCCGTTCGACGCGCACTTTCCACCACTTTTTCAGCGGGTAGCGCAGGAATAGCATATAGGAAAAATAGCCGGAGATGACGAAGAAGACCTGCATGCGGAAGGCATGAATGAAATCATTAAACAGCGTCAGCCACCACGAGGGCTCAGCGCTGTTGACATGCCAGCTGTGGCTGGAATAAATCAGCGAAATGTGAAAAGGGATCCCCAGCAGCATCAGCCAGGCGCGGATGCTGTCGAAAAAATATTCACGCTGTACCGGAGTATTATTCATACGATTCACGACAATCTCAGATAATTCGTCTTATCACTCAAGATGATAACGCTTACATTATCAGCAACCCTACATGAACTCGGGGTACCTGTCTCCAGGATAAGCACGCAAAGTGCAAACGGGACTGCGAACTGTTTATTCCCTGCGCCGCTACGCTGAACAAAGCAGGGATTATGTTGTCGGATTGCCTGAGTTTCCATTAAAATAGATCGGATCGATTTAAGCACACAAAGGGGGAAGTGCTTACTTATATGAAACATAAACCACAGATGATGAAAATGCGTTGGTTAAGCGCAGCCGTAATGTTGTCCCTGTGTACTTCATCTGCATGGGCATTTAGCATTGATGACGTTGCAAAAGAGGCCAAAACGTTAGCCGGGAAAGGCTATGAAGCGCCAAAGAGTAACCTGCCCTCCGCTTTCCGCGATATGAAATACGCGGACTACCAGCAAATTCAGTTTAATCACGATAAAGCTTACTGGAATAACCAGAAAACCCCATTCAAGCTTGAATTTTACCATCAGGGTATGTACTTCGACACGCCGGTCACCATCAATGAAGTGACGGCCACCAGCGTGCGCAAAATTAAATATAGCCCGGACTATTTTAACTTTGGTAACGTTCAGCACGATAAAGACACGGTGAAAGACCTTGGTTTCGCCGGCTTCAAAGTACTGTATCCGATCAACAGCAAAGATAAGAACGATGAAATCGTCAGCATGCTCGGTGCCAGCTACTTCCGCGTGCTGGGTCAGGGTCAGGTATACGGTCTGTCCGCGCGCGGTCTGGCTATCGATACCGCGCTGCCTTCCGGCGAAGAGTTCCCGCGTTTTCGTGAGTTCTGGATCGAGCGACCAAAAGCCACCGACAAGCGTCTGACTATCTATGCGCTGCTGGATTCGCCGCGGGCAACCGGCGCCTATCGCTTTGTGATCATGCCGGGACGCGACACCGTGGTGGATGTCCAGTCCAAAGTTTACCTGCGTGACAAAGTGGGCAAACTGGGCGTGGCGCCGCTGACCAGCATGTTCCTGTTCGGTTCCAACCAGCCTTCTCCGGCGCTCAACTATCGTCCGGCGCTGCACGACTCCAATGGTCTGTCGATCCTGGCGGGCAACGGCGAGTGGATCTGGCGTCCGCTGAACAACCCGAAACACCTGGCCGTTAGCAGCTATGCGATGGAAAACCCTCAAGGGTTCGGCCTGCTGCAGCGCGGCCGTCAGTTCTCGCGCTTCGAGGACCTTGACGATCGTTATGACCTGCGCCCGAGCGCCTGGATCACCCCGAAAGGGGAGTGGGGCAAAGGGAAAATCGAACTGGTCGAAATCCCGACCAACGATGAAACCAACGATAACATCGTGACTTACTGGACGCCGGATCAGCTGCCGGAGCCGGGCAAGGAGATGAACTTCAAGTACACCATCACCTTCAGCCGCGATGAAGACAAGCTGCATGCGCCCGATAACGCGTACGTTATGCAGACCCGGCGCTCTACCGGCGACGTGAAGCAGTCGAACCTGATCCGCCAGCCGGACGGCACCATTGCTTTCATTGTCGACTTTACCGGCGCCGATATGAAAAAACTGCCAGCGGATACCCCGGTCGCCGCCCAGGCGAGCACCGGCGATAACGCTGAAATCGTTGAAAATACCGTGCGTTACAATCCGGTGACCAAAGGCTGGCGTATGATCCTGCGTTTGAAGGTGAAAGATCCGAAGAAAACGACGGAAATGCGCGCCGCACTGGTTAACGGTGATGACACGTTGAGCGAAACCTGGAGCTATCAGCTGCCTGCCAATGAATAAGATAACGAAGTACATTGACGCATTGCCGCTGTCGGACGCCGAGAAATCGGCGCTGCCGGACACCAGCCTGCAGGCCGTTCATCAGGCCCTGGATGACGAACATCAGACCTTCGCCCGCGAAGACGACTCCCCGCTGGGGTCGGTAAAGGCGCGGCTGGCGCACAGCTGGCCGGATTCGCTGTCTGGCGATCAGCTGGTGAAGGATGATGAAGGCCGCACCCAGCTGCATGCGATGCCGAAAGCCAAGCGCTCCTCGATGATCCCGGACCCGTGGCGTACCAACCCGGTTGGCCGCTTCTGGGACCGTCTGCGCGGACGCGATGTCACGCCGCGCTATCTCTCCCGCCTGACGCAAGAAGAGCGCGAGAGCGAGCAAAAATGGCGTACCGTCGGCACCATTCGTCGCTATATCCTGCTGCTGCTGACGCTGTCGCAGACCGTAGTGGCCACCTGGTATATGAAAACCATTCTGCCTTATCAGGGCTGGGCGCTGATCAACCCGGCCGACATGGTGGGGCAGAACCTGTGGATCTCGTTCATGCAGCTGCTGCCGTACGTGTTGCAGAGCGGCATTCTGATCCTCTTCGCGGTGCTGTTCTGCTGGGTTTCCGCCGGCTTCTGGACCGCGTTAATGGGCTTCCTGCAGCTATTGATCGGCCGCGATAAGTACAGTATTTCCGCCTCGACGGTCGGTGACGAACCGTTGAACCCGGCGCACCGTACGGCGCTGATAATGCCGATCTGTAACGAAGACGTTGACCGCGTTTTCGCCGGCCTGCGGGCGACCTGGGAGTCGGTGAAAGCGACCGGTAACGCCGCTCATTTCGACGTCTATATCCTCAGCGATAGCTATAACCCCGATATCTGTGTGGCTGAGCAAAAGGCGTGGATGGAGCTGATTGCCGAAGTGCAGGGCGAAGGGCAGATCTTCTACCGCCGCCGTCGTCGTCGAGTGAAGCGTAAGAGCGGCAACATCGATGACTTCTGCCGCCGCTGGGGCAGCCAGTATAGCTATATGGTGGTGCTGGACGCTGACTCGGTGATGACCGGTGAGTGTCTGAGCAGCCTGGTGCGCCTGATGGAAGCGAACCCGAATGCCGGGATCATTCAGTCTTCCCCGCGCGCCTCGGGCATGGACACGCTGTATGCGCGTTGCCAGCAGTTTGCCACCCGGGTGTACGGTCCGCTGTTTACGG
This sequence comes from Klebsiella sp. Q2, assembly GCF_009900705.1. Classification (NCBI taxonomy): domain Bacteria; kingdom Pseudomonadati; phylum Pseudomonadota; class Gammaproteobacteria; order Enterobacterales; family Enterobacteriaceae; genus Klebsiella; species Klebsiella sp. Q2. The sequence continues at coordinate 599,794 of NZ_JAAABE010000001.1, read as the reverse complement.
CGGGTCTGCACTTCTGGCAGTTGGGGGAGTCCCACTACTGGGGCCACAACGCCATTATCCGCGTGAAGCCGTTCATTGAGCACTGCGCGCTGGCGCCGCTGCCGGGCGAGGGTAACTTTGCCGGGTCGATCCTGTCGCACGACTTCGTCGAAGCCGCGCTGATGCGCCGTGCCGGCTGGGGGGTGTGGATTGCCTACGATCTGCCGGGCTCCTATGAGGAGCTGCCGCCGAACCTGCTGGACGAGCTGAAACGCGACCGTCGCTGGTGTCAGGGCAACCTGATGAACTTCCGCCTGTTCCTAGTCAGAGGGATGCACCCGGTTCACCGGGCGGTGTTCCTTACCGGCGTGATGTCCTACCTGTCGGCGCCGCTGTGGTTTATGTTCCTTGCCCTGTCGACGGCGTTGCAGGTGGTGCATGCCCTGACCGAACCGCAGTACTTCCTGCAGCCGCGTCAGCTGTTCCCGGTGTGGCCGCAGTGGCGGCCTGAGCTGGCCATCGCGCTGTTCGCCTCGACCATGGTGCTGCTGTTCCTGCCGAAGCTGCTGAGTATTATTCTGGTGTGGTGTAAAGGGCCGAAAGAGTACGGCGGATTTATCCGCGTCACGCTTTCACTGCTGCTGGAGGTCCTGTTCTCGGTCCTGCTGGCGCCGGTCCGTATGCTGTTCCACACCGTCTTCGTGGTCAGCGCCTTCCTCGGCTGGGAGGTGGTATGGAATTCGCCGCAGCGTGATGATGACTCCACGCCGTGGGGGGAAGCCTTTATGCGCCACGGCTCGCAGCTGCTGCTGGGGCTGGTATGGGCGGTCGGAATGGCATGGCTGGATCTGCGCTTCCTGTTCTGGCTGGCGCCGATTGTCGTATCGCTGATTCTGTCGCCGTTCGTGTCGGCTATCTCCAGCCGGGCGACCGTGGGCCTGCGCACCAAGCGCTGGAAGCTGTTCCTGATTCCGGAAGAGTATTCGCCGCCGCAGGTGCTCAAGGATACCGATGCGTACCTGACGCTGAACCGTCAGCGTTCGCTGGACGATGGCTTTATGCACGCGGTGTTTAACCCGTCGTTTAACGCCCTTGCCACCGCGATGGCCACCGCGCGGCACCGTCAGGGTCATATCCTGGAGATCGCCCGCGAGCGTCATGTCGAGCAGGCGCTGAATGAAACGCCGGATAAGCTGAACCGCGATCGTCGACTGGTGCTGTTGAGCGACCCGGTAACCATGTCGCGTCTGCACTATCGCGTATGGGCCGCGCCGGAGAAATACTCCTCGTGGGTGAACGCCTATCAGCAGCTGGCGCTTAACCCGCTGGCGCTGAAAACAAAATAAGCCGTACGTTAATGAAAATACCGGCAGCGATGCCGGTATTTTTTTATCTGAAAGACGAGGTTGTGGATGCGAATACTACCGATCATTGCCATGGCGCTGCTGCTCAGCGGCTGCGGCAGCATTATCAGCCGGACGGTGCCCGGGCAGGGGCATGGCAATCAATATTACCCGGGCGTGCAGTGGGACGTTCGCGATTCAGGATGGCGCTATCTCACCATTCTGGACCTGCCGTTCTCGCTGGTATTCGATACGCTTCTGCTGCCGCTGGACGCCAGCCATGGGCCCTATAACTGATTAACGCTCGTCCCACTCGTCGGCCGCCGTCTGTCCCTCTTCGGTGTCCAGAGAGGGTTCGAGCTGGAATTCACCTTCATCCCACTCATGAAGCGTATTTTCCTCCAGCCACTCTTGACGGAGCTCTATCTCATCATAATCCCCATCGAAGACGCTCTGCGCGGCTTCGCCGCTAAGCATCGGTAAGCATTCGCCTTGTTCCTCTTCGTCAGCAAAAAATTCGGCCTGCCAGGCGATATCGCCATCCTGCAGCACATACTTTTGAATATTGAGCTGCTCAACGTTAGCGCTCTCTTCATCGCTGTCAGGGTTGTTGGCGAGAAATTCTTCACGTGCTGCATCAATAGCTTCTTCGAGCGTGGCATAGAACATCGAATCCTTTGGCATAGCGAATCTCCTGAGAAGAATATGAATTGAACACGATTCAATCTATAGAAGGCGCTTGGCAAGGCGTCAAGGGGCTGAGCCCCTCTGGACGTTAATTTACTGAATGGCGGTCGGGCTGCGAGGCGTCCGCGGCTGGTCGGCGCAGGCTAAGGGTCGAATAGATCGCGTTAAACAATACCACTCCTGCGGTGACAAGGAAGACGGCGCGAAAGCCGTAGTTGGCGGAAACCGAGGCGCCGATCAGGGGGCCGGTGACGTTGCCAATATCACGAAATGACTGGTTATAGCTGAAGATCCACCCGGAGATCTGGCTGGTGGAGTTATACACCAGCAGGGTTTGCACTGCCGGCAGCAGCGCGCCGTCCGCGGCGCCGAGCAGGAACCGCAAGATACCTAACTGCAGCGGGGTCTGGACGAACGCCATCGGGATCAGCAACAGCACCGAGATAATCAGCGCCACGATGAGGATTTTTTCCGGTCCGATACGATCCCCCAGTTTGCCCAGACGGGGGGCGCTCATCAGGGCGGCAATGCCCGGCACTGAGGCGATCATCCCGCTGATAAAGGCGATATTGCTGACATTACCCGCCAGATCGCGCACGTAAAGCGTCAGGATCGGCGCAATGGAGCCGGTGGCGACCTGGATGATCAGCGAGGTGACAAACAGACTGAGCACCAGTTTCGGATTCTGCAGAGAGGAGAATACCGCCTTCGCGCTGAGCATCTCTTTTTTAGCAATTGGGACAAAATTTTCACGGATTAAAAACAGGGTAAACAGAAAGCAGATAAACAGCACCGCGGCGGTCATAAAGAAGACGGTACGCAGGCCCCAGTGGTCTGCCAGGAAACCACCCGCCAGCGGGCCGAGCAGGGCGCCGCTTACCGCGCCGGTTGACAGCGTGCCCAGCGCCCAGCCGCTTTTATGGCGTGGGATCTGGGTGGCGATCAGGGCGTTGGCGTTGGGAATAAAGCCGCCCAGCAGGCCGAGCAGCGCGCGCAGCAGCAGAAACTGCCAGATATTCTGCGCCATCCCCATCAACATCATGACGATGGCCATCCCGAGGGCTGAACGCAGCAGCATGATTTTACGTCCCTTGCGGTCAGCAAGTCCGCCCCAGAACGGCGAGGCGATGGCGGAGAAGAGAAAGGTAATGCTAAAGACCAGCCCGGACCACATGTTCAGGGCGCTATGGCCGGTGACGCCGAGTTGTTCGACATAAAGCGGCAGAAAGGGCATGACCAGGCTGAAGGCGGCGCCGGTTAAAAAGCAGCCAAGCCAGGTGACGGTCAGGTTTCGTTTCCAGTTGATGGGGGTATCAGCAGACGACATAGGGTTCCACTGGCCTGCGCAGCAGGTCAAATTAAGAGAAAATATGAGCCTGCTAATTATGCGCCTGGGAAATAAATGCCGCAATGGAGGAGAGCTTTTAAAGCTAAAGCAGAGCGTAAAGCCTGAGCGGTGGGGATTCCCGGCCGGGAGGCGCGCGGCCGGGAAAGGGGATCAGTAGCGGGAGGGCGTCCCCTCGGGACGGGTTTTAAAGCGGCGATGGAGCCACATATATTGTTCCGGGGCCATCATAATGCACTGCTCTACGATCTTGTTCATCCACGCGGCGGTGGTTTCCGCGTCGTCCAGCGGCGGGGAGCACTCTGGCGGCAGGATAATCAGTTCATAACCTTTACCGTCCGGTTTACGGCGTGGAACAAAGGGCACGATGCAGGCTTTGGACATTTTCGCCAGCATCCAGGTGCCGGAGGTGGTCGCCGCCTGGTCAACGGCAAACAGTGGGGCAAAGACGCTGGCGGTCGGGCCGTAATCATGATCCGGCGCGTACCACACCACCTCACCTTTTTTCAGCGCGCGGATCATACCTTTCACATCCTTGCGGTCGATCATGTCCTTGTTGGAGCGCAGCCGGCCCCAGGTCTGCAGCCAGTCGATGACCGGGTTATCGTTGGGACGATAGACGCCAATCCCCGGCTCGTTCATGCCGAACATTCGCGCGCCCATTTCCAGTGTCAGGAAATGAATGCCGATCAGCAGAATGCCGCGCTGCTGCGCCTGCACATCGCGAATATGCTCAAAGCCGATGGTGTCGGTCCAGCGGGCGATTCGGCGAACTGGCCAGAACCAGGCCATACCGGTCTCCATCAGCCCCATGCCAACCGATTCGAAGTTCATCACCACCATCCGGTGACGTTCCTGCTCGCTTTTCTCGGGGAAGCAGAGCTCAAGGTTGCGATAGGCGATCTTCGCCCGGCGCTTCATAAAGCGCATGGCCAGGCGGCCGATGGCGTTCCCGATGCGGTAGATCAGCGGGTAGGGCAGTTGGACAACCAGCCACAGCAGGCCGATACCCAGCCACAGCAGCCAATAGCGCGGATGCAGCAGCGCCGGAGAAAATTTAGGCAAATGAGTCATTTCATACCCGTATCAGTAAGCAACATCTTATATTATCGCATTTTTTTACCGGCCAGCCAAAGGCGGCGACAGCCACATTGTTTTGTTAAGTGGGGGGCGACCGGGTGAGAAAAATGTAGCGTAAAATGTAGGGATGTAAATTAATAAGCTTTGCTATATCATGCCCGCCGTTTATTTCCTCATTTCTATGTCGAGCAGGTACACCATGCCAGTGTTACACAACCGCATTTCAAATGAGACGTTAAAGGCGCAAATGCTGGCTGAAACCGAGCCGCGCACGACGATCTCGTTCTATAAATATTTCACCATTGTCGATCCGCAGGCGACCCGCGATGCGCTGTGGGTTGCCTTAACCCAGCTGAAAGTCTTTGGCCGCATCTATCTGGCCCGGGAAGGGATCAACGCGCAAATCAGCGTGCCGCAAAGCAACGTTGAAGCCCTGCGTGAGTTTCTCTATGGCTTCGATCCGGCGCTGGCGGGGCTGCGTTTCAATATCGCTCTCGAGGACGACGGTAAATCGTTCTGGGTACTACGCCTGAAAGTGCGTGACCGCATCGTTGCCGACGGCATCGACGATCCCTCCTTCGACGCCTCCAACGTCGGAGACTATCTCAAGGCGGCTGAGGTCAACGCGATGCTTGACGATCCAGATGCCGTGTTTATCGATATGCGCAACCACTATGAATATGAGGTGGGCCATTTCGAAAACGCGCTGGAGATCCCGGCGGATACCTTCCGCGACCAATTGCCGAAAGCCGTGGAAATGATGCAGGACCATAAAGACAAGAAAATTGTCATGTATTGCACCGGCGGTATTCGCTGTGAAAAAGCCAGCGCCTGGATGAAGCATAACGGCTTCAATAAGGTCTGGCACATCGAGGGTGGCATCATCGAGTACGCCCGCCGCGCCCGTGAGCAGGGGCTGCCTGTGCGTTTCATTGGCAAAAACTTTGTCTTTGATGAACGGATGGGCGAGCGGATCTCCAATGACGTTATCGCGCACTGTCATCAGTGCGGCGTGCCGTGCGACACCCATACCAACTGCCTGAACGATGGTTGCCATCTGCTGTTTATCCAGTGCCCGAGCTGCGCCGAGAAGTTTGCCGGCTGCTGTAGCGAAGCCTGCATGGAAGAGCATAAGCTACCGGAAGAGGAGCAGCGTAAGCTGCGCGCCGGGCGTGAAAACGGCAATAAAATCTTTAATAAATCGCGTGGTCGGCTGAACACCAAACTCGGGATCCTCGATCCTGAGCCATCAGAAAAACCATAACCAGACGAGATCGATGATCGCCAGCAGCAGCCAAAGCGCCAGGTAGATCATAAAGTGCTCGCGGACGTTATTGACCAGCAAATTAAACAGGCGACGCATAATCGCTCTCAATGACTAACGGCCTCGACAGAGGCCGTTTTTTTTTGCCCGACGGCAAAAGTGCCGCATTCCATTACGCGTTAAAGCGCGCCAGCGAGAAGGGCGCCAGGTTGAAGCTCGATGCTTCGCCCTGAGCAAACTGACCGGCAATTTCCCCCAACACCGGGGCAAACTTAAAGCCATGCCCGCTCAGACCGGTGATTAGCAACGTGTCTGGTCTGCCGGGTAACGTATCGATAATAAAATCTTCATCGACGGTATTGTCATAAGTACAGGAGGCGCCGTGCAGGCAGCCGCCGATCCCTGGCAGGACGTTGCGCAAAAAAGGAAACGATTCGGAGCCATCGCTGGCGACAGCGCCAAATGCCACTCGCTCCTGCGGCATGGAGATCGGTTGACCGCCGTTATGCTTGCCAATCTTCAGCTCGTTATCTTCTGCCGGGAAACCGTAGTATTGATCGCCGTTGGGCAACTCGCCGGTGAAGGCCGGAAAGTGATTCTTGCTGCTGTAACGGCCATCGGCCTGGTACCAAGCAAACACCTTACGTACCGGCTGGATGGGGAGGTCCGGGAGCAGGCGGGTGACCCAGGTCCCGGCGCTGACCAGCAGCTTTTTACCATGATATTCACCGTCGAGGGTATCGATGGTGATCCCGTCAGCATGGTGATGAATAGCCGAGACCGGACAGTTGAATAGCTGCGCGCAGCCTGCTTCCCGCGCCAGACGGATCCAGGTTTCGACGGCCAGCTCGCTGCGCAGTACGCCGGAAGCGGGTTCGAAAATCGCCCGATAGTCCTCGGGGAGGCGTATCTCTGGCCAGCGCTGCATCACGGCCTGGGCATCCAGCTCTTCCACCTCAAGCTTGAACGCACGGGCGCTGGCGGCGACGTTGGCGAGAAAAGCGGAGCTGGCGGGGCCGAGGTTAATGACGCCGGTGCGTTCAAACACGGCTTCGCCACTGATCTCTGCCAGTTCATCCCATAGCTGCTGGGCACGCAACACCAGCGGAACATATTTCTCACCTTCGCCATAGGCGTGACGGATAAGACGGCTGCTGCCGTGATGGCTGCCTTCCTGGTGGGGAGGTTGATGGGCGTCGGTCATCAGAACATTGAGTCCGGCACGGCGCGCATAATAGCCAGCGGCGGCGCCGACGGAGCCGCTGCCAATAATGATAAGATCGTATTGCATGGTGAGTTCCGGGTAATTGCCTTGTTAGCAGGGTAATTAACTCCCTGTGCTTATACAAGCCCGAAAATAATTCAGGCACCCGCAGGTGCCTGTTAAGTTTAATGTTAAGTCATTCGCAAGCCGCGTTAATGTCGGCGGTACTCGTTTTCCTGGTATTCGCCAGATTCAATCTTCGCAATGCCTGCTTCCAGGATTGAAATAAACTGACGTGCGACGTCCGTCGTTAGCCATAGCGTCTGGCCGATCTCAGCATCATTACTGTTTTCTTGAGTGGGGTTCTGGTAGTGCAGGCGCAACATCAGCGCATCGTAGCTATCAACGGTGCTGATGTCCCATCCAACGAGGGGATGGGTCTGAATGACTTCATTATTTTTTTCCATCATAACCCCTTATTCATATGTTAAAAGACAACAATTCTCGAGGTTTAATGCATATTTTTTGAAGCAAGTTAATTATATCAGGGATCAAGAATAAACTCGAGAAATTAAATGAAAGGCAGCATGATTTTCTTCTTTTGCCGCTTTTTTATTCAAGATAAGCGCGTAAAATGGCCACTTTAGTCGATATTGAGCAGAATAATCAGGACTATTCTGAACAGAAGAGGGGCTAAAAAAAGCCGGGGCGACCCGGCAAAAAAAAGCACAATGAGGGAGCAAACCAGAGTAACTGGATCCCGCCATGCTTCAGGAGAGATCGTGGACAAACCAGTCGTCCGCGCTTTCCCATGTTTCCTGCAGGATTTCGCTTATCCGGTCTTTGTCTTCTTTCAGGGCGCCAAACACCGAGAGCTGATTGCCGGTGGCGTAGCGGACGCTCACCTGGCTGTCGATGGCCGGGAATTGCTCGGCGATACGGCGAGAGAGTTCGTTATTCAGCGCTTCCAGCGCGCCGTTGGGTAAGGCGGTAGTTTTGGCGATAGACACTTCAATGCGCATAATTGCCCCCTGTGTTCGATACTGGTTATTTATACAGTATCCGGTTGGCGTTGACAACAGGGGGCTACGTTTTTATTTCTTCACGGTCCAGCGAACGGTTTCACCTGCCAGGAAAGGCACCAGGGTGTCATCAGGCAGGGAAATGCTGTCCACAACGGTCGTCTCTTCACGCACCAGTTCAACGTAGCTCTCATTGACCGGCAGACCGTAGAAGCGCGGGCCATTCAGCGAGCAGAAAGCCTCAAAGTGCTGCAGAGCGTTCATTTCTTCAAACACCGTGGCGTAGCTGCCGAGGGCGGTCGGGGCGTTGAAGCAGCCGGCGCAGCCGCAGCTGGCCTCCTTACGGTGGCGGGCATGCGGTGCGGAGTCGGTGCCGAGGAAGGCGCGGCTGAAGCCGCTGGCGACCAGCTCCCGCAGAGCCTGCTGATGAATATTGCGTTTAAGTACCGGCAGGCAGTATAAGTGAGGACGAATACCGCCGACCAGCATATGGTTACGGTTGAACATCAGATGCTGCGGGGTGATAGTGGCCGCCAGCAGTTCATTGCCGTCACGCACATACTCGGCGGCATCTTTGGTGGTGATATGCTCAAAGACCACCTTCAGTCCGGGCAGGCGCTGGCGCAGCGGCTCCATCACGGTTTCAATAAAGCGCGCTTCGCGATCGAATATATCAATCTCGGCGTGGGTGACTTCCCCATGTACCAGCAGCGGCATCCCCAGTTTTTCCATCCGCTCCAGCACCGGCATAATGGCGTCGGTGCTGGTGACGCCGTGGCTGGAGTTGGTGGTGGCGTTGGCCGGGTAGAGCTTGGCGGCGGTGAATACGCCTTCGTTAAAGCCGCGCTCCAGCTCCGCCGGGTCGAGGGAGTCTGTCAGATAGCAGGTCATCAGCGGGGTAAAATCATGCCCGGCCGGGACGGCGTCCATAATGCGCTGGCGATAGGCGATAGCCGCCGCGACGGTGGTGACAGGCGGCACCAGATTCGGCATCACGATCGCCCGGCCATAAAACTCACTGGTATAAGGCACGACGGTTTTCAGCATATCGTCATCACGTAGATGGATATGCCAGTCGTCTGGGCGGCGGATTTTCAATACCTGGGATTGTGCTGTCATGGAAGGCTCCGGCTAATAGGTTCAGTCATCAGGGCTGTTTTTTGCCGGGCACTAAGGATAAGCGTAAACGTTTTCCTTTGCACTCATTTCCGTAAAAAATTGAGGGCGCCGCGGCGCCCTGGAGATTAATTGGTAAAGGGGATGACAATCTCGCCCGGCTTCACCTCAATGCCTTTGGCGTATTTCTTCGCCAGCGCTTCACCGGTGCTGGCGTCCTCACGCAGGACATAGGCCGGCTGCTGGCTGAAGTAACTGCGCAGCGACTGATTCAGGTAGGGGAGCAGGGCCTGAATGACCGACTGCAGCTTCTCGGGCGCCACTTTGGCATCCACCACCTCCATTTCCTGCAGGAAGATGGCGCCTTTCTCTCTGTCAAAGGTTGGCAGCGCTTTGAGCTTCAGATCGATCGTCGCTTTCTGCGTGCCGAACAGGGAGTTCAGGTCAACGTTAGCGATCCCGGTCAGCGTGACTTTGCCCGGCTCCTCGCGCCCGATGGCGCTGGTGAGATTCTGCAGTTCGATATGGGCGTCGGCAACGCCTTTAAGACCAATATCTTTGGCAAAATGGTTTCGCTTCTGCAGGGCCTGGTTAATCTCCTGCTCGCTTACCGTGTATTGGGTCAGCTGATTACAGCCGCTCAGCAGGCCGCTGACAATCAACGCGGCGGCGATCAAAATCTTTTTCATGGGGTTCCTCTGGCTCATACCTTCATTCATCCTGACACAAAGCATCATGACCTGTCAGCATCCTCGATACCAGCAGAATAGGCTGAAAGCAGGAGAAACCGCCGCCGCGCGCATCAGGTCCGCGGCTCCAGCATGCCGGAGGCAGAGCGTTTCGGACTAAACTGCCACCACAGCGCCAGAAAGGTGATAACCCCGATGGCCCCGAGCATCAGCCACGGCAGCTCGGGCTGGCCGGCGGCTTTACCAGCATCAAACAGCCAGCCGCCGCCCGCATATCCCAGCGCGCCGCCAAAGGCGAGCCCCTGGCGGCTGAAGCCCATATAGCTGCCGCGCGCCCGGGCGTCCGCCAGCGAGGCGCCCAGCGTCTCCCGGGCAGGTTCAGCAATGATGGAACCGATGTAAAACAGGCAGATCAGGGTAAACAGCTGCTGCATACTGCTGGTCATGCCAATGGGGAGCATGGCCAGGGTCATCACCAGCAGACCGGCCATCAGCCGGTGCTCAAGGCGAAAACGTTTTTCGCTCCAGCGGGCAATGGGATAGAGCAGGGTCAGCGAAATGGTGGCTTCGATGGCGTACATCCACTTTACGGCGGCCGGCGAGCCGGCGATGTCATTCACCATGATCGGCAGCATCAGCATCACCTGCACCGCCAGCATGTAATAGCCCGTCAGCGTCAGGACATAGGTGACGAAGCGCTTGTCCCGCAGCACCCGGCCCAGCCCCTCGCGGATCGGCGTTTTTACCGTCGAGAGCTTCCATGCCGGCAGATACCAGGCGTTAAACGCCGCGCAGGCGATAAACAGCGCGGCGCCGGCGCTGCACACCAGGCGGAAATCATACTGCAGCAGCCAGCTGCCCAGCAGCGCGCCAATCACCGCGCCGGCGCTATCCTGCATCATCAGGATGGAGAAAAAGCGGCCGCGCTGATGCGGGCGCACCAGCTTAACCACCAGCGCCGCCCGCGGCGGGTCGAACAGCGTGCCGCCGAGCCCGGAAAGTATGCATGAGAACCACAGCACCCACGGCTCATGGGCGACGGCCATCGCCGCGAAGCCGCCGGCGCGCATCAGCATACCGGTGACGATCATCGGTTTGGCACCAAAGCGGTCGGCGATGGCGCCGCCAAAGATACCTAATCCCTGCTGCACGAGCTGGCGCAGGCCGAGCGCGATGCCGACCATCAGCGCCGCCCAGCCCATCTGATCGACAAAGCGGATGGAAATCAGCGGGAAGACGACAAAAAAGCCCAGCACGACCAGCATGTTATCGACTAACAGGAAATATTTACCCAGGCTCCTTGCCTGCGAGACGCGGGACATTTCCCCTCCAGGGAAAAATAGAGATAAGCGTGGATATTCTGCGGGCAATCTGCTGCTTTTCCCAGCGCCCTTGCGACAATATTTTTTTATCAAAATGCAAGTTCGATTGAGGCTATTCATCGAAAAGAGGAGATGGCGCAGAAAATGGTATGTTGCTGTTTTCACACCGTCGCGCAGGACAGGTATAGTGAAGGCAGCAAGAATGAAGTCAGGGGGACTGAAAAGGAAATGTTTGGCTATCGCAGTAACGTGCCGAAGGTGCGTTTGACGACGGACCGGCTGGTGGTGCGCCTGGTTCACGATCGTGACGCCTGGCGTCTGGCCGATTATTACGCCGAGAATAAGGCGTTCTTAAAACCCTGGGAGCCGGTTCGTGACGACAGCCACTGCTATCCTTCCGGATGGCAGGCGCGTCTGTCGATGATCGCCGAGTTTCATAAGCAGGGGTCTGCTTTTTATTTCGCGCTACTCGATCCGGAGGAAAAGGAGATCGTCGGCGTGGCGAATTTTTCCAACGTGGTGCGCGGGTCATTCCATGCCTGTTATCTCGGCTACTCTATTGGCGAGAAGTGGCAGGGGCAGGGACTGATGTTTGAAGCGCTGACGTCGGCGATTCGCTATATGCAGCGTACGCAGCATATTCATCGCATTATGGCCAACTATATGCCGCATAATCAGCGCAGCGGCGCGCTGCTGGCGCGGTTGGGGTTTGAAAAAGAGGGTTACGCCAAAGATTACCTGCTGATTGACGGGCAGTGGCGTGACCATGTATTGACGGCGCTAACGACGCCGGACTGGTCAGCGGGACGTTAAGGAGAGAGGATGAAATATCAGTTAACCGCGCACGAAGCGCGCGTCATTGGCTGTCTGCTGGAAAAGCAGGTCACCACGCCTGAGCAGTATCCGCTGTCGGTGAACGCCGTAGTGACCGCCTGCAATCAGAAAACCAACCGCGAGCCGGTGATGTCGCTGAGCGAAGGCGAAGTCCAGGCTCTGCTGGATACCCTGGTGAAACGCCATTATCTGCGTACGGTCAGTGGCTTCGGCAATCGGGTCACTAAGTATGAGCAGCGCTTTTGCAACTCCGAATTTGGCGATCTGAAGCTCAGCGCCGGCGAGGTGGCGGTGGTGACGACGCTGCTGCTGCGCGGCGCCCAGACGCCGGGTGAATTACGCAGTCGGGCGCAGCGGATGCATGAGTTCAGCGATATGGCGGAAGTGGAAAGCGTGCTGGAAGGGCTGGCGACCCGCGAAGATGGTCCCTTTGTCGCCCGTCTGCCCCGGGAGCCGGGGAAACGGGAAAGCCGCTATATGCATCTGTTTTGCGACGACATGGACACACTGATCACGACAGTGGAAGCACTCTCGCCGCTGGAAGAGGAAGACGATCTGCGTGCCAGGGTTGAAGCGCTGGAAGGCGAGGTGGCGGAGCTGAAAGCGCGCCTCGATTCGCTGTTACACCATCTGGGGGACTAAACGTGGGGACAAGATTGCGCATCGGGGTGGTTGGCCTGGGCGGTATTGCGCAGAAAGCGTGGCTGCCGGTTCTGGGGGCGGCGGAAAGCTGGACGCTGCAGGCGGCCTGGTCGCCGGGAAAAGAGAAGGCGCTGCGGGTTTGCGAAACCTGGCGGATGCCATACGCTGAATCGCTGGATGCCCTGGCGGCGCAGTGCGATGCGGTCTTTGTTCATACGTCGACGGCTTCACATTATGAAGTGGTGAATCATTTGCTGAATGCCGGGGTTCATGTTTGCGTAGATAAACCGCTGGCGGACAAGCTGAGTGAGGCGGAGACGCTGGTCGAGCTGGCGGCGCGGCGTCGTCTGACGCTGATGGTCGGTTTCAATCGTCGCTTCGCACCGCTCTATCGGGAGCTAAAGGGGCGGCTGGGCGAGGCGGCCTCGCTGCGGATGGATAAGCACCGCAGCGATAGCGTGGGCAACGATCTGCGCTTTACCCTGCTTGATGACTATCTGCACGTGGTGGATACCGCGCTATGGCTGGCCGACGGTCAGGCGCGTCTGCGCGGTGGCGCGCTACAGATCACTCCGCAGGGCGAGATGCTGTATGCCGAACACCAGTTCAGTTCGCCCCGGCTGCAGGTCACCACCAGCATGCACCGCCGCGCAGGCAGCCAGCGCGAGTGGGTGCAGGCGGTTACGGATGGCGGGCTATATGCCGTCAGCGAGATGCGCGAATGGCAGGAGGAGTGCGGTCACGGCGTGGTCCAGCGCCCGGTCGCCAGCTGGCAAACCACCCTTGAGCAGCGCGGCTTTGTCGGCTGCGCGCGCCATTTTATCGAATGCGTGCAAAATCAGACGGTTCCTGAAACCGCAGGCGAACAGGCGCTGCTGGCTCAGCGGGTGGTCGACAAACTTTGGCGCGACGCCATCAGCGAATAATCCGTTGTAACAACTGACAGTAGTAATTCATGTTGAACCCGGTAGACTATCGCCACTTTCCAGCGCCCGCATTTGCGGGCGTTTTACTCCAGGGTTTGGAATAACAGCGTAATGAACCTTTTAAAATCACTGGCGGCCGTCAGTTCGATGACCATGTTTTCGCGCGTGCTGGGCTTTGCCCGCGATGCGATTGTGGCGCGCATTTTTGGCGCCGGGATGGCGACCGACGCCTTTTTCGTCGCCTTTAAACTGCCTAATCTGCTGCGGCGTATTTTTGCCGAAGGCGCCTTCTCTCAGGCGTTTGTGCCGATCCTTGCCGAATATAAAAGCAAGCAGGGCGAAGATGCCACCCGGGTGTTTGTCTCGTATGTCTCCGGATTGCTGACCCTGGCCCTGGCGATCGTCACCGTTATCGGGATGCTGGCGGCGCCGTGGGTGATCACCATCACCGCCCCCGGGTTTGCTGATACCGCCGATAAATTTGCGCTGACTACCCAATTGCTGCGCATTACCTTCCCCTATATTTTGCTGATCTCCCTCGCCTCGCTGGTGGGGGCGATCCTTAATACCTGGAACCGCTTCTCGGTGCCGGCCTTTGCGCCGACGTTCCTCAACGTCAGCATGATTGGCTTTGCGCTGTTTGCCGCACCGTACTTTCATCCGCCGGTGCTGGCCCTGGCCTGGGCGGTCACGGTCGGCGGCGTGCTACAGCTGGCCTACCAGCTGCCGCACCTGAAGAAAATTGGCATGCTGGTCCTGCCGCGCATCAATCTGAAAGATGCCGGCGCGATGCGGGTGGTGAAGCAGATGGGGCCGGCGATCCTTGGCGTGTCGGTAAGCCAGATCTCCCTTATTATCAATACTATCTTCGCTTCGTTTCTCGTGTCGGGATCGGTGTCTTGGATGTACTACGCCGACCGTCTGATGGAGTTTCCGTCCGGTGTCCTGGGAGTGGCGCTCGGCACTATCCTGCTGCCATCGCTGTCAAAAAGCTTCGCCAGCGGTAATCATGACGAGTATTGCCGGCTGATGGACTGGGGGCTGCGTCTCTGCTTCCTGCTGGCGCTGCCGAGCGCGGTGGCGCTGGGGATCCTCGCCAAACCGCTGACCGTGGCCCTGTTCCAGTACGGCAAATTTAGCGCTTTTGATGCGGCAATGACCCAGCGCGCGCTGGTGGCCTATTCCGTGGGACTAATGGGGCTTATCGTGGTGAAGGTGCTGGCGCCGGGCTTCTATTCCCGCCAGGACATCAAGACCCCGGTCAAGATTGCTATTGTCACCCTGATTATGACCCAGGTGATGAACCTGGCGTTTATCGGCCCGCTGAAGCATGCGGGTCTATCGCTGTCCATTGGCCTGGCGGCCTGCCTGAACGCCGCGCTGCTTTACTGGCAGTTGCGTAAACAGAAGATCTTTACCCCGCAACCGGGCTGGCTGGCCTTCCTGCTGCGTCTGATTGCTGCGGTGCTGGTTATGGCTGCGGCGCTGCTGGGCGTCATGCATATCATGCCGGAGTGGTCGCTGGGGACGATGCCGTTCCGTCTGATGCGCCTGCTGGTGGTGGTTGTCGCCGGGGTGGTGGCCTATTTCGCCACACTGCTGCTGTTGGGCTTCCGCGTGAAAGAGTTTGCCCGACGTACAGCCTAAGCGGTTGTGCGGGAATGGATGAACCCGCTTCGCCTCAGGCGAAGCGGGTTTTTTTATGATGCGCGGCGTTCGGCAGCGACGATACGGGCATTCTCCAGCAGGCGGATTGCCAGGGCGATCGCCCCGCTGACCACCGCCAGGGTAACCACCCCGTTCCAGCCGGCCAGCACGTACAGCTTGCTACCCAGCACCGACCCCAGCGACATCCCGATGAAGACCACGGTAAACAGCAGGGCGTTAAGGCGGCCGCGGGCCTGCGGCTCGAGGCCATACACCAGGTTCTGATGCGCCACCAGGCTTGACTGCAGGCCAAGGTCGAAGCCAATCGCCGACAGGGCAATCAGCGCCAGCTGGCCATGCAGTGGCAGCAGCGGCAGTATAAACATCAGGGCGAAGGAGACGGTGACCAGCGCCGCCCCCATTTGAGTCACTTTACCGGCGCCAAATTTATCGGCCAGTCCGCCGGCCAGCGGCGCGGCCAGCGCCCCGGCAGCCCCGGCGATACCAAAGCCGCCCGCTACCGCACTGCCCATGTGATAGTGTTCGGAGAGCATCACCGCCAGCGTCGACCAGAAGGCGCTGAAGGCGACAGAGAGCGCCCCCTGAGCCAGCGCAGCGCGGCGTAGCGCCGGGTAGCGCTGCCACAGATGCGCCATTGAGGCCATCAGCTGCGGATAGCTCAGCGTCGAGTGAATGGCGAAGCGCGGCAGCACCCGCCACATCACCAGGCCAATCAGCGCCACGCTGACCGCCGCCGCCTGATACATCACCCGCCAGCCGAACACTGCGCCCACCACGCCGCTGACCGTCCGGGAAAGCAGGATCCCCAGCAGCAGCCCGGTCATCACCGTGCCCACCATTTTTCCCTGCTTGCCCGCCGGGGCGAGGATCGCCGCCGCAGGGACGATATCCTGCGCCATGGTCGCCGCCATACCGATCAGCAGACTGACCACCAGCAGTGAGCTGAGCTGGCCGGTGAGGCTGCACAGGAGCAGCAGGAGCGCCAGCAGCGCGCTTTTCACCAAAATCAGCCGGCGGCGATCGTGGCGGTCGCCGAGCGGGAGCAGGAACAGAATGCCGAGCGCATAACCCGCCTGCGTCAGAGTAGGGACCAGACCCATACCTTCTACCGTCAGGTGGAGGTTGGCGCCCATCAACGGCAGCAGCGGCTGCGCGTAGTAGATAGAGGCGACGCTAAAGCCGGCGCCGAGCGCGAGAATGAAGATAATCCAGCCTGCGTCGCGGGTGGAAAGGGAAGTCGGTGTCATGATCAATACCTCGTGAATGCGATGGGGCTATTTTTCCCTGAATGCGGCTGGCGCGGTAGCCGGGCTGGTGGTAAAACGGTTATACGTAGCACGTATAGGCAAAAGAAAAATGAAAAGACAGGAGCGTATAGATCGCATTGAGCTGATGCGCACCTATATTCGTATTATAGAGGCAGGGTCGCTCTCCGCCGCGGCGGGGCAGATGGAGACCACCCAGGCGACCGTCAGCCGCCGCCTGCAGTCCCTTGAAGGGCTGCTGGGAGTCAAGCTGATCCTGCGTACCACCCATGCGATGAAGCTCACTGACGATGGCGAACGCTGCTACCGTCACGCCCGCCAGCTGGTGGATGCCTGGCTGGCGCTGGAAGATGACCTGCGTATTGCCGACGATCGGCCGGTGGGGGTGCTGCGGGTGAGGGCGCCGCACGCTTTTGGCCAGCAGCAGCTGCTGGGGCCGCTGGTCGCCTTTCTCCAGCGCCACCCGCAACTGTCGGTGGAGTGGATGCTGAATGATAATACTGTCGACTTTCTCAGCGATAATATCGACTGCGCCATCCGCGTGGGGGCGGAGGTGGATCCGGCCACGGTCTCCGTGCTGCTGGCGGAAGTGCCGCGCTGCGTGGTGGCCTCCCCTGAACTGCTGGCGAAGTACCCGCCGTTAACCTCGCTGGAGGCGTTATCCGGCCTGCCGTGGATCGCCATTAACACCTTTTATCAGCATGAGGTGCGGCTCCGACATCAGGTCAGCGGGCAGCTCGTCTCCACGGCGATCACCCCCTGTCTGAGCACCGACAGCCTTTACGTCGCGCGTAACACTGCGCTGGCGGGGCTGGGGGTGGCGATGGTGTCCAGCTGGGCTGTGGCGGAGGATCTTGCTGCCGGAAGGTTGACAGAGCTGTTCCCGCAGTGGCGTCCCGCCTCGCTGCCGGTCCACCTGGTCTATCCCTGGGCGCGCTATTATCCGACGCGGCTGCGTAAATTCCTCGACCTGATGCGGGAGATCATGCCGGACCTCGCCGGCATGCAGCCTCCGCAAAGCGCATAAAAAAACCGGCCAGGAGGCCGGTTTTTTATTTAGCACGCTTACTCGACGGGCTGTGGGCGGGTCGGTTCAGCGGTGGCTTTATGGGTGGCGCTATGACCGCCGGCGGCGCCTTTGCCTTCAAAAGCGAATGGCGGGCGCACCCAGGTGCTGTGGCGCGGCGCTTCCGGGACATAGTCCGGCGCTGGCGCACGGGTCATTGGCGCGGTGGCATGGCGATGACCCGCCACCACTACCGGCTTGCTCACCGGAGGCTCGACTTTGACCGGCTCGACAGGCGCGGCTTCGACAACCGGTGCTTCAACTGCGGTTTCCGCCGCCGGCGCGATGGTTTCCACTGGCGCTTCAACGACAGGCGCCGTTTCCACCACTTCAGGTTCTACCACCACCGGCTCGGCGTCGAGCGTCGCTGGCGCGATAGCCTGAGGCGCTTCGACAGCCGGCGCTTCGGTGACCAGCTCCTGCGGCGCTGGCTCGACGGCTGCTGGCGCGATACCTTCCGCAGCATCAACCACCACCGGCTCGGCGGCTACGACCGGCTCGACGACCACAGGCTCGGCGGTAACCGGCTCCATGGTAGCCGGCTCGACGGTGACCGGGGCAGCGGTAACGGTTTCAACGACGGCAACCGGGGTCGCGACGGCCGCGACGGTTTCCACGAGGTTGTCGTTCTGAACCTGAACCTCTTCCGACTGCTGATCCTGCGGACGAACCACCGGGTAGCGGATCCAGACTTTACCGGAAGCCATCTCCGGCGATGCGCAGGCCACGGTCAGCGGCATTGGCGACTGGGTCGGATAGCGTTCGTCACGATAGCGACGACGACGCTGACCGCTGACGCGCAGGTGACGCGGGGAACGACGTGAGCGACGCGGCATACCGTTCGCTTCACGGGATTCGCCATTTTCGTCCTGGTCCGCCACGCTCTCCACTACTGCTGGCAGCTCGGCTTTCACCGGCTCGCTGCGCGGAGCGATAACTTCCGCCACTACGGCTTCTGGCACGATCTCGGCAACCTGCTCAACGACAGCGGACTCAACGCGTACTTTCTGTGCCAGCTGGCGCGGTTTACGACGCGGCAGGGTCTGCACACGCTCTTCCTGCTCCGTCTCCTGCGCTACCGGCTCTTCGCGAGTCTGCGCTTTGGCTTCCTGCTGCGCCTGACGTTTGTCGTCATTGCGGCGGCGGGTGCGTTCGCGGCGCGGCTGCTGCTCGTCACGGGATTTCGCTTTCTCCGCGTCGTCGCCTGAGGTCTGGCGAACATCACGGGCTTCCACATTCTGCGACGGCTTCTCACGACGGTTGCGACGGTTCTCTTCACGCGATTCGCGCGGTTCACGGCCCTCGGCATTGTCCGCACGAGTGTCACGATTGTCACGGTTATCGCGGTTGTCACGATTGTCGCGGTTTTCACGGCGGTCGTTGCGATCGCGGCGGTTGTTGGCGCGCGGTTTACGGCGCTCCTGCTGACGCTCCGGTTTTTCTTCCGCTTTCTTCTCGACCTTAACCTCAGCCGGTTTGGCCTCTTCGGCGCCAGAGAAGATATTCTTCAGCGCGCTGAAGAAGCGTGAGAGCAGGCCAGGCTGCGCCGGTGCGGTGGCCGCGACCGGTGCCGCTGCGGCGACAGGAGCGGCGACAGGCTCTTCAAGCATCGGGGCTGGCGGCGCGTCAGGCATGACAAAAGCGGCCAGGGCCGGCTGTTCCGGACGTTTCCGTTCTGCCGGCTCATCGTCGCCCGGCAGCGCCATCTCTTCTTCATGCAGCTTCGGCAGCAGGTAGCTCAGCGTTGAGGTCTCTTCACCTTTGCGCACGCGCAGGACGGAGTAGTGCGGCGTCTGCATTTCGTCGTTTGGCACGATAATAACGCGCACATCGCCCTGACGGGATTCGATAGCGCTCACCGCGGCACGTTTTTCGTTCAGCAGATAGGAGGCGATCGGTACCGGAACGATGGCGTGCACTTCTTTGGTGTTCTCTTTCAGCGCTTCTTCTTCGATCAGACGCAGAATAGAGAGCGACAGCGATTCGTTATCACGCACGGTGCCGGTGCCGGAGCAGCGCGGGCAGACGTGGTGGCTGGATTCGCCCAGCGACGGGCTCAGGCGCTGGCGGGACATCTCCAGCAGGCCGAAGCGCGAGATATGGCTGATCTGAATGCGCGCCCGGTCCTGACGGACGGCTTCGCGCAGACGGTTCTCCACAGCGCGCTGGTGGCGAACCGGAGTCATATCGATAAAGTCGATAACGATCAGGCCGCCGAGGTCGCGCAGACGCAGCTGGCGGGCAATCTCGTCAGCCGCTTCGAGGTTGGTGTTGAACGCCGTCTCTTCGATATCGCCGCCGCGGGTGGCGCGGGCGGAGTTGATATCGATCGCGGTCAGCGCTTCAGTGCTGTCGATGACGATAGAGCCACCGGACGGCAGACGCACTTCACGTTGGAAGGCGGATTCAATCTGGGATTCGATCTGGTAGTGGCTGAACAGCGGGATTTCACCGGTGTACAGTTTGATTTTGCTGCTGAAATCCGGACGACCCAGCGCGGCGATATGCTGGCGCGCCAGCTCGAGCACTTTCGGATTATCGATCAGGATTTCGCCGATATCCTGGCGCAGATAGTCACGGAAGGCGCGGACAATGACGTTGCTTTCCTGGTGGATAAGGAACGGCGCCGGACGGCTTTCCGCGGCTTTCTGAATCGCTTCCCAGTGTTTCAGACGGAAGCTCAGGTCCCACTGCAAGGCTTCGGCAGATTTGCCGACGCCAGCGGTGCGAACGATAAGGCCCATGCCGTCCGGAAGCTCCAGGCTCGCCAGCGCTTCTTTCAGTTCGGTACGGTCATCGCCCTCGATACGGCGTGAAATTCCCCCCGCGCGCGGGTTGTTCGGCATCAATACCAGATAGCTGCCCGCCAGGCTGATAAAGGTGGTGAGCGCAGCGCCTTTGTTGCCGCGTTCTTCTTTATCAATCTGCACGATAACTTCCTGACCTTCACGCAGTACGTCTTTGATATTAGGACGGCCGTGCGCATTGTAGTTGGCGGGGAAGTATTCGCGGGCGATTTCTTTGAGGGGGAGGAAACCATGACGCTCGGCGCCGTAATCAACAAACGCGGCTTCAAGGCTGGGTTCAATGCGGGTGATTTTGCCTTTGTAGATGTTCGCTTTTTTCTGTTCGTGCCCGGGGCTTTCGATATCCAGGTCGTACAGGCGCTGCCCATCAACAAGGGCGACGCGCAACTCTTCCTGCTGAGTTGCGTTGATTAACATTCTTTTCATCGTAACTTACTCATTATTCTTACATTGACGACTAAGCTGCGGGCAGAGTAATGCCTTTCCGGGGGAAAACCGATGGCCTCGTGTCTGGTTCACGTCGCCAACCTCACGGTTGTCGCGCGCTTAAGAGGCGCAGAGTGTCGGTCGCCTGTGTTTCAAACGGAAACACAGCGCAATTATTCAGGGGAACAGCCTGGGATGTATCACCAGAGAATATTCCATTTATACTCGTCGTCTTTCGCGTTGCAGGCATGATGGCTTAACCTGCTCACCTCGATCAGCGGATCCAGATGAGCTCCCGGGAGTCCCGGAGTTGACGCCTTCCTGCGACTTGAAATCCATAGAGCCTGTACCGGTAAGGACTGCAACCCGCAGCCCGCTAACTGTCTGAAAGATCACAACGTCTTACGCCATTGCTGCGTGGGCGATCGGTCAGACAAAACTGGTCATTCCGCTAATGTCTCGTTCTAACAAGATGCAATACGGAAAACGGTCTCATTATTCCATTGCTAACCTTGTTATAGCAAGTTGACTTTCACCTTTTATCACCCGGTTACTCACAGTTTTATCACCTGCCCATACAGATTGTTCTAATAACAAACAATATGGCGGTCAGGCAAACCGTGAAAACAGGATAATGATAAATATAAGCATATAAAAATGAGTGGCGCTAATGCGTCCGGCTATTTAGAATCGCGCACCATGAAAACTGAGACCCCAACCGTAAAAATGGTTGCCATTGCTGCTGATGAAGCGGGGCAACGTATCGACAACTTTTTGCGTACCCAATTGAAAGGCGTACCGAAGAGCATGATTTATCGCATCCTGCGTAAAGGCGAGGTGCGGGTGAATAAAAAACGCGTGAAGCCGGAGTATAAGCTGGAAGCGGGCGATGAAGTCCGTATCCCGCCGGTGCGTGTGGCGGAACGTGAAGAAGAGGCGGTATCGCCGCATCTGCAGAAAGTGGCGGCGCTCTCTGAGGTGATCCTCTATGAAGACGATCATATTCTGGTCCTCAATAAGCCATCCGGTACCGCGGTACATGGCGGCAGCGGCCTGAGCTTCGGCGTGATTGAAGGGCTGCGCGCCCTGCGCCCGGAGGCGCGCTTCCTTGAGCTGGTACATCGGCTCGACCGCGATACCTCTGGCGTGCTGCTGGTGGCGAAAAAGCGCTCGGCGCTGCGTTCGCTGCACGAGCAGCTGCGTGATAAAGGCATGCAGAAAGACTATCTGGCGCTGGTGCGCGGCCAGTGGCAGTCGCATACCAAAGTGGTGCAGGCCCCGCTGTTGAAGAACATTCTGCAGAGCGGCGAGAGAATCGTCCGCGTGAGTCAGGAAGGCAAGCCGTCAGAGACGCGCTTCAAAGTGGAAGAGCGTTATGAATTCGCCACTCTGGTGCGCTGCAGTCCGGTCACCGGACGCACGCATCAAATTCGCGTTCATACCCAGTATGCCGGCCATCCTATCGCCTTTGACGACCGCTATGGCGACCGCGAATTTGACAAGCAACTCTCTGGTACCGGCTTAAACCGCCTGTTCCTCCACGCTGCTGCGCTGAAGTTTACCCACCCAGGGAGCGGGGAGGTGATGCGCGTTGAGGCGCCGCTGGATAACCAGCTGAAGCACTGTCTACAGGTGCTACGGAAGAGCAAATAAGTGCAACGGCGGAATCAGTTCCGCCGTTTTTTTACCTCAGCCTAACAGCGGGTTGTAATTTTCGCGGCGCAGCATCTGACAGAGCGCGATCAAAGGTAAACCGACCAGCGTATTCGGATCGCGGCCTTCCAGCCGTTCGAACAGCGTAATACCTAACCCCTCGCTCTTAAAACTCCCGGCGCACTGCAGCGGGTTCTCTTTACGCACATAGCCTTCGATCTCTTTATCGCTGAGATGCCGGAAGTGGACGTCAAAGGGCTCGCATTCGGTTTGCAGATGACCGCTGGCGGAGTTGTACAGCGCGAGGCCGGTATAAAAGGTGATGATCGACCCGCTCGCCTTTCTCAACTGCCTGCGGGCATTTTCCTCGGTGTGCGGTTTGCCGGTGATCTCACCGTCCAATACGCAAACCTGATCGGAGCCTATAATAAGGTGATTGGGGTAGCGCGAAGCCAGGCTCTGCGCTTTGGCCTGCGCCAGCCGGGTAACAAGCTGACGCGCGGATTCTTCAGGGCGGGGCGTTTCGTCGACGTCAGGCGCCGCACATTCAAATGGTAACCCCAGTTTTTCCAGCAGCATGCGCCGCCAGGGAGAGGTTGACGCCAGGATAAGTTGAGACATATTTTTTCATCCACATATAGCGCTTCGCAGAGCATCATCTTAAACTATGCGCCGCAATGTGTGCGAATAAATGGCAAAAGGCAACCTGAGGCTGCCTTTTTCTTTGACTCTATGACATTACAAAGTTAATATGCGCGCCCTATGCAAAAGGTAAAATTACCCCTGACTCTTGATCCGGTACGCACGGCTCAAAAACGCCTTGATTACGAAGGCATCTATGCCCGCGATCAGGTTGAACGTGTAGCCGATTCTGTAGTCAGCGTGGACAGCGATGTGGAATGCAGCATGTCGTTCGCTATCGATAACCAGCGTCTCGCCGTTATTACAGGCGATGCGAAGGTGACGGTAACCCTCGAATGCCAGCGTTGCGGGAAACCGTTCTCCCATCACGTCCACACCACGTATTGTTTTAGCCCCGTCAGAAATGACGAACAGGCCGAAGCACTACCGGAAGCGTATGAGCCGATTGAGGTTAACGAATTCGGTGAAATCGACCTGCAGGCAATGGTCGAGGATGAAATTATCCTCTCCCTGCCCGTAGTTCCGGTGCATGATTCTGAACACTGTGAAGTGTCCGACGCGGACATGGTCTTTGGCGAACTGCCTGAAGAGGCACAAAAACCAAACCCATTTGCCGTATTAGCCAGCTTAAAGCGTAAGTAATTGAGGAGTAAGGTCCATGGCCGTACAACAGAATAAACCAACCCGTTCCAAACGTGGCATGCGTCGTTCCCATGACGCGCTGACCGCAGTCACCAGCCTGTCTGTAGACAAAACTTCTGGTGAGAAACACCTGCGTCACCACATCACTGCCGACGGTTTCTACCGCGGTCGCAAGGTTATCGCTAAGTAATCACGCGATACTCGCAGGATTTCCCGTTGCAGGCCATGGCGGGTTTGTACGTACCTGGGCACTCGGTTAACCCGATAACCAGAGGCGTCAATGCCCGGATTGTTGCGTCTGCAGCGTGAAAATTCGCGGGTGCCAGCGTGATGAAGCTTAGTGAGGACTCCCCGGGCAACTGGGGAATCACCGAACCGGGCAGCGACGATACCTTGACACGTCTAACCCTGGCGTTAGATGTCATGGGGGGCGATTTCGGCCCATCCGTGACAGTGCCTGCAGCACTGCAGGCACTGAACTCTAATTCGCAACTCACACTTCTTTTAGTCGGCGATCCCGACGCCATCACGCCATTACTCGCCAAAGCTGACTTCGAACAACGTTCGCGTCTGCAGATTATTCCTGCGCAGTCAGTTATTGCCAGTGATGCGCGACCCGCACAGGCTATCCGCAGCAGTCGCGGAAGCTCAATGCGCGTGGCGCTGGAGCTTGTGAAAGAAGGGCGGGCGGAAGCCTGCGTCAGCGCCGGCAACACCGGCGCGCTGATGGGCCTGGCGAAACTGCTGCTCAAACCGATTGAAGGTATTGAGCGGCCGGCGCTGGTGACGGTGCTGCCGCACCAGCAGAAGGGCAAAACCGTGGTGCTGGATCTCGGCGCCAACGTCGATTGCGACAGCACGATGCTGGTGCAGTTCGCGGTGATGGGGTCAGTGCTGGCGGAAGAGGTGGTTGGCATTGCCAATCCTCGCGTCGCCTTGCTGAACATCGGCGAAGAAGAGATGAAAGGCCTCAGCAGCATCCGCGATGCTGCCGCAGTGCTCAGAACGCTGCCTTCCCTCAACTACATCGGCTATCTTGAAGCCAATGAACTGTTGACCGGAAAAACCGATGTGCTGGTTTGTGATGGATTCACGGGCAACGTCACATTAAAAACCATGGAAGGTGTTGTCAGAATGTTCCTTTCACTGCTGAAATCTCAGGGAGAGGGCAAAAAACGGTCGTGGTGGCTGCTGTTACTAAAACGTTGGTTACAAAAAAGCCTGGCGAGGCGATTCAGTCACCTCAACCCCGACCAGTATAATGGCGCCTGTCTGTTAGGATTGCGCGGTTCCGTGATCAAGAGTCATGGTGCTGCCAATCAACGCGCCTTTAGCGTCGCGATAGAGCAGGCAGTGCAGGCGGTGCAGCGGCAAATTCCCCAACGGATCGCCGCGCGCCTGGAATCTTTATACCCAGCTGGTTTCGAGCTGCCGGAAAGCGACAGTGACGTGAACGCCCGACAGCAAAGCGGGACGAATGGACACCACTGACGCCGCGGCGGTTGAACGAGGCGGGTATATTACCCAAGAGTGACTGAGCGTACATGTATACGAAGATTATTGGTACCGGCAGCTATCTGCCCGAGCAAGTGCGTACAAACGCCGACCTGGAAAAAATGGTAGAGACCTCTGACGAGTGGATTGTCACCCGCACAGGTATCCGTGAGCGTCGTATTGCCGCAGCGCATGAAACAGTTGCTACGATGGGCTTTGAAGCCGCAAAGCAGGCGCTGGCGATGGCGGGCGTGTCCGCGGAGCAAATTGGTCTGATCATCGTTGCGACCACCTCCGGCACGCACGCGTTTCCGAGTTCGGCATGCCAGATTCAGTCTATGCTGGGCGTCAAGGGCTGCCCGGCGTTTGACGTCGCGGCCGCCTGCGCCGGTTTCACCTATGCGCTGAGCGTCGCCGATCAGTATGTCAAGAACGGCGCGGTGGACTATGCGCTGGTCGTCGGCGCTGATGTGCTGGCGCGCACCTGCGATCCGGCCGATCGCGGGACGATTATTATTTTCGGCGATGGCGCCGGGGCGGTGGTGCTGGGCGCCTCCGAAGAGCCTGGCATTATCTCGACGCATCTGCATGCTGACGGTAGCTATGGCGAACTGCTGACCCTGCCGAACGCCGATCGCGTCGATCCGGAAAATCCGATCTATCTGACGATGGCCGGCAATGAAGTCTTCAAAGTGGCGGTCACCGAGTTAGCGCACATCGTTGATGAGACGCTGGCCGCGAATAATCTCGAACGTTCAGCGCTGGACTGGCTGGTGCCGCACCAGGCAAACCTGCGGATCATCAGCGCGACGGCGAAGAAACTGGGCATGTCGATGGATAACGTCGTAGTGACCCTCGACCGCCATGGCAACACCTCCGCGGCGTCAGTCCCTTGCGCGCTGGATGAGGCCGTCCGCGATGGCCGCATTCAACGTGGGCAGCTGATTTTGCTGGAAGCCTTTGGTGGCGGTTTCACCTGGGGTTCCGCGCTGGTTCGTTTTTAGTATAAGGATTTAAACATGACGCAATTTGCTTTTGTGTTCCCGGGACAGGGCTCGCAGGCCGTAGGCATGCTGGCCGATATGGCGGCGACCTGGCCGGTCATTGAAGAGACCTTCGGTGAAGCTTCCGCAGCGTTGGGTTACGATCTGTGGGCGCTGACGCAACAGGGCCCGGCAGAAGAACTGAATAAGACCTGGCAGACCCAGCCAGCGCTGCTGACCGCCTCCGTGGCGCTGTACCGCGTCTGGCAGCAGCAGGGCGGCAAAGCGCCGGCGCTGCTGGCTGGCCACAGCCTCGGCGAATACTCCGCGCTGGTTTGCGCGGGCGTTATCGCTTTCGCTGATGCCGTTCGCCTGGTTGAACTGCGCGGCAAATTCATGCAGGAAGCTGTACCGGAAGGTACTGGCGCCATGTCAGCGATTATCGGTCTGGACGACGCGGCTATTGCCAAAGCCTGTGAAGAATCGGCCGAAGGGCAGGTCGTCTCTCCGGTGAACTACAATTCCCCGGGCCAGGTGGTTATCGCCGGTCACAAAGAGGCCGTTGAACGCGCAGGCGCCGCCTGTAAGGCCGCGGGCGCTAAACGGGCGCTGCCGTTGCCGGTGAGCGTGCCGTCTCACTGTGCGCTGATGAAGCCAGCTGCGGAGAAACTGGCGCTTGAGCTGCAGAAAATCACCTTCAACGCGCCGACGATCCCGGTGGTAAATAACGTCGACGTGAAGTGCGAAACCGCGCCTGACGCCATTCGCGACGCGCTGGTACGCCAGCTGTATAGTCCGGTTCAGTGGACTAAAACCGTTGAGTTTATGGCTGCTCAGGGCGTAACGCATCTGTATGAGGTTGGCCCGGGTAAAGTCCTCACCGGCCTGACCAAACGTATTGTTGACACCCTGACCGCTTCCGCGCTTAACGAGCCGGCGGCGATGTCTGCGGCGCTTGAGCAATAAAAGAGGAAAACCATGAGTTTTGAAGGAAAAATCGCGCTGGTTACCGGTGCAAGCCGCGGTATTGGCCGCGCCATCGCTGAAACGCTCGTCGCCCGCGGCGCGAAAGTTATCGGTACTGCGACCAGCGAAAGCGGCGCGCAGGCGATCAGCGACTATTTAGGCGCCAACGGTAAAGGTCTGATGTTGAATGTGACCGACCCGGCATCTATTGAATCTGTTCTGGAAAATGTGCGCGCAGAGTTTGGCGAAGTGGATATCCTGGTGAATAATGCCGGGATCACTCGCGACAACCTGTTAATGCGCATGAAAGATGACGAGTGGAACGATATCATCGAAACCAACCTGTCATCGGTTTTCCGTCTGTCAAAAGCGGTAATGCGCGCTATGATGAAAAAGCGTCATGGACGTATTATCACTATCGGTTCTGTGGTTGGTACCATGGGAAATGCGGGTCAGGCCAACTACGCTGCGGCGAAAGCGGGTCTGATCGGCTTCAGTAAATCACTGGCGCGTGAAGTTGCGTCCCGCGGTATTACTGTAAACGTTGTTGCTCCGGGCTTTATTGAAACGGACATGACGCGTGCGCTGACCGATGAGCAGCGTGCGGGTACGCTGGCGGCAGTTCCTGCGGGGCGCCTTGGCACCCCAAATGAAATCGCCAGCGCGGTTGCATTTTTAGCCTCTGACGAAGCAAGTTACATCACTGGTGAAACCCTGCACGTCAACGGCGGAATGTACATGGTCTGACCGAGATTTGTGCAAAACGTTCAGGAACCGCGCACTTCGCACGGTTCTCTGTGCGGTTTTGTGCGAAAAGATTTGCGTTCTTAGGGCAAACGGCCTCAAAATAGCGCAAAATCGTGGTAAGACCTGCCGGGATTTAGTTGCAAATTTTTCAACATTTTATACACTACGAAAACCATCGCGAAAGCGAGTTTTGATAGGAAATTTAAGAGTATGAGCACTATCGAAGAACGCGTTAAGAAAATTATCGGCGAGCAGCTGGGCGTTAAGCAGGAAGAAGTTACCAACAATGCTTCCTTCGTTGAAGACCTGGGCGCTGATTCTCTTGACACCGTTGAGCTGGTAATGGCTCTGGAAGAAGAGTTTGATACTGAGATTCCGGACGAAGAAGCTGAGAAAATCACCACCGTTCAGGCTGCCATTGATTACATCAACGGCCACCAGGCGTAAGTGAACATCTCCAGGCGGTCATTCGACCGCCTGAGTTTTATCTTTATTTGTCCCACAAGAATCTATTTTCCCTCCCTGGAGGACAAACGTGTCTAAGCGTCGTGTAGTTGTGACCGGACTGGGCATGTTGTCTCCTGTCGGCAATACCGTAGAGTCTACCTGGAAAGCTCTCCTTGCCGGTCAGAGTGGCATCAGCCTGATCGACCATTTCGATACTAGCGCCTATGCAACGAAATTTGCTGGCTTAGTAAAGGATTTTAACTGTGATGACATCATCTCGCGCAAAGAGCAGCGCAAGATGGATGCCTTCATTCAATATGGAATTGTCGCTGGCGTTCAGGCCATGCAGGATTCTGGCCTTGAAGTGACGGAAGAGAATGCTACCCGTATTGGCGCCGCAATCGGCTCTGGTATTGGCGGTCTCGGCTTGATCGAAGAAAACCACAGTTCGCTGGTCAACGGCGGACCGCGTAAAATCAGCCCATTCTTCGTTCCCTCCACAATTGTTAACATGGTGGCCGGCCATCTGACCATCATGTTTGGTCTGCGTGGACCAAGTATCTCCATCGCGACCGCCTGTACTTCAGGCGTGCACAACATCGGTCAGGCTGCGCGCATCATCGCCTATGGCGATGCCGATGCGATGGTGGCAGGCGGTGCGGAAAAAGCCAGTACCCCGCTTGGCGTGGGCGGCTTTGGCGCAGCGCGGGCGCTCTCCACGCGCAATGACAACCCGCAGGCGGCAAGCCGTCCGTGGGATAAAGATCGCGACGGCTTCGTGCTGGGCGACGGCGCGGGCATGGTGGTGCTGGAAGAGTACGAGCACGCAAAAAAACGCGGCGCGAAAATCTACGCCGAGATCGTCGGCTTCGGCATGAGCAGCGATGCTTACCATATGACATCACCGCCGGAAGATGGCGCGGGCGCCGCGCTGGCGATGGTGAATGCCATTCGCGATGCGGGCATCGAACCGGGCCAGATCGGCTACGTCAATGCCCATGGCACCTCGACGCCGGCTGGCGATAAAGCGGAAGCGCAGGCGGTTAAGTCTGTCTTCGGCGATGCGGCGAGCCGCGTACTGGTGAGCTCCACCAAATCCATGACCGGGCATCTGCTGGGCGCGGCAGGGGCGGTAGAGTCGATTTACTCTATCCTGGCGCTGCGCGATCAGGCGGTTCCGCCGACGATCAACCTCGACAACCCGGATGAGGGCTGCGACCTCGACTTCGTTCCGCACGAAGCGCGTCAGGTTTCCGGTATGGAGTACACCCTGTGCAACTCCTTCGGCTTTGGCGGCACTAACGGTTCGCTGATCTTCAAAAAAGTGTGACAGGGCTTGCCCCGGTACTGCTTTAACAAAAGGCCCGATTGTCGGGCCTTTTTTATTCGGCTTTCTCCGCTTGTCCTCTGCTCCGTGTCCTGAGACACTCACCGACCAGTGAAAAGGAGTCCTTTATGTTCTTGATAAATGGCGTTGAACAGGACACGCTGGCGGCGAACGATCGCGCCGTC
This sequence comes from Klebsiella sp. Q2, assembly GCF_009900705.1. NCBI lineage: Bacteria > Pseudomonadati > Pseudomonadota > Gammaproteobacteria > Enterobacterales > Enterobacteriaceae > Klebsiella > Klebsiella sp. Q2. The sequence goes on along the minus strand of NZ_JAAABE010000001.1, from coordinate 570,023 downwards.
CAGTTTGGCGACGGTTGTTTTACCACTGCCCGTATACAGCATGGACAGGTTGCGTTACTGGACACCCATCTGCAGCGTTTGCAGACAACCTGCGAAAAATTACGCATCCCGTTTGACGACTGGCTGACGCTAAGCGACGAGATGCAGCGTCTGGCTCGACCGCACGCGCAGGGCGTGCTTAAGGTGACCCTTACCCGCGGCGTTGGGGGAAGGGGATACAGCACGGCGGGCTGTGCGTCGCCCACCCGTATTCTGAGCGTCTCTCCGCTTCCGGCGCACTACGCGCGCTGGCGGGAGGAGGGCATTACCCTGACCCGGAGCCCGGTGACCCTGGGGCGCAACCCCTGGCTGGCTGGCCTGAAGCATCTTAATCGTCTGGAGCAGGTGCTGATTCGCTCTCATCTTGAACAGACGGACGCCGATGAGGCGCTGGTCCTTGACAGTGACGGGTGGCTTACGGAATGCTGTGCCGCGAATTTATTCTGGCGTCAGGGACGGGATGTATTTACTCCGCGACTCGATTATGCCGGGGTCAACGGCATAATGCGGCAGCGCTGTATCGCGCAGCTGGCACCATCGACGTTTCGCGTTGTCGAAGTGATAGCGCGTCCCGAGGCGTTGCGGGAGGCCGATGAAGTGCTGATCTGCAATGCGCTGATGCCGCTGGTGCCGGTTCGTCGCTGGGATGAGACCGTCTGGTCCTCGCGCGAGCTTTACCATTTTTTAGCCCCTTTGTGTGAGCTGTCTGGTTAGTATGAAGAAAATGTTACGTTTTATCCTGTTGCTGGTGGTGCTGTTGGGCATCGCCGCGGCGGCAGGAATGTGGAAGGTACGCCAGCTGGCGGACAGCAAGCTGCTGATTAAAGAAGAGACCATCTTTACCCTCGAAGCCGGCACCGGCCGGCTGGCGCTGGGGCAGGATCTCTATCGCGAGAAGGTGATCAATCGCCCGCGCGTGTTCCAGTGGCTGCTGCGGATGGAGCCTGAGCTGTCTCACTTCAAGGCCGGGACCTATCGCCTCACGCCGCAAATGACGGTGCGCGAGATGCTGCAGCTGCTGGCCAGCGGCAAAGAGGCGCAGTTTCCGCTGCGCTTTGTCGAAGGCATGCGCGTCAGCGACTACCTTCGTCAGCTGCGCGATGCTCCCTACGTGAAGCACACGCTTGAAGACGATAGCTACGCGACGGTGGCTAAGGCGTTAGGTCTTGACCATGCCGACTGGGTGGAAGGCTGGTTCTGGCCGGACACCTGGATGTACACCGCCAATACTAGCGACATCGCCATCCTCAAGCGCGCGCATCAGAAAATGGTCACTGAAGTGGCGAAGATTTGGGAAGGACGGATGGATAATCTGCCCTATGCCGATCAGAATCAGCTGTTGACCATGGCCTCGATTATTGAGAAAGAGACCGCGGTGGCGGAAGAGCGCGATCGCGTCGCGTCGGTATTTATCAACCGCCTGCGCATCGGCATGCGCTTACAGACCGACCCAACGGTGATCTACGGGATGGGCGAAGGGTATAATGGAAAGTTAACGCGTAAGGATCTGGAGACGCCGACCGCGTACAATACCTATACCATCAGCGGCCTGCCGCCAGGCCCTATCGCGGTGCCGGGCGAAGCGTCGCTGAAGGCGGCCGCCCATCCGGCGAAAACACCATACCTCTATTTTGTCGCCGACGGGAAAGGGGGCCATACGTTTACCACAAACCTGGTCAGCCATAACCGCGCGGTGCAGGACTATCTGAAAGTACTTAAGGAAAAAAATGCGCAGTAACTATATCGTCATCGAGGGGCTGGAGGGCGCCGGGAAGACCACCGCACGTCAACTGGTGGTGGAGACGCTGCAGTCGGCAGGTATTCACGATATGGTGTTTACCCGTGAGCCGGGGGGCACAATCCTTGCTGAAAAACTGCGTAGCCTGGTGCTGGATATCCAGTCCACGGGCGATGAAGTGATTAACGATAAAGCGGAAGTGCTGATGTTTTACGCGGCGCGCGTCCAGCTGGTGGAGACGGTGATTAAGCCTGCTCTGGCTCGCGGCCAGTGGGTGATCGGCGATCGTCACGATCTCTCCACCCAGGCCTATCAGGGCGGCGGCAGGGGCATTGACCGCACGATGCTGGCGACGCTGCGCGACGCCGTTCTCGGCGATTTTCGTCCCGATTTGACGCTGTACCTCGACGTTACGCCGGAAGTGGGGCTGCAGCGCGCCCGCGCCCGCGGCGAACTGGATCGCATTGAGCAGGAGTCGATGAACTTCTTCAATCGTACCCGCGCGCGCTACCTTGAGCTGGCTGCGGCAGATCCTTCTATCCGCACGGTGGACGCGACGCAGCCGCTGGATGCCGTCGCGCGCGATATTCGCGCCACGATCGCCCAGTGGATGGCGGAGCAACACGCATGAAATGGTATCCGTGGCTGCGCCCCTCGTTCGAGCAACTGGTCGGTAGCTATCAGGCCGGACGTGGCCACCACGCCTTACTGTTACAGTCTCTGAGCGGGATGGGCGGCGAGGCGTTGATTTATGCGCTGTGCCGCTTCCTGATGTGCCGCCAGCCTGAAGGGCATAAAAGCTGCGGTCACTGCCACAGCTGCCAGCTGATGCAGGCCGGTACGCACCCCGATTACTATCCGCTGAGCCCTGAGAAAGGCAAGAGCGCGCTGGGTATTGACGCGGTGCGCGATGTCAACGACAAGCTCTATGAGCGCGCGCGCCTCGGTGGGGCGAAGGTGGTATGGATTAGCGATGCCGCCTTGCTGACCGATGCTGCCGCCAACGCGTTGCTGAAAACGCTGGAGGAGCCGCCGGAAAATACCTGGTTCTTCCTCGCCTGCGAGGAGCCGGCGCGTCTGCTGACCACCCTGCGCAGTCGCTGCCGCCTGCACCACCTGTCGCCGCCGACGGAATCTTATGCCCTGGCCTGGCTGGAGCGTGAGGTGAACCTGCCGCAGGAGGCGCTGCTGACCGCGTTACGTCTGTGCGCCAGCGCGCCGGCCGCCGCGCTCGAACTGCTTAAAGAGCCGCAGTGGACGGCGCGACAGCAGCTGTGTCAGGCGCTGGCGACCACACTGGCGAGCGGTGACTGGCTGGCGCTGCTGCCGATACTCAATCATGAACAGGCGGCGGTTCGCCTGCACTGGCTGGCATCGCTGCTGGTCGATGCGCAAAAACGACAGCAGGGAATTGCCCTGGTGAGTAACCCGGATGTCTGGCCGCTGCTGGAGCGGCTGGCGCACAGTCTGCCCGCCGCCCGGCTGCAGGCGATTGCCCATGACGTCTGTACCTGCCGCGAGCAATTGCTGAACGTCGTCGGCGTCAACCGCGAACTGCTGCTCACCGAGCGCCTGCTGCGCTGGGAACATTACCTGCAACCCGGGACGGTTTTACCCGTCTCCCACCTCTGAGTGAGACATTATGTTTTTAGTCGACTCCCACTGCCATCTTGATGGTCTGGATTATCAAACCCTGCACAAAAACGTCGATGACGTACTGGCAAAAGCGGCCGCGCGCGATGTGAAATTTTGCCTGGCGGTCGCCACGACGCTACCTGGCTACCGCAGTATGCGCGAGCTGGTAGGAAGGCGTGACAACGTCGTCTTCTCCTGCGGCGTGCACCCGTTAAACCAGGATGAGCCCTACGAGGTGGAGACGCTGCGCACGCTGGCGGCGGAAGAGGGCGTCGTCGCGATGGGAGAGACCGGACTGGACTATTTTTATACCCCGGAAACCAAAGTCCAGCAGCAAACTTCGTTCCGTGACCATATCCGCATCGGCCGGGAGCTGAACAAGCCCGTGATCGTGCATACCCGCGACGCTCGCGCCGATACCCTGGCCATTTTACGCGAAGAAAAGGTGACGGATTGCGGAGGCGTACTACACTGTTTCACTGAGGACAGGGAGACGGCGGGTAAGCTGCTCGACATGGGGTTCTATATCTCGTTTTCCGGTATCGTCACTTTCCGTAACGCCGAGCAGCTGCGCGATGCGGCGCGCTATGTTCCGCTGGATCGTCTGCTGGTGGAGACCGATTCGCCATACCTGGCGCCGGTACCCCATCGCGGCAAAGAGAACCAGCCGGCGCTGGTGCGTGACGTTGCTGAATACATGGCGGTACTGAAGGGTGTGTCGCTGGAGCAACTGGCTCAGCAGACCACCGACAATTTTGCCACGCTGTTCCACATTGACCCCGCCCGCTTGCAACCTGCTTGATCTGCCTATTATTTTAAGGCTCGTAATTAATAGCCAAAGCGAGTAAAGTTCACCGCCACAAAAGTGGCGGTGAAGGTTTTTTGGCAACATCTGGATACAACTTATGTAAGCTGATGTAAATTTTTACCGGAAGGCTGATTGAAACGTGATAGCCGTCAAACAATCATCCCGTTAATTATTTTACTCTGTGTAATAAATAAAGGGCGCTTAGATGTCCTGTCCACGGCGCGGTTCTCCCCCCGGGCCAATGCGTGAAAACGTAAAAAAGTACCAAATACTCAGGAGCACTCTCAATTATGTTTAAGAATGCATTTGCTAACCTGCAGAAGGTCGGTAAATCGCTGATGCTGCCGGTATCCGTACTGCCTATCGCAGGTATCCTGCTGGGCGTCGGTTCCGCAAACTTCAGCTGGCTGCCAGCCGTGGTCTCCCACGTTATGGCAGAAGCAGGCGGTTCAGTTTTCGCCAACATGCCGCTGATCTTCGCTATCGGTGTGGCCCTCGGCTTCACCAATAACGACGGTGTATCCGCACTGGCTGCAGTGGTAGCTTACGGCATCATGGTGAAAACCATGGCGGTGGTTGCGCCGCTGGTGCTGCATTTACCTGCTGACGAGATTGCGGCAAAACACCTGGCTGATACCGGCGTGCTTGGCGGTATTATTTCCGGTGCTATCGCCGCGTACATGTTTAACCGCTTCTATCGCATTAAGCTGCCAGAATATCTCGGCTTCTTTGCGGGCAAGCGCTTTGTACCGATTATCTCTGGTCTGGCCGCTATCTTCACCGGCGTGATCCTCTCCTTCATTTGGCCGCCGATCGGTTCCGCGATCCAGACCTTCTCCCAGTGGGCTGCTTATCAGAACCCGGTGGTGGCGTTTGGTATCTACGGTTTCATCGAGCGTTGCCTGGTGCCGTTTGGTCTGCACCACATCTGGAACGTTCCTTTCCAGATGCAGATCGGCGAATACACCAACGCGGCTGGTCAGGTATTCCACGGCGATATCCCGCGCTACATGGCAGGCGACCCGACCGCGGGCAAACTGTCTGGCGGCTTCCTGTTCAAAATGTACGGTCTGCCGGCAGCGGCTATCGCGATTTGGCACTCTGCTAAACCGGAAAACCGCGCCAAAGTGGGCGGTATCATGATCTCCGCCGCGCTGACCTCGTTCCTGACCGGTATCACCGAGCCGATCGAGTTCTCGTTCATGTTCGTGGCGCCGATCCTGTACGTTATCCATGCCATCCTGGCGGGTCTGGCGTTCCCGATCTGTATCCTGCTGGGTATGCGTGACGGTACTTCGTTCTCTCACGGCCTGATCGACTTTATCGTGCTGTCCGGTAACAGCAGCAAGCTGTGGCTGTTCCCGATCGTCGGTATCTGCTATGCGATCGTGTACTACGTCATTTTCCGCGTGCTGATTAAAGCCCTGGATCTGAAAACACCGGGTCGTGAAGATACCACCGAAGAGAGCAAAGCTGGCGCAACCAGCGAGATGGCTCCGGCTCTGATCGCCGCTTTCGGCGGTAAAGAGAACATCACCAACCTCGACGCATGTATTACTCGTCTGCGTGTTAGCGTGGCGGATGTAGCGAAAGTTGACCAGGCTGGCCTGAAAAAACTGGGCGCCGCTGGCGTGGTAGTGGCAGGTTCTGGCGTACAGGCCATCTTCGGTACCAAGTCCGATAACCTGAAAACTGAAATGGATGAGTACATCCGTAACAGTTAAGACGTAGTATCGGGGAGACTAAGGCAGCCAACTGGCTGCCTTTTTTACGTGACAAGATCGGCCTTCCAGAGTCGATAACCCTGCTAACTGTCCGCCAAATGCTTATTCCCTCAGCAGCTAAGTCTATAGTTGAATAAGAAAAAGAGCTTTCAGGTTGAAAGAGAGGGAGGATGTCGCTCATACTCTTACCGGAACCTGTGCGTCTGCGTTTATCTGCAGAAGCAGGCCAGCGTACGGGATAAAACTAATAAGGAATCAGTCATGGCAGAAGAAACGATTTTCAGCAAAATCATTCGCCGGGAGATCCCGTCGGATATTGTTTATCAGGATGAGCTTGTGACCGCTTTTCGCGACATCTCCCCGCAGGCGCCCACCCACATTCTGATTGTCCCGAACGTTCTGATTCCTACCGTAAATGACGTCACCACCGAACATGAACTGGCCCTGGGCCGGATGATGACCGTCGCGGCGAAGATTGCCCGCGATGAAGGCCTCGCCGACGATGGCTACCGGTTGATCGTCAACTGCAACCGCCACGGCGGCCAGGAAGTTTACCATATCCATATGCATCTGCTGGGCGGTCGTCCGCTGGGTCCGATGCTGGCGCACAAAGGCTAACGCCATGCTAAGGACCCTTTTGGGCGCGTGTCTGGCGGCGGGGCTGCTGGCCGGATGTAGTTCACACCCGGAGATCCCGGTTTCTGACCAGCAGGCGCTGGTGATGGAGTCGAGCGTGCTGGCCGCCGGGATCAGCGCCAGCGAGCCTGTCGTCGTGGCGACGGAGATCCAGGCCACCGCCTCCTCTACGCTGTATAACGAGCGCCAACAGCCGGTCACCGTGCATTATCGTTTTTTCTGGTATGACGCCCGAGGGCTGGAGATGCACCCCCTGGAGGCGCCGCGCACCATCGTGGTCCCGGCTCGCTCCTCGGTGACGTTGTATGGCAGCGCCAATATCCTGGGGGCGCATAAGGCCCGCCTTTATCTTTATCTGTAAGGGGTAATTATAATGATGAAAATGTGTCGCTATGCGTTAATCACAGCACTGGCGATATTCCTCGCAGGCTGTGCGGGGCTGCGTGAGCAGCCCGCGCCGGTAGAAGAGGCCAAACCGCAGCCGCAGCAGCCTGCGCAGCCGCAGCCCACGGTGCCGACGGTACCGGCGGTGCCCTCCGTCCCGTCGCAGCCAGGACCGATTGAGCATCAGGATCAGCAGTCGGGTCAGCCGGCGCCGCGCGTGCGTCATTATGACTGGAACGGCGCGGTGCAGCCGATGGTGGGACAGATGCTGCAGGCGGGCGGGGTCAATGCCGGCAGTATTCTGCTGGTTGACAGCGTGAACAACCGCACCAACGGTTCGCTGAATGCCGGAGAAGCCACCACCGCGTTACGTAACGCGCTGGCGGGCAACGGCAAATTTACCCTTGTTTCACCGCAGCAGCTGGCGGTCGCCAAGCAGCAGCTGGGCCTGTCGCCGCAGGACAGCCTCGGCAGCCGCAGCAAAGCCATGGGCATCGCCCGCAACGTGGGCGCGCAGTATGTGCTTTATTCCAATGCCACTGGCAACGTCAACGCGCCCGAGCTAAAGATGCAGTTGATGCTGGTGCAAACCGGCGAGATTATCTGGTCAGGTAAAGGTGCGGTTCAGCAACAATAAGCTAACGCGCGACGAGCTCTTGTCGCGCTTCTTTCCCCACAATCATCCTGTCGCCTCGCTGAGCCAGACCGGCCTCAGCGGCTGCAGTGTGATTATCAGCGATGGCGACCAGCGACGAGTGCTGCGTCAGCCGCACGACCCGTCTGCCGCTGCCTGTTATTTTCGCCGTCAGTATCGTGCGCTGCGCCGGCTGCCTGCCAGGCTGGCGCCCAATCCTCTGTTTTACTCGCCCTGCTGGATGGTGGTGGAGTATTGCGCGGGTGAGGTGAAAAGCGAGTTACCTGACTGCCCGCAACTGTCTGGCTTATTGTATGATTTGCATCAGCAACCGCGGTTCGGCTGGCGTGTTAGTCTCGGGCCGCTGCTGGCGCAGTACTGGCAGAGGAGCGATCCGGCCCGGCGCACGCCGCGCTGGCTACGTTGGCATCAGCGGCTGTGCCGCCGGGGAGAGCCTCGTCCTCTGCGGCTGGCGCCGCTGCATATGGATGTCCATGCCGGCAATATTATCCACAGCGACGCCGGTCTGAAGCTGATTGACTGGGAATATGCCGGCGATGGCGATATCGCGCTGGAGCTGGCCGCCGTGTGGATCGCCCCGGACGAGCGCCGCCAGCTGGTGGCGGCATATGCCCGACGGGCGGCTATCGACGCGCAGCAGCTATGGCGGCAGGTGGCGCGCTGGCGTCCGTGGGTACTGCTGCTCATGGCGGGCTGGTATGAAATGCGCTGGCGGCAGAGCGGGGATCGGCAATTTATCATGCTGGCAGATGAAACATGGTGTCAGTTAGACAACGAACGCAAAGGATAAGAGAGGTCAGTGTGGGCCCAGTGATGTTGGATGTTGAAGGGTATGAACTGGATGCGGAAGAGCGAGAAATTCTGGCGCATCCATTGGTGGGAGGGTTGATCCTCTTCACCCGAAATTATCACGATCCGGCGCAGCTGCGGGAGCTGGTGCGCCAGATCCGCGAAGCCTCCCGTAACCATCTGGTGGTGGCGGTCGATCAGGAAGGGGGACGCGTTCAGCGTTTCCGCGAAGGCTTTACCCGTTTACCGGCGGCCCAGTCTTTCGCTGCGCTGCTGGGGATGGAAGAGGGGGGCAAACTGGCCGCCGAGGCCGGCTGGCTGATGGCCAGCGAAATGATCGCCATGGACATCGATATCAGCTTTGCGCCGGTGCTGGACGTCGGCCATATCAGCGCCGCAATCGGCGAACGTTCTTATCATGAAGATCCGCAGAAAGCGCTGACGATGGCGCGTCACGTCATTGACGGCATGCACGCCGCGGGCATGAAAACCACCGGCAAACACTTCCCGGGACACGGGGCGGTGACTGCCGATTCGCACAAAGAAACCCCGTTCGATCCGCGTCCGGCATCGGTTATCCGCGACCACGATATGGCGGTATTCAAAAGCCTTATCGCCGAGCAGCGTCTGGATGCCATTATGCCGGCGCATGTGATTTACCCGGAGCTCGACCCGCGTCCGGCGAGCGGTTCGGCCTATTGGCTGAAAACGGTGCTGCGCGGCGAGCTGGGCTTCGATGGGGTGATTTTCTCCGACGATCTGTCGATGGAAGGGGCGGCGATCATGGGCAGCTATGCCGAACGCGGCCAGGCATCGCTCGACGCCGGTTGCGATATGATACTCGTCTGCAATAATCGTAAGGGCGCGGTCAGTGTGCTGGATAACCTGTCGCCGATCAAAGCAGAGCGTGTTACGAAATTGTATCATAAAGGTTCCTTTTCCCGTCAGGAGTTAAGGGATTCAGCCCGTTGGAAAACGGTGAGTGCCCAGCTGGAGCAGCTTCATGCGCGCTGGCAAGAGGCGAAGTCCGCGTAACGCTCTGCGGGGCGTTGTTGTCTGGTGAGGATGCGATGATTATCTATTTACACGGTTTTGACTCGAACAGCCCCGGTAACCACGAGAAGGTGATGCAGTTGCAGTTTATTGACCCTGACGTGCGGTTGATAAGCTACAGCACGCGCCATCCCAAGCACGACATGCAGCATCTGCTGAAAGAGGTTGATAAAATGCTGCAGCTTACCGCCGATGACCGGCCGCTGATCTGCGGCGTTGGACTCGGCGGTTACTGGGCGGAGCGGATTGGTTTCCTGTGCGATATCCGTCAGGCGGTGTTCAATCCGAACCTGTTTCCGCATGAGAATATGGAAGGCAAAATCGACCGACCGGAAGAGTATGCTGACATCGCCACCAAATGCGTGACCAACTTCCGCGAAAAGAACCGCGATCGCTGCCTGGTGGTGCTTTCCCGACAGGACGAAGCGTTGGACAGCCAGCGTTCCGCCGACCTTCTGCACCACTATTATGAAATTATCTGGGATGAAGAGCAGACCCATAAGTTTAAAAACATTTCGCCGCACCTGCAGCGGCTGAAAGCGTTTAAAACCCTCGGTTAAGCCTTTTCCCCTGTCTCCAAACCCGCGCCGGGTTCACCGCGCGGGTTTTTTCATGTCTACACTTATTGGTTTCGCTGAAAAAATACGCGACAAAACTTGATGCACATCAATTTTGGTATGACCAATGCACCGTTCATGGTATTCTCGACAGTGCAGAATGGTTTCATTGACGTAACTTGTTGTTAAATAAAGGCTATTTTAATAACTTTTATTTAACAATTGGTTAATAATTTTAGGGGTACACATGACTACGCCATTGAAAAAAATCGTAATTGTGGGTGGCGGCGCAGGCGGACTGGAACTGGCAACTCAGCTGGGGAAAAAGTTAGGGCGCCATAAGAAAGCGAAAATCACCCTGGTGGACCGTAACCACAGCCATCTGTGGAAGCCGCTGCTGCACGAAGTGGCCACCGGTTCTCTGGATGAAGGTGTCGATGCGCTGAGCTATCTGGCCCATGCCCGCAACCACGGCTTCCAGTTCCAGCTGGGGTCGGTGGTCGATATCAATCGTGAAGGGAAGACCATCACCCTCGGCGAGCTGCGCAATGAAAAAGGCGAGCTGCTGGTGGCTGAGCGTAAACTGCCGTACGACACGCTGGTGATGGCGCTGGGCAGTACCTCGAATGACTTCAACACCCCTGGCGTTAAAGAGAATTGCATTTTCCTCGACAACCCGCACCAGGCGCGTCGTTTCCATCAGGAAATGCTCAACCTGTTCCTTAAATACTCCGCGAACCTCGGCGCTAACGGTAAAGTAAACATTGCCATCGTCGGCGGCGGCGCCACCGGCGTGGAACTCTCCGCTGAGTTGCATAATGCCGTGAAACAGCTGCACAGCTACGGCTACAAAGGGCTGACCAACGAAGCGCTGAACGTCACGCTGGTCGAAGCGGGCGAACGTATTCTGCCGGCGCTGCCGCCGCGCATTTCCGGGGCGGCGCATAATGAGCTGACCAAGCTGGGTGTACGGGTGCTGACGCAGACCATGGTCACCAGCGCCGATGCGGGCGGCCTGCACACCAAAGATGGCGAATATATTGAAGCGGATCTGATGGTCTGGGCGGCCGGGATCAAAGCGCCAGATTTCATGAAAGAGATCGGCGGCCTGGAAACCAACCGTATCAATCAGCTGGTGGTTGAGCCGACGTTGCAGACCACCCGCGACGCGGATATTTTCGCCATTGGCGACTGCGCCTCCTGCGCCCGTCCGGAGGGCGGCTTTGTGCCACCGCGTGCCCAGGCGGCGCACCAGATGGCTACCTGCGCGCTGAATAACATCCTCGCGCAGATGAAAGGTAAACCGCTGAAGGCGTATACCTATAAAGACCATGGCTCACTGGTGTCGCTATCCAACTACTCCACCGTCGGCAGCCTGATGGGCAACCTGATGCGCGGCTCGATGATGGTGGAAGGGCGCATTGCGCGCTTTGTGTACATCTCCCTGTACCGTATGCACCAGATCGCCCTGCACGGCTATTTCAAAACCGGCCTGATGATGCTGGTTGGGCGCATCAACCGCATCATTCGCCCGCGCCTCAAGCTGCATTAATCGCTGTTGCGACCCGGAGCGCGCCCTGGCGGCGCCTCCGGGCTCTTCTGCTGAACCGGCGGCAATCCCGCTCGGAATCCTCTGAATCCCTTTGATTTGCAGCGAATTCTCGCACTTTTCATCCGCTATCTGATTTGCGCCTTCCCGGGTCCGGTTGCAAAATTGTATCAACAGCAACAAAGGAGGATCTCCCGTGAATAAATCTATGTTGGCGGGTATAGGGATAGGCGTGGCTGCCGCGCTGGGCGTTGCAGCTGTCGCTGGTCTCAACGTGTTAGATCGCGGCCCGCAGTATGCGCAAGTGGTCTCCAGTACACCGATTAAAGAAACCGTGAAAACCCCGCGCCAGGAATGCCGCAATGTCACCGTGACCCATCGTCGTCCGGTACAGGATGAAAACCGCATCGCCGGTTCCGTGCTGGGCGCGGTGGCGGGCGGGGTGATTGGCCACCAGTTCGGCGGCGGTCACGGACGCAGCGTGGCGACGGTGGTGGGCGCGCTGGGCGGCGGCTATGCCGGTAACCAGATCCAGGGCGCGATGCAGGACAACGACACCTACACCACCACGCAGCAGCGCTGCAAAACGGTGTATGACAAATCCGACAAAATGCTGGGTTACGATGTGACCTATAAGATAGGCGATCAGCAGGGGAAAATCCGGATGGATCACGATCCTGGCAGCCAGATCCCGCTGGACAACAACGGCCAGCTGGTCCTGAACAACAAAATCTAAAAACAGATTTGTGTATTGATTAGCCCCTCAATCGCTCAGGCTGAGGGGCTTTTTTTATCAGAAGGTTAACGCGTAATTCAGACCGAAGGTGCGGCCGCGGCCCTTGTATTCATACAGCGACGAGCTGCCGTAGGTTGGGCTGTAGAGCAGCGGCGCGCGCTGGCCCCAGATGGTGATATAGTCTTCGTTAAGCAGGTTTTCGATACTGAAGGTCAGTTTTCCCACCGGCAGCGCGTAACTGCCGATAAAATCGACGGTGTTATAGCCTTCCAGCTTGTTGCCGGCGGCGTCGCTGAGGTCAAACACCTGCTGGCTCTGCACGCGCAGGCTCCACGGATCCGGCGCCCAGCCCACCCAGGCGGTGGCTTTGGACGGCGAGGCGAGGGTGACGTCCCACTTCTGCCAGCGGCCATCGGTCTGTACCTGTGATTTCAGCACGTTGAAGTTGCCGCCGACGCTCCAGTCGCTGTCCGGAATAAAGTAATCGACCGCACCCTCAACGCCGTAAATACGCCGTTTGTCGGACTGAACATCGATGGTCATATCGGTACGGTTGACGACGATGGTCTTATCCGAAGTCGAGTAATACGCCGCCAGCTGGGTGCGCAGGTTATCGCCGGTATAGCGCCATCCCAGCTCATACGAGTTAACTTTGATCCCCTGCAGCGGCGAGTCATCGACGTTGACGCTGGAGAGCAGCGGCAGATGACCATTGACCGCCGCGCCGTATTTCCCGATGCCATAGTATTTACCCGGATCCGGCAGCTCAACGCCCTGCGAGAAGTTAAACCAGGTCTGCTGACGCTCGGTCAGATGGGCCACGATCCCGGCGTTAAACAGGAAGTTGTCATAATCGGTTTTGCCGCCTTTGATGGCGTCGGCGGAGCGCGCTTTGCCGTTGGCGATATCCTGTTGCTGGGCGTAGCCGACAAAGTCGTCAACCCGGTTTTCGGTCCACTGGTAGCGTACTCCGCCGCTGAGGGTAAAGATATCGTTCAGATCATAGCTCGACTGCAGGAACGGCGCGACGTTGGAGATACTGTATCCCGGATAGCGGCCGGTGGTGTAGATCGATTCGTTGTGCAGCCCGCCGGACGCCAGCGATTGTTGCAGATCGAAGAACATCTGGTTGGCATTGAAGGTCTCATGATCGGCGTCGAGACCCCAGGTGAGATCCCATCCCGCCAGCGGCTGGCTGTTGAGGGTCAGCTTTGCCCCGTACTGATCGGTATCCTGCTGCGACGAGGAGAAGCTGCTGACCTGACCTTTGCTGAGCGTCGGGAATGGATAGAAGGTGAGGGACTCATCGCGATAGTACACCTGGCTCACCAGATTCTGGCCGAAGAAATCGGCATCGGAGTACTGGAGGCTGATCAGATGGCGCTCGGTGCCGGGGATACGATCGGAATTGAGCCCATCGGTGGTGTACGCTTTGCCGCCGCTGGTGACCGCGGACATATTTTTCCCGAGCCACAGGCCATAGTCATCATCGCCCTGGCTTTTATAGTACTGGGTGACCAGCTGCAGCTGGCGGTTATCGTCGATCTCGATCGTTCCCGTCCCCATGACGTCCAGACGATCAGAGTGCTGGAGCCCCGTTTGGGTGTTATCGAGGATCAGCGCATCGTTATTGCCGTCGTACCAACCGCCGAAACGCTGATAGGCTACCGATAAACGCCCGGACGCGTGGTCTGTCCCGCCGCTGACCGCCGCCGCGACACGCTCATCATGATCGTTGCTGTTTGCAAACCCGCTCTTGCTGCCCACCTCAAGATCGACCTGGCGATCCTGCTGCCCTTTTTTGGTGACGATGTTGATAAGTCCGCCGGTACTGCCGCCGCCGTACAGCGAGGTTGCCCCGGAGATCACTTCGACATGCTCGATGTTGAACGGGTCGATGGCGTCGAGCTGGCGGCTGTCGGTGCGTGAAGAGTTGAGCCGGACGCCGTCAATCAGCACGACGATGGCGCGCCCGCGCATGTTCATCCCATAGTTGGTGCGCCCCTGGCTGCTGACGTCGATGCCCGGGATCAGCTGCGCCAGCACGTCTTTGAACTCTTTTCCGCCCTGGACCTGCTGCTCAATTTCCTGGCCCTCAATGACCCAGGTGGTTTGGGCCATTTCGGCTACGGTGCGATGGGTGCGGTTCGCGCTAACGATGATGCTGTCTTCTTCAGACTGAGCCGCCAGCGCAGGCAGAGCGCTGGCCAGCAGCAGAGGGTGGAGCACCCAGAGGCGCTTTTTCATATCCATTCCTTTTATGAGCAAGTTGTTTTGTCGTTGTTATGGGCCGGCGTCGGGCCGGTATTCGTTACAATGCGAAACATCTGGAAAAACTCAAAAAAGGATTTTGCACATAATGAATATCGCAATCAATATCATTTGCGTTTATCTTGCGCGAGAAAAGGTAATAAAAATCAATCTATTTTGTGGGGATAAAGCGAAACGGCTGGCGGTTCCGGCGGTTGAACACCGCCGGAAGCGGGGCGCATCAGGACTCGAGGACCAGCGGCCAGAGACGGAGGGTGGTGTCAGTGATTTGCATCAGTTTGTCAAAATCGGCGCCTTCCCGTGCGCTGATGGACATCCCCTGCAGGACACAGTTGAGAAACTGCGCCAGCTGCCCCACGTCGCGGCCCGCGGGCAGTTCGCCCTGTGCTTGCCGCTGCTGCAGAAACTGGGTTAGCGCCTGCTCCTGCATCGCATGGCGGGATTTGATGGTATTGGCGATATCCGTCGAGGAGGCGGCCAGCGCGGCGGAGGTATTGATGATAAAGCAGCCGGCCGGTGTCTCTTTGCTGGTAAAACAGGTGGCGACCGCGGTGAAGTAGTCGCGCAACGCCCGATCGACGGATTTTCCCTCAGCAAACAGCACGGCTTCGTGCTTCGCGGCAAAGCGCGAAATGTAACGGTCCAATACTGCGCGGAACAGTCCTTCTTTATTCACAAATTCCGCATACAGGGTGGGGGCTTTTGCTCCTGTCGCCTCGACCAGATCGGCGAGCGAGGTCGCCTCATAGCCGTGCTGCCAGAAGAGTGTCATGGCTTTGTCCAGCGCCGCATCCCTGTCGAACACCTTCGGTCGGCCACGGCTTTTTTTGGCGCAACTTTGAACGTCAGTTGTCATGATGCCGTTGTACCTATGTTGGTTTGGTGAATCGTCATTATAAAAATAAACGATCACCGGGGCCAGCGCTGTTGGTTCAAAAATAAATAATTCATATGCGTATGAAAATTAAGCATTTTATAAATAGTTAAACGATCGTTATAAAAATGCGTTGACGTGTGACTTAGATCACATTAATATTTACCTATCGATCGTTAAGTTAATGCTTACGACCCTACTATAAAATTCATCTGCATAGGTATAATAATCATGAAAACCGTTAATACTCTGGCTATTGCCGCCGTTCTTAGCTCCCTCTCTTTCGCCAGCTTTGCCGCTGTTGAGGTGCAGTCCACCCCAGCCGGCCAGCATAAAGTGGGTACTATCTCAGCTTCCGCAGGGACTAACCTGGGTTCGCTGGAAGACCAGCTGGCGCAGAAAGCGGATGAGATGGGCGCCACCTCATACCGTATTACTTCGGTAACCGGTCCGAATACCCTTCACGGTACCGCGGTTATCTACAAGTAAACCCGATGCGTCGCTGCCCGGCCCCCTTCACCGGTCAGCGATGAGTAAAACCCTGTTGTACCCCTGTTTGACCCTTGCCAACAAAAAACCCGCCTTCAGGCGGGTTTTTTGTTTTCTGCGGTGTGAGGTTACAGCGACTGCGGGCCGGGGTCCGCATGACGGGTGACGTCAATGGGCATGCCCGAGCGGTAATTCATCGCGCGCTCCATCACTGTTCCGTCGGTCTGCGGCGCCTGTTTGAACGCCTTCATGGCCGCGTTAAGCGTAATAGGCAGGGTCTGCGGGTCGTCATCGATATGCTCAGACAGCGGCTGATGGACCTCAACCAGACGGCGACCGTCCGGCTCTACCGACGCCTTGATCGGCGTGTTGATAATATTCACCTTCGTGCCCGGCGAGATGGCGTTGTACAGCGCCTTGATATCGTTGTCGCGCAGACGAATACAGCCGGAGCTGACGCGCATACCGATGCCGAAATCGGCATTGGTGCCGTGCAGGAGATAGACTCCGCCATAGGCGGCGAGGCGGATGGCGTGATGTCCCATCGGGTTGTCAGGACCGGCAGGCACCACCGCCGGCAGCTCAATCCCCATCGCTTTGTAGCGCGCGCGAATGTTGGCGGTTGGCGTCCAGGTCGGATTGGCCCGCTTGTCGGACACGGTGGTAACCATTGTCGGTGTGATGGTGGTTCCGCCCAGCTGGCCGATGCCTATCGGGTAGACGGTCACTTCATTCTTGCCCGGCGGGTAATAGTAGAGGCGCAGTTCGGCAAGGTTAATCACCAGCCCTTCGCGCGGCGCATCGGGCAGCAGCGTCTGCAGGGGGATGGTCAGCACGCTGCCGGCGCGCGGAACGTAGGGGTCCACCCCGGGATTGGCCTGCAGCAGGGCCAGGAAGCCGACATTGTACTTTTTGGCAATCGCCTCCAGCGAACCGCCGTTATCCTGCACCACATGGAACTGATTCTGCCCCACCAGTCGGCTGCCCGGCGGGGGAAGGGGCCAGGTGTTAGCGCGCGCGGGCAGCGCCAGCGCAGCAACCAGCGCGACCAGCGCCAGCATCAAGGGGAAACGGATTCTCATTACCATAACTCCAAAATATATAAGTGGTTATTTTTATATGAAAAAGGAGATGAGATTATGGCGTGAGTCTGTGTGGGGAAATCCAGGCGGATTGCAAAATGTTTGTAAAGATTGCCAGATATGTGGAAAGGGGGATACGGCGTAACGGCCGTATCCCCCCGCGATCAGGCGACGGCGTTCTCTTCCAGCTGGCGCATGAACTGGCGAACCCAGTCCATCCGCGTCTTACGCTCCTCGAGATCCTGCATGAACTTCAGGCGCGTCGGCCCGTCCAGGCGGAAGTGCTGCGGCTGCTTCTGCAGCAGGCCAATTAACCACACCGGATTGACGTTGTTTTTCTCGTTAAATTCGATCACGCCGCCTTTTTCGTTACTTTCCAGTTTACGGATCCCCAGCTTCTGCGCCTGCTGACGTAGACGGGCGATATCCAGCAGGTTGCGGGCGGCGTCGGGCAGGCGACCAAAACGATCGATCAGCTCGACTTTGATCTCCTCCAGATCCTGTTCGTTTTTGGCGCTGGCAATGCGCTTATAGAACGACAGGCGGGTATTGACGTCGGGGATGAAATCGTCAGGCAGCAGGGAAGGCATGCGCAGTTCGACTTCGGTCTGCTGGCTGGTGAGATCCTCCAGCGACGGCTCGCGCCCGGCTTTCAGCGCATCCACCGCATTCTCCAGCAACTCCATATACAGGGAGAAGCCGATGGTCTCCATCTGACCGCTCTGATCTTCGCCCAGCAGTTCCCCGGCACCGCGGATCTCCAGATCGTGGGTGGCTAGCGCAAAGCCGGCGCCGAGATCTTCCAGCGAGGCAATGGCTTCGAGGCGCTTTTGCGCATCGGTGGTCATCGCCTTTGGATGCGGCGTCAGCAGCCAGGCATAGGCCTGGTGATGGGAGCGGCCAACGCGGCCGCGCAGCTGGTGCAGCTGGGCGAGGCCAAAATGGTCGGCGCGTTCGATGATGATGGTGTTGGCGGTGGGAATGTCGATCCCGGTTTCGATGATGGTGGTGCACACCAGCACATTGAAGCGCTGGTGATGGAAGTCATTCATCACCCGCTCCAGCTCACGCTCCCGCATCTGACCGTGGCCGATGGCGATCCGCGCCTCAGGCACCAGCTCCGCCAGTTTGTCGGCGGCTTTCTGGATGTTCTCGACGTCATTAAACAGGTAGTAAACCTGGCCGCCGCGCAGCGTTTCACGCAGGATCGCCTCGCGCACCACCAGCGCATCGTATTCGCGAACGAAGGTCTTTACCGCCAGGCGGCGCGCCGGCGGCGTGGCGATGATCGACAGATCCCGCATCCCGCTCATCGCCATGTTCAGCGTTCGCGGGATCGGCGTGGCGGTGAGGGTCAGGATATCGACATCGGCGCGCATCGCTTTGATGCGCTCTTTATGCCGCACGCCAAACCGGTGCTCTTCGTCGACGATCAGCAGCCCCAGATCGCGCAGCTTCACCTCGCTTTGCAGCAGCTTGTGGGTGCCGATCAAGATGTCGATTTTGCCTTCCGCGGCCTGCTCGAGGATCTGCGCCTGCTCCTTAGCGCTGCGGAAACGGGAGAGCATTTCGATGCGTACCGGCCAGTTGGCGAAACGATCGCGGAAGTTGTCATAGTGCTGCTGAGCCAGCAGGGTGGTCGGCACCAGTACCGCCACCTGTTTGTGGTTCTCCACGGCGAGGAAGGCGGCGCGCATGGCCACTTCAGTTTTGCCGAAGCCCACATCGCCACACACCAGGCGGTCCATGGCCAGCGGCTGGCACATATCGCTGAGGACGGCGTTGATCGCCTGCGCCTGATCCGGCGTGGTTTCAAATGGGAAACCGTCGCAGAACAGCTGATACTGTTCGCGGTCGTGTTTAAAGGCAAACCCGGCTTTCGCTGCGCGCTGGGCGTAGATATCCAGCAATTCGGCCGCGACGTCGCGTACCTTCTCGGCCGCTTTTTGCCGCGCCCGGGTCCAGGCATCGCCGCCCAGCTTGTGCAGGGGCGCGTTCTCTTCCGCTCCGCCGGCGTAGCGGCTAATAAGATGCAGGGAGGAGACCGGAACGTATAATTTGGCATCGTTAGCGTAGGTCAGCATCAGGTATTCGCCGGTGATGCCGCCCGCCTCCAGGGTAGTCATGCCTGCGTAGCGGCCCACGCCGTGTTCCAGGTGAACGACCGGCTGGCCGATATGCAGTTCGGCAAGGTTGCGAATGAGTGTGTCAGGGTTAATGGTGCGACGGGAATCCTGACGACGGCGCGCGACGCGCTCGCCGAGCAGGTCGCTCTCGCAAATCAGCGCCAGGCCGCGCTGGCTGTCGATAAACCCGTGCTCGGCGGCGCCAATCATCAGATAGCGGCCGTTGCCGGTGGCTTCCTCCAGACGCAGCACGTGTTTTGGCGCAACTTTAATCCGCGCCAGCATTTCGCTCAGCGCTTCACGGCGACCCTCGCTTTCCACCGAGAAGATCACCGGGCCGGTAAACGCTTCGAGGAAGCGGCGCAGATTATCCAGCGGCGCTTTGTTTTGCGCCTGGACGGCGATGTCCGGCAGCGTCTGGTAGCCCAGATTGGTATTTGCCGCTTTGTCCGCCAGGCGCTCGGTTTTCAGCTGTACGCGCGGCCACTTTTTCAGTTCGCTAAACAGCTCATCGCTGCGCAGCCACAGCAGTTCCGGCGGCAGGAGCGGGCGCATCGGATCGACGCCGCGGTTTTCAAAACGGGCGCGGGCTTCATTCTGGAAACGCTCCGCGCTGGTCTCGAGATCGCCGGTGTTGACGATCAGCGTGCTGGACGGGAAATAGCTGAATAACGGCGGCAGCGGCTCGCTGAAGAACAGCGGCTGCCAGTATTCGATACCGGCAGGCAGCGTCCCTTTACTGACCTGCTGATAGATATGCTCGGCATCGCGTTTCACTTCAAAGCGGTCGCGCCACTGGCTGCGGAACAGCTCGATGGCGGTCTGGTCGGTGGGGAATTCGTGCGCCGGGAGCAGGTTAATGGCCGCCACTTCCTCCAGCGTGCGCTGGCTGTCGACGTCGAACAGGCGCAGGCTGTCGATTTCATCGTCAAAGAAATCGAGGCGGTAGGGCTGGTCGCTGCCCATCGGGAACAGATCGAGCAGCGCGCCGCGGGTAGCATATTCGCCATGCTCCATCACCTGATCGACATGGCGGTAGCCGGCCCCCTCGAGCTGATCGCGCAGCGCATCGCGCGACAGGCGCTGACCCTTTTTCATCACCAGCGCGTGGCCGTGAAGGAAGCTGTGCGGACAGACGCGCTGCATCAGCGTGCTGACCGGGACGATCAGCACCCCGCGCTGCATGGTGGGTAACTGGTAAAGGGTGGCAAGACGGGAGGAGATGATGTCCTGATGCGGTGAGAAGCTGTCATAAGGGAGCGTCTCCCAGTCCGCCAGCCCCATCACCATGCTGTCGGTGAACTGCCTGATCTCGTCGTTCAGACGCAGCGCGTTTTGCATGTCAGGCGCCACCAGCACCACCGGGCCCTTGTGGCGTTCGGCCATCTCCGCCACCAGGGTGGCGCAGGCTGCGCCGGTCAACTCGCCAAGCTGGCGCTGGTCACCGGCTTTCACCGGCAATGAGTATCGATATTGTTCAGGCATAGACGGTTTCATGGTCTCTTAGGGATTCGCTCTGCCGATATGGAGGGCAACTCGCTGATATTCAATAGTGAGATTATCCGCGATTGGTCTGGATTCGCCAACCCGAATTGCCATCGCGTGTTGGGTGAAGAAAGGTCAGCGCTGTCGATAAGCGTAAAGATAAATAAGTAAGTACTTATCTATCCGTTTGTATTTGCTTGGGTTTTAGGATTTTTGCTAATAAAGTCGTCAGGTATCAGTCATTTACGCTGCCCCTAATCGCTTATATACTCGGGAATCGGCTATCAGCAACCAGATGGATGACATGTATCAACCTGCCGCACTCTTTATCGGCCTGCGCTATATGCGTGGGCGAGCAGCCGACCGCTTCGGTCGCTTCGTCTCCTGGCTTTCCACCATCGGTATTACCCTCGGCGTCATGGCGCTGGTGACGGTCCTGTCGGTGATGAACGGATTTGAACGCGAGCTGCAAAACAACATCCTGGGGCTGATGCCCCAGGCCATACTTAGCGCCAAACAGGGTTCGGTGAATCCCCAACAGCTGCCGGAGCGCGAGGCGAAACTCCAGGGCGTAACCCGGGTGGCGCCGATCACCACCGGCGACGTGGTGCTGCAGAGCGCGCGCAGCGTGGCGGTCGGGGTCATGCTGGGCATCGACCCGGCGCAGAACGATCCCCTGACCCCGTATCTGGTGAACGTCAAACAGAGCGATCTGCAGGCGGGTAAATATAACGTTATTCTCGGCGAGCAGCTGGCGGGTCAGCTGGGGGTTAATCGCGGCGATAAAATTCGTCTGATGGTTCCTTCCGCCAGCCAGTTTACGCCGATGGGCCGCGTGCCGAGCCAGCGCCTGTTTACGGTCATCGGCACCTTCGCTGCCAACAGCGAAGTCGATGGTTATCAGATGCTGACCAACATCGACGACGCTTCCCGTTTGATGCGCTATCCGCTGGGGAATATCACCGGCTGGCGCCTGTGGCTGGATAAACCGCTGCAAGTGGATACCCTCAGCCAGCAGACGCTGCCGCCGGGCACCCAGTGGCAGGACTGGCGCGAGCGCAAGGGTGAACTGTTCCAGGCGGTGCGCATGGAGAAAAATATGATGGGCCTGCTGCTCAGCCTGATCGTCGCCGTCGCGGCCTTCAACATTATTACCTCGCTGGGGATGATGGTGATGGAGAAGCAGGGCGAAGTGGCGATCCTACAGACCCAGGGGCTGACGCCGCGGCAGATTATGGCCGTCTTCATGGTGCAGGGCGCCAGCGCAGGGATCGTCGGCGCGCTGCTGGGAGCGGTGCTTGGTGCGCTGCTGGCCAGCCAGTTGAATAATTTAATGCCGATCATCGGCGCCTTCCTTGACGGCGCGGCGCTGCCGGTGGCGATTGAGCCGCTGCAGGTCGTCGTTATCGCCCTGGTGGCGATGGCGCTGGCATTGTTGTCTACGTTGTACCCTTCCTGGCGCGCTGCCGCCACTCAACCCGCTGAGGCTTTACGTTATGAATAAGATCCTGCTGCAATGCGACAACCTGTGCAAACGCTATCAGGAAGGCAATGTGCAAACCGATGTCCTGCACAATGTCAGCTTCAGCATTGATGAAGGCGAGATGATGGCCATCGTCGGTACCTCCGGCTCCGGCAAAAGTACCCTGCTGCATCTGCTGGGCGGCCTCGATACCCCCACCTCTGGCGACGTGATTTTCTCCGGCCAGCCGATGAGCAAGCTCTCCACCGCCGCGCGCGCCGACCTGCGTAACCGCGAGCTGGGCTTTATCTATCAGTTCCACCATCTGCTGCCGGACTTTAGCGCACTGGAAAACGTGGCGATGCCGCTGCTGATTGGCAAAAAGAAGCCGGCGGACATTGAACGCCAGGCGAAAGCGATGCTGCAGGCGGTCGGGCTTGAACACCGCAGCCATCACCGTCCGTCGGAACTCTCCGGTGGCGAACGCCAGCGGGTGGCGATTGCCCGCGCGCTGGTGAACAAACCGCGACTGGTATTGGCGGATGAGCCGACCGGTAACCTCGACGCTCGCAACGCCGACAGCATCTTCCAGCTGCTGGGCGAACTGAACCTCGCGCAGCGCACCGCGTTTCTGGTGGTGACCCACGACCTGCAGCTGGCGAAGCGGATGAGCCGCCAGCTGGAGATGCGCGATGGCCGCCTGACCGCCGACCTGACCCTGATGGGGGCCGAGTAATGGCCTCTCCGTTATCGTTACTGATTGCATTGCGTTTCAGCCGCGGCCGGCGGCGCGGCGGCATGGTGTCGCTGATCTCGGTGATCTCCACCATCGGTATTGCGCTGGGGGTGGCAGTGCTGATCGTCGGCCTCAGCGCGATGAACGGCTTTGAGCGCGAGCTGAATAACCGCGTGCTGGCGGTGGTGCCGCACGGTGAAATCGAACCCGTGAACCAGCCGTGGAATAACTGGCAGGAGGCGCTGGCTAAGGTGCAGAAAGTGAAGGGGATAGTCGCCGCGGCGCCCTATATTAACTTCACCGGCCTGGTGGAGAGCGGCAGCAATATGCGCGCCATCCAGGTGAAAGGGGTCGACCCGCAGCAGGAAACCCGGCTCAGCGCGCTGCCCACCTTTGTGCAGAATAACGCGTGGGCCGGCTTCAAGGCCGGTGAACAGCAGGTGATTCTGGGTAAAGGCGTCGCTGATGCGCTGCACGTGAAGCAGGGAGACTGGGTGTCGATCATGATCCCTAACGCCGACGCCGACCATCAGCTGCTGCAGCCGAAACGCGTCAGGCTGCATGTGACAGGTATTTTGCAGCTGAGCGGCCAGCTCGATCATAGTTTTGCCATGATCCCGATGCAGGATGCGCAGCAGTACCTGGAGATGGGCGGCAGCGTGACCGGCATCGCCATCAAGGTCACCGACGTTTTCCATGCTAACAAGCTGGTGCGCGACGCCGGCGAGGTGACCAACAGCTACGTCTATATCAAGAGCTGGATCGGCACCTACGGCTATATGTATCGCGATATCCAGATGATCCGCGCCATTATGTACCTGGCGATGGTGCTGGTGATCGGCGTGGCCTGCTTCAATATCGTCTCGACGCTGGTGATGGCGGTCAAAGACAAAAGCGGCGATATTGCGGTGCTGCGCACGCTTGGCGCAAAAGACGGCTTAATTCGCGCGATTTTCGTGTGGTATGGTTTATTAGCCGGATCGGTAGGCAGCCTGTTTGGGGTGGTGATCGGCGTGATCTGCGCGTTGAACCTGACGTCAATCATCAACGGCATCGAATACCTGATTGGGCATAAATTCCTCTCCGGCGACATCTATTTTATTGACTTCCTGCCGTCAGAACTGCACTGGCTGGACGTCTTTTATGTGCTGGTGACAGCACTGTTGCTGAGTTTGCTGGCCAGCTGGTATCCCGCCCGCCGCGCCAGCCGTATCGACCCGGCGAGGGTGCTGAGTGGCCAGTAATTTATCGTCATCGTCGGCCTGGCTGACGACACAAGAGGAATTGCTGAAATGTACTATGGATTTGACATTGGCGGCAGCAAGATAGCGCTGGGCGTATTTAATCAGGAGCGGCGACTGCAGTGGGAAAAACGCGTCGCCACGCCGAAAAGCAGTTATGAGGATTTTCTTCAGGCGGTAGAGGCGCTGGTCCGCGAGGCCGATGAGCGCTTCGACCAGCAGGGGTCGGTTGGGATCGGTATCCCGGGGATGCCGGAAACGGCGGACGGCACGCTGTATGCCGCTAACGTGCCTGCCGCCAGCGGCCGGCCGCTGCGCGCCGACCTCAGCGCGCGGCTGGGGCGCGATGTGCGCCTCGATAATGACGCCAACTGCTTCGCGCTGTCGGAAGCGTGGGACGATGAGTTTACGCAATACCCGCTGGTGATGGGGCTGATCCTCGGCACCGGCGTGGGCGGCGGCCTGGTGTTGAACGGTAAATCGATTACCGGACATAGCTATATCACCGGCGAGTTTGGTCATATTCGTCTGCCGGTGGATGCCCTGGAGGTGGTCGGGCGTGATTTTCCGCTGCTTCGCTGCGGCTGCGGCCAGCTGGGCTGCATTGAAAATTATCTCTCCGGCCGCGGTTTTGCCTGGCTGTATGAACATTTTTATCAGCAACCGCTCACCTCGCCGGAGATTGTGGCGCAGTGGCAGCAGCACGATCCGCGCGCCCTGGCGCACGTAGAGCGCTATCTCGATCTGCTGGCGGTGTGTCTGGGGAATATACTGACCATTGTCGACCCGGATTTGCTGGTGCTCGGCGGTGGATTATCTAACTTTACGGCCATTAGCGAAGGGCTGGCGCAGCGATTGCCGCGCCATCTTCTGCCGGTCGCCAGAGTACCGCGCATTGAGCGCGCGCGCCATGGCGATGCCGGGGGAATGCGCGGTGCGGCCTTCCTTCATCTGACCCATTAATCACAGAGGTAGCTATGCAGTCGCGCCGTTTACATCGATTGAGCCGTTTTCGTCGCAATAAACGTCAGTTGCGTGACCGTCTGCGTCAGCGGATTTTCTTTAGGGAGGACAGGATGAAGCCTGAAGCGATGGCCAAACCGAGAGTGGTGGTGTTAACCGGCGCGGGGATATCGGCGGAGTCGGGGATCAAAACTTTCCGCGCGGCCGATGGCCTGTGGGAAGAGCATCGGGTGGAAGATGTGGCGACGCCGGAAGGTTTTGCCCGCGACCCGGCGCTGGTGCAGGCGTTCTACAACGCCCGCCGTCGTCAGCTGCAGAGTCCGGAGATCGCGCCGAACGCGGCGCATCTGGCGCTGGCGCGTCTGGAGGATCTGCTGGGCGACCATTTTCTGCTGGTCACCCAGAATATCGATAATCTGCACGAACGCGCCGGCAACCGCCGGGTGATCCATATGCACGGCGAGCTGCTGAAGGTGCGCTGTTCGTGGAGTGGCCAGGTACTGGAGTGGACCGGCGACGTCACCGCAGAGGACAAGTGCCACTGCTGCCAGTTCCCGGCGGCGCTGCGTCCCCACGTGGTCTGGTTTGGCGAAATGCCGCTGGGGATGGACGAGATCTACAGCGCGCTGGCCGAAGCGGATATCTTTATCGCCATCGGCACCTCCGGCCACGTTTATCCGGCGGCCGGCTTTGTGCACGAGGCGCGGCTGCACGGCGCCCACACCGTTGAACTGAACCTGGAGCCCAGCCAGGTGGGCAGCGAGTTTGCCGAAAAGCACTACGGACTGGCGAGCGAAGTGGTGCCCGCCTTTATCGATAAGCTGCTACAGGAAAACGCGCTGTAAACTGAAGCAGCCTGCCGGGGACGAGGGCGACGACCGCCGCCTCCGGCAGCGCTGCTGACAAGGATGTCACGTCATGACAGGAGTCAGACCATGCATAATCCGCTGGTTATCGAAGCGATCATGTTGTTCGCGGCCATTCTCGTTGGCGTCTGGAGCCAGCGTGCTTTACCGCTACACGCCGACAGCCGACCGATCCTCTTCCTGCTGTGTCTGTTCGTCGGCACCGGCAGCGCATTGTGCCTGCTGCTGGATGGTTTAGCCCTGCTGTTCACCGGTCAGGCCGCGAAGGGTGGTGTGCGAATATACGGCCCGTTGCTGCTGCTGGTGGCGCTGTGGAAACCCCTCAACGGGGTTGTCGGCATCATGGAGGGTGTTTTGCAGCGGCGAGCCGCAAAAGGGAAGGGCAAAGACCAGCGCGACGGCGGACGATGCTGATCCGCTTCCCCCTGAGACGCGCATAACTTTCTCCTGGCTACCTTCAGCCCCCGGCGGTCGCTCTGACGATATGGCCCGGACCGGCGCCGGGCAATGACCTCCATCCTGCCATTCTCGGCTTCTCCTTTCTGAGCGATTTCCTACTCTATTTTGTGCGTGACCGCTGATTTCTGTACGTTTTTTTGTGCATACCGGCAAATGTAGACCAGATTCAATAGGCGTCCGCACGTTCGCGCCGCGACCCTGTTCCCCCGCCCGGAAGTCTGCAAAGGAGACCCCGCCATGCCGTCACCGATGATTTATCAGGATCTCACCACCACCGCGCTGCTCAGCCATGCGGCGCAATACCACAGCGAGACCGAGATCGTCTCGGTGAGCGCTGGCGGTGAGAAGGAGCGCAGCAGCTGGGGGGAGGTGGCCAGCCGCGCTCAGCGGCTGGCCTCGGCGCTGGCATCATTGGGGCTGCCACCGGGCGCCCGCTGCGCCACCCTCGCATGGAACAACCGTCGCCACCTGGAGATCTATTTTGCCGTCGCCTCCGGTGGCTGGGTAACGCATACCGTCAATCCGCGGCTGTCGGTTGACCATCTACTGTATATCCTCAACGACGCTGCCGACGAAGTGCTGTTCTTTGATCAGACCTTTTTGCCGCTGGTAGCGCAGCTGCTGGCGCAGCTGCCGACGGTGAAACACGTCGTGCTGATGGAGCCCCGCAGCGAAGCGGCGCTCAGCCAGCTGCCCTCATTGCTGTTTTATGACGATCTGTTGCAGCAGGGGACAGTAGACTACCGCTGGCCGCAGTTGAATGAACTGACGCCGGCCTCGCTCTGCTATACCTCGGGAACCACTGGCCGGCCGAAAGGGGTGTTGAATACCCATCGTTCGCTGGTCCTGCACGCTTTGAGCGGCAATCAGCCGGACGCCGCCGGGATATCGGCCAGGGACAGCCTGTTGCCGGTGGTGCCGATGTTCCATGTCAACGCGTGGGGGACGCCCTTTATCGCCGCCATGGTCGGGGCGCGGCTGGTGCTGCCGGGGCCGCACCTCGATGGCGACAGCCTGCTGCAGCTGCTGGCTGCCGAGAAAGTAACCGTGGGGTTTGGCGTGCCGGTGATCTGGGCCGGCTTGCTGGCGGCGATGCGTCGGACAGACGTGAGAATGCCTGAATTCAAACGTGCGCTGGTTGGTGGCTCCGCGCTGCCGCCGTCGATGGCCGAGGCCTTTCAGCGCGATTACGGCATTGCGCTGACCCACGCCTGGGGAATGACCGAAACATCGCCTATCGGCACCATCAACACGCTGTTGAGCAAACATGACGCCCTCCCGGCACAGGAGCAGCAAAAGCAGCGTACCGGTCAGGGGCGGCCGATTTTTGGCATCGAGCTGCAGGTGGTCGACGTGGATGGCGAACCGTTGCCCCGGGATGGTCAAAGTCAGGGGTATCTGCAGGTGAGGGGGCACTGGGTGGTAGAGCAATACTATGGTCAGGACGACAGCGCCCTGACCGCGGCAGGCTGGTTTGATACCGGCGATATCGGTACGCTCGACGCCAATGGTTATCTGGTGATCAGCGATCGGGCAAAGGATATTATCAAGTCCGGTGGCGAGTGGATCTCCACCGTTGAGCTGGAGAATATTGCCATCGCGCATCCGGCGGTACGCAGCGCGGCGGCCATCGCCGCCCGCCACCCGCGCTGGGACGAACGGCCGGTGCTGCTGTGCGTCCGCGCGGAAGGGGGGGAAGTGGAGGAGAGCGATCTGCTGGCCTGGTTTGAGAAACGGGTGCCTAAATGGCAGATCCCGGACCGGGTGATATTTGTCGATGCGCTGCCGGTCAGCGCCACGGGTAAGGTGCTTAAAAACCAGCTGCGCCAGGCCTACGGGGAAATTTTAATGAGTGAGGGACAATGAGCCACGCGCGACCCGGTCTGACGACCTGCTCTCAGTATGACGCAGCGCTGCACGCCTTGTCGGCGGCGCGCCAGCGCTGGGCGGAAACCTCAGTGAACCGTCGTCTGGCGCTCCTGCGCCAGATCAAGGATGCCCTGGCCAGCATAGCGCCGGTGTGGGTGGAGGCGGCGGCGAGGGCTAAAGGGCTGCCGCCGGGGGATCCGCTGACGGGCGAAGAATGGCTGGCGGGCCCCTGCGCGCTAATGGTCGGCTGCAACGGGCTTATCACCACCCTGGAGCAACTGGAGGAGAAAACCTTTCTGCGGCGGATCCCGCTGAGGACGCTGGCGGACGGCCGGCTGGCGCTGCGGGTGGTGCCCGGCACGCTCTGGGATCGGTTGCTGCTCTCCGGTATTCGCGCTGAAATTTGGATGCAGCCGGGAGTCACCCGGGCCAATCTCGATCGCTGCGCGGCAGCCGCATACGACATCCCGCCGGCCGCGCGGCAGGGCAAGCTGGCGCTGGTGCTCGGCGCCGGAAATGTGGCCTCTATCGCGCCGCTGGACGTGTTACACAAGCTGTTTATTGAAAATCAGGTCTGCCTGCTGAAGCTCAATCCGGTGAATGATTATCTGCACGATCTGCTGGCTCAGGCTCTGGCGCCGCTGATCGCCATGGATGCGCTCCGCATCGTCACCGGCGACGCCCGGGCGGGGGCGTGGCTGACCACCCATCCCGCTGTCGATGAGATCCATATCACCGGATCGCGGGAGAGCCATGACGCCATCGTCTGGGGCGACGGTGAGGCCGCTCGCCAGCGTCGGGCCGCCGGGATGCCGCTGAACCCGCGCCGGGTGACCTCAGAGCTGGGCGGGGTCAGCCCCACCATTATCGTCCCCGGGCCATGGAGCGAGGCGGATATCGCTTTTCAGGCGCAGCAGCTGGCGACGCAGAAAATGAACAACGGCGGGTTTAACTGCGTGGCCAGCCAGGTGCTGATCCTGCAGCAGGGCTGGGAGCCGGCGTCGGCCCTGCTTAACCAGCTGTACCGGCTGATCGCCGCTAATACCCGCCAGGACTATTACCCCGGTGCGGAAAACCGGTTGACTAACTTTCGCCTGCGCGCCCGCCAGCCGCTGGAGATAGCGCGCGGCGATGCGCTGCCGTTGATTGTGGCGAACACCGAGGATGACCCCGACTTCTGCCAGCAGGAGGTCTTTGGTCCGGGGCTGTCGATCACCCGCCTTGAGGCCGACAGCGCGGAAAGCTTTCTGCGTCAGGCGATCGGCTATGCCAATCAGCGGCTGCAGGGCACGCTGGGGGCCAATATTGTGATCCACCCGCGCACCCGTAAAGCGATAGGGCGTAAGCGTTTTAACGCGCTGATCGCCGAGCTGCGCTACGGCACGGTGGCGATCAACTGCTGGAGCGGGGTAGCCTTCCTGTTAGCCCCTTGCCCGTGGGGGGCGTTCCCTGGCCATACGCTCGACGATATTCAGAGCGGGCGGGGCAAGGTGCATAACAGCTTTATGCTGGAGAAAACCGAGCGCACGGTGATTGAGGCGCCGTTTCGGCCGTTTCCGCGCAGTCTGTGGCATGGCGAACTGACGCTGATGCCTTTGCCGCCCTGGTTTATTACCCACCGGGGGCAGGAAGCGGTGGCGCAGCGGCTGGTGGATTTTTACCATCGGCCGCGCTGGCGCAAGCTGCCGGCGATCCTCTGGCGCGCGCTGAGAGGCTAAACTGAGGGGAAAAAAGGGCGGAACCGCGGTTCCGCCCTGCGGGATTAGCGGCCCGCTTTCAGCTTCTGGTAATACTCTTCATAAAGGGCGCTGGCGCTGCCGACGTCATTCTGCCATTCGCCTTTTTCGATGGTGGCGGCGTCCGGATAGAGCGATTTATCGTTGGCCACTGCCGGGCTGAGCATTTTGCGCGCCGCCAGGTTTGGCGTGGGATAGCCGATGGTTTCCGCGACCTGTTTGGCGACATCCGGGCGCAGCAGGAAGTTAATCAGCTTCAGCGCGCCGTCGACGTTCTTAGCATTTGCCGGAATCGACAGGCTGTCCATCCAGAAGATGCCGCCTTCTTTCGGCCAGATCACTTCCAGCGGGGTACCGGCCTGGCGTGCGACGTAAGCCGAGCCGTTCCATACCATCCCGAGGTTCACTTCGCCTTCCATATACGGGTTCGCCGGGTTATCGGAATTAAACGCCGCGACGTTGGGCATCAGTTTTTTCAGCTCGTTATAGGCGGCTTCAATCTCTTTCGGGTCGGTCGTGTTGCCGGAATAACCCAGCTTACGCAGCGCCATCTGGAACACTTCGCGTGCGTCGTCGGTCAGCAGCAGGCTGCTTTTGTATTCCGGTTTCCACAGGTCGGCCCAGCTGGTGACGGTTTTCGGATCGATAGCGTCGCTGTTAACGCCGATGGCCGTCGCCCCCCAGATGTAGGGGATGGAGTAGTCGTTATTCGGGTCGAACGGTTTGTTCAGCATCTGCGGATCGAGGTTGCTGAAGTTAGTCAGCTTGCTCTTATCGATCTTCTGCAGCATACCTTCTTTGCGCATCTTGTCGACGAAGTAGGTCGACGGGACGACCAGGTCGTACGCACCGTCTTTATAGGTCTTGAGTTTGGCGTACATGGTTTCGTTCGACTCGTAGGTCGAATAGATAACCTTGATGCCAGTCTCTTTGGTGAACTGCTCCAGCAGGCCCGGCGGCACATATTCGGTCCAGTTGTAGAAGTAGAGCGTTTTGCTGTCGTCCGCGTGGGCAGCGCTCATGCCGATTGCCAGAGCGCCCGCCGCGAGCAGGTGGCGTGACCATTTTTTCATTTTTACGTCCCCTGAGTTTTATCACGTGCAATTAACTGACTGGCGATGACCATCACCAGCGACAGAACCAACAGTATCGTTGCCAGGGCGTTCACCTCTGGCGAAACGCCGACCTTCACCATCGAATAGATCTTCAGCGGCAGGATTTCATACCCCGGACCGGTGACGAACGAGGAGACCACCACGTCATCCATCGACAGCGTGAAGCTCAGCAGCCACCCGGCGGCCACCGCCGGCAGGGCCAGCGGTAGGATGATTTTACGCAGGATGGTCATCTCGCTGGCGCCCAGATCTTTCGCCGCCTCCAGCATCCGCACGTCAAAGCCTTTCAGCCGGGAGTATACGGTGACCACCACAAACGGCAGGCAAAAGGTGATATGCGAAAACAGCAGCGACCAGAAGCCAAGCTGGACGCCAATCAGCATAAACAGCACCAGCAGGGAGATAGCCATGACAATATCTGGCGACATCATCACTACAAACAGCATACCGCTAACGAACGGTTTGCCGCGAAAGCGATAGCGATACAGCGCCACGGCGGTCAGCGAGCCGATAAGGGTGGCGAAGGTCGCCGACAGCACCGCCATGGTCAGCGAGTGCTGGGCGGCCTGCAGCAGGCTATCGTTGTTCATCAGCAGGCTATACCAGTCGGTGGTGAACCCCTGCCAGTTGATGCCGAAGCGCGACCGGTTAAATGAGTTAACGATCAGGATAATAATAGGGATGTAGAGATACGCGTAGATGGCGGTCATAAAGCCGCCGCGCAGCAGTCGACCGATCATTCCAGCTCCACCTTTTTATTCAGCAGGCGCGCCGCGCGCCAGTAAATCAACAGCATCAGGCCCATCACCAGGGTTAAGGTAATGCTGGTTGCCGCGCCGAACGGCCAGTCGCGAATATTGAGGAACTGGCTCTTGATCACGTTGCCGATAAGCAGGTTCTTGGCGCCGCCCATCAGGTCGGAAACGTAGAATAGCCCCATCGCCGGCAACATCACCAGCAGGCAGCCGGCGATGATCCCCGGCATGGTTAGCGGAATGATGATGCGGATAAACGTCTGCAGCTTGCTGGCGCCGAGATCTTTCGCCGCTTCCAGCAGCGGACGGTCCAGTTTCTCAATGCTGGAGTAGAGCGGCATCACCATAAACGGCAGCAGGATGTACACCAGGCCGATAATCACCGCCGACGGGGTGAACATAATGCGTATCGGCGTGTCGATCACTCCCAGCCACAGGAGAAACTCGTTCAGGTAGCCTTTGGTGCTGAGGAAAATCTTCAGCCCGTAGATGCGGATCAACGAGTTGGTCCAGAAGGGAACGATCAGCAGGAACAGCAGCAGAGGCCGCACCTTCTGCGGCAGCCGGGCAAGGAACCACGCAAACGGGTAGCCCAGCGCCAGGCAGGCGAGGGTCGCCAGCAGCGCCATGTTCAGCGAATGCAGCAGCACGTCGTAATAGAGCGGATCCAGCAGCCGCGAGTAGTTGTCCAGCGTGAAGACCAGCTTGACGAAGTTAGCGTCGTCGCGGGTCAGGAAGCTGGTGGCGATGATCATCAGGTTGGGCAGAAAGACAAACAGCACCAGCCAACCGACGATGGTGGCGATCACCACACTCTGGAATTTACTGGTGTTCTTCATCGGCCAGCACCACCTCCCAGCTCTCTACCCAATTGATAGACATTTTCTGATCAAGAGAGTGGTCGAAATCCGGGTCGTCTTCGTTAAAGAATTCGCTGACCATCACCATTTTGCCGTTTTCCAGCTCCACCACCGACTCGAGGGTCATGCCCTTATAGTTGCGCTCGCGGACATAGCCGATCAGGCCGTCGGCGTCGCTGTTGTGGTGGATCTCATCGACGCGCAGATCTTCCGGGCGCAGCAGGACATGCAGGCGCTGGCCGGCCTCCACCGCAAAATTGACGGTGATGTTGCATTCACGCCCTTCCACGCTGGCCCGCACGCGCTGTTCGTCGAGGCGTTCAATGACCGTGGCGTCGAAGATATTGATCTCGCCGATAAAGCTGGCGACGAACAGGTTTTTTGGCTCTTCGTAGATCTCGCGCGGGGTGCCGTCCTGCTCAATTTTGCCATCACGCATCACCACGATGCGATCGGACATGGTCAGGGCCTCTTCCTGGTCGTGAGTGACGAAGACGAAGGTGATGCCGAGCTTACGCTGCAGCGCTTTCAGTTCGTTCTGCATCTGCTTGCGCAGCTTGTAATCCAGCGCCGAAAGGGACTCATCGAGCAGCAGCAGGCGCGGTTTGTTGACCACCGCGCGGGCGATGGCCACGCGCTGCTGCTGGCCGCCGGAGAGCTGGTGCGGTTTGCGCTGGGCAAAGGCCTCCAGCTGCACCATCTTTAAGGCATCCATCACCCGCGGTGTGATTTCCGCCGCCGGGGTTTTCTGCATCCGCAGGCCAAAGGCGACGTTCTCGAACACCGTCATATGCGGAAACAGGGCGTAGCTTTGGAATACGGTATTAACGTGGCGGTTTTCCGCCGGAACATGAGTGATATCGTGATCTTCGAGATGGATCCGTCCGCTGTCGACGTTTTCCAGGCCGGCAATAAGGCGCAGAACGGTGGTTTTACCGCAGCCAGAGGGGCCAAGCAGGGTGAGAAACTCACCATTGTTGATGGTCAGGTTAAGGTTATCGATGACCGTTTTACCATCAAAGCTCTTGCGAATTCCCGCCAGATGCACCAGCGGCGAACGCGAACGCGGTTGTATATTCAATTTTTGACTCTGTCCCATGTAGACGCAACGGAAATTTCCGGCCGCTGCGGGGTTTGTGATTAACCACCTTTGGGGTTGCACGTTTTTAATAAGGGCCAGCATTCTACGGCAAACGAGGGTAATCGCCAATCCTTGATACGCCCGCATAGTCTACCTTTACACCATAACGTCGGTTCCGTTATTAAATTTCGCTTTACGGGCTAAAAATGACCTGACGCAATATTTGTCTTTTCTGGCTTATCAATAATGTTGTCACAAAAGAAGAGGGTGGCTACATGGATAAATTGCTTGAGCGTTTTTTGCAGTACGTTTCTTTGGACACGCAGTCGAAGCCTGGCGTTCGTCAGGTCCCCAGCACGGAAGGGCAGTGGAAGCTGTTACGCCTGTTGCAGGCGCAGCTGGAAGAAATGGGACTGGTCAAGGTAACGCTGAGTGAAAAAGGGACGGTAATGGGAACCCTGCCCGCCAACGTTGAGGGCGATATCCCGGCCATCGGCTTTATCTCTCACGTCGACACCTCCCCGGATTTCAGCGGCAAAAACGTTAACCCGCAGATTGTCGAAAACTATCGCGGCGGCGATATCGCGCTCGGCATTGGCGATGAGGTGCTCTCTCCGGTGATGTTCCCGGTTTTGCATCAGCTTTTGGGGCAGACGCTGATCACCACCGACGGGAAGACGCTGCTGGGGGCGGACGACAAGGCCGGCATCGCCGAAATCATGACCGCGCTGGCGACCCTGCAGGCGAAAAACATCCCCCACGGCGATATCCGCGTGGCCTTCACCCCCGATGAAGAGGTGGGAAAAGGGGCGAAGCATTTCGACGTCGAGGCCTTTGACGCCCGCTGGGCCTACACCGTAGACGGCGGCGGGGTCGGCGAACTGGAGTTTGAAAATTTCAATGCCGCCTCGGTGACCATTAAGATCGTTGGCAACAACGTGCACCCCGGCACCGCGAAAGGGGTGATGGTCAACGCGCTGTCGTTGGCCGCGCGCATTCATGCCGAAGTGCCGGCCGACGAGGCGCCGGAGACCACCGAAGGCTATGAAGGCTTTTATCACCTCACCAGCATCAAAGGCAGCGTCGATCGGGCCGAGATGCACTACATCATCCGCGATTTTGACCGCAAGCACTTTGAGGCGCGCAAGCGCAAGATGATGGAGATCGCCAAAAAGGTGGGCAAGGGGCTGCACCCGGACTGCTATATCGAGCTGGTGATCGAGGACAGTTATTACAACATGCATGAGCAGGTGATCGCCCACCCGCACGTGGTCGATATTGCCCGCCAGGCGATGGTGGACTGCGATATCGAACCGCAGATGAAACCGATCCGCGGCGGTACCGACGGCGCGCAGCTCTCGTTTATGGGACTGCCATGCCCGAACCTGTTTACCGGCGGCTACAACTATCACGGCAAACATGAGTTTGTCACCCTGGAAGGGATGGAGAAAGCGGTGCAGGTGATCGTGCGTATCGCCGAGCTGACGGCGGCACGAACAGGGAAATAATCTTCGCAACCAGACCGGTCATTCTGCTTGTCGCACAAGATGCCGGATGGCGGCTTCGCCTTATCCGGCCTACGGTCCAGCCGGTGACAACAGAACCCATAGGCCCGGCAAGGGCAGTGCCGCCGGGTGGTGAACAGCAGAGCAGGTGCCAGTCTTTATGCCGGATGGCGGCTTCGCCTTATCCGGCCTACGGTCCAGCCGGTGAGCGCGGAACCCGTAGGCCCGACAAGGGCAGCGCCGCCGGGCGGTGAACAGCAGAGCGGGCACCTGTCTACATGCCGGATGGCGGCTTCGCCTTATCCGGCCTACGGTCCAGCCGGTGACCGCAGAACCCGTAGGCCCGGCAAGCGCAGCGCCGCCGGGCGGTGAACAGCAGAGCGGGCACCTGTCTTCATGCCGGATGGCGGCTAACGCCTTATCCGGCCTACGGTCCAGCCGATGACCGCAGAACCCGTAGGCCCGGCAAGCGCAGCGCCGCCGGGCAAAAGCAATAAGGCTAATACTGAGGAGGGAACCTCACATGTCTGATTATCGTCGCAGTTATATCCCCGGCGGCTGCTGGTTCTTCACCGTTAACCTGCAAAATCGGCGCAGCGATCTCCTGACGCGGCATATTGCTCATCTGCGTGCCGCTACAGCGTTTGTTAAAAGCAAAAAACCGTTTCTGATTAACGCCTGGGTCGTTTTACCAGAGCATATGCACTGCATATGGACCCTGCCTGAGGGGGATACCGATTATTCCGGTCGCTGGCGGGACATTAAAAAAATGTTTACCCGAGCGCTGGCGCAGCACCATATCTGGCAGCCGCGATTCTGGGAACATACCATCCGTAATGAAGAAGATTACCGGCGGCATATGGATTACGTTTATATCTATCCTGTTAAGCACGGTCATGTCCGTAGGGTGCAGGATTGGCCGTATTCGACCTTTCATCGCGATGTGCGTCAGGGAGGGTATCCGCCGGATTGGGCGGGTGAGGTAAGCGAATTTGATGCAGGCGAGAGGCGATAATGCTCGGGTAAGACATTGTCGCCATCGAAACCACAAAGTGCCGGATGGCGGCTTCGCCTTATCCGGCCTACGGTCCAGCCGGTGACTACAGAATCCGTAGGCCCAGCAAGGGCAGCGCCGCCGGGCGGTGAACAGCAGAGCGGGCACCTGTCTTCATGCCGGATGGCGGCTTTGCCTTATCCGGCCTACGGTCCAGCCGATGACCGCAGAACCCGTAGGCCCGGCAAGCGCAGCGCCGCCGGGCAGGATGGAGACTCAGTCGCCAAAGAACCAGTAGCCGCTGTTGACCAGCGCCGCCAGCATGGCGAGGAAGGAAGGATCTTCCAGCGCATCGCCAAAATGGTCGGCGCGCAGCGTCAGGTGGGTAGCTAAGGCGTCCAGCGCCGGACGGTGCGGGGAGTTGATCTTCTCGCCATTGACGAACACCTCGCCGTCAATGCGCAGCACCCGCAGGCCGCCCAGGCGTTCCAGGGTATCGCCCTGCTGCAGGGCATCATAAATCTCGTCAGGCTGATAAGGCGGCTCCGGCGGCGCGACGTCAAGTTCATGACGCGACTGGGTGATAAACTCGCCGAACCACTGCTTAAAGTGCTCCGGTTGGTTAATCAGCCCCAGCATCATCTCGCGCAGGCGGTCGAGTTCGGCCGGTAAAATATCCGCCGGATGGTCGCGCGACGGCACGTCCGGATCGGCGTAGCGCTGGCTGCCCAGTTCGCGCTGGAGAACGTAGTCGGCAAATCCGCTGAACAACTCGCGGGCATTCGGCGCGCGATAGCCGACCGAATAGTTGAGCGAGTTTTCCAGCGAATACCCCTCATGCGGGAATCCTGGCGGAATATAGAGAATATCCCCCGGCTCCATCTCTTCATCGATGATCGCCTCGAAGGGGTCAACCTGCAGCAGGTCCGGATGCGGGCAGTGCTGTTTCATCGGCACTTTTTCCCCGACGCGCCAGCGTCGACGGCCGGTGCCCTGAATGATAAACACATCATACTGATCCAGATGCGGGCCGACGCCGCCGCCCGGTACTGAGAAGGAGATCATCAGGTCGTCGATACGCCAGTCCGGCAGGGCGCGGAACGGATGCATCAGCGCCGCAGACGGCTCATGCCAGTGGTTAACCGCCTGCACCAGCAGGGACCAGTTGTTTTCGCTCAGGTGATCGTAGCTTTCGAAGGGACCGTGACTGACCTGCCATTTTCCATCCTGATGGCTGACAAGGCGGCTATCGACCTCGCTCTCCATGGCCAGTCCAGCCAGTTCGTCCGGGCTCAGCGGGTCGATAAAATTGGCGAAGCCGCGCTTCAATACCACCGGCCGTTTTTGCCAGTAGCGTTCGATAAAGTCGGGCCAGTTAAGCGTTAATTGATAATCCATATTGATATTCCACTGCAGGTGTCTGACAGGGATTATAACGGATGCGGCGCCCCGGCGATGCAGGCGCCGTGAAAAAACTCAACGATTAACTCTCTTTATCTTCCATCAGCTGGCGGCCAAACACCACCTCCATGCAGGCGCCGCCGAGCAGGCTCTCGCCGGCGATGATCTCCCCGTCATATTGTTCGACGATTTCCCGGGCGACGGAGAGCCCCACCCCCTGGCCGGGACGCAGAGTATCCGCCCGCTGGCCGCGGTCGAAGACGGCGCGGCGCTGGCTCGGTGGGATCCCCGGCCCATCGTCTTCCACCAGGATGTGCAGATGGCTGTCGGTGGTCTGGCGCACGGAAACCTCCACGAACTCCAGGCAGTACTTACAGGC
The DNA here is from genome assembly GCF_009900705.1 of Klebsiella sp. Q2. Classification (NCBI taxonomy): domain Bacteria; kingdom Pseudomonadati; phylum Pseudomonadota; class Gammaproteobacteria; order Enterobacterales; family Enterobacteriaceae; genus Klebsiella; species Klebsiella sp. Q2. Next base: position 531,971 of record NZ_JAAABE010000001.1, on the reverse strand, counting down.
GTTATCGAGAACGTTGCCCATCACTTCCATAAAATCGTTCTGCTCGCCGACAAAACTGATCTCCGGCGAGATGTCGAGCGAGATATTGACCCCCTTGCGCTGATAGACCTTATTGAGGGCGGAGGTCAGGCTGTCGAGCAGAGGGGCGATCGGATGCAGCTCCCGGCTCAGCAGGGTGCCGCCGCTGCGCATGCTGGCGCGATGCAGATAGTAGCCAATTTGTTGCGAGATACGGCTGATCTGCTCCAGCATCACCGGCTCCGCCTCGTCGACGCTGATCTTCTCGCCGCGCAGAGAGCGCAACGTGCTCTGCATCACCGCCAGCGGCGTTTTCAGGCTGTGGGTGAGATCGGTGAGGGTGGTGCGGTATTTGTCATAGCGTTCACGCTCGCTGCGAACCAGCCGGTTAAGGTTGCTCACCAGTCGGGTCAGCTCGCGGGTGGTGTTGGGATTGAGCTTCTCGCGGTGATGTTCCTCCAGCTCGCGCACCTCTTTGGCCAGCGACTCGATGGGGCGCAGGCTCCACCAGGCGGCGACCCACAGCAGGGGGATCACCAGCAACAGGTTGGCGGCCAGCACGTAGATAAACCAGCTCCACACCATATAGCTGCGCTTGAGCTCCACCGGGATGGTGTCGACCACCACGATACTGAGCTGGGGCATTTTGCTGGTGGCTGGGTAGAAGTTGATCGCCACCGAGTGGGTCATCTCCGAATCGTCGCCCTGTTCGCGGATGGCGTCCAGCTGTTCCTGAACCTCATGGTTATTGCGCAACAGCATACTGCTGCTGTCGACATCGGCTTCAATTTCATGGAAGCCATTGCGTTTCAACCAATCCGGTTGAATGCGCTTCGTCAGCCAGGGGACATCGCGCTGCGCCCACAGTAGTTTGCCCTTCTCATCGTAAATAAGGGTCACCGTCGGGCTTTCCATATTCAGATTTTCCGGGATATCGACATCAATGGCGCCGTTCTCCCATTTGGCCAGCATATAAAAGAGATTGCTCTCGCCGCGTAGCAGACGGAAGGTGGTTTTATCGAAACTGACGCTGTAGCCCACCAGCGCCACCATGCCATAGGCCAGGGAGAGCACCAGCACCACCCCGGCGGTCGCCAGCAGGAAGCGAACCCGTAATGACAGCGGGAAAATATGCCGCAACAGTCCCTTCATCAGCGCAGTTCGAACAGATAGCCCTGGCCGCGCACCGTGGTGATGACGTCCTGCGGGTATTCAGCCTGAATTTTCTTACGCAGCCGGCCCATCAGCACGTCGATGGTATGGCTTTCACGCAGTTCGGCATCCGGGTAAAGCTGGAGCATCAGGGAATCTTTACTGACCACTTTGCCGCGGTTGCGGATCAGGGTTTCCATAATCGTGTACTCAAAGGCCGTCAGCTTGATCGGCTGATCGTTCACCGACAGCTCGCGGCGGGAGAGGTCGACCTGAAACGGCGGCAGAGAGATCACCTGCGAGGCCAGGCCGCTGTTGCGGCGCAGCAGCGCCTGCATGCGGGCGGCAACCTCTTCAATATGGAAAGGCTTAGTGACGTAATCATCCGCCCCGGCGCTCAGCACTTCGACTTTATCCTGCCATCCTTCGCGGGCGGTCAGCACCAGCACCGGCAGCGACACGTCGTGGCTGCGCCAGCGGCGGATCAACGATAATCCATCTTCGTCCGGCAGGCCGAGATCGACGATGGCGATATCCGGGAGATGTTCGCCCAGATAGTAATCCGCTTCCTTGGCATCCTCTGCGGCATCGACCTGATGGCCCAGCTCCTGGAGCTGAACTTTGAGGTGGTGACGCAGCAGGGCATTATCCTCAACCACGAGTACGCGCATGGCTGTTCTCCCTTGCAATTTCGAAAGTAGTCTGACGCTTATTATATACGCAAAATATAAACAGCTGTTAAATAAAGATTTTTATACAAACGGCGTGGAGCATCGCCGGGCAGGCCGGCGTTGAGCGGCGCCTTTTGCGCAGCGGGTATGGAACTCCTTCATTCTATGCGTAATTTCAGCAAACGCCCAGCGGCTGGGCGCGGCAGTGAGCGGGTTGGTGATGTTAATTTTTTGTGTAATAGTGCTCGAATCCTCCCTCAAGAACGCCGCAGGTTATTCATTATGTCTCAGCAGCAGAGCGCGGATTGGGTCAGGCTGGCGCAATCGCCCAGCCGCACGGAGCGCATCGAAGCCTTCTTCGGCGGCCACGGCTACGAGCCGCACCGGCATGATACCTACGCCATCGGCCAGACGATCGCCGGCGTGCAGAGCTTTCACTATCGCGGCGGGCTACAGCACAGTCTGCCCGGCGGGACGATGGTCCTTCACCCGGACGAAATACACGATGGCGAGGCGGGCACCGAGGCGGGGTTTCACTACCGCATGGTCTACATTGAGCCAGCGCTGATCCAGAAGATACTCGGCGGCAGGCCATTGCCGTTTATCCCCGGCGGCCTGTCGGCGGATCCACGGCTAGGTCGCGCCGTGCAGCCGCTGTTGAAAGCGGTCACGGATACCTTCGAGCCGCTGGAGGAAGAAGACGCCCTGTACGACCTGGCGCAGACCCTGGCCGTGGTCGGCGGGCAGCGTTCCCGTCGCCAGGCGTTTGATTATCAGGCGGCGGAGAGGGCTCGGGAGTATATCCATGCCTGTTTTATGCAGGATATGACCCTCGACACCTTGTCGCAGGTCAGCGGCCGGGACCGCTGGAGCCTGAGCCGTGATTTCAGAACGCTGTACGGCACCAGCCCGTGGCGCTACGTCATGATGCGCCGGCTCGATTTTTGTCGCCAGCGGATGCGCGCCGGGGAGCGTCTGGTGGATATTGCCGCTGACGCGGGGTTTGCCGACCAGAGCCACATGACGCGCCAGTTTATCAGCCGCTTTGGCCTCTCTCCGGGGCGCTGGCTGCGGGCGATCCGCGGCTAAGGCGGCGCAGGTTGCACAATCGTTCAAGCGTCAACGCGGTGAGGCGAACTATGCTGACTGCCTTTATCACAAGGAGACAGCCTATGTATCAACTCGTTAATCTTGCTCAGAAATTTTCCCTGTTCAGCGAACAATGGCAGCCCAAAGTGGTGGCCGAAATGAATGACTATCAGTTCAAGATCGTGCGCATCGCCGGCGACTTTATCTGGCACAGCCACCCGGAAACCGATGAGACGCTGATGGTGGTGGAGGGGGTATTGCGCGTGGACTTTCGCGACGGACATGTGCTGGTGAAGGCCGGGGAGATGATCGTCGTGCCGCGCGGGGTGGAACATAAGACCTCGACGGAGACGGAAGCGAAGCTGATGCTGATTGAACCGCGCGGGGTGTTAAATACCGGCCACGAGGGCGGCGAGCGGACGGCGGTGAACGACGTTTGGATCTGATCGCTTTCCGGCGATAAAACGCCCCTCTTTCCGGCGGAAAGAGGGGCAGGGCGATTACTTCAGCTCGTCAACCATGGTGGTTGCCCGACCGATATAGTTGGCCGGGGTCATCGCTTTGAGACGCACTTTTTCCTCTTCCGGCAGGGCGAGGCTGTCAATAAACTGCTTCATCCCTTCCGCGTCCACGCGTTTGCCGCGGGTCAGCTCTTTCAGCTTCTCGTACGGTTTTTCGATACCGTAACGACGCATCACGGTCTGGATCGGCTCAGCCAGTACTTCCCAGTTGTGATCCAGTTCGTCCAGCAGGCGATCCTGGTTCAGCTCCAGCTTGCTGATCCCTTTGAGGGTGGACTGATAGGCGATCAGCGCATAGCCGATGCCCACGCCGAGGTTACGCAGAACGGTGGAGTCGGTCAGGTCGCGCTGCCAGCGGGAAACCGGCAGTTTGCTGGCCAGGTGCTGCATGACCGCATTGGCCAGGCCGAGGTTGCCTTCGGAGTTTTCGAAGTCAATCGGGTTCACCTTGTGCGGCATGGTGGAGGAGCCGATTTCCCCGGCGATGGTCTTCTGTTTGAAGTGGTTGAGCGCGATGTAGCCCCACACGTCGCGATCGAAGTCGATCAGAATGGTGTTAAAGCGCGCGATGCAGTCAAACAGCTCAGCGATATAGTCATGCGGCTCGATCTGCGTGGTGTACGGGTTCCACTGAATGCCCAGCGAAGTAACAAACTCTTCGCTGAACTGATGCCAGTCGACTTCCGGGTAAGCGGCGATGTGGGCGTTGTAGTTACCCACCGCGCCGTTGATTTTACCAAGGATTTCCACCTGGTTCAGCTGACGGTACTGGCGCTCCATACGGTAGGCGACGTTGGCCATCTCTTTACCCATGGTGGACGGCGTCGCTGGCTGGCCGTGGGTACGGGAGAGCAGCGGCACATCGCGGTACTGGGTCGCCAGATCTTTTACCGCGTCAATCAGTTTGCGCCAGTAAGGCAGAACCACTTCGTCGCGGGCGGTTTTCAGCATCAGCGCGTGGGAGAGGTTATTGATGTCTTCGGACGTACAGGCGAAGTGAATAAACTCCGACACGGCGTGCAGTTCGGCGATGTCAGCGACTTTCTCTTTCAGAAAGTACTCTACCGCTTTCACATCGTGATTAGTGGTGCGCTCGATGGTTTTGATGCGCTCGGCGTCTTCGACGCTGAAATCGGCAACGATTTTGTCAAGGAAACCGTTTGCGTCGGCAGCAAAAGCAGGAACTTCCTTGATCGCTGCGTGGGCGGCCAGTTTTTGCAGCCAACGTACTTCCACCTGAACGCGGAATTTCAGCAAACCGAATTCGCTGAAGATACCGCGCAGCGCGCTGACTTTATCGCCGTAGCGGCCGTCTACAGGGGAAACGGCGGTCAGTGAGGATAATTCCATAGATCACAACTCCGGGGTTAAATGAGCAAGAATTTGCTTTGCCTGGTTAACCAGACGATTACGGGAAAACATAAGCTGGAGACGTCCGCCGCCCACCTGATGCCAGAGCACCGCGGCGCGAATACCCGCCAGCAGCGCTGAGCGAACTTTCGCCTGCACCTGCGGGCTTTGCAGCACGGCAGGGGAGCCGGTCACCTGAATACGCGGGCCCAGCGGGCTTATCACGTCGACATAGATGCCCGCCATGGCGCTGAGCAGCGTTTCGGACTGCAGGTCAAAGTGCTCCAGCTGACGATGCAGGCCGGCGATGCGGTTGCCGAGCGTGTCCATCGCCCCTTTACTGGCGGCGAGCTTGCGCTCCAGCACCATCAGGCTCAGGGTATAGCGGGTGAGTTCCGCATTGAGGCCCTGGCGACTGCTGGTATTGAGCACCCCGAGCAGCGTTTCAAGGCCGAGGCGAAGATTGGCTTCACTGCCACCGAACACCGCCAGCGTCGACTCGGGATCGAGGTCGATGATGCTGTTCAGCGACACATGCAGGGCATCGCTGTCGCAATGTCCCTGATGCGCCAGTTGCTGAACCAGTCGCGCCGCCTGGCAAACGCCAGCCAGCGCCAGGGTGATGTCATAGTAATTCTTCGCCACACATACTCCTTGTCAGCCGCCGGGGCGGTTCGTCCCGGCGGAAATAACGCGCGTTCAGGACTGCAGAGGCAGTCGTTGTTCAATAATTCCGCCGCCGAGACACACTTCACCCAAATAGAATACCGCGGACTGGCCCGGTGTCACCGCCGCGACCGGCTCATCGAAGCGGACTTCGATACGGTCTTCATCCAGCGCGGTAACGGTGCAGGGGATATCGGTCTGGCGATAGCGGGTTTTCACCGTGCAGCGCAGGGTGCCCTGCAGCGGTTCACGGTTTACCCAGTGCAGCTGTTGGGCAATCAGACCGACGGACATCAGGCGCGGGTGGTCATGGCCCTGGGCGACGATAAGAATATTATTCTCAACGTCTTTATCGACCACGTACCATGGATCTTCGCTACCCTCTTTGGTGCCGCCGATACCTAGCCCTTTACGCTGGCCCAGGGTGTGGTACATCAGCCCCTGATGGGTACCGATCTCCTCGCCGTCGACGGTGAGGATTTTGCCCGGCTGCGCCGGCAGGTAACGGCCAAGGAAATCGCGGAATTTACGCTCGCCGATAAAGCAGATGCCGGTGGAATCTTTTTTCTTCGCGGTGACCAGATCCAGCTCTTCGGCGATCTTACGCACCTGCGGTTTTTCCAGTTCACCCACCGGGAACAGGCTCTGGGCAATCTGCTCGTGGCTGAGGGTATAAAGGAAGTAGCTCTGATCTTTATTGCCGTCGAGGCCGCGCAGCAGCTGGCTTTTACCGTCGACATCGGCGCGGCGCACATAGTGCCCGGTGGCGATGTAGTCGGCGCCGAGGTCTTCGGCAGCAAACTCGAGGAAGGCTTTAAATTTGATCTCTTTATTGCACAGAATATCCGGGTTCGGCGTGCGGCCGGCTTTGTACTCTTCCAGGAAGAGCTCAAAGACGTTATCCCAATATTCGGCGGCAAAGTTAACGGTGTGCAGTTCAATGCCCAGCTTATCGCAGACCGCTTGCGCATCGGCAAGGTCGGCGGCGGCGGTGCAGTATTCCTCGCCGTCGTCTTCCTCCCAGTTCTTCATGAACAGGCCTTCCACCTTATACCCTTGCTGCAGCAACAGGTACGCGGAGACCGAGGAGTCGACGCCGCCGGACATGCCGACGATCACTTTTTTCTGGCTTTCTGACATGGAAATACTCGCTACATTGAACTTCGAGGCGGCGTATTCTAGCACGCGCTCACCGTTCATTCACCCCCTGTGAACGGCCAGTTAAATGCGCCAATCAGCGACAGCGGCTGCCGCGGGTCCTGCAGGTAGCAGCGAATGCTTTCGGCAACCAGCGGCGAGCGCAGGTTTGGCGCGTTAAGAATTTCCTCAGCACTGAGCCACAGGCAGCGATCGATATCGCTGTCGTGCGGTTCAGTGGCGCACGGATCGCTAAGTTCGATAGCGAACAGGAAGCGCAGAAACGGGGTGTTATCGGGAGCCAGCCACTGATGCATGCGGATGAAGTGCTGCGGCGTGGCGCGAATGCCGGTCTCCTCCCACAGTTCACGTTCGGCGGCCTGCAGCAGCGTTTCATTGGCCTCGAGATGGCCCGCCGGCTGGTTCCACAGTGCTTTGCCGTTAATGGTTTCTTCGACGATGAGAAATTTATCCTGGGCGTGAACCACGCAGGCAACGGTGACATGAGGTTTAAACATCGCTTTTCCTTTTCAGTTATTCGGCTTTGCGCCAGTCGCCGTTGGCCAGTCCGTCGAGTGTATAGCCGCCCATGGCGTAGCGGATCAGACGCAGGGTGGGGAAGCCGACGTGGGCGGTCATCCGGCGCACCTGGCGGTTGCGTCCCTCGTAGAGCGTAATTTTCAGCCAGCGGGTGGGAATCGATTTGCGCTCACGAATCGGCGGGTTGCGCGGCCACAGCCAGACGGGTTCCTCCACAAGTTCTACGTCGGCAGGCAGGGTGGGGCCGTCGTTGAGGGTGACGCCGTCGCGCAAGGCGGTCAGCGCCTCGGGCGTGGGTTCGCCTTCCACCTGAACATAGTAGATCTTGCCGGTGCGCTTACCCGGCTGGGTCAGCTTCGCCTGCAGCGCGCCGTCGTTGGTCAGCACCAGCAGGCCTTCGCTGTCGCGATCGAGCCGACCGGCAGCATAGACGCCCGCCACCGGAATAAAATCTTTCAGCGTGCTGCGCCCGGCCTCGTCGGTAAATTGCGGCAACACATCATAGGGTTTATTGAACAAGATCACAGTTTTTGGCTGGCGTTCTTTACGTTGTCTGGTGACTTGTTGTGTGCTGAATCGCTCAACGCGATGTTTTCTAAATGAAGTTTTCTGCATGGTATTTTCAGGCTCTATCAATTGCCGCATTATAGCCTAATTACGAATGCCTTTCATGGACGCAAACATTCAGGTAGTATTGACATGCTCATTACAAATTATTAACAAAAAATTGCTCAAACCGATTCGCACTATAGGCAGGAAGGCGACACGGACGCGATAGCTCCGGTTAGCGGGAAGACCCGGTACTCCGAAGCTGGCCGACTCAGCCAACACCAGGCTCGCGTGAAGAGGGAAGAGCAGAACCAGAAGCGCTCGAAGGAGAGGTTAATGGAAAGCAAAGTAGTAGTTCCGGCGGAAGGTCAAAAAATCACCCTGCAAAACGGCAAACTGAACGTCCCTCACAATCCGATTATCCCGTTCATTGAAGGTGACGGTATCGGCGTTGACGTTACCCCAGCGATGCTGAAAGTGGTTGATGCCGCCGTTGAGAAAGCCTATAAGGGCGAGCGTAAAATTTCCTGGATGGAAGTTTACACCGGTGAGAAATCGACACACGTCTATGGCCAGGATGTCTGGCTGCCAGCTGAAACCCTCGATCTGATTCGTGACTACCGCGTTGCTATCAAAGGTCCTCTGACTACCCCAGTCGGCGGCGGCATTCGTTCCCTGAACGTGGCGCTGCGCCAGGAGCTGGATCTCTACGTCTGCCTGCGTCCGGTACGTTACTACCAGGGCACCCCGAGCCCGGTTAAGCACCCGGAACTGACCGACATGGTTATCTTCCGTGAAAACTCCGAAGATATCTATGCAGGCATCGAGTGGAAAGCCGACTCTGCTGAAGCAGACAAAGTGATCAAATTCCTGCGCGATGAGATGGGCGTGAAGAAAATTCGCTTCCCGGAACATTGCGGCATCGGCATCAAGCCGTGCTCTGAAGAAGGCACCAAACGTCTGGTTCGTGCAGCCATTGAGTATGCGATCACCAACGATCGTGATTCCGTCACTCTGGTGCACAAAGGCAACATTATGAAGTTCACCGAAGGCGCGTTCAAAGACTGGGGCTACCAGCTGGCTCGCGAAGAGTTCGGCGGCGAGCTGATCGACGGCGGCCCGTGGGTGAAAATCAAGAACCCGAACACCGGTAAAGAGATCGTGGTAAAAGACGTGATCGCCGACGCCTTCCTGCAGCAGATCCTGCTGCGTCCGGCGGAATACGACGTTATCGCCTGTATGAACCTCAACGGCGACTACATCTCTGACGCGCTGGCGGCACAGGTTGGCGGTATCGGTATCGCCCCGGGCGCCAATATCGGCGACGAGTGCGCGCTGTTCGAAGCGACTCACGGTACTGCGCCGAAGTATGCTGGCCAGGACAAAGTGAACCCGGGCTCCATCATCCTGTCCGCAGAGATGATGCTGCGCCACATGCAGTGGTTCGAAGCCGCAGACCTGATCGTCAAAGGCATGGAAGGTGCTATCGCCGCCAAGACCGTGACCTATGACTTTGAACGTCTGATGGAAGGCGCTAAACTGCTGAAATGTTCAGAGTTTGGCGACGCGATTATCGCGAACATGTAATCTGGCCCCAGATTATGTCAGAACGGGAACCTGGTGGTTCCCGTTTTTATTATTAGTTTTCGAACGGTTATCAAAATTTTATCAAAACAAGTTATCAAAACCCCTCCCGAAAAACCTCATAAGGCCACCGTTGTCCACCCCTTCCCACGATCATCATGGTACCTATCCGTTTGTTGTTGAGTTTTATGTCCAAGTAAATCTTTCGTGTTTATACCTTGGGCTTTATATAACCGCTCGGAAAGCGATCTTTGTTCATGGAAAGTTGCCGGTGTACCTTGTCCCCAGTCAATATCTGCACTGTCTCTTGCCTTGCTGAAATTCATGGTCAGTGTTCTGGGTTTCACCTGTGCTCCTCGCTCAGCCTGTGAGGTGGTTCTAAAGAAATGAACCAAATAAGGGCTTACTGCATAATCCCAGCAACGACTGATTACATCTCGGAGGCTCCAGTTGATTGCGTTGCAACGCAGAGCTAATGGTATAGCGATTTTGCTTCCGGTTTTCTCTTGCTCAACGTGTAGATGATCGTCCCAGATGTCCGAGAATTTCATACGGGATATATCACCTAGTCGCTGTCCTGTTACTATGGCTAAAAGCATGGCGTTCCCCATGTATTTGTGATTTTCATCGGCTATATCAAAAATCTTTTGCCATTCCTCCAGAGTGAGGCGCTGGCGAGTGATCTTTCTACGAGGTTGTTTAGTTGCTAGTGCAGGGTTATAACCAGGAGGTACTTCTCCCGCATGCTGAGCTTCTTTAAAAACATCTATTAGGACAGAGCGAATGACCTGAGCCATTCTGGGTTGTCCCTCCGCTAAATATTCATCAAGAATTTGCGCAACATCTCGAACATTGACAGCGGATATTAATTTCATTCCTACCCGTTCCTTAAGCAGAGATACTGGTTTTGCTTTTTGTTTGATAGTGTTTTCTTTAATATCTCCGGACTTTAATCTTTCCTGCTGAATCTTCCAGTAGCGCTCAAGCCAGGTGTTAGTTGATATTGCTTTTCCTGTGCTGGTGGAAATTCTGTCAGTGATTGCCATTATCTGGCGGGTTTGTTGTTCCGCCAGTCTTTTATTTGCTTCAATAGCTATTGCCGAGGCCTCTGCTTCGTCTGTTCCTAGACTATGAAACTTACCAGTTATCGGGTGCTTATAACGCCAGTATACTTTATTAACCTTTCTACTGAAGAGCGGGTATAAATTTGGAATTGATATATTATTTTTACGTGGTCTGGCAGCCATCGTTCAAAATCCTCTGCAAAAGAACAGGGTCGCTTTTCTTTACTACAGGAGTGGTCAATGTACCAACCAACTCAGCATCCTCCCTGACGCGCCAGAATCGACCTTCTTTTTTGGCTGGGGGAGAAAACATATTCTGTTTAGCATAATTCCTGAGAGTGGAAACACTTGGGGGATTGCTTCTGTATTTCTCGTTTGCCCACTCTTCAAGGGTTAACATCTGGAGCATATGTTTTACCTCATTATGGCCCATTGCTGGGCCTGTACCTGAAAATAAAAAATCAGTTTTGCATCAATTTTTGCAGCACATGATTGCCGGCAATTATTCGCTGCCAGATCGCTGATACATAGCGGGCCTGATGAATAGCATCAGCGAGGGCATTGTGACGAGACCCTTCAAACGGGATCGTTGTTTTGGGGTCGAAGCTAATGGCCTGGCCGAGTTCTACCATTGTTCGTACGTCCCGATCGTTCCAGTATTCCCACGGATAATCTTCAGCAATGCAATCGTAAGAAGAACGCAGAATAGAGTTGTCGAATGACGCACCGTTACCCCATACCTGCGCCTTTTTGCTCCCACCAGCGACATTATCAGAAACAAATTCTCTGAACTGGAGTAATGCATCCAGCAACGGGATAGCATCATCATTTACGATCTCAGAGCGTGCTTCGGAGGACTGCTTAAGCCACCAGATAACAGTTGATGGATCGATTACGGCGCCCCAGTTCACAGAGGATTCAAGGCATACGACTTTATAGAAACTTTCTCCAATAGAGCCGGTTGCCGGGTCAAAAACAACCGCACCAATAGCGACGATAGGGGCGTTATGTTTTTTACCCATGGTTTCCAGATCAACCATAACGTGAACATAATCAATAGGCTGATCTTCCACCTTATTATGAGGACTGGATTCAATATCTATAGCATCCGTTTGATGAACAACTTCATCTGTTTTTTCTTTTTGGTTAACCTTGCCCGTAACGTCAACAAGACCGTCAATGGAAAATACTCCGTCCCCAATTTTTGAAACCTCAGGTTGCCTTGATTTGGGAAGGTCTTCGGTTACCCACTTCGGATCAGTAGGGTCGCTAATCCCTTCGACATATTCGCCGCGCTCGGCGGCCAGAACCTGATTAGCGTTCGGACGCTGCTTTTGAGCTTCTTTTACGAGTTCGGTGCCAACTGCTTTAAAGTCAGAGGAGAGTGTTTCCAGTTTTGCGCTGCTATCCTCTCCGGCGATTGCTTGGTTTATTGCATCCAGAGTGACTGCAGCAGATGGAATATGTCCCGCCTTGGCAAGCATTTCAGCGCTTGGGGTATCATGCTTATGTTCAGTCAGATTCGCGTTGATGTAGCCACGCAACCGATCTGGAAAAGGAGTTATTCCACTGGATGCTTCCCTGATCAGTGCAAAAATCGCTGCACGGGAATAATCAAGGATGCCTGGTGTGCTCCGTAATGCTGCAGACCATTCTTTAAATGGACTTTCTTTCTTCTGTACTATTTCCTTCGCGCGGCGGTGGACTGATGCCGGAAAATTATAGATATCAAAATCCATAGGCATCGTCGCAAGGGCGATCTCTATATCCAGAGTATCCAGCGAATGCTGATAATCCGGATTGCGGTCAGTTTTGTTACCGCCACCAGCATTGGCGCCAGTATCGGTTTTGTTTATTGAGGTGATATAGTTTCCAGCAGCCCATTCCTTTGTAAGGATCCCGCGGTCAATGTGAGACGTTTCAAGCCACAATTTGGCGAACTGAATTTGCTTGCCGAGCTCATGGCGTTTCCCCGCAGGAAATACGCTCTTAAATGCACTGGTAAATTTCCACAGGCCAGGCATATCATATTTTTTAAGCTCCGGAATATTTTCTGCCGTCAGCAGCAGATTCTGCACACCGTGATTATCCGTATCCATTTCCATCGCTGAAAGGCGGTTACGATGAGGAATGCTAATGTGATACACGTGACGTTCGTCGGCCATATACTGGGCAAGCAGCTGCGTGCGGAATGACATTTCCGCCAGGTTGAAGAGTGCTTCTTCATTGTTCGAATAGTCCTCTTCATTGCTATTTGCAGGAGAGATATCGTTTTCTGGTTTACTGGAGGGCTGTGGTTCAGCAGCCGACGGCGCAACGATTTTTTGCCATGTCAGCCCGTCTTCACCACCAAGCTCGTAGCGATCGCACCAGGTGTCATCCAGTACACCTTCTTCCGGTAAGTCATCAACGATGAGCCAGTTGGTGCGGATCGGCAGCTGATGGCTGGCGCCGCGGCCAACGTTAATTTCAGCGTCTTCCAGGATGTCCAGGATTTTGCGCTCGGCGCGAGAATCGGATTTAGCAGTGAACCAGCAGAAGAGACTTTTCGCTTCGTTTGCTTTTGCCTTCGCTTTAATGAGATACGGGTAGTTGTTCATTGCGTTTGGGCTCCTTTGGATTGTAAGATACCCGGCAGCTGATGGCAGCCGCCCTGGTGGTGGTCATTGGTCAAAACTCGATTCCGGAAAGCTTTGGTCGGCTGACCGGGTACTTAACCCGCCTTGCGCGGGTTTTGTGCTTTATGGGGCTGGCGAATCGCCCCGCAGCAGCTGTGATACGCGAACGTCGTCAAGCGCTCGCAGGATAGGCTCAAAAGTTTTATGGGCTGGCAGTTTAGATACCGCAGTGATCACTTCTGTAACGGTGATGTCATCGCCGCGGGGGCTATAACCACCACCTGGGCCACGCTGTGAAATTACCAGGTTACCCGCCCGCAGCTTTTTGAAGATCTGCTCAAGGTATGAAGTAGACAGCTTTGACTCTTTACTGATGGCCGTCAGTGAAACGGGCGAGCCGTCATAGAGCTTATTCAAAGTGGCGGCGGCCTGGACAGATGCCAGAACGCGTTTCATTCCAAATTCCATAATCACTTCTCCGGCCGTAACGGCCATTGGTCAAAACTCGATTCAAAAACTCACTGCAGGCTGTTGGTCGACAGCCATTTTTTGTGCATTTCTGTAGGGGAGGCACTGGCCCTGTACTTTTTGTTCATCGGCGTTGCTGTTGCAACTGGCCTCTGATGGATAAACACCGATCAGAACATCAGAGCATTCACCAGTGAGAGCACATACGCTGATGACAAGGGCAAACAGAGTATTCATGCCTCAGCCTCAGGGTTTCCTTTCTGCGCCAGTAAGTAACACAGCTGGCGTAGTCTCACCTCGAACCAGTTCAGGCGGGTCGCCTGGTTCCCGGTAGGTACTCGGGCAAAATCCTTCATAGTTATCTCCAGTTAACTCAGTATTAGGATGTGGTTTTGCAATGCGGCGCCGGGTGCCTCCCGGTGACGGCAGCCAGTTAACAACTACCGCCGACAACTTTTTCCCCACAACGTGTGAATAACCGCCATGTTTACTTTTTTAACTGTGTCGCGTGCGCATAGCCGCATTCACCGCATTGCAAACCCTGATTTTTTATTTTCACTACTTCGACGCGCTTCGTCGGTGGTGTCGTGACGCTGATCTTCACGATTGAGCTTTTTCACCCTGCAATTCACCACCACGAAGCGCGCAGGATTTCCATTACATTTCAGAAGAGGCGCAGTCTGCCGGCTTACCTGAAAGTGCCGCGGTAAACTCGCTGAAACTCAGTGCCTCTTCACCTTCAGAGAGGTTTTCAAAATAGTCTTCGTATGCTTTATCCATACTTATTTCCTTCCCTTAAGGCCGGGCAGCCGAACATTGAACCTGCTGCGATTGATATTGCTGTCATCTCATCCGGTGTTTCGTATGCCGCCGGCAGCTACTTCGTGGGCTTCCTGCCTCGATGACGTCATAGGACGGAGATAGTATTATCGATATAAACTACAGCTGTCAATTAAAACTGATGATTTAAATTTCAGAATTGGATGTGAGGTGGGGAGCAGGCACAAAAAAACCGCCCGAAGGCGGCGCTTATGAAGGGGGGGGAAGGCTGTTCTAGTCTTTCTTTCGTTTCATTAAATATTCGTTCATGAAAGCATCGAGTTCTTCCAGCCTTAACTGCATTAACCCGACGAATCGTTCTTGCTCCACTTGAGGAAGCTGATCGTAAATTTCTATGAGCTTTTTGGTCTCCGGGGTAAGGACATAGATATCTTCCGATCTTGGCGGCTGCAGCGTCTCTTCGTCTTCATCTGTCATGAAAAACCAATACAAAGGTTTTCCTGTTATATCAGGAAGTTGCTCAAGCATTTCTTTTCTGGGAAGGATTCCAGCCTGACACCAGCCATTCACTGATTGGGATGTCGCACCGATCCTCCGCCCCAGTTCTGATTGAGACATTCCTATCTCATCTAAGACTCGTTGCAGTCGAACACCAAAGTTCATCTTCATCCACCCAAACAAACACATGAGAAAGATTATACAGATTTTTTCTTCAGGCCTCATATCGAATGATTTGACACTATCGAAATAAACTGATTAAACTGTAATTCAAATTTACAGTTTTTAGTGGAGCAGCGTATGAAGCCATCACTTCAAAAAAAATTACTTGCCGTGTGTAGCCAATCGGAAATCGGACGGCGGCTTAATCGGCGAGCACAAACAGTAAATGGTTGGTTCAAACATAAAGTTCCCGGCGAGTTGGTTCTGAAAGTCAGTAAGGCATTGGAGTGGAAAGTTACTCCGCATGAACTCAGACCAGACCTCTACCCAAACCCAACGGATGGATTACCGAAGGAGTAAGTATGCAAACCATCTCTTTTAAAAATCATAACCCGGTAATGGGCCTGCAACTGAACTCAGAAAATCAGTTTTCCGGTCTACGCCGGGCTCGGATGAAGAGTAGAGCAATTTTTGCTGCCGTTCAGGAATGGGAGTCGACTTTACCTGGACGAGCACAGGACCACATCGCGCAGCTGGTGGATGAGCAATGGAGAAAACAAAACGGTCGCGGAATAAACGTCAATAAACAGAATCTGTACCGCTACCTGAAAAACGAATCTGGATCAGAGAAGTACACCAGTTACGTCATGCAGCTTTCAGGAGCGATCGCTGATGCAATGCCTATTGAGATTGCGCGCAAACACGGATTGAAACGTGGATTGACTGAAAGCGAGCTGGTGGCTCAAGCAATCAAAGAGTGTAGCGAAGCGCACCAGGCAAAATTGCTTGGCGCTCCGTTGCAAAAGTTAGAGCGTGAAATTCGGGAGGCAGCAATTGCACTTTTTAACATGCTTCCTGCAGATGCGGCGGGACCACTACTGGCGAGCATAAGCGCCGTAGCGCCACAGTTTTTTTAATTGAGTTTTGACAATGAGTACCGTACAGAAAATAGGGGGGCTTCATGAGCATTGATGCAATGCGATGGGCCAAAAAAGTCAAGACAGGGAAGTCCTCTGCAAAAGCTGTTCTGACCTGGATGGCCGACATGTGCGGAGCTGATCTCTGTGCTTTTCCATCCATTCCTGCGCTGGCTGAAGCAACTGAGCTGGATAAGAAAACGGTCCAGTCGAGCCTGCAGTATCTGGTTTCGATCGGGCTTATTGAAGATACAGGTGAACGGCGTGGAAAGACTAAACAAATCCCGGTTTACAGGCTTCTTGGTGTGGAAGAAAGCGTTGCCGAAATTGAACACACCCAAAAACGGGAACATTACCAAAAACGGGATCGTTTAAACACACCCGAAAACGGGGTTGTTACAGCAGAAAAGGCACCCGAAAAAGGGACTGTTTCCTGTACACAAAAAAAACAAACGATCCCGTTTTTTCCGTCAAACGATCCCAAAAACGGGATCCGGAATCTACCAGAGGAACCAAAAGATATAACCCCCACACATAGGGTTTTGGTCGGACCAGTTGTGCCTGACTATCCGAATCAACCGGGAATAGTTCCTGGTGAAACACAAGCATTCGGAAAATTTGCGATGTATTTCGGATGGAAACCTTCCGAGGATTTTCCCCGACTGGCAACGATTTGGGGAATGCCATTAAGACCGGGGATAAATCTTGCGGCCGAGTTGAGCAGTTTCATCGCGTACTGGCAGGCTGAAGGCAGGGCGTTTCACCAGGTCCAGTGGGAGCAAAAACTAGCAAGACATCTTAACCGTGCGGAAGTCCGCCATAAAAAACCAGTGAATGGGGGTAACGATCATGTGGGAGTACGAGCAGAGCCAGCAGCATCCAGAGCTGTTCAACAGATTCGAGCCGCCCGTGAGCAACGGTTGCGAGCTGCGGGAACAGACGGCCGTAGAAACGTCGTGGCGCCTATGGGAAGTGATGGGCGAAATCTTTTCGAACCGATGGATCCTGAAGAACGGAGAGGAACCATCAGAACTCTGGATCGCTCAGATTGGGTCGATGAGTGAAGCCCAGATTACGCTGGTTTGCCGGCAGTGCATGGAGCGTTGCGCCGCGGGCAGCACATGGCCGCCGGATCTCGCTGAGTTCGTCGCGCTGGTATCTGCTAGCGGTGCTAACCCGTTCAATCTGACATCCGATGCAGTGATGGCGGAGTACAAACGCTGGAGAAACGAGTCTTACCGATATTCGGGAAGCGACAAATACCCATGGAAACAGGATGTTCTGTATCACATTTGCATTGAGATGCGGAGAACCGGAGTTGAGAGGAACCTGACGGAGGGAGAGCTGAAAAAACTGGCAGAAAACTTACTCACGAAATGGACCAAACACCTGGCTAACGGGTTTTCGATTCCGCCAATTCGTCAGCAGTTGGCTGCACCGATACATCCAGCAGGACCGACGCCAGCACAGATTCTGATGGAAGAGTACAAACGCCGCAAGGCGGCAGGTTTAACCAAGTAAACGAGTTTTGACCATGACCAAACAATCAAAAACCAAAGTAACCAAAGCACAGATGGTGCTTGCCATCGTTAGCCGGACGCCAGAATGCGTCCTGCAGGATGTCTGCGATGCGCTCGACTTGCAAGCCAGTACAGCAGGTAACTTGCTGCGGCAGCTCCATGCCGCGGGAAAACTCCATCGTACCCATAACGGCTGCCAGTATGTCTATCGAGTGGTTGCAGGCGTTGAGGTTCCCGATGTTGCCCTGCCGCAGGCTGCAACACAATTATCTGAAGAAGATGTGAAAAAAGTCCAGGACGCACTGTCCCTGGCGAAGATGCTGGAAGACAAAAAGCTGTGGCGCCGGGCTGCGACTGTTTACACATCGACGCTTGGGATGGCTACAACAGCGAACGAACTCTGGTTGCTTGCCAAAATGCGTAACCGCTGCTTGCGCAATGCGGCGAGATGCTGATTATGCCTTAAATAGAATCAACAGCAGCTGGTACGGGATGTCAAAGCTAAGTTTAATTATTCCGGGGTGAGGCAAAGCTGAGATGTCCGCTGAGTGCCAGAAGCGGACGTTGCTAACAGCGTAGTGTGTTAATCTATAGGGCGCAGGTCAAACCATCTCGTCAATAGGATTACTAACTCAAGTTTCATGAGCAATATTACTTTGCAACATTTATCTTAATTAGCTATAAAGATAGAAAAATACTATTAATTAGGATAAGGGTATGCAAAGCACAGCCTTAGACAAAAGTCAAGAGTTTCAACTTGTTGGGAATGATGATGTTGCCGAGCAGCCAACAATTAATGCAACTCAAGAAATAAAAGACAGTGTGACTCCAGAGATTATAATCGCACTTTGTGGGCCAATTGGTTCACCGCTACATGAGACTGCTGAGCAGATATCATTCTCGCTAAAAAAATATGGCTATAAAACATATGATATACGTTTGAGTGATCTAATCCGGATTAATTCAAAATATACAAAAATTAATCTTGATGAAAGCACTAAGCTAAAGAAATTCAAGTCGCTGATAACTGTGGGTGATAAACTTCGTGAAATTTACGGTAGTGATATTCTTGCAAAATTAGCTATTGCTAAAATTAGCGCCGAGCGTAAAAAAAACTTTGGTGAGTTTGATGATATTGTCAATGAATCCAGCAAAGGGGAAGCGAGTAAGATTAAAAATCAAAAAATTTGCCATATTATTGACTCAGTTAAAAACTCCTCTGAGCTTGAGTTGTTGAAATCAATCTATGGAAAAATGATTTTCTCTATAGGTGTGTTCTCCCCTTTAGAGGCAAGGCGTGAAAACCTTTCAAAAATTAATAGTCTAAGCGTTGAAGATATTGCTGAACTAATCAATACCGATTCTGGGGAAGAGTTCGACCATGGGCAATCAGTTAGAGACACTTTCCCGAAATGTGATTATTTTTTGCGGGTTGATAGTGGGTTGGCAGAGCCAGGAAATGCCGAGGCTAAAGGCCAAATTCTATCTAAACTGGAACGTTTCTTTAAGCTAATTTTTAGGAGTTCAGTTATATCACCGACTGAAGAGGAAAATGCAATGTATGCAGCCACCTCAGCGGCTCGTAATTCTGCATGTCTATCAAGACAAGTTGGTGCTGCAGTAACATCTTCATCTGGAGAACTTCTTTCTACCGGTTGGAATGATGTGCCTCGTAATGGTGGTGGCCTCTATGGTAAACAATCTATCCGCTTAAAAGTTATTGATCCTGATCATCGTTGTTATGCTTTAAAAAGTAGAAGTTGCTCGAATGATGCAGAAAAGAGAATATTGGCTGAAGTTGTCATTGATAGCCTTGTACAGGAAAAAATAATCTCTGTAAAAAAAAGAGAAGATGCGATTCAAACCATTTTAAAAAACTCACGATTAAAAGATTTAATAGAGTTTTCAAGAGCGGTTCATGCAGAAATGCACGCGATTCTTGGCGCATCTCGTGTGGCAGGAGAAAGAATTTTAGGCGGGAAAATATTTGTAACAACCTATCCATGCCACTCCTGCGCAAGGCATATTATCGCTTCTGGTATCTCTGAAGTATATTTTATTGAACCGTATAGAAAAAGCTTAGCTCTTAAGCTTCATTCGGATGCGATGACCGAATCAGTAATCGAGACGGATGAAAAAGTGAAGTTGATACAATTTGATGGAGTAGCTCCAACCAGGTTTCTTGAGCTTTTTGAATCTGGATCTCGAAAATCTAAAGCTGGGGTGCTAGAGTTAGCGACAGAGGGGGCGGCTATGCCAGTGGATAGCGTTAGTCTCAAAGCGATTCCTAAATTAGAACAGGTAGTTATTGCGGAAGTTGATAGTAATAAACTTAACTTGTTGAGGCTTGAGTGATTTATATGAAAAAAAACGACATAAACCAGTTGGAACTACCTATATTAACAGAAGTTATTATAGGAACAATCCGCTCGAACACGAGAAGTGTCCAACACACTGCTCAACCGTCTAAATGTGAGAGTGAGTATGTCGAACTTGCAGGTTCTGAAGATATTGAGATTTATCAATCGATTAGCAATGCTTACTTCAGGGCCTTATCTACTCAGAAACGTTAGTCAATTGCCATGATTTAGGCTTCGTTTTGGATAAGGATTGGTTTTGGATACGCATGTCCTTTTTGCTACATGCGTATCTATAAGCAGAAATCTGGACTGCCCCCATACCCGTAGACAAATTCTGTCCTCACTACGATGCCTGTTCAAAGGCTTCCGGACTGATGCCGCCGGGATGGCTGCCCTGGTCTGAGTGTGCGATGACATCGCCTTCAGGTTTGCGAGCGCCCGCTTCCGCAACAACGTAGGTTTCATCGACCAGCCGACCATGTTACGGGCGAAGAGATCGATAACCGCCGCCAGATACAGCAAGCCCTGCCAGGTGCGGACATAAGTAATATCGGTAACCCAGACCTGATTGGCCCCAACGACAGTAAACTGGCGCTGCACGCGATTAGTGGCAACCACTGAGGGGCGGCCAGCGATACGACGCGGAACTTTATAGCCACGTAAGGCTTTAATCCGGTTCAGTTGCATAATAAGACCCATCCGGTTTTTGCCGCATGATTCACCGATTTCATTCAGATCGCCATGAACCGCACGATAGCCATATACGCCACCGCTCAGTGAAAAGGTATCGCGGATGAGCGTCAGCAGACGCTGGTTATCTTTATCCCGCCAGAGACCGGATTATGAACCCACGCATAAAACCCGGCCCGAGAACATTAATTAAGAATCAACTCTGACCTGAAAATACTTCCGAATTGCAACGTCGCGGTTTGCTCGTCATCCTGAATATTGTTAGCCCCCATCATATCGATCCAATGGTTACGAGATGGGGCGATTAGCGTCTCAATGGTTGGCTGCTCTCTGAGCAAATAGATGGCATCCACATTCATTCCTTGCCTTACGGTAACTTTTGAAATCATATCGTCATAAATATAGATCGGTCTCGGCAACTGGAAAGTAACCTCTCGACCTCGATAGCGACCACCGAAAAGATGAGCTCTTGAGGTGCTTTCCAGCAACTCTTCGCGTGCGCGTCGGTCGCGATCTGAAAGAAACTCTATACGCTTTTTATCTGTTTTTTTTGTCGATGGAGGTATGGCTTGCGGTTTCCCGCAAGGCGCGGCTACCGCCTCTGCCGCTGTTTCAAAGCCTGTTGACCGAAGCAGTTTGGCCATTACGCCACGGGTTGCGGCGTCCTTTACAAACTCCATTTCACTTTCGGTAATAATTACAGGATCTTCAGGTTCTGGATCAATGATCTTCAGGTGACTTGGATTACTGTCCTCAATGCCGATACTAAGACCTGATACCAACCTCTGCCCTGTATCCCTGTGATAGCGGATGTCGTCCTTTGTGGAGAAAAGATCAATCTAAACATGAGCATGGGTTAGCCAAAAGTGGCATTAAACGCTTGAACATTTCACCTAACAAGTATACTGTTTATTTATACAGTATTTGCGTGAGGAGCTAGTTATGAAAGTAGAAATCACAATTGATCGCCAAAAAAAATTGCCGGATGGTGCTGTGCCTGCTCTGGAGAAGGAGCTACTGCGGCGATTGGATCAAAACTTTAATAACTGCAGTCTTGTGATTCGTCGGGCCAGCTCTGATGGGTTGACCGTGCTTGGTGGAATGGACGGAGATAAAAAACGTGTAGAGGAAATCCTGCAGGACACCTGGGAAAGCGCTGATGACTGGTTCTGTTAAGTTGAGGTCCAGTGGCTTACCTGGTTTATTTTGAGGATTTTGCTGTGGGTAAAAAACAAGAAACGCCAAACACCGGCTATGCAATTATCAGATGCGACGATGGGGTGATCGTTGCCCGTCTGACATCCTTTCCTGTGTGTGAGCGCGCTCTGATGTACCGGCGCGGCGACACTGTTTCGTTTATGCCTTTGCAGCCGGATGAGATAGTGGGGACTCTCTCTCTTTTTTCACAGATGATTGAAAAGGCTAAGTCTGGAGTTGGTTACCAGGTTCCCCCTGGTTCTGTTACAATCCCGTCATAGGCCTGAACAACCTATACCTGCTGCGTCGCGGAGAGAAACCATGACGCAAACCCCCGAAGTATCAAAATCCCATCAGACTGGTGCTCCTTCATCGAGCGCCGGTTTGCTTTCGTCTTCAAAACTAACTTTTCGCCAGCAGGAAGTTTTCGATCTGCTGGTGGCCTACATCAATCAGCATGGCTACCCACCTACGCTATCTGAGCTGGCCGATATGCTCGGCGTTAGCTCGTCTAATGCTGTCCTGTTGCATCTGCGTGCGTTAGAGAGAAAAAATTTTATAAAACTCTCTCGCCGTGTCTCCAGAGGAATTTCCATCGTCGGGCGAAAGGAGCCTGTGCTCGCCGTGCAGCTGCTGCAGGAAATGATCGCTGAAGAACCCGGCGCGCGTGAAAGAGCGATTGAGTTTTTACGACTGTTCGGTGATCAGCCATGAAGAAAAGTTGGTTTTTACACGAGCAACTTTCAGAGGCTGAAGCTACAGAGCTGGTGGAGCGATACCGTAAAAATAACTGTGTGGTTGAGAAAAGCTTGTCCAGAGACTTTGCATCGTGGGAGATCCGCGTGTTGTTGCCGGAATCGAAGAAGCCGCCACGGATTGACAGGACCTACATACAGAAGATGTGGAGGGACTGATGCGAGCTTTGCTTAACGTGGATATTGCACGCCATCTTGGAATTGTGCTGCTTAAGCCGGGTAGTGAATTAATGCCGTTATTCGGTGCCGGCCGAGTTCTTGTTGAAATGCCGCCGGCAAGCATGAAAAAGATACCCAGTGGACGTCTTCCTGATGCCCGGCAGCCGTTGCGGGATGATGTGGGGATCAGACCTTTTTTCATGAAGAAGGCAGTTATCACTGCAGCTGGTGGGGTTAGTGCCCTCGAGTCATGGTTGCGTAGGCAGGTTAAAAACTGTCAGTGGACACATTCCGATTACCATCACCATGAGCTCGTCCCGTTTCGCCATTCGACGGGTGTAATAATCGCATGCTGGCACTGTGATAATGAGCTGAAAAACCAAACGGAACAAACCCTCGATCAACTGGTAGGTGTTAACAACGCTGACTGGGTAATCGACACTGCCCGCATCGCGCTTGGTCTGGATGCTCAGCGCTCATTGTCACTGGCGGAGCTATGCTGGTGGGCGGTAGGCGCCGGGATTGGCGATGAAATTACAGAAGAAATGGCGCGCCGATCCCTGCGTATTAAAGACGATGGGATTAAATCGGTTTACAGGGAGAGTGAGATTGTTCCGTCGGTACCGGCCACCAGCATTCTTTCTCCCCGTTTCGAAAAAGCAATCAGGCCAACGGCAAAAACAACGCCGGACAAACCTCTGGTTCCTGTGAACGTCGATCCTGTTGCACCGGCGACACTATTCGCGAGACCTAAGCGGAGCCGATGGTTATCAGCTGACTTTATCTCATGGGTTAAAAAACAGCCGTGTATGTGCTGTGGGCAGCCTGCAGATGATGCACATCATCTTATTGGCTGGGGGCAGGGCGGCGTAGGCACCAAGGCCCACGATATTTTTACGATCCCATTATGCCGCAAGCACCACCGCACTTTGCACCATGACCCTGCCGCTTTTGAGCGTGAATACGGCACCCAGCCGGTATTAATTATTAAATTGCTGGACCGGGCATACGCGCTCGGCGTTCTGGCGTAGTAAGGAGAAGAACAGAATGACACCACGTCAACGCCGTCTACACTGTGCAGGATTAGAAACAGTGGCCGCCGCCCCGCGCAAAAGCTGGCTGGGCCGATTCACTCCCCTTAATGGCATTCAGTCCGCCTGGATAAAATCTCTGCTTACTGTATGGGGAGAAGGTATGAGAGGAGGTGCGGCCCCGCGCAAACCATCAGGACATTCATGCTGGCGAGGTATGAAGGGTGATCACTGGTCAGATAGAGCACTAGAGCGCTTTACGGCAGCAATCGAGCAGGCAAGGAGTGAAGGCTATCGCGGGCGGCAGGCACTAAGCAGGGCGCATGCCATTTTGTGGCCAAAACCTGCAACTGTCGCCATTGACGCTGCGATCACTGAGGATGATGTTGAATTTGTTGAACGATGTGTACTGGCGATATTTGAAACGGGTGATCCTGTTTATCTCGTTGGCGTTAACTATTACACCACCCGCAAAAAAATCTCAGACATAACACGGGAAATACAGCTGGTGGCGCCATGGTTAACAGACAGTGAGGCCCGGAAAAGAGTGCGCTGGTGTCTTGAAATATTCAGAGCAAAAGCTTTCCTTTCTGTTCATAAGGCGATTCATGCGGATTAGCAAAAAGTGCTATGTTGCCTTTTTGGTATTGAAAATGGGCCAGAAAGTTAGATAATTCCCTCATGCTTGGCAGAGCTGCGCCACTCGGCAGCGACAAAAAGCGACAATCTGAATATAACGAAAACCCCGCCCGTGCGGGGTTTTTGCTTTCCGGCGATACGACAGGGGTATTCGCGAGATGCGCTGCATCAATACCCCTGTCATATCGTCGTATTGCATACGCAATCTCACATGCTTCAGCATTCACTGAGGATTTTTAGTGATTTTTTTGAAGATCTCTAGGGCTTCGGTTGTTAACTGATCATGTTCGCTAAAGTAACTGTCACATGCTGCCTGCTTTTGAGCAGGGGATAGATTAGGGTTGCTTGTTAATTCAGCAGTTTTAGCTGCTATTTCTGCCAAACGTTCAAAAATCTCTGAAATTCTTTGGTTATCAGTAGATAGCATTTTACTTACCTCGTATTTACCTGATATCAGTGAGTGCTACATTGAGTCAGGGCTTCGCAATAGCTTTAAGTATTAGAATGCATACAATTTAAGTGGGCGTTGTTGGCTTATATTATGGCAGAGGCGCTGGCGGTATGGTCAGATATTGACACTTTGAATGTTTGCATCATAAATTATCGAGGTGGTGAATCCCCCTATGCGGAGGGGCGACCAGTCAGTTACAGAAACCTGTAAATGCAGCGCGGGCCATGCCGACTGGGGCATGCTCACCGGGAGGCACCCGGCACCACACTAATGCCTTAACATAGTGACTGTAATGACAAAAGCCTTGCTCTTTTTGTCTGTCAGGCTATGGTTAACGAACGTAACGGTAAAAAAAGAAGGCTTTCCTGGTAAATCGGTAGCTCGGACTATTAGGTGCACCTTCCTTTCGTTACAGCCTTGGTTGCCAACTTTCTTCCCGCTTCTCTAAGCGGGTTTTTTTTGTTCATAATCTAGCCTAAGCACTACTTGGGCTTTTCACATCAGTAATCAGGTCATGGTAATTGGATTACAGCGTGCTGTACTTCACGTTTAATCTCATACGCGCAAGATTCGCACCAGACTGCGGTTTTAGCTCAACAGCTTGAGCGCTTTAACGGTAAATTGAACATCACAAGCGAGAGCACTTATAGATTAAGGCAGTTCTTTGTTCCCAAAGGTGGTAGCAAAAAAACAGGGGGAATGTTTACGTATCACTACCCCTGCTTCTTGAAAAGTGGATAACCGTTAATATCTTTTTTTGAAAGTTTTTTTATATCCGCGTCTTTCTTTGATGTAAGACATCAGTGAACCCACTGCAACTAAAAGAAGAACAACAGCTAACGCTAGCATCATTATGGTTGTCATGTGAGCTTATCCTCTGAAAGACTATGGATATTGTGGTTCGCGTGAGGCGTAGTGTGCGAGTTAAGTGAGAAAATTCCTAACAGTATTTTTTTCTTAATTTGATAACAGATATGAAAATTTATTGTTGTTTTTGTAATGATTAAATATGCAGTGATTAATTATTGCCCGCTAGGTTATACAGTTTCCGAAAGATGTATTTTACTGGTTACATTGAATTGACCAGGCGCATATCGTGTAGCTAATGTGGGTGTGTGGTGAATCCCCCTGTGCGGTGGGGCGACCAGTCAATTTTTTCTTTGAGCACACACGCGGGTCTGTTGACTGGGGCAGACTTACCGGGAGGCACCCGGCACCACACATACTGCATAACCCCCTAAAGGCCTTCCATTGCGGCAGGCCTTTTATCTTGCCGATGCCAGAACGTTAATTTTCTGCCAGTAAGCCGAGACCCGTCTAACAGGTATTCATCGGCCGCATTGCCTAATGGGCTTACTTCTCTAATCTATACGAGCGCAGCAGTGGATGCATTACCAGAGATTATGATGATGTAAAGCCTAAGCGGTGGGAAGTTTGTCTTGAGTGAAAATCTTACTACAGTGAGGGCACATCAGCGCAGAGCCTTTCTGGACTCGGGTGTAACTATGTTCTGATTGGTTGGTGCAGCTAGGGCAGGTACATTTGATGAGGTAGTTGCGATTGTTTTTTGAGTTTTTGCGTTGTTGCATATGATATTTCCTAATGAATGGTCCGCAACAATACACTATCCCCGGGCACATAGCTCGCGTTGAATTATCTAGCCACCTATTCAGGGTGGTTTTTTCA
Source organism: Klebsiella sp. Q2 (assembly GCF_009900705.1). Taxonomy (NCBI): domain Bacteria; kingdom Pseudomonadati; phylum Pseudomonadota; class Gammaproteobacteria; order Enterobacterales; family Enterobacteriaceae; genus Klebsiella; species Klebsiella sp. Q2. Next base: position 505,699 of record NZ_JAAABE010000001.1, on the reverse strand, counting down.
TTTTCAGGTACCTGGAATCATCATTGATAAGATTTCCTCCTGCCGGTCCTGAACCTTATCAAACACAAAGCACCCCGTTAACCCGGAGGTGGAGTATGTATCGAATGGACAAGCTAACAACAGGTATTGCCTACGGAACGTCCGCAGGTAACGCGGGGTTCTGGATGTTGCAATTGCTCGACAAAGTATCCCCATCCCAGTGGGCCGCTATTGGTGTTCTGGGAAGTCTGGTATTTGGCTTGCTGACATACCTGACGAATCTGTACTTCAAAATTAAAGAAGACCGGCGAAAAGCTGCTCGAGGTGAATAATGTCTCCGACACTACGTAAAACTGTTCTTGCGGCGGTGGGCGGCGGGGCCCTGGCGATTGCCTCTGCACTCATCACTGGCCCGATGGGTAATGATGGGCTTGAGGGAGTGCGATACTCCCCTTATCAGGATGTGGTAGGTGTCTGGACGGTTTGCTACGGCCACGCAGGTAAAGACATCATGCTCGGCAAAACCTATACCGAGGCAGAGTGTCGGGCGCTACTAAATAAAGACCTGAATACCGTCGCCTGGCAGATCAACCCTTACATCAAAAAACCGATCCCAGAAACAATGCGTGGGGCTCTGTACTCATTCGCCTATAACGTCGGAGCCGGGAACTTCCAGACCTCTACTCTGCTTCGCAAAATCAACCAGGGTGACCAGAAAGGTGCGTGTGATCAGCTGCGCCGCTGGACCTATGCCAAAGGTAAGCAGTGGAAAGGACTTATTACCCGGAGGGAAATTGAGCGTGAAGTGTGTTTATGGGAGCAAAGATGAGTCGCTTAACCGCCGTTATCATCGCAATAGCAATCCTGCTAATGTCCTGTGCCATTTCATGGCGTATGGGATGGAGTTCCCACGCTGATCACATCAATGCTCAGGCTGCGAAGAAGAGAGAGAAGGCCGAGAATGCCATTAAGCCTGTAGAGGAAAAGGCCGCGACTGCTAACGAAGCGGGTAAGGTCATCTACAAAACAATAACCCGCGACGTGGTGAAATATGTTCAGTCTCCGAATCGTACTGTGTGTAGGTTTGATGATGCTGCTGTGCAGTTGCGTCAGCGCGCCATCGATGCTGCCAACTCCATCCCCGGATTTGATGAGTCCGCCGTGCAAAGCAAGTGACGCAGGGAATGACAGCGATGAAGATTTACAGTCTGATGTAGAAACCGCTCAATGCCTGCGCCAGCTCCGTTTGGATAAGTATCGCTGGCAGGCGTACTATCGGGCGATGAGTAAGTAACAGGCATAGCACATGAAATAAGTGGCCTTAAGTGAACAAAAAATCTGAAAACAAGACATTCAAGCTTTCAGCATCGAAATGTTTGTATCTAATTCAGGGGATGTCATGCACTATAGGATCTCAAACCACTCTAAACTAAGTAGCCACTCATGACAGTAAACTTACTACCACAACTACCATGCGGTTATCGTTACGGCATTGAGCGCTCGATCCGGCCCCAGACTGGTGCGGAATTTTTTCCGCCACAAGGGTGTGTTATCAAATCTGTTAACTTTGGGGATGGTGTGGTTATTTGTGTGCCCATCCAATGGTACATTAAACAATTAGATTTATGGGTCACTGTCTAAGGAACCATCGAATAATATGTTAGTTACCAGCCTCGTTAGGGCGAACTGATAATTGCTCTCAAAAGACCAGCATAGAAGCCTGTTGCTCTGGTTGAATGTTCCGGCAAGTTGAAAATGATTGGTTCAATGAGCTCTTTCGATATTTAAATGCTATCGATAACTTAAATGAAGCTATCATCACGTTATCACTGCCAGCCAACACCGAAACGGCAGTGGTCAGTTAAAAAGCAGAAAAGCCTCTCTTGGGTGGCTCCTGAGAGATTTTAGTTTTCTAACTGGTACTAACCAAAGGTCGCATATCTATGCGGCCTTTTTTTTAGCCGGTTTCATGGCTTGAGGACATCCTGGACGAGAATATGTGACAAAACCAATCAGGGGAAACAGGAATGCCCTGTGAGCGGATTTACGAATCGGTGCGAACGTCTATCCCCTCTAAGGGATAAAAAAACGATATCCCTTTTAAGAGATAATGAGGAGAAGCAACTTGAAAACGTTGAAAGTCACTATTACAAACCTTCAACAGATTAATGATGGCATTGTCTGTGGGGTCAAAGTCAGATTTAAAGTCATTCAGTCTGGTTGCGTGCTGGTCGAGAAGGTTATATCAGGCAAGGCTACCGCTCCGTTTACCTTATCTTATGATGTCAATGCGAATGATGAATCTCTGGTGGTGGAACATGATCGCCCAGACCTGCAGGAGCTTGTAGTCTCAGCGGCAATTTCCTCTGCAGAGTGTTATAAACCGGATAATACCCTGACCTCTGTCAGTGCTTGGAGCATTCAAACGCAGGGTAAGATATACGCTTCAGGTATGCAGCCAAACATTGATGAGGTATTCAAACGGTTAGATGCTGCTGAGGCACTACTACACTTTATGGGCTGTAAGATTGCGGAACTACAATTAAGATATCGAAATAAATAATAGATCGGCAGACAGCCTGTAACCGTCTGCCATAGCTATTAAGGTCGGTTATGGATATGTTGGATTTGCTTTAGCATCTCCAAGTTTTTCTGGTTGTATTCATCATCAATCTGCGAAAGTTGATGTATTACGACACTCTTCATATCCTGTTCAAGGCAAACAAACATAGTTGCCAGAAGACCTTTGAGAGCTCTTATTTCTTTTGCTGCAGACTCCAGAGTTGAGCAATCCACCTCGATGTTATATTTAATTTCTTCTTCCATTTTAAAGTTCCTTAAGCAGAGCTAATCAGCCATTCCTCTGCAAGTACAATATTTAACTGTGTCCCACCACAGATAGGCTGAGCCGCAACCTTACACTCTGAGCTTTCACAGTAACACCCTGATATTTAACCAGTAGCCTCGCATCTGCGGGGCTTTTTTATTCGCAAAAGGTAACGCGATGAAGAACTTAAAAATTGCATACGTAGACGAGAAGCTGGTGGCGATTGAGTGTGACGGATTGTCATGCTCATCGCTGCCCGTTTCAGAGTTTCTCATCGACAGTGCCGCTTTAACTCTTCTCCCTCAACTCATGCTCGAGGATGTTTATGCCGCCACGAGCTAAACGACCTTGCCGGCACAGAGGATGCACGGCTGTGACCAATGATGTCGGAGGATACTGTGAGATGCATAGGCAGCAACACGCTGGTGATGGCTGGCGTAACTATCAGCCCGGAAAAACTCGGCAGGAACGTGGTTATGGTCGACCGTGGGAAATTAAACGGGCCCGTATCATGAAGAGGGATAAATACCTTTGTCAGAACTGCAGGCGAGACGGTATTGCCACGAAAGCCTCAAGTGTCGACCACATCATTCCTAAAGCTCATGGCGGTACCGATGATGACTTTAATCTGGAGTCATTGTGCTGGACCTGCCACAGCAAGAAAACAGCAACAGAGAGAACCCGATGAAGAGTTTCAAAATTGAATACGTTGATGGTGTTTTGACCGTTCTGGAGACGGATGGTCAGTCACGAATGAATGAAGCCGTACATGGCATCCATTTTGAGCATGTCCAGGGCGGCCGCCCACTGCTGAAACTGACGATTGCACATGATATTGCTCCGGCCCCTGTTTCATCACCTGTACTGGATCAGGAGCCTTTAGAGGGGGAGTTGGTGCAGGAACAACAGACAATGGTTCCCGGTGGTCGCCGTTCACGTCATCGTCGTGGAGGTAAGCAATGATGTATCAACGCACGGATCTGACGCTTTCCATGTTCTATGCATCCAGCGCTGATGCAGACGGGAACAAAGTGGCTACGTTGACGATGCAGGTCATCGCTGCAGAGGCTGGGGCCGTCCAGACCAGCCAGCTGCGATGTATCACCGATAGCGCGAAGAAAAAAACGTATAGCGTAGGTGAACAATCTGTCAGTAATGGTTCCGATCCGTTGCTGGTCGCGATTGAGAATTACTGGCGTCAGAGTACGGATGTCGTCGTTAAAGGATTGATCGCCGAGGTGACCGACTTCATCGCAGGGAACATCAACTCAGTCAGCACCTGGATCGGTCAGTTTGGCATGAAGGTGTTCGAGAACCAGCCATTAGATGAACGGCTACCAGAAAGCGTACTGCAGGCCGATGGAGGATCTGCTACAGCGACAGGATCCTGATCGCCGGTATAACAACTGGTGTTCTTTGAACGTCTGAGATACGCCGGCCCACCAATGCGAACCGTATTCGCCGCCGGCGCAGCCGGAATGACGACCTCCACCTCGACAGAGGCAGCTGCAGCCAGGGGTAGGGGGGAGCAAATCCCTGACCCCTTTCGCGCTTCGGGACTGCCCGTTGAAGTCTATTTTTACACGCCAGAAATAAGAAACTTTTTTCCGGAAGGTTTCATCTATCAAAGGAACGTTTATGGCCGGAGGAATTCGATCGTCCGGTGGTGGCCGAAAACCCACTTTACCCACCGGGCAAAAAAGCAAATTAACACGTATTGCGCCCCCCGCTGAGTTAATGGGGGAGGCGGCAATAAGAATGTGGAAGACGCAAAGCAAAATACTCATCGACCGAGGAGTGTTTGAGCTGGAGGACGCACCTTTGTTGCTGGCTTACTGCAATGCTTTTCATCTGATGCTCGAAGCCGAAAAAATGCTGGCCAGCGGACTGACCTCAGAAAGTGAAATGGGGGGCCTGAAAAAACACCCTGCAGTTAATGTCCGGAATGACTCGGTTTCCCAGCTTGCCCGCCTGGGCTCTCTGTTGGGGTTAGATCCGCTCAGTCGTCTTCGCATGACCAGCGGACAAAAGGATCCGGACGATGACGGGAATGAATTCGATGAGTTTGACTGATGGCAACCTATCCGAACGTCAATGCAGCGAACCAGTATGCGCGGGATATCGTTGGCGGGAAGATTCTGGCGTGTCAGTTAACGATACTTGCCTGTCAGCGACATCTGGACGACCTCGAACGAGCAAAGGATCCCCACTGGCCCTACCGCTTCGATAAAAACAAAGCAGAACGATTTCTTCGTTTTGCCCAGAAAATGCCTCATACCTCAGGGGAATGGGCCCGGCGTAAACTCCGGATTGAATTTGAAGCCTGGCAGAAGTTCGCTCTTGGCGTACCGTTTGGATGGGTACACAAGAAGACAGGCCTGCGTCGTTTCTCTGAAATCTATATCGAGGTGCCCAGGAAGAACGGGAAATCCGCTATTGCCGCTGCTGTAGGAAATTATATGTTTTGTGCAGATGGCGAGCATGGTGCAGAAGTCTATTGCGGCGCCACGACTGAAAAACAGGCATGGAAGGTATTTTCTCCGGCGCTGCAAATGGTGAAAAAGCTGCCGGCATTGCGGCAAAAATTCTCGATAAAACCCTGGGCAAAAAAAATGACGCGCCCTGACGGTTCGGTTTTTGCGCCTGTGATCGGTGACCCGGGGGATGGTGATTCGCCATCATGCGCCATCATTGATGAGTATCATGAACATACTACTGATGCGCTTTACACCACCATGACCACCGGCATGGGGGCTCGTGAACAACCGATGACACTGATCATCACCACTGCCGGCTATGACATTACATCCCCTTGCTATGAAAAGCGTACTCAGGTTGTCGAGATCCTGCGGAGAACCCGTAATGGCGAGGAAAATGAAACCATATTTGGGCTGATTTATGGCCTTGATGACGATGATGACTGGACGACTCCTGAGGCATTAATCAAGGCAAACCCCAACTATGGCATTTCGGTAAAAGCAGATTTTCTCCGGGCTAAACAATTATTGGGTATGTCGACGCCCGGGCAGACAAACAAGATTCTGACCAAGCATTTCAATCGCTGGGTAAGCGCAAAATCAGCTTATTACGACCTGAGAAAATGGATGGATGCAGCCGATAAAAACCTTAAGTTGTCAGATTTTGAAGGGGAAGAATGCTGGCTGGGTATCGATCTGGCCTCGAAAGTTGACCTCAATGCCGTGGTTCCAGTTTTTCGTCGTGAAATAGACGGAATAACACATTTTTACTGTGTTTCTCCTCTGTTCTGGGCACCCGAAGAAACCATTTACTTGCAGGAGACCGCGCTGAAAAGTACCGCAGAACGTTATCAGTCCTTTGTCCGGCAGGGTAAGTTGATCCCGACCGATGGTGGCGAAGTTGATTACAGGCTGATATTTGAAACGATCCTGAAGCTGCGGAATACCGTAAAAATTGCCCAATGCCCCATTGATCCTTATGGCGCGACTTCATTACGTCACATGCTTGAGGAAGAGGGGCTTGAGCCTGTCGAGATAAGACAAAATTTTACCCATATGAGTGATCCTATGAGAGAGATTGAGGCTGCGCTCATCTCGGGGAGATTCCATCATGACGGACACCCCGTCATGAACTGGTGTATTTCCAACATCGTCGGCCAGTACCTTCCCGGAAGTGACGATATTGTGCGTCCCGGGAAAGAAGGGCGGCAGAACAAGATAGATGGTGCGGTTGGTTTAATGATGGGGCTGGGGCGCGCCATGCTTAACAGTTCAGTGATGACATCCGTATACGATGAGGAAGATATAGCATGCTAATTTCAGTTCTGAGTTTTATTGTCGGCCTCACTGGTGCTGGATTGTTATCTGCAGGTGCCTGGCTTATTTCTCCATCAGTGGGATTGATAACAGGAGGGATTATTTGTCTGGGCTGGTCATATATGACAACCCGGGCCTTTTCCTCCGGCGTCAGCAATGGCGGAGGTGAATAATGTTCCTTCCCCAGATGTTCAGGGGCCGACAATATTCGGGTAATAGCTTCTGGGAAGCCATGCTGGGCGGGGTTCGTTCAAGCCAGAGCAAAACTGGCATCATAATCACGCCGGAAACCGCTCTTGGACTTTCAGCGGTCCGGGCCTGTGTCACCCTCCTGGCGGAGTCCGTCGCGCAGCTGCCGTGCGAACTTTACCGGCGGGATAAAAATGGCGGGCGCCAGCGTGCGACGGACCACCCGGTTTATGACCTGATTCACTCCCAGCCCAACAGGAAAGACACCTCATTCGAGTATTTCGAGCAGCAGCAGGGGTTGCTGGGGCTGGAGGGAAATTGCTACTCGATCATAGAACGGGACGGAAAAGGCTACCCGAAAGAACTGATCCCCATTAACCCGAAAAAGGTGATTGTGCTGAAAGGGCTGGACGGTATGCCGTATTACCAACTCCCGGAAGTCGGCGAAATTCTGCCGATGCGCATGATGCACCATGTGAAGGTCTTTTCTCTGGATGGCTATATCGGCAGTTCCCCCATTCAGACGAACGCCGATGTTCTGGGGCTGAACCTGGCGGTTGAGGAGCATGCGGCCGCGACATTCCGGCGCGGGACAACGATGAGTGGGGTGATAGAGCGTCCGAAAGAGGCCGCGACCATTAAAAGCCAGGATGCTATTGATCGCCTGCTGGCGAAATGGACCGAGCGCCATTCCGGTATTCACAATATGTTCTCTGTGGCATTGCTGCAGGAGGGCATGAGCTACAAACAACTGTCGCAGGATAACGAAAAGGCGCAGCTGCTACAGTCGCGGCAGTGGGGCGTGGAAGAGGTCTGCCGGCTCTATAAAATCCCGCCACATATGGTGCAGATGCTGGCGAAAGCGACCAACAACAACATCGAGCACCAGGGCCTGCAGTTCGTGATGTATACGCTGCTGGCCTGGCTGAAACGCCATGAGGGTGCGCTGCAGCGCGATCTGCTTCTGCCCAGCGAACGCCGCGATTTGTACATCGAGTTCAACGTTTCCGGGCTGCTGCGAGGAGACCAGAAGTCACGCTATGAATCGTATGCGCTGGGCCGCCAGTGGGGATGGCTATCCACTAACGATATCCGGCGTATGGAGAATCTGCCGCCAATTGCCGGCGGGGACAAATACCTGACGCCGCTCAATATGGTCGACAGCGCGACGATCCTTCCTGGCGATAAATCGCCGACAGCGAAACAGCTGGCCGAAATTGAAACCCTTCTGGCCAGAGCCTGATTATTTCCCGCTGCGCGGGATGACCTGGAAGACAACATGACAACGAAATTAATTAACCTGCCGCACCTGGCAGATATGGTCTTTGGCGTGCCGCATTACGTGACGCGGCAAACAATGGACTCCGTGAAAGCGGTGCTCATCCCCCGTATTCAGGGGATCACCGAAGATGCCGTCATTCAGATGGCGCTGAATCCGGGTAAATCGCCTGCCGCTGAGCAGGTCCAGCCCGCAGGCGGGGTGGCGGTGATCCCCGTTCACGGCATTCTTGTTCCACGCCGGGGGCAGATTACGGCGATGTGCTCCGAGCTGACCAGCTACGAGCGGATCCGCGGGCAGTTGCAGGCGGCGTTAAACGACCCATCAATCAGCGAAATCGTTCTGGATATTAACTCCGGCGGCGGCGCAGCGGTGGGGTGCAAGGAGTTGGCCGATTACATTTATCAGTCTCGCGACACGAAACCCATCACGGCGATTGTGAACTACAGCGCGTATTCCGCCGCGTATTTCATCGCATCGGCCTGCAGCAAAATCATCGTCAGCCAGACCAGTGGCGTGGGGTCGATTGGTGTGATCATGGAGCACCTCGATACGTCGAAGATGGAAGAAAAAATGGGGCTGACGTTCACCACCATTTACCGGGGAGATAACAAAAATAATGGCACCCAACATGAACCACTGAGTGAAGAGTCGCTGGGTATGTTCCAGGGCATGATCGACGAAATGTACGAGACGTTTACGGGGTCGGTGGCCGAATATCGCGGCCTGAAGCAGCAGGCCATCATTGATACGCAGGCGGGGCTGTATTTTGGCCCTGGCGCTGTGTCAGCCGGCCTGGCGGATGAAGTCTCTGACCCCCAGGCGGCGATCAATGCTATCGCGGCAAAGTATAAGCAACCCCGTCAAAAAACCTCCATTCAGATGCAGGCAGCCGCGATGGACCTGCAAACCAAAATGTAACCCGGCGCAAACACAAACCGCGTCACCTTAAGCAGCCAGCAGGCTGCTTTTTTTATGTCTAAAAAGAGAGAAATAAAATGCCACATATTGAAGAATTGCGTCGTCAGCGTGCGGGTATCAACGAACAGGTTCAGGCCCTGGCAACCATTGACGCCAGCGGCGGCACGCTGACAGCTGAGCAGCTGACGGAGTTTGCGAACCTGCAGCAGCAGTTCACTGATATCAGCGCCAAAATTGAACGCCTGGAAGCCGCCGAACGTGCTGCGGCGCTGGTCGCAAAGCCAGTCAAGGCTACCCAGCAGGGACCAGCAGTCATCGTCAAAGCTGAGCCGAAGCAATACACAGGCGCAGGCATGACGCGCATGGTGATGTCGATTGCCGCAGCGAAGGGGGATCTGCGTGATGCAGCGGTCTTTGCCGCTGAAGAATTGAACGATCAGTCTGTATCGATGGCCATTTCCACCGCTGCGGGTTCCGGTGGGGCGCTCATCCCGGAGAACATGCAAAACGAAGTCATCGAGCTGCTGAGCGACCGTACCATCGTCCGTAAGCTGGGCGCCCGCTCCATTCCGCTGCCTAACGGTAATCTGTCGTTACCGCGCTCGGCTGGCGGTGCAACGGCCAGCTACACCGGCGAAGGAAAGGATGCCAAATCGTCTGAATCAAAATTCGACGATGTAAAACTGAATGCCAAAACCATGATCGCACTGGTCCCGATGTCGAACCAGCTGATTGGCCGCGCCGGTTTTAACGTTGAGCAGCTGGTCCTGCAGGATATTCTGACCGCCATCTCTGTTCGTGAGGATAAAGCGTTTATGCGCGATGACGGTACCGGCGATACACCAATTGGTATGAAGGCGCGTGCGACGCAGTGGAACCGCCTGCTGCCGTGGGAAGCTGGTTCCACGATCAACCTGAACACGGTTGATGAGTACCTGGACAAGATTATTTTGATGGCGATGGATGGCAACAGCCTGATGATCCGTTGCGGCTGGGGTATGTCGAACCGTACCTATATGAAGTTGTTTGGCCTGCGTGACGGCAACGGCAACAAAGTCTACCCGGAAATGGCTCAGGGGATGCTCAAGGGCTATCCGATTCAGCATACCAGCGCTATTCCGGTTAACCTGGGCGAAAGTGGCAAGGAATCGGAAATTTATTTCGCTGACTTCAATGATGTTGTTATCGGTGAAGATGGCGCCATGAAGGTCGATTTCTCCAAAGAGGCCACCTATTTGGATGCCGAAGGCAACACGGTTTCCGCGTTTGCGCGAAACCAGTCGCTGATCCGCGTCGTCCTCGAACACGATATCGGCTTCCGTCATCCGGAAGGCCTGGTGCTGGGTACCGGCGTCCTGTTCTAACCCATCCCTCAGTAAATACGGCCCGCATATGCGGGCTTTTCCCTTTCAGGAGAATGTTATGGCTGCGAAAAATAAAGCAGTGGAGCCGGAAGAAACAGGCACACAGGACAACCATGCGACCGAGACCGCACAGGACAACCATGCGACTGAGACCGCACAGGATAACCGTGCGACCGTGGTCGCACAGGCAGAACGTAAATCCGTTGTGTTCCTCGGTCCGCATAGCCGTTATTCCCGTGGTGATATCGCGTGGTTTGAAGGATCGCACGCCGAAGAGCTGGTTAAGCGCCGTATCGCGGTATGGCCGAAGGATGCCGAACGCGCGCTGAAACCGAAGCCGGGAGACAGCGATTTTGATACTGACATTGGATGATGTGAAAACCCAGTTACGCCTGGAACTGGATTTCACGGAGCATGACGCCATGCTCACGCAAATGGTGAACGCCGCGCAGCGGAGCATCGAGCGTGATTATTACTGCAAGCTGGTCACCAGTGATGAAGAGCTGCAGGCGCTCCCGGAGACCGTCCGCGGATTTATCGCGGATGAAGATATCCGGCTGGCCATTCAGTTTCTGGTCAGCGATGCGTATCTGAATGGCCATACCGGACAGTGGCTGGAAACCGCTGCGGTGAGGCATCTTCTTTTTCCTCTGCAGGAGCATACGCTATGAACCTGAAACCGGGAGAAATGACCTGCCGCATTGTGATTGGCTATATGCAATCCGGGCGGGGGCCGCTGGGCGAACCTCTGCCAGAAAAGCTGGTTGAGACGGGGAAAGCTTGGGCGAAGGACGAGCTGGTATCCGACAGGAAAGTCCGAACGCTGGATCAGCAGCAGGTAGTGGAAACCCGCCATTTTACCGTCCATCCAGGGGTTCTGGTCGACCTAGACTGGAAAATCACGACGAAAAATTTGGTTTATACCGTCCGGAATATCGACCGCAAAACGGACCGGATCATTATCACGGGGGAGGCCGACGGGCGGCATGATAGAGCTGGCGATTAAGGGTGCGCTGGAGCGCATCACCGGCATGAATGCGTATCCGCTTTTACTGCCGGACACGGTCCAGGAAGGTGCGACCTTTCAGCGTATCTCTGACCCGGAAATGGTCTCGGGAATGTTGCGAACGGGGATCGTCTCAGCCCGTATCCAGGTGAATCTGTACCGTCTTGATGATTACACCTCACTGCTGCAGCTGGATAAAAAAATCTGGACGGAACTGAAATCCGTCGTTCATGGCCAGCTGGAGGGTATCCCGGTTCAGTATGTGGAGCGAGGCGGTATCCATCAGGATAAAAACCAGCTGACGAATCGTCGCATTCAGTATCGCCTGACCCGCGATTTCATCATTCACTACGTGGAGGACTCCTCGTGATCCGAATGGAAGTTAAAGGGCTGGATGAGCTGGAGCGGCAGTTAATGGCCCTGGGCGAAAAAGTGGCGACGAAGGTATTGCGGAATGCCGGGCGCGAAGCGCTAAAGGTCGTCGAGGAAGATATGAAGCAGCATGCCGGCTTTGACGAAACGTCTGCCGGGCCGCACATGCGGGACTCAATCAAAATCCGCTCTTCCACCCGCAAGGGTAAAGGGAACGCGGTTGTAACGCTCCGTGTCGGCCCCAGCAAGCAGCACCATATGAAGGCGCTGGCGCAGGAGTTTGGCACGGTTAAACAGGTTGCAGACCCCTTTATCCGACCCGCCTTGGATTACAACCTCCAGACCGTTTTGCGCGTGTTAACCGTGGAAATCCGAAACGGCATTGAAAACAGGTAGCATCCGCTGCCGTATAAAAAGAGAGAGAAACATGGCTGATAAAACTTCGCCTGAATATGCGATGTTGCCGGCGGGCACCATTGTGAAATACGGGGAGCCTGGCGCTGCCACGTCAGCGCTGAAACCGCTGATTAACTGTAAAGCGTTGGGTGCAATGGGGCAGACGGGGGGCTTTGTCGACTGCACCACGTTACTGGATAAGCAGAAACAGTCCATCAGCGATCTGCCTGACGGTCCTGAAAAGTCGCTGGGCTTCATTGATGATCCGGGCAATACCGATTTTGCCGCGCTGCTGAACGCAGCAGAGGCCCGCAAGACCATCCAGTTATACGTCGAATTACCCAACAAGAGAACAGCGACGATGCTACTGGCGCTGTCCGGCTGGCAGATGAATGAAATCGCCGCTCCGGCGAATGAGGTCATCCAGATCACTGTTCAGGGTAAGCAGAACAAGATCGCCTGGGGAACCGTCGCTGTCTCCGGCGGCGCCTGATTAACTTAACCTGTAAACAGCCACCTTCGGGTGGCTTTTTATTTTTAAGGACTATCTGTGAAAGATAAAGATTACCTGTCCACGCTGAAATCCGCGTTGCTTAAATCGGAGCCAACCGTCATTAAAACCGAGTTGTTTGGCGCCACCGTATTCATCCGCCGCCTGACCGGGGATTACCTCATCAGCTACGAAGAGAAAATGGCTGAAACCGCAAAAGCTGGCGCAGCGCGCGAGGCATCGGAGCAAGTCATCCAGATCGTCATCGATGCACTGGTTCAGCCGGATGGAACGGCCATTCCGGATGAGTTTAAACCCACGGCAGCCGAGCTGCTGAAGGCCCATGAAAACCCCGAACTGCTGGCCGCAGTGGAAAAAGTGAAGCAACACGCAATCGGCAAGCTGGAGGAAGCGGAAAAAAACTGAGTGACTCGCCCTGGCTGGAGCTGATCTTCTGGCTGGCCGACCGCTGGGGCGAGCCTGACCCATCCAAAATTGCCGCATTGCCGGCAAACACTCTGTACCACTGGCGAGCCTACTTCCTGAAACAGGGCACTTTCCGCCGTCCTGGCGATGAAAACGCGCCACCTACCGAAACCACACCTGCGCCATCCCGGGTCGATGATGAATGCGCGGCAGTCATGAGGGCATTAATGTAATGGCAGACGTCGCATCTTTAGCGGTCGGGCTGCACCTGAACGCAGCCAGTTTTAAATCCCAGCTGCTGGGAGCGTATGGCGATGCGGAGAACCAGTCACGACGGTTTAACCGTAATGCCCAGGCGGACGCGAAAAAGACGGAGGACGCCTATAAGAAGGTCGGTCTGTCGATATCCGGGATGGCCAGCCGGCTGGCGGGGCTGGCAGGAGCCGGCCTTTCCATCGGTACGATCGTTACCACGTCCAGACAATATGGACAGGCGTTATCAGATCTGCAGGCCATCACCGGTGCGACTGCAGCTGAAATGAAAGCGCTGGATCTGGCTGCGCAGGAAATGGGGCGCACGACAGAGTACAGCGCCAGCCAGGCCGCCGAAGCGTTAAAGCTGATGGCGTCGGCTAAACCGGAGCTTTTAAAAACGTCCGATGGACTGCAGAAGGCTACGAACAGCGCGCTTATCCTGGCGCAGGCCGCCGGCACAACGCTGCCCGATGCGACCAGAACGCTGGCGCTCTCCTTAAACCAGTACGGGGCGAGCGCGCAGGAAGCGGATCGTTATATCAACGTGCTGGCCGCCGGCGCGAAGTACGGGTCGTCGGAGATTGTGGATACAGCGGCCGCCATTAAAAATGGTGGCGTTGCAGCCGCACAGGCCGGCGTTGGTTTTGAGCAGCTGAATGCCGCGATTCAGGTGCTGGCAGAGCGTGAAATTAAAGGCGGTGAAGCCGGCACGGCGCTGCGTAACGTCATCCTGAACCTGGAAAAGGGCACAGACAAGAGCCTCAAGCCATCCGTGGTTGGTCTCAGCCAGGCGCTGACCACTCTTTCCGGGAAAAATCTATCCACGGCCCAGGCCGTAAAACTGTTTGGCGTGGAGAACCTGAATGCGGCGTCTATCCTGGTCCAGAACCGTTCAAAGCTTGATGAGCTGACCGCTTCCCTGACCGGTACCAAAACGGCGCATGAGCAGGCATCCATCAGGGTTAACAACCTGAACGGCGATTTGCTGGGGCTGAGCAGTGCGTTTGAAGGGATGGTCATTAAGATCGGCCAGAGCAGTAACGGGCCACTCCGCAGCGGGATTCAGGTTGCCACGGAGGCACTGAACAGCCTGGCAGACAATTTCAACACCGTCTCCAGCGTGGCGCTTTACAGCCTGATCCCCGTGTTATCCACGAAACTGACTGCAGGGCTGCGGGAGAATATCGCGGCCTGGCGGGAAAGCCAGGCGGCGGTAAAAGCGCGGGCGCAGGCTGATGCGGATATTGCCCGCAAAACGCTGGATTCGACAGCTGCCATCCTGAAACAGAACGACGCCGAGTTTGGCCACTACCGGCAGATGGAGCGGACGGCTAAACAGTACGGGATGAATATCAGTTACCAGGATGAGTTTACCCGACTCATCCGACAGGAAACTGAACAAACCAATCTGGCCAGCCAGGCGAAACTGAAACTGGCGGCGGCAAACCGGCAATTGTCGATATCAGCCCGCGCGGCCTCCGCTGCGGTGGGGCTGGCAAGAGGTGCATTAAATTTAATCGGTGGTCCGTTCGGCGCCGCGATGCTGGCCGGTTCGGGCCTCCTTTACTTTCATGAGAAAGCAAAGGAGGCCAGGCAGTCAGCCATTGATTTAAAAGATGCCGTAGTCGAAACCAGTGAAGCGCTGATGCGCCTCTCGCTTAACCAGCTAAATGTGAGGCAGTTCGACCTAGAGGATCAGTACGAAAACCAGGTCGTGCAGCGTAACCAGCTGATGAAAGAGATTCAGGATGCCGACAGTCGTATCGACAGCCTGAAAGGGTTTGACCCCTTCGGCCAGCTGGAAGGGGTAACAAAAGGCCAGGCGCGTGCACGGGCGGATCTCGATAGCGTTAACGAGGGACTCCGCAAAACCGAGGAAAACATTAAGCGTGTCAGTGATGCAAAAACACTGGCTCAGCTGGGTTTATCGGGAAAAATAACCTCCCTCACGGACGATCTGAAAGGGGCGTTAAGCACGCCCCCCAAAGAGACCGGAGATGGAAATCCCTGGGGCGGCGATGGCGGTACCGGCACGGGGAAAGGCAGTAAGTCCAAGGTCGACCAGTTCAAAACGCTGCGGCAGCAAATTGAAGAAGCCCATGCGTCCAGCCTGGCCAGAATTAACCTGCAGGAAAAGGACAGTAACAGGGAGCTGCAGGAAGCGGCGAAGAAAAATGGCGCCAGTGATGCTGACCTGCAGCGCGCGCTGTTAATGAACGCAGAGAATTACCAGAAACAGCGACTGGATCTGACCGCGCAGTATTCCCCCGCCCAGGAAACTCTGCGAAAAGAGCAGGAAGCCAGCCGGGACCTGGCTGAGCTTTTCAAAGCCCGCCTTCTTGATGAAAAAGAGTACCAGGCCGCACGAATAACGCTGGCCAGAGATACTGCGAAAGAGCTGCTGCAGGCGCATGCCGATAAAATCGCTGCGCCGGCACTGGATATCGCCGGCGAAGTTGATCCACTGGTCTCGCTGCGCAATCAGCTTGCGCAGCGGCAGGCATTGCTGCAGGCGTACTACCAGGGCAGCGCGATCAGCAAAGAACAGTACGAAATGCTGATGCAGAAGGCGACGAAAGAATCCGCCGATGCGCAGTATCAGACGTCACTGGAGTTATACCGATCACAGGGAGAATTCCAGAGCCTGGCCGTCGGGTTATTTGAAACGGCCCATGAGCGCTCAAGCAACTTCCTGACGAGCATGCTGACGCGGACGAGAAGCTTTAAGGAGAACATGGCTGACCTGTTTTCCTCGCTCACGCAGTCGATCATAAAAAACCTCGTTGATATGGCCGCTCAGGCGCTGGTCACCAGTTCCGTCATGCAAACCATTATGGGCGTGGTGGGCGTCGGGACCAGCGTTGTCACGGGCGCTGCGGGCGCAGGCTCGGGGACGGCGATCCAGAATGCCGCCAGTAACTTCCAGTTCAACGCCAAAGGCGGCGTTTACGACTCGCCGTCGCTGAGCGCATACAGCAACCAGGTCTACGACTCTCCGCAGTTCTTCGCTTTCGCAAAAGGAGCCGGCGTATTTAGCGAGGCCGGGCCGGAGGCCATCATGCCACTGACGCGTGCCGGCGATGGTTCGCTGGGTGTACGCGCTGTCGGTGGTGGTCAGAACGCCGGCGCGTCGGAAGGGCCAAAAGTCTATATCACGATTGAAGGCGGAAACACCTCAACGCAGGCGCCATCTGGTTTTGAGCAGTTTGGCCAGCAGATCGGCTCGTTTGTGGAGAAAAAATACAGGGAGCTGATGGCGCAGGATATGCGCCCTGGCGGGATGGTCTGGAATGCAGTTAAAGGGCAACGCTAATGGCTATTGAGATATTCACCTGGAGTCCGCGGGTTAATCCCCAGCAGACCGTTAACTTTCGTGTCCGGAAGGCGCAGTTCGGTGACGGGTATACGCAGGTATCCGGCGATGGTATTAACACCCGATCACAGGATTGGGAGCTGAGTTTTGTCGGTACGGAGGACTATATCCGTCCGATTAAGCAGTTCTTCGACCGTCATGCCGGCACCCGCGCGTTTCAGTGGACCCCGCCTCTGGAAGAGGTGGGGCTTTTCCGCTGCGAACAATATAAACCGGTGCCGCTGGGCGGCGGAAATTACTCACTTTCAGCCACTTTTATTCAGGCATTTAAACCATGAGCCTTAACGCGAATTATCAGAAGTTAGAGCCAGGCGATGAGGTTCGTCTCCTGGAGATCGATGGCCAGGCGTTTGGCCTGGATGAGGTTTTGTATTTCCACGGCTATAACGTTCCCCATACTGCAGCCGAAATCCTCGCCGCTGGCGGCGACCTGGATAAGCTGCCGGCGAAAAGCATCTGGTGGCAGGGGCGGGAGTATAAAGCCTGGCCATGTGAAATCGAAGGGATCGAGTCATCCACCACTGGCAGCGACGCGCAGCCAACGCTGCGGGTAGGGAATATCGACGGAAAGATATCCGCGCTCTGTCTTCATTACGACGATCTGGCTCTGGCGCGGGTTGTCATCCACGACACGCAAAAACAGTATCTCGATGCGAAGAACTTTCCGGAAGGGAATGCCTCAGCTGATCCGACGCAGGAGAAACGGCGCCTTTTCTTCATCGACGTAAAGCATTATGAAGACGATGAGGAGGTGGAATTTACTCTCTCCAGCCCGTTTGCCCTGCAGGGGATGATGATCCCCACTCGCCAGCTGCATGCGATTTGCACCTGGTGTATCCGCAATCAATACCGCAGCGGTAATGGGTGCGACTATGCCGGCACCCGGTATTTTGACAGGAACAATCAGCCAGTTGATGACCCGTCGCAGGATGTCTGCAACGGAACGCTAACGGCCTGCAAATTACGTCATGGTGAGAATAGCGAACTGCCGTTTGGCGGGTTCCCCGGCACTTCATTAATCAGGAGCTGATATGCGTCAGAAAACGATTAAGGCCATCCAGGAACATGCGGCCGCAGAATATCCGCGCGAGGCCTGCGGCCTCGTCGCCCGGAGGGGCCGAGCGGAGCGTTATTTCCCCTGCCGGAACCTGGCCACAGAGTCGAAAGATAATTTTGTGCTGGCGCCGGAGGATTATGCGGAGGTTGAAGAATGGGGAACGATCACCGGTATTGTTCACAGTCATCCTGATGCCACCACCCAGCCGAGCGAACTGGATAAAGCGCAATGCGACGCGACCCTTCTCCCCTGGCATATTATCAGCTGGCCAGAAGGCGATCTCCGTACCATCCACCCGCGTGGTGAGTTGCCGCTCCTCGAGCGACCATTCGTGCTGGGCCACTACGATTGCTGGGGCCTGGTGATGAGCTATTTTCGGCAAACCCACGGCATCGAGCTGCACGATTACCGCGTCGATTATCCGTGGTGGGAAAAGGAGTATCCGGACAATTTTTATCAGGACTGCTGGTATGAATGCGGGTTCCGTGAGTTTGATGGTCCACCGCAACCGGGTGACATGGTAATCATGCAGGTGCAGGCGGATAAGTGGAACCACGCCGGGATTCTGCTGGAAGGGAACCTGCTGCTGCATCACCTGTATGGCCATCTCAGCAAGCGCGTGCCGTATGGTGGGTACTGGATGGAAAGGACAATGAAAATCGTTCGATATCATTCTCTATGTTAACCTTTTGTTGAAACAGCAAAAGGATATAGGGAATGAAAAAAGCTATCTTCGGAGCCACATTACTTCTGGCATCATCAACTTTTGCGGGAACAGTTGATGATTATTTATCACGCCATCCGCAATTAAAAGAAAGCGCCACTGTCGATATTTATGTAAAACGCATGGCATTCATGATGGCATTAATGGATGCACAACAACGATATAATAGGTCAGACGATGACTTTATATATCAACTCCTTTCAAGCAATGGTGATAAATATGCAAGGATGGGCGTAAGGAAATTTGCCCGTGATTGCAGGATAGAGAGGAGTATAGGTCAAAGTGGCGATCTTAATAAAGAAGAGTGTGATTTAATAATCAAGGCAGACAAACAAAAATAGGTTAAATAAAAAGCAGCATTTGAAATGCTGCTTTTTTCTGTTAGGTGCCAAATGAAAGAAACAATGACCAAAATAATACTTTCTGGAGTATTAGGTAAAACTTTTGGGAAAATTCACTATCGTTTAATTAGCACTGTTCATGAAGCAGGGCAGGCATTATCGGCAACGATACCAGGCTTCGAAAAATTCATGATTACCAGCAAAGAGCGTGGACTAACCTATGCGGTATTTAAGGGTGAAAAAAATATTGGGAAGGATGATTTAGGATTTCCTGTTGGTGGTGAAGTCATCCGAATTGTTCCTGTTTTAATTGGTAGTAAAAAGGCGGGACTGCTTCAAACAATTCTTGGAGCAGTTATTATTGTTGCCTCTGCTGTCGGCTCTTACTTTGTTCCTGGCAACCCAGTGTCAGCATTTGGTTATAAAATGGGGGCTGCGATGATGCTCGGCGGCGTCGTTCAAATGCTTTCTCCACAGCCAGCTGGCCTGGCACGAAAAGAATCCGCTGACAATAAAGCGTCCTACGCCTTTGGGGGCGTGACGAACACTGCCTCTCAGGGATACCCGGTCCCTTTGCTTTATGGCAAACGCCGAATTGGCGGCGCCATTATATCTGCCGGTATTTACGTAGAAGACCAGCAATAATTTTTATTCAGTAAACCATCCAATTCAGGCCACCTTGCGGTGGCTTTTTTTATGGGCGTAATATGGCAAATAACATAATTAAAGGGCGCAAGGGTGGCGGCTCAAAGCAGCGTACACCGACGGAACAGCCGGATGATTTACAGTCTGTTGCGAAAGCCAAAATTCTGCTCGCATTAGGTGAGGGTGAATTTGCAGGTGGTTTAACCGGGAAAGATATTTATCTTGATGGCACCCCGCTTGAAAATGCTGATGGTTCGCAAAACTTCAGTGGCGTGTCCTGGGAATTTCGACCCGGCACGCAGGCTCAGACTTATATTCAGGGTATTCCCGGCACTGAAAATGAAATCAGTGTGGGAACGGAAGTTTCCAGCAAGACAGCCTGGACCCATACCTTTACTAATACCCAGCTTTCTGCCGTTCGTGTCCGCCTGAAATGGCCGTCCCTGATGAAACAGGAAGATGACGGCGACGTGGTGGGCAATACCGTCAAGTATGCGATTGACCTGCAGACCGACGGTGGCGCCTGGCAGACGGTGCTGGAAACCGCTGTCACGGGTAAAACCACCTCCGGTTATGAGCGGAGCCATCGTATTGATCTGCCCCATGCCGGCAGTACCTGGACGCTACGCCTGCGTAAAATTTCTCCGGATGCAAACAGTGTCAAAGTTGGCGACGTGATGACGCTGCAGAGCTATACCGAAGTGATTGACGCGAAGCTGCGTTATCCCAACACCGCGCTGCTTTATATCGAGTTCGACTCCAGCCAGTTTAATGGCTCCATTCCGCAAATTTCCTGTGAGCCGCGTGGGCGCGTGATTCGTGTGCCGGATAACTACAATCCGGAAACCCGCGAATATACCGGCGTCTGGACCGGCGGGTTTAAATGGGCCTGGACGGATAACCCGGCCTGGATCTATTACGACATTGTTACAGCTGACCGTTTTGGTCTCGGTAATCGTCTGAGCAGCGCCAATATTTCGAAATGGACGCTGTACCAGATTGCACAGTACTGCGATCAGCTGGTTCCTGACGGGCACGGTGGTGACGGCATGGAGCCGCGCTATACCTGTAACGTCTACGTCCAGGAACGCAACGATGCTTACACCGTGCTGCGAGACTTTGCCGCCATTTTCCGGGGCATGACTTGCTGGAACGGTGAGCAGATTGTTGTGCAGGCTGATATGCCGCGTGATGTCGATTTTACCTATACGCGCGCCAATATTGTCGGCAAACCCCGTTATTCGAGCAGCAGCAGCCAGGTTCGGTACACCAACGCCCTGGTTTCCTGGTCTGATCCGGATAATGCTTATGCTGATGCAATGGAACCGGCGTTTATCCCGGAACTGGTTTCCCGCTACAGTTTTAACCAGCTCGAAATGACCGCGATTGGCTGTACGCGCCAGAGCGAAGCCCACCGTAAGGGGCTGTGGGGCATACTGACCAACAACAAAGACCGGGTCGTTGAGTTTGATGTGGGGCTGGACGGTCGCATTCCTCAACCCGGTTATATCATTGCCCTGGCGGATGAGTTGCTGGCCGGACGGGTCAACGGCGGGCGGATCAGCGCGGTGAATGGCCGGGTGATTACGCTGGATCGTGATGTGGATGCCAAACCTGGCGACCGCCTCCAGCTAAACCTGCCATCCGGGATCTCACAGAGCCGGACCATCCAGGCCGTTAACGGACGCCGGCAGATTACGGTCACAACGGCGTACAGTGAGACGCCAGAACGGGAATGCGTCTGGGCCGTAGAATCTAATGACCTCTTTCTGCAGCAGTACCGGGTCACAGGGGTAAAAGAGAACGGCGATGCCACCCTCACGATCACCGGCGTGTCACATGACCCGGATAAATTCGCCCGCATCGATACCGGCGCGATTATCGATCAGCGCCCGGTTAGCGTATTGCCGGCGGGCAACCAGTCACCTCCTGACGATATTGTCATCACATCCCGCTCGGTCGTGAATCAGGGGATCAGCGTCGAAACGATGCAGGTTAACTGGTCAGCGGTCAGCGGCGCTATTGCCTACGAGGCGCAGTGGCGCCGTAACGACGGGAACTGGATTAATGTGCCGCGCAGCTCGACCACCTCGTTTGAGGTCAGCGGCATTTATGCCGGTCGTTACCTGGTTCGCGTCCGTGCGATCAATGCGGCGGAGATCTCGAGCGGCTGGGCGTATTCCGAAGAGAAAACCCTGACCGGCAAGGTCGGCGAGCCGCTGGCACCGCTGGCGCTGGCAACCCGTTCGCTGGTTCATGGGGTCCAGGTTAGCTGGGAGTTCCCGACCGGCTCCGGGGATACGCTGCGCACGGAACTGCAGTACAGCAAAAACCAGGACGGCAGTGCGCCAATGCCGTTATCAGACGTGGCCTATCCGGGGAAAAGCTATCAGCAGATGGGCCTCAGTATGGGCGCCGAATTCTGGTACCGGGCGCGCCTTGTGGATCGTCTTGGCAATGAAAGCCCGTGGACCGGCTGGGTCCAGGGGATGGCCAGCGATAACTTTGATGACTACTACGAAAACCTGACCGACGCGATCAAGGATACGGCTGCCTGGGAGGAAACGCAGCGCACCATTAGCGAAACGCAGGAAGGTATCCGCAATACGCAGCAGGAACTGGAGCAGACCGCTGAAGCTTTGCGTAAGGAAGCCGAAGACCAGGCGAAGCAGGTCAGCCAGGATATTGAAGCATCGGCGAAAAGCATCACTGCTGATGTTGACGGGAAGATCTCCGCCGTGAATAAAACCATCACGGATGAGATAACCTCGGTCAATGAGGCTCTCGATTCTGGTCTGGCTCAGGCAAACAAAGGCGTTCAGGAGGCAAAATCCGCCGTCGCAGATGCGAACAAGCAGATCGCAACTGTGAACAAGTCGCTGACCGACAGCATCACCCAGGTAAGACAGTCAGTCACCGATACGGCTGCGGAAATCAACGTCACCATCGACCTGGAGATTGCCAGGGTCAGCAAAACGCTGGCCGACGGCGATGCCGCATTGAATGCGCAGATAAAGACTGCCGAAAATGGCCTGAAGCAATCGCTGTCTCAGGTCAACACCACGCTGACCAATGCGGTGAAGCAGGAGACCGCGGATCGTATCGCCGATGTTAACGCGAAGGCGTCACAGGCCGCTGATGAACTGCTGGCGGCAACGCAGGGGATTGAGGCGAGTATCGAGAGCCTGACTCAGGTGATGAAGACCGCCGATGAAAATCTGGCGCGGGAAATGTCCAGCCTCGCAGCCGGCGCTAATATCCAGTTCGATTCGCAGGTTATCTGGCATTTCAACAATCAGACGACCGAGGGCTGGACCGGCAGCGCCGGCGTACCGGGTGTGTCACAGGATGGCTGGTTACGCCCGGCGGACAGCGCCACCGATCCGTACATTACCTCTCCTGGCGGGCTGGCTGTCGATGGTGCGGCGTACCGTTTCATCATGCTGCGCTTTCGTAAAACCGGCAAACCAGTTTGGGCGGGTGAGATCCGCTGGGTGTCTGCCGGCGAAAACTTCAATAACACGAAGCGATACATTGTTGCTGAGCCGGAGTATGCCGATGGGGTGGCAACCCTGACGGTGCGTGATATTCCGTGGACAGGGAACATTGATCGTATTCGCCTGGACCTGACGAACCAGCAGGATGCCAGCAACTTTATCGAATTCGACTGGATCGCCGTTGGCCGGCCAGCACCCGGCGCCAGTACGGCGGCTTTGCAGGATGTGCGCAGTACGCTGAGTAACGCGCTGACCGCCGAAGCGCAGGCACGCAGCACGCTGGCGGCGCAGATGCGTGGCTCCTATGATGGGAGCGATCTGGAGAAAGTCACTTCCGGGCTGCTGTACCAGGAAAAAACCGCGCGCGTTACCGCAATCTCGGCGGAAGTTAAGGCCAGAGAGTCCCTGCAGACGCAGTTTAACGACAACAAAGCTGCTGTTTCTGGTGAACTGAGTTCTCTGACGACAGAGCAGAGCGCGCAGGCGAGCCGTATCGGTGGCCTGGAAACCAGCCTCGGGAAAAAAGCCGATGCGGCCGCGCTGACGTCCCTGACGCAGAAAGTGGAGCAACAGGGCGCCACGCTGACATCGCAGGGCGCCGCGTTAACATCGCTCACTAACCGGGTTGGCCAGACGGAAACGGGCCTGGCTGGTACGAATGAGGCGCTGAGCGGGCTGCAGTCTGTTGTTACCCAGCAGGGTGACAGGATAACCAGCCAGGGTCAGTCCATCACGAAACTGACGAGCGATTTGGGCACGACAAATGCCGCGCTGGCGAAGAAAGCCGAAGCGGCTGCGGTCACTGCCTTAACGCAGCAGGTAGAGCAAAACGGGCAGGATATTCGCAGCAATACTGACAGCATCACCAGCCTGTCAAATCAACTGGTTAATGGCCAGCCGAATCGCTGGTCCCGTCGACTCTATCCTGTGCAGCTGGATAACGCCGGGACAGTCCCGTCATTCAGCGATATTCGCGCCGTGGCGCCAACGGTCGTGGATGAGGTGGCCGACGCGGCCAAACTGGACTTTACGTCCGCCGGCAGCTATCTGATCGCGCAGTATTCCTGCCAGGTGAAAGTGGCCGCAGATACCACCATCACACTGGCGCCCGGCGCCAGGGTTTTTGATGATACCGGCGCCATATTTGTGAATGGGGTTCAGGTCGCCTGGGGAAACGCCAGCTGGAATACCGTCAGTTTTGAACTGAAAACCGGCTGGAACACCGTTGATTTTCTGGTGAATCAGTGGACCGGTCAGGCGTATATCAACCTGGGCCTGAAGGTGTCAGACAAGGTTGCTGAGATGTACTCCGGTCTCGGGGTTTCCGCGCTGGCAAACGCAGCCGGCGTGCTCAGCTCGAATGTCAGCCAGATTGGCAACGATGTGGTCAGCAATTCGCAGAGTATCACCCAGCTCCGGAATGCGCTGACGCAGACAGACGCGAACGTAGCCAGCAAAGCGGATCAGACGGCGATGAACTCGCTAACCGGACGAGTGGAGAAGACGGAATCCGGGCTGACGGCTGCTAACGCCAACATTACCTCGCTGAAATCCGCTGTACGGGCCGGAAACGCATCAGGCGGGGATTTAATTCCCAACCCGACGTTTGACCCGGCGTATGACCAGATGGGGTTCAGCGTGGTAGCCACGACGGCTGAGGAGGTCCCGCCGGGCTGCCCGTATGGTTATGCGGCCCGAATTGCCAGCCGGGATCACCATCCTAACTTTGCCGCGTTCCCGGCCACGCTTAACGATGTGATTGAGATCAGCGCACTGGTTGCCTGCGGCGCCGGCACGGCGAATTTTAATCTGTATGTTGGCACCGCCGTTCGGCCAGATACGAGTACCGGTGCGCCACTCATGGCGGGGGGCGGAAAATCCCCCTCCGCGACCTGGCAGAGAACCACCTGGCGCTTCAAGGTCACGCAGGCGATGGTAGACAGGGGTTATATCCGCCCGTTCCTGCAGATCTCGCAGAACAGCCCGTATGGCACCGTATGGTTCGTTACGGACTGGCATATGCGAAATGTGACAGCGGCGCAAAAGGTTCAGGATACTGCGGATGCCACGGCGGCGGCGGTTGACTCCCTGACCACCACCGTGACGCAACAGGGTAATCTGCTGACCTCGACCGGCAACCGGACAACCCAGCTGGAAAACGGGCTGGCAACCACCAATGCCGCCGTGGCCAAAAAGGCTGATGCGACAGCGGTGCAGGATTTGACCAATACCGTCACACAGCTGGGCAACGACCTGACGGCTGCGAACAGCGCCATCACGAAACTGACCGGAAATCTGGCGAATACCGATAAAGCGCTGGCGCAGAAAGCCGATGCGACTGCGCTGGCCACGCTCGACACGAAAGTGACGCAGCAGGGTAAAACGCTGGAGAGCCAGAGCAATTCGCTGACGAATCTGTCGAACAGTCTCTCGCAGGTTGCGGCAGATATCGATGCCAGCGGTCAGATACCGGGTAACCTGGTCGTGAATCCCTCATTTGAACGCGGGCTGGATGGTTATACCGGGCGGTCAACCGCGACCAGTGTGGTGGAGGTTTCCGCTCCTCACAGCGGGACGCGGGCGCTGAAGGTTGATCCGGGGAGCGTGTCTCCGGGGCAATACATCCCGTTTGTTCAGGGGCGAACCTATGAAATCGGGGTGTGGGTCAAGGAACCGGGAGCGACGACGGATAATGGCGCGGGGAACAACAAGCTGCGGATCGGTAACTCTGCCGGCCAGCCGGTTTTTGAGCGTCCGTACAACAGCGGCACGGTGGGGACTAACTGGACCCTGATTTCCGGTCGCTGGAAAGCGACGGAGACAGCCAGCCTGCCGGTGACGCTGAGTAACTATCTGATTAGCGGCAGCCGCTACTTCGATGATTTTTACGTCACTGACGTTACCGACCGGGTGGACATCGATGCCACCGCCGGCGCCGTTACCGGACTGACGAGCCGGGTCAGCACAGCGGAAGGGGCCATCACCTCACAAAGCCAGCAGCTGACGAACCTGCAGAACAGCCTGAACACGACCAACAGCAATGTGTCGAAGAAGGCCGATGCAACGGCACTGACTTCGGTCGATAACCGGGTGACAGAGGCGGAAGGGAAACTGACCACACAGAGCCAGCAACTGACAAATCTGGCGAATGTGCTGACGGCCACCCGCAACGCCGGCGACAACCTGATCCCGAACTTTGATTTTCTGCAGGGCAGCACTGCCTGGGATATTCAGTATCCAGCCGGTGTGACCTTTGGCGATTTCGGGGACGGGAAAGCGGGGGTCCGGCTGAACCGGACGACTAACACCAGTCCGGGGATCTTCTCCAACAACAACAAGCCGGTGCCGCTGAATGGCCAGCGCAAGTACCGGGTGGTGGTGAAGGCCAAAGGTGTTTCCGGCGCGATGAGTCTGCTGATCCGTCGCCAGAACAAAATCGGCCAGACGGACAGTACGTATGAGGATAAAACGGTCACGCTGACCACTGACTGGCAAACCATCACCTGGGAAACCGGATTGACGGCTGCCGGCGCGGACGGGCAGAACTTCAAACTTTATTCTCATCCGACAAACGGTGAAATCTGGCTCGATTCCGTCCGCGTGTTTGATATCACCGATGAAACCAACATCAAGGCGACCAGCGATGCTGTTTCGTCTCTGACCGGGACGGTGACGAACCAGGGGAACACCCTGACATCACAGGGGCAATCCATCACGGCGCTGAATAACGCGCTGGAAGGGGTCAAAGGCGATGTGGCGAAGAAGGCTGATGCGTCGGCGGTCAGTTCACTGACCAACCGGGTTACCCAGACTGAAAAGGATATCCGTAGCCAGGCTGACAGCCTGACCAGCCTGAATACATCGCTGAAGCAGCAGGCGACACGGGGAGCCAACGTACTGCCGGACGGCAGTTTTGAATCCTATGCCGTCGGCGATGTTCTCAGTAATGCCCGCGCCGTTATCACCAGTGAAGCTGCGCACAGCGGGACCAAAAGCCTGCGTGTGACGCGCAGTACGGAGTACAACCCGAACGCGACGGATAATAACGATACCCATATCTTTTCAGGCATGCAGGTTCGCGATAACGCGGTCTATTACGTGGAGGCGTGGGTTAAGTTGCCGGCTGGCTCGACCGCCGATCCGACCGTTTATATGGTGCTCGGATTTTCCTTCCAGGATTCTGCCAATGGCTGGTCGTGGCCTGGCCTGAACGTAAAAGTCTCCGAGTTGTCGGTGGACAACTGGACAAAAGTCAGTGGCTATCTGACCAACAACCGAACCGCGCTGAAACAGGCAATGGTGAGGATCTCCATCCCGAACACACCAAAAGTTCGCCTGGGTGACGCCTTCCTGATTGATGATCTGATCATCACTGACGTGACCGATGCGAAAGCGGCGCTCGATGCCGCCGATGCGAATGCGCAGGCGCTTTCCAGTCTATCCGCGTCAGTCACGCAGAACGGGAGGAATATTACGTCTCAGGGCAGCGCGATCACGAAACTGCAGTCAGATGTGACGCAACTAGGAAAGGATATCAGCGGCAAGGCCGATGCCAGCGCGCTGACGAATCTGACGACCCGCGTGACGGCTACCGAAGGCAGCCTGAAATCGCAGGGAGACAGCCTGACCAGCCTGCAGAACAGCCTGAACACGACCAACAGCAATGTGGCGAAGAAGGCTGATGCAAGGGCGCTGCAGAGCCTGCAGAATACCGTTGAACAGCATGGCAGGGATCTGACCACGCAAAGCAGCGCGCTGACGAACCTGGAAAACAACTTTTCCTCCCTGGCCGTGGGCGGGACCAACCTTATCCGCAATGCGGACACACTGGAGGGATGGAGCAGCCGCCTCGCCACAGAAACCTATCTGGGCGACCGCGTGGCCTACACCCGGCTGGCGAAAGGTGCATCCGGTTATACCCAGCTGGATGAACAGACGCTGGACGTTACCGGGCGTACGGAATTTGTATTCAGCTTCTATGCGAAAGGGGCTTATGACGGGCAGGAGATGGCGAGTTATTTCTATAACCCATCGAACACCACCACCACGGAAACCAGCCAGGGCGTTAAAGGTGGGGCCGGTGACGGCAAGGCGGTCACGAAACTGACCACCGCATGGGCGCGTTACTGGGTGAAATGGGTTATTCCTGCCACCAGTGGCACCAAACGGCTGATTGCCGCGCGTCTGGAAAGCGCGACGTCTGCCGACAAAGAAGTCTGGCTCTGCCGCCCTCAGCTGGAAACCGGGACCGTGATGACCGACTGGTCACCGAGTCCGGATGATGCGGCCAGCGGTATTACCGCGAACACATCGGCCATTAATAGCCTCACCAGTCGGGTGACGAACGCCGAGGGGCAACTGACCGCGCAGTCTCAGAGCATCACGAATCTGCAGAACAGCCTGAACACCACCAACAACAACGTGGCACAAAAGGCCAGCGCGCAGTCGGTGAGTGATCTCACCAGCCGGGTCACCAGTGCGGAAGGCAAAATCACCTCCCAGGGGCAGGCTATCACGAAGCTGCAGGGCGATTTGAGCAGCACCACCGATAAGGTCAACACCAAAGCGGATCAGACGGCGCTTAACGCGCTGACTGGCCGGGTGGAGAAAACCGAGGCAGGCCTCACGGCAGCCAACAGCAACATTGTCAGCCTGACGGCAGCGGTGAACGCCGGGAATGCTGCCGGGGATGATTACATTCCAAACCCGTCATTTGATCCGGCGTATGACCGCATGGGTTATGACGTGGTGGAGACCACCGCCGATGGTGTGCCGGCTGACTGCCCGTTCAGGTATGCCGTCCGGCTGGCCGGGCGAGACCATGTGCCAAAAATCAACAATATCGCCGTGACGCCGGGCGACGTTTTCGAAATGTCTGCTCTGGTAGCGTGTGGTACCGGCAGCGCTGACTTTAACTTCTATATCGGTCGGGCCACCACCGCCACCGGTGGTATCGGAGCGAAAGCGTCCGGGGGCAACACCAGGACCACCACCGCGTGGAAACGAGCCACCTGGCGCTTTACGGTGCCATCCGATACCAGCTTGCTGCGGCCGTTCCTGCAGGTTAATCAGAGCAGCCCGTTCGGCACCGTCTGGTACGCTGCCGACTGGCATATGCGTAACGTGACGGCAGCGAACAGTGCGCAGAAAACCGCAGATGCGACCGCAAAAGCGGTGGATTCACTGACCACCACGGTTAGCCAGCAGGGCGCTACGCTCAGCAGCATCGGCACGCGGACCACCTCGCTGGAGAACAGCCTCCGGTCGACAAACGATACGGTGAGTAAAAAGGCTGACACGACAGCGGTGACGCAGCTGCAAGGCACGGTGACGCAGCAGGGGAATGACATCGCGGCAGCCAACAGCGCGCTGACAAAACTCAGCAGCGATCTGGCCACGACGAATGCGAATGTGAACAAAAAAGCGGACGCAAGCGCGATGAACACCCTGCAGAACCAGGTCACTGAGCAGGGCAAAACACTCAGTGCACAAGGGGATTCTCTAACGCAACTGAGTAACAGCCTGAGCCAGACGGCAGCGGATATTGACGCCAGCGGGAAAATGCCGGGCAACCTCATTGTCAACGGCAGTTTTGAGCGCGGCGCGGCGGGCTTTACCGGCTGGAGCAGTACCGCGACGGTGGCCGATTTACAGGTTCCGCATTCGGGTAACAAGGCGCTGAAAATGTCCGCCGGCCAGTCGAACCTGGTCGGGCAGGAAATCAGTATCACGCAGGGTCGTACCTACCGCATGGGGGTATGGGCGAAGCAGGACCCGGGAACCACGATTAAAGATGCGGGTAACACGAAGTTTCGTGTGGCCGACAGCACTGGCCTGCTGGTCGGCTCAAACTACGGACCGTTTAGTTCTGGCTGGCAACTGGTAACGTTTGACTGGAAAGCCACGAAGACCACGACGGCCAGTTTCCAGCTGACGACCTTCCTCAGCGCGGGGGCAATGTATTTCGATGATTTCCATGTCCTCGATGTTACGGATGAAAAGGATATCGCAGCTAATGCCGGGGCCATTTCTCAGATGAATACCCGCGTCACCGCTGCTGAAGGGGCTATCACCACCCAGGCGCAGCAGCTGACGAAACTCAGCGGCGATCTGGCCGTCACGAATGCGGCGGTCAGTAAGAAGGCCGAGCAAAGCGCTGTCACCGGGTTGACCACCCGGATGACGTCTGCCGAGGGTAAACTGGATTCGCAGTCGCAGCAGCTCACCAGTCTGCAGAACAGCCTGACCACGATGAATACTGAGCTGGGTAAAAAGGCTGACACGTCCGCGGTGAGTTCACTGACCGGTCGCGTAAGCCAGGTGGAAAACACCATCACCAGCCAGTCGCAGAGCATCACGTCGCTGACCAGCACCATCAATACCATCCGCACTCAGGGAGCTAATCCGTGGGTTGACGGTACGTTTGAAAGCTACAGCGATGGCCAGGTGCTGGGCGGGAACGGCACAGCCGTTGTGGTGGCGTCTCAGAAATTCACCGGCAATAAGAGCCTGCAGGTGAGTCGAGGAGCGAACAATAACGGCAACAGCGATAAACAGCTTGGGAGCTGGCAGTCAGTCCGTGAGGATGCGAAGTTCCGGTTTGAGTTCTGGGCTATGATGCCGGCGGATCAGGCGCCATCCTCCGGGTGGAAAACGCTGGTCGGTATCCAGTCACAGAATGCTGCCGGGCAAAATGCCTGGCAGGCGGCGGTCACTGTCAGCGAAGCCTCTCTGGGCGCGCGCGATAAGTGGGTGAAATTCACGGGGATCGCCAGTAACAACGGGGCAGGCAGAACACGCGCGGTGGTCTGGATCTCCACCCGCGGCGCCACCGGCAACGGTACCCCTGGCTATTCACTGTATATCGACGATCTGGTCATCACGGATGTTACCGATGCGAAAGCGGCACAGGATGCCTCAGACGCGACGGCGAGTGCCGTGAGCGGCCTGACGGCGCGCGTAACGGATGCCGAAGGGAAAATCACTGCCCAGGCGCAGCAGCAGACGGCACTGGCCACGAAAGTGGATAACGCCAACTCCCGCGTCGATAACATGGCGAAGACGCTGAGCGACAGCCAGAGCACACAGGCCAGCCTGAATACCTCGCTTCAGTCGCAGATTGACGCGCAGGCGGCCGCCAACATCAAAAACCAGACGACGCTGGACAACACGATTAAATCGGTGGCCAGTATCACCAGTACCCAGCAGACGCATGCAACGGCACTGGAGGCGCTGGCAACGCAGCAGACGACCCTGACATCCAGTGTCGGGGATCTCAGCGCCTCCGTTCAAAACACCGCTAAAACCGTGGCGGATGTGAATGGTACGGTGAGTTCGCTGTGGTCGATGAAGGTTGAGACGGTTAACGGGAAGAATGTTGGCGCGGGGATTACGCTGGGCAGCAATGGTGAAACAAGCGACATGATCCTCTATGCCGACCGCTTCTCGCTGTTTAACCGTAACAATGCGACGGCAGTGCCGGTGATGATTGCCGAAGGCAATGAACTGTATATCGATACGGCACGTATCAAAAACAGTTCCCTGACCTCAACTAAAATCGCGGACGGTTCCATCACGAACGCGAAGATCGGCAACGAGATCCGCTCGAATAACTTTGTTGACGGGTCGCAAGGCTGGCGTATCGCCAAGGATGGCTCTTCGCAGTTCAATAACGTGATCGTTCGTGGCAGGGTCGAAGCGAATAGCGGCGTGTTCCGTGGCACTGTCCAGGCGGATGCGTTCATCGGTGACATTGCGGTGGCAAAAGGTTACGACAGCCTGACCTTCCGCCGCAACCAGACGGTACAGCGGAACGGTGCGTATCAGAACAGGGGGTATAGCATGACAGTGGTTCTGGCCTGCACCCTGGTGTGCCAGACCTATGGGACGGGCAGTGGCCTGGGGTATACCTCTGATATTACGTTCAACATTGGTGGGCAGGAGGTAACCCGCCGTATCTTCGTCGATGCCGGTAATATCACAGCTGGCACCACGGCCTTTGAATTGCGGTTTGCCGCGCGCCTGGATGCTGACTACAACAATGTCGGCTTCTTTATCAAGGCTACAGGTCGAAATGCCGCGATTGATTACACCTGCACAGTCGAGAACATCACCGCAACCGCCTTCCGAACGGACAGCAGTTCATTTAGCTAACAAAGGCCCCGCTAGGGGCCTTTTCTTTTTCCAGGGAAAACCATCCAGGAGGAATTTTATTATGGCGATGTATGAAGTCGGCACCGTCACGGGTGCAGCGTCGCAGGCACGGGTGACAGGTGCGACAACAAAATGGTCACAGGAGGCGCTGGGGATACTGCCCGGGTCGATTCTGGTGGTCTACCGCAGCGGTAGTGCTGACCTGTATGCGATCAAATCTGTGGACAGCGACACGCAACTGACGCTGACCCGGAATATCACCACCGCATTTTCCGGTGCCTGTTACGGCATTATTACCGCTGAAACCGCCAGCACCTCGTCGTTTGCTAACCAGCTGGCCAGCGCATTTGCATTCTGGCGTAGTGTGGTGGAGGGCTGGTCGATGGCCCTGACCGGCAGCGGCAATATCACCCTGACTGACCCGATCACCGGAAAGCAGGTGACCGTACCGGCGATAGCCGGGATGGCGAAGGCATCGGATCTTAACGCACTGGCAAAACTCACTGGAGGAAACGACCTCGACGGCTCGCAGGTTATAACCAGCGATAATGCCGGTTTTATTCTTGGCAGGAACAACGATATTGGACTGGTCAAAAAATCAGGCACCTACGGGAAGCTGATGGTGGGCAGCGGAACGCGCTTCAGCGTGGTGAAAGGAAATAAGGCGACCATCAGCCCTGAAGATACCCAGACGGAGATTATGGGGGTCGATAGCGCCGGCAATCTGGCTGTTCCGGGCAACATCAGCGCGGGGAAATATTTTGCGCAGGCCATTGAGCTATCGATGAGTACGCCATACATCGACTTTCATTTCAACGATAGTACCGCCGATTACACAACACGGCTTATCGAGAACGTAGCAGGTGAGCTGACTCTCGAAGGGGCCTTTATGTGTAAAAAGCATCTATACGCCTGGGGAGCACTCATGGCGAGAAGCGTTGCCCCGAGCAATCCAGCGAATGGACAACTGATCACCGGCGCACCGTTCCAGTCGATGATTCAAGGGCGTGGCGGCTTTGGCGATGCCCGTGGTGCGGTAGCAAACTATTATGTTGAGGAGTCTGTGGGTTCGGAGCACAGGGCGGTTGTCTATCTCGATGGTTATGGCCGAACTGATGCATGGATCTTCCGTGCTGGCGGCACCATTTCCACTGGCAAAGGGGACGTCCTGACCACCGGCTCAGACGTGCGGCTTAAAGAGGATTTTACGGAATCTCGGGAAGGTGCCTCCAGGCGCATTAACGCGCTGGGGGTATGCGAGTTCAACATGAAGGGTGAAACGCGCCGGAGGCGTGGATTTATCGCCCAGCAGGCTGAAAAAGCTGACGATCTGTATACTTTCCTCGGCATCGAGCAGGAGATTGATGGCGAAAAATTCAGAGTGATGAATGTGGATTACACGGCAATCATCGCCGATTTTGTGACCGTGGTACAGGATTTGCTTAGGCGAGTTGACGCCCTAGAAAGTTGAGGAGCATAAAAAATCCCCCGGAGGCACTTGCCGGGGGCAACTGAAACGACATTAATTGCTGTGTACATCACAGAATAATTTGAAGTAAACGATAAGTAAGTTCAAGTAAACTTCTACTGGTCAGATGTTGTGTCGTTTTTTAATAACCTACCAAAATTAATAATGCAATAGTGCTAAATCCTGTTGGGTTTTCATGTTTAAGGATTTAAAACTAAAGTATTACTTTCCATCAGATAGAAATCATAAAGATAGATTCAGGGTAATGGATGCTAAATATTATTATTGACACGTTTATAATTAATTGAGGTGCAATCTTGTAATTTTTACACCCATGTTATAAATTTGTAATGCAGGGCGGTTTTATCTTGTTATTTAGTGGGTTGTAGTGATATCGGTTCTTAGCGATTTTTAATAGGCTTTCTATGTTAACAAATTTCCCGGATGAAAAATACATTTCTGATAGAAATTCATCGTTTATTAAACGAGTATATTTTTTACGTCAGATAGGTGTCGTTCTTTGCTTTCTCCCTATATACTCTGTCCTCCAGGAGCAGTCACATCAAAAAATAACAATAGCCTTGTTAATTCTTAATGCACTCATCTGGCCATCGGTTGCTTATCTGGCAAGCATGATGTCGAAGGATATGCTGGGTACTGAAAAAAAGAATATGATACTTGATTCATTCTGGGCTGGTATCTGGATAGCCGTAATGCAAGTTAGTCCAATTCCATCATTATTCATAATTTCAGTTCAAATAGCTGATCGCTATGCTGCTGGTGGATGGAAAATTTTAAAACCAGCATTAACGTGTATGATGATTAGTTTCCTGACAGTTTGGTTAGCAAATGATTTCAGATATACGATTGAATTCAGTACCCGAACGGTATTGCTTTCTTTACCCTTGGCAACCTGCTATCCCATTGTATTGAGTGTGGTTTCAAGACATTTATCTATAAAGTTGAGGAAAAGAAGGGAGTTACTGGAAAAGCAGGCCCTGATGGATCCTGGTCTAGATCTTCCAAATCGCCGTTTTTTTGAGCAGAAAATGGAAAGTGCTTTTCGTGCGACGCGTAAAAAAAGAATTCATTCATATCTTATGCTCATTGATGTTGATAATTTTAAAAAAATTAATGATACCTATGGTCATGAAGTAGGCGATGCGGTGTTATCTCGTATATCAACAATATTACGAGAGTGCGCTGGTGTGAAGGACGTGCCAGCAAGGATTGGTGGCGATGAGTTGGCTATTATTGTTAACAACAGTAATAACAAGCTTGTTATAGCTATGGTTCATTTAATTCAAAAAAATATTAAAGATCTTTCATTGCCTTCCCACAAAGATATGTACTGTACTGTCAGTATCGGTATTTCTTGTGCAGAAAATAAAGAATCAATCATCGAGTGGATCAAAGAGGCTGATGAAATGCTATATGAAGTTAAACGTAACGGAAAGAATGGATATTGCATGCCAAATAATTGAAGAAGATATGATTTCTTTTCTCATGATTTTATACATATATATGTTTAAGAACGTTTATTATCCACAATTGTAACAAGGATAAATCTCTTCGAAACCATAAGCGCCTTTCAACTTACATTGGACATCTGCCACCCAAGTCATTCGCGTAATGCAACTATCTGATCCAAATAGCTTTAATATTGAAATCATGTTTCTTTTTTAACCTACCTTTTCATTTGATTTGAATGATCGATCGATACTCAAAGTATGATAGTTTTTACCTATCATTAGATCGTTATCGATCATTTTAAACTATTTCTCTTTCATATTTAATTATGACACGATTAGGATTATTCTTAGTTCCGGTGTTTTTTTAATGATAAAGAACAGTGTGGAAATAGAATCCTGTAGATTTGTTTTAGAACCATCTTACAAAAAAGATGGTTCTGTACATTCTTGGGAAATTCTCACGAAAAATGTTAAAAAAAAGAATGCTAATGGTTATCTTGCTAATGAAAGTGCTTTTTGTTTCAGCACACTAAGTGACAAAGAAAAAATCGATTTGTTTAATAAACAGATATTGACAATTGAAGAAATTGATGCTTCTAAATTGAAGTTAAAGCCAGTTTCGTTGAATGTTGACAGCCTAATTAGCGATTATATCTTGAATGATAAATATATTAGCGATTACTTAAAAAAACAAAAAAACATTGCCTTTGAGATTAACGAAGAGTTTCATGAATTTAATACTAAATGCTGTATGATTGACTTAAAGTGTCTTTCGAAATTGTGTCCAGTATGGCTGGATGATTTTGGGAGGGGTTTAACAAGTATTACAATTATTCAGATGTTTAATTTTGAATGTATAAAAATCGATAAAGATTATTTCTGGGAAATACAGTATGAGAGTAAATTATTTAAGATATTAAATGAAGTAAAATCATACTGCAATTTCGTAATTGTTGAGGGAGTTGAGACAATAGAACAAAAAAATAAAGTACATTCTGTTGTTGATTGCGCTTGCCAGGGAAGGTTGTGGATGAGCGATTACTATTATGTCGAGATTTAAAATAAATGATAACAAAAGATAAAAAATGTCCATTTTGTGGTGCATATTTAATTGCTGAGGACCACTGCCAAAGTTGCCATGCATTTCAGATTAAAGGATATGTATCAAGAGACGCTCGCACAAGAATTAATTTGGTATCTATCGGCACGTCTTTACTGGTTGCGCTCTTTGGAATCTTAGTTGTGTTTCTGGTATCTTTCGGTATCGGTGCATATATTGCTATAATTGCGTTTTCTCTTGTTTTTTATTTTATTATGAAAAAGATTCTTTATTTAAAAGAAGAGAAAAAAGGGAAGATGGTTTGGAAAAGAGCAATAATCACATGGTAGATAATTATTAAAATAATATTATAGTGATGGTGCTTTCAATGAAAGCCTCGAATTTCGAGGCTTTTTTATAGTATTTTTATAATGCTTTCAAAGCATGAATTAGAACATCCGAAATATTTAACCCGACTCACAGGGAGTGAGTATTATTGGCTAATAATTCACCCTCCAGATGAGCTGAAAAACTCAAAGCCAGTTATCAAAACTGAAAATATACTAATGAATTTCAATAGGTTAGGGCTTAGGCTAAAAACATTAACCACATATCAAAAACACCTATTTTTCTTTTTAAATCAATAAGTAATGATGTTGTTAGTTAACTACTGCTGCGCCACATGCAGTGGTTCGAAGCCGCAGACCTGATCGTTAAAGGCATGGAAGGCGCTATCGCTGCCAAGACCGTGACCTATGACTTCGAACGTCTGATGGAAGGCGCTAAACTACTGAAATGTAGCGAGTTTGGTGACGCGATTATCGCGAACATGTAATCCCGTTAGTGGATTAAGTTAAAGCGGGAGCCGATGGGCTCCCGTTTTTTTATCGCATTCAGGCCGTTATTTTGCCGGACACTCGCTGCGCGGTAGCATGGTCGATTTCCCGCAACACAATGTCCATCAAAGCCATGCGCTTACAACAGGGCTAGCTCAGTTTACCGCGAGATCGCAAGTGGGTATGGATTGAACGCCAGGGGTCTTACTGATGGCCCGACCGGCTTAAACCGGTGCCGTTCGGCGAAAATGTGATGTAGCCTAAACTCAGGCTATCCACCCACCTTCAGATTAAACAGCCGGGACAGCGCCGCTCTGCCGCTATCCGTCACTTGCACTTCCCGATATGCCGGCGCGCGGGTTATCCATCCTTTCTGCTCAAACAGCGCCATCACCGCCGAACCGGCGTCGCCTCCCAGATGAAAACGTCTTTCGCTCCAGTCAAGACAGGGGCAACAAGGCTTACGTCGCGGGCGAGCGTTAAGTACCGCGCCCAGGCTTTCAAGCTGGGTTTTACCGGCTGACGTCAGGGACTGCCCATCGGCCGCCAGCCATTTTTCCCGCAGCATAAACTCATAAATCTTCACCGCCAGTTCGCCCGCCAGATGGTCGTAGCAGGTGCGAGCGTAGCGAAGTGTCACCGGCGTGCTGGTGGCCAGCGCCTTATGCGACTGCATTGAGACGCCCATCAGGTTTTCCAGTAGCGCGGCGATATGCGCGCCCGCCAGGCGGTAATAGCGGTGACGCCCCTGCGCGAGACACACCACCAGCCCGTTGCTGAGCAGTCGGGCAAGATGCCCGCTGGTGGTGGAGGCAGACACCTCGGCAACCGTACTGAGTTCGGTTGCCGTCCATGCGCGCCCATCCATCAGCGCGCAGAGAATACTGACCCTTGACGGGTCAGAGAGGGCGGAGGCCACCATCGCCATCGCGGTTTCCAGTGCCGCCTCTGGCTCACTGTCTTGCTGCGTTTTCAGGAGATTCATTCAGAAAGTATGGCCCATTTTTTGGTCACTTCCGCTGCCCGGGTGTCATCATCGGTAATGAGAATGAGCCGGTTACGGTGGTCGCTGTACTGTACCAGAATATTAATGCCATTGCGGGCAAGGGTGTCTGCGATGTCGCCCAGTTCCCCTGGTCGTTCCTGAGGTAACTTTCTGATCAGAGGACGGCATACACTGCTGACGGCAAAACCGGCCTCGGTCAGTACCCTGCGGGCTTTCTCACCGTCTTCCACCAGAAAATGCGCATGTCCGGCATCAGGCGTGGTGAATACGCCACCGCCTTCGAGCCCCACGCCGTTGTTACCCAGCGCCATACCCATTGCGCCAAGCGAGCCCGGCGTGTTGCTGAGAATCACGTGAATGTCATACATCTGGCTGTGCTCCCCGATCCGATGCGTAATCCCGGAACACGCGGGCAACGCGTATTCTGTAGTATGAAAAAATCGATGCTTTGCCTTCGCGCTGGGCAGCCAGATGCCGCTCATTTTGCTGCCAGTTGGCCACCGATGCTTCATCTTCCCACCAGGATAGCGAGAGGATTTTGCCGGGCGAATTCAGGCTCTGAAAGCGCTCAATGGCAATAAACCCCGGCGTGTCTGAAAGCAAAGGCGTCAGCCCGGCCGCAAGCTGTAAATATCTTTCCTGTGCTTCTGGTAAGGCGTCGGCCTCAAAAAGTACCGCAATCATAAGTCTGCTCCGTGGTGAATGTCCGTGCAGTCTAATGACGACCAGAGCAGGATGCTTCGGCGTGCAGCGAAGTGTGGCTGAGGTTGGATACCCCAGCCACATTTCCTGCGCACCGGATGATCGCGCCAGAAACGAGTTACTCTGCGTTAAAGATAATAAATTCAGGCTGGTAGCTGACCGGGAAATTGACCGATCGGGCGATAAAACAGACGTGATGGATCTGCTGATGAAGGGCCGCGGCGGCGTCGAGATCGGTACCTGGTAATACGGTGATTTTAGGCCGGAGGGTAGCAGAAATAAAGCGACCCGCGCCCCCTTTTAATACTTCACCCGTTGCCACCGGCGAGTCCTGATATTCCATGACCGTAATGCCGGCATCTGAGGCCAGATGTAAGTACCACAGCATGTGACAGGCAGAGAGAGAAGAGAGCAGGAGATCTTCCGGGTTCATTTTGCCGGGATCGCCGCCCAGTAATGGATCATTTGAACAATGAATGGGTTCTTTTCCCTTTACCGCGATATCCCAGGTCCGGGCATAAGCCTTGTAACCCGAGGTACCCGTGCCCTGATTGCCGGTCCATGTGATATGACTGGTATAAGCATGTTCCATTGGTTTGCCTTTCTCTATAGAGGGATGAATTTCTTCACTGCGGTATCGTCCAGTTGCATTGCCTGAACGAAGCCGCAGGTAGAATCGCAAGGTTGTCATGACGTTGGCTCGAATGGTATAATGGTATACCATTTATGAATGATGTAAAGAGAGCCAAATGAACGCTGCTACCCGTTCGACCGCCGATATCCTTGCCAGTGAGTTAAAAATCTTAATCAACAAGGGGGCATTGCGAGATGGCGACCGGCTTGTGGAGCGCGACCTGGCCTGCCAGTTTTCTGTCAGCCGTATCCCAATGAGAGAAGCGATACAGCAGCTTGAGCGCGAAGGTCTGGTTGAGATTTTCAGAAATCGTGGCGCGGTGGTGAAAACGCTGACGGCCGCAGATGTCGATGAAATTTATCAGCTGCGGGCACTCTTGGAAGGTGAAGCCATTTTTCATAGCCTGGAGAATATGGACCCGGAAACGCTTGCCCGGGCAGAGCTGGTGCATCAGCTGCTGAGTAGCGCTTCTGAACCCGAGCTGCAGGGGAGGTATAACCGCGAGTTTCATGAACTGCTGTATCGGAAGTGTAACAATCAGCGCCTGTTGAAGATGATCGGTGAATTGCGCGAGCAGATTGAAAGATATGAGCTTTTTCAGAACAGACTGCTGTCGGATACGCTGAAATTCCAGGATGAGCATCAGCAGATCCTGATGGCCTGCCAGCAAAATAATCCACAGGAGGCTCGGGCATATACTGTGAAACATATTCTTTCAGCAGGTGAAATCCTTCGCGCCTATATTGTAAGCCGTTAATGGTTGCGTAAAGCGGCTGCGTTGTTCACGCATAAATTGCCATCCGTCTCAGCTCAATGCTATAAGAAAAGAGCCGTTTTAATGGCGCTTATGTTTTATCTGTAAGGAATAAGTGAAGGTCAGATAATGATTACGTCAGTGCAGCCAACCACCACCGTCACCACCACGACCGTAACCTGCGGTGGTGTGGGCGTATCTGTGACCGGCTCCTGACAAACAGATCCTCACTCCCCGCCAATGTGGACGGGGAGAGACCTCTCCGTTCGTGACAGACTGAATGGAGGCCCATCATGATTTCATCTGAGCATGCCCTGTTAATTATCGATATGCAGCAGGGGCTTTTCCGTGGCCCGGTTTCCCCGTATCAGGCCGATGCGCTTCTGGCGAACGTTTGCCTGCTGATTGAAAAAGCGAGACAGGCTGAGGTGCCCGTCTTCTTTGCCCGCCATACCGGAGCTGACGACTCTCCGTTCTCCGCGCAAAGTCCATTAACTCAACTGCTGCCTGAGATGGGTGTTAACGGCGAGCGGGATATCGTCTTTATTAAAAAGTACCCTTCCTGTTTCCAGCAAACTGACCTTGCGCATCAGCTCGCTCAGGCCGGCGTAAAACAGCTGGTTATTGCCGGGATGAAAACCGAATTCTGCGTGGACACGACCTGCCGAGCGGCATCGGCGCTGGGATTACGGACGGTGCTGATCTCAGATGCGCACTCAACCATGGATAACGAACGTTTATCAGCGCCTGACATCATTGGCCATCACAATGTCACCCTTGCCGGGCCATTTGTGACGCTGTCGACCGCCGCAGAGTGGCGCTTTTCGGCAGCGAAATAAGGATGAAGAAAGGGAGCCCGAGGGCTCCCTTTCGCTACGCCTGCTCATCCGGTTTTACTGCCCATGGCGGCGCAGGGTGGAGGCGGGGTGGCGCCGGAGCGCCTCTTCGGGACGCACAGGGCGCCGCACCAGTTCGCCGCCGCAGTTCGGGCAATGGCCGTTAAGCCGCGCCGTCATGCAGTCCTGGCAAAAGGTGCACTCGAACGAACAGATAAACGCTTCGCGTGAGTCTGGCGGCAGATCTTTATCACAGCATTCGCAATTCGG
Source organism: Klebsiella sp. Q2 (assembly GCF_009900705.1). Classification (NCBI taxonomy): domain Bacteria; kingdom Pseudomonadati; phylum Pseudomonadota; class Gammaproteobacteria; order Enterobacterales; family Enterobacteriaceae; genus Klebsiella; species Klebsiella sp. Q2. The sequence continues at coordinate 464,594 of NZ_JAAABE010000001.1, read as the reverse complement.
GCGTAACTCGAGCATTTCCTTCCCCTGTGGTTAACGGCTGTATCAGCGACGGCCGGCCAGCGCATGCTGTTTTTATAGCACGGCGCAGACTGGCCTCCGAGGGATTTCGCTGCGTTAATCTCCGCCTCAAAGCGTTGCCTTTCCGGGCTGCATCCCCGGCACGAGGATCACTTTGCGGCATGCCTCTTCACGTTTCTCAAAGATCTGATAGCCGCGCGCGGCCTCCTCCAGAGGCATATGGTGAGTGACAATCTCCTCCGGGGTGAGCAACCCTTGCTCAATAAGCGCCAGTAGATCCGGCAACCAGGCATGGACGTGGGTTTGCCCCATTCTGAAGGTCAGCCCCTTATCAAAGGCATCGCCAAACATAAATCCGTGAATGAAACCGGCGTAAACCCCGGGCACGCTGACGATGCCGCCGCGGCGCACGGCAGCGATGCACTGGCGCAGCGCTTTCCCGCTGCTGCCCTCGATTTTCAGGGTGCTGAGGACGGTTTCCGTAAGGCTGCCTTTCGCCTCGAAGCCGACGGCGTCAATCACCGCATCGACGCCGCGATGGCCGGCGGTGTTGTCGATAATCCACTGCGCCGGATCGTCATGGTGGTCGAAGTTTATCGGGATCGCGCCATAGCGCCGCTGCGCGAAGTCGAGTCGGTAATCGTTATGATCGATGATAAATATCTGCTCTGCGCCATTGAGCCTGGCGCAGGAGGCACACAGCAGGCCAACCGGGCCGGCGCCAAAAATAGCCACGCTGCTGCCGGGTTTGACCTCGGCGTTTTTTACCGCCTGCCAGGCGGTAGGCAGAATATCTGACAGAAACAGCACCTTTTCATCGGGTAAGGTGTCCGGCACTTTAAACGGTCCGGTATTGGCTTTGGGAACGCGCACATATTCCGCCTGGCCGCCTGGGATCCCGCCGTACAAATCGCTGTAGCCGAACAGGGCCGCCGGTGGCGAAATGCCTTTTCGGTTGAGCGTCGCCCCCTGGCCGCTATTGGTGCTTTCGCAGGCGGCATATTGCTGCAGGCGACAAAAGAAGCAGTCTCCGCAGGCGATGACAAACGGGATAACCACCCGATCACCTTTACGAACCGCGGTGACCTCGGAACCGGCTTCCACCACTTCCCCCATAAATTCATGGCCGAAAATATCACCATGGTGCGTGCCGGGGATCTTACCGCGGTAAAGGTGCAGATCGGAACCGCAGATCGCCGTCGCCGTGACGCGCAGAATAATATCGTCCGGCGCCTCAAGGGCCGGGTCGGGCATGGTGTCGACGCTGACATGATGGGGGCCATGATAAGTGAGTGCTTTCATAAAGTCTTCTCCTGGAGAGAATGGCTGATAGCAGCAGGCGAAAAGGCATTGTGACCTAACGTTATTGCCGCCGATAAACCACAGTAAAAATAAAGCGTAGAGTACTTATAATGGAACTGCGTGATATTCCACTCAGTGAATGTATTCCACGCTTCGCTTATTTAGCGGCTGGTTTGTTGAGGTTATTTTAGGTTATTTGCCTATTCCCCTTATGTATGCCAGGCTTAATCGGGCATGATATTCGCTCCGTTTTATTTTCCAGCCGCTTCCCCAGCGGCTTTTTTTTTGGCCTTAAAAAAAGAAAAAATCTGAATTTCAACCAGACTAAGGGCGTTACTGCCGCTTCGTTATATAACCCAACAGGAGTACTCCGCCGGTATAAATAATTCTTTGCCACAGTGGTGCTCTGTGTGCATTATTTCCCTGAACACAGTAAGTTAGCGGGAATGTACCGTCTGGTTATTTTTGATGTGTTTTGTAGAATTATTCCGAATTACTCCTAAAAGGCATCAAAAACACGGGATAATAATTTGACTAACCAGCATTACCCGCTAGATTTAAATATCGAACGACGAGTGATACGGAATATTTTCGTATCGTACTGACATAACCGATATACATGAGGTGAAATATGGCAGAGCATCGTGGTGGTTCCGGAAATTTTGCTGAAGACCGTGAAAAAGCTTCTGAAGCAGGTCGTAAAGGTGGTCAGCACAGCGGCGGGAACTTTAAAAATGATCCGCAGCGTGCGTCTGAAGCGGGTAAAAAAGGCGGACAAAACAGCCACGGCGGTGGCCGCAAGTCCGATAATTCCTGATTATCCTTTTCCTTGCACCCTGAAGTGAAAGTATCTCCTGCGAGTCTGTCACAGACTCGCAGTTATTTTCTGACTCCAGAAGGTATTTCTATGAATATGAAAAGCATTGAAGATGTATTTATTCACCTGCTCTCAGATACCTACAGCGCAGAGAAACAATTAACCCGCGGGCTGGCAAAACTGGCCAGAGCGGCGTCCAGTGAAAAACTCAGCGCGGCGTTCAATGCTCATCTTGAAGAAACCCAGGGCCAGATTGAACGTATCGACCAGATTATTGAGCAGGAATCTGGTCTGAAAATCAAACGCATGAAATGCGTGGCCATGGAAGGATTGATCGAAGAGGCCAATGAAGTCGTTGAGAGCACGGAAAAAAATGAGGTACGCGATGCCGCGTTAATTGCCGCTGCGCAAAAGGTCGAGCATTACGAAATTGCCAGTTACGGTACCCTGGTTACCCTGGCGGAACAGTTGGGTTATAAAAAAGCGGTCAAACTGCTGGCCGAAACCCTGGAAGAAGAAAAGCAAACCGATGTTAAATTAACCGACCTGGCGGTAGGTAATATTAATAAAAAAGCGGAAAAATAAACGCTCCCTGACACGAGGAAATCACGATGAATCACATTGAACATTATCATGACTGGCTACGAGATGCGCATGCCATGGAAAAACAGGCAGAATCCATGCTGGAATCAATGGCTGGCCGTATCGATAATTATCCGGATCTCCGTGCCAGAATCGAACAGCATATTAATGAGACCAAACGGCAAATTACCGTGCTGGAAGAGATCCTCGACCGCAACGACATTTCGCGCTCGGTGATTAAAGATTCGATGAGTAAAATGGCGGCTCTTGGCCAGTCCATTGGCGGAATGTTTCCTTCCGATGAAATCGTCAAAGGCTCGATCAGCGGGTACGTTTTCGAGCAGTTTGAGATCGCCTGCTATACCTCTCTGCTGGCGGCCGCTGAAAAAGCGGGCGATACCGCCTCCATCCCAGCCATTGAGGCCATCCTGGCGGAAGAGCGGGAAATGGCCGACTGGCTGATCAAACATATTCCTCAGACCACGGAGCAGTTTCTCCTGCGTTCAGATGCTGACGGCGTAGAAGCGAAAAAATAACCCAGGAGGCAGGCCTATGTTTCGTCATGTGAAACAACTGCAGTATACCGTGCGCGTTGCTGAACCCAACCCGGGGCTCGCGAATTTACTGCTCGAACAGTTTGGCGGCCCTCAGGGCGAGCTGGCCGCCGCGTGTCGTTATTTCACTCAGGGATTAAGCGATGACGATCCCGGCCGTAAAGACATGCTGATGGATATCGCGACAGAGGAGCTAAGCCATCTGGAGATCATTGGCACCCTGGTCGGCATGCTAAATAAAGGCGCCAAAGGGGCGCTGGCGGAGGGCACCGAGAGCGAGGCGGAACTCTATCGTTCGCTCACCGCCAACGGCAACGACAGCCATATTACGTCGCTGCTCTACGGCGGCGGTACTCCGCTGACCAACTCGGCGGGCGTGCCGTGGACAGCGGCCTACATTGATACTATCGGCGAACCCACCGCAGACCTGCGATCGAACGTCGCGGCGGAGGCGAGGGCGAAGATCGTCTATGAACGGCTGATCAACGTGACCGACGATCCCGGCGTGAAGGACGCGCTGGCGTTCCTGATGACTCGCGAAGCGGCGCATCAGCTCTCTTTTGAGAAAGCGCTGCAGTCGATTCGTAATAACTATCCACCGGGCAAACTGCCGCCCATTAGCGAGTACGCGAACACCTACTACAATATGTCTGAGGGTGGAGAAGTACGCGGCAGCTGGAACAGTGACAAACACTTCGATTATGTCAAGGATCCGCAGCCGGCCGTGGATGGCGGAGATGGCAGCGCCTCTGTCGGCCTGACGCCGGAGCAGGAAGCGCTGTGCAAAGCGATGCTGAAGCGAACACAGTCTGACCCGCAGGGTGATCCTTTGACCGGCGCCGAACTCGGCGCCGGTAAGCAAAACACGTCATCATCGGCTAAGTGATGTTCGCATAAGCCCCGGCTGCGGCCGGGGCGTTTCACAATGATGGTGCGGATTATGTTTGAATTTGACGCGTTTCATCTGGCCCGACTGCAATTTGCCTTTACCGTTTCCTTCCATATTCTGTTTCCGGCCATCACCATCGGCCTTGCCAGCTACCTTGTGGTGCTGGAGGGGATGTGGCTGAGAACCCGGGATAACGTCTGGCGCTCGCTCTACAACTTCTGGCTGAAAATTTTCGCCGTCAATTTTGGTATGGGCGTGGTTTCCGGATTAGTCATGTCCTATCAGTTCGGCACCAACTGGAGCGGATTCTCTCAATTTGCCGGCAGTATTACCGGCCCGCTGCTGCTGTATGAAGTGCTGACAGCCTTCTTCCTCGAAGCGGGATTCCTCGGCGTGATGCTGTTCGGCTGGAGCAAGGTGCCGCCAGCGCTGCATTTTTTTACCACCTGCATGGTAGCCCTTGGCACCCTGGTCTCCACCTTCTGGATCCTCGCCTCCAATAGCTGGATGCAGACGCCGCAGGGTTTTACCCTCGAAAATGGCCACCTCATCCCGCAGGACTGGCTGGCGATTATCTTTAATCCCTCGTTCCCGTATCGCTTATTCCATATGGCGATCGCCGCGTTTCTCAGTAGCGCCATGTTCGTCGGGGCCTCCGCCGCCTGGCATCTGCTGCGCGGCAACGACTCGCCGGCCATCCGCAAAATGCTGTCGATGGCGATGTGGATGGCGCTGCTGGTGGCGCCGATCCAGGCGGTGGTGGGTGATATGCACGGTCTTAATACCCTCGAACATCAGCCGGCGAAGATTGCGGCGATTGAGGGGCACTGGGAAAACCGGCCCGGCGAGGCCACCCCGTTGCTGCTGTTTGGTCTGCCGGATATGGAGCAGGAGCGCACCCGCTATGGCCTGGAGATCCCGGCGCTCGGCAGCCTGATCCTCACCCATAGCCTGCATAAGCAGGTGCCGGCCCTGAAAGATTTCCCGAAAGAGGACCGGCCCTATTCGCCCGCCGTGTTCTGGTCGTTTCGCATTATGGTTGGGATGGGGGTGTTGATGATCGCCTTAGGGATCTGCAGCGCCTGGCTTCGCTATCGGCGGCGGCTGTACCATTCGCGTCCCTTCCAGTGGTTTGCGCTCTGTATGGGTCCCGCCGGTCTGATTGCGCTGGTCGCCGGGTGGGTGACCACCGAGATGGGCCGTCAGCCGTGGGTGATCTACGGTTTGCTGCGCACCCGGGACGCGGTGTCGTTGCACAGTACGCTGCAGATGGCTATTAGCCTGCTGGTGTTTATCGTGGTCTACTGCGCGGTGTTTGGCGTGGGGTATTACTATATCTTCCGGCTTATCAAAAAAGGGCCGCAGCCGGTGACGGAGCTGACCTCGCAAACCGCAGGTACCCCGGCGCGTCCGCTCTCGGCGGCAGAGCCGGTGCGGGATGAGGAGAACGCATCATGAGCATCGATATCTCGGTGATTTGGTTTGTCATCATTGTCTTCGCCACGTTGATGTATATCGTGATGGATGGTTTCGATTTAGGCATCGGAATGCTGTTCAGCGTGGTGCATGACGCCGAAGAGCGCGACGTGATGGTTAACAGCGTGGCGCCCGTCTGGGATGGTAACGAAACCTGGCTGGTGCTCGGCGGGGCAGGGCTGTTCGGCGCCTTTCCGTTGGCTTACGCGGTGATCACCGATGCGCTGGTTATCCCGCTGACGGCGATGCTCATCGGCCTGATTTTCCGCGGCGTGGCGTTTGAGTTTCGCTTTAAAGCGGTTCCCTCGCATCGCACCTTCTGGGACTATGCCTTCGCTGGCGGCTCGCTGCTGGCGACCTTCAGCCAGGGGATTGTCGTCGGCGCGTTTATCAACGGCTTTGCGGTGGCTGACCGCCGCTTCGCCGGCTCGACGCTGGACTGGCTTACCCCCTTCAATCTGTTCTGCGGTCTGGGGCTGGTAGTAGCCTATCTGCTGTTGGGCACCACGTGGCTGATCATGAAAAGCGAAGGCGCGTTGCAGCAACGGATGCGCGAGCTGACCCGCAAGGCGCTGCTGGCGTTGATGGCGGTGATCGCGGTGGTCAGCGTCTGGACGCCGTTGGGCTGGCGCTACGTGGCGGAACGCTGGTTTACGCTGCCCAATTTCTTCTGGTTCGTGCCGGTGCCGATCCTGGTGCTGACCCTGAGCTTGTGGATCTGGCGCCTGAGTGCGCGCCCCGCAAGCCATGCTCGTCCCTTTATCCTGACGCTGGGCCTGATATTCCTCGGCTTCAGCGGGCTGGGAATCAGCGTCTGGCCGAACATTATTCCGCCGCACATCTCCCTGTGGGATGCCGCCGCGCCGCCCTCCAGCCAGGTATTTATGCTGCCGGGGGCGCTGCTGATCATCCCGGTGATCCTGATGTATACCGCCTGGAGCTATTACGTCTTTCGCGGCAAAGTGTCCGGCAGCGAAGGCTATCACTGAGCGAGATACGCGCCGGCGGCCCGGGAATGAACCAGATAGTCGCGGGCAGACCGGCCCCGTTCCCTTCTTGCTTGGGCAGGGTGTCAATATGGGGGCGCACCGGCAGCCCGAAGCCGTCGGTCAGGTCGGCGCTTAAGATACCGATCATTATCTTCTCCACCCGGATCACCGCAGGGTCAAAAAGGGTTCCGGGCCTGGAGACGGCGGCAAAGCCCAACAGGCGCAAGGTGTCACCCGCCAACAGGAAAGCGTACCCACGCGATGGGCGTTCAATCAGGGGCAGGCTGTGACTCCCTGCGAGCCACAGAGCCCGCATGATGCTGGCCTGACGCCCGCCGGGGAAGGCGGGCAGAGGCTTACGCTTTTGGCGACTTGATCTTAATAATAAATCGCTCATTCACCCGGGTGATCCTCGCGCCAATGTCGCCAAACTCGGTGGCGATTTTAAAAAAATCGTCCGCGGCGACGTCGAAATCGAGTTCAATTTTCTGATGTTGTCCTGTCGCCAGTAATTCATAGAAATGGTCAAGGCTGCGGGCTTTTTCGCTGGGCATCGTATTTCTCCATGGTCAACCAATCAGCAGGGCGTTTATGACTTATCGCGCTTTCCGGATTATTCAGCAGAATGGCAATGGGCCTGATATAAGATTATGCAATGACAGTAAGAGTGGGGTAGGGCGATATTATTCCGTGTTGTTAAACCGTGCGGTCGCGCGTTTGCCGGCGATACCATGACGGCAGGAACAATCCTGTGGCGTCGGCTGATGATAGACATTGTTTGATGACAATTTGATGTCAGTAAAATGAACCTGCAAGGGCTCGGGATTTCATATCGCTAAATAATTTTTATTCTGTGGCTGTTAAGGTAGTTCTTAACTACTTTATGGTGATGGGGCTTTATATTTTATGGCCAACGGCGAGGGAACAACGATGCAATTACTTGATTTATTCGCAGGCTTATTGTGGTTAAGCAGCGTTATTTTCCTGCTGTTTGTTCTTGATGTGGTCATCACCCGTTATCTTTATCGTAAATAACCGACAGCGGCGACGGCGCTCGGCGTAGGGTACAGCGCCGGAGGATGATAGTATAACGCCGGGACTGATTCAGGAAGGAATGTGCGGTGGCCGGGAGAGTTGATTACGATATTGAAAAATACCAGTTTACCGAAGCCGGTGAAACGTCGCGGCTGCGGGAGCAGTGGCGCGAAGTCTATCAGGAGTGCCGTCAGCTGCAGGCCGGGGCAGAGGAGCGCCTGCGCATTGCGTTACTGAACGTCGACTATGTCACCAGCTTCGAGCTGCCTTTTCGCCTGCTGCTGGTGCGCGCGCCGCAGCTGATCGCCGACGTCCGCGAGACGCTGCAGCTCAGCCGTAAAGCCGCCGTTTTCAACGGCAAACGTTACGGCTGCGTCTACAGTTTGAAGCAGGATTTACAGGCTGTACCGGAGAGCTTCCATTACCACCTGACAAACCGCATTCGTCGCGTCGAAGCGACGGGCCTGACGGCGGCGCCGTACCAGCAGATCGCCAGGGAGATTAAACCTGCCCGGGATCGACTCCGCCAGGCATTAATCGCCGGCCTGCCGGTTACCGCGCTTGATGCCCTGTTCTGGTTCGGCAGTCAGCGGGTGGCGGCGGACATTGCCCAGCTGCGCCGGTCCGGTATGGCTATTGTCACTGAGGAGGTGGAGGTCAGCGACACTCTGTTCAATACCACCCGGCGGGTACCGGTTTATCGTCTGACCAGCGCGTGAGCGGGTCTCGCTTCGCCCAGCCGCTGCCTCTGCAGGCAGTCGACCATTGCGCCATCAAACCAGACGCACAGCCCTCTGGCGGCATGCCGCGGAGCCGGTTCCAGCCACGCGCTGGCGCTGAGCATGACTAGCATCAGCGCCAGCGGAACCCCGTATATTCTTCTCACTACCCTTTTCCCACTTCGCCTCTTTTGCCAGTAAGATAGCGGGAAAATATGACGTTTCGTTGACCCGTCTGCCTGATTTATCGCCTGCAGACGGCGTGGCAGGCGGGCCGTGCCGGGTGATGCGTTATTGATCTTCGGCATAAAAATGCCAAAAACTGGCGGCTTGTTTTTTTCGGTTTTATTACTCCATGCTTTTTTCCCCGTAGGGAAAAAGCATGAAGCCGCAATGCCTGGTGATGGATTATTTTGTAACTGGCTGGTTTGAAACGATATTTTAATTTTGACTTAGGTGGGGATGACAGCGGTGGCAAATTTATATTAATTCACTTTACCGATCAATAAATTATATCTTGATAGCTTTTAGCTATCGAATGTTTCTTATCGATCATTTTAAACTATTTTTGTTGGCGGGAAATATATGACATGCTTTAACCCTTTCTTATTTCTGGTATTTTTTAAATGGTTAAAGAAAACGTGAAAAATACCTCTTATCGCTTCGTTCTGGAGCCCGCTATTAGCGATGATGGTGCCTACCACTCGTGGGAATTGCTCACTAAAGACATTATAGCACCCGCACAAAATAACACCTCCGCGCCCACGTTTTCTTTCTCCACGCTTACCGAACGCGACAAGCTTGCACTATTTACCCGGCAAATCGAATTGCTTTCCGTCTTTGATTTTTCCCAGGTCGATAATAAGCCGATCTCGCTGAATATTGATGATTTATTAAGCCATTTTATTCTGACCGACCGCTATCTGTGTGATTTTCTGCGCGCCAGTAAATACATCGCCTTGGAAATAAATGAGAATTTTCATGAGTTTATCGCCGGTCGCGAACTGACGGCGCTGAGCACGCTGGCGGCGCTTTGCCCGGTCTGGCTGGATGACTTTGGACGCGGACGAACGACTTTCCGGCTGCTGGAGCGATTTCGCTTCGATTGCGTCAAAGTGGATAAAGATTATTTCTGGGACAAAGAAAACGATCCCGCTTTGCCTGGGCTGTTACAGGCTATTCATACCCTGACCGGGCATGTGATTGTGGAGGGGATCGAAACCGAAAAGCAAAAACGGTTAATCACTGCGGCCGGGGATATCATTGGTCAGGGCCGTTACTGGAAGGATGAATATATCTTTCTCTGCTGCTGAGCCCCCACCGGGGCGAGGTTTCGGTGACCTGCCATTCTTTTCTTATCCAGTTTTAAACGAATGCTTTGTTACAGATAGGCTTTATTCCCGCGATGATAATCCCGTCTCTTTTACTTGCCTGAAGGATAACTCATTGTGAATACACGCTTGCGTAACACCCTGATCGCCATTGCGCTGACCACCTGCTTCACCGCCGCCAGCCAGGCGTCGACCTCGGCTGACGTGCCGTCTGTCTCGCAGGACCCGGTCGTCCAGCATCTGAAGCTGAGTGAGGAGCAGGTCGCCAAAATCCAGGCGCTGCGTCAGGGATTCGAAAACAATGTGAGCCAGATTAAAATCAGCGGCTATCAGGACGGCGCCCTGGCCGACGTTATTCACTCCGGGAAATGGGATGAAGCTAAAGTCAAACAGCAGCTGGCTGCTTTTGGCCAGCTGGATCAGCAGGTGCGCTACTATCGTGTGAAATACTACTTTGACGTCAGCCAGGTGCTGACTGCCGAGCAGCGTGAGCAGGTGAAAAAAGACCTCGCCGCGGCGATTAATTAACCCGGCCTTCGCCATCCGCTCCGGATGGCGCTGAATCGGGCGACAGACGCCGCGTGTCCGGCGCCAGTCGCCCAGCTTGACTGACTTACTGACCGTGGCCGTTTTCCAGACGGGCGAAATACTCCGGAGCAAACGGACGCGGGTCGACATCGGCAAACGGCGCACGCTCAAAGTGTGGCTTCAGCGCCCAGGGGACCGTGCAGTCAAAAATCGTCTTGCAGCTGATACCTTCCCCGCGGATCGACGGACTGTATTCCGGCGTCTGGGAAGGATCGAGCTGGTGACCGCGGATACCGGGGAGGGTGGTGATGCTGACATCCCCCTGCATGCGGGTGGTCATCGCCCACAGGATATCGTCGCTGTCAAAGATATCGACATCCTCATCAACCAGAATGATGTTTTTCAGTTCGGAATAGGTCGCCAGTGCCAGCAGCGCAGCCTGTCCCTGACGACCTTCGTCGGCGGGCTGACGTTTTTTCACCTGCAGGATCCCCAGAAATTTACCGCCGCCCGCGGTGTGGGCGTAGACATTTTGTAAGAAGCCCGGGATGGCGGCCTCGACGGCATTCCAGATACTGGCTTCCGTCGGCAGCCCAGCGAGGGTGGTATGCTCTTCCCCCGGTCCCACCAGCGTCTGCAGGATCGCATTGTGCCGCATGGTGACCGCTTTGACTTTGATCACCGGCAGCGACGGGTTGGCGCCGCCGCAGTAGCCGGGAAATTCCGGCATCGCGTGGCCGCTGTTGGTGTGCTGATCCTCTCTGACGCGCACGCCGGGCAGCAGGTCGCCTTCAATAACGATCTCGGCGCGGGCGATGGCTTTCTCCGGGACGCTGACGCCCTGCACCAGCTCCACCGGGCGCTGACGCAGCGCGCCGGCCACGCCCAGTTCGTTATAGCCAAACGGCGTGGTGGGGGCTTCGAAGCAGGCGCCAATATAGATGGCCGGATCGAGACCCATATTGATGGTTATCGGCAGCGGTTTTCCGGCTGCCTCGGCTTTCTGGCGAAACACTTCGATATGGCGGCCGGCGGCAAGAAACATCGACAGCTCATCCCGGCCCTGCACGCACAAGCGGTGGATGGTGACGTCGGTGAGCGAGGCGTCGTCAGGATCGCTGGCCAGCGCCAGGCCCAGGCAGAAGAAGGGGCCGGCGTCGATCGGGGTGTTGGTAGGCGCCGGGAGCAGGGTGCGCAAATCAAAGTCCGGATCGTCGGCCAGAAAGATCTGCTCCTGACAGGGGGCGCTGTCGGCCGGGACCACTACCGGCGCGACCGGTGTTTTCACCGCTTTACCCACCTCCAGCGCCAGCTGCGAAGCTTCGCAGCCCAGCAGCAGCGCTGCCCGCTGGCGGCTGGCGTGCATGCCCACCAGAATGCGCGAATGCGGATAGCCCTTAATATTGTTAAACATCATCGCCGGGCCAATGCGGGTGGGGCGCTTCACGGTGCCGCCGGCGCCGATATGGCGATAGACGCCGGCCAGCTCGGCGTTAGGGTCCACCGGATGATTGGTTTCGAAGTATTGATTGTCATGCTGTTGCAGCAGCGCGATGGCGTCGCGCAGATCCTGAATCGGTGCGGTCATGATGTTCTCCTTAGCGTGTCGATGCGCACAGTATGCTTCGCAGGCTAATGGTTATCAATTGCATCATTCATGCTTTATTGATAATATTTTTATTATCAATAAAACCCACCGGAGTCCGGCCATGTCCTTGCGAGCGTTACGCCATTTTGTGGTCGTTGCCGAAGAGTTACATATGCACCGGGCGGCGGAGCGGTTGCATATCGCCCAGCCCGCCCTCAGCCAGCAGATCAAACAGCTCGAGCAGCGTCTGGGGGTGGTGCTCTTCTCCCGCGCTAACCGCCGTCTGACCCTGACCGCCGCGGGCGAGGCCTTTTGGCAGAAGACGCGGCTGGCGCTGGAGATGGTTGACCAGGCGGCACTGGACGCCCAGCGCACCGCGCGGGGCGAGCAGGGAAGACTGCATCTGGGGTATGTCTCCAGCGCGATGTACGACAGCAAACTGCCGGGGCTCCTGCGCGAGCTGCGCGCCGACTGGCCGGGGATTGAGCTGTCGCTGGTGCATGGCGATGTGCAAATGCTCTACGAAGCGCTGCTGGATCTGCGCCTGGATATCGCCATCATCCGCGCGCCGCTGGCCTCGCCGCCGGACGCGCTGGTGGTCAGGCCGTTTATGCGGGAAAAGCTCTGTCTGGCGCTCTATCAGCAGCATCCGCTGGCAGGGGTAGGGGCGCTCAATCTGGCCTCATTGCGCGCGGATAACTGGATCTCTCTTAACGATCCGCAGGGCACCGGGCTGGAGCAGGTATTTATTGACGCCTGCCGCGTCGCGGGCTTTACGCCGCAGGTGGCGCAGCGGATTAACGACGTCACCTCGATGATTAGCCTGGTCTCCGCCGGGGTCGGGGTGGCCCTGGTTCCGGTCTCGGCGCGGGCCTTACGCCTCGATAACGTGGTGTACATCGATCTTCAGGACCGGCTGGCGGAGAGTGAGCTGAGCATGGTTTACCACCGCCATATCCGTTCGGCGGTAGTACGGAAAGTCATCTCGCTGCTCAATGCGACTGAGCACTCACCCGGTTAACCGGTCTTCAGGCGGCCAAAGCTGACAATCCTTGAGCGGCCCAGCTCTTTCGCCCGGTACAGCGCGGCGTCCGCCGCGCGCAGCAGGCTGTCGCTTTGGGTATGCTGCGGATAGCTGGCGATACCAATCGACACATCCACCTGACCTATTTCGGTCAGACCATCGCGCAGCGTCATATTATGCACCTGGGTATAGATCTCGCTGGCGCACTGGTGCGCCTCGGCTTCGTCAATGCCGGGGAGCAGCACCAGAAACTCCTCGCCGCCGTAGCGGAAAGCCATGCCGATATCGCGCACCGCGCGCTGCACAATGGTCGCAACGCTCTTAATCACCAGATCCCCAGCCTCATGGCCATAGCGATCATTGATGGTTTTAAAATGATCGATGTCGATCATCAGACAGCTCAGCGGAGTATGGGTATGGACCGCCAGCGCCATCTGCGAATGCAGCGCTTCGTCAAGATGATGGCGGTTACGCAGGCCGGTCAGGGAATCGAACAGCGCTTTTTCCAGCAGGGCGCTGCGCAAACGCTGATTGGCCAGCGCCAGGCCCAACGCTTCCGCCATCAGCTCGAGATAGGCCCGGGAAGGAGCGTCACTGGCGGTGACGTTCTGGAAAGTCAGCAGGCCAATGGCTTCGCCCTGGGCGATAAGCGGTACGCAGAGCGACTGGCCGGCGTGCGCCTCTGGCAGATGATAGCAGGTGATATCGGGTTCGCCCTGCACCGGCGGATGGCTGAGTCCCCGACGTATCGCCCAGCAGTCGTCGGGTGAAAAGGGCGTCGTCTCCCCGGCGGGCGCCAGCCACTGCGCCACGCAGCGCATCTGCCAGGGATCGGTATCCAGAATATACAGTTTCCCGGGGATCGTCGGGGCGATATTCGGCGCAAACAGTTCCGCCACCTTAATCACATCCTCAATGGTTTCACAGCCCTGCAGCCGCTGGGTCATGCGCGCCAGCAGTTCGCGGATCGCCCAGTCGGCGTCGCGCTGCTGCTCCAGCTGCTGGCGGGCCAGGCCGTTCTCGCGAAAAATGCGGATGGCCTGGGCCATATCGCCAATCTCATCCACCTGAGTGAACTGCGGCGTCTCCACCGCATAGTCCTGGGAGGCGAGACGCTGCACCACGTCGCTCAGGCGAACCACCGGGTAGAGCACCCGGCGTTTGAGAATAAAGCCGAGGACGAACAAAAACATCAGGGCGGTCAGGCCGACCATGATTTCCGACAGGGTTCGCCAGATCCGCGAGCGGTCGGTGGCCTGGTCAATGGCAACGGCGGCGCGATTTTCGAGCATCTGGCGGAAGCGATCGATCTGCGTCTGCATACGTTCCAGCTCGGTCTCGTACGCTTTGCCATACAGTATCGCGATGGCCGCTGGCGCATCGCCGTTGGCGACATGCGCCAGGGCGGCCTGCTGTTCATCCTGAAGTTCAGCGGCAATCTGCAGGCCATCGTGCAGCAGCGCCAGCTCCTCGCGGTTGGCGCCGTTATCTTTCAATCTGGCCAGCCGCAGCTCAATGCTTTTGTCGCTCCGCTGCAGCTGCTGATACTGCTCCAGCGTCTCCGGCGAGGGCTTAACCACGTATAGCCGGGCGAGGTCAGACAACGCCCAGGCGTCGTTTTCCACCTCGTCGGAGAGGGTATCAAAGACCTGGCGCTGCTGTACCGCCTGGCGTTCGACGCGGTCAGCGCTGGAGGCCATGAGCATGGCGCTCCCGGATGCCAGCGTCAGGCCGACGGTGATCCCGTAGGCCCAGTTGGTGATGGTGGCGATTCTCACCCTGTGTTTCCTTGCATGCAGATGAAGCGGTTTTAATTATAGAACCCGCCCCCGGTTATGACGGCGGCCCGCTTCAGGGGCGGTGCTCGCTGCGGGGGTGTTCAAGGGTCTGAAGAATGATGGCGTGTAGCGTTTCCGCATGGTGGCGTAAAACGAGAAAGACATCGCGATCCAGAGCGCCATTTATAACATCCGTTTCCATAATCTGTAAGGCCTCCTGCCAGGCCATCCCTTTACGATAAGGGCGATTTTCGGTCAGGGCGGTGAAAATATCGGCGATGGAGATAATCCGGTCGGCGAGGGTCAGGTGATCCTTTTCGAGATGCAGAGGGTAGCCGCTGCCGTCCAGTTTTTCATGATGATTCGAGGCCCAGTTGATAATGTCGCCAAGCTCGCTGTAGTCGCTCAGGAGATCTCCGGTCATGTAGCTGTGCTCGCGTACCTGACTCAGCTCGTCGTCATCCAGCTCCCCCTCTTTTTCCAGAATAGAAAGAGGGATATAAACCTTACCAATGTCATGCAGATAGCCGGCAACCTGTATTTGCTGGCAGGTGGGCTCTGGCAGCTGCATCCAATGGGCAAGCTGGTGGGCGATTTCCCCCACCATAATACTGTGGCTGGCGGTAAAGCTGCTGTAGGTGTCGACAATTTTGGCAATCAGCAGGCAGACATCTTTCAGACCGTCAATATCCAGATATAGCGTGTTGATGGGGGCTATAATTTCCAGCAGCCGTTGAATATGCCCGGGATGCAGGTGCTGCCAGAAGCTCGCATTTTCAGCGACCTCGCACAGGGTATCGCAGAGCAGCGGATCGATTTCCCGGTGCAGGGTGACGAACTGCTCCACCACTGCCCGCGTGGGCCACGCGGCCACGCGGCTATCCGCCGGCAGCAGCCGTTCAAAGGCATCGGCGAAATAGACAATATGCTGTTCGCGGCTGCCGCGGTGCTCCGGGCTAAAGTGGTGGTCGCGAATAAAGGGGACGATGGGCTGGAAGGTTGCTAACCCCTCAAGCATCGCCGCCCCCTGGCGCTGATGCGGATCGTGGATATTATCGATGGCATCCAGCGAATGGATAGTGCGTCTATCACCCAGTACGCCGATATCGTGCAGCAGCGCGGCGCAAAAAATGGTCTGCTGACGCTCGGCAGGCAGACCCAGCCTTTGCGCCAGCGTCAGCGCGATTAAGGCCGTTCGTTGCATATGCCGGTGCAGTTCAGGGTTAATGATCTGAATGACGT
Organism: Klebsiella sp. Q2; assembly: GCF_009900705.1. Taxonomy (NCBI): domain Bacteria; kingdom Pseudomonadati; phylum Pseudomonadota; class Gammaproteobacteria; order Enterobacterales; family Enterobacteriaceae; genus Klebsiella; species Klebsiella sp. Q2. The sequence goes on along the minus strand of NZ_JAAABE010000001.1, from coordinate 448,722 downwards.
TGGTGGTCAGCATCAGGGCCGACTTCAGGGCAATGCGCATTTCTGTTCTCCGTTCGCGTCACCTGGCGGGCATAAATGACCTCGAGGGTGACGGAAGTGTCGATAATCTGATCGCAATGCGTGTTGTGTGTTGCTGAACGGGTAAAATCTCATAATGTATGGGGTCATGGCGCCTGCCCGGTTCAGATCCAGTCATGCACCAGATTTGGGCGATGTTGAGGCGAGAACCTTATTATTGTCTGATAGTTAACCATTTACCCCTCGTAAAAGATATCAATTCTGGCAAGCCCTTTGCATTAAGCAAGCGTAAGTTTGATTAATGTCTATGAAGGGAGTGACCTGTATGAATTTTAGAGCATTACTTGCCATTGCGTTACTAGCGATAAGCAGCCTGGCGTTTAGCGAGACGCGTTTACCGCATATTGTCATTTTAGCCACCGGCGGGACGATTGCCGGCTCGGCGGCCAGCAATACCCAGACGACGGGCTATAAAGCCGGGGCAATTGGCGTGCAGACGCTGATTAACGCCGTGCCGGAAATCAGTAAAATTGCCCACGTCGAAGGTGAGCAGGTGGCGAATATCGGCAGTGAGAATATGACCAGCGATATTATTCTGCAGCTCTCGAAGCGGGTGAATGCGTTATTAGCCCGGGATGATGTCGATGGCGTGGTGATCACGCATGGCACCGACACCCTCGATGAAACCCCTTATTTCCTCAATCTGACGGTGAAAAGCAATAAACCGGTGGTCTTTACCGCCGCGATGCGTCCGGCGACGGCGATCAGCGCCGACGGGCCGATGAATCTGCTGGAAGCCGTCACCGTCGCCGCCGACCCGGATGCCCGCGGGCGCGGGGTAATGGTGGTGCTTAACGACCGCATCGGCGCGGCGCGCTTCGTCACCAAAACCAATGCCACCTCGCTGGATACTTTCCGGGCGTCGGAGGAGGGTTATCTTGGCGTCGTGGTGGGGGGAAAACCCCAGTTTGAAACGCGGGTGGATAAGATCCACACCCTGCGCTCGGTCTTCGATGTGCGTCAGCTGAAGGCCCTGCCGAAAGTGGTAATCATCTATGGTTACCAGGACGACCCGGAGTATATGTACGATGCGGCGATCGCCCATCATGCCGACGGTATTATTTACGCCGGCACGGGGGCAGGTTCGGTGTCGGTACGTAGCGCCGCCGGTATTAAAAAAGCGCAGCAGGCGGGCATCGTGGTGGTGCGCGCCTCCCGCACCGGCAGCGGCGTGGTGCCGCCGGACGACAGCCAGCCCGGGCTGGTGGCCGATTCCCTCAATCCAGCGAAAGCGCGTATTCTGCTGATGACGGCGCTGACGCAGACCAAAGATCCGCTGCTGATCCAGCAATATTTCCACACCTACTGATCCTCTGCCGCCGGGGCGTCCATCACGTCTTCGCTGCGGTTTGCCCTACAGTGACCCGATGTCGGGTCACTGTCCGCGCTAAACACGGTGCTTTATGCCGGTAAGGCGTAAAGAAATATTTTTTAAGCGGCGGGTAAGGGCGGTATTAACGCGCAAACAATTGCCAGGGCGCTTATTTTTAAAGCATCTTTAAATAAGTCTATTCTTAATTATTCCCTTAAGGCGATTTTAATATTCCTTATGCTGACGGATAAAAAATGAGTCACGCTGAAGGAGGAACCCTTTTATTTTTTCGCGGCACAGACGAAGAGCTTGGAGACGCGGGCAGGCTGCGGGCCGTGTGGCTGAGCGGGCATCAGACCCCGGCAGACAAGGCGTTCTCGCGTCGGGTTTCGATTATGTCCGGTAGTAACGCTGATGATTAGCGTGAAAATGATATGCACGATGAATATATTAAGAAGAGGATAAGATTTAAGTTTACATTTAGTAACATTTGTGCCGCAATTATGTTTTTTTGTCAGCACGTTGTTTTTTACTTGCCGGAGGGAATTTCAGCGGATTAGTATTGTCCTACTTGCTGTACGTACCGCCTAATGATGATAAATGGATTCTGTTTTCCTTAAGCGTTACCACATAATTAATGTTTACAGGAAAAATCATGGCCTGCGTATTTAATAAACAACTTTTACACCCGCGCAACTGGCTGACCTGGTTTGGGCTCGGCATCCTCTGGTTGATTGTACAACTGCCTTATCCGCTGCTGCATTTTATCGGCACCAGTGCGGGTCGTCTTTCCCGACGTTTTCTCAAACGCCGCGAACATATCGCCCGGCGCAATATTGAACTCTGCTTCCCGGAGATGTCGCCGGCGGCGCGCGAGACCCTGATCGATCAAAACTTTATGTCGCTGGGAATGGGGCTGATTGAAACCGGCATGGCCTGGTTCTGGAGCGACGAACGGGTCAAAAAATGGTTTGATGTCGAGGGCTTTGCCAACCTTAATCATGCGCTTAGCGGCGGGAAAGGGGTGATGGTCGTCGGCGTGCACTTTATGTCGCTGGAGCTGGGCGGGCGCGCCATGGGGCTGTGTCGTCCAATGATGGCCACCTATCGTCCGCATAACAGTCCGCTGATGGAGTGGGTGCAAACCCGCGGTCGCCTGCGCTCGAACAAAGCGATGATCGATCGCAACAACCTGACCGGCCTGGTACATGCCTTAAAATCAGGCGAGGCGGTATGGTTTGCTCCGGACCAGGATTACGGCCCCAAGGGCAGCGTGTTTGCGCCGTTTTTCTCCGTCCCGCAGGCGGCAACCACCAACGGCACCTATGTGCTTTCCCGCTTATCGGGGGCGAAAATGCTGAGCATCAGCATGGTGCGCAAGCTGGATCGCCAGGGCTACAGCTTGCACATTAGCGAAGTGATGAATGACTATCCCGGTGAGGATAAGCAGATCGCCGCCGGCTATATTAACAAGGTGATTGAGCGCGAGATCCTCCGCGCCCCTGAGCAGTATCTGTGGGTGCATCGCCGTTTTAAAACCCGCCCGCTGGGTGAACCTTCCGTCTATTAACCTTCCCGCACAGGCTGCGCTTTCAAAATCCCGACAGTTGGGGTAACGTGAGCCGGATCATGTTTTAGTCGTGCGCGAAGGAGTGCAGAGTGTTCGCTGAGTTTGGTGTTCTGAATTATTTGACTTACCTGGTCGGGGCGGTGTTTATCATCCTCGTCCCTGGCCCTAATACGTTTTTTGTGCTGAAGACGGGCATTGCCCACGGCGTGAAGAAAGGCTATCTGGCGGCGGCGGGCGTCTTTATTGGCGACGCGGTGCTGATGTTTCTGGCCTTTGCCGGCGTGGCGACGCTGATTAAGACCACGCCGGTGCTGTTTAACGTCGTCCGTTACCTCGGGGCGATTTACCTGCTGTGGCTGGGGGGCAAAATGCTCTATGCGGTGCTGACCCAGCGTGACGGCCAGGCCGACGCCAGCGCAGAGCCGGCGAGCGCGATCCTCAAGCGTTCCCTGACCCTGAGCCTGACCAACCCGAAAGCGATTCTGTTTTATGTGTCGTTTTTCGTGCAGTTTATCGATGTCAACGCCAAAGCGCCCGGGGTGGCGTTCTTTATTCTGGCGCTGACCCTTGAGGTGATTAGCTTCTGCTATATGAGCTTTTTGATCCTCTCCGGCTCGTTTGTCACCCGCTACGTCAAAACCCGCAAGAAGCTGGCTAAACTTGGCAACAGCCTGATTGGCTTGGTTTTCGTTGGGTTCGCCGCGCGCCTGGCTACCCTGCAGTCCTGATCCCCACGGGCCGGTTACCCACAGACCGGCCCGCCGCCTCTTATTCTGTCTTGTAACAAAAACCCTTCATTTTTTATTGCATTGGTGTTACATATACAGCCGTTTATCGCTCAGCAAAAAGGAAGCCCGGATGATTCTGCAAAAACTCCTCAGCAATAAAAACTGCAAAAAATACTGTCTGTCGCTCGCGGCGGTGTTTGCTATCGCGCTGGCGGTGGTGGGACGGGCGACCTTTGGCGGCGTGGTGAGCGAGTACAATATGCCGTACTCGGAGTGGACGACGTCTATGTTCTTCCTGCAGGGGGCGATGGTGACAGTTTACAGCATCGTCTTTACCGCGCTCTTCGCTATTCCGCTCGGCTTTATTTTCCTCGGCGACGAGCGTCAGGATTAAGCGTCAACGGGCGAACCGCGGTTCGCCCTGTCTTATCGGCTCATCAACAGCGTGAAGCATTAATCATCGTCATGATAGTGGTGATGGTGGTGGTGGCGATGGTGGTGATACCCATCGTCAACAATGCATCCCGATAACAGCGTGCACAGCGCAATAATCAACGGTAACACGATCGGCTTTTTCATCCTTACTTCTCCCGCTATTTTTCTTTCCCCGTGGCCGAGAATGCCGCGGCGGATAACGTGAGTGTAAAGCGTTAACTTATTGATGGGATAGGACAACTCCGCAATATCGTCGCGGCGATCACCACCAGCCGAACTGGGCGCCGGCCACCGCCACGATGGCGACAACCAGCATAATAATGGTGCTTTTTTTCATTATGCCCCGCCCGGCGCCGCATAGCCGCCGACAAAAAACCAGCCGAGAAAGACGACGGCGATGATAAAGATCGCCACCGGGAAAAGAATACCCAATTTCATGATAGTGTCCCTGTACCCACGAATGATGCCCTGCATGATACTGGATATCGCGTGACTTTAGTCAATATGAATAAAATTCTCCTGCCGGCGAGACTTCTTATCCTGATACATCGCCTCATCGGCAGCGCGTAAGGCCGCTTCAACATCGATACTCTGCGGATCGCAGATGACCACCCCGAAGCTGGCGCCCTCATAGTTGATACGCTGTTCGCCGAGGAAGTAGACCCCGCACAGGGCCTGGCGCAGGGTGGTGACATACGCCTGCTGCGCTGCAGGCGGCTGGGCGCTACCGACGATCAAAAACTCATCGCCGCCAAGGCGGCCAACGATATCTTCACGGCGCGCGACGGCGGTGAGTCGTTCACCGACCTGCACCAGAAAGCTGTCACCGCACGGATGGCCGAACCGATCGTTAATGGCTTTGAAACCGTCGAGATCGATAAAAATGAGCGCGACCTGTTGCTGCTGAGCGCGGGCGGAGGCAAAGCGTAGCGCCAGTTGCTTAAACAGCGCGCGGCGGTTAGGGAGCTGGGTGAGCTCATCGGTAGACGAGTGCAGCTCCAGCGCGACGTTTGCCGCCTGCAGCTGTTGCACCAGGGTGTCTTTTTCCACGTAGTGGGAAATGAGCTTCGCGAACAGGCCCATGACCTGTTCACCTTCAAGGTTATAAGGCTGTTGTTGCCGGCTGGTGGCGCAGAGGGTACCGAACAGAGATCCGTCGGCCAGGCGCACAGGAATGCTTAAAAAGGTGGCGATCCCCAGCTCCTGGGCGGCGATACAGGAGTGCCAGCGACGGGCGACGTCATTGCTAAACGTACACTGATCCTCAAGGGCGCGTTTGCACAGGGATTCATCCCAGGGGACGGAAAACCCTTCCGGGATCTGCATTTCGCTGCTGTTGTGGGCGAACATGATCTGCTGCCGCTGGGCGTTGATATCGATGCGGGTAAGGTAGGTGGACTCCATTCGCGTCACCGCCTCCAGCATCTCCAGCAGCTGGCGCACCAGGGTTTCCAGGGACTGTTCCGTAGCGAGGGTTTGCGACACCCGGGCAAGAATAAAATCTGACATGAATAATACAGCTCCAGCACGCCAAACGTCACCCCAGCATATTGGGCTGCAAACGGACATCAGCGTCGAATAAACAGTGATATTTTTAAATTTATCACATCTTTCTGGGGAATACTTGTCGACTCGCCGGGAAAAAAGCCCCGTCGGGTGCGTTGGAAACACCCGGAACAAGGGGCTTTCAACGGTACAATGCGGAGTTGCGCGGCACGCAAGACCATTGAAAGCCATAACTAATTACCCATCTGTGGACATTATGTGGACGTTTCACACATCAGCGCTACCTCTCAGCGGGTTAAGCGAGATCGCGTCCTGAAGATATTCCGGTGCAAAGTGAGCGTAGGCCATAGTTTGCTCAATTCGCGCATGTCCTAAGATCCTCTGTAATGTAATTATGCTCCCCCCATTAATCATAAAATGCGTCGCGAAACTGTGGCGTAGTGCATGCGTCGCCTGGCCGGTCGGAAGATCAGGTTTTACCTCCCTGAGTATCTGCCTGAAGTCAGAATAAGACGCCTTACCAAATAACAACCCTCGCTTACCATCCGCTATGAGTTTTGCCACTTCCGCTGAAACTGGAACAGTCCGCTGCTTGTTACTCTTGGTTTTAACGAACGTCACACGATTCTGTATGATGTGTTCCGCCTTGAGTCGAGCCGCTTCGCCCCAGCGAGCACCAGTACTTAAACACAGAATAGCTATCTTCTTGTTGTCGCCATCCAGTTTAAAGAGCAAGTGCTTGATTTCGTCCTCTGTCAGATAGCCAGTTTCTGGGACTTCTTCTTTCAACTTCTTCCGCCCTCTGATCGGATGTTCACCCGAAAACAACTCGGCCTCGATAAGCGCTGTGAACATACCACTGATACTGTTGAGATCGCGGTTAATGGTGGAAGCTTTAATACCCTGGCTTCTTCTTGCCGCGTAATACTGACTAATCAGCGCTTTCGTAATCTGAAAAGCACAAGGATCGTCTGTAATCCTGCAAAACACGTCTAACTTGTTGCGGTTTATCCGACCGTGCTCCTCATGCTTGCCTTTCAAATTCCACCAAAGCTGTATCAGTTCAGACAGATGCCGCTTATCCGTCGGTTTTGATAACCATTCTTTGGTGTGATGGTTGAACTGGGTATGCTTCTCGAAAGCTACCGCTTCACTTTTCTTATCAAACTTCCTGCGGATACGCTTTCCATTGCGACCAGCAGGCCTGATGTCCACTTCATATCGACCATCATCGAGTTTCTTAATAGTCATAAGAAAACCCTCCGATGGGTGCGTTTGCCTTTAGGCCTTAACGCGTTGCAATTATGTGATGAATACTTTTCGACCAATAATAGACATTTGAAATGTATGTAAGCCTGGTTAATTGTTAACCAGTCTTTTGGTCTGAGTGCTGCGAGGTTGTTAAGTCTTGCCCAAAGTGTGCGAGGGCCGGTGCGATTTGACCGGATTCAGGGGACACCTGATCGGTCATAAACCAAAGAGCGTATTTACAGAATCGGGGGTGTTGGAGAATTTTCATCGCTATGTCGGTAGGCGGTATGGTCCTTCCGCTTTCATAATATGTGAGTGAGCTGTAAGGAACTCCTGTAATTTCAGCAAATTGCTTTCTGTTAAGTCTCTCGGACTCGCGAATCAACGCAAGCTTCTCACTAATAGCTGTTGACATGTTATCAAGATCCTCTAATATCTTCGGTATTCTCTACTGTTGTTCGATATTCTCTAAAAACACTAAGGCACATTAGAGAACATTGAAGCCCATTGGTTAGATCTAGATAAGAGGTTATCAGATGAACAAAAAAATTGTCAGTAGCAGCGATGCCATCCCGTATCAGGAGTTTGCGAAAATCATTGGTAAAACTCCGGCAGCCGTAAGAGGAATGATCGAGAAAGGGAAGTTACCTGTAATCGAGATGACCGATCCCCAGTCAACTTCTGGGCGTGCGGGCGAGTACTGGGTTTACCTTCCAGCCTGGAACAACGGCATGAAACTGGCCTACGAAAGTCGCCCAAAGGAGATCAGGGAAGGGTGGTTGATGTGGCTTGGTCTCGGTGAGCCAGGTCGATAGCCGGTTTCAGGAGAGGAAATATGAAGAACGGTAGCCGCGGATCAGTATCACAGCTCAATAGCAAAACCAGCCTCTACTGTGGTTTTACTATTCTGAAACTCCCACGCAAAAAACCGTACAGCCGCCAGCGCTATCAAATTACGCACACAGGCCATTATTACGGCATCGACTTTGCTTTATCAGAAGCATGTCGAACGATTGACAGAATCATGAGTAAAAAGCACTTCATTGCTTTTTAATCTCTGGGGGCGAAAATGAAACTCGAATATGCAGAAAAAATTAACTCGCTTTTACAATGCTTCCATTTCAATAAAGAGTTTCTGGAATGGAATCATGATTACTCTCTCCAGCTTTTACGCCACGGCGTATCCCACCTCTATCATTTCGCGATGCTTCAAGGCGAGAATGATGAATGCACTCTTGAAGAACTCCGCAACATCATTATTTCCGTCACCGATGGTGATATCCCTAAACCATACGACCTGCTATCTCTGGACGCTGAGCAACTGAAGAAGGCTATGAAGTTTGTTCAACCGCAGGAGGTAACCGTAGAGGTTACACCGGAGATCCTGGAACACCTGAAACTGGGAGCTAGAGCCTCCTGGCGGCTGGAGCCCCCTCGCTTTAACTGATCATCGGAGTACGCCATGTTCACCGAAGAAAAAACATCTTGGGAACAGGAAATGCTGATTCGAGAAGCAGTGGAAAGTGCCGAGCAGGGGTTCACTGTACATCTAAAAAATGGTGCTCGTATCACCATTAGTTCAAAAAGCCCGTCTAAAGATTTAATAATTTACGGGCTCGAAAAAGCAATTCGCGGTAATCACGATCGCGCGCGAATGACCTTTATTGATTTCATGTATTACTGGCATGAAAGGATATTCAAGCAGATTAAAAGAGAATCGCGCTAAAACAATTGATTAACCCGCTTCAAAAATAACGGCATTTACTTTGCCGGGGATACGTTTTGCCTTTTTCAGGAGGTTGCATGTCGGTTACGTCAATAAAGCCGGGAGGCGGAATAAGCGATCCAGAGTTTATGGGAATCAGCACCAATGCGCGCAAAGGCGAGCGCGCCCACTTACTCGGATTGCTGCGCATCCGTATGGGCCTGCTGAAAGAGCAAGGCCTTACCCCCGAAGAGATTTATTCAGCACTTGAGCAGTGGATAGCCAACCACGAAACAATCACCAGCGAGGGCAGTAAACCATGAATCACGTAATGATCGATTTGATTAACGTTAGTAAGAAACCGTCATCACCTCTGTGTGCCATTGAAGCTGTGTTTTTTGAACCCTCAACAGGGCAGATCGGAAAGGTTTTTTATTCTTCGATAGACATTCGTAAATCTGAAAGCTTGAAGGGCCGTATCAGCATTAGTACGGCATTCGATTGGATGAAAAAAGACTCTCACTGGCGCGCCGAAGTAATGAGCGCAACCGAAGCTGAAGAAGATGCACTTTGCAGCCTTGCTGCTTTCATCGCCGACAATACCTGTCCCCGGAACGCGGCGTTATTAGTATGGTTCAAAGATGCCCCGGAAAAACTGGTTTCACTTCGTTATGCCGTGGATCGCTTAGAGGTGTCAGGCATTTTCCCTGAAGGCACAAAATACCGCTGCATTCGTTCACTTCTCGACCTTGCTGCTGCCACAGACTATGCGCCTCATGCGAGAAGCGCCCTGGCTCGTTACACGCTCACTGACGCGCGATATCAAGCGGAGCAAGTCTGCGAAATCTGGCAGCGCTTGACCTCTCCACACATTGGATCGCTATGAGGGCTGCCATGCATTCGCATCTGTCTGTTGTTTGTAACGCGCCGTTGCCGGTTTGTAAGAGGGCGCTTGCCGCCCTGAATTGCTTTGCTCGTGGACAGCGTAATTACACCCGAGTCAAGCCACACGCCTATCTCGTGATCCGCATTGGCCTCCGTTGGCGTTTGCTCAGCAAAAACGGTGGTAAGCAGTGGCGACTGATGACCCATGAAACCTATAACCAGGAATGCCGCAAATGATTAAGTCACCTCTTAAGTGGGCTGGCGGTAAAACCCGCGTGTTGCCGGAGCTGCTGAAGCACTTACCTAAAGCCGATTGCTTGATTGAGCCCTTTGTAGGCAGTGGCACAGTCTTTATGAATACGGAATACCGCCGCTATGTGCTTTGTGACAGCAATCGCGCATTGATCAATTTCTTCCTCGCGCTCAGGGAAGACCCTGAAAGATTGATACTGATCGCCAGGAACGTATTCAGAAATGGCAATAACGAAGATAGCTATTACGAAGAGCGCAAGTTGTTCAACCACCTGTCGTGGGATGACGAGTGTGCAGATGATTACGTTGTACGGTGGGCTGCATCATTTTTATACCTGAACCGCCACTGCTTTAACGGGCTTTATCGCACCAACAGGGATGGCGGTTTCAATGTTCCATTTGGCAGCTATAAGGCGCCTTATTTTCCAGAAGCAGAAATGCGCCTATTTGCCGAAAAGGCGCGGGATACTCACGCGCTCTTTCTTTGTAATGATTTTCGTACTTCCATTCCGTACGTCGCCAGGAATCGCCTGGACTCCGTGATTTACTGCGATCCACCGTACATCCCGACTAGCAAAACAGCCAATTTTACCGCTTACGGCAAGCCATTTACCCTGGACGATCACCGCGCTTTGGTTACGGCGCTACTGGACGTTAATCGCCAGCATGGAACGCGCTCGGTCATCTCAAATAGCGACACACCAGAAACACGCCAGATCTACTCCGCTTTCAATCTCCACGCCTTCAGAGTTCGACGTTCCGTTAGCGCCAAAACCCGCGATATGGCCGGTGAAGTGATTGGCGTTCTTCGCGTGTGTGGTGGTTGCGGTCGTTCTGGTGGTGGAGGTTGCCCGGACTGTGGGGCGGTAATGGGCGATGCGACACATGCCGAAATGTTTGGCGCGCCGGCTTGTTGTGGCGTTGACCTGGCAAAATAAGATAACGACGGTGAGCTATGCCTGACTCCACATCCCTGGCATGGAGCTGGAATGCCAGAAAGCAGCCAGTAAACCCTTATGCTGTTGATGTGCCTGCACGGAAACCCTCTGCGCTGGCCGTCTGGATTGCGCTTTATGAGCAGGATAAAAGCGATCAACGCGAGCAGGCTGAAGCAATGAGTCGTGCAGCAGAAGAGTACCTCTTTTCTGTTGCACATTGCGATCCCTGGCACTATGACGAATTGAATGATGCGCTGATTGAGAAGGCTAAGCGACATGCAGAACTCCATCGTGTTGATCCTCTTACCCTGATTCGTGATGACGTCGCCAGCTTGCCTGGTTTCCTGCGCAAGCCGCTGGAAACAAGGATTAAGTATTTGGAAAAATCAGAAGATCCGCGCCATTTGCCTACCTATCTGAATGAGGTCATTACTCCCTCATTAGTGAGAATTGACAAGGTCCGTGCTAACCAGGCGTCGCTGTCATTCCAGGCCATGGCTGGCAGGGATAGCCTTGATCAACTCCTTCGACTTGCTGAACTGAATCAGCGGGAGGTTAAGCGGCTTTCAACGCTGGTCGCAACGCACATTGATATGATTTTTATCCAGCTTTGCGGTGAGATGCTGACCGAGGAATTAGCTTCTCCCATCGTAATACTGGAGCTCTATCGTCGTGTGGCGGCCGAAGTGTCACGCCTTGATGTTATCCCGCCGGGTTATGAAGCGCTCCGCAGCAAACATAATCGCCGCAACCCGATTAATTACGAGCTGATACCGGGCGCGCTTGCCCGTATGCGTTGTGCTGACTGGTGGCAACGTAAGCTGTGGCAACTCCGCAACGAATGGCGGGAAGAGTTACTTCGGGCTGCGTGCCTTGTTCATCGGCACGCATCACCTTATGTCAGCCATGACATCCTGTTGCAGAAGCGGGAACAACGCCGTAAGGCGATGGATTTTTTCCGCAACCATGATCTGATTAACGAAGATGGCGACACGCTCAGCATGGAGGATGTGGTGCTTGCAAGTGCCAGCAATCCGGCGCACCGTCGTAATGAGATGATGGCTTGTGTCAAGGGCCTGGAATTGATAGCTGAAATGCGTGGCGACTGCGCCATGTTCTATACCATCACCTGTCCGTCTAAGTACCACGCCACACTGATGAACGGGAAGCCTAACCCTACATGGGATCACTCGACAGTTAGGAAAAGCAGCGACTATCTGGTTGATACGTTTGCGGCATTCCGTAAGGCAATGCACAAAAAAGAGCTGCGCTGGTACGGCGTCCGCGTAGCCGAACCACATCACGATGGCACTGTGCACTGGCATTTATTGTGTTTTATGCGCAAAAAACATCGACGTGCAATCACAGAGCTGCTGCGTCGTTTCGCTATCCGAGAAGATCGCGCCGAACTTGGCAATAACACTGGCGCTCGTTTCAAGTCAAAGCTGATAGACCCGCGAAAGGGGACTCCGGCCAGCTATATTGCAAAGTACGTCAGTAAAAACATCGATGGGCGTGGGCTGGGTGACACCGTCAGCAAGGAGACGGGTAAATCACTACGTGATAGTGCCGAGCACGTCACTGCGTGGGCATCGTTGCACCGTGTTCAACAATTTCGTTTTTTTGGGATTCCAGGCCGCCAGGCGTACCGCGAGTTACGATTGTTCGCATCGCAGGCAACTCGTGCAATGAAAACCAGCAAACCGGGCGCTCCGGTACTTATGGATCCAAAACTGGACGCTGTGCTCGCTGCTGCTGATGTTGGCTGTTTTGCCACTTACATCATGAAGCAGGGCGGTGTACTTGTTCCCCGCAAAAATTACCTCATTCATACCGCCTACGAGCCGACAGTCGAACCAGGAACCTATGGCGATCACGGGATTCGTATTTATGGCATTTGGTCGCCAATCACCGGTAAGGAAAACAAAATATGCACGCATGTCCATACCTGGAAGATGGTGAAAAAGGCTCCCGCTAACCCAGGCGCTGAAAGCGCCGCCCAGGGCGACCCCGTCGCCCCTTGGACTCGTGTCAATAACTGTCCCGAGGTTAAAAAACGAACAAATCAGCATCCCGGTTCACCGCCATTAATGACAGTGCCAGATGAGCGGGAAGAGCCTGAACAGTTCGAGATTGGTCAGTTAACACGCGAACAGCGAAAACAAGTGTTGGGAGGTATCCATACCCACAAACAGCAGCGGCATAAATCCCCCGCCGATGAGTTTGAGGCGCTGGCGTACAGCATTACCGTCGGCGACTGTACCGAATATGACACCCGCAGGGCAGAAAGCTATCTCAAGGCCGCCCAGGAAATTAGGCGGAGAGAGCAGGTTTTATCACCGGAAATCGCCGGACTGGCGGGCTTAGTTCAGTCATGGGCGAAAATGAAGAAGGTGCTGATCAGTAAACCGCAGACCTTACAGCTGGCACGCGGCAATGAAGTGACGGTGCTGGATACGGTATATCGCGCACATCCGGTTACTGGTGAGCTGTTAGTTACGGGGGTGGACATACACTGGCGAAAAACTCTAGCGAAGCACAAGGCGGACACTCTGATTAACCGTTGGCGTCAGGCGGCTAGGGAAGTGTGATTCACAAATCATACTGTGATTTTATATAGGATTACGCTTTCATGTTCGGATGATAAGTGCAATACTATTAAAATAGTCCGGAATGTGTTTTTATTTTTTTGTTGTATATCAGGAGGTTGTGATTCCCATGGGCGATTTAAGCGGCATTCAGTCTGATTTAGCCCAGCTGGTTAGGCTGGTGATAGCCGAACAATATGATGATGTTAGGTTGTATGTCGCTCGTTTAGTTCGTAAGTATCGTGACTCATCACCTGAATTGGCGGCTCAGCTTGATCAATACTTGCGTTCGAAACCTGCGAACAGCCACAACAGCTTGCGTAAGGCATCTAGCCCCACGCACACAGTTTCCCCACAGCCTTTGCCTGTGGATGATGAATCGCGATTAAGTCTACTGAAGACGCCAGTTCTGAAAGATGAACTTGAAAAACCTGTACTTTCGGAAAAAAATGAATCGGTATTAGACAGGCTCATACTCGAGCGCAAAAGTATCCAACGGTTAAACGACTTGGGATTGTCACCGACGCGATCTGCAATTTTCGTAGGTCCTCCAGGGGTGGGCAAAACTTTAACGGCAGCTTGGTTGGCAAAACAACTCAATGTGCCATTTTATATCCTTGATTTAACTGCTGTTATGAGTAGTTATCTTGGCAAAAGCGGTAATAATTTGCGAGCAGCATTAGATTACGCAAAGAAAAAACCATGCGTATTATTACTTGATGAAATTGATTCGATAGCTAAAAAACGTAGCGACGACTCTGACATTGGTGAACTCAAGAGACTAGTAACAGTCATCTTACAGGAAGTTGATGAATGGCCGACAAATTCTTTATTGTTGGCGGCCACAAATCACGAGGAGTTGATCGATCCTGCATTATGGCGCCGCTTCGATATGATAGTTAACTTCGAGAAACCAGATGCTGCAAGTATTTCTGATGCGTTAAGAAGGTTTTCAGGGCCTGATTTTGCAATGTTTTCACGCTGGGTTGATATTTTGACCTTAACGTTTAAAAATGAATCATTTAGCAACATTGAAAAAGAAGTAAATAAATTCCGTAGAGCAGTGGCATTAGGGATTGCATCTGATCAGGAATTAATTGAAGAGTTTATAAAAAGTAGGATTTCTCTATTGGAACGTACTGAGAAGCTGGAGGTGGCTTTAAGCCTCAGTAAAGAGACAAAGCTCTCACAGCATTCTATCTCAGATATTACCGGGGTTAGTCGAGATACTATCCGTAAACATCGTGCCTCTGAGGGCACAGTTGCATAAAAGGAACGGTAATGGCTACTAATTTTTTAATAGGTCGCGGTGAATTGCTGGCAAGTGCTGTTGTTGGCCCTCGACGCGGAATGGATAAATCAGAGGTTTACACTTTTGCTGAAGCAAAGCAGAGATTAATACCTCAAGTTGAACAAGCAACATCTGATTTGGATGATTTGCCAGCTGTTGCTTGCCCAAATGATTTTGCTGTAGCTACTTTAACACTTAACCCTAGTTATATTGCTCGTTCTTTTTTTCCGGATACTTTACTCCGGGAAAATAACCTGCAATCAATAGGAAGTAAGACTGTTAAAATTAAGCCTGACGGTTGGAAACGCAAAGCCGAAGTGACAGAGTTTCCAACTACCCAAATTTTTGTGGCGGGTAAACGCTCTTCTTTCAAAAATATAATTCCATGGGTACAGTCTTTAGACGATGGTAGTGACGAAGCGATAGACTTCGCACGAATTGAAATGTTTTCTGCTTATAAGCCAGAAGAAAGAATAGTCCCCTTTAGCAATAGGGAAGCCGGCGAGTTCTTCGAGGTTGGCATACATCTTTTACCGAGTAACAATAGTGACCTAGTTCAATCAGCGTTTATGGGTTATGCCGAAGATAATGGCATTACTCTTTACTCAGAGCTTTCTTTTACGGCGGGTAATCTTTGGTTTGTCCCCGTTCAGTGCGGTCAAGAAAAAATCGAGACTTTATCCTTATTTACATTTGTTAGGGTAATTCGCCCCGTACCTCCCCTGCGCGGTATTCGTCCAATACAAAGAGCCTCGGGTGTTAAAATTCAAACATTATTACCCAGCGATCCACCTGTAAGTGATTTAAGAGTAGCTATTTTAGATGGTGGTCTGCCTAAACAACACTCAATACAGAAATGGCTTAATTCATATCGAGTTATGGATGATGGTGCTTCGGATGATAGCGATGCGTTACAGCATGGCCTCGCAGTAACATCAGCGTTTCTTTTTGGCCCCTTAAAAGCCAGAACCATGGCCCCTCGACCATATTCTTATGTTGATCACTTGAGGGTTTTAGATGCCGACATCTGTAATGAACATCCTCTTGAACTTTATAGAACTCTAGGGTTGATTGAAGAGGTTCTTCTTTCTAGACAGTATCAATTCATTAACTTAAGTTTAGGGCCTAATTTGCCTATTGAGGATTCAGAAGTTCATGCATGGACTTCTGTGATCGATGATCTGCTCAGCGATGGTGAAACGCTGATGACAATCGCTGTAGGAAATAATGGTGAGATGGATAAAGAGTCTGGCAATGCTAGAATTCAAGTACCTGCTGACTCAGTGAATGGTCTTTCTATTGGTGCAGCCAATTCTACAGACTCTAACAAATGGGCGCGATCCTCATATAGTGCTATGGGGCCTGGAAGAAGCCCTGGAGTTATTAAACCTGACTTAGTTACTTTCGGTGGTGAAGAGCGTGAATATTTTCACGTTCTAACTGACGATACAAATCCAGTAATCGCACCTCAAATGGGTACAAGTTTTGCCGCTCCATATGCATTACGTACAGCGGTTGGAATCAAAGCTCTTTTAGGTGGAGATCTAACAACATTGGCGATCAAAGCGCTTATGATTCATTCATGTTCTCAAAAAGATTATTCTCATGCAGAAGTTGGTTGGGGAAAACTACCTGAAAATATTAATGATATAATTGTAAGTCCCAATGGAGTAGCCAGAATCGTGTATCAAGGAGAATTGAAACCTGGCAAATACCTGAGGGCAGCATTACCAATACCAGATGGCGGTCTTAATGGTATGGTGAACCTAACTGCAACCTTTTGTTTTTCAACTTCTGTTGATCCTCAGGATTCAGCATCTTACACAAAAGCAGGACTCGAAATATCGTTCCGACCTGATGAGAGTAAGAAAAAACAAGGTGCTCAGAATGCTGACACCAAAGGTTTTTTTGAACTAAAAAAATATGCCAATGAGCAGGAGCGTCGCTCTGATATGGGCAAGTGGGAGACAGTGCTACATGCATCAAAAAGTATGCGTGGCACTTCTCTAAATAAACCTGTATTCGATATTCATTATAATGCGAGGCAAGGCGGAGGGGCGATACAAGGTAATAAAGCTGAGAAAATTAAATATGCATTGATACTTACGATAACTGCAAATAAACATCCGGATCTGTATAACGATATATTACGAAGTTATAACCAGATCTTGGCACCCATTCAGCCTCAAGCAACTATACCTGTCAGAACTTGATTATCCATCAAAAAGCCTCATGTTTGAGGCTTTTTTATTAACACTGCACAGAGAGGGATTGGGTCGGTATTATCTGCGTCGTATCGGGTATTGGGTTGAGACACTAGAAAAGCCCCTGCCAGCGGGCTGCTGAGGGGCTCACGTGCAGTGTAGCCAGTTGTGGTCATGTTGGCCGTTCCTCGTCTTTTTCTTTCTTGCACAATAGTGCGCAGATTTGCACAATTTTTTTGATATACTTTTTCCTTTTTAGGCCCATGCAAGGTGCGGTCTGAGGCCGGTTTGGTATATGCACGAAAAATGGAAGGGTAGCTGCGCGCAGGTGACGGGGGGCAAGCCCCCGCAAACGGGTCAGGGTAGGGAAGGCGGAAGAATACGCAATTTCACGGGTTCTGAGTCACGGTGAGCGGTGATTTTAGGTAGAGGCATGCCTCTCGCGCAGGCAAAAAGCAGCGACGCGCAGAGGGGCGCTGATGCGGGATTCTTTAAGCAGTAAAGATGAGGCCAGCGAAAACGCTGGCCTGGTATAGATGGCTGATGTTGTTTAAAGAAACTGAATTTTTTTGGCGGTTATTTCTCAGGGGTAAGCAACGCATATGGGTTGAAACGGATCACCTCTTCTCCTAGCCACTCGTTGACCACCTTCAGAGCCTCCATTACTGGCGTCAGCTCGTTGATAGCGTAGACCCGTGCGGCCTTCTCGATATCCCCAAACGATCCATTTCCTGCTGGCATGGCGCCCATCAGCTGCGGTGGGATACGGTGCGCCGCGAGTATGTCGTCCCTGGTGGCGTTCTTAATGTTGATAAACTCATCTTTCGCCGTGATCTGTTGAAACGGCAGGATCTGAACGCCATCCTTGCCGCCTCCTGGCGCATGCAGCAGTACGTTTTTAAATGCCCCTTTCCCGCGAGCGCCGGTCAACGTTTCTTTGACTGTTTTCATGCTTTTATCGTCAATTTGTCCCGCGCCGATATAGACAATGCATCCCGCGTGGGAGCCGTTGTCGTAATACAGCTTGCGGAACATATCAGCGGAGTGTGACAAACTGGCCGCCAGCAGCGCTGCCATATATTCGGGCATGCCGTAGACCTCCTGATTAATGTCAGGATTTAGAACGTGACACACTGAACCCGGTTTAAACGAGTGTTCCTCTTTCCAGCGCCGGATGAACCAGTATTGATCGAGATCCGTACTCCCACGCCGGGTGTATTTCGCCAGTGAATGCCGGAAGGGAAGTAGCCCGCCCAGGCGATTGCGCGGTAGTTCAAGGTAGGCATTGCCAAACGTGAACCAGTCCAGCGCGAAGGCTGAGAAGGTTTGACGGTTGAGCAGCTTGTGCGGGATAAAACAGCCGGTGAGCACATTACGTTTGAAGTACAGGGCAGACTCATGCCAGGCGCTCTGGCGCGGAGCTTTAGCCAGCCCATAAAAATCTACCGGTGTTTCATAGTATCGCCCGTTATCTAGGCAATAGAGATTGTCCAGCAAATCGGCCATATCACGCACGGGATAAGGGCCATCAAAGCTGAACGCTGTCAACGCGGGATCGGCCTTCAGTGACTCCGCAATGTCAGAACCGGCGGTGCTGGCTATCGGCTTTTTACCGTATTTCTTTTTCACAGTTACCATCCCATTGCGAAACCACCGCCGCCACTTTCCTGGCCCAACGGTTCATTAATAATCGAAAGCATGGTTGCCCACGCCATATCACCATGGCTTACGCCGCGCGATCGGTCAGTTTCGTAAGTGATGAAACCGCCGGGCGTAACAACTTTGCGAACAGCGTTAAAGGCTCTGACCAGGCCCTGCTCGCTGCGGTCATATTCCCAGCGGCCGGCGCGGATGACCTGCAACATTTTGAGGACAAGGGCGCGCTTGGAAGAGAGGCTCATCTGGTAGCAAATAGCCGCCGGGAACCAGTTTTTAACAATCTGCCAGACCGCCTCCCCGACGCCTTGTCCGTCGATGGCGATGTGAGTGACGTTGTAGCGCTCGGCAGCCTCTTTGATGACCGCCGCCTGCTGCTCAAACTCCAGCCCTCGCAGTTGCTTCAATTCAACCGTGCGAAACCGACCGCCAGCCACAAGGGGAGGGACCGTCACGGACAGAGCACCGGCATCACCATTGCCGCTGCCGCCGTTGGCGTCGTAGCCCAGCCACACTTCACGTTGGCCCATAGGGCGACTGGCGAACGGTTTCCAGTCGGGCCAGTCGTCATACCCGTCAGCGCCGCACCCCAGTAACTGGCTAAGATTGAACGCGCTTTCGCCGTCTTTGACGAACTCGCACATGTACAGGTTTTCAAATTCATCAGGGCTGTTTTCGTCCCGGATTTCATCAATGTCGGTGTAGTCCCAGCCGTTATTGATAGCATCCTGAATAGTGACGATTTGCCGCCACGTTTTGTCCGGGTAAAGCACGCCGCTATGGGTTTTCTTCCAGGACACGTCAAAGTCAACGCGCTGCGCTTTAGGCCGTTTCGCATTCCATCGATCGCCGGTCCAGAACTGATAGGCTTCATGGCTTTCGCTGGATGGAGTAGAGAAGTAAGTACGCGTTAAGCCTTTAAGTGTTGCCATGGCGCCGGCGACCTTACGCAGGTTGATAAAGTTTCCTGTCCAGAAAAACTCATCAAATCGCAGGTGGCCGGTGTACGACTGCGCCGTCGCCGCCGACGTACCGAGAAAATGCAGCTCTGCGCCGTTTGACAGCGTGATTTGCTCGCCGCCTTTAAGTTCGACGTCCACCTCTTCAGCCGCTTTGCGGATGAAGTTGCGGAACTGTAGCGCCTGCTTTCGTGATGCTGACAGAAAGATTTGGTTGCGCTGGTAGTCGTGCTTAACGTCTGTTCTCAGTGCGCCCAGCAATGCCTCGCGGGCAAAGTACCAGGTAGCGCCAATCTGCCGTGATTTGAGGATCATCCGGTTACGCTGATCTCGTTGTTCGTACCAGCCGCGCTGATGCCATGCGAGAGAGTCGAGAATTTTTAAGCGCAACGCCTCGATCTGCTCCTCGGAGAAGTGGTTTTTCTTCTTGCGACGACTGGTTTTTTTTACGCCGCTGATAGTGGAGGCCTGCCCGGTATCCAGCTTTTTCAACTGCCGGGTTAACAGGTCAATCTCTTTGAAATCGCCACTGGTTTTATTGTCTTTCGCGCTCAACTGGCAGAGACGGGTATCAATGGATTGCGTCACCCGTTTGATGGGCGTTGTGTCATCCCATGCGTCGCGCTTTTTCCACGAATAAACCGTGTTTGAGTTGATACCCATGAGTCGCGAAATTTCGGCGGGCGGGTAACCCTGCCAGTAGAGCTGCTTTGCCCTCAATCGAATAAACGCATCCTGAATCATCACTTCCCCCTTTTGAGCAGGGAGATTACCTGCGCGCGATCCTCGCGGCTCGGGCTTTCAGGTCTGGCCGTTCTCCGACAACAAAACCGCGTGGCGCCGGGCTTTCAGGCTCTGCGATGATGCAGCGACTGACATTAATCAACAGGATAAAACGACATGGCCAGCACGACTAAACCCGCCCGCAAAAAGTTTCGCGTTGCGGTTTCCGGCGCTACCGTTGACGGGCGCGAGATCCAGCCGCAGCACCTCCGCGATGCGGCGGCGAGCTACAACCCGGCCGTTTACGGCGCCCGCGTGAACGTGGAGCACTATCTCTCCATGCTTCCTGACAGCAATTTTGGCGCCATGGGGGATGTTGTTGCTTTAAGCGCGGAGGATATCACCGAAGGGCCGCTGGCCGGTCGTACGGCGCTCTATGCCGAGATCGACGCTTCGGCACGAATGAAGCAGCTCACCGATGAAGGAAAAAAAATCTATTCCAGTATTGAGCTGCATCCGCAGTTTGCCCTTAACGGTAAGGCGTATGTGGTCGGCCTGGCGATGACGGACACCCCGGCAAGTCTGGGGACTGAGCGCCTTAAATTTGCCGCGCAGCAGCGCGCGCAGGTGATGGCCTTCAATAACCAGCAGATCGAGGCGCCGCTGTTCTCTGATGCGCTTGAAGCTGAAGTGATCGAATTGGCAGCTCATCGCAGCGAGGAGGGCGTCAACTGGTTCAACCGAGTGATGGGCATCCTTGGCAAAGGCCAGAAAACCGACGATCAGCGTTTCAGTCAGTTGCATCAGGTTGTTGAAGCCGTTGCTCAATCTCAGGCAGACCAGATTGACCGGTTCAGAGCCCTGGAACAGGAACGCCAACAGGATAAAGCCACCATTCAGCAACTGACCAGTGAACTTAACGAGCTGCGCGGTCAGCTTCAGCTCCAGCCCGCAGAAAATTACAGCGCACGACCGGCGGCAACCGGCAACAGCAGCGCGCAGCTTGCAGACTTCTAAGAGGTAACCATGGAAAACCAGACCCGCGAACTATTTGATAAGTACATTGTGCGCCAGGCACATCTGAACGGTGTCTCACCCTCAGCCGTTGCCAATCGTTTCAGCGTCGATCCGACTATCCAGCAAAAACTGGAACAGGCCGCCATGGAGTCGGATGACTTCATGAAGCTGGTTAACCACTTTGGGGTTAAAGAGCAGGAAGGGCAGAAAGTAAAAATTGGCAGTAAGGGACCGATGGCGAGCACCAATAACAGCTCGGACGGCACCAACCGCCGTAACCCTGCACCGAACCATAACAAAGAGCCGCAGAACTACCACTGCCGCAAAACCAACTATGACTATGCGCTTTCATATGCGGAGCTGGACGCGTGGGCCGGTCACCCTGAATTTCAGTCATTAATCAGTAATGCGATGGCTCGTCAGTTGGGGCTGGATCGCCAGATGATTGGCTTTAATGGCACGCATTACTCTGAAAACTCCGACCGCACGACCTACCCGTTATTGCAGGATTGCGGCGTTGGCTGGCTGCAAAAAATCCGCAATGAAGCGCCGCAGCGCATTATGCCGGGTATCACGCTGACTTCCCGTGATGAGAATAACGCGGTGATTGCGTCTGGCACATACGGCAATATTGACGCCGCCGTGCTTGATGCGCGCCACAGCCTTATGGATCCCTGGTTCCGCCGCGCTCCCGGCCTGGTGACTGTGCTCTCGTCCGATCTGCTGTTGAAAGTGAACCTGCCGAAAGTGAACGCGCTCAGCCAGACCAATCCGAATACCGAACTTCTGGCCGCGCAGCTCATTGTCAGCCAGGAAAAGATCGGCGGCCTGCCGACGGTCTTTGTCCCGGGCATTCCTGAAGACGTCGTGCTCATCACCAACCTGAAAAACCTCTCTGTGTATTACCAGAAAGGCTCCCTGCGTCGCTCT
This sequence comes from Klebsiella sp. Q2, assembly GCF_009900705.1. Classification (NCBI taxonomy): domain Bacteria; kingdom Pseudomonadati; phylum Pseudomonadota; class Gammaproteobacteria; order Enterobacterales; family Enterobacteriaceae; genus Klebsiella; species Klebsiella sp. Q2. The sequence goes on along the minus strand of NZ_JAAABE010000001.1, from coordinate 426,694 downwards.
ATCCGCGAAGAGCCGCACTACAACCGCGTGGCGACTTACCAGTCCAGCAATGATGACTATGTCATTGAAGAGTACGGCATGATTGCCATGATCGACGGCGTGACATTCGCCTGATAATCCCCATCACATGGCGGGCAGCAAGCCCGCCCAGGAGAATGAACCCATGCTGACACCGGCACAAAGACACTTTCAGAAGGTCATGGCAGAGAGGCGGGGCATCAGTGATGAGCGTGACGCGGAGACGCGCACCGCGCATGAGCAGATCCTCTTTCGCCTGCATATGCATAAATCTTCGCTAAGCCAAATCCAGTCCCGCCAGGCGAAGGCCGCTGTAAAGGCCAGCATCCTTCCTGAGTTTCAGGGATGGATTGACGGCACGATCGAGGGCGACAGCGGGCGCGCGGATCCGGTCATCACCACGCTGATGGTGTGGGCGGTGGACTGCTCCGACTATGCGCTGGCGCTGCGTATCGGGCGCTATGTCGTTAAGCATGGCCTGAGCATGCCGGATGACAACTATCGCCGCCCGGCACCCACGGTACTGGCCGAGGAAATCTGCAATCCCATTCTGAACCTCGCCACCACGGACGCCGGAGCCGATTTGTCAGGCTATATCCCCATGCTGGACGAGCTGGCCGAAATTGTGGCTGACAGTGATATGCCGGATGAGGTCCGCGCGAAGCTGTGCAAGGTGAGGGCGTTTTGCCGTCGCGACACGGAAGACGCGGAAACCAAAGGCGAAGCGCTGAAACTCTTCCGGGAAGCCATGAGCCTGAACCCGGGTGCCGGTGTGAAACGGGAGATCGCTTCTCTGGTCAGCGCTTTGAAAAAGGCGCCGCAGACCAGCGCGGCAAGTGGTGATGCGGAAGATGAGACTTCATCCAGCGATACAGCAGCAACCGAAACACCCGCAACACAAAAAGCAACACGAACGCGCAAGCAGACGAAAACGGCGGCCGGCACTCAAAAAGCCACCCGCAAAACGGCGGCAAAAAAGACAACGAAAACCGCCACAAAGTAAACGCCTGAGCGTAATGAACTGGCCCCGCGCCACAGGCGGCGCGCCCGGCGATCTGCCCGTGAAGCGGTCTTTTTACCGGACGCCCACCGCCTGACCTACCGGAGAAACGACGATGAGTTTTATCGCGCAGCGCCCCGTCAGACCTGCTGAAAGTGATGTGACAGACGTGGACGACGGCGGCGCACAGATTGCCATCGGCACTTTCTGGCCGACGGTAAAACTCCACGATCTGCGCCTGGCTGCCCGCATCGCCGGTGACATTACTACATCCCGATTAATGCATATGGCAACGGAGGCCGCGCTGCATGTCGCGGATCAATTGAAGGACTGGCGCAAGCAAAGGGAAGCGGAAGGTGCGGAATCTCTGGCCTCTGTGCTGCTGACTTCTGTCGGTGAACCTGTCGAGCAGATTAACGGCGAAAGCGCAAAAGTTTACCGCTTCCGGCGTGCGGTCTACTCCTTCACGCGCGCCAGTGTTCTGGAGGGTTACAGGGATGTTGGCACCACGCCAAAAGGTGACAAAGACGCCGAAGCCCTGGACAGGCAAATAGATGATCTCTGGCGGGACGGACGCTGGAGTATCGCTGACATTCGGGAAGAAGCCCGTATCTATGCGGAGCTGTTCTGATGAAAGTCAGGGCGTTGCAAAACGACACGGTTGATCAGCTCTGCTGGCGTCATTACGGCAAAACCGCAGGTGTCACGGAGAAGGTGCTCGAAGCCAATCCGGGACTGAGCAACCAGATATTTTTGAATGCCGGGCAGGAGATCGAAATGCCCGTGATAACCAGCGAGGTGGAACGGGTAACCGTCCAGTTATGGGAATGACTCTGGATCGTATTAACGAATATTTTGCGTTTGCAACATCCGCCCTGGTGACCGGCGTAGGCGTCATGACCGTCAGCGAAAAACTGGCGCTGGCTGGCCTTCTTCTGGGGATTGTTTCCGCCGTCCGGCTGGCGATTCACCGCCGCCGCATTGAGCAGGCCAGCCAGCGCCGTAACGATTTGATAGAGCAGATTCTCCGCCAGGCGCAAACCCGCAACCTGTCGGACCGCGAGCGGCAGTTGCTGGAGCAACTGCACGGAGACAAACCTGCATGAAGAACATCATCAAAAAATGTTCGATTGCGGTGATAGTGGCTCTGGGCATTTCGCTGGCGCCCGGGAGCGTCAGAACATCGAAAGAAGGGCAGCAGAAAATTGCAGGTTGGGAAGACTGCCGCAGCACGCCTTATTACTGCACGGCGGGGGTGTTGACGGTTGGCATTGGCTCCACGGGCGGCGTGGAAAACCGCGAATACAGCAACTAGGAAATAGCGCGGCGCTGGATCAACGATCTGCAACGGGCGGAGAACTGCATCAATAACAATTTCCATGGTGCCGACATGCCGCAACTCACCTTTGAGGCTATGACGGATGCGGCCCTGAATCTGGGCTGCACCGGGCTGATGTGGTTCACCGATAAAAACGGACGCAAGCAGAGGACCACGATCTGGAAGCATGCCCAGGCCAGACAATGGCCGCAGATGTGCAACAGGCTGACTGATTTCGTCAATGTGGGCGGTAAGCGCTCCGCCGGCCTGGTTAACCGGCGCAATGATTTTAAAGCCTGGTGCCTGCTGGGCCTGAGTACGCCGTCATGAGGGCGGGCAGTGTGATTGTGATGCTTGTCCTTCTGGCTGCTGTCTGGTGGCAGACCGACCAGCTGAGCGAGGCCCGGACCCGCAACAAGCTGCTGACCGAAACGGCGACCGGTTACGACCAGGTTATTCAGGAAGTGAAGGCGACCGCCATACAGACCCACAAATTACTGGCAGAGGTGAAAGTCCGTGAGCAACAGCGTAATGCAGAAGGGGAGCACCGACGTGAAGCAATGCAGGCCGCGTTCAATGGTGACGCGTGCGCTGTTACTCCTGTGCCTGACGCTGTCAGTCGCAGCCTGCAAAAACGCGCCGCCCGCGCCGGTCATTCAGCTGGTCCGTGAACCCGTCCCGGAGAGTCTGACCGAAGAGACACCACGCCCGGCGCTGGATAAGCCAGTGACCTGGGGCGCGGTGGCGATATTCAGCGACAGGCTGATGGATGCGCTTGATGCCTGCAATGCTGACAAAGCGGCGATCCGCCAGTGGGACAGCCTGCGCCAGAACACCCGAAAGGAGCCATAAATGCTGAAGATAAACACACTCCGCGCCGCCATAGAGAAAGCAAATACCTGGTGCCGGGCGAACCCGGAAGCCTGGACGGTGTTTGTTGAAGAGGGTGGCATTGAAACTACCGGTGAAACGCCGTCGTTCATGTATCGCTATTCTCTGGTGCTGTTCGTCATGAACTACGCAGGGAGCATTGACGACTTCACGCTGCCGCTGATGGCCTGGCTCTGGTTTAATCAGCCCGATCTGCTGCTGAACCCCGATAAAAACCAGCAGATTAAATTCACCACACTGATTAACAACGATGACACCGCCGATCTGATGTTTGAGTTGCCGGTGCGTCAGCGGGTACTGGTACAACTGGATGAAAACGGTGTGCCGTATGCCGAGCATTTGCCAGAGCCGCGCCCGCGCGTGCTGGCACCCCACGCCGCAGGCTGGGGGCTGGTATTTGAAGGCATGCTTCAGGAGGCCGGAGCGTGAGCGATCGCATGTTCAGCGAGCTGGATCAAGTCTTTCAGGACATCCTCGACGGCGTCAGCCCGGCGGGGCGCACCCGTACCGCGCGCAAAATTGGTCTGGCACTGCGTCGCAGTCAGCAGCGCCGTATCGCGTCACAGAAAAACCCGGACGGCAGCGGCTATGCCGTGCGCCGCCGTAAGGTTTACCGCACCCAGCAGGGGATCAAGTTCTTCTGGAATAACGAGGTGCGGGCGCTGAAAAACTGGCGCGGCGGGCGCGGTAAATATGGCCGGACAATCACGGGTTTTGACGAGAAGCGCCGGGATATCCGCACCTTCTACCGGGCCGATATCGAGCGGTATCTGGAAATCAAAACGCAATCAGCTACGCATTCAGAGACAAAAAAAGCACCGATGTTTACCCGCCTGCGCACCCTGCGTTTTATGAAGCTCAGGCCGGACGCGGGCGGCGTCACCGTAGGATTTGACGGCATCGCTGCGCGCATTGCCCGTATTCACCAGTACGGCCTCAAAGACGAGGTTGGTCCGGGCGCTTACGCGCAGTACCCGGCGCGTGAACTACTGGGCATAACTCCGGCAGACCTGAGCGCTACGGAAAACGCCGTTATCAGCAGTCTGGGCGGTGCGTCATGAATGCTGAGCTGATGCGCCTGCTGGAAAACATTCTGCGCCTGGGCGTCGTGGAACAAATCAGCGCCGACAAGAAAGCGGTGCGCGTTCGCTCCGGCAGGTTGCTGACCACCTGGATCCGCTGGAACGTCACCCGCGCAGGGGCATTCAGCATCTGGCTGCCGCCCTCGATAGGGGAGCAGGTCTGGATCGGTTGTCCGGGCGGCAACCCTGAAAACGCGTTTGTGATTGGCTCTGCATACAGCGCAGATAATCCGCCAACGGGCAGCAACCTGCTGGAAATCAGCATCACCGCACCGGATGGCGCGCGCCTGCATTACGACGCCGCCGCCGATGCCGGAGCACTGTCCGTGACCGGTATTAAAACCGCGCATATCCAGGCAGAGACCCGCGTCACGCTGGACACACCGGAGGTGGAATGCACGGAACACCTCAAAACGCGCACTTTCGAACTGACCCACGGCGGCACGATGGCCGGTGATGTGTTCCATTCCGGCGGCGTGTTGCAGTCAAACGGGATCACCGTACATGAACATAAACACGGTGGCGTGCAGTCTGGCGGGAGTACCACGGGAGGTCCGCAATGACAGCCAGTTATACCGGGATGAACCCGGAGGGCACCGGCGCGCTGACCGATCACGATCAGCTCTGGCAGTCCGTGACAAAAATCCTCACCACGCCAACAGGCTCCCGTGTGATGCGCCGGGACTTTGGCAGTGTGGTACCTGATTTACTCGATGCGCCACAGAACACCGTCACCCGCATGCAACTGATGGGCGCCACCGCTATTGCGCTGGCGCAGTGGGAGCCGCGGATCAGTCTGACCACCGTCAATGTGGTGTTTTCAGAAACAGGCGCGGTGACTGCTGAACTGACCGGCACTATCACGGAAACCATGACAGAAACCAGTAACACCATCAGGCTAAGGAGCTAGTGTGCAAACGTCCGTCGATTTATCTCAGATCCCACAGCCTGATATCGTCGAGGTGCCCGATTTTGAAACGGTGCTGGCTGATATCCGGGCGCTTATCGTGGCGGCCATGCCTGTGGAACTTCAGGCTTCTGTGTCTGCTGCGATGCTGCTGGAATCTGAACCGATGGCGGCACTGGCCCAAGCCTTCACCTATCGCGAGATCCATCTGCTGCAACGTATCAATGAAGCCGTGCGCGCGGTGCTGCTTTCGAGCGCCCTGGGGGCGGATCTCGATCAGGTCGCCGGGAATTTTGACACTGAACGCCTGCTGATTACCGAAGCCACCGACGAGACGGACGCAGTATATGAAAGCGACGAAGAGCTGCGCGGCCGCACGCTGCTCTCATGGGCTCGCCTGAGCACGGCGGGCGCCAGAAATGCCTATCACTATTTTGCGCGAGGTGCGGATGCGGATGTGCTCGATGTGCGCGCCTATGGCCCTGAAACCCATAACCAGGAAGGACGAGTTTTTCTCTACGTGCTGTCACGTACCGGAGATGGGACTGCCCCGCAGGCGCTGCTTGATAAAGTCCTGTCAGCGGTAAACCCGGAAGACGTGCGTCCGATTACGGATTATGTGGCTGATTATGTCCGCTCCGCTGTGATTGTGAGTTATCAGGTGGTTGCTGATATTTACGTCCCTTATGGCGTGGACACCGCCACGGTGCTGGAAAAAGCCACCGCAGCACTGAACGAATACACTGCCTCTGTGCATCTTATCAACGCCACCGCTGCACGGTCAGGCATAGACGGGGCGCTGCATCAGGACGGCGTTGTCACCGTCGATTTGCATTCACCCGTCGCCGACGTCGTTGCGACGATGGGCGAAGCCCCGCATTGCACCTCCGTTAAAATCAATCTTGTGGTGATGGACCATGACCGCTAATTATCCCGCCAGCATTCTGCCCCCCAACGCCACCGCCGTGGAGCGGGCCATCGACAGAGCCAGCGCCGCAGCGCTGGAAAGGTTGCCTGTATATCTGATCCGTTGGGTTAAAGATCCGGACAGTTGCCCGCTGGCGCTGCTGCCGTGGCTGGCGTGGGAATATCAGGTTGATACCTGGAATATTAACTGGTCAGAACAAAAGAAACGCGATGCGATCAAGCGCGCCCACTACATCCACCGCCATCGTGGTACGGTCGCCGCCGTCCGTCATGCCCTGGTGGACAGTCCTTTCGGGACGGATATTGTTGAATGGTTCAATCAGAACCCGAAAGGGGATCCGTATACCTTTCGCCTGAACGTGTATCAGAACGATTTGCCGGTGACGGAATACGACCAGCAGGATCTAAAACTGGCGGTGCTGCGCGCCAGGAATCTGCGCAGCTGGTTTTCCGTTCATGTATTTGGCCGACTTCAGGGAACCTCGTATGCGGCCGGTTACATGTACGCCACGGAGAAAATCACGCCGCGCTTTGTCCCGTTGCAGGTGGTTTTATCCCGCTACGAGCTGAATCTGGCCCCCGGTGACGCGGAAACGGTCACGGTGACAATTCTCCCCGAATACGCGGAAGATAAAACCTTTACGGTAACTACATCGGATCAAACAATCGCGACCGTCCGGATAGTAAACGGCGATATTCTGGTTACGGGCATGAAGCGAGGTACCTGTTCGGTCACCGTTACGACGACTAATGGCGTCAGTGCGGTGATAAGCATAAAAGTGGTCGCGGTAATGAAGTTCATTACCCGCATCGACAGTGCAACCAGGCCAATATTCTTTGCTCATATGGACGAGGGTTTCACGGTTGACTATGGCGACGGCATTGACAGCCGGGATTACCGTTTCGATCCCGCCAGTGAAGCTTCAGGTTGGGTTATTCCTACACGTGAATTAGTACAGGGAAAGGAATACACCATCACGGTTAAGAACACGGAAACTGCCTGTCTGCGCAGCCGTTTATCTAATTATTCTTCGAAACTGAACCCTGTTGTGGAATTGATTAGTGTTACAGGGGAAAGAGGTCATCTTTCAGGGTTCGCTTTGGATACCACCGGATTAATGGCTATTCGTCCCGGAGCATTTGACGATTTGCCAAACGTGAATAACTGCAAAAATATTTTTACCCACTGCTCGTCGCTTACAGGTATTCCGGCATCGTTGTTTTCTCGCATGAAGATAGAGGATTTTTCAGACGCATTCAGAGGGTGTACATCGCTTACAGAGGTTCCATCGGGGCTATTTGCAAACCAGCCCGATGCGATCGACTTCTCATCGGTATTTGCAGGCTGCACCAGCCTGATCAGTATCGGCAATAATCTGTTCCACAGCTGTGTATCTGCGGTGAATTTCAGTTACGCGTTTGATGGTTGCTCAATGCTTGCAAATATCGGCACGGGAATATTTACAGGATGCGGTTCAGCAGGGACATTCTCTTATAGCTTCAGGGCGTGTAAAAATCTTCTTGTCTTGCCTGCTGATATGTTTGCGGATGTTCCGGGCGGCGCATTCACCGGCGTATTCCAGAATTGCACGGCACTGACGGCAATTCCCGCCAACCTGTTTAAAACATGTTCTGAAGCGAATCATTTTGGCGGTGCATTCACTGGCTGTTCGCAGCTTCTTTCTGTTCCTGCCGGTCTGTTTGCTGGTCTGTCGAAAGTGACCTATTTCGGCACGGTCTTTTCTGGTTGCAGTTCGCTGAAAACGGTCGGCGCGGGTTTATTTGCCGGGTGCAGCCAGGCGCAGACATTCGCTTCTGCATTTTACAGCTGCCGCTCTCTTGAAACTGTAGCGAAAGATATTTTCAGCGGCTGCGTAGAGGTGACGACCTTTGCCAGTACGTTTTATGGGTGCAGCAGCCTGACGGCGCTCCCGTCTTTTACTGACTGCGCGAAAGTCACCACTTTCTCATACGCTTTTGCTAACTGTGGATCGCTCACGAAAATTGATGCAGATGCTTTTGCTGTTAAAGCGCTGGTCACGACATTCACATACGCTTTTGTAAACTGTACTTCGCTGGTTTCTGTGGGGGACGGCGCTTTTCGGGGATGTAGCGCGTTAACCAGCCTGGGCTATACGTTTTCAGGTTGCCGCTCTCTGGTTTCTCTCGCGGGAGATATGTTTGCCGGTTGCGCCAAAGTGACAGCCGTCGATTTCTTATTCGACAAGTGCTCCGCGCTGGTTGAACTGCCAAAAGAGCTATTCAGCGACATGGTGTCCTTGAAAGGCATGGGATCGACTTTCCGGGATTGTACTGCACTCATCTCGCTACCATCCGGCCTGCTTGATGGTTGCATCAATCTCACTTCGTTAACGCTGACATTCTCGGGCTGCACCTCACTGGCGTTATTGCCCGGCGATTTGCTGAAAAACAACATTCTTCTGTCCGGCGCCGGATCGACGTTTTACGGTTGCACCTCACTGGTAAATATTCCGCCGACGCTGTTCGCGTCCTGCTCGCTTATTACCTCGTTTGGCGCCACGTTCCAGAATACCGGCGTGGAGGAAATACCGGAAAACCTGTTCAGCGGCAACCCGCTGGTGACCTCTTACGGCCAGACTTTCAGGGGCTGTAAAAACCTGCGCTCAGTGCCAGCCGGTCTTTTTGCCGCCAGCATAAGTGCCACGGTATTCACGAATGTCTTTTCGGAATGCAGTGCGCTGGAAGTCGTCGGGGCGGGATTACTCAACACCACGGCGGTAACGACGGTGGGTTATCTGTTTGACGGCTGCGCGTCATTACACAGCGACGTTAACACGATATTTAATCTTGCGAGTTACCCGGAGATTGTCACCACAACGGCAATATTCAGGAGCTGCGCATTACTCGCCGGCAAAGGCCTGGTATTTATGGGCAAAGTGCCGAACGTCACCGCGCACTATTACGCGTTTTATGCCTGTGCGGGCCTGGACGATTACGACGATTTACCCGGCAACTGGATAACGAACAAACTATGAAAACATTCAATCAATTAAAAAGCCTGATCGACTTTTGTCAGACCGATGCGTTTTTCCTGGAACACCTGAACCGGCTTCAGATCGCTGGTGTGATTTATCTTGATGAAGGCGATATCGATGCTGACCGCAAGACCGTGAGTGATGATTTTTATGATCAACTTGCCAGCGTGTACGGCATTGAGCCAGAAACAAAAAGTGAGGAGGTATAATGGCCACGGGACTGACACTAACTACGGCGGGCGCCGCCGAAATCGAGGCCGCGTATCAGGCGGGGGAGGTGGTGGATATTACCTCCGTGCTGATCGGCGATGGTGGCGGCGTGACATTGCCGACCGATCCCGATGAGCTGGCGGCGGTGACGGCGCTTTTTGGACAGTTTGGCCGTGAAACCTTTGACTCTGATTCAAGCTATGAGGGGTTTATCAGCGGGCAGATCGTTATCAACTGTCAGGATTATCCGGGTAAAACGCTCAGAGAAGCGGGGCTGGTCAGCGCTAAGGGTACGCTCATCGCTTACGGCACATACCCGGCGACATACCTCCCGGCGCAATCGGATTCCATTATCAAAGAGATCATTCTGACGCTGGTGTTGACGCTGACGCACAGCTCAAATGTGCAGCTCGTTATCGATCCGACACTTGCCACTATCACGCTGGAAACGGGCGATAAACGTTATCTGCGGCGAGCACAAAATCTTGCTGATTTAAACGATACAGAAGAGGCCCGGGAAAATCTGGAGCTGGGAAACTCAGCCACGCGGGACGTGGGCACCGAGACGGGAACGGTAGCTGCGGGGGATGACTCGCGGATCACCGGTGCACTTCAGAAAGAAAATAATCTTTCCGATCTGAGCGATACATCCGAAGCCCTTAAGGCGCTGGGACTCAACAGCGACGGAGCGGCCTATAAGGCAATTGTTGACGCCATTTTTTATGTCGGAATTGTTGTCTCTGGCGAGCAAAGTCCAGCGGAGCGGTTCCCCTGGCAGACATGGACTGACTTAAGCGAAACCTTTGCGAATAGGGTTGTTAGGATTGGCTCTCATTATGGTGTGACCGGCGGCAGTAATAAGGTCAAAATTGAAGCCAATAATCTCCCGCCGCACTGGCACCGGTCTGGCGACCGATCTCCGGGGGCTACATGGGATCCAAACACGACACACGGCACAGATAACCAGAAAAGCGGTCCGCTAGCCCTCACTGATGGGACTTACACTGATATGAAGGGCTTAACGGAATCCACAAATGAGTCGATTGATGTGACTAACGAATATGTTAGCCTCTGCATGTGGATACGCTCAGCATAACAAAACACGGTCAGTAATGACCGTGTTTGCCGATATCTGCTAGTATCAGACATGTATCCTTACAAACTTAACCTGAAAGTTTTCACATATAGCACACAATAGAAAGTGACATTCTATGTTTTTTAATTAGTATAATAATAGAATTCAGCTAATACTATGCTTGCGGTTATCGAGTGATTTTATAATAATCAATATTATAAAATAAGATAGGCGCTCAATTGAGCGCCTATGATTTAAGCAAGATAAGGTCGATCTTTATTAACATCAAATAAGTTCAAAAAAAACGAATCTTCTATACGAGTATTAGAACCAATCTTCACATTTGTTGAATTATTACAGAAGAAATCGAAATGATATCTTGGATGTATTTTACCATTAACCCTTATTGGATCATCATCAAACCTAAAATATCCATGGTCTAATAATAGTAAGGCTGAAATTGCATCAGAGTAATGTATAGCTTGTTGCATGTCTCCATCAAAGTTATCACATAAATCAACAGCTATTGCCTCGTGAGAAAAGAATCCATTATCGCAAGTTGTAATAACATTCCTGCATCTAGAAATGAACTCGGCATTAACTGCTAATCCATAGGCGTCATAATTAAAGCTGATGTTTTCTTCAAACTCTATTACCTGAAAGGGAAGGTTCATTGTAAAAAAACCATCTGGTTTTCTTATAAGTATTCTTTTGTGAGTGCCAGTTGTTATTAGTAAATCAAAATCATTTGTTTTTTTATTCCATGAACTATGGCAAGTGTTCACGATTTCCGCAATCACAAGGAGGTTTTCTAAATTAGAAAACACATCTCTAACAGGGCGAAATTTATCAAAATATTCGCCGGGTATGTTATTGAATAGATATTGGCTCATTTTTTTCTATTCCTTTCATATTCTAGTCCAATCAGGCTCTTAATGTATTCTCCATCAACGTCATCATCATCTTCTGAAATCATTCTTTCAACCTTGTCAATTATTTTGGCAATTAATAAAGGTGATGCTCTCTTGTCTGAGCAATAGGCTTTTACTAGTTTAGGTATAGAAATAGACTCATCCAACACAATGAAATCTTTTTGATTTCTTATTTCTTCTTCAGAGGGTAGTCTTACATTCATGTAATTATTGTTATTTAGGAAATGTAAGCCTTCAAGAATAGTTGGCATCGATGGATTTTCTTTATCATCATTTAAAACTAGATGGCTTTCGAGAAATGACCGTGCCATCATAGTATAGAGTGCATTTCGGAAGTTTGATCTTTTAACCAGTTTCATGGCAAAACAAACTACAAAAGGGAACTCTAGACCTTTAGCGTTATTAATGTTCGAAATGAACAATTTACCATCTTGTTTGGCTTTTGTTTCATGTGAGATATTAGAATCCCAGCCAAGTTGTTGCTTAATTTTCAATTTTAGAGATTGAATGTAATCATATATATATCCACTGGAATCAAGGAATATAACAGCTATATCGCCTTCTGCTAAGGTAGGATTGCGGTGTTTAATATCTTTTATTATTTCAATTATTTTATCTGGTCCATTATCGGTCCTCTCCATTAAATGTAGAGTTGTGCTTTTATAATCTTTTGGAATATCTTCAAAGCGCCTTAGCGGATCTCTTGACAATTCAACTCTATTGCCTATTTTGTTGTATTTATAGCCACAAGAATCCCACTCAGCCTCTTTTAACCATCGTAGAACAGGCTCTTCATAAAGACCCATTCCCAAAGCATGTGAAAACATTAAATTTTTTGGATCTGTGCGATAACATTTTTTAAGAACGATATCGGCCCGATTTACATTATCATTTATAGGCATGAAAATATTTTGAAAAACATCTCCGGCAACGTACAGCTTTTTAGATGTTACCATTTCACAGAGATCAATGAAACTTTGCGGGAAATCTTGACTTTCATCGATAAAGATATAATCAAGAGCCTTTTTATCTGATCGTCCGCTATTATTTATATCTGCAATGGCTTTCTTGCAAAGGAAGTCAAAGTCTCCGTTTCCAAAACCACCAAATGGGATTTCATAAAAATGGCAAATGTATCTATACATTCCTGAGAGAGGATCTTTAGTCAAACCCCAAGAGTTGAAGCAAAAAAGTTTTGTGCCCCATTCAATCTGTTTTTCAACTCGCATAAAATCGAAAAATTCAGGAATCCTTGTTCTCATTGTAGATGCGAGGATTTTATTGAAACATGTAAAGGCAATTTTAGAATCCGGATTTTTAGAATAGATTTCTTTCAACTTATGTAATAATAACTCTGTTTTACCAGAACCAGCTAATCCCTGAATTACACTTTTTTTCCCAAATCCACTTTGGAAAACAAATCTTGTTTGATCGGTGTCAAATAAGATAATTTTAGACTTAATTGTATCTAACAGGTTACTCGCTTCCAGATTTATTCTAGAGGTATCATTAATACTTCCAACGATAAGTGAAATTATTAGGTCAATCACTCGACTTTCTTTAGTTTCAACTTCTAATTTACTGAAGTCAAGATCATCTATGGGAAGTGAAACGAATAGGCTTTGCCATGATTTTTTCCTACCAATTTTTTCTCTATATTTGAATTTCTCAGCTAAGAATGAAACATCCTCTAGAAAATCTTCCTGATATTCTTCAAATAATTCTAAATTGTTGCCAATATCTATGAAAAAAGGTTTTATTCCAGATGAAAATACAGCTATTGCCTTATCGTAATCATATATTACATCCTCATTAGATAATGGTCTGCAAAGAATGTATGTTTGTTTTTTGTGCTGCTCTGCATAATCATTGATAAGCACATCGATCCCAGAACTTTGAGCGAGTGCTAATGCATCTTGAGAGTAAAAGCAGTAGCTGGACATAAAATTTCCTTTTGAGTGATTTATATACGCATCATTGATAGGATTATAGGTATGCTGTGTTGTAAAATTATACCTTACGTATAGTGAAAAAAAAACATTAGATTCAATGCTACCTACTGAGTCCTTGAGTTTGATTCCTCTCGAAAGGACTTTCCAGACTAACTATTTTTAACATTAGTTGCATTTCTCCAACTTTTTTAGTTTTTCACCCCGCTTTGGTATGGAACTGTTGTAAGATTATGTTTGGCTTAGTGTTATACCTCTTTGCTATGGATGTATTAGGCCGAATCTTATCTAAGGCATGCATAAATGTTCTTGCTGCTGCTTAAGAAGTTTGGCCATCAAGCTTCACCTGGGCTTAATTCAACGCAGTTTCAACCCCATCCTTTATGGTTGCCATCAGCTCGCTGACAGAGGAACTTTGCAGCCGCTCCCGGATATCCTCATCAACCCTCTGCAACGAAAGCGTGAACTCAATTTTTTTCGCCTTACCATAGCGGTCAAACTCCTGATGCGTCTCCTGCAATCCTGTAATGACAAACATCCCGTAGATAGACCCGACACCATCAATCAGCGGCCAGGCCAGCCCTGTGTAGGCCATTGTTGAGACTGCACCCAACGACAGGTTACCGCCGGTGATTTCAGGGTACAGCAACCCCCCAAGCGTCAGCTGGTTCTCGCCTGCACCAATGTATTGCCATTTTGCGCTCCGGCCCACACGGTCATTCTTTACGTGCCGCCAGTTACGAGATAACTGTAATTGCTGATAGGGCAGTGTCCTGAGTTCAAATACAAAAAGCCCAAATACCATCATCATAGTTTTACCTCCAGTCAATCGCTATCCCGGAACGAACCCCGGGCAGCACGTTGTTGTTTATCCATCTCTGTACGGACAGCCTCCCCGACAAGTCGAGCCAGCTCGCGCGGATTGTCGCTCTTGATGCCATGCAAATGGACGTGAATCTCACCAGAAAAACCATCTGCCGGCACCGAAGCTGCCGGGCGCTTGATTTCATTTCGGCGGACTGCCTGCCAGGCGGGTGCCTGCTTAATCAATGGCTCTCCGGCAGCAATAACCGGACGAGCACTAACAGGTTGCCGAATAAGCCGAGATTCCTGCCATTCACCACGCACAGCAAAGGCTGGAGGGAGATTTTTAAATACAATGTCACCCGGCCCGATACGTTTGCGCTTTTCCTCATCTAAAAGGCCTTTGGTGTTATCCGCGATTTGGCCCAGCCGCCGCTCTGTTCCAGAGTTGCCCCCGAGCACATTGGGCGGCGGGGCGCTGCCTTTGCTTGCAGGCTTTTCAGATGACCATTGCCACTCCCTTTTAACCATGCGCCCGGATTTTTCATCCCATTCCCACATAACCGGAATAGCCCTGAGTCTGGCCGCTTCCAACCTGGCTCTTTCAATGCCATCGGGGATGAGATCGAGCTTCTCCAGTAACCAGCCGACGCCTTCCATTAACTTCTGAAGCGGCCAAAGCAGAACGCTAAGTGCGGTCCCCAGGACTTCGCCAAAAGTCTGCCCGGCGCTGGCGCATTTGTTTAGCGCCTCGCGACTCTCCTCAACGGGCGTTAATACTTTTTTAAACCAGTTCCAGACGTTTTTAACGCCATCCCCAATGGCACCGAAAACGGGCGCCAGCCTGGAAAATGCGTTATAAACAGGCGCTAACCCCTGGATGACGCCTGTAAAAAAACCGCTAAAGAAGGCCTTAATTGGTCCCCAGTATTTCCAGATCAGTACCCCAGCCGCTACAAACGCAGCACCCACTAAGCCGATTGGGCTCAATAGCATTGATAAGCCGCCACTCAGCGCCGCAATTCCGCCTTTCACAATGCCGAAGAGAGCAGGGATCCCGGTTAGCCGCAGTGCCAGCCCGCCAATGCTTTTTGACAGGGCGCCAATAGCAGTCACCGGAGAGGTAAAGGCGCCAAGTAACGCACCGCGCAGGGGTACCATCAATCTGGTTAATACGCCGAGGCGTCCGACCAGGCCGCTGAGTAAAGCACCCCATCCGTTAATTTTTACCAGTGAGCTACCGCCCGCAGCACTCAACATGCGGAACGCTGATACCGTACCTCCGATTCCTCTCCCGCCGGACAGAAGCGCAAACCCCAGTCTGAGCTTCGCTAGCGGCCCTAAAAGTAGACCAGCAGCTAATGACATACCGCCAATTACTGCGGTTAATGCCAGTGCAGTACCACCGGCGAGTAACAACGTTCGTGAAAGTCTGGGGTTTTCTTCTATCCAGCTTTGAATAGTGCCAATAACCCGGCTAAGCCCCTGTGTCAGCCTGCGTAATGGGCCGTCTACTGTCTCAGCCACAGAAATGCGGAACGCCTCCCACGCGCTGTCCAGCTCCTTCAAATCGCCGCCCAGGTTGTCTTTCTTCTTGTTAGCGACGGCGAAGGCCTCCTGATTTTTATGTGCTTCTGCAATTTGTTCATAGAGTGACTGGAGGTAGCCATCACCTGCGCCGTTGACCAAAGACTGGAGGCTCGTAAAACCCTCTTCTCCGGCGATATCTTTGAAAAATGAAACCTGATCCACCTCGCCAAAGCGGGAAACGCGTTTTTGTAGATCGAGAAGAATATCGAACGGACGTCTCATCTTTCCGCTCGCGTCGGCAGTTTCCACTCCCAGCTCTTTGAGCGCCTTTTTGGCTGCCGTAGTGGGGGAGGCCAGGCGGGAGAGGGAGCGACGCATTGCCGTACCGGCCTCGCTACCGCGAATACCCACGCGCGCCAGCGTGCCAGTCATGGCTGCGGCTTCTTCCAGGCTAATCCCAAGTCCCGCCGCTACCGGCCCGACAACTTTCATTGTCTCGCCGAGGCTGCTAAGCGTGGTATTGGTACGGGTAAATGTACCTGTCAGCACATCGCTGACGCGGTCCATTTCTCCGGCATCGAGGGAAAACTGAGAAAGAATGTTTGAGCCGATGTCTGCCGTTTCGCCCAGTTCCATGCTGCCTGCCAGCGCCATATTGAGCACGCCGGGCAGTGCGACACGGATAGCATCTGGCGTGAAGCCCGCCATTGCCAGAAAGGCCTGGCCGCTGGCGGCGTCACGTGTAGTGAAGGCGGTTTCAGCACCGAGTTTTTTTGCCTGAGCACGCAGGGCGGCTAGCTGTGAATCGCTTTTATCGAGCCGCGTCAGCGCCTGAACGTTTGACATTTCCTCATCAAAACCAACCGCAGGCGACAGGAAGCGTCCGGCGCCGTACCCGGCAGCGGTTGCTGTACCTAATGCTATGGCACCGCCAGAGCGCAACTTTCCGGCCATCTGCTGTGCACCCTCGTAACGTTTACTAGCCTGAGTGACCGCAGCAAGTTGCCGTTTTTCCCGTTCAAGGGATTGGTTGTATTGTTCTGTGCGGCGTATCGCGTTACCGATGGTGGCACTACTACCGGAAAGCATGACGCCATGCTGGCGCAGGGCTGATGCACTTTCACGAAGGCGGGCCACTTCCGTCACACGTTTTGCGGTCAACCGATCAAGCCGCTCACCCAGTCGCGACATCAGTATTTGCTGTTTTTCCGTCAGCGTTCCGTTTTTACGTTGTGCTTCTGACAAGCCATCAAAGCGGGCACGGGCACGTGAGATGGAACGGTCGGTTTTGCCGACGGCCGCGGTCATTCGCTGAAAAGTAGCACTGCTCTTATCGAGCCCTTTCAGGGTGGATTGTGTTTTTCTGAGGGAGTCGGATAGGCCGCCCGCACTCTGGCGGGCAGCATTAACGGGGCGGGTAAATCTGTCGATCGCGCTGAAAGCAACGCGTATATCAAGACTCTTCATCACTGGCACCACTTCGAAGCGCCGCCCGCTTGCGCCAGGCTATCACCTCGCCAAGATCCATGCCGAAAACTTCAGAGGGCGGCCAGTTAAAAATAACGGCAATATCAGCAACCAGATCGTCGATCTGGTCAAACGCAACGGTGATTACTCGCTCTCCGTCTCCGCCACGTTCGACGCTCCAGGCTCCGGCGGATTCAAGAAAGGGACCAGAAGCTCTGCCAGCCCGATAAAGTCCAGAGTGTGCATTTCGTTGATTTCTTTTTGTGTCAGCGCAGGCGCGGTGACTCGCGTCAACAGCGTGGCAATTGAGTCTGCATCCATATTGGCAACGCGGATAAGATTCAGGCCGCGCAGCGATCCTGCCTGACTGATGGCGCCGGTAATTTCCACCTGACCGATCTCACTGTCTTTACGAACTACCGGCTGCATCAGCGTGAACAGGTTTTTAGTTTTTTTAGCCATGTTTAAAATCTCCGGGCGGCATCTTCGCCACCCTCTGAAAGGTTATCAATTGCCCATGCCAAGGGCGGAGGTGATGCGGTCCGGGAACATGTTCTGACCGTTCTTTTTGTAGATGAAATTCAGCAGATCGATTTCGATAATGGGCTGATCATCAATGGAGAATTTGTAGTAGGTGGATTTAAAGGTGTAGCTTTCCTCCGTGTCTTCCCCCTGTTTTGAGTCTCCACCGTCGAGTTCAGTAAATCGCCCGCGCAGCTCCACCTCGACAAGCTGGCTTTCGCCATCAGTGAAATATTCACCCGCAAAGCGCAGCCGCGTGCCGTCAATTTCTGCCCCGTATTCGAGAAACAGTGCTTTGATGACACCACCAAATACAATGGTGGAATCCAGCGCTCCAGCCTCAAGGCCGAGATCAACACCGACCGCACCCAGCATGCCACCACCCTGATAGTCCTCTATCTTTCGTGACAGTTTGGGGCGAGTGAAAGAGGTCACTTTTCCCAGATAGTTGTCGCCGTTAACAAAGCAGCTAAAAAGCCGCAGTTTGTGAGGAATAGCCATTATTCACCCCCGAGCGACGCGAACGCCGGTTCGTAAAAATCATCAGTAAAGGTCTGGTATAGCGTCAGATCTTCAAGCGGTGGGACCGGGCTGTAGCTATAGCGCACAATCAGTTTTCCCTGGCGCAAATCCGTGGTGCCGTTGTCCAGCGTGTCATACCAGCAGTCAGCGCCGATAAGCTGGCCGGCAGTGACTTTTTTGCTGAGAGTAGAGCGGATGCCGCTTACCACATCTTTCACGTTGGCCGGAGTGAGCGGGCTGTCAACAGAGGTAAATTGCGCCTCCGCAATACTGTCCGCCAGGATCTGCGCGGTACGGGTAAACACCTCAAAAGTGTAGGTTTCGGTGTCCGTGGTGCGGTTACCCCAGAAGCGGAAACCGTCACGCTTGATAAGCGTCGTGATTTCGTTGTTGTTCAGCTCGTTAGCGTCGCTGTCTTCTGCCTGCAATGCCCAGAACACATCTTTCGAAATACCCAGAACGTTATTCACCACAACATTCGACAGCGATTTGTGCCAGCCCTGGCTGTTATCAATAGCGGCGCGCAGGCCGCAGGCGTAAGCCGGGGCGGGAAACGTTTCGTTATCATCCGTCAGGGGGTTGTAAGCGATAAAGTCCGGCCAGATCAGCATCAGCTCGCGGTATGCGAAGGTTTTGCGATAAGCGATAGCCTCCGCCATGGTCGCGCAGCCGTTGCAACCGGCATAAACAAAAGCCCGCAGATTCTGGGCAATCACGCAAAGTTGTGACGTCACTTCCTCGGTGTCGTAGTCCGGCACCGCCAGGATGCGCGGCCGATAGCCGGTTTTGGCTTCCGCTGTCAGCAGGGCATATATTCCCGTGTAGCTGTCGCCATCTGTTCCGCCAATAACGGCCTGAGACTGGCTGGGGCCGTTACCGGAAGCCTCTTCCACCCGGACAATCACAACACGCGGACTGCACTGATCGGAAATGGCTTTGAGGGTTTTGTAAAGTGACCCGGTTTTACCTGCCTTGCCGAGGACGTTACGCACCCGTGTCAGCAGAACCGGCGTATTGAGCGGGAAGGTTTCCGGATCGGCGTCATCAGCAACAGCAACAATACCGATTACACTGGAATCAATGTCATTGATTGCCTGCTGTAGGTCGGTATTTTCGCGAGAGCGGACGCCGTGAAAACGAGTTTCAGACATAAGTTCACCATCATGTTGCTCTTTGAGTTCAGGGCCATATTCAACGTTAAGTCTGCTGGCGTCGCCTGGTTGCCGGTCTGCCCGTTCGCTGACAACAAAAAGGGATTCAGCCCCGCGCGCGGGCATGGAATCATCAGCATAAAACGGGGGAGTTATGTCGATAGCAGACACGCTGACAACAGCAGCCGAAGCGTATGTAGAAAAATTAAGTGAGGTCGTAAAGACACCGGATTTTAGTATCACGCTGGGTGGGGTTGCCCTGACCGAACTGGCCGACCGCATCACCTCGTTATCTGTTACAGATAACAACGGTTTTGATGCTGACCAGCTAACCCTGTCAGTAGATGACTCTGACGGGGTAACAGATTTACCCCCACGTGGTGCGGAGCTGGCGGTGTCCATCGGCTGGCTGGGTGAGGCGTTGATTTACAAAGGTCTCTACACCGTTGACGAGGTGGGGCATAGCGGGCCGCCGGATGTTATCGACATCACCGCGCACAGCGCTGATTTTCGCGAAGAGATGAACGTCAGGCGGGAGGTGTCCTGGCATGATTTGACGGTAGAGCGGGTGGTATCGGCCATTGCCCGGCGCTATGACCTGAAGCCGATGATTAGCGAGGCCCTGATCGACATTGAGATCGACCATGCGGATCAGACCGAAGAGAGCGACATGTCGTTTTTAACGCGCATGGCGGAGATGTTGGGGGCCATTGCCACCGTGAAAAATGGCTGTCTGCTGTTTATCCTGCCTGGGGGCGGCGTTAGTGCATCTGGTAGGGCGCTGCCATCGGCTGAGATAACCCGTGCCAGCGGAGATCGTCACAGGTTCCGCATTGCCGATCGCGATGCTTACACCGGCGTGCGGGCGTACTGGCTGGATCTTAATTTCGGCAAGAAAAAACCGGTCAAGGTCACTAAGCGCAAAACAAATACTGCCAGAAAAAAGGCTGAGGAGAAAAGCAGCCGGCCGGAGGGGGATTACATGGAGGGCGCTGAAGGTAACGTGTATGTTTTGCGTAAAACCTATCAGAACGAAACGGCGGCCAGGCGCGCAGCTGCGGCAAAATGGATACAACTCCAGAAAGGCGCGGCACAGTTTTCGATAACCCTGGCGCGCGGCCGCGCCGATTTATATCCGGGTATGCATCTGACCGTGTCGGGCTTTAAGCCTGAAATTGATACTCAGGATTGGATCATTGCCAGAGCGGAACATGTGATCGGTGATAACGGATTTACCACGAAAATGGAGCTTGAGGCGAAAATAAGCGACTGGATTGCAGAAACTGAACAGTAGCGGCCATAATAGCCGTGAGTTCAACTCCCTATGGGAGATCATCATGTTTGTTTGTCCCTACTGCGGCGCAAACGCCCGCACCCGCACCAGCCGCCGGTTAAGCGAGTTCACCATCCGGCAATATCATCAATGCCAGAATCTTGAATGCAGCGAGTCATTCACGACACTTAACACCTTAGAGCGCAGAGTAACGAAGCGCTCAACCAGCGCAGATCCTTTGCCTCCTGGATTTATCCCCGGCGACGCTTTCCCGGCTTCTCATTACGGGAACAGTCAACTTAGTCTTGCGGTATAAAAATAGCCCCCTGTAAAGGGGGCTATTCTTGTCAATGTGGTCGATATGTGGACACTTTTGAAATAAATCCTTTTATTTCAATTTATTAAATCCCAAAAAAAAGCCCCGTCGGGGGCGACGGGGAAAAACTCATTGATTATGGAATGATCTGTTCTCTGGTCAGTTCGAGAACAGGGGCTACTCTACGGGGGAAAAGTGCAGGCAAGATGGAGAAACCATGGAGATTCAGGCTAAAATCCCCGGGAATTGGAGAAAGGGAGAAAAGATGAAAAAGTTACTGGCTATTTTGCCCCTGGCGCTGGCCGGCTGTGCCCAGCCGCAGCCCACCGCGCCGACGAAAACCATCGGCATGCCCAATCCCGCGGCGGTCTACTGCCAGCAATCCGGCGGCACCCGGGTGCCGGTGCAAACGCCGCAGGGCGTCAGCACCCAGTGCAAGCTGCCCAGCGGCGAAACCCTCGATGAGTGGGCGCTATGGCGCCGGGACCATCCGGCTAAATCGTAACCGGCAGGGCCGCCAGCCAGGCGGCCAGCACCCGGGCATGATTCTGCTCGGTGTTCTTCGCGGCGTACAGCAGCGTCAGCGTCTGGCGCTGCGCCAGCGCCGCCAGCCGCAGGCCCGAGTCGCGATGGGCGTCGAGCTCCTGACGATAGTGCTGGCTGAAGTGGTCGAAATCGATCGCCTCGCCGTGAAAGGCTTTCCGCAGCTCAGCGGACGGCGTTAACTCTTTACACCACTCATCACAGGCCAGCGCCTCTTTTTTAATCCCCCGCGGCCAGAGACGGTCGACCAGCACCCGGTAGCCGTCGCTGCTTTCCTGCGGATCGTACACCCGTTTACATTGAATCATCATCCTGCTCCCTCTGTGCCATCCAGGCGAGCAACTGCGGGATCTGCCCGTCGGAAAACACCGTGATGCCGTGGGCGCGCAGCAGCTCGGCGGCCACGCCGGCGCCCGCTTTGCGCCGCCCGCGAAAGGAACCGTCATAGATAAACTGGCTGCCGCAGGTGGGGCTGCCGTCGGTGAGTAACGCCGCCTGACAGCCCGCTTCCCGGGCGGCGCTGAGCGCCAGCCAGGCGGCCAGCTGATAATGTCCCGTGACGTCGCGGCCGTCGCTTTCCACGATCCGCGCCCGCCCGGCAAGCACATCGCCGCCGGCGCCGCCGACGATCTCCGCCGGCAGGCGGGGCGTCGGCAGACCGGCCGCCAGCTCCGGGCAGTGGATCACCAGACGATCCGCCTGCTGCCAGCGGGACAGGGTCGCCGCCAGCTGCGCTTTCTCGCTACCGTTATATCGCACCTGGAATCCCATCAGGCAGGCGCTGACCAAAAGCTTACTTTTCATCCTCTCTCCCTTTTGCGCTTGCTCCAGTATACCTCACCCGCCGGCCACGGCGGTGGGGTGAAAATAAGGATTGTGTTCCACAGAGGGGATCGCTATCCTGACGTGCCTTGTGCTGCTCGTCTCGTCCAGACATAAGGAACCTGCTATGAAAACCCCTTTACGCCTCGCCCTTGTCGGCGATTATCACCCCGATATTGTTGCCCATCAGGCCATTCCCCTGGCAATAGACGATGCTGCCGCCGTGCTGGAGCAGCCGGTGAAATATGACTGGCTCGCCACCCCGTCGATCGCCTCCGGCGACGCGCTGGCGGAGTACGATGCCGTCTGGGTCGTTCCCGGCAGCCCGTATCGTCACCCGGAAGGCGCGTTTACCGCTATCCGCTATGCCCGTGAAAACAGCATTCCTTTCCTCGGCACCTGCGGCGGCTTTCAGCACGCGGTGATTGAATACGCCCGTAACGTGCTCGGCTGGCAGGATGCCGGTCATGCAGAAACCGACAGCGAAGGGCGGATGGTGATCGCGCCCCTCAGCTGCTCGCTGGTGGAGGCTTCTGCCGTCGTCGAGCTGCGGGCGAATACGCTGATTGCCCGCGCCTATGGTCGGGAGAGCATTGAAGAGGGCTACCACTGCCGCTACGGTGTGGACAGCGCGTTTGCCGCGGAGCTGGAGCAGGGCGATCTGCGCGTCACCGGCTGGGATGAAGAGGGTGAGATCCGCGCCGTCGAGCTGGTGACGCACCCGTTTTTTGTCGCCACCTTGTTCCAGCATGAGCGCCACGCGCTGGACGGGCGTCCTGCGCCGCTGGTGCAGGCGTTGCTGCGCGCCGCGGCACAATAACCCTACCGGCAGCGCCCGCTGCCGGTCATCTTCAGGGATGAATCTCCCGGTCGCGCCCGGCGAGGGCGCCGCAGATCGCCATCACCAGCGAAATCAGCGCCACCGCCAGCAGCGGAATATGCCAGTCGCCATTGGCATCGTGGATCCTGCCCATCAGCGGCGGCCCGCAGGCGGCCAGCAGATAGCCGACGCTCTGCGCCATCCCCGACAGCGCCGCGGCCTGGTGCGCCGAGCTGGCGCGCAGGCCGATAAACGTCAGGCCGAGGATCATCGTGGCTCCGGAGCCAAAGCCGAACAGCAGCGTCCAGCCGATCGCCAGCCCTGGCAGTAGCCACAGCCCGGCGGCGCTGATGGCGCACATCAGGGCGACCAGCACCGCGATCCCGCGCTGGTCGCGCAGCCGATGCAGGATCAGCGGTATCGCCAGGCCGGGCGCAGCGGTCGCCAGCTGCAGCAGGCCATGCAGCGAGCCGGCCTGCGCTTCGCTATAGCCCATACTCTGCAGAATCGACGGCAGCCAGCCGATAATCACGTAATAGACCAGCGAGTTGATGCCGAGGAACAGCGTCACCTGCCAGGCCAGCGCCGACCGCCAGATCCCCCGGTTATGCATGGCGCCTGAGCCGGTCAGCGGGGCCTCCGCTTGACGCCGGGACTGCGGCAGCCAGCTGAGGAGCGCCAGCAGCGGAAAGATCATCAGCAGCAGCAGCGCCCCGCGCCAGCCGAATCCGGCCATCGCCACGGGGACCACCAGCGCCGAGCCTAGCGCCGCTGCGCCGCCCATCGTCAGGGAATAGGCGCCGGTCATCCGCGCGACATGCTGCGAGAAATCCCGTTTAATCAGCCCGGGCAGCAGCACGTTTCCCAGCGCAATGCCGCAACCGATCACCGCCGTGCCGATAAACAGCCATGCAGCGGAGGGCAGGGAGCGCAGGGCAATGCCGGCGCAGATCAGCAGCATCGCCAGCAACAGGCTGCGCTCCATGCCGAACCGGCGGGCAACCCCTGCCGCCAGCGGCGAGACAAGGCCAAAGGCCAGCAGCGGCAGGGTGGTGAGCAGCCCGGTCTGCGCGGTGGTCAGGCCATAGTCGCTACGAATCGCGTCCAGCAGCGGCGCCGCGCCGGTAAAGACCACGCGCAGGGTGGTGGCGATGAGCAGGATACCGGCAATCAGCAGCGCGGAGCGGCGGCCGGTGGAGGAGGTCACAGAAGACATATCATTCTCAAAGTAACTAAAGAGGGGGGTTACGATAGCGACTTTGTCCTCTGTTTAAATCAAGCTAAAATGACAGATTATCGCTAATATCGGACAACATGATGATCGGACTGGGTCTGGATGGTTATGAACCGGACAGTGGCCACGAATCGGCCATTGCCTTTCGTATTCGGGTGGTGGAGGCGGAGCAGTATATTCCGGCGCATTCCCACCGTAAGGGGCAGCTGATCCTCGCCCTGCACGGCGCCTTAACCTGCGAGGTGGAGAACGCGATGTGGATGGTGCCGCCGCAGTATGCGGTGTGGGTCCCGGGGCAGCTTTCCCACAGTAACCGCGCCACCCCCGGCGCCCAGGTGTGCTTCCTGTTCATCGAGCCGGGCGCCGCGCCGATGCCGGACCGCTGCTGTACGTTAAAGATTTCCCCGCTGGTGCGGGAGCTGATCCTCGCCCTGGCGGAACGCGGCGGGGAGTCGCTGGCCGCCCCCGCCACGGCCCGGCTGGTGCAGGTTCTGTTTGATGAGCTGCCCCGTCAGCCGCAGGAGCACCTGCAGCTGCCGGTATCGAACCACCCGAAAATTCGCCAGATGGTGACGATGATGGCTGAGGATCCGGCGCGCTGGCAGACCCTGAACCAGTGGGCGGCGGAGTTCGCGATGAGCGAGCGCAATCTGGCGCGGCTGGTGGTGCGTGAAACGGGGCTGAGCTTTCGCCGCTGGCGCCATCAGCTGCAGCTGATCCTTGCACTGCAGCAGCTGATCCGCGGGCAGACGGTACAGCAGACGGCCCAGGCGCTGGGCTACGATTCCACCACCGCCTTCATCACCATGTTTAAGAAAGGGCTTGGGCAGACGCCGGGCCGCTATCACGGCAGCCTGGCTACGACTTCCCAATAAACAGCGAGATGATCCCGGCGGCAATCAGCGGCCCGACCGGGACGCCGCGAAACAGGGCGACGCCGAGCACCGTACCGACCAACAGCCCGGCCACCAGATGCGGCTGGGAGCCCATCAGCGAGACGCCGCGTCCGCCAAGCCACGAGACAAACACCCCGACCGCAATCGCCAGCAGCGATTTCCAGTTCATAAAGGAGTGGATCAGCGTCGATGGCGGCAGCGTGCCGCTGGCGATGGGCGCCATCACGCCGATAGTCAGAATGATGATCCCGACGGTCAGGCCCTGCTTCTCAATCCAGGGAAAGAAGGCGTTCAGCGGCGTGACGCGCACGATAATCAGCACGAGGATGGAGATTGCTACGGTGGTGTTATGACTGATAAAGCCGAGCGCCGCCAGACCCAGCAGGATCAACAGGGTGGTATCAAACATGTACAGAGGTCCTTGCCAAAAAAAGAATGCCAAAAAATATCCCGCTGACTCTACGCATCGTGGCGTGAATAAACAGGATTTTTACGCCATGCGGCGGAAATCAGGGCCGATGCCCGGTTAGCTAAGACGGCGAAAGGTCGCGATCTCCGGTCGGGCGATATGTAAATAGTCTTCGGTATCGAGAATGATCGATCGGTCCAGGCGCCCGGCGTTAAAGGCGATTTGTGGGAAGCGCTCAAACAGCAGCGGGTCGGCCACCAGCCGCAGCGCCGGATGGAAACTGAAGGGGGGAATGGCGCCGAACGCGCAGGCGGTGAGCGCTTCCACTTCCGCCGGGCTGGCCAGCGAGGCTTTGCTGCCGCCGATATGCCGGGCCAGGCTGGCGAGGTCGGCCTGCCGATCGGCGGCGAGGATCGCCAGCACATGCTGGTTGACGCCGTTTCCTTTGACTTTACAGACTAACGCTTTCGCGCCCTGGCCAAGCGCGGTGCCGCGGATCGCCGAGACGGCTTCGCACTGGCCGACCGCCTCGTGCGCCATCACCCGATAGCGCGCCTGATGTTCGTCGAGCAGCGCGCACAGCCGCTGATGGATATTACCTTCTACTGCTTCAAGCATAGCGTCCTCCTGACTTCATAAAGCAGCCAGCTTAGCGCTGTTGCGCCGGCCTGCCAACGGTGGGCCGGCAAATTCACTATTCACTCATTATTGCTTCACAGTGCTGTGGTGCAATCCCGCAGGGCTGGATGAGTTTTGTAAATAAAAAAAAGAATGATTTTCATTTTCAATCGAACTTTTTTTATTTCGCTCAGTCTCTATCGGACGACACAGAATATTAATGATTGCCGTAATGAGGTTAGGATGATGCACGATGCAACCATGCAGGGCTCCCCACGCAAGAAGTTTAATAAAATAAGGGAGCTCAACAGACGGCGAAATTACTTTACTAAGAAAGTACGTAATGCCCTGCGGGTGGGCGTGGCGAAAGCGCTCTGGGATCGCCGACGCCGTCAGCCGGTGGATTTGTCGTCCGCGAAAACCGTCTTACTGATGCGCAATGAGGGGGCGGTCGGCGATGTGGTGGTGGATTCCGCGCTGGTGAAATGCCTGCATCAGTCAGGCTATATCGTTGATTTCCTGCTGACGACCTCTAATAGCCAGGTGATGCGTTATAACCCGCGGATCCGCTATATTTATGAAGCTGACCCGGTTACGTCAGCCGATTTTTTGCGAAAATTTAATCATAACGTTCCCCGCGATGTTATTAATGAACTGGCTAATAATAAGTACGATATTATTATTGACCCTTCGCTGTTCGATATTCCCGTGCATCGCCTGCGGCTTTTCCGACAAATAAAAGCGAAATCGGTGCTCGGGTTTAATAAATGGCCGTCGATTAAGCATTACTCCCACTCTTTTGATTTTGACTGCCAGCGCTGGCACGTGACGAAAACGTTCGAGTTGATCGCCGATTATCTCAAACTGGACACCCGCGGGCTGGACGCTTACGACCTGGCGGTGCCCGGGCCGATTATGCAGGAGGTGGCGCAGTATCTGGCATCGCTGAGCAGAAAAGCGGTAGTGATTAATATTTTTGCCGGCCATGGCGACCGCAGTCTCTCGCAGACGCAGTTGGCCGAACTGCTCGACAAGCTGCTGGCTCGCCATCCGGGGATCGCGGTTATTCTGCTCGATCACCGGCGTGAGATCCGCATCCCGCTGCCGCCGGAGGTGGTGATTAACCCATTTAACACGTTACACCATGCGATGGCGCTGATCGCCCTGGCGGAGCTGATTATCTCCCCGGACACCTCGGTGGTGCACATGGCAGCGGCGTGGAACAAACCGCTGATCGCGGTCTACAAGGACGTTCTGCTTAATAATCGGCTGTGGGCCCCGGGCTATGACAACGCCAGGCAGATCATCGTTAAATGTGGGAAGGTGCATCAGCATCGCGAGCTGGTGGATAGAATTATAGCGGCGCTACCGGAGACGCTGTGAGGCGATGAGGGGAGACAGGTAGGGCTCACCTGCTGGCCGTATGCAAGAGCCAGCAGGTGAGCGAAGGTTGCATTGCCAGTCTGCAACCGCCGCTATTGTACTGTTGCCCGTGGCTCTGCCACATCCGGGAAAGCTCTTAAAGAGGGGGGGCGCCGCGACTAACGGGCGGCATTACTCTTCAGTGAGCCACATGTCCGCCTCTTCAAACATCTCCTGCACCGTGCGGCTGATCAGCTCTTTTTCATGCTTGCTGGCGTCGGTGTTGATCGCCGGCAGCGTCATCATCGGCTTCACGCGCACTTCCGCCTCCGGGAAAATGCGCTGCATGCGTTTGGTCAGCTCGTTAAGAATGGTCTCTCTGGCGCCCGGCAGCCCGGCAAAATTGCGCTTGTCATAAATCAGTTCCACAAACATCTTCTGTCCTCTGTATGCTGATCGCGGGCGTTAGTTTTACTGTATTAATGTACAGTGTCAAGCGAATGCCGCGGCGCGGCGCATCTACCCCCTCGCGCGGCGGGCGGGCTGCGCGCAAAAGCAGCAAACGGTTCGCGGGCGCTGAAGAGGACCCCCATTGACATCAAGGAGTTATTTCAGTGCTGGCGATTGATAGCTGGAGCCGATATTGACCGGCAAAACAGGCAAAACTACTGTATATATATTCAGTATTATGTGGTGGGTTAAAAAATGAACTTTTACACGCCGGTTGAGCTACGTCAGATTGTCTCCTTTCCCTTTTTTGCCGACCTGGTGCAGTGCGGCTTTCCCAGCCCGGCCCAGGACTATGTCGAGAAGCGAATCGACCTCAACGAGCTGCTGGTGCAGCATCCCAGCGCGACCTATTTTGTCAAAGCCGCAGGCGACAGCATGATCAATGCCGGCATTGACGAAGGCGATCTGCTGGTGGTGGACAGCGCGCGTAAAGCGGAGCATGGCGATATCGTCATTGCCGCCGTCGGCGGCGAATTTACGGTAAAAAAGCTGCAACTTCTGCCCCGGGTGCAGCTTAACCCGATGAACCCGGCCTATTCGCCCATCGTGGTCGGCCGCGAGGAGACGCTCGATATTTTCGGCGTGGTGACCTACATCATCAAGGCGGCGGGTTGATCATGTTCGCGCACTGTGATGTGAACGCCTTTTATGCGAGCTGCCAGACTGCATTCCGGCCAGACCTGAAGGGGCGGCCGGTGGTGGTGCTGTCGAACAACGATGGCTGTGTGATCGCCCGCTCGGCGGAGGCGAAGCCGTTTGTGAAAATGGGCGAACCCTACTTTAAGCAGAAGGCGGCGTTTCTTCGCCACGGCGTCGTGGCGTTCAGCAGCAACTATGAGCTGTACGCCGACATGTCCAACCGGGTAATGACCACCCTGGAAGAGCTCGCCCCGCGCTGCGAAATTTACAGTATCGATGAAGCCTTTTGCGATGTCAGCGGCGTGCGCCACTGCAAAGATCTGACCGACTTTGGCCGGGAAATCCGCGCCACGGTGCAGCAGCGCACCCATCTGACGCTGGGCGTCGGGATCGCCCCGACCAAAACCCTGGCGAAGCTGGCCAACCACGCGGCGAAGCAGTGGCAGCGGCAGACGGGCGGGGTGGTGGATTTATCCTGCCCGCAGCGGCAGCGGAAGCTGATGGCGCTGTTGCCGGTGAGTGAGGTCTGGGGCATCGGGCGGCGGATCGGTAAAAAGCTCGAGGCAATGGGGATCGGCACGGTACTCCAGCTGGCGGAGAGCGATATCCGCTTTATCCGCAAGCACTTCACGGTGGTGCTTGAGCGAACGGTACGGGAGCTGCGCGGCGAGCCTTGCCTGGCGCTGGAGGAGTTTGCTCCCGCTAAGCAGGAAATTATCTGCAGCCGCTCGTTCGGGGATCGCATTACGGCCTATGAGGATATGCGCCAGGCGATCTGCAGCTATGCCGCGCGGGCAGCAGAAAAGCTGCGCGGTGAGCATCAGTACTGCCGGTTCGTCTCCGCCTTTGTCAAAACCAGCCCCTTCGCGCTGAATGAACCCTATTACGGCAACAGCGCCTCACTGAAGCTGCTGACGCCGACGCAGGATTCCCGGGATATTATCGCCGCGGCGACAAACTGCCTGGACGCCATCTGGAAAGCGGGGCATCGCTATCAGAAGGCCGGGGTGATGCTCGGCGATTTCTACAGCCAGGGCGTCGCCCAGCTGAACCTGTTCGACGAGCTTGCCCCGCGGCAGAACAGCGCCAGGCTGATGCAGGTGCTCGACCAGCTGAATGCGAAAAACGGCAGGGGGGCGCTCTATTTTGCCGGCCAGGGGGTCCAGCAGCAGTGGCAGATGAAGCGAGAGATGCTATCGCCGCGCTACACCACGCGATACGGCGACCTGCTCCGCGTCAGATAACGCGCGCTATCCCTGCACCGCAGACGGAAAAACCGCCGCCAGCCAGTCAATAAAGACGCGGAGCCGGGGCGGGACGTGCCGGTGCCGGGCATAGACAACGTGAAAAGGATAGGGGGCCGGGCGCCAGGCGCTGAGGATCTCCACCAGCTTGCCGCTCGCCAGCGCCGGTTTCAGCGAATAGGTAAAGGTCTGCACAATGCCTAAGCCCGCCTCGCCGGCGGCAATATGCGCGTTGCTCTCATTGATGCCGAGATGGTGCTCCGTCTTCAGCTCGGTGCTGACGCCGTGACGGGCAAAACGAAACGGAAACGCTCTGCCGCTGGCCGGCGACAGGTAGCTGATGAGCCGGTGGCTATGGTTCAGTTCATTCGGTGAGGCGGGCGTACCATAGCGCTGAAGATAGCCCGGGGTGGCGCAGGTAACCAGCGCCGCCTCGCCGATTTTACGGGCAATCAGCGTCGAGTCTTCCATCGGTCCGCCGCGGATAGCGCAGTCAATATTGCCGCCGATCAGGTCCGAGGGCTTATCGGCCACTTGCAAATCGATACGGATATCCGGCCAGGTGGTCATAAAGTCCGCCAGCAGCGGGATCAGCACATCGCGCGCGGTCGACCCGCCGATGGCGATCCGCAGATGGCCCTTTGGCTTATTGCGGGCGGTATTGAAGGCGGCGTCGATCTCTTCCAGGTCTTCCAGCAGGCGCCGGGCCTTTTCATAGTATTCCCGTCCTTCCGGCGTCACGGTGATACGCCGCGTAGTGCGCTGCAGGAGAGAAACCCCAAGATGCGCCTCCAGTTGCTGAATGGTTTTGCTGAGGGTGGCGTTGGGCATATTCAGCGAGTCCGCGGCGCGGGTAAAGCTGCCGGCTTCGACAACGCGGGTGAAGGCTTTAAGAGCTGAAAACCGGTCCATTATTCGCTTTATCCTGGTTACTGGAGGTGATTATCCACCGAGGGGAAGAGTGTTTTTCAGATTAGGCCATTTTTCCGCCTCGCCGGGACGATTACAGTGCTTTCCATACCCGGCGGGGCGCTTTCGCGAGCCTGGCCTGTTTATACTCTAACCAAGGAAATGCACCATGAGCAAAAAACTTGCGGATAAAGTGGCGTTAGTCACCGGCGGCAGCGCCGGGATTGGCCTGGCGTCGGCGAAAGCGCTGGCGGAGCAGGGCGCGAAGGTGTACATCACCGGCCGCCGTCAGGAGGAGCTGGATGCGGCGGTAAGATTCATCGGACCCGCCGCCCGCGGGATCCGCGCTGATGCCGGCGTGTTAAGCGACCTTGACGCGGTATTTGCGACCATTGCCGACGAGTCCGGCCGGCTGGATGTACTGTTCGCCAATGCCGGCGGCGGAGACATGCTGCCGCTCAGCGCCGTTACCGAAGCGCACGTTGACCGGATTTTTGCCACTAACGTGCGCGGGGTGGTGTTCACCGTGCAGAAAGCGCTGCCGCTGCTCACCGACGGCGCCTCGGTGATTTTGACCGGCTCTACGGCGGCGGTAAAAGGGACGGCTAACTTCAGCATCTATAGCGCCAGTAAGGCCGCAGTACGCAGCCTGGCGCGCTCCTGGGCGCTGGAGGTTAGCGACCGCGGGATCCGCATCAATGTGGTCAGCCCGGGGCCGGTACGTACCCCGGGTCTGGGAGGGCTGGTGGCGGAGGCGGATCGCCAGGGCTTGTTCGATGCTCTGGCCGCCGGCGTACCGCTCGGGCGGCTGGGCGAGCCGGAGGAGATTGGCCGGACGGTGGTGTTTTTAGCGTCGGATGAGTCGAGCTTTATTAACGCCGCAGAGATTTATGTCGACGGCGGGCTGGCGCAAATCTAAGCGCCGGCTGACGCCAGGCGAGTCGTCCCAGCGGAGACCGGGGCGGCTCGCCGTGTTGGCGATCGCTGACGCACCCTCCGGGGGCGGCTTATTGCGCGCCCAGCTGTTTCATCAGCGTCAGGTTATCTTCAATATGCCAGTTGGCGGTAATTTTACCGCCGCGGATCTGATAGATATCGGTGGCGATAAAATCGATATTTTGTCCCTTACCCTGCCGGGTGCCGAAGGTCCCGGTAAAGCGGCCATGAAAATGTAAGTGTGAGACCACCCGGTCACCGGCCACGATCATTTGTTCGACATCACAGCGTAAATCCGGCACCGCCTGGCGAAACGCTCTGGAGGCGAGGATCGCCCCTTCCGGCCCCTGTCGGCGACCTTCCGGGGGCGTTTTATCGATAAAATTCTCCGCCAGCGCCGCCCGGGCCAGCGCGGCATCACCGGTATTCCAGAACGTGGCATACTGCCTGGCGACATATTCATTGGCGGCGCGTGTGGCTGCGGGAAGGCTGCCGTCAGCGATGAGTTGCGCCGGCTTCAGCAGATCCTGTTGGGCTGCATACGCGGAGCCGGACATTGCGACAAGCAGCAGCGCGGTGGCGCAGCGATGGCGCGTGAGGCCGCGTCTGGCCTGCGTGCGGGCAACCGCGACACCACGGCCGGCAGGTAACATTTTGCGGGTCATTTTCACTCTTTATGCTCCGTATAGAAGGGATAGTCGGTATAGCCCGCCGCCGTGCCGCCAAACAGCGTGCCGGGATCGCTGACGGTCGCCAGCGGCCAGCGGTGCAGAAGCCGCTGCGGCAGGTCGGGATTGGCAATAAACGGCCGGCCGAAAGCCACGAGGTCGGCGAGACCGGCGTCAAGAATGCGCTCCGCCTTCTGCTGATCGTAATTCCCGGCCACGATCAGCGTGCCGCTGAAGGTCGCGCGCAGCGTGTCGCGGAAGTGTCGGGGAACGGCTGGGGCATCGTCCCAGTCCGCCTCCGCCAGATGGATAAAGGCGATGCCCTGCTGTTCGCACCAGGCCGCCAGGGCAAGGATGGCGTCGATCACCTGCGGGTCATTCATCCCGCGCTGGGTAATGAAGGGGGAAAGGCGGATGCCCGTCCGCTCGCGGCCGATTGCGTCGCCGATGGCGGTCAGCACCTCCTGGGCAAAACGGATCCGGTTGTTCAGGCTGCCGCCGTACTCATCGGTACGCTGGTTGGCGGTCCGCCGCAGGAACTGGTCGATCAGATAGCCATTGCCGCCGTGTACTTCCACGCCGTCAAACCCCGCCGCGATCGCATTGCGCGCCGCCTGACGGTAATCGGCGACAATACGCTGGATATCCGACCGGGAGAGCGCCCGCGGCGGTGAACAGTCCACCATCTGGCCCCGGCCCTGCTCATCCACCACCCAGACCTGGGCGTCCGGCGCCAGCGCCGAGGGGGCCACGGGTTGACCATCCGCATGAAAACGGGCGTGCGACATGCGTCCCACGTGCCAGAGCTGAGAAAAAATAACGCCGCCGGCCTGATGTACGGCTCGGGTCGTCAACTGCCAGCCGGCAATCTGGTCTGCGGAATGCAGGCCGGGCGTCCAGGAATATCCCTGTCCCTCGGGAGATATTTGCGTCGCTTCCGTAACGATCAATCCCGCGCTGGCGCGCTGGCGGTAATACTCCGCCATCAGCGCGGAGGGGATATTTCCCGGCTGCAGCGCGCGCGCCCGGGTCATGGGAGCCATGACGATACGGTTTTTCAGCGGCAGCGTACCGATGCGATGACGATCAAAAAGTGAGAGCGTGTTCATAGTGGTGTCCCTTGCGAAGTGGAATGGAAATCACTTTACAGTCGGGAGCTGATTTTGATAATTAGACGAAAAACAGATTCACTTTTCGGGATATACGAAAAATGGGCAAGCTGGAAGATATGGCGCTGCTGGTGGCAGTCGCCGAAGCGGGGGGACTCTCCGCCGCCGGCAGACGGTTGTCACTTTCGCCGGCCACCATGACGGCCCGCCTGAAGGCGATGGAAGAGCGTTACCAGACCCGCCTGTTCCATCGCTCCACGCGCGCTATCACCCTGACCAACGCGGGGGAAGATTTTTATCATGCCGCGCGGCGCGTACTGGAGGAGGCGCGCCACGCCGAGTCGTTGCTGACGCAAAAAGAGGGCGTCCTGAGCGGCGATATTCGCCTTTCCGCCCCCTCCGACTTTGGCCGACAATACCTTAGCCCGGCCATCGTCGACTTTACCCGCCGTCACCCGGAAGTGACCTTTTCCGTCTACTTAGGCGAGCGCGTGGAGGATTTGGTCGCCAACCGGCTGGATATGAGCATTCGCGTCGGTAACCTGCCGGACAGCAGCCTGGCGATCCGCCATATCCGTCCTAACCACCGGGTGCTGGTGGCCTCGACGGCTTACCTTGCCGCCCGTGGAACGCCGGCTTCGCCCGAGGCGCTGCATCATCACCGCTGCCTGGCGCTGGAGCGGCACGGTGTGGTGATGAACGAGTGGCGCTTTGAGGAGGCGGGAAAAGAGCAGATCATCCGGGTGACACCGGCGATGGTCTGCGACGATGGGGCGCTGCTGCGGCAGTGGGCGCTCAGCGGGGCGGGGATCGCCGGTAAATCATGGTGGGATGTGAAGAGGGATGTCGAGGAGGGACGGCTTCAGGTGCTGTTTGCCGAGCGCTTCACCGGATTCAGCCCCTTAGACCGCAAGGAGGTTGGGCTGCAGTTTGTCTTTCCCCAGCGAAAGCTGCAACCGCCGCAGGTGTCGGCGTTTATGGCGTTTTTTATCGACTGGCTGGAGAAGTGACGGGCACCGCGGTTCGCCATGCTCAGGAGCGCAAAGGATGGCCCCCGGGTGTTATACCAGCCTATAGAGTCTTGATCTCAAATATGATTAGATAGCTTTCACTTAAAACCAGTCAGTGGCTGCCATGAATCTCAGGGAAAAAATCATTAATGAATTCGGCGGGTTGTCGCCCGAGCTGCAACGCGCCGCCGAGTTCTCACTGCAAAATGCCAGTCAGCTGGTGGTGTTATCAATGCGTGCCTTCGCGGCGGAAGCCGGGGTAAAACCGGCGACGCTGCTGCGTCTGGCGCAGCGGCTGGGCTACCGCGGCTGGAGCGAGCTGAAAAGTGATTTCATTGACGATCTGGGGCTGCGCAATGATACATACGTATCAAAAGCGGAAAAAATGATGGCCCGCGGAACGCAAACGCAGCTGTATAAAGAGGT
This sequence comes from Klebsiella sp. Q2, assembly GCF_009900705.1. Lineage (NCBI taxonomy): Bacteria > Pseudomonadati > Pseudomonadota > Gammaproteobacteria > Enterobacterales > Enterobacteriaceae > Klebsiella > Klebsiella sp. Q2. The sequence goes on along the minus strand of NZ_JAAABE010000001.1, from coordinate 391,628 downwards.
TTTTCAGGCGCATCAGGCGAATCTGACCTTTACGCAAAATGAAAATGCCCAGGAGATGGAGCAGGCGGTGACCTTGCTCGATAGCGCGGAGAATGTCTATATCTGCGGATTCCGCGCCAGCTTTCCGATCGCGTGGTCGCTGTTCTATGTCTATCGACTGTTTAACCGCCAGGTATCATTGATCGATGGCCTGGCCAGCAATATCGAAGTTTTTACCCGCGAACTAACCGCCCGGGACTGCGTCTTACTCACCAGCTTTGCTCCCTATTCACGCGAATCACTGGATGTTTTACAGGCAGCCCGGCAGGCCGGGGCGAAGATCCTCGCCATTACCGACTCGCCGGTTTCCCCCTTAGCGCAGGCGGCAGACTGCACGCTGCTGTTCTCCATCGACAGTCCGTCATTTTTCCCTTCCGTGGTCTCCGGCATGGGCCTGGCGGAGTGCCTGCTGGCGATGCTGGTGGTGCGCCACGGTCGGGAGGCGGTGAGTAAAATTGAAAATGCCGAACGCTATCTTATTGAGTCTGGCGCCTACGTGATCCCCGGTAAGTCCTGATAAATGATTCAAATGTATCAGTTATAAGAATAACGGATGCATTTATATCTTTAATTCGTTGACGTGATCCAAATGGATCCTGCAAGATACGCTCAATTCATGTAGCGGATTCAGGAGCAGAACCCAGTATGAGTCATGTCATTCACCGCAGCCTGCGTAGCACGCCGATGGTGGCTTCACGTGCGCAAGGGGCCTATATCTTTGATGCCCAAGGAAAACCGTATCTTGATGCCTGCGGCGGGGCGGCGGTTTCCTGCCTCGGACACGCGCATCCTGATGTGCTGGCGGCGATGCACCGCCAGATCGATCGGCTGGCCTATGCGCATACCAGCTTTTTCACCAGCGATGCCGTCGAGCAGCTTGCCGAACATCTCACCCGCACGGCGCCCGGCGAGCTTAACTACGCCTACTTTGTCTCGGGCGGTTCTGAGGCGGTAGAGACGGCGCTGAAGATGGCGCGGCAGTACTTTGTGGAGATCGGCCAGCCATCGCGCACCCGCTTTATCGCCCGTAAACAGAGCTATCACGGCAATACGCTGGGCGCGCTGGCGGTGGGGGGGAATGAATGGCGCCGTCGTCAGTTTGCTCCCTTATTAATGGATGTTATCCGCGTCTCCGCCTGCAATGAGTACCGCGATCGCCGGGCTGACGAGACACAACAGCAATATACCGAGCGCCTGCTTAATGAGCTGGAGCAAGCCATCCTTGAGGCCGGCCCGGAAACGATCATCGGTTTCTGTGCCGAAACCGTGGTGGGGGCGACGATGGGAGCCACGCCGCCGACGCCGGGCTATCTGCAAGGGGTCCGCCGCCTGTGCGACAAATACGGCATCCTGTACATCGCGGATGAGGTGATGTGCGGTATGGGGCGGACCGGGACGCTGCATGCGTTTGAACAGGATGACGTGGTGCCCGATTTAGTGACCATCGCCAAAGGACTCGGCGGAGGCTATCAGCCGATTGGGGCGGTGCTGGCGAGTGAGACTATCGTCTCCGCGCTGAAGGCGGGCAGTGGGTTGTTCCAGCATGGTCACACTTACATTTGTCATGCCACTGCCGCGTCGGCAGCCCTGGCGGTGCAGCAAGTGATCGCGCGCGATAATTTGCTGGACGCCGTCAAACAGCAGGGCGCCTATCTGCACATGGCGCTGCGCGAGGTGCTGGGGGAGTTACCGCATGTCGGTGATACGCGCGGACGCGGCCTGTTTGCGGGAGTCGAGCTGGTGCGTGATAAAGACGACAAAACGCCGTTCGATCCCTCCCTGAAGCTGCACGCTGCGATCAAAGCAAACTGCATGGCGCGTGGACTGATGGTCTATCCCATGGGCGGCACCATCGATGGCCAGTCTGGCGACCACATTCTGATTGCACCGCCGTTTATCATCACCCCGACGCAGCTCGATTTTGTGGTCGATACCCTGAACTGCGTGATCCGCGAAGAGACGGGGAAATTATGAGCAATCGTTTACCGCCCCTGGCGGAACAGGAATGGGACGTTCAGCAGCGTCAGTTAGCGGAAGAGATTATCAACGGACCGCGCGGCGCCTTGCTGCCGCCCTTTGAACCGCTGCTGCGTAGCCCCGAGCTGATGGCCCATGCCCAGCGTATGGGGGAGTACCTGCGCTATCGCAGCGCGCTGGGCCAGCGTCTTTCTGAACTGGCGATTTTGCTGACCGCGCGGCACTGGTCGCAGCCGGTTGAGTGGGCGATCCATGCGCCGATAGCACGCGAGAAAGGGATCGCTGCCGCGGCGGTGCAGGCGATTAAGGAAAGGCGCCGGCCCGTGGATCTCCGGCCCGATGAGCAGACGGTCTATGACTTCTGTCAGCAGCTGCATCAACAGCAAAAGGTCAGCGATGAGACCTGGCAGCAAGCCATTGAGTTATGGGGCGAGAAGGGCGTGGTGGATCTGATTGGAATAAACGGTTATTACAGTTTTCTCTCCATGGTGATGAACAGCGCCCAGACGCCAGCACCGGCTACCTCTGACTCTCTGTTTTCTGCATAAGTTATCGTTTTTATTCGGGCGCATAAAACTGCGCCCGGTATATCAGCTCTTGTTATTGGTTCTTCCGGCGAGATATTTCGCAGGGTGACGTTCGTTGTAGGCTATTTCACTGACGCTGAGGGTAATTATGAGTGGATTATTTAAGAAATTAAAGCTGACGCTGGCATTAGTTATTTGTTCAGCCAGTTTTGTTACAGCAGCAGAAGATAAAATAACGGTGGGTGTCGATACTGCCTTTGTTCCATTTGAATTTAAACAAGGCGATAAATATGTCGGCTTTGATATCGATCTGTGGGACGCGATTGCGAAGAAAATGCATATCAGCTACGAATTAAGGCCGATGGATTTCGGTGGCCTGATCCCCGGTCTGCAGTCGCGTAATCTGGACGTGGCGATGGCGGGAATAACGATTACCGATGCGCGCAAGCAGGTCGTGGACTTCAGTGAAGGATATTATAATGCTGACCTGTTAATAGCCGTGAAAAGTACCGACAATTCCATTGTTAAATTCAGTGATTTGACCGGGAAAAAAGTCGGCCTTAAGCAGGGGACGGCGGCAGCCAGCTTTATGAAAAGCAAATATAAAGCGAATTACATCGAGTTCCCGAATATCGATAACGCTTACCTTGACCTGCAGGCCGGTAATCTCGATGCCGTCGTTCATGATTCGCCGAATGTCCTTTACTACGTGAAGACGGCGGGTAATGGCAAGGTCAAATCCACTGGTGAGACGGACAGCATTCTGCCACAGCAGTATGGCTTTGCGATGCAGAAAAACAGCAGCCTGACGCCAAAAGTCAACCAGGCCCTGCAGGCCCTGCGCGCCGATGGTACCTACGACAAGATTTACGTAAAGTGGTTTGCTAAACAGCCGAAATAACTCTGCCAGGTCGGAGCGATCCGACCTCATATTTTCTTTACGGGTAGAAGCATGAATTTTGACAGTCGCTATATTTGGGATGCATTGCCGCTGCTGATGCAAGGCTTGCAGCTGACGCTAATTATTTCGTTATCAGGTTTGTTAGGTGGATTAATCATTGGTTTGCTGGCTGGGACCTGCCGCGCATTAGGTGGGACAATATCCAAAACGGTATCGCTGGTGTTTGTGGAATTAATCCGCGGGACGCCAATTATGGTGCAGGTGATGTTTATTTACTTCGCCCTGCCGATGGTGTTGCCGGTGCGTATTGACCCGGTTCCTGCCGCCATTATCACCATTGTGATTAACTCCGGGGCTTATATAGCGGAGATCACCCGGGGCGCGATTCTGTCGATCAATAAAGGATTTAAAGAAGCCAGCCTCGCGATGGGATTATCGCCGCGCAGCACCCTGTGGCATGTCATTATGCCGCTGGCTTTTCGGCGGATGATCCCGGCATTAGGCAATCAATGGATTATCAGTATTAAAGATACGTCGCTGTTTATTGTGATTGGCGTGGCAGAATTAACCCGTCAGGGACAAGAGATTATTGCCGGCAACTTTCGGGCGCTGGAGGTGTGGACGGCGGTGGCGATGATTTATCTGTTTTTGACATTGTGCCGGAGCTTCCTGCTAAAACAAGTTGAGAAAAGGATCCATATTTTATGAGCATGGTTGAATTTAGCGCGGTGGCGAAAAACTTCGGCGCCACTCAGGTGCTGCACGATATCAATTTAAAGATTGAAGCGGGCGAGGTGGTGGTGATCATCGGTCCTTCCGGCTCGGGAAAATCGACCCTGCTGCGTTGTATTAACAAGCTGGAAGAGATCTCCTCCGGCACGCTGCTGGTGGCGGGCATGCATATTACGGATCCGCACGCGAATGAGTGTGATATTCGCCGCGAAGCCGGTATGGTGTTTCAACAGTTTCATTTGTTCCCGCATCTGACCGCCCTGGAGAATGTCATGTTCGGTCCGCTTCGCGTGCGCAAGCAGAGCAAGGCCACAGCGCGGGAGCAGGCGCTGGCGTTGCTGGATCGCGTGGGGCTGCGTGAACGCGCTAACCACTATCCTGCCGAGCTCTCGGGCGGTCAGCAGCAGCGTGTGGCGATAGCTCGCGCCCTGGCGGTGAAACCCAAAATGATGTTATTTGATGAGCCAACATCCGCCCTCGATCCTGAACTGCGGCATGAGGTCTTAAAGGTCATGCGCTCGCTGGCCGACGAGGGCATGACGATGGTGATTGTGACCCATGAGATTGGCTTTGCCAGAGAGGTGGCTTCCCGGTTGATTTTTATTGATGGCGGCACTATTGCCGAAGATGGTTCACCTGAGGCGCTGCTCACGGCCAGCAGCAATCCGCGTCTGCAAGAGTTTTTGCAACACGTATCCTGAACATAAGTGAATAATGACAATATGAAAACAATCGCAATCCGAGGTTCCGCTTTTGCGGTCGGTCAGCAGCTTGGCGCGTTTGGTCGTGAGGCCTGGCAGACAAAAATCAGGCAAACGGCGCTGTGGCAAACGGTGGCCGCCCTGAAAACGACGGAACAGACCCAGCGCATGCGCGCAGCCGTGCAGGCTCAGTTCCCGCTGATCTGGCAGGAGCTGGAGGGCATGGCGGAGGGGCTGCAGGCGCCGGTGGATGAGGTGTTCGCCTGGAACTGTCGCGGCGATCTGGTGCGTTCGACGTCGGATGGCTGCACCACCCTGGCGGGGAGAAGCGCAGAGGGCGAGTTGATCATTGCGCACAATGAAGACGGCTTCCCGCAGCTGCGTGAAGACTGCGCCATCGTCAGCATAACCCCGGACGTGGGCCTCGCCTTTACCAGCTTCGCCTATCCCGGCTCCCTGTGCGGACATACCTTCGCAGTGAATGAGAAGGGGATAGTCAATACGGTCAACAATATTCGCGCCGTGCATCGTCCGGACGGGATGCCGCGCCAGATTCTGGCCCGCGCCTCGCTGAACGCCACCACCTTAGAGGAAGCCGTCACTCTGCTGAGCGCCACGCCTCGCGCGGGCGCGTTTCACCACACCCTGGGCCAGATGGGCGATAGCCGTCTGTTTAGCGTGGAAGCCACCGGCTCCGGCAGCTCGGTGCTCGCGTTGTCCGCCACCAGCGGGCATGCCAACCATCTGATCCATCCCCAGCTTGCGGCTATTGAACAGATCGTGACCGGCAGCTCCGGCTCGCGCCAGCGGCGCCTGGACGCGTGGCTGGCGACGAACCCGCCGCTGGATGGCGTGACAGCGAAAGCGATGCTCTCCGACCAGCAGGATCCGTTGTTACCGATTTACCGGCTTTCTCCCGACGATCCTGATGAGGAAAATACGCTGGCGACGGCCATTTTTACCTTGAGCGCGACCCGCGTCGTGTGGCAGGTCTTCACGCTGGACCGTGAAAACGCGGTTTTACAGGGCAGCGTTTAGCGGCCCGAGGGCGCTTTCAGCAGAGCGATCAGCAGCGTACTGCCCACCATGGTCCCCGCCGCCAGCCACACCATTCCCGACAGGCCAGCTGAGGCGATCAGCTGGCCGCCGACAAGTGCCCCGGTGCCGATGGCGGCATTAAAAATGGCCACGTAAATGGCTGACGCTGGCTGGGCGACCGCGCCCGCGCTGCGCAGTAGCCAGGTCTGTAAGCCGACGAACACAATCGCGATGCCGGCGCCCCACAGGGCTAACAGTAGCCCGCTAAAACAGAATGGCAGTGGCGCAAAACGGGCGGAGCCAAGGATCGCCAGCGCGCCCCCGCTCAGCAGCAGCGCAGCGAAAATCAGCCCCTTCAGATGACGATCGATGAGCTTCCCCGCGATAACGTTACCCAGCAGCCCGGAAACCCCTGACAGCAGCAGCAGGCCGGAAAGGGCGGTCGTCGGGACTCCCTGCAGATTTATCAGCAGCGGTTCAATGTAGGTGAAGGCGGCAAAGTGAGCGGTAATGATGCATGCCGTGGCGCCATACAGGCCACCGAGCAGCGGATTGCGGAAAATATCACGATAAACGCGCAGCCTGACGGGGGCTGGGGCGGCCAGCGCGGGCAGCGTCGAGCACAGCACCGCAGCGGCGGCCAGTGACAGCAAGGCCATCGCCATAAACGCGTATCGCCAGCCCGCCAGGGTGGCGATAAAGCTCGCCAGCGGCACCCCCACTACGCTTGCCGCCGACACGCCGCCAAAAATGATCGCCGTGGCCAGCCCCAGCCGGTGCGGCGGCACCATCTGCGCGGCGACGATGCCAATTAAGGCCCAGAAGGCGCCATGCGCCAGGGCACCAATCATGCGGGCGCTCATCAGGGCGAACATCGAATAAGACCGGGTTGCGGCGAGGCAGGAAAGCGCGAGGATCAGCATCAGCCCGACCAGCAGCGCCTTGCGGGAAATACGCGCCGGCATTGCGCCGGAAAGCAGAGCCGCCAGGGCGCCCACCCAGCCATAGGCGGTGACGGCGAGACCCATGCCAGATTCAGTCTGGTGAAAATCCGCCGCCAGGGCGCTGAGCATGCCCACCGGCGCCAGTTCGCTGGTGACGATTGAAAAGGCGCAGATCCCGAGTGCAACGACGGCTATCCAGACGCGCGCCGGCGCCGGGTGGAGGGGTAAAGCAATCTCTTTCATATCAGGCGTATCCTTAGGAAAGGAGCGTTCCGCGCGGTACACGGACGTTCAGGTGAGGAGAGAGCAGGCGACCGGATGGCCTGGTTGTCTCCGCGAGTGGCGTGCAGTATCATCCCTGCGAAACTGATAAAAAATAGCGGAAAACGGAGAGTCGTTTTCCATAAATGGAAAACAGATGACCGCAGAATTTAACTGGGATGATGCGCGCATATTCCTCGCCATCGCCCGGGCGGGAACGCTGAGCGGCGCCGCCGACAAGATGAACATGGGGATAGCCACGGTCTCCCGCCGGCTGGATCGGCTGGAGCAGGCGTTGAACGTTCCGCTCTTCAGCCGCCATCAGAGCGGCTATCGCCTGACCGATGATGGCGAAGCCCTGCTCGCGCGGGCCGAGGCGCTGGAATACGCAGGCCTGGCGTTTGGCGAAGCGGCGCAACTGCAGGGGCATGTCGCCGGGGTTGTCCGCCTGGCCACCTCGGATAACCTGGCCACGCATTTTATTCTGCCCTCCCTGAAAGGGCTCCTGGACCATTATCCCGAGCTGCGGGTGGAGGTGCTGAGCGGCGTGCAGCCGGTGAACCTGCACCGTCGGGATGCCGATCTGGCGATCCGCATGGTCAAGCCTGAGGCCGGGCATTTGACGTTAAAGCGACTGGGGACGGTGGGGTTTGGCGTCTATGGCGCCGCCGGCTATCTGGCCGGTGCGGACGGCCTGTCGCTGAGCGAGGCGGACTTTGTGGGGTGGCCGGAAACTCACCAGCACCTGCCGGCCGCCCAATGGATCGCGCGCACCCTGAGAGGGCGGCCGTGTAAAGTCGAAGCCAATACGCTCGTGGCCCAGGTTTCCGCGGTATCCGCGGGCCTCGGACTGGGCGTTCTGCCGCACTTTATGGCACGGGCCAGCGGCCTGCAGTGCCTGCAGCCGGAGATCGGCGCGGATCAGACTCTCTGGCTGGTGATGCATTCCGACCTGGCCGGGTCCAGACGCGTGCGGGTTATCGCCGACCATCTCATCACCCTCTTTGCGGCCCATCAAGATCGGCTGGCGATGCCCTGAAGGGGCGTGTAGCGATACGACTGCCCGAGGCTGACGAGCCACGATTTTTTCCGCGCCAGCTAACAGCGATACTCGCCGCGCAATATTCGGCCCAATGCTGCTCCGCAGTCGAAAATCGTGCAGAGTGAGAGGATATCCCCGTCCGGCAAAATAATTTAGTGTTGTGGCCAGCGCCGCATTGTCGCGCTCCCCCAGAAATGCCTGTCGATGTTAGGGTGAGACGTTTATCACCACAGGAGAACGCAAATGATTGTCAGGACCTGGCACGGCTGTGTGCCATTGCAGCATGCTGAGGGGTTTGCCCGCCACCTCGAGCGGACCGGCGTAGAACACGCTCAGAGCATCGCCGGCAACAGAGGCGCCCTGGTGCGCCGGGAAAACCAGGGCGAATGGGCGCATTTCTTTCTCGCCACCTACTGGCAGGATCTCGCGGCGGTCAAAGCCTTCGCAGGCGAAGACTATCACGTCGCGGTCACCTATCCGGACGATGAAGTATTCGAACTCCTCTCCGACCCCTACGTGTTTCAGCATGAAGTTGAGGCCGTGTCGCCGCTGTAGACTGATGACCGGGCAGGTGGAAGATCGGCCAGCAACAGACGGTTGCTGGCCGCGTGAGATCGACTGACGTCACCGGTTAATTAACCCTGGACCGGTCAACTGCGCCAGCGTTTAACAGGTCGGGCTATGTCGAAACCGCCAATGCTCAGACGGCAAAACGGCGTCAGGCGCATCAGAGGAAATCGTTTATTGTTACGTTAAGAGGTATCCTGCCTGTTCTGGGAAACGGCAAAGAGGATGTCATAAGATGCTGGCTTATATCACGATAGGTACCAATGATTTTCAGCGCTCAGTAGATTTTTATGACGCTATTTTTAATGTTCTTGGCTACTCACGTCTGCCTGCCTGGACAGACAGCTGGGCAATGTGGGGAGATAAAAATAATCCGGATAAGGCGTTCAGCTTTTGTATTTGCCCTCCTTTTGACGGACATTCCGCAACGGCGGGAAACGGGACAATGTTTGCATTCCAGGCTGATAACGCAGAGATTGTCAGACAGTTCCATGCCGCAGGCCTTCTTGCAGGAGGGCAAAATGAAGGCGCACCGGGCACACGCCCCGCCTATGGCCCCGACTTTTATGTGGCCTACCTGCGCGATCCTGACGGGAATAAGCTGGCATGCGTTTGTCAGCATTATTCTCCCGCAACTGATAAGTTCGTCAACCAGAAACAGGCGCTTCGCATATAGCATCTTACGGTTTTGCGCGTTTACAGCCCCTGACGTGAAATAGGGCGTTCCGGCGACAGCTGGCGCGGTCGGCTACAGGCCAGGAACCAACATCTATCTTGTATGGGCAGACAGCCACCGTTGGGTGAACGTGGAATGACTGCACACTCAGCGCTTGAGGGCGGCAACAATGGAAGCCTCCATTTTCTCCGGTGTCGTGAACGGCGCAAAACGCGTGAGGGGTGTGCCGTCGCGACCGATGAGGAACTTGGTGAAATTCCACTTGATCCGTCCGCCGAGCACGCCGGGCAACGCTTGTTTCAAATAACGAAACAGCGGGTGTGCAGCGGGGCCGTTGACGTCCACTTTCGCAAACATCGGGAAGCTCACGCCGTAGTTAACGTGACAGGTCTGCTCGATTTCATCCGCACCGCCGGGTTCCTGCTTGCCAAACTGGTTGCACGGAAAACCAAGCACCACCAGCCCCTGAGCCGCGTACTTTTTGTAGAGCGCTTCCAGGCCAGCATACTGTGACGTGAAGCCACAATGGCTGGCCGTATTCACCACCAGAACCACCTTGCCAGCATAGTCAGCCATGGAGAGAGGTTGGCCGCGCAGGCGGGTGGCGGTCAATTGATAAAAAGGGGTCATAGCAGGCTCCTGAGAGTGGAAACAGTGCAACGCTGACGATCGCGTGAATGTTTGAAGCAGATTAGGCAGTTATAATACACAGGGTTAGGGATTTGTACCTGGAATGTACAACATGGGGGAAAGAAGCATTTTGCGATGAGGCAGCTGCATCTATTCTGCACAAAAAATGGGCGTATTGATTAATAGAGAAATAAAAGCATTTAAAAAATAAATCAGCCAGCAGGTGACACTAACTGGCTGATTTTATTTAACTACGCTTCACTTTTAGAGGACTGCTTGTGAAACAGTTCGCGGAATACCGGGTAGATATCCTCCTGGTCGCGAATATGCTGCATGGCGAAATTATCAAAGGTCGCCTGCAGGTGTTCATACTCGCGCCACAGGGTCTGGTGCGCCCGGCGGGTAATTTCGATATAGCTGTAATAACGCACCACCGGCAGAATTTTCTTCGCCAGCAGTTCGTGGCACAGTGGGGAGTCATCGGCCCAGTTGTCGCCATCCGACGCCTGGGCGGCGTAGATGTTCCACTGCGCCGGGTCATAACGCGCCTGCACCACCTCATCCATCAGCTTGAGGGCGCTGGAAACGATGGTGCCGCCGGTTTCCTGAGAATAGAAGAATTCGTGTTCATCCACCTCTTTCGCCTGGGTATGGTGGCGGATATAGACCACATCGACGTTTTTATAGGTCCGGCTGAGGAACAGATACAGCAGGATATAAAAGCGCTTGGCCATGTCTTTGGTGGCCTGGTCCATCGAGCCTGAGACGTCCATCAGGCAGAACATTACCGCCTGGCTGGAGGGCTCCGGCCGTTTTTCGTAATTTTTGTAGCGTAAGTCAAAGGTGTCGATAAACGGCACCCGTTCAATTTTAGCCCGCAGCTCGGCAATCTCTTTGCGCAGGCGCTCCTCCTCCAGCAGCTGCACCGGCTCGCTGCGGCTAATGGTCTCCAGATCCTCCTCCAGAGCGCGCAGTTCACGGCGCTTGCCGGCGGTCATCGCAGTCCGACGGGCCAGCGAGTTCTGCAGCGAACGCACCACGCTGATGTTGGCCGGCACCCCGTTAGAGGTAAAACCCGCGCGATGGGTTTTAAACTCGTTTAGCTGCCGGTGCTGATTTTTCTTCAGGTTCGGCAGGGCGAGATCTTCAAACAGCAGATCCAGGTACTCATCTTTTGAAATCTGGAAGACAAACTCATCCTTCCCTTCGCCATCGGCGCTGGCTTGCCCCTGACCGCTGCCACCGCCGCCGCCGCCCCCTTGCGGGCGTTCGATCCGATCGTTTTGCACGAAATGGTCATTACCCGGGTGGACGCGGTTGCGTAGTCCGCCGCGACCCTGATGAAACATCGGCTCGTTGATATCGTCCGTCGGGATCGAGACGGATTCTCCGCTCTCAATATCGGTCACCGAGCGCTTGTTGATGGCCTCGGAGATTGATTGTTTAATCTGCGCCTTATAACGGCGCAAAAAGCGCTGACGATTGACGGCGCTTTTGTTTTTCCCGTTCAGGCGTCGGTCTATGAACCAGGTCATATGCCCTCCTGTACTGCATTAGCCAACTTTACTTATCATCATTCAGCTGCAGTTGACCCGGCGGCGCACCGCCGGGCTGGACGCATCAGGACGATTTACGAACCCGCAGGTACCACTCGCACAGCAGGCGAACCTGTTTGCGGGTGTAGCCTTTCTCCATCATGCGGTCGACAAAGTCGTCGTGTTTTTTCTGCTCATCGGTTGAGGTTTTGGCGTTAAACGAAATGACCGGCAACAGCTCTTCGGTATTGGAGAACATTTTCTTCTCAATAACCGTGCGCAGTTTCTCATAGCTGGTCCAGTTCGGATTACGTCCGCTGTTGTTGGCTCTGGCGCGCAGCACAAAGTTGACGATTTCATTACGGAAGTCTTTCGGGTTGCTGATCCCGGCCGGCTTCTCAATTTTCTCCAGCTCGGCATTCAATGATTCACGGTCAAACAGCTGGCCGGTGTCCGGATCGCGGTATTCCTGATCCTGGATCCAGAAGTCAGCGTAGGTGACATAGCGATCGAAAATGTTCTGCCCATACTCGGAGTAGGATTCCAGATAGGCGGTCTGGATCTCTTTGCCGATAAACTCGGCGTATTTCGGGATCAGATAGCCTTTGAGGAACTCCAGATAGCGCTCGGCCTGCTCCTGCGGGAACTGTTCGCGCTCAATCTGCTGCTCCAGGACATAGAACAGATGCACCGGGTTGGCCGCCACTTCAACATGGTCGAAGTTAAACACCCTTGAGAGGATCTTAAAGGCAAAGCGGGTGGAGAGCCCGTTCATCCCTTCATCCACCCCGGCGTAGTCGCGATACTCCTGATAGGATTTCGCTTTCGGGTCGGTATCTTTCAGGCTCTCGCCGTCATAGACCCGCATTTTCGAGTAGATACTCGAGTTTTCCGGCTCTTTCAGGCGCGACAGAATCGAGAAGCGCGCCAGCGTTTCCAGAGTGCCCGGGGCGCATGGCGCATGAGTCAACTCGCTGCTGTTGAGCAGTTTTTCATAGATACGGATCTCTTCGGAGATCCGCAGGCAATAAGGCACTTTGACGATATAGACGCGGTCGAGGAAGGCCTCATTGTTTTTGTTATTACGGAAGGTCACCCATTCCGATTCGTTTGAGTGGGCAAGGATGATCCCGTTAAACGGCAGGGCGGAGATCCCTTCGGTCCCGTTGTAGTTACCTTCCTGAGTCGCGGTCAGCAGCGGATGCAGCACCTTGATCGGCGCTTTAAACATCTCGACGAACTCCATGATCCCCTGGTTGGCGCGGCACAGCGCACCGGAGTAGCCGTAGGCGTCCGGGTCGTTCTGCGCATAGTGTTCCAGCTTGCGGATATCCACTTTACCCACCAGCGCCGAAATATCCTGGTTGTTTTCATCGCCCGGTTCGGTTTTGGCGATGGCGACCTGTTCGAGAATCGATGGCCAGACTTTGACCACGCGGAATTTCGTGATATCGCCGCCAAACTCATGCAGGCGTTTGGCCGCCCATGGCGACATAATAGTGCCGAGATAGCGGGTAGGGACGCCATACTCTTTCTGAAGGATCTGCGCATCCTCCTGCGGATTGAACAGGCACAGCGGGTGATCGTTAACCGGGCTGCGCTCGCCGTTGGCGCTCAGCACATAGATAGGCACGCGCTGCATCAGGGCTTTCAGCCGTTCAGCCAGCGATGATTTACCCCCGCCCACCGGTCCCAGCAGATAGAGGATCTGTTTCTTCTCTTCCAGCCCCTGGGCGGCATGCTTGAGGTAGGAAACGATCTGCTCAATGGCGTCTTCCATACCGTAAAACTCTTCAAACGCCGGATAGCGTGCGATAACCCGGTTTGAAAAGAGACGGGATAGCCGCGGCTCGAGAGCCGTATCAACCATGACGGGTTCACCAATGGCCATCAACAGACGTTCTGCCGCATTGGCATAGGCACTGCGATCTTGCCGGCAGATGGTAAGAAACTCCTGCAGTGTGAACTCTTCGTCCTTGGCAGCTTCATAGCGCTGGCGATAGTGATCGAATATATTCATGGCATGCCGTCCTTTCGTTTTTTAGCACAGGTTGAGAGCCGTTCATATGAATAGTGGGGGCCCCCGGAAGACATAAGCTGAACATCGCTCTCCTGGTATCCAGCAACCCTTATGCCAGGTTGCGGGTGGGGTAGCGTGAATGTGCCCTGCAATTACACCTTCTAAATTTAAGCGTAGATGCATTTAGAAATCTTGCATGACGCAGAAAATCAATTTCAATGACATATCAATAACTCATCCTGAAAAAGACGCTTTTTGCTTCGCCGGGACGTGAAGCTGTCATCGGGCTGTCACCAGATGGTAAGAGAAGGGTGGGAAAGTGAACGATTTGTGTCATATCGGGTAAAGAATTTGAGGCATGAGACCTACGACGGTAAACTGCACGGGCTGATTATTTGACAACGGGAATATGGATTGTGACTAAAATCAAACTTCTGGCACTCGGCGTGCTGATTGCGACCTCCGCCAGCGCGGCGCATGCCGATGGGAAGTTCACGCTTGGCGCTGGCGTCGGCATCGTTGAGCATCCGTACAAGCAGTATGATGCGGATGTTTATCCGGTGCCGGTCATTAGTTATGAGAGCGATAACTTCTGGTTCCACGGTCTGGGTGGGGGTTACTACCTGTGGAATGACACCAATGATAAGCTGTCGATAACGGCTTACTGGTCGCCGATGTACTTCAAGCCGGGCGACAGCGATAGCGAACAAATGCGTCGCCTGGATAAACGTAAATCAACCGTGATGGCCGGTCTTTCTTATGTCCACAACACGCCCTATGGTTTCCTGCGCACGACGATTGCCGGCGATACGCTGGATAACAGCAACGGCATCAACTGGGATCTCGCCTGGCTGTACCGCTACACCAACGGGAACCTGACGCTGACACCGGGCATCGGCGTGGAGTGGAACAGCGACAATCAGAACGAATACTATTATGGCGTCTCGCAGCACGAGTCCCGTCGTAGCGGCATGCGCAGCTACGATCCGGACAGCAGCTGGAACCCGTATCTGGAGCTGTCGGCCAACTATCGCTTCCTCGGCGACTGGAGCGTATACGGTATTGCGCGCTACACCCGTCTGTCGGATGAAATTACCGATAGCCCGATGGTGGACAAATCCTGGAGCGGTCTGATCTCAACCGGGATCACTTACACCTTCTGATTGTGCATTATTACAGTGCGCTTTATGCATCAAAACAGGGCTTCGTGCCCTGTTTTGCTTTATGGTGGTGCAGGGCGCTAAGTAGGAGACGATGGTGAAAAAAACAGTATGCTTTGGCGAGCAGGCGGCAGTTCCGGCCATCGGGCTGGGGACCTGGTATATGGGCGAGAACGCGGCGCAGCGTCAGCAGGAGGTGGCTGCACTGCGCGCGGGCATCGACCATGGCCTGACGGTAATCGATACCGCTGAGATGTATGCCGACGGCGGGGCGGAGGAGGTGGTGGGCCAGGCGGTCCGCGGCCTGCGCGACCGGGTGGTGCTGGTCTCCAAAGTCTATCCCTGGCACGCCGGCGGCGCGGCGATGCGCCGCGCCTGTGAAAACAGTCTGCGCCGGCTGCAGACCGACTATCTGGATATGTATCTCCTGCACTGGCGGGGCGATATCCCGCTAGAGGAGACGGTCGAGGCGATGGAAAGGCTGGTGGCCGAGGGTAAAATCCGCCGCTGGGGCGTCTCCAATCTGGACACCGACGATATGCAGGCGCTGTGGCGCACGGCGGGTGGCGAACGCTGCGCCACCAATCAGGTGCTCTATCATCTCGCGTCGCGGGGCATTGAATACGATCTCCTGCCCTGGTGCCAGCAGCACACCCTGCCGGTGATGGCCTATTGTCCGCTGGCGCAGGCGGGGCGCTTACGCGATGGACTTTTTCAGCATACCGATATCATCAAAATGGCTAACGAGCGGGGCGTGACGGTGGCGCAGCTGCTGCTGGCCTGGGTGATTCGTCATCCGGGAATGCTGGCGATCCCGAAAGCGGCCAGTATTGAACATGTGGTGCAGAATGCCGCCGCGCTTGATCTCGTTCTCAGCCCGCAAGAGCTTGCGCAGCTGGACCGCCTCTATCCACCGCCGCCGCGGAAAACCCGGTTGGATATGGTTTAACCCACAGCGCATCCTGGTGGAGAAGAGAAAAAGCCCCGTGATAAACGGGGCTTTTTGCGCTTAGCGTTTTTTCACGCTGATGGTTTGCGCCAGGCGAGACGGGGTCTCTTCACTGGCTTTCTGCGGCTGGGTCACGCAGCAGGTTTCGACGCACACGAAGGTTTTGTAGCCATCGTCCGGCATGTCGCCCATGCTGACGGACAGCGCCGGGCCCGGGTTCCAGGCCACCACGTTGTGCTGATGATGATGCACCACGTCGATAGTGCGGCTGAGCGCGTCGTCGTGGATCACGCTGCAGCCTTCGGCGTCGAGATAGACGCGGTCGGTACGATCCGGGAAGGTCTGCACGCCGTTGCTCAGAACGCCTTCTTCGGCATTTTTCACTTTATCGATATAGCGCTCGCCAAGACCGCTCACTTTCACCGCCGCGATATCGCCGACGTTGAAGTAGCTGTGCAGGGCAGAGGTGGTCTCAAATTCGCCGTGGGCTTCCAGCTCGATTTCGCAGGTCTTGCCCAGCTTGAAGCGGGCATAGAGGGTGAACTCATGCGGCCACAGCTTCATGGTTTCGGCGCTGTTCTGCAGCGCAAAGGTCAACATCACGCCGCCGTCGTCTTCATCATGGCCTTCCAGGGTCCACGGCAGGTTGCGGGCAAAGCCGTGCGACGGCAGGCCCTGCTGCGCCGATGGGCCAAACCAGGGCCAGCAAATCGGCACGCCGCCGCGCAGGGCGACGCCCTGTTTAAACGGGGTGTTGTTGCTCAGCCACAGGACTTCTTCTTCACCGGCGGGTTTCCAGGAGAGCAGATGCGCCCCCTGCAGCGCCACAGAGGCTTTCACCTGCGGATGGTCGATGACAATCAGCTCCAGGTCGTCCAGCTGGCGACGGGAGATAACGGGCGAAATGGTTTCATTCACCGGGAGAGCAAAAATTTTATTTATCATTGTGCAATCCTATCTCTGCAGACAAAAAAAAGAGCGACCGAAGTCGCTCTTACAGATTACTTTTTCATCTCAACTTATTTGGAGATGTGGGCAATCAGATCCAGAACTTTGTTGGAGTAGCCAGTTTCGTTGTCGTACCAGGAAACCAGTTTAACGAAGTTGTCGTTCAGTGCGATACCCGCTTTAGCATCGAACACGGAAGTGCAAACTTCGCCGTTGAAGTCGGTAGAAACAACGTCGTCTTCGGTGTAACCCAGAACGCCTTTCATTGCGCCTTCAGAAGCGGCTTTGATAGCTTTCTTGATTTCTTCGTAGGACGCTGCTTTTTCCAGACGAACGGTCAGGTCAACAACGGATACGTTCGGAGTCGGAACGCGGAACGCCATACCGGTCAGTTTGCCGTTCAGTTCTGGCAGTACTTTACCTACTGCTTTAGCAGCGCCGGTAGAGGACGGGATGATGTTCTGAGCTGCGCCGCGGCCGCCGCGCCAGTCTTTGTGAGACGGGCCATCAACGGTTTTCTGGGTAGCGGTGGTAGCGTGGACGGTGGTCATCAGGCCTTCAACGATACCGAAGTTGTCGTTGATGACTTTAGCCAGCGGCGCCAGGCAGTTGGTGGTGCAGGATGCGTTGGAAACGATGTCCTGGCCAGCGTAAGTGTCGAAGTTAGCGCCGCGAACGAACATCGGGGTGTTGTCTTTGGACGGGCCAGTCAGAACGACTTTTTTCGCGCCAGCGGTGATGTGTTTACGAGCGGTTTCGTCGGTCAGGAAGATACCGGTTGCTTCAGCAACAACGTCAACACCAACTTCGTCCCACTTCAGGTTAGCCGGGTCACGTTCAGCGGTAACACGGATTTTTTTACCGTTAACGACCAGATGACCGTCTTTCACTTCAACGGTGCCGTCGAAACGACCGTGAGTGGAGTCATACTTCAGCATGTAAGCCATGTACTCTGCGTCTAACAGGTCGTTGATTGCAACGATCTCGATGTCAGAACGTTTCTGAGCAGCACGGAAAACAATGCGACCGATACGGCCAAAACCGTTGATACCTACTTTGATAGTCATATATTCCACCAGCTATTTGTTAGTGAATAAAAGGTTGCCTGTAAAATTACAAAAACCTTACGCAGCGTCAAGCGGAATCGTGTCAATCATTGCGACAAATCAATCCTGAGCAGACCTTTGCGCGATTGATTTGCCCCACTCTCCCTTTGAGCCCAATTCCATATGGGGGCTGCGCGCGGAATTTTAAAGGGCATTTAAGATAAAAACGTGATTTAAGTCACAATTATCTGGCTGCCTGTGGGCACCGGATAAGTTTAGAACAAAAGTGTACGCTTCATTGTTAATGTTTTGTTAGAATTGGGGCGAAAGTTGTCCATTGCAAAGCGAGATGTAAGCCCATGGCAAATAAACCCTCCCCGGAAGAGCTGAAAAACGGCTTGAGCGAAATGCAGTTTTACGTGACCCAACATCATGGTACCGAACCGCCTTTCACCGGACGGCTGCTGCACAACAAGAAAAATGGCGTGTATCACTGCCTGGTGTGCGATGCGCCGCTGTTCAACTCCCAGACCAAGTACGACTCTGGCTGCGGCTGGCCGAGCTTCTACGAGCCGGTAAGCGAAGAGGCCATTCGCTATCTGGACGACAGCTCCCACGGCATGCAGCGCATAGAGATCCGCTGCGGAAATTGTGATGCCCACCTCGGTCACGTGTTTCCGGATGGCCCGCAGCCGACCGGCGAGCGCTATTGTGTGAATTCGGCGTCGCTCAGCTTCACCGATGAGCAGAACGGCGAGCAGATCAAGGGTTGAAGAAACGATTCAGCAAATTATTCCAGGTGGAGATGAGCGGAAGATGGATATTGAGCAAATTATCGACAGCATGACCCCGGAAGTGTATCAGCGTCTGGCGACGGCGGTGGAGCTGGGAAAATGGCCGGATGGCGTGGCACTGACGCCGGAGCAGAAGGAAAATAGCCTGCAGCTGGTGATGCTGTGGCAGGCCCGGTATAACACCGACGCCCAGCATATGACCATCGATACTCGCGGGCAGATGGTGATGAAGAGCAAACAGCAGCTGAAGGAAGATTTCGGTATCGTGCCGAAGCCGATCGCAACCGTGAAGCTGCAATAAACTGCCGGCCGGCGGGGAGAGGTTCCGGCGTCGGGTGATCCGGCGCCGGAAGGGTTAGCGTCTACGACCGAGCCCGGCGGTCAGCCGCTTCGCTTACTTTTTGTTCATCATCGCTTTCAGGTCGGCAAACGGATTGTAGGTGGCCTCGCCGACGCTCTTTTGCGCATCTTCGCCGGCCACCACCGTGGAGCCATACTGATCGGCTTCGGTGTACTTGGAGTGTTCGTGATCGTGACAGTAGAGGCACAACATCTCCCAGTTGCTGCCATCTTCCGGGTTATTGGAGTGGTCGTGATCGATATGGTGCACCGTCAGCTCGCGCAGATTGGAGTAGACAAACTCCCGCGAGCAGCGTCCGCATACCCAGGGAAAGAGCTTGAGCGCCTTTTCGCGATAACCCACTTCCAGACGTGCGTAATTTTTGGGGATATAGGCCATGGCCCCCTGCCTCCTGTCAAACGGTTAAGCTGCGCCAGCCCCTGGCGCAGCGGATAACAGGCATCATAACCTATCCCGGGCGGCGCGATATACCTGCATTGCAAGCGATGCTGTCTGCGTCACGCCGCCCGGCGGAGACGATGCGGCGGAGGAACTGCCGCGATTAGTGTTTGATCCCCAGGGATTCCGCCAGCTGGCGGGCCAGCTGGTTCTGGTCATCGGCGCCATACTCCCAGAACATCGCCCCGGCGAGGCCCTTCGCCTTGATGTAGTCCGCCTTGATGGCTACCGAGCGCGGGTTCTCATAGGAGAGGGCGAACAGCGGCTTGCCCTCCGCGGACTGCACCGACAGCCACGGGACTTTCGCCTCATCGTCCCAGTGCTCGGTAAAGCGTTTCTGCGGATCGTTGAGCAATTTGCCCACGATATCATTGTATTTCACGTAGGTGTCTTTACTCAGGTCATAGCCCAGCGAGGCAAACAGCGCGATCTGCTGTGGACCAAAATAGGGCTGGGTGACCGGGTTCTTTTGCGCATCCGCTTTACTCCAGTCAATCCCCGGCTCGACCGCCCGTTTCGGTACCCGGCCATAAAAACCAATCCCGAGGTTCATCTGGCTGGGTTTAAGCCCGGCGGCCAGGTAATTGTTGACCACAAAATCGGCGCTGTATTTATCCGCCGCGGCGACCGTCGGCCAGTGGCTGGAGTCATACAGGTTCGAGTTGAAGTACTGCGTGCCGTAGGCCATGTCGTAGGTCATCAGGTTGATGTAGTTCAGCACCGGGGCCACCGCTTTGACATCCACCCAGCTTTTCGGGCTCTCGGCGTTGGCGCCCACGGCAATAGTAACCAGTTTCTTCGTACCAAACGCTGCGCGCAGCTCTTTTAACAGCGCGGTGAAGTTATCGCGATCGGTCGGTTGACTGGCAACCAGCCCCCACGCGCCGTTGACCGGAAACTCCCAGTCGAGGTCAATCCCATCCAGACCATATTTTTCAACAATTTCCTGCGCAGACTGAATAAACACCTTACGGGTTTCTTTGCTTGCCGCCGCGCCGGAGAAACCGCGCGCCCCCCAGCCGCCGACCGACAGCAGGACCTTGAGGTCCGGGTTCTGTTTACGCAGGGCAGGGAGCTTTTGCAGATCCGCCTGCACCTTTGGCGACAGCCAGATCTCGTGCAGATGGTCAGGATCCTTCAGGGCCGCATTGGTCTCGTCTTTTTCATCGTTATAGATAAGGCCAAACGAGTAGTTGAGATGGGTGATCTGCCGGACGTCCAGCTTGTCGATATCCCCGCCCGGCCCGGCAGTGACGTCGCCGCCGCCGTTGAAATAGCCGACGGACATCAGCGGTTGGGCAGAGAGCGCGGAAGCGCAAAGCAGGGGCAAGGCTGCCAGCAAGGGCAAACGTTTCATAGTGGTTCCTCTTTGACATAAAAAATAACCGCGCCACGGAAATGGCGTGGCGAAAAAACAGCCTTGCCAGACTACCAGCAATAACTTGTTGAAACTGCGAGAGAGTTCAATTTATGGACGATAACGAAGCGGCAGAAGAAGACCCGGCGCGGAAGCGCCGGGTGAAGGATCAGGCGTGGGTTTCCCGCCAGTCATCAAGGGTATAGAGCGTGGCGCCTGCGGCGGCCATCTCCATAAACGCCTGGCTGCTGTCCTGCGGCTGAAGGTTCACCCCGCGGCAGCCGTCGGTGATGACGTTGACCGCGTAGCCGAGCGCCAGAGCATCCAGCACGGTGAACTTGACGCAGTAATCGGTGGCGAGGCCGAGAACGGTCAGCTCCACGATCCCCTGACCACGCAGCCAGCCGTCCAGTTCGGTTTTCTGCCGGTGACCGTTGTCAAAAAAAGCGCTGTAGCTGTCGATGACCCGGTTTTGCCCTTTGTGGAACACGGCGGCGATCGCCTGCTGCTTGAGCAGGGGATGCAGCGCCGCGCCTTCGCTGTGCTGAAC
Organism: Klebsiella sp. Q2; assembly: GCF_009900705.1. NCBI lineage: Bacteria > Pseudomonadati > Pseudomonadota > Gammaproteobacteria > Enterobacterales > Enterobacteriaceae > Klebsiella > Klebsiella sp. Q2. Next base: position 370,435 of record NZ_JAAABE010000001.1, on the reverse strand, counting down.
GCAGTGATCCGGCCAGAAAGTTTGCGCCAGGCCCTCCAGGTCGCCCACAGTGTAGGGCTCCACCTGGTGCTGGCTGGCGAAGCTGCCGTGATCCGCCGGATGCCAGTCCTGACTGGCGACGATGGGCTCGCCGCGCGCCAGGCTCCAGTCGATAAGCGCGTTGGCCACCTCGACGGTGCTGTCGCCTTCGGGAACCGCCAGCGCGCCGCCGGCGCAGAAGTCGTTCTGCAAATCAACCAGTAACAGCGCTCGATGTGCCATACGTCCTCCTTAAGCTTCGTCAGGGGTCAGTTCGCCACGCAGATTTTGCTGCATCGCCGCGCGAATGGCGTCAACGTCCAGCTGCTGGCTCAGCAGATAGTGTAGCTTGGTCAGCGTCGCTTCCACCGTCATATCGAAACCACTGATGACTCCCGCCTGGGCGAGGGCATTGCCGGTGGCATAGCCGCCCATGTTCACTTTGCCGGACATACACTGCGTCAGATTGACCACCACAATGCCGCGCTGGCTGGCTTCCGCCAGCACCTGAATAAACTCGCCATTCTGCGGGGCATTGCCGACGCCGTAGGAGCGGAGGATCAGCGCTTTCACCGGCTGGCGCAGGAAATTACGCACCACGTCGGCGGAGATGCCGGGGTAAATCGTCACCACGCCAATCGGCTGCGGGGTAATGGGGTGGACAATCAGCTCCCCACGGCCCTGCGGCGCCGGCGGGGTACCGAGACGGCGAATATGGATCCCGGCCTCCAGCAGCGGCGCGAGGTTGGGCGAGGCGAAGGCGTCAAAGCCGTCGGCATGGGCTTTGGTGGTGCGGTTGCCGCGGAACAGTCGATTGTTGAAGAACAGCGCCACTTCGTTAATCGGATAGTTGGCGGCGACGTACAGGGCATTGAGCAGGTTGATCTGTCCGTCGGAACGCAGCTCGGCCAGCGGAATTTGTGACCCTGTCACAATCACCGGTTTGCCGAGATTTTCCAGCATGAACGACAGCGCTGAGGCGGTAAACGCCATGGTGTCGGTACCGTGGAGGATCACAAAGCCATCATACTCCGCGTAATGGCTGCGGATATCGTCGGCGATGTGCTGCCAGTCCTCAGGGGTCATATCGGATGAATCCATCAGCGGATGGTATTCATGGATCGTGAAGTCCGGCATCTCCGGACGATGGAACTCTGGCATCAGCGCCAGCTGACGCTGCAGATGGCCGGAAACGGGTACATAGCCGTGTTCGGAGCGCTGCATACCGATGGTCCCACCGGTGTAGGCAACGTAAATCGATTTTTTTTGCATAGCATCGCTTAGGTTGGTCGTAGACAGGCGCAGTATAAAGAGACGGAGGAAAAAATACAGTGTTGGCCGCTCGCTTTGTGGCGGCGCTGGCAGGTGCGGAAAAAAGGCTGCCCCGCGAGACGGGGCAGCCGCTGCGTATTAACGAATGTTGGCGCAGGTCAGGCAGAAGGCATAGCGGTTCTGTGGGTCGTTGAACGCCGCCAGCTTGTCGCTTTCCGCTTTCACCGTCTCGGCCGCCGCGGCCACCGGCGCAGGCAGCCAGGCCTGAATGGCGGCCGGCAGCGAGGCGCGTACCGAGCCGGTCAGGCTGTCCAGCACCATCGAGAAGAAGGTTGGCTCTTCCTGATAGTAGTTAAGGTGCCAGGTTTTCAGCTTCGCCAGCTCGGCGGCCTTGGCCACCGCGTCGTCGAAATCGCCGAGGCTGTCGACAAGACCGTTGGCTTTGGCATCTTCCCCGGTCCAGACGTGGCCCTGGGCTATCTGGTCGATTTTCTCCGGCGTGCTCTTACGGGCGTTAGCCACCAGGGTGATAAAGCGCTGATAGCCGTTCTCAATGCTCAATTGCATCAGCTGCTGCACTTCCGGCGGCAGCGCTTTGGTGCTGGAGATATCCGCCAGCGGCGACGTGGCGACGCCGTCGGTGTGGACGCCAATCGACCCGAGGGTATTTTCCACGGTGTTGATCACCCCAAAGATGCCAATGGAGCCGGTGAGGGTGCTTGGGTTCGCCACGATGTAATCCGCGGGGGTGGAGATCCAGTAGCCGCCGGACGCCGCCATGCCGCCCATTGAAACGACCACCGGTTTACCCGCGGCTTTGGCTGCCGCCAGCTCTTCACGAATGATTTCCGAGGCGGTCACGCTGCCGCCAGGGCTGTTCACGCGAAGAACGATGGCCTTAATTTTCGGATCGAGGCGCGCATCGCGAATTTGCGCTGCGGTGGTGTCGCCGCCGACGTTGCCCGGGGTCTCCTCGCCGTCCATGATGGCGCCGTTGGCGAAGATCACCGCGATAGCGGAACCCTGGTCAGACGGCGTCTTCACGTTGTAGTCGTAATAGCTAATCGCCCGATAATTGTTATCCGCTTTGCTCCAGCCAAACTGTTTGGTCAGCGCTTTTTCCACTTCCGTGGAGGTCGCTAGCTCATCCACCAGCTTATTGTCCAGCGCATATTTCGCCGTATCGCCGCCCACTTTACGCAGGCCATCGATAATGCCCTGGGCGCCCGGGAAGAGCTGCTGGGCGGTGATCTGCCGGTTGGCGGCAATGGTGTTGAGGTAGTTCTGCCACAGTTCGCCAATCCAGCGGCTGTCCGCTTCGCGGGCGGCAGGGGACATGTCATCGCGAATGAAAGGCTCGACGGCGGATTTATAGGTGCCGACGCGGAAGACATGGGTGGAGACTTTCAGCTTATCCAGCAGCGACTTGTAATACAGCCCGTTGGTGGCGAAGCCGTGGAGGTCTACCTCGCCCTGCGGCGAGAGCCAGATTTTGTTGGCAAAGCTCGCCAGGTAGTACTGGCCCTGGCTGTAGCTGCTGCCGACGGCATAGACCGGTTTGCCGCTGTCGCGGAATTCGCGCAGCGCTTTACCGATGTACTGCATGGACGGCTGATCGCCGCCGACGAAGTTTTTCAGATCCAGCACAATACCGGTGATATTACGATCATCCTTCGCCTGACGGATGGTCTGCACGATATCGAACAGAGAATTCTCCTGCAAACGGTCCGAGCTGGCACCAAACAGCTGGCGGCCTATCACGCCGAGTTTGCTGCTGGCGGAAGGTTTATCCACCACCACGCCGGTAATATCCAGGAGCAGCGCGCCGCGCGCGGCATGTTCGCTGGTGGTGCTGCTGAACTGGCTCCAGATGCCGATACACACCAGCACCAGCACCAGGAAGATCGCATTGAGGGCCAGTTTGCGAATAAAGTTGAGTATCCGCCACGTCCATTTAAAAAAGCTGGCAATCAGTCGCCAAAGGGTTCGCATGTCTTCTCCCTAACGTTATCTAAAAATGGGCAGGCCGCAGGGGCCGCCGCGTCTGGCTATCCTAAAGAGTGAGCCGTCGGTTGTCAGCAGGAATCACCGACCGCGCTGTAACAAAATCCTTGTGCATGTTAATTTTATGAAAAATGACATCACAGGAGTTATACAGATGGATGCTCTCGACCTACTGCTTAATCGCCGCAGCGCTTCCCGCCTGGCGGAACCGGCCCCGGCCGGCGAACAGCTGGAAAACATTCTGCGCGCCGGGCTGCGCGCCCCGGATCATGGCACCCTGCAGCCGTGGCGCTTTTTCATTATCGCCGATGACGGCCGCGAACGCTTCAGTCAGTTGCTGGAAAAGGGGGCCAGGGAGGCCGGTCAGGATGAGAAGGGCATAGAGAAAGCCCGAAATGCGCCGTTCCGCGCGCCGCTAATCATTACCGTCGTGGCGCGTTGTGAAGACCACCCGAAGGTGCCGCGCTGGGAGCAGGAGATGTCCGCTGGCTGCGCGGTGATGGCGATGCAGATGGCGGCCCTGGCTCAGGGATTCAACGGCATCTGGCGCAGCGGAGCATTGACCGAGAGCCCGGTGGTGCGCGCCGGCTTCGAGTGCCGCGAGCAGGATAAAATCGTCGGTTTCCTCTATCTGGGCACGCCGCAGCTGAAAGCCTCAACCACCATTGCCCTGCCGGATACCGCGCCGTTTGTGACGCGATTCTGAGTCAGCGGGTGTTATGCCGGGCTGCGGCTTGCGCCTTACCCGGCCAACGCATCCGGCTCTGACTGTCTGTAGGCCCGCGCAAGCGCAGCGCCGCCGGGCAAGGACAGCGGGCACGGAGCCGATTTTGTGCCGGGTGGCGGCTGTCGCCTTACCCGGCCTACGTTCGTACGACCTGTCGTTAATTTATTCACTTTTCTTGCTGAAACTGCCGGTGCTGGCGGCCTCAAAATCGCTGAGACGTTCCCGGCAGGCCGGGGCAGCCCGCATGGATGCGGGCTGAGGGCCGTGTTTTGCATGGACGCTGCCTCGGCCCGACCCGAAGCCTGCAGGGATAAGTCGAAGGGACCGCGCAGCGGCGATTTTGCTGGCCGGAGCCCGGGGGGACAGGGGGCGGCGGCGACTGGCCGCCCCCTGTGCGCTCCCGGCGCCATGAGTGACATAACGCAGACGATTAACCGGGAGCGCAAACTACGCTGAAGCCACAGATAACATAAACAACCACACTGCAGTGCTTCCCCTCACCCTGGCCCTCTCCCGGAGGGAGAGGGAACCGTCCGGCTGGCCGCGCAAGCGCAGCGCCGCCGGGCGACGGCAGCAAGCTCGGAGCCGCATCTATGCCGGGCGGCGGCTGGCGCCTGACCCGGCCTTCAAACCCTACCCTTCGAATCAATCGCGATTTGTCGCCCGGACAAGGCGCGCCAGGCGCCGTATCCGGGAGTTCAGCGGCGATGACGTTACTTCTGCGTTTTGGCGAATTCGTCTTTGGCTTTCTGCAACTGCTGCTGGAAGGCCGGGTTGGTGTGCAGCGTGGCGACCACCGCGGAGCCGACGATGCGCGCCGCATCGACATCGCTCTGCCAGTGATAGCCGCAGATCACCCGGCTCTCGCCAAGCTCATAGCCGCGCTTCAAAATTTCGTTCTGCCGCTGCGGGTTGATCTCCGCCAGCACCAGGGCGGTGGCCCAGCCGATGGAGGTATGCCCGGACGGGTAAGAGCCGTTTTTCGCCAGCTTGTCCTGCTCGGTGGTGTTGCAGGTGGAGACGCCGTAGAAGGCAAACGGGCGAATGCGCATATACTTCTCTTTCGCGCCGCGGGTCGCCAGATCGCCGGCGTCTTCAATCATATTGGTCAGCAGCTTATGGAGCTGCGGCGCGTCTTTTTCGGTGATCGGCGAACCAAAGGCGCTGGAGAAGGCGTTAGCCACGCCGCCCGCGCTGAGGTTGGCATCCTCTGCCGCCAGCTTCCCGCGCTCGGTATTGCGCAGCAGGCGCCCCTGCTCATACATCGCCTGATCGTTTAAGAACGCAATACTGCCCACCGCCGGCGGCGGCGGCAACAGCGCCAGGCTGTCGATGGCCTGGGCATTGGTCAGATAGTAGAGATCGGGCTTGGTGGTGACATCGTTACCGGGGGGAACCAGTGCGAAGGCGTTAACGGAGAAAAAACTGGCCAGGCAAAGGGCAAGAACACGCTTTTTCATTAGAATTTCCTTACGTCATAATCATTCCAGAGAAGACAGTCCTGTGTTGTCACATTTCTGTCATCTTTAAGTAAAAGTGAAAATGGTCGGGAAAAAATTGCCGCGTCTCGCAAAAACGGCTTTTTGTCTGCTTAATGAGCAACCATACGCGATTTCAGACTGTCGTACTTACCACCCTGGCGTTTGGGCGCTAACATAGCGGGATTGCAATGACAGGAGATGTCCATGAGCGAGCAAGCCATTCGTTTAACGCAATACAGCCACGGAGCCGGTTGTGGTTGTAAAATTTCCCCGAAAGTGCTGGAAACCATCCTGCATAGCGAGCAGGCGAAGTTCGTCGACCCGAACCTGCTTGTCGGCAACGAAACCAGCGATGATGCCGCCGTTTACGATCTCGGTAATGGCACGTCAATCGTCAGCACCACCGACTTTTTTATGCCGATTGTCGATAATCCGTTCGACTTTGGCCGCATTGCCGCCACCAACGCCATCAGCGATATTTTCGCCATGGGCGGGAAACCGATTATGGCGATTGCCATTCTCGGCTGGCCGATCAACACCCTGGCGCCGGAAATCGCCCGCGAGGTGGTGGAGGGCGGGCGCTTTGCCTGCCAGCAGGCCGGGATCGCGCTGGCGGGCGGCCACTCCATTGACGCCCCGGAGCCGATCTTCGGTCTGGCGGTCACCGGCGTGGTGCCCACCGAGCGCATCAAGAAAAACAGCACCGCGCAGGCGGGCTGCAAACTGTATCTCACCAAACCGCTGGGGATCGGCGTGCTGACCACCGCAGAGAAAAAATCGCTGCTCAAGCCGGAGCATCACGGGCTGGCGACGGAGACCATGTGCCAGATGAACCTCGCCGGCGCCGCGTTTGCCGCTATCGACGGGGTGAAGGCGATGACCGACGTCACCGGCTTTGGCCTGCTCGGCCACCTCAGCGAGGTTTGTCGCGGAGCCGGCGTGCAGGCGCAACTGCGCTATGCCGATATCCCGAAACTGCCGGGGGTGGAGGAGTATATCGCCGCCGGCGCGGTGCCGGGCGGCACCGGGCGCAACTTTGCCAGCTACGGCCATCTGATGGGCGAGATGCCGACGGAGTGGCGCGATCTGCTCTGCGACCCGCAGACCTCCGGCGGTCTGCTGCTGGCGGTGACCCCGGAGGCGGAGGCGGAAGTGCAGGCTGCCGCGGCGGAGTTCGGTATTAAGCTGGCCGCCATCGGCGAGCTGGTGACCGCCCGCGGCGGACGACCCATGATCGAGATCCGTTGATTCGATGCGGTTGTTTATTGCAGAAAAACCGAGTCTCGGTCGGGCTATTGCCGATGTGTTGCCTAAACCGCATCGCAAAGGCGATGGCTTTATTGAGTGCGGCAACGGGCAGGTGGTCACCTGGTGTATCGGTCACCTGCTGGAGCAGGCGCAGCCGGACGTCTATGACAGCCGCTATGCCCGCTGGAATCTCACCGATCTGCCGATTGTACCGGAGAAATGGCAGCTGCAGCCAAAACCTTCGGTCACCAAACAGCTGAATGTCATCAAGCGCCTGCTCGGCGAGGCCGAGGAGGTTATCCACGCCGGCGACCCCGACCGTGAGGGGCAGCTGCTGGTGGATGAAGTGCTCGACTACCTGCAGCTGGCGCCGGAGAAGCGTCAGCAGGTGCAGCGCTGTCTGATAAACGATCTTAACCCGCAGGCGGTTGAGCGGGCGATCAACCGCCTGCGCGCTAACAGCGAGTTTGTGCCGCTTTGCGTGTCGGCGCTGGCGCGGGCGCGCGCCGACTGGCTGTACGGCATCAATATGACCCGGGCCTATACCCTGCTGGGGCGCAACGCCGGCTATCAGGGGGTGCTCTCCGTGGGGCGGGTGCAGACCCCGGTGCTCGGCCTGGTGGTGCGCCGCGATGAAGAGATTGAAAACTTCGTCGCCAAAGACTTCTTCGATGTCAAAGCGCATATCGTCACGCCGCAGGAGGAGCGCTTTGTCGCGACCTGGGTGCCGAGCGAAGCCTGCGAACCTTACCAGGATGAAGAAGGGCGCCTGCTGCATCGTCCGCTGGCCGAGCACGTGGTTAAGCGTATTGAAGGCCAGCCGGCGCTGGTGACCGGCTATAACGATAAGCGCGATTCCGAACCCGCGCCGCTGCCGTTTTCGCTGTCGGCGCTGCAGATTGAGGCGGCCAAACGTTTCGGCTTCAGCGCGCAAAACGTGCTGGATATCTGCCAGAAGCTGTATGAAACCCACAAGCTCATCACCTATCCGCGCTCGGACAGCCGCTACCTGCCGGAAGAACATTTCGCCGGCCGCCATGCGGTGCTGAATGCGATTGCCGTCCATGCGGCGGATCTGCTGCCGCAGCCGGTGGTGGATCCGGAGATCCGCAACCGCTGCTGGGATGATAAAAAGGTCGACGCGCACCATGCGATTATCCCGACCGCCCGCAGCAGCCAGGTCAAACTCACCGATAACGAAGCGAAGGTCTACACCCTGATCGCCCGCCAGTATCTGATGCAGTTCTGCCCGGACGCGGTGTTCCGTAAATGCCAGATTGACCTCGAGATCGCCAACGGTAAGTTTGTCGCCAAAGCGCGTTTTCTGGCCGAGGCGGGCTGGCGGACGCTGCTTGGCAGCAAAGAGCGCGATGAAGAGAACGACGGCACGCCGCTGCCGGTGGTGGCCAAAGGCGATGAACTGCTGTGCGAGAGGGGCGAAGTGGTGGAACGCCAGACGCAGCCGCCGCGCCACTTTACCGACGCCACGCTGCTGTCGGCGATGACCGGGATTGCCCGCTTCGTGCAGGATAAAGATCTGAAGAAGATCCTCCGCGCCACCGACGGCCTCGGCACCGAAGCAACCCGCGCCGGGATTATCGAGCTGCTGTTCAAGCGCGGTTTCCTGACTAAAAAAGGGCGCTATATCCACTCCTCGGAGGCCGGAAGGGCGCTGATTCATTCCCTGCCGGAGATGGCCGGTCGACCGGACATGACCGCCCACTGGGAGTCGGTATTGACGCAAATCAGCGAGAAACAGTGCCGCTATCAGGACTTTATGCAGCCGCTGGTGGGCACGCTGTATCAGCTAATCGAGCAGGCGCGCAGCACGCCGGTGCGCCAGTTCCGCGGTCTGGTGGCGCCGGGCGGGGCGAAAAAATCGTTCAGTAAAGGCAAAGCGAAAGGCAAAAAAGCGGCAGAGGATGCCGCGCCGCCGCCGCAATAACCTGCCCGGCGGCCGTGAGGAGGCCATTCCCCACGGCCGCCGTTTCTCCGCCAGACTGGTCAATGGTCTACACTAAACAGCCGGGAAGGGGGGGGACGATCGCCCCGCAGAACGGGGGGCGCCCATTGCCCTTCCCGATGCCTTGCTTAATTCTCTCACAGGCGATAAGGAGGACCCGTGAAATATATCGCTATCAGCCAACCGGGTGGCCCGGAGGTATTGCAGATCCGCGAAGGTGAGATCCCCACTATCGGGGAGCATGAGGTGCTCATCGAGGTGAAAGCGGCGGGCGTCAACCGGCCGGATATTTTGCAGCGCCAGGGTCTGTATCCCATGCCTGAGGGGGTTACCCCCGTGCCCGGCCTCGAGGTGGCGGGCGTGGTCGTGAAGGTTGGTGCGCAGGTCGCGGCCTTTGCCCCCGGGGATCGCGTCTGCGCGCTGACCAACGGCGGCGGGTATGCCGAATACTGCGCCGTCCCGGCAGGCCAGACGCTGCCGATCCCGGCGGGCCTCAGCTTTAGCGAAGCGGCCGCCATTCCGGAAACCTTCTTCACGGTGTGGGCTAACGTTTTCCAGCTCGGTAAGCTGCAGCCCGGCGAGAGCATTCTGATCCACGGCGGCGCCAGCGGGATTGGCACCACCGCGATCCTGTTGTGTCACGCGCTGGGGATGACCGTCTATGCCACCGTCGGCCAGGACGAAAAAATTGCCGCTCTGCGGCCCTACGCCACGGCGATCAACTACAAAACCGAAGATTTCGCTGAGAAAATTCATCAGCTGACCAACGATGAAGGGGTGGATGTCATTCTGGATATCGTGGGCGGCCCTTACTTTAACCGCAACCTGGGGCTGCTGAAAAAGGACGGGCGGCTGGTCATCATCGGCTTTATGGGCGGGCGAATGGCCCATGAGGTCGACATTCAGACCCTGATGCTCAAGCGGGCCACCGTCACCGGCTCCACCATGCGCGGCCGGACGGCGGCGGAGAAACAGGAGATTGCCGAGGCGCTGCGGCGCCACGTCTGGCCGCTGCTTGAGGCTGGGAAATGCAAGCCGATGATCTACGCCAGCTACCCGATGGCGGAAATTGCCGAGGCGCATGCCTGTCTGGACAGTGGTCAGCATCTGGGGAAAGTGGTGATCACGATGACATCGTGAGAGACATCCCGGCGGGCAGCCGCCGGGATGGCGTGAGGGGAGGTTAAATCACGCCCTGGGCCAGCATGGCGTCCGCCACCTTGACGAAACCAGCGATATTGGCGCCGCGCACGTAGTTGGTCTGCTTCGCTTCACCGCCGTACTGCACGCAGGCATGGTGGATATCCAGCATGATGTGATGCAGACGGGCATCCACTTTTTCCGCTTTCCAGCCCATGCGCGCGGCGTTCTGCGCCATCTCCAGACCGGACGTCGCCACGCCGCCGGCGTTGGCCGCTTTGCCCGGGGCAAACAGCACGCCAGCTTCAAGGAACAGATCGGTCGCGGCGATGGTGGTTGGCATGTTGGCGCCTTCCGCCACGGCCTTCACGCCGTTGGCAATCAGCTGGCGAGCGGCGTCGGCATCCAGTTCGTTCTGGGTGGCGCAAGGCAGAGCGATATCCACCGGCACTGACCACGGCTGCTGGCCTTCGAGATAGGTGAGGCCAAATTCGCGGGCGTAGTCGGCCACCCGGCCGTGGGCACGCTCTTTGATGTCGATCAGGCGGGCCAGTTTTTCTTTGGTGAAGCCCGCTTCGTCAACGACGGTGCCGTTGGAGTCGGAGGCGGTGACCACCCGCGCGCCAAGCTCCATCGCTTTCTCAATGGCGTATTGCGCGACGTTGCCGGAGCCGGAAACCGCCACGCGAGCGCCTTCGAAGCCGAGGCCGTGACGTTTGAGCATCGCTTCGGTGAAGTAGATCAGGCCGTAACCGGTGGCTTCCGGACGGATCAGGCTGCCGCCGAAGGAGAGGCCTTTACCGGTGAAGACGCAGGCGCTGTTGTTGGAGAGCTTACGCATCATTCCGGCCATAAAGCCGACCTCGCGGCCGCCGACGCCGATATCGCCCGCCGGTACGTCGGTATCCGGGCCCAGATGGCGATAAAGCTCGGTCATCAGCGCCTGGCAGAAGCGCATCACTTCGCCATCGCTCTTGCCTTTAGGATCGAAATCGCTGCCGCCTTTCCCGCCGCCCATCGGCAGCGTGGTCAGGGCGTTTTTGAAGGTCTGCTCGAAGCCAAGGAATTTGAGAATCGACAGGTTTACCGACGGGTGGAAGCGCATTCCGCCCTTATACGGGCCGATGGCCGAGTTGAACTGCACGCGCCACGCGCGGTTGACCTGGACCTGATTGCGGTCGTCCACCCACACCACGCGGAACTGGATCACGCGCTCCGGTTCCACCAGACGTTCCAGCAAAGCAAGCTGACGATAGCGCGGATTTTCCTCAAGGAAAGGCCACAGGGTGGTCATGACCTCCCGGACGGCTTGAGCAAATTCGGTTTGATGAGGATCGCGCTGTTGAACGCGGGTGAGAAAGCCTTCCAGAGTGCACGTCTGATCCATAGATATAAGTTCCCCTTATGGTTGTGGTTGCATGTATTTATTATGATTCGGTCCTTGAAAAAACCGATTTTCCGACTATAACACCGCTAATCCTTAGGCAAGCAAGGAAAAATTAAGCCGTCAGCAAAATTTATAATTGCCCGCCCGTCATAACTAAAAACGATGACGAGGCGGCGAGCGGATCAGCGGAGGGAAAGGGACGGGCGCCGGGCGATAAAGGCGTGCAGGAGGGGGATATCGGCCGGGGCGAGATCGAGGGTTAAGGCGTCGGCAGGAAGGCACCAGCGCAGCTGGCTGTGATAGTGGGCCAGCGGCACGCCCTGAAAATCCGGCACCCACCAGGCGTGCAGATGGATCTGACGACCGGAGACTTCCCGCTGATGGCTGGCGATATAGCATGCCGGGTGGGCGATGATGCCCATTTCCTCCTGCAGTTCCCGGGTCAGCGCCTGCGGTTGGCTTTCACCTGGCTCCACTTTGCCGCCGGCGAACTCCCACATTCCCGGCTGGTCGGCGTGGGGCGGGCGCTGCGCCAGCAGAATTTTGCCATCCTGTTCAATAATGGCGGCGACAACTTCAATCATTTTTAGCATAAGCATCAACGTTAATAAGGCCAAACTGGCCTATTATCACCGCCATAGACCTTCACTGACAACCGCCAACTCTGCTGGAGACCCTCGTGCTTGATAGCCACCTGCATCCTCGCCTCAAACCCCTCCTTAATGCTGTCGCCGGCGCGCTTGACCGCCCGGGTATTTCACCAGACAGGCTGACGCTGCTCGGTTTTGCCATCGGCGTGCTGGCTCTGCCATTTCTGGCATTAGGGTGGTATGGCGCGGCGCTGGCGGCCATTCTTCTCAACCGCCTGCTGGACGGCCTGGACGGCGCCCTGGCGCGGCGGCGCGGGCTGAGCGACGCCGGCGGTTTTCTCGATATCTCACTGGATTTTCTCTTCTATGCCCTGGTGCCGTTCGGTTTTATCCTGGCGGATCCGCAGAATAACGCCCTGGCGGGCGGCTGGCTGCTGTTTGCCTTTATCGGCACCGGCAGCAGCTTTCTCGCCTTTGCCGCGCTGGCGGCAAAGCACCAGATCGCCAATCCCGGCTACGCCCATAAATCGCTGTACTATCTCGGGGGACTGACGGAGGGGACGGAGACCATCCTGTTGTTTGTCCTTGGCTGCCTGTTTCCGGCGCATTTCGCCTGGCTGGCGTGGCTGTTTGGCGCGCTGTGCTGGCTGACGACGGCGACGCGCATCTGCAGTGGCTACCAGACCTTAAAGCGGGTAACGACCACAGCGTAAACGGGGTATCGCGCGTCGCCGACAAAGGGCGACGCGCTGAGGCGGGGCGAGTTACTGACTGCTTTCCGGGCCGCGCTCTCCGCGGGCCACCGGATTGTGCGGGTTGCTGCTCCATTCGTACCAGCCGCCGTCGTACACCGCGACGTGCGGCCAGCCCATGGCGCGGGCATACATAAAGGTTTCCGAGGCCCGCCAGCCGGTCCCGCAATAAAACGCCACTTGCTGGCTCGGCAGAATGTTCCACTGGCGCCACAGGGCAGCGATATCGTCGGCGCTGCGCATGGTGCCGTCCGGGTTATGGAAATCCTCCATGTGCGTGGAGTCGCTCCCGGCGTGGCCCCAGCGGGCGCCAGCGATGTCGCCCTTCGGCTTGATATAGCTGTAGCCGCTGGTGGTGCCGATAAACTCCGGCCACGAGCGGACGCTGACCAGCGAGGCGTCCTGACGATGCAGCAGCCCGCGGGCTTGTTCGGTATCCAGCATCAGCTGCGGCTGGCCGGGGATCGGCGCGCCGAAATCAGGCGCCGGCTGCTGCGCCGGCGGCATACCGCGCTCTACCGGCAGCCCGGCGTCGGACCAGGTCTGCCAGCCGCCGTCAAGCAGGCGCACGTCTTTGACCCCGGCGTACAGCATGATCTGCGCCACCCGCGCTGCGGCGTAGACGTCGCGACCATAGAGGATCACCGTGGTGTCATGCCGGATGCCGTGCTTCGCCAGCATCGCCTTCAGCTGCGCGTCGGACACTTTATTCCACAGCGGTTCGCTCTCCACCTCATTGGTATCGATATAGCCCGCGCCAGGGATATGGCTCAGCAGATAGAGCTTCGGCGCTCCCCAGGCGGCTTCAAACACTTTCCAGTCGCCTTCCGGGGCGGCGGCGACCGCTTTCCCTTGCTGTAGGTCGTGCAGCCACTGGGGGTAGACCAGCTGTTCGAAGTGCGGCAGCTTTTGCAGACGGTCGGTCTGGCTCAGCGCATCGCTCAGGGTGCTGAGCCGGGTGAAACCCGTTTGTTTCAGCCGCGCCGCGACGCTGACGTTATCCTCCGGGCTGCCGTACAGCGCGATGGGGGTATCGGACTGGAGCTGGTGCTGCTTAGCCCAGGCGCGGAGCTGATCGTCGCTCAAGGCGCCGAGCCAGCGGGCGGAAAGATTGAGGGCCTGCGGCTCATGGCCTTCCGGGCCGTTGGCGCGCTGCGGCCAGCCGTTGTAATAAGCGCTCAGCCGGGTGTCGATGGCCACGCCGTGCTGCTGTTGCAGGTGGGAGAGAGTGAGCGCTGGCATGGTTTCAGCGGCGCAGGTAGTGGAAGCAGCAAGCCCCATGAGCAGGGCGAGTGCGGTCAATTGAGAAACACGTTTCATCGAAATGCCCGACGGTAAAAAGTGGAGGGCGTATTCTCCACTCGCCAGGCGCCGATTTCTTTGCGGTAACGCAGGTTTGCACGCTATTGTCCTTCATTGCCAGCGCTCCATCGCCAGGCAGCGCCCCGTCGGCGGGCAGTCCTCGCGATCGTGGGTCACCAGGATCGCCGGAATGGCCTGGCGGGCCAGTTCTTCAAAGACCCAGCGGCGGAACCCGGCGCGCAGGCTGGCATCCAGGCGGCTGAAGGGCTCATCAAGCAGCAATGCCTCGGGGCGCGCCAGCAGGGCGCGCAGCAGGCTCACCCGCGCCCGCTGCCCGCCGGAGAGCGTGGCCGGATCGCGCGGGGCGAAGCCCGCCAGCCCGGCGCGGCTAAGCGCTTCCTCCACCGCGGTTTTTCGCGCCTCGCCGCGCACGTTCTCCGGCAGCGCCAGCTGTAAATTTTGCCCGACGCTGAAATGGTCGAACAGTAACGGGTCCTGAAACAGAATGCCGATGCGCCGCTGCTCTGTCGGCAGCGTATCGCAACGCCGTTCGTTGAGCCACAGTTCGCCTCGGGCGCGAAAATCGCCGGACAGGGCGCCAATCATCCAGGCAAACAGCGTTGATTTCCCGCTACCGGAGGGGCCCATCAGCGTCAGCACCTCCCCCGGGGCTACCGAAAAGGCGACCTCCCGCAGCAGCGGCTGGCGTCTCACGCTCAGAGTCAGATGGTTTACGGTTAGCACTAGCGAAGTCCTCGTCGATAGTGGCCTGCCAGCCAGGCCAGCAGAGCCGTCAGGGTAAAGCATACCGCCGGCAGCAGTAATTGCCACAGCGCCTGAGCGGCGAGCGTCTGCGCCTCGCCGCCGCTGCTGAGCGCCACCGCCTGGCTGGTGAGCGTCGGAATTCGGCCAGCCCCCAGCCATAGCGTTGGCAGATACTGCGCGATGCTCACTGAGAAGCCCACCGCCAGGGCGGTCAGCAGCGGGCGGGTCAGCGAGGGCAGAGTCAACAGCCAGAAAATACGCGTGGGTCCCCAGCCGAGCGTGCGGGCGATCACCGTCATCCGCGGATCGCGCTGGCGCCAGGCCGGGCGCAAAATAAACAGCATCCAGGGCACCACCCACAGCAGATGGCCCCACAGGACGGTCCACAAGTCACCGTCAAGCCAGGCATACAGCGCCAACCGGTACTGGCCGTCGGCCAGCGGCAGGGCCGGCAGGACCAGCGGTAGCCAGACCCAGCCATCGCCTCGCGCCGGGCCGCAGGCCAGCCACAGCAGGCAGACAGCCGCGCCGAGGGCGCAGGCCGCCAGCGCCAGCCCAAGGCTGTTGCCCAGGGCATCCATCTGCGGCGGCGCCGAGCGCGCCAGCCCCGCCAGCAATAGCGCGCCCAGCAGACCGCTCAGCGGCAGCAGCGCCGCCAGCAGGCGGCCGGGCAGGGCATGAGGATGCGGGTGACGAACACCGCGCAGATCGGGCTGGTACTGGCGCTGTAGCCGCCATCCGCCCCAGGCGACCAGCGCCAGCCCGCCGAGGATCGCCATCAGCAGCAGGCTGGCCAGCGCCCCTTTGGCCTGCTGCAGCTCATCGCCCTGGCTTAACCATTGCCACGCCAGCACGGCGAGGGTGGGCGGATTGCCGGGCCCCAGCACCAGGGCGACGTCTACCGCCGACAGGCTCCAGGCGGTGGTGGCCAGCAGCACCATGCCGAGGGCGGGCAGCAGGGCGGGCAGCACCAGCCAGCGCAGGCACTGCCAGCGGCCGTAGCCGAGGCTCTTCAGGGCGGTCGCCTGGTCGGCGAGGCGTTTCTCTCCCAGCAGGCCATAGATCACCCACAGCACAAAGGCGCTCTCTTTCAGGGCCATCGTCAGGCCAAGCCCGATGCCGTACCGGTCGACCGGCGGCGTCAGAAACGGCAACTGCTGCCAGAGCCAGCCCCCTTCGGCGAACAGCAGCAGCGCCGCCGTCGCCAGGGCGAGATGGGGCACCGCCAGCAGCAGCGGCAGACGGGAAGCCAGCCGCCGCCAGCGGGCCGAAGGCCAGAGGGCGGCGACGATGGTCAGGGCGATCAGCAGCGCGCCGCCGACGGATAACAGCGTGGAGACGAGGGTGGCGGCCAGCGCCTGGCCCAGCTGCGGGTCGGCGAACAGCGCCCGCCAGTGGACCGGGGAGAGCGCCGGCCACATCAGCCCTACGGCGGCGGGGAATAAGGGCAGATAGATGGCCGCCATCGTTCCCCAGGCCAGCAGGATCAGTGGGTACCGTAGCGGCGCAGCCATTCCTGCTCCAGCGCGTCAACCCATGCCGCGTGAGGCTCGGCAAGCACCGGCGGCAGATCCTGCGGCAGGGTGGCCGCCAGCGCCTGACGCTGTTTGTCAGGCAGACGCTGCGGGTCCAGTACGCTTGGATCGCCCCAGACGGCGGCATCCGCCTTGCGCAATTGCGCCTCTGGGGAAAGCAGGAAATTGGCGACCACTTTGGCCGCGGCGACGGCGCGTGCGTTGGCCGGGATGGTAACGAAATGGACGTTGCCGAGGGTCCCTCCGGTAAAGCCGAAGCTGTAGCTGTCCGCCGGTAACTCCCCGCTGACGGCCTTCTGGCGGGCATGGAGCGGGTTAAACGTCAGCGACAGGCGGAGGATGCCCTGGTTGAACATGGCGTCCATCCGCGCCGGCGACGCCGGGAAATCCTTACCCGCCCGCCACAGCGTCGGGTGCAGCGCATCGAGATAGCGCCACAGCGGGGCGGTGACCGCCGAGAAGGTCGCCGTCTCCGGCGGCTGGCGCAGGGCGGCAGGCTGGTCGGTGAGGGCGATCAGCAGCTGCTCCAGCAGGGCGGTACCCGTAAAGTCCGGCGGCCGCGGGTAGGTCACGCTGCCGGGATGGGCTCTGGCGAAGGCCAGCAGCGCCTGCGGGCTGGTGGGTGGCTGCGGCGTTTGCCCGCGGCGGGCGATAAACGTCAACTGGGCGCTGCCCCACGGCGACTCGGCGCCCTCGGTGGCGACAGAAAAATCTTCCTGAACCGGTTTTTGCAGATCGACATAGCGCCAGTTGGGCAGCGATTCTGCCCAGCCGGTGAGCAGCAGGTTGGCCTGTTTTAGGGTGTGAAAGTTCTCGCCGTTGATCCACAGGAGATCCACCGACCCGCCGCGGCGACGGCCGGCCTGCGCCTCAGTCTGGATGCGTTTCACCGCGTCGGCGGCATCGGCGATAGGGACAATACGCAGGTCGATCGCGTAGTGGCGTTTGACCTCCTCGCTGACCCACGCCAGATAGCGGTTGACGGCCGGGTCTCCACCCCAGGCGTTAAACCAGACGGTCTGGCCGCGGGCTTCCGTCTGGGTCTGCCGCCAGCTGTCATCGGCTTGAACCACCAGCGGCCAGAGAAGCAGCAGGCACAGACAGAGGCTGAAATCATGCAAACGGCGCATCGTTACTCCTTATGGTGCGGGGAAGAACCAGGTATCTTGCACAGCCCCTGGGCAGGGATCGCCATCGCGGCATTGAACCGCGCCGATAAATTTTGCAGGCCAATCAGGGCGGTCAGCTCGGTGAGCGCCCGGGCGTCAAAATGCGCGGCCATCGCGCTACGCAGGGCATCATCCACCTCCGGCGGCGTCTGGGTGGCGGCTTCGGCATAGGCCAGCGCCAGACGCTCTTTTTCGCTGAACAGCTTACTGCTGCGCCAGTCGGCGACCGCCAGCAGCTTGTCCTGGCTCCCGCTCCGCGCCGCGAGGGTCATGCTGGTGATATCGATGCAGAATTCGCAGTGGCACAGCTGGGCGATGCGGGCGCTGACCAGCGAGCGCAGCACCGGATCCAACGGCGAGCGGCGGCGTTCAATATAGCCCACGAACAGCGAAACCAGGTAAAACAGCCACGGGATACGTCCCCACCAGCGAATGGGGCTCAGCACCTGGCCGTAATGCCGGCGGTGCAGCCAGGCCTGCGGACGAAGGATCAGGGGGACAGTATCCAGCGGGGGTAAGCTCATGGCGACGATCTCTTATGACGTTCACGGTAAATATTTTTGGCGATGGAGATGACCACCGCCAGGGCCAAAAGCAGCGAAAGGCCGGTGGCCAGCCAGAAGGCGCCTCCGGTCAGCAGGCTCCCGGCCCAGGAATAGACGATGGTCGCCGGCAGCTGGCCCACGCCGGTGGCCAGCATAAAGGGCCAGAAGCGCAGCGAGGTCAGTCCGGCGGCATAGCTGACCGGATCAAAAGGGACAAACGGCAGCAGGCGGCAGACCAGGATCGTCTGCGCGCCATAGCGGGCGAAATAGCCGTCGACGCTGCGCAGCACCGTGCGGCCGGTGAGCTTCTCCACCATCTCGCGCCCCAGCGCTCTGGCGATGCAAAAGCAGAGCCCGGCCCCGACCATGGCGCTGAACCACGACAGCGTGCCTCCCCAGAAGGCGCCGAACAGCGCGGCGTTCGCCAGGGTGATCAGGAAGGCCGGCAGCGGGGCGACGATCGCCTGGAGGATCATTAGCGCAAAAGAGACCAGCGCCGCCTGCGTCCCCCAGGCGGCGATAAAGTCTTTGACATACTGGGGATCCAGCGACGCTAACGCCGTCAGGCTGTGTTGCAGAAAGGCTCGCCCGTCTGGGAACCACAGCCAGGAGGTCAGCCCGGCGACAGCCACCACGGCAAGGGCCAGCCTGGCGCGGCGCAGGTGACGGCGATCAGGTCGGGTCATGGCGCACCTCCTCGCCGGGCGTTGCCACACGGCGGGCGCGGGCAAACCGTTTGCCCATCTGCACCAGGGCAAACAGCAGCCCGCCGGCGAGGCTCAACTTGAGCGCGAAAGCGAGGGTCGCTCCTTCGCGGGCCAGTTCGCTGGCCATCACCGAATAGATGACCAGGCCCGGCAGGGTGGTCACGGCGGAGATCAGAGTAAAAGGCCAGAAGGGGATCGCCGTCAGGCCGTAGGCGTAATTCTGAATGTTGTAGGGGAAGAGTGGCACCAGGCGGGTGAGGATCAGGAAATCGCTGCCGCTGCGGGCGATACCGCGCTCAATGGCCTGGAAGACGGCGGTATGGCCCACATAGCGCTGCAGCAGATCGCGCCCCAGCCAGCGGGCGATCAAAAACGACAACGAAGAGGCGACGGTGGCGGCGGCAAACGAGAGCAGAGAGCCGGTCAGCGGGCCGAAAAGCACCCCGCCGGCGATCACCAGCAGGCTGCCGGGGATCAGGCACAGGGTGGCAATGATAAATAGCGCAACATAGACCAGATAGCCCCAGGCGCCATGATGGCGGAGGGTCTCCTGCAGCAGATGCAGGTGAGTCAGCAGATCGTGAAGACCAACGCGGTGGCTGATTACGGCCAGCGTGGCCGCCAGCGCGAGAAGTACCAGCCCTTTACCAATGGCCGGATGATGGCTTCTTTTTCATGAAGGGGTCTCCTGTACAGCCTGGACGCGGTGGACGTCAAAAAGTGCGCGCGACAGTATCCTGTTCCGACGACGGTCACAATGGTTTACCGTCGCTTTGTTGATTTTGCTCAGGAAATTCTGCCCCCCGCGCGGCGGGAGGCGAGAGAAGGACGTGACTTACGGCCGGAAGGTGGCCCACACCGGCGCGTGGTCGGATGGTTTTTCCATCCCGCGGATCTCATAATCGATCCCGGTCTCCACGCAGCGCTGGGCCAGAGGCTGACTGGCCAGCAGCAGGTCGATGCGCAGCCCACGGTTATCGTCAAAGCCTTTGGAGCGGTAATCAAACCACGAGAAGTGCTCATGATTGTCAGGGTTAGCCTGACGCCAGGTATCTACCAGGCCCCAGCCCAGCAGGCGATCCATCCATTCCCGTTCTTCCGGCAGGAAGGAACATTTGCCGGTGCGCAGCCAGCGTTTGCGGTTCTCTTCACCGATACCGATGTCGAGATCGGTAGGGCTGATGTTCATATCGCCCATGATCAGTACCGGATTCTCTTTGTTGAGCTCGCTCTCCAGGTAGTTCTGCAGATTCTGATAGAACGCCGCTTTGGCCGGGAATTTGGTCTCATGATCGCGGCTTTCACCCTGCGGGAAATAACCGTTAATCACCGTGACGTTACCGAAGGGCGACGGGATCTCCGCCATGATGATGCGGCGCTGAGCCTCTTCGCCATCGTTAGGGAAACCGCGGCGGACGGCAATCGGCGTCTCTTTGGTCAGCAGCGCGACGCCATAATGGCCTTTCTGGCCGTGATAAAAGACGTTATAGCCGAGTCTGGCGACCTCTTCGAGAGGGAACATGTCGTCGTGAACTTTGGTTTCCTGCAGGCCAATCACGTCCGGCTGGTGTTTTTCGACGATGGCGGCCAGTTGGTGTGGGCGGGCGCGCAGGCCGTTGATATTAAAAGAGACGAATTTCATAGTCGCTGCCACTGTGCAAGGTGAATAGTGCAGGGATGGTAGCAGAAATTCGCCAGGCTGGCTGCCATCCGATGCGTCATTCTGCCAATCGCTGCGCATGATCGTGCCGTGGGTGCCCCTTTTGCGGGCACGCCGCGCCAAAAAAGGGCAAATATCTACGATAAATTTCGCAGAAGATCACAATTACAGAATTATATCTTACCGTTGCATAACTTATCTTCTTTAATCACTGTTCATCCCCCTTTATCGGATAGTTATTCACTAAATATGCATTTTATATGAATAGCGTTAGGTTGTAACTCGTTGATATTGTGTTATCTCATCCGGTTTATGCATTTTTATCGCTGGCTGGCACGAACCGTGCAATCTACATTTACAGCGTAATAACTCATATTTATTAACATTATTGCTACTTTTAATTTACCGGAAGAGGTCGATATGTCTCAGTCAATTACGCGTAACCACTTTGATGAATGGATGATGCCGGTCTACGCGCCAGCGGCGTTTATTCCGGTGCGGGGCGCCGGGTCGCGGCTGTGGGATCAGCAGGGCAAAGAGTATATCGATTTTGCCGGCGGTATCGCCGTGAACGCGCTGGGGCATGCGCATCCGCGTCTGGTGCAGGCCCTCACCGAGCAGGCGGGCAAGTTCTGGCATACCGGCAACGGGTATACGAATGAGCCGATCCTGCGGCTGGCCAAAATGCTTATTGATGCCACTTTCGCCGACCGGGTCTTCTTCTGTAACTCCGGGGCCGAGGCCAATGAGGCGGCGCTCAAGCTGGCGCGTAAATATGCCCACGATCGCTTTGGCAGCGAGAAAAGCGGCATCGTCGCCTTCCAGAACGCTTTCCACGGGCGGACGCTGTTCACCGTTTCGGCGGGCGGTCAGCCGGCCTACTCCCGGGATTTTGCTCCGCTGCCGCCGCAGATCCAGCATGCGGTGTTTAACGATCTCGAGTCGGCAAAGGCCTTAATCAATGACCAAACCTGCGCGGTGATCGTCGAGCCGGTGCAGGGTGAAGGGGGCGTGGTGCCGGCCAGCGTCGAGTTTTTACGCGGCCTGCGTCAGCTTTGCGACCAGCACAACGCCCTGCTGATTTTCGATGAAGTGCAGACTGGGGTCGGGCGCACCGGCGAGCTGTACGCCTATATGCACTACGGCGTGACGCCCGATGTGCTGACTACCGCCAAAGCGCTGGGCGGCGGCTTCCCCATCGGCGCGCTGCTGGCCACAGAGGCCTGCGCCAGCGTGATGACCGTCGGCACCCACGGCACCACCTACGGCGGTAACCCGCTGGCGGGGGCGGTGGCCGGCGAGCTGCTGTCGATCGTCAACACCCCGGAAGTGCTCTCCGGCGTCAGACAGCGCCATCAGTGGTTTTGCGAACGTCTGCAGGCGATCAACGCCCGCTATGGCCTGTTCAAGGAGATCCGCGGCCTGGGGCTGTTGCTCGGCTGCGTGCTGAACGACGCCTGGGCCGGGAAGGCGAAAGCCCTCAGCAACCTGGCGGCGGAAGAGGGGGTGATGATCTTGATCGCCGGCGCCAACGTGGTGCGTTTCGCTCCGGCGCTGAACGTCAGTGAAGAAGAGGTGAACAGCGGTCTGGATCGCGTCGAGCGGGCCTGCGCGCGTTTCATGGCGGGAGTCTCATCATGATGGTTATTCGACCGGTGGAGCCGGGCGATCTGCCCGGGCTGCTGAAGCTGGCAGCGGAGACCGGCGGCGGGCTGACCTCGCTGCCGGTGGATGAAGCGACCCTCGCGGCGCGGATCGCCCGCTCGCAGCAAACCTGGCGCGGCGAGCTGCCGAAAAGCGAGCAGGGCTATGTCTTTGTGCTGGAGGAGAGCGAGAGCGGCACGGTGGTGGGCATCTGCGCGATAGAGGTGGCGGTGGGCCTCAACGATCCCTGGTACAACTACCGGGTCGGCACTCAGGTCCATGCCTCGAAGGAGCTTAACGTCTATCAGGCGCTGCCGACGCTGTTTCTCAGCAACGACCACACCGGCAGCAGTGAGCTGTGCACCCTGTTCCTCGACCCGCAGTGGCGCAAAGAGGGCAATGGCTATCTGCTGTCGAAATCGCGCTTCTTATTTATGGCCGCTTTTCGCGAGCGCTTCAATGAGAAGGTGGTCGCCGAGATGCGCGGGGTGATTGACGAGCACGGCTATTCCCCGTTCTGGGAGAGCCTGGGCAAACGCTTTTTCGCCATGGAGTTTTCCCGCGCCGACTACCTGTGCGGCACCGGACAAAAGGCTTTCATTGCCGCCCTGATGCCCAAGCATCCGCTGTATATCGATTTCCTCACCCCCGAGGCGCAGGCGGTGATCGGCAAGGTCCATCCGCAGACCGCCCCGGCCCGGACGGTGCTGGAGAAAGAGGGATTCCGCTACCTGAACTACATCGATATTTTCGACGGAGGCCCGACCCTGGAGTGCGATATCGACCGGGTGCGGGCGATCCGCAAAAGCCGTCTGGTGACCACCGAGGCCGGCGAAACGCCACCCGGCGACTGGCCGTTGTGCCTGGTGGCGAACGAACAGTATCACCAGTTCCGCGCCCTGCTGGTGCATGCCGACCCGGATGGCGACACCCTGACCCTCAGCGCCCGCGAGCTGGATATGCTGAAGTGTCATGCTGGCGACCAGGTGCGCATGGTGCGCTTGATCCCTGAGGAGAAAACCGCATGAGTCTGTGGATTAACGGTGAATGGCGGCCCGGCGATGGGCCGCGCTTCAGCAAACAGGATCCGGTCAACCTGAAGATTGTCTGGCAGGGCGAGGCGGCGGATGCCGGGCAGGTTGCCGAGGCGGTCGCGGCTGCCCGCCAGGCGTTCCCGGCCTGGGCGCGGCTGCCGTTTGCCGACCGCCAGGCCATCGTCGAAAAGTTTGCCAGCCTGCTGGAGGCCAGCAAGGCGGAGCTGACGGCGATTATCGGCGCCGAGACCGGAAAGCCGCGCTGGGAGGCGGCCGGGGAAGTGACGGCGATGATCAACAAGGTGGCGATCTCGGTGAAGGCGTATCACACCCGCACTGGTGAACAGCACAGCGATCTGCCCGATGGCGCCGCGACGCTGCGTCACCGGCCGCATGGCGTGCTGGCGGTCTTTGGTCCCTATAACTTTCCCGGCCATCTGCCGAACGGGCATATCGTGCCGGCGTTGCTGGCGGGCAATACTGTGGTATTTAAACCCAGCGAATTAACCCCGCACAGCGGCGAAGCGGTGGTGAAGCTGTGGGAGCAAGCTGGCCTGCCCGCCGGCGTGCTCAACCTGCTGCAGGGCGGTCGGGAAACCGGCGAGGCGCTCAGCGGCCAGGCGGACATCGATGGGCTGCTGTTTACCGGCAGCTCGACCACCGGTTTTCATCTGCATCGCCAGCTGGCCGGGCAGCCGCAAAAGATCCTTGCGCTGGAGATGGGCGGCAATAATCCGCTGATCGTTGACGACCCACGGGACGTCGATGCCGCGGTGCATCTGACCATCCAGTCCGCCTTTATTACCGCCGGCCAGCGCTGCACCTGCGCCCGACGTCTGCTGGTCCGGCGCGGAGAGGCGGGGGATGCCTTCCTCTCCAGGCTGGTGACGGTCAGCCAACGGCTGATCCCCGCGGCGTGGGACGCTGAGCCGCAGCCGTTTCTCGGCGGGCTTATCTCTGAACAGGCCGCGCAGAAAGTGCATCAGGCCTGGCTGCAGCGGGTCGCTGCTGGCGCGGTCACCCTGCTGGAGCCGCGGTTATTGCAGGCCGGGACGTCGCTGCTGACGCCGGGGATTGTCAACATGAGCGACATGACCCAGGTCGAGGATGAAGAGGTGTTCGGCCCGCTGCTTGGCGTCTGGCGCTACGATACTTTCGAAGAGGCGATTGCCCTGGCCAACGCCACCCGCTTCGGCCTCTCCTGCGGGTTAATCTCCCCGGAACGAGAGAAGTTCGATCGGCTGCTGCTTGAGGCACGGGCCGGGATAGTCAACTGGAACAAACCCCTGACCGGGGCGGCGAGTACCGCGCCGTTCGGCGGCACCGGAGCCTCAGGCAATCATCGCCCCGGGGCCTGGTATGCCGCAGATTATTGCGCCTGGCCGATGGCCAGTCTCGAATCGCCGACCCTGACGCTGCCCGCCAGTCTCAATCCGGGGCTCGACTTCCGGGCCGGGGAGGCGTTATGACCGCCCGCGAAGTCAACTTTGATGGTCTGCCCGGACTGACCCATCACTACGCAGGGCTCTCCTTTGGCAATGAGGCCTCCACCCGGCACCGCTATCGGGTGTCGAACCCGCAGCTGGCGGCGAAGCAGGGGCTGAAAAAAATGAAAGCCCTTGCCGACGCCGGCTATCCGCAGGCGGTGATCCCCCCTCAGGAACGACCCAACGTGCCGCTCCTGCGTCAGCTGGGCTTTAGCGGCAGCGATGAGCAGGTGGTGGCCCGTGCGGCCCAGCAGGATCCGGATCTGTTGTCGGCGGTGAGTTCGGCCTCGGCGATGTGGGTGGCGAACGCCGCGACCGTCTGTCCCTCCGCCGATTCGCTGGATGGCCTGGTGCACCTGACGGTGGCGAATCTGCAGGATAAATTCCACCGCGCCAGTGAAGCCCCCACCACCGGGGCGCTGCTGCAGGCGATATTCCCGGACCGCACGCGATTTGCCATCCACCCGGCGCTGCCTGCCTCTGCCTGGTTTGGCGACGAAGGGGCGGCGAACCATAACCGTCTCGGCGGCGAATATGGCGCCCCCGGCGTCCAGCTATTTGTCTATGGCCGCCGTCGGGGAAGCGAGGAGGCGCCACGTCGCTATCCGGCGCGGCAAACCCTTGAGGCAAGCCAGGCGGTGGCGCGCCTCAATCAGGTCAATCCCCGCCAGCTGATCTTCGCCCGCCAGCATCCGGCGGCGATCGACAAGGGGGTTTTTCATAACGACGTCATCGCGGTGAGCAACCGTCAGGTCCTGTTCTGCCATGAGCAGGCCTTTGCCGACCAGGACGCGGTTTTGCAGCAGCTTGCGCAGCAGGTGCCGGGCTTTATCCCGTTGGTGGTTCCCGCCAGCCGGGTCACGGTGGAAGAGGCAGTTGCTACCTATCTGTTCAACAGTCAGCTGTTGAGCCGGGCGGACGGCAGCATGGCGCTGATCCTGCCCCAGGAAGCCCAGGCGCATCCGGGCGTGTGGAACTATCTTAATGAGCTGCTGGCCGCAGATAACCCCATCGCCGCGCTGCAGGTGTTTGATCTGCGCGAGAGTATGGCCAACGGCGGCGGTCCGGCGTGCCTGCGCCTGCGGGTGGTGTTGACGGCCGAGGAGTATCAGGCGGTCAATCCGCACGTCCTGATGAACGATACGCTGTTTGCCACCCTCAATGACTGGGTGGATCGCTACTATCGCGACCGCCTCACCCAGGCCGACCTCGCCGACCCACAGCTGCTGCGGGAAGGGCGCGATGCGCTGGATCGGTTGACCCAGATCCTGCAGCTCGGTTCGGTTTATCCATTTCAGCAATAAGGGGGCGCGGTGGAACACTTTCTGGCATTAACCCTGGCGGGGCGATTGCCCCATCACTTTCACGGCGAGACGGCCCATTTCCGCTGGCACTGGCTCGGCGAGGGGATCCTCGAGCTGACGCCGCATGCGCGCTGCGAGCGCGGGCTGGTGCTTTCCTGCGCCATCCATGGCAACGAAACGGCGCCGGTGGAGATTGTCGACCGGCTGGTGCAGCGGCTGGTCCGGGAGGCTCTCCCCCTGCGCTGGCGGCTGCTGGTGATCGTCGGTAACCCGCCGGCGCTGCGGGCGAATAAACGCTATCTGCACAGCGATATGAACCGGATGTTTGGCGAGCGCTGGCGGCAGTTCCCGGCCAGCGAGGAGACGCAGCGGGCGCAGCGGCTGGAGCAGGCGGTGGCCCGTTTCTATCGCGACCATGATGGTCCGCGCTGGCACCTCGATCTGCATACCGCGATCCGCGGGTCGCTGCATCCGCGCTTCGGCGTGCTCCCGGCCCGCGATACGCCCTGGGAGGAGGATTTTCTTCACTGGTTGGGCGGCGCCGGGCTGGAGGCGCTGGTGTTTCATCGCCAGCCGGGCGGGACCTTCACCCATTTCAGCTGCGAACGGTTCGCGGCGCTGGCCTGCACTCTTGAACTGGGTAAAGCGCTGCCGTTGGGGGAAAACGATCTAACGCAGTTTGCCGCCGCCGAGGGGGCTATCTCCCGGTTGCTGGTGGGGGATCTGGCCATTGCCGACGCCCCGGCGCCGCTGCGCTACCGGGTGGTGCAGCAGATCACCCGTCATAGCGATGATTTCCGCTTGCATATGGCGGATCGGACGCTGAACTTCACCCCCTTCGCCCCTGGCACGCTGCTGGCGGAGGAGGGGGAGACGCGGTATGTGGTGGGGGCAGAGCCGGAGTATGTTCTGTTTCCCAATCCGGCGGTGGCCAGGGGGCTGCGCGCTGGCCTGATGCTGGAAAAATTACCCTGAGGGCAAGCCGTCCGCCGGGCGGCCTGCTTTATTTCGCGCGTCGTTGTTCATCTTCTTATTTTTTCGTGCGCCAGTGTAAATTTGCAGATTATTCCTGGTAAAATGCTTTGTTTTTAATCTCCTCTTCTTTATACTCTCCATAATTGTTCTGCAAAACAGCAAGTTATTTATTTTTTATTGCAATTCTTCGTTCAAATTCCTTATTTCCTCCATAATTGGTGAGAAACTGTTTTTTACACTTTCATTGTTTTACTCTTGCTCTGACTAATTGACGATAAACGTCGTAAAGTTAATCTCGTCAACACGGCAACGCGCCGTAAGAATAACGTAAAGTAAGGATTGAATGATGAAGAAACTCACTGCACTGTTTGTTGCCTCTACTCTGGCTCTGGGCGCGGCTAACCTGGCACACGCCGCCGATACCACCACCGCGCCGAGCGACAGCAAGCCGATGATGATGCATCATAAAGGCGGCCCGGGTCAGCATGACATGATGTTTAAAGGGCTGAACCTGACCGATGCGCAGAAGCAGCAGATCCGCGACATCATGAAGAGCCAGCGCGAAAACATGAAGCGTCCGTCCCTTGACGAACGTCGCGCGATGCACGAGCTGATCGCCAGCGATACCTTCGACAAGGCGAAAGCGGAAGCGCAGATCGATAAGATGGAAGCGCAGCACAAAGCGATGGCGCTGTCCCGCCTGGAAACGCAGAACAAGATCTACAACATTCTGACCCCAGAGCAGAAAAAACAGTTCAATGCCAATTTTGAGAAGCATCTGACAGAACGCAACGCGCCGGCAGGTAAAATGCCTGCACCCGCTGAATAATGTAGCGCACTGAATCAAGACCGCCGGTCTTGCCCAATAATGCCATCAGGCGTTGGGCAGGGCCGGCGGTTTTTTCTTTCTGGTCTTTCAGCCAAGCGGATGCAACGGGTAGTTGCCGCTGAGCAAAGGCTTACAGAGGATTTTGTAACCATCCTGGTCGAATCCGGCGGGCAGGCGGGTCAGCGCAGCGGCCTCATTGAGCGAGTCGACGGCTCCCAGCCACAGCCAGTTATGAATGACATGATACTGCGTCATATCCGGGCCGCGCTCCTCCAGCGCCACCGGTCCTGCCCACGGCCAGCACACCAGCTGCAGCTTGCTCATCTGCGCCAGCAGACGCTGACGGTGCGCCTCCACGCTCTCCTTTCCACAGCAGGCGCCGGCGCAGCGGCCCAGTGCGGATCGAAAGCAGGCGCGGCCGCGGCTGAGCGGCTCCAGACCGAGCAGGCCGTAACAGAGGCGCTGTTCGTCAGCAAGGCTCTGCAGCATCTGCAGCGCCGCCCGCCGGTTGGCGAACAGACCATAGAGATGCTGCTGGTGCGAGAAATCAACCTCGCGGGCATAGACAATCTGCGGCCGGTCGTCCGCAAGCAGCCAGGCGCAGAGTTGCTTGTTACGCCGTAGCCGCTTGTTAAACAGCGGCTGCTGCTCTTTAATCAACCGCGCCTCCAGCAGCAGCGCGCCCAGCTCGCCAGCGGTGCGCTGCCAGGTGATACGCCGGGACTGACGCAGCATCGCCGCCTCTTCAGGGGTGCGCAGGTGGGAGAGCACCCGACTGCGGAGGTTGACGCTCTTGCCGATATAGAGCGGCATCGTGTCGCTATCGCCGTGAAACTGATAGACGCCCGGCAGCTTCGGCAGCGCCTCCAGCCACGGGCGAAGGTGTTCGGGATATTCATAGATCGCCGCCGCCTCAAACTCCAGACGCGGGGCAGATTGCTTTCTGGCCACAATAACTCCTGATACTGTCTATCTATCCAGTATAGCAGGCGGTTTTTGCGGCGAAAAGCGCAAAAAACAACCCCGGCGCGGGCCGGGGCGGGGAAGGGACTATTTTTTCCAGAAATCGTCAAAGACGGTGATCGGTGGCCGACGCTTGTGTTCGGTTTTCAGATACCAGCCTTCGATCGTTTTGGCGATGCTGGGGTCCAGCGTTTTGCCTTCCAGATAGTCGTCGATATTCTCATAGGTCACCCCCAGCGCCACTTCATCCGGCAGGGAGGGGCGATCGTCTTCCAGATCGGCGGTCGGTAACTTCTTATACAGATGTTCCGGGCAGCCGAGATGGGCCAGCAGCTGTTTGCCCTGACGTTTGTTCAGGCGGAAGATCGGGTTGATGTCGGTGCCGCCGTCGCCATATTTGGTGAAGAAGCCGGTAATCGCCTCCGCCGCATGGTCGGTGCCGACTACCACCCCTTGGGTCATTCCGGCGATGCTGTACTGGGCTTTCATGCGCTCACGGGCTTTTTCGTTGCCGCGAACGAAGTCGCTCAGTTCGATCCCCGCTTCGCGCAGCGCCTGTTCGCTTGCCAGTACCGAGGCTTTGATATTCACCGTCACCACCCGGTCAGGCTGAATAAAGGCGATGGCATCCTGGCAGTCCTGCTCATCCGCCTGCACGCCGTAGGGTAAACGGACGGCGATAAACTGCAGGCTGCTGTCGCCCGTCTCGGCGCGCAGTTCATTGATCGCCATCTGGCACAGTTTCCCCGTCAGGGTCGAGTCCTGGCCGCCGCTGATACCTAGCACCAGCGATTTAATAAAAGGGTAAGTCTGCAGATAGGATTTCAGGAAATCGACGCTGCGACGGATCTCGTCTGCGGCATCAATCTGCGGCTTCGCGCCCAGCGCCTGAATAATCTCTTGTTGTAGCGTCATCGCGCCCTCCGAAAGTGAATCTGTTTGGCAACCTGTTGGCTTAAAGCTACCTCTTTGCCGCTGAAACGACAAGGACCGGGGTTTTGACTGCCGGAAAAGAAGGCAATCAATGACATAGGATTTCATTATAGATGCCACCGCGCAGGAGAAAGCGCCGGTCGGCGGCGGAGCGTCAATCCTGTTTACGTAATAACACACTCAGACATGATTTCGCTGTTCGGCTTGAAAAATAACACTATTTATTCCAGGCTTATCGTTACACAGTGGAAGAGAGGAACCAAAATGAAGAAAAGCTTAGCAGGAATACTGGGCGTCACCGTCGCGTTAACCTTACTCGCGGGCTGTACCGCTTACGATCGTACCAAAGACCAGTTTACCCAGCCGGTGGTGAAAGATGTGAAGAAAGGGATGTCGCGTCAGCAGGTGATGCAGATCGCTGGCAAACCTTCAACGGAAGTGACGATGGTCCATGCCCGCGGCACCTGCCAGACCTATATCCTCGGTCAACGAGATGGTAAAGTGGAGACCTACTTTGTGGCCCTCGACGAAACGGGGCACGTGATGAACTCCGGCTACCAGACCTGCGCCGAGTATGATACGGATCCGCGCAACGCTAAGTAAGCGCCCTACTGTTGACTGAGTTGTACGTAAGCCCGACCACTGGTCGGGCTTTTTTGTGAGTCCTGATGCTTATTTAATTGCGCGAATTATTTGGGTGAAAATGTGAGGGTAGTCAAAACCGGAGGTCAATGAGAGACAATTCTGTTCAACAGGGAATTATCACGACGGCTCAGCTTGCCGTATACTCAACCCATAAACAGAATTAACCGGATGTTACCAGTCTTACCGGCTCTCAGCGGTTACTGAAGGCCCTGGTCTCACACATTGAGGAAGCGTTCATGGAAAAGAAACACATTTATCTGTTCTGCTCGGCAGGCATGTCCACGTCACTGCTGGTCTCCAAAATGCGGGCGCAGGCGGAAAAATACGAAGTCCCGGTCATTATTGAAGCCTATCCTGAAACTCTCGCGGGTGAAAAGGGACCGGAAGCCGACGTTGTATTATTAGGGCCACAAATTGCGTATATGTTACCGGAAATTCAGCGCCTGCTGCCAAATAAACCGGTAGAAGTCATCGATTCTCTTCTGTATGGCAAGGTGGATGGTTTAGGGGTATTGAAAGCCGCCGTCGCGGCCATTAAGAAAGCTGCAGCACAATAATTTTAAATTTTAAAACTCGATGTATTTTGACGCCTGGCGGCATTCTGTTGCCGGCCGTCAAAAAAAATAAAGAGTTTATTTTCCCGTCAAAGAGTAATTTCATACATCATCGCCGTAATAGTTTATTGCGGCTTTTAAGGGTATTGACTATGAGTAAAGTGATCGACTCGCTTGAAAAGGTACTCCTTCCTTTTGCAGTGAAAATAGGAAAGCAGCCGCATATTAATGCGATTAAAAATGGATTTATTAAACTCATGCCGTTGACCCTCGCCGGGGCCATGTTTGTATTAATTAACAACGTTTTTCTGAGCTTCGGCGAAGGCTCTTTCTTTTACTCCATGGGCATTCGCCTGGATGCCTCTACCATTGAAACCTTAAACGGTTTTAAGGCTATCGGCGGCAACGTCTATAACGGCACCCTCGGCATTATGTCGCTGATGGCGCCATTCTTTATCGGCTCCGCGCTGGCGGAAGAGCGCAAAGTCGACCCGATGGCCGCTGGCCTGCTGGCGGTAGCGGCCTTCATGACCGTGACCCCGTACAGCGTGGGCGAAGCCTATGCCGTCGGCGCCAACTGGCTGGGCGGGCAGAACATCATCTCGGGGATGATTATCGGTCTGGTTGTCGCGGAGCTGTTCACCTTCGTGATCCGTCGCAACTGGGTGATCAGACTGCCGGACAGCGTGCCGGGATCGGTATCGCGCTCTTTCTCCGCGCTGATCCCTGGCTTCTTGATCCTCTCCATCTTCGGCATTATCTCGTGGGCCCTGTCGAGCTACGGCAGCAACTTCCACCAGATCATCATGGACTCCATCTCTACGCCGCTGGCGGCGATGGGCAGCGTGGTCGGCTGGGCATACGTCATCTTTAACTCCCTGCTGTGGTTCTTCGGGGTGCACGGTTCGCTGGCGCTGACTGCGCTGGATAACGGCATCATGACGCCGTGGGCGCTGGAAAACATCGCCCTGTACAACCAGTACGGATCGGTTGATGCGGCGATCGAAGCGGGTAAACAGTTCCACTTCTGGGCCAAGCCGATGCTCGACTCCTACATCCTGCTGGGTGGCTCCGGGGCGACGCTGGGTCTGATTATCGCCATCTTTATCGCTTCCCGCCGCGCTGACCATCGTCAGGTCGCGAAGCTGGCGCTGCCGTCAGGCATCTTCCAGATTAACGAACCGATTCTGTTTGGCCTGCCGATCATCATGAACCCGGTGATGTTCATCCCGTTCGTGCTGGTCCAGCCGATTCTGGCGGCCATTACTCTCGCCGCCTACAGCCTGGGGATTATCCCACCGGTGACCAACCTGGCGCCGTGGACCATGCCAACTGGCCTGGGGGCGTTCTTTAACAGTAACGGCAGTGTCGCCGCTCTGCTGGTCGCCCTGTTCAACCTTGGCGTCTCCACCCTGGTCTACCTGCCGTTTGTGGTGCTGTCGAATAAAGCGCAGACCGTTATCGAGCAGGAAGAGAGCGAAGAAGACATCGCCAACGCACTAAAATTCTGATACCGCGCGGTACGGGCAACGTCCCGTACCGCCTGAGAAATGAGGGAAATATTATGTTTGATCTGGACAACATCGACGCGGTAGAGACCCCGGAAAACGACCTCGAAGAGGTGGTGATGGGGCTGATTATCAACTCCGGCCAAGCGCGTAGTCTGGCCTATGCCGCGCTGAAGCAGGCCAAGCAGGGGGATTTTGCCGCGGCGAAAACGATGATGGAGCAGTCGCGTCAGGCGCTGAGCGAGGCGCATCGGGTGCAGACCCAGCTTATCGAAAGCGACGAGGGCGAGGGGAAAATGAAGGTCAGCCTGGTGCTGGTGCATGCTCAGGATCACCTGATGACCTCCATGCTGGCCCGCGAGCTGGTAGCGGAATTGATTGAGCTGCACGAGAAGGTACAATAGGCCATCGCGACGATGAGGCAGCCCAGGATGATGACCACCGAGATCAGTACCGCCAGAGAACAGCAGTTGTTCAACGGGAAGAACTTTCATGTGGTCATCTATAACAAAACGGAAAGCGTGAGCGGGCTCCACCAGCATGATTACTACGAATTTACCGTCGTATTAACCGGGCGCTATTACCAGGAGATCAATGGTAAACGGGTGCTGCTGGAGCGCGGGGATTTTGTCTTTATCCCGATGGGTTCGCACCACCAGAGCTTCTATGAATTTGGTGCGACGCGCATCCTTAACGTCGGCATCAGCAGGCGCTTCTTTGAGAAACATTATCTGCCGCTGCTGCCGTTTGGCCTGGTGGCGTCGCAGGTCTACGCCGTGCAGAGCGCTTTTCTCGGCTACATTGAGTCGGTCATCGCCTCACTCAATTTTCGCGAAACGGAATTTGACGAATTTATCGAGCTGGTCTCCTTTTATGTCATTAACCGTTTACGTCACTATCGCGAAGAGCCGGTTGCAGACGTCGTCCCGCAATGGTTAAAAAATACCGTTGAGGCTATGCACGATAAACTGGAGTTTGGCGAGAGCGCCCTCGAGAATATGGTTCGGCTATCGGGCAAAACGCAGGAATATTTAACCCGGGCGACCCAGCGCTATTATGGTAAAACGCCGATGCAGATAATTAACGATATCCGTATCAATTTTGCCAAAAAGCAGCTGGAAATTACCAACTATTCGGTGACGGATATTGCCTATGAATCAGGGTACAGCAGCCCGAGCCTGTTTATTAAAACCTTTAAAAAGCTGACCTCGTTTACACCGAGTAGTTATCGAAAACATTTGACCAGTATTAATTAAGCCCAGGCGGTATTAGCCGCCAGGCTTACACCATAACTAATTTAAGTTAACTGTCCGCATTTATGCGGAGAGCGGCCTGCGTCTACACGCAGCGTCTAAGGGAGAAAAAGATGAGCCAGAAATTAAAAGTCGTCACTATTGGCGGCGGTAGCAGCTATACCCCGGAATTACTGGAAGGTTTCCTGAAACGTTATCATGAACTGCCGGTGACAGAGCTGTGGCTGGTGGATGTGGAAGAGGGCCAGGAGAAGCTCGATATTATCCATGCGCTGTGCGAGCGGATGGTGGAAAAAGCCGGCGTGCCGATGAAGGTTTATAAAACGCTGGACCGCCGCGAGGCGCTGCAGGGCGCAGATTTCGTCACTACCCAGCTGCGCGTGGGCCAGCTGAAGGCGCGGGAAAAAGATGAGCGTATCCCGCTGAGCCACGGTTATCTTGGCCAGGAGACCAACGGGGCGGGTGGGCTGTTTAAGGGGCTGCGCACCATCCCGGTGATTTTCGACATCGTGAAAGATGTGCAGGAGATCTGCCCGGACGCGTGGATCATCAACTTCACCAACCCGGCGGGCATGGTCACCGAGGCGGTCTATCGTCACACCAGTTTCAAACGCTTTATCGGGGTGTGCAACATTCCCATCGGCATGAAGATGTTCATCACCGACGTGCTGCAGCTCAGCCCGAGCGATGAGCTGCACATCGACCTGTTCGGTCTGAACCACCTGGTGTTCGTCCGCGACGTGCTGGTTAACGGCGTCTCGCGCTTCGATGAACTGCTGGACGGCGTCGCCTCCGGCCGCCTGACCGCGAACTCGGTAAAAAATATCTTCGACCTGCCGTTCAGCGAAGGGCTAATCCGCTCTCTGCGCCTGATCCCATGCTCCTATCTGCTCTATTACTTTAAGCCAAAAGAGATGCTGGCGATTGAGATGGGCGAGTACTATAAGGGCGGCGCGCGCGCCCAGGTGGTGCAGAAAGTAGAGAAGCAGCTGTTTGAGCTGTATAAAAATCCGGATCTCAAGGTCAAGCCGAAGGAGCTGGAGCAGCGCGGGGGTGCCTATTACTCCGATGCCGCATGCGAAGTGATCAACGCTATCTATAACGATAAGCAGACTGAGCACTATGTGAATATCCCACATCATGGCCATATCGATAATATCCCGGCGGACTGGGCGGTCGAGATGAGCTGCACCTTAGGTCGCGATGGCGCGAAGCCGACGCCGCGCATCACCCATTTCGACGAGAAGGTGCTGGGGCTTATCTATACCATCAAAGGGTTTGAAGTGGCGGCCAGCCAGGCGGCGATCAGCGGCGAGCTGAACGACGTGCTGCTGGCGCTGAACTTAAGCCCGCTGATCCATTCCGATCGTGACGCCGAGCAGCTGGCGCGGGAGATGATTCTGGCCCATGAAAAATGGCTGCCGAACTTTGCGGCGACGATCGAAAAACTGAAAGCGTAACGGGAGCGGCTAATGGAACGCGTATTGATCGTCAATGCCGACGACTTCGGCCTCAGTAAAGGGCAGAACTACGGCATTATCGAGGCCTGCCGCAACGGCGTGGTGACATCGACTACGGCGCTGGTCAACGGCGCGGCTATTGACCACGCCGCCCAGTTGAGCCGCAGTACGCCGGAGCTGGCGGTCGGGATGCACTTTGTGCTGACGCTGGGCGAACCGCTGTCGGCCATGCCGGGGTTAACCCGCGACGGCCGGCTGGGCAAATGGATCTGGCAGCAGGCGGAAGAAGGTAACCTGCCGCTGGAGGAGATTGCCCACGAGCTGGCGTGTCAGTACCGTCGTTTTATCGATCTCTTCGGTCATGAGCCGACGCATCTCGACAGCCATCACCATGTACATATGATCGCCCCGATCTATCCCATCGTTGCGGCTTTTGCCCGCGACAAGGGCATCGCGTTGCGTATCGATCGCCAGGTAGCGGCGCAGAGCGGTCTCGATCAGCAGGCGGCGCGCAGCAGCGCAGGCTTCAGCAGCGAGTTTTACGGGGAAGCCGTCTCTGAGGCGCTGTTCCTGCAGACGCTGGACGCCTCAATCGCCCGCGAGGAGCGCTCTCTGGAGGTGATGTGTCATCCGGCCTTTGTCGACCAGACCATCATGGGCAGCGCCTACTGCTACCCGCGGCTGGGCGAGCTTGATGTGCTGACGTCTGCCTCGCTGAAAGCGGCCGTGGCCGACCGGGGTTATCGCCTGGGAACCTACCGCGACGTGTAAACCCGACGGGGGCAAGGAAAGTGAGTCAAGCCCGGCACACCGTGCCGGGCTTTTTGCTACGCCGGAATAGCGGCGATTTTCGGGCTTCTCGACCATACCCGGTGGGCCGTCATCAGGGCGAGCAGTTTATCTGCCGCCGGCGTGTCAAGCGCATCGGTGACGTTGACGCCCTCTTCGCCCTGGGCCGGGACCTGCAGAACCGATGTTAACTGCCGCGCATCGCCTGCCAGCAGGATCGGCTTCAGATGCTTATAGGCCTCCAGCAGGTAGTAGCGCGCGTCGCCGCTCTGGCTCAGGGCGCTGAGATCGCCGCCGGGCACCACCACAGCATCCACCGTCAGCGACGGGGAGCCGGCGAAGGTGCCGGCGATCGGCAGGGGAGAGCCATCGTCGGCGACGACTTCCCCCATCCGCGAATAGAGCAGTTTACTGTGCACGCCCCGGGCCTGTAGCGCCTGCAGGAGATGGACCAGATCCTGCGCCGAGGTACGCTCATTGAGCAGCACCGCCACCACACGACCTTTCACATCCCCTTCGGCATCCGCGTAGAGGCTGAGGGTGGGATCTTTCTCCACGCCGTTGACCGGGGAGGGCAGAGTGAGGCTGCGCTGCTCATCGCTCAGTTCGATACCTAAATTCGCCCCGACCGTTTCCGCCAGCCGGGTATCAATATGGGCCAGGTGATCGACCACCCGCTCGCGGATCCAGGTGCGGACCACTTTGCTAAGCTCGAAGCTGAAGCCATCGATAATATGCTGCTGCTCAATCGGCGTCTGGCTCAGCCAGAACAGACGCGGCTGTGCGTAATATTCGCCGAATGACGGGCTGCGCTGACGGATCTTCTCGCCGTCGACGCGCTCGGCGAGGGACTCAAAACCGCCGCGTTTGGCGGCTGGCGGCGTCTCGCGCGGCCAGTTATCGTTGATCGAGTTGGGTTCGTAGTTGGCCGGGTTGGTGTCAATCTCCATCCGGTGCATACCGTCGCGCTGGAAGTTGTGGTACGGGCAGGTCGGCCGGTTGATCGGGATTTCATGGAAATTCGGTCCGCCGAGGCGGCTTATCTGGGTATCGGTGTAGGAGAAGAGGCGCCCCTGCAGCAGCGGATCGTTGCTGAAATCGATGCCCGGGACGATATGCCCTGGATGGAAGGCCGCCTGTTCGTTTTCGGCAAAGAAGTTGTCCGGGTTGCGGTTGAGGACCATTTTGCCGACCCGTTGCACCGGCACCAGCGCCTCGGGGATCAGTTTGGTGGGATCTAACAGGTCGAAGTCAAAATCAAATTCATTCTCTTCGGGGATCAGCTGCAGGCCGAGCTCAAATTCCGGGTAGTCCCCGGCTTCAATGGCCTCCCATAGATCGCGGCGATGAAAATCGGGGTCACGGCCGGTCAGCTTCTGCGCTTCATCCCATACCAGCGACGCCTTGCCGGCGACCGGTTTCCAGTGGAAGCGAACAAAGGTGGCTTTGCCCTCGGCATTGATCAGGCGGAAGGTGTGGATGCCAAAGCCTTCCATGGTGCGATAGCTGCGCGGGATGCCGCGATCGGACATCGCCCACATCACGTTGTGCAGCGTTTCCGGCTGCAGGGAAACATAGTCCCAGAACGTATCGTGAGCGCTTTGTCCCTGGGGGATGGCCCAGTGGGGCTCAGGCTTCACGGCGTGGACAAAGTCGGGAAACTTCAGCGCGTCCTGGATAAAGAAAACCGGGGTGTTGTTGCCGACGAGGTCAAAAATCCCCTCGTCGGTGTAAAACTTGGTGGCGAAGCCGCGAATATCACGAACGGTGTCCGCCGACCCCGCGCCGCCCTGCACGGTGGAGAAGCGCACAAAGACCGGGGTGATTTTATCGGCTGCCGAGAGAAAATCGGCTTTGGTCAAGGCTGTCAGGCTTTTGTAGGGCTGGAAGTAGCCGTGGGCTGCTGAGCCGCGGGCATGAACGATACGCTCCGGAATTCGCTCGTGGTCGAAGTGGGTGATCTTCTCCCGCAGAATGAAATCTTCCAGCAGCGTTGGGCCGCGGGTACCGGCGCGCAGCGAGTTCTGATCGTCGGCAATGCGCACGCCCTGGTTAGTGGTCAGCGGATAGTCTTCTCCGCCTTTGCGCTGTGGCTCCAGGGCATCGAGTTTTTTGCTGTGGGTATCAGGCGTTTTCAGGCTGCCAGGGGCGGTCGGTTCAGCGCCAGGGGCGGTGGGTTTCGGCGTGGGGCGCCACTCCCGGTCATCCGGCGCCAGCGAGTCGAGACCCGGCTGCGCTTCCTCGCTGCCGTGGACCGGTGCCTGCTGGTGGTGAGGGTTTGGGTGCTTATCAGACATTGCTCGTCTCCTGCTTTCATTGCTAAAAGTGGTCGTTGATAAACCAAAACCCTTCTAACTATAGAACATTACGCTGCCTGCGCCCGGCCAGGGGGCAGGGAGTTATCCTAAAATGCGCATCGGCGGCAGGGGGGCGACGAACGGGGCCACGATCGGCTATGATAGAGGTTTCTGTTTCCCGCTTTGCTTAGTGAATCCATTTGTTATGAAACCATTGCGCCAACAAAATCGCCCTGTCATTAGCTACGTGCCGCGCGTGGAGCCTGCGCCCCCGGAACATGCCGTGAAAATGGACCATTTTCGCGATGTCTGGATTTTGCGCGGGAAGTATGTCGCCTTTCTGCTGATGGGAGAGCATTTTCGCCGTTCACCGGCGTTCAGCGTGCCGGAGTCGGCGCAGCGCTGGGCTAACCAGGTGCGTCAGGAAGGAGAGATTGAAGCCTGAGTCTGCTGCAGAAATAAAAAAACCGCTGATTATCAGCGGTTTTTTTGTGCTTACCGTTTAGCGATGCGCCAGTTCGGCTTCTTCTTCGCTATCGAAAATCGACTTGTCGGTCTGGCGCAGCCACTGGCTGGTCAGCGTCCCGGCGGTCATGGAGCCGTTAACGTTCAGCGCGGTACGTCCCATATCGATCAGCGGCTCGACGGAGATCAGCAGCGCCACGAGGGTCACCGGCAGGCCCATCGCCGGCAGGACGATCAGCGCGGCGAAGGTGGCCCCGCCGCCCACTCCGGCGACGCCCGCCGAGCTGACGGTGACGATGCCCACGAGGGTGGCAATCCACATCGGATCCAGCGGGTTGATGCCTACGGTCGGTGCGACCATCACCGCCAGCATGGCCGGGTAGATACCGGCGCAGCCGTTCTGACCAATGGTGGCGCCAAAGGAAGCGGAGAAGCTGGCAATCGACTCCGGTACGCCGAGACGACGGGTCTGTGCTTCCACGTTCAGCGGAATGGAGGCAGCGCTGGAGCGGCTGGTGAAGGCGAAGGTGATCACCGGCCAGACTTTACGGAAATACTTCAGCGGGCTGACGCCGTTAATCGCCAGCAGCAGGCCGTGGACGATAAACATGATGCCCAGCGCGATGTACGAGGCCACCACGAAGCCGCCAAGCTTGATGATATCCTGCAGATTCGACCCGGCAACCACTTTGGTCATCAGCGCCAGAACGCCGTAAGGGGTCAGCTGCATCACCAGACGAACCAGCTTCATCACCCAGCCCTGCAGGGTATCAATGGCGGTCAGGACGCGCTGGCCTTTTTCCACATCCTCTTTCAGCAGCTTCAGGGCTGCGACGCCGAGGAACGCCGAGAAAATGACGATGCTGATGATCGAGGTCGGGTTAGCCCCGGTCAGGTCAGCAAACGGGTTCTTCGGCACGAAGGAGAGGATCAGCTGCGGGACGCTGAGATCGGCCACTTTACCCACATAGTTGCTCTGAATGGCGTTCAGACGGGCGGTCTCCGCGCTGCCCTGGACCAGTCCCTCGGCGGTGAGGCCGAACATGTTAGTCACCAGCACGCCAACCAGAGCGGCGATCAGGGTGGTGAACAACAGAGTCCCGATGCTCAGGAAGCTGATTTTCCCCAGCTGCGAGGCATTGTGCAGGCGAGCCACCGCGCTAAGGATTGACGCGAAGACCAGCGGCATAACGATCATTTGCAGCAGCTGGACATAACCGTTGCCGACGATATTAAACCACTGGATGGAATCCTTCAGCACCTGGCTGTCAGACCCATAGATCAGCTGTAGTGCCAGACCAAAGATCACGCCAATCGCCAGGCCGACCAGGACCTTCCTGGCCAGGCTCCACTGTTTATGGCGCGTTTGCCCCAGCGCAAACAACAATACGGCGAACACGACTACGTTCGCTATTAATGGAAAGTTCATCCCCGTTCTCCTGATATTTTTATAACCTGGGCTGGTGGATAACCAGCTCTTATGACCGCAAGGTTAGCAGAAGGCGTTATCAAGGACTTATATTCAAATGGAATGGGTTATAACCAAAAGGTGTTTTCTGTCGGTTTATCGCCCACTCTGGTGACTTATGAAGCGATTGAAAGTGATCTGCAGGGAATTAATCACCCCGGAAGACCAGCGTATCGCGGTGTTGTCCGCCAGCGTCTGCGGCATCCAGACGGCATAGATGAACAGCGCCATGCATAAGGCGCGCTCCAGCTGGTTGCCTTTGCGCGGCGCAAGGATCGGTAGCCGAAAGCGCCAGCGGCAGGGCCACAGCAGCGGCACCCCGGCTGGGGTGAGCATATCGGCAAGGATGTGGCTGAGATAGCCCAGCACCAGGCCCTGGAGGGCGTCCGCCGGGACAATCCAGCTGTCAGGCACCTTGAGGTA
Source organism: Klebsiella sp. Q2 (assembly GCF_009900705.1). Lineage (NCBI taxonomy): Bacteria > Pseudomonadati > Pseudomonadota > Gammaproteobacteria > Enterobacterales > Enterobacteriaceae > Klebsiella > Klebsiella sp. Q2. The sequence goes on along the minus strand of NZ_JAAABE010000001.1, from coordinate 330,139 downwards.
GAATAGCGTCAGCGCGCCAAACACCGCCAGCAGGCTGTGGGTGAAGCCGCGGTGGCCAAAGGCCCGCGCCACGGGCTTTGAGATCCAGCTCAGCCGCTGGCCAAGAAACGACTTTGGGTGATCGATGTCCGGCAGCAGGCAGGTCAAGACCGCGGAGGGCACAATATGCCACCAGTCGCCCTGCGCCAGCACCGGCGTTAACTCTGCGTTTTTGGCAAATACTGCGCAGGCGATTGAAAAGAAGAGATGGCCTTCCGCCGTCATGATAACACACCCTAAACTGTCGATTCATACAGTATAGGGTTTTTATACAGTGCACGGAAGAGGTGACGGTGTAACTCTTTGTCACAAATTCTCAGCGCGCCAGCCATCCGCCGTCGACGGCCAGGGTATAGCCGTGAATATAGTCGGCGGCGGACGAGGCAAGAAACACCACCGGCCCCTGCAGGTCATCCGGCACACCCCAGCGACCGGCGGGGATACGCTCAAGGATTGCCTGGTTGCGCTCCTCATCTTCGCGCAGCGCCTGGGTGTTATTGGTGGCCATATACCCGGGCGCAATGGCGTTGACGTTGATACCCTGACCAGCCCATTCGTTAGCCAGCAGGCGGGTCAGCCCCAGCACGCCGCTTTTCGAGGCGGTATAGGAGGGGACGCGGATCCCGCCCTGAAACGAGAGCATCGAGGCGATGTTAACGATTTTCCCGCCTTCACCCTGGCGAATGAACTGCCTGGCGACCGCCTGGCAGAGGAAAAAAACTGCTTTCAGATTCAGATCGATCACCGCATCCCAGTCACTTTCCGTGAAGGTCAGGGCATCATGGCGGCGGATAATCCCGGCGTTGTTGACCAGAATATCGACCCGGCCCATCGCCGCCACCGCCTGGTCGACCAAAACGGTCATATCATCCTGTTGGCTGAGATCCGCCTGAATGGCATGAAAGCGGCGGCCCAGCGCCTGAACCTGCGCGGCCGTGTCGTGGGGAATTTTGCGGTTGATGCCGACGATATCGCATCCGGCCTGCGCCAGGCCCAGCGTCATTCCCTGTCCCAGGCCGGTATCGCAACCGGTCACGATGGCGACCTTACCCGTCAGGTCGAAGGCGTTCAGTACCATATTCACCTCTGTGTGCTGATCTTCAGGCGTACGATGACGCCACCTGTACCCAGCATAGAGGCAGGAAAATAAAATTACAATTAAAATGAAACGATGTTTTGATTTTCTTTGCTGGCGGGTGGCGGCGATCGCGTCACCCGCCAGCGGTCTTACCCGAGCAGCGCCTCGACGGTCAGGGCCTGCAGTGACGGCAGCTTGACGTCCGCCAGCACGAAGCGCGGGTCGCGGCTGTTCTCTGCTTCCGGCACGACGATAGCGCGCATGCGCGCAGCTTTGCTGGCGATCATGCCGTTGACCGAGTCCTCCAGCGCGACACAGCGCTGTGGGTCGACCCCGAGGGCGGCGGCGCAGTTGAGATACACCTGCGGGTGCGGTTTGCTCCAGGGCAGATGCTCCGCCGAGGCGAGGGCATCAAACTGGTCGCGCAGCTCGAACATATTGAGCACTTTCTCCAGCATCACCAGCGGCGAGGCTGAGGCCAGCCCTACCTTCAACCCCTGGGCTTTGCACAGGGCCACCGCCTCGCGCACCCCCGGCAGCAGCGGACGTGAGGCTTCAACCAGTTCGATGGCGCGACGGATAATGCGCGCGGTGGCTTCTGCGCGGTCTACGCCGCGCCACGGCTGCTGCGCGTACCACAGATCCACCACCAGGTCGATTCGCAGACCCAGCAGGTCGGGCAGTTCATCGCGGCGGCGGGTATCCACCCCCAGGCTCTCCATGACCTCGACCTCCGCCTGATCCCAAAGCGGCTCAGAGTCAATCAGCAACCCGTCCATATCAAAAATCGCAGCCTCAATGCGGCGCTTCGCTGACATATGTCCTTCTCCTGTTGCGTAATCAGATAAACGAATCGGCATTCATGGTATATCATACCGCGCGTTATTGGGCGAAATTCGCCGTGGAAGATAGACTTATACCCGACACATTCGGGTAAGCGAGGGGCGCCTGCGCCACGCAACGGGCGGCAGGCGAACCACTAACGCGTCTTTAACAAGGGGAACTCATGACGTACCAACAAGCTGGACGCATTGCGGTCATCAAACGTATTTTGGGATGGGTCATCTTTATTCCCGCCGTGCTGTCGACGCTGATTTCTGTCCTCAAATTTATGTATGAGCACAGTGAAAAGAAACCCGGCATTGACGCGGTAATGATGGATTTTGCGCACGTCATGATTGAGATGATGCGCTTTAACACGCCGTTCCTGAACTTTTTCTGGTACAACTCACCGCTGCCGGATTTTCACCATAGCCTGAACATCGGCTTCTGGATTATCTTCATTCTGGTGTTCGTCGGCATGGCGCTGCAGGCCTCCGGCGCGCGGATGGCGCGGCAGGCGAAATTTCTCCGCGAGGGGATTGAGGATCAGCTGATCCTCGAGCAGGCGAAAGGCGCGGAAGGGTTAACTCGCGAGCAGCTCGCCGAACGCATTGTGGTGCCGCGACATACGATCCTGGTGCAGTATTTCCCGCTGTACGTGCTGCCGGTGATGGTGATTGTTATCGGCTACTTCTTCTTCTCGCTGCTGGGCTTTCTCTAAGCCAGGTGCCCGGTTAGCCGGGCGCCATCTTATTCGGCCGGCAGAGGGCGGGGTTTACCCTGATTATCGACGGCAACGTAGATAAACAGCGCTTCCGTCGCCTTGTAGCGCTGGCCAATCGGTTCTGAAGAGACTTTTTTCACCCACACTTCGATGTTAATGGTCACTGAGGTATTGCCGCGCTTCACGCAGCGGGCATAGCAGCACACCACGTCGCCTACGGCCACCGGGCGTAAAAAGGTCATCCCATCCACGCGCACGGTCACCACGCGACCCTGGGCGATCTCTTTGGCCATAATGGCGCCGCCGATATCCATCTGCGACATCAGCCAGCCGCCAAAAATGTCCCCGTTGGCATTGGTATCTGCCGGCATTGCCAGGGTGCGTAAAACCATTTCGCCCTTCGGGGCGAGATCTGTTGTTGTCATGCTCTACTCTGTTGTGGTCAAAGACGATCAGCGGGATGCTACTATGAAAACGGCGTAGAGAGAATAGGGCTGGCGCCCGCGGAGGCGGGCGCAGTGGTTCAGAAAGAGAGGGTCACTCCGGCGTAATACGCGCGTCCAGGCTCATTGTAGGTCGAGGCGCCGGCATTTTCGCGATACAGTTGCTTATCAAAGAGGTTACTTATGCCGGCATTCAGGCGAATATCCCGGTTGAGCTGATACTGGGTGCCGATCCCCACGATGGAATAGGCGCCAACCTCGGTGGTGGCAAGGGTTCCGGTTTCGTTGCGGATCTCTGCATACTGACGCGGCTTCTGACGGCCATAAAGCGTCCAGTTGACATTCGCCGACAGGGCGTTGTTTACCTGCCAGTCGAGCATCGTGTTAACGGTATATTTCGGGATAACCGACAGCGGGTTGCCTGTCTCTTTACTTTCAGATTTGAACATCCAGGTGGCATTGGTCCGCCAGCTTAGGATATCAGCCAGCACCGGGATCAGCAGATTGCCTTCCAGCCCCTCGACTACTGCTTTGCCGCCGTTCTGCCATTGCAGGATATTATTGCCGCTGGAGGTATAGCCCAGCACCTCGGTTCCGGAGACGATTTTGTTTTTGTAATCGTTGCGGAACCAGGTGACCCCGGCAGCGTAGCCATTAAGGTTAAATTCGATACCGATCTCTTTGTTAATACTGATTTCCGGGTCGAGGTCAGGGTTGCCCAGCAGATAGCAGCTGCCTTCGGCGATAGTGTTTGGACAACCGTTGCCGCGGGTGGAGAGCAGATAGCCTTCACTGGATTGATAAAGGTTAGGCGCTTTAAACACCCGCGCGATACCGGCCTTCAGCGTGAACATATCGCCCAGCGCCTGAGACAAATTGAGGCTTGGGCTCCAGTTGCTGCCAAACTGATTATGATAATCGAAACGAATGCCGGGGATCAGATTGGTGCCGGGCACGGCTTCGATATTATCTTCCAGATAGATACCGGTGAGGGTGGCGCTGTTTTTGGTACTGCGTTGCGTAGGGTCGCCCGAGGTCCCAGGGATAGTCTCGCCGTTGCTGTTAGTGGCCTGCATTGATGCCGGGTCGTCAAGCTGATCATGGTTCCATTCCATTCCCAGCGTCAGCGTCTGGTCCGCCAGCCAGAAGAAAGGCACATTGAATTCCGAGGTAGTACGCCAGGATTCCAGACGGCTGGTGGCATAATCTTCACTGTTGATCATGCCTTCGACGCGGCCGGTAGAGCCTTCCTGCAGGCGGGTATTGTTGGTTTTCTCGTAGTAAACACCGGCTTTGGACTGGCCCCAATCCCATAGACCGTTGTAGGTGAGTCCCCAGGACTGGCGATAGAGGCGATTAGTTTCGTGGCCGTACAGGGAGTCCACCAGCCCGTTCGGGCTAAGATTGCCGTTGCTGTACTGGGTATCGCCAGCATAGATATTCCCCTGACGGCTATAGGCGTAGCTGAAATCGAGGATCTGTTGCGGGGTCATTTTCCATGACAGTAGCGCGTTAATGTCTTTATTGCGGACCCCTTCGCGCCCCGCAGCGTAAGAGCCGTTTTGCGCATGGTTAATATCCCAGGCGTCGGGTTCCGTTTTATTGATATTGCCATACAGGCGCATCGTCAGCGCCTCGCCGGCCAGTGGGCCGCTGAGATTGAAGTTAGCGCGATTGGTCGTGCCTTCTTTGTTGTTTTCCGGCTGGTTGGTGAAGAAAGACAGCGAACCGTGCCAGGTGCTGGTCGGACGTTTGGTAATGATATTGACCACTCCGCCCGCCGCGCCGGAACCATAGCGCGCGGCTGCCGGACCGCGGAGAACTTCAATCCGTTCGACCATTTCGGCAGGTACCCAGTTGCTGTCGCCCCGGGTATCGCGTTCGCCGCGCCAGCTATAGCGAACCGCGTTACGTGACGTGACCGGTACCCCATCTATCAGGATCAGGGTGTTCTCCGGCCCCATGCCGCGGATATCAATCTGGCGGTTGTTGCCCCGACTGCCGCTGGCGCTGTTGCCGGTCAAGTTCACCCCGGGCATTTTACGGATGATGTCTGAGAGATCGTTGACCGGCGGCTGCTTAGCAATATCCTCAGCCGTGATAATCGACACCCCGGGCTGTTGCTTAAGCGCCTCTTCCGCCGTACTGCGCACAATCATCGTTTCGGTATCTTGTTCTGATTCTTCAGCAAAGGCGTTAGGGGTGAGGAGACTGGATATGACCAGCGCCAGGGTCGTGGGCACAGAATATTGCGGCGATCTCATGTAAATATCCTTTTCAAAACAATGCAAAATGAGATCGAGAATATTAATGATAACAATTATCATTACAATGTAACGAGATGAATCTCCATAAAATCCTCACAATTACCGCAACTTTTTATGCAGTTGAGAGAAATCGTGAAGAGAGCCTACACAGTGTGGCTGGGAAGCTGTCAGCGTATGCGCTGAGGTTGTGTGGTTGCATGGAATGTTTGCCAGTGCAGTAAGAATATAGAGGGCGAGCGCGGCGCGCGATGGCGCGCCGGCGGAGGGGTTAGTGGTGGTCGTCCTGCGGCATATGACGGTAGATGTAGATCCCGCTCAGCAAGGTAAAGACCAGCGTGAGGGCGGTTAAACCAAAGACCTTAAAGTTAACCCAGATATTCTGCGGCAGCCAGAAGGCGATATAGATATTGGCCAGCCCGCAGAGAATAAAGAACACCGCCCAGGCCAGGTTAAGTCGCGACCAGACCTGCTGCGGCAGGCTCAGCTCTTTACCCAGCATGCGCTGGATCAGCGGCTTTTTCATCACCCACTGGCTGAACAGCAGCGCGCCGGCGAACAGGGCATAGATCACCGTCACCTTCCATTTAATAAACTCATCATTATGGAAGAAGATGGTTAACCCGCCGAAGACGGCCACCAGCACGAAGGTGATCAGCGCCATTTTTTCCACTTTCCGGTAGCGCACCCAGCTGTAGATCAGCACGACGGCGGTCGCCACAATCAGCGCCGTGGTGGCGGCGTAGATATCGTAAAGCTTATAAAAGGCAAAGAAGACCACCAGCGGTAAAAAATCCAGAAACTGCTTCATACATCGATCCCGTCTTTCAGGACGGACCGGGGAAGGCCCCGGTCCTGGTTAAAATTAGCTGCGGATAAGCATATACACGCGGAATAAATAGATCAGCAACAGGGCGGAAATCAGATTGCTGATGGTATTAATCACCACTGCGCCGACGTTTGGCGTCAGGGCGGCAAAGCTGGAAGCAAACAGTAACAGCAGGGTTTTCGCCACCAGCCAACCGATAATAGCCGGCGCCACCAGCCGCAGATTGGCCCACGCCAGGCGCATGCTGCTGCGCATGGCGCCGAGGATGCCCATTTTGTCCTGTACCAGCATGATCGGCGCAAAGGCCAGCACGATGGCCAGCAGCACGCCGGGCACCAGCACTAACATCATCCCCATCTGCACCAGGAAAGTGGTGAAGAGGATCAGCAGCAGCAGCTTCGGCAGCACCGGCGCCGAGGCGCCGATGGCGCGCAGGGCGCTGACACGATGACCGGCAGAGACCAGCTGGATGAGCAGCAGGACGCCGCCGGCGAGGATCGCATTGCCCACCAGACCCGAGAAGGTTGATGCCGCCGAGGCGCGCAGCAGAACCTGCTGCTGCTCCGGCGTCATATTCTGCACCAGTTCGAACAGGCCTGCGCTACCGGCGAGGTTGTCGCCTTCGCTGAGTATCGACAGCTGCTCGTCGCTGGGTGAAAAGGCATGGCCAAGTACTACCGTAATGAACGCGCACAACAGCGCAATCAGCAGAATGGTAATGAACTGATTACGAAAAAAATTCCCGGTGTCACGGTAGACGGACTTCGCCGTGATAGACATGCATTCTCCTTGAGTGTCGCAGGTGTTAACTAGCCGGCGATTGTACCGCAAATCCTTCCGTCGTAGCACTCTCTGCGCCGGTCAGGGCAGGTATATCTTTGTAAAGAGGCCGCAATGGCGGCAGGCCATAGCGCGCTCGCGCCCGGTTGCAGGCGTCGTTTTCCTCGCCGTTTTCCCCGGACATGGCGAATTCGCGACATGGCGAAGGACGGTTTTCATAGATAGTGCAGTGGACGGCGTCGCCGATCTCGCCCGATAGCGCCGCACAGCGGCTCTGACGTTGATTAGTGCCGCTCATACAGCGCAGGAAGGGGGTCAGCGGCTCGGTCAGCGCGGCGGGCACCAGGCCGCCCGCGTCGTCGGCTTCCGCCCAGTAGAAAGAGACTCGAAAATACGCACAACAGGCACCGCACGTCATGCACGGGTTGATTTCACTCATAATTACACCTGAAAAAAACGCATCAACACAGATTGTCGGCAGTTAACTTATCCAGCCGCCTCAGCGGCGGCAAGAGGGGCAGAAATAATTTTTTTTGCGAAAAGTGAAAATTGATGTGCGAAGGATTTAGCGTATTGCGATCGGTATCAAAAATTAATCTGGATCAATAAATGTTAAATCTAAGGTTTTAGTGTGATCTAAAACAGATCAAACGTAACTCGTTATAGGTATATTTGGCCGCGCTGAAAAACCATAATGAGGAAGTGGATATGAAGAAGTTAGCAGCGGCGGCATTGATTCTAAGCACTCTTACTACCGGCAGCGTCTGGGCGCATGAAGCGGGTGAATTTTTCATTCGTGCCGGGACCGCCACCGTCCGACCGACGGAAGGCTCTGACAATGTGCTGGGCAGTCTGGGCAGTTTCAACGTCAGTAACAATACTCAGCTGGGTTTAACCTTTACCTATATGGCGACCGATAACATCGGTGTGGAACTGCTGGCGGCTACGCCGTTCCGCCATAAGGTTGGTACCGGGCCAACCGGCACCATCGCTACCGTCCATCAGTTGCCACCCACCCTGATGGCGCAGTGGTACTTTGGCGATGCGCAAAGCAAGGTGCGTCCGTACGTGGGGGCGGGGATTAACTACACCACCTTCTTTAATGAAGACTTTAACGATACCGGCAAGGCGGCCGGGCTTTCCGATCTGAGCCTGAAGGACTCCTGGGGCGCGGCAGGACAGGTCGGCCTCGATTACCTGATTAACCGTGACTGGCTGCTGAATATGTCGGTGTGGTACATGGATATCGACACCGATGTGAAATTCAAAGCCGGCGGTGTGGACCAGAAAGTCAGCACCCGCCTGGATCCGTGGGTGTTTATGTTCTCCGCAGGCTATCGGTTCTAACGCCTGCTGCAAACTGGCCAGCGGACGGCCAGTCTGTTGCCTCCTCACCCCTCCCTGCGATAAACCTTCGCCTGCGGATCACACTTCAGTCCACTGGCGCAGCAGGTTGTGATACATATTGAGCAGGGAGAGGACCTCTTCCCCGTCGCCTAAGCGGGTTTTGAGAGACTGGATCGTGCGGTCCAGGTCGTAGAGCATCGCGCGCTGCTTATCGTCGCGGACCATCGACTGGATCCACAGGAAAGAGGCCTGGCGAACCCCGCCGGTGACCGGGGTGACGCAGTGCAGGCTACTGGCGGGATAGAGCACCAGATGTCCGGCCGGGAGCTTCACCCGGTGCTGGCCATAGGTATCTTCAATCACCAGTTCGCCCCCTTCATAGCTTTCCGGCTCGCAGAGGAATAGCGTCGCCGAGAGGTCGGTCCGCATCCAGCCCGCATCCCCGTTCTGGCGCACCGCGCCATCGACATGAAAGCCGTAGGTCTCCCCCGGCCCGTAGCGATTAAACAACGGTGCGGAAATCGTCCGCGGCAGCGCGGCGGAAAAAAACTGCGGATGGCCGCGCAGCGCGTCGAGTACGGCGGCCTGAAGACGGGCGTACAGCGGCGTGCGGGTATCGATCTGCTGGTTTTGTTTGACGGTCGCCCCCTGGCTGCCGACGGTAACCCGCCCGTCAACCCATTCGGCCTGCGCCAGCAGGCGGCCATATTCAGCCACCTGGTCCGCCGTCAGCACGTCAGGAATGTGATACATCATTGCGGTGTTCTCTCAAAAAGATGGGGCGCGATGGCCCCACGTACAGACTCAGAAATGGACATTCGCCGTCAACATAAAGGTACGGGGTTCGCCCGGATGATAGCGATAGCCGCTCTTGTTGATGGAAGCCACGTAATCCGTATCAAACAGGTTGTACATATTGAGCTGCAGATCGAGATTGCTGTTGACCCGATAGCCCAGTTTGGCGTCGGCGACCCAATAGCCCTCGGTGTGATCCGGGGTACCCACCGCGCCATCGCTGCCCCGGCGCAGGCTTCCGACATAGCGCACACCGCCGCCGACGGACAGATCGCTGGTGGCCTGATACTGCGTCCACAGCGTAAAGGCATGTTTCGGGGTGTAGGCCAGCGCGGAAGAGCCATCCTGCGCCACATTCTGACCCTCTGTCACCGTGGCATGCTGCTGGGTGTAGCCGGCGATGATTGTCCAGTCCGGGGTCAGGTTCCCGGTTGCGGAGAGCTCATAGCCTTCCACGCGCTTTTTGCCGTACTGCGACCAGGTTCCGTCATCGTTGGCGGCCACTTCGTTTTCAATATCGGTGCGGAATAACGCCGCGCTAAGCAGCAGGCGCTTGTCGAGGATCTGCCACTTGGTGCCCAGTTCGCTGGATTTCGCCTTCTGCGGTTTAAAGTCGGTCCGGTTGGCGCTGTTGCCGCTACCGCTGGCTGCCAGCGCGAAGCTGCTGCCTCCCGGCGGTTGCTGCGAGATGGCATAGTTGACGTAGATATTGCCCTGCTCGGTTAAGCGATACAGCGCCCCGGCCTTCCAGTTAACCAGGTTACCGGATTTAGCGGTATCGACAGTGGTGACCGGGCTGCCGGTCGACTGTCCTGGCGGGCAGGCGACAGCCCCGCGTCCGCTGCCGCCGCAGGCGGTGGCGCTGTCATATTTGGTATGGTAACTGTCGAGACGCAGCCCACCGTTGACCTCAACCCGATCGGTCAGCGCCAGCGTATCAAAGGCATAGATACCGAAGGTATCGGTCTGGCCGTTGGCGTTCGCCCCGTTTCTGTCCAGCCCGCCAATCGACAGGCTGCTCACCGGATGATAGAGATTCACCGCCGGAGCGGTCAGGGCGTTGACGCCATAGTTAGTCTGGTTTTCCCGGGTAAACTCCACGCCGGCACTGACGTCATGGCCTATCGATCCGGTATTGAAGGTCGAAGTGATATTGGTCTGGTTGGTCAGAATGCGGTTGCTGACATCTTTGGTATTAACCAGACGTGACCAGCTCCAGGTATTGACGTCATTGATGTCGGGGGCGGTGATATTGCTCGCGCCGCCCATCACCGCGGTCAGGAGATACTCCTGCTTCACACGCGACCAGCGGGTGGTATTGCGCACGGTGGTATTGTCCGTCAGATCGTGTTCAAAGCGCAGGGTGCCGCTGTCGGTGGTGGATTTATCGTAATCGGAGTCGGTGCCATAGAAATTGCTGGTATCGACCTTACCGGCGGAATTGAGGGCGGCATACTTCGGCGAAGGCGCCGAATAGCCCGGCAGGCCGACGGTGGGGATCCCGCCATCCGGGGTGTTATTCTGCCGGACGTGGAGATAGTTCAGATACAGACGGGTGGGCGTATCGAGGCCGAAGGCCAGGGACGGGGCAATGCCGTAGCGCTCGTTCTCAATCTTATCCCGGCCGGCGTCGTGGGTTTTTTCGCCCATCAGGTTGAGGCGAAACGCGGCGTTGTCGCCGAAGGCCTGGTTAAGGTCAAGGGTACCCCGACGCGACCAGGCGCTGCCGATGCTGGCGGATCCGTCGATCCCGGAGTCAAGGCGCGGCTGCTTGCTGATCATATTGATCGAGCCGGAAGGGGCGCTGCGGCCATAGTCCGTGCCGGCGGGCCCCTTGATGACTTCCACCTGCTGGGTATTGAAGGTATCCCGCGTCACGCTGCCGATATCGCGAATGCCGTCGACATAAATACTGTTGGAGGTGTCCACGCCGCGCATAAAGATGGCGTCCCCGGTGGTTGAGCTGCCATTCTCCCCGGCGTAAAACGCCCCGACGCCGGGGACGTTTTTGAGGGCGTCAGTCAGGTTGGTGACGCCCTGATCTTTAATGACCTGTTCGGGGATCACGGTGATGGTGCGAGTGGTATCCACCAGTGGTTTATTGAACTTGGGATCGGCGGAAGTTCCGGGAGAATAAAGCGAAGGCGGAGCGGCTTCCACCACCAGCGTCTCTTCATTATTTTTGACTGATTTTTCCGCTGCCATGCCGGTTGCCGGCGCGGCCCCCAGACACAGACCTGTAAACAATGCCAATGAGTTGAAACTGCCAAACGGCAGAGAAGCGTTTTTTTCCATGATAAATGCAGGCTTATTTTTTGTTATTAGCACATATCACGCCGCGCAAAAGCGACGTTATTCGTCGTCTGGCTTGCGCTGACCCGGCGTGATTCTATAAATGATAAAAAGAATAGTTATCATTCGCCTTAATATTTACACAGAAAAGTTGACGTTTAAACTGATTTCTTCACCACCGTTTACAAATTTCATAAATTTTGAACAAAAAAGGCGGGTGACCTCGGTAAAGGCGGCAGGGCAACGCGGAATATAGCGCGGTGACCTTGGATAACAGACGCCGGGCGGGCGCCGAAGGGCGCCCTGAGGCTGGCGTCCCGGCGGGCTTACCAGGGCACCGTGCGGCCGTGGCCATCCAGATACTCCAGTCCCGGGCGCCGCCCGCCGTTTCGGCCTTAGCACTTCGGCGATGATCCGAACGTTAACTCGCTTGCGGCACGTGACCGGCGATCCCTTGCTGGTGCGGGCCGGACGCAAAATGGTGTTCACCCCGCATGCGCAGCGGATCCGCAGCAAAACGCACAGTGTGCTGAGCGATATGCGCGCGGTGCTCAATCCCGTTTACCGCCGCGGCGGCGATAGATGCAGAGCGCTATGTCGCCTGGGGACATGTTATCGTTTCCCGGCATGGGATCGTATATGGGCTGGTGGATGACCAGCTGGCAGAGCGGGGCGGGGGCTGTACCGGCGCATCGCCGCCGTCGTGCCGGGCTTCAGCGCCGCGCTGGGGCTGGTGCCGGCCTCCTGCGTGCGTCATCCTTCGCCGCAGGGGATAGTAAGTTTTCCGCTGCCGGTCAGCACCGGGGTGATTACGGTGTGGCAGGCGTGGCGTCCGCGCCTGGAGCAGGCCCCGGCCACCGCTGGCTGTGGCAGCGGGTGCGAGAGGTGTGTCGCGAGTAAAAAAAAGCCCGCACAAGTGCGGGCAAAAATACTGGAAGCAATGTGAGCAATGTCGTACTGAATACCTGAGTTATCTACTCAACTATTCAGTGATGAGAAAGATAATATTTCTCATTTAAGATATCAACCCCATCTTTTGTGCGGAAGCGATTTTTTATCCGAGGGTGAAAACCGTACGCTTCTGGCTGTCGTCCTGCGGCCAGGCCGCCGCGATCTCCTGCAGCGGCCGCGGGGTGGTGGCGATGGTCAATTTCCCCGGCACCGCCGCCTGCAGCATTTCGCCGGTCGCCGCCAGCAGCTGCGGCATCGTCAGGCTACCGATCCCGCTACCCATCAGCAGGAGCGGGGCGGAACGCAGAACCGCGCCATTTAACGCGATATCGGCGCCAGCCAGGGACCCCACTTGCACATAGCGCACCGGCCTGCCGGCCGGGGTATATTTGGCCAGGGCCGGCAATAATAATTCCGCGCTGTGTCCCCACAGATAATCGATGACCACATCGATCTGCGCGGCGCTGACCGCTGAAAACTGTGCAGTTAACGTCTTATCATCCGCAGTTAACTGAATACATTCATCGGCGCCGATCGCCGCCAGCGACTGCGCATTGCGTCCGGCCGCAATGATTTTTTTTGCGCCCAGGTAGCGGGCAATCTGCACCGCCAGCTGACCGGCGCTGCCGGTGGCGCCGTTAATCAGCACCGTTTCGCCGGCCTGAAGCTGGGCGCGAGTCACCAGAGACGCCCACGCGGACATGCCGGGGTTGGCCATCGCCGCCGCCGGGATATCATCGAGCTCATCCGGCAGCGGCAGGCAATTCTGCAGGGCGACCGGCGCCCGCTGCGCCATACTGCCGAAGGGGGCAGTGGGGAAGGCGAAGTAGACGCGCTGGCCCTGGGATGTAGTGCCGACACCATCGATACCGGGTACAAAAGGCAGATTGCCGTCGAAGCTGTAATGGCGTCCTGATGCCCGGGCCTTGACCACATGGCTCATCGCGGCGGCGCGGACGTCAATAAGCGTCTGGCCGGGCGCGGGCTGCGGCTCGATGAAATCGGCCCAAACCGGGCCTCCTGCGAGATCAAAAACCACACCTGCTTTCATAAATTATCTCCTGTCGGGAATTATGTGTAAAATACACATATTGTTTTGCAGCACTATACGCGGAAAATTAATACATGCAAGATGCACATAATAGCTACGACATTACCGACTTTCACGGCGCGCTGCTGGATATCATCAGCGTGATGAACCAGCCGGTGCGCGACGAGCAGATCCTCCAGGCAGCTGGCGTCAAGCTGGAACAGATGCTGTTTCCGCTTCTGGTGGCGGTAGGGCGCTATGGCCCGGTGGGGGTGGTTGAGCTGGCGGATCATTTAGGGCGCGATTACACCACCGTCAGTCGTCAGGTGAAGAAACTGGAAGCCCAGGGGCTTGCCGGTAAGCAACCGAACCGTCATGACCGACGGATCAGCGAAGTGACGCTTAGCGCCAGGGGACAACAGATGATCGACAGGATCGCCGTCGCGCGGCGGCGGTTAATGAATCAGGTGCTGGCGCAGTGGCCGGAAGATGAAGTGCAGGCGCTGTTTCGCTTAACGCGCAAATACGCCGACAGTTTGCAGAAATCATCGCCGCCTGGCGCGATGCCAGGCGGCTGACGGTCAGGCGGTTTTGGTCGCCGCCTTCAGGCTCTGGACGAAGGCTTTCAGCTCGTCGAGCATGGTTTGCGGCTCATCAAGATGACGTTCGATGATTTTGACGATGGCGGAACCGGAGATCGCCCCGGCGGCCCCGGCGTCAATGGCGGCGCTCACCTGCTCCGGCGCGGAGATGCCAAAGCCCTGCAGCGGCGGCGCAGCGTGATATTCCGCCAGCTTCTCCACCAGATGGTGCAGCGGCAGCGCAGCGCGATTTTCCGCACCCGTCACCCCGGCGCGCGACAGCAGATAGGTGTAGCCGCGGCCATAAGAGGCGATCTGGCGCAGTAAATCGTCATCCGCGTTGGGCGGGCAAATGAAAATTGGCGCGATGTTATGGCGCATCGCCGCCTGGCGGAACGGGGCGGACTCTTCCACCGGCACGTCGGCTACCAGCACCGAGTCGACGCCGACGCGGGCGCACTGGGCATAGAACTCATCGATACCCGGGCTGAAGACGAGGTTGGCGTACATCAGCAGGCCGATTGGGATCGTTGGATGCTTCTGGCGGATCGCCGCCAGCATCTCAAAGCACTGCGCCGGGGTTACCCCCGCGGCGAAGGCGCGCAGGGCCGCGCCCTGGATGGTTGGGCCGTCCGCCAGCGGGTCGGAGAAGGGGATCCCCAGCTCAAGGGCATCGGCGCCGCCTTCGATCAGCGCATCGATAATTTTCAGCGACTGCTCCGGTCCCGGATCGCCAAGGGTGACAAAGGGGACGAAAGCGCCTTCCTGGCGGTTTTTCAGTTGGGCAAACAGCGTCTCATAGCGTTCCATCAGATTTCCCCTCGCGCTTTCAGGATGTCGTGTACGGTGAAAATGTCTTTATCGCCGCGGCCGGAGAGGTTAACCACCAGCAGCTGCTCTTTTTCCGGGTTCTCGCGCATCATTTTCAGCGCATGGGCCAGAGCGTGAGAGGACTCCAGCGCCGGGATGATCCCTTCGTGGCGGGAGAGCGCTTTAAACGCATCCAGCGCTTCGTCATCGGTGATCGACACATAGTCGGCGCGCCCGGTGCTGTTCAGAAACGCGTGCTGCGGCCCAACGGACGGGAAGTCCAGCCCGGCGGAAATGGAGTAAGATTCCTCGATCTGGCCGTCGGCGGTTTGCATCATCGGCGACTTCATCCCGAAGTAGATCCCCACACGACCATGCTTCAGCGGCGCGCCGTGCTCCCCGCTTTCGATACCGTGCCCGGCAGGCTCGACGCCGATCAGGCCGACGCGGGTTTCCTCGATAAAATCAGCGAACATGCCGATGGCGTTTGACCCGCCGCCGACGCAGGCGATCACCGCGTCCGGCAGACGGCCCTCTTTTTCGAGGATCTGCGCTTTGGTCTCTTCGCCGATCATGCGCTGGAATTCACGTACGATGGTCGGGAACGGGTGCGGACCGGCGGCGGTGCCCAGCATATAGTGCGCCTTCTCGTAGCTACCGGACCAGTCGCGCAGCGCCTCGTTACAGGCATCTTTCAGCGTGGCGGAGCCGCTGTGCACCGGGATCACCTCGGCGCCCATCAGGCGCATACGGAAGACGTTCGGCGACTGGCGCTCGACGTCCTTGGCGCCCATGTAGATACGGCATTTCAGACCGAGCAGGGCGCTGGCCAGCGCTGAGGCGACGCCGTGCTGACCGGCGCCGGTCTCGGCGATAATTTCGGTTTTGCCCATCCGTTTGGCCAGCAGAGCCTGGCCCAGCACCTGGTTGGTTTTGTGCGCGCCGCCGTGCAGCAGATCTTCGCGTTTCAGGTACAGGGTAGTGCGGGTCCCTTCGGTCAGGTTCCGGCATTTGGTCAGGGCCGTCGGACGACCGGCGTAGTTTTTCAGCAGGTCGGTGAATTCCGCCTGAAAGGCCGGGTCCTTCTGCGCGCTGACAAAGGCCTCTTCCAGCTGGCGCAGGGCGGGCATCAGGATCTGCGGCACATACATGCCGCCGAATTCGCCGAAGTAGGGGTTCAGTAAAGTGCTCATTATTGCTCCTTAATATGCGCGCAGCGTCTGGAATACGGAGGCCAGCTTGCTGGCGTCTTTAATCCCGGGTTGCGACTCTACGCCTGAATTGAAATCGAGTCCGGCACAGCCGCTTTTGGCCGCTTCCACACAGTTATCGGCGCCGAGGCCGCCAGCCAGCATAACGTTACGCAGGTCCTGGCCCTGCAGCAGGCTCCAGTCAAAACGCTGGCCGCTGCCGCCCTGGCCGTTGTCGAGCAGATACTTATCGACATGGCGGAGTGTACGGGACGGCAAGGTTTCGCCAACGCTCAGCGCTTTCCAGATGCGGACGCTATCCGCGAGGGCGTCGCGCAGCGCGTCGATATAGGCCTGGTCTTCATCACCGTGCAGCTGTACGGCGGCCAGCTCCAGGGCCTGGGCGCGGGCGACCACCTCATCCAGCGGCGCATTGCGGAAGACGCCGACGTACTGCAGCGGCGCGGCGGCGATCACCGCTTTAGCCTGGGCGTCATTTACCGCCCGCGGCGAGGTCGGGACGAAGATCAGCCCACCGTAGATGGCGCCAGACTCCCAGGCCACCTGCGCATCCTGCGGGCGCGTCAGGCCGCACACTTTGTTCTCGCCGAGCAGCACGCGCTTGACCGCCGCTTCCAGATCCGCCTGCTCCATCAGGGCGGAGCCGATCAGGAAGCCATTGGCGAAGTGGCTCAGCTCACGCACTTCGGCATAGGTATGGATGCCGGATTCGCTGATCACCGTGACATCCGGGCCGAGACGCGCCGCCAGCTGACGGGTGCGGTTGAGGTCAATCGACATATCGCGCAGGTCGCGGTTGTTGATGCCCACCACCTTCGCCTTCAGGGCGATGGCGCGCTCCAGCTCCTCATCATTGCTGACTTCTGTGAGCACGCCCATATTCAGGCTGTGAGCCACCGCCGAGAGCTGACGATACTGTTCATCGTCGAGCACCGACAGCATCAGCAGGCAGGCGTCGGCCTGATAGTAGCGCGCCAGGTAGATCTGGTAAGGGTCGATGGTGAAGTCCTTACACAGGATCGGCTGCGGCGCGACCTTGCTGACGATCGGCAGAAAATCGAAGCTGCCCTGGAAATATTTCTCATCACACAGCACCGAGATCGCCGAGGCGTAGTGTTTGTAGATGCTGGCGATCGCCGCCGGATCGAAATCTTCGCGAATCAACCCCTTCGACGGCGAAGCCTTTTTGCACTCGAGAATAAACGCGGTGCGGGTGCCGGCCAGCGCGTCATAGAAATTGCGCTGCGTCGGGACGACCTCATTCTGAAAACTGGCTAACGGTTGTTGTTGTTTGCGGGCTTCCACCCAAATCGCTTTGTCGGCAACGATTTTTCCTAAAACGGTCTGCATTCTTTACCCTCTTGCCGCTAAGGCGGTCACTCTGTCATAGGCCGCGCCGCTGTGCAGCACATCCAGTACCTGCTGAGCGTTAGCTTTCAGATCTTCATGCCCGTGTAAACGCATCAACATGGCGACGTTGGCGGCGACGGCGGCTTCGTGAGCGGCTTCACCTTTACCTTGTAGCAAGCGCGTCAGAATGTCACGGTTTTCTTCCGGCGTGCCGCCCGCCAGCTGCGCCTGATGGTAAGGCGTCAGGCCGAAATCGTCGGCGGTCAGCTGATAGCTTTTAATTTCCCCGTTATGCAGCTCGGCGACCACCGTGGGCGCATGCAGCGAGACTTCATCCATCCCGCCGCTGTGCACCACGGCAGCGCGCTGATAACCGAGTACGCGCAAGGTTTCCGCAATCGGCAACACCAGTTCCGGGCTGTAGACGCCAATCAGCGCCAGCGGCGGATGCGCCGGGTTGATCAGCGGCCCCAGCACGTTAAACAGGGTACGGGTCTTCAGCTGCTGACGGACCGGCATCGCGTGGCGGAAACCGGTGTGGTACTTCGGCGCGAACAGGAAGCAGACGCCCAGCTCATCGAGCGCCGCGCGGGATTTATCGGCGTTCATATCGAGATTAATGCCGAAGGCCGCCAGCAGGTCAGAAGAGCCTGATTTACTGGAAACGCTGCGGTTGCCGTGCTTCGCCACTTTCAATCCACAGGCAGCGGCGACAAACGCGCTGGCGGTGGAGATATTAATGCTGTTGCTGCCGTCGCCACCGGTGCCGACGATGTCGGCAAACAGGTAGTCCGGGCGCGGGAACGGCGCGGCGTTTTCCAGCAGCGCGGTGGCGGCGCCGGCAATTTCCTGCGGCTGCTCGCCGCGCACTTTCATACTGACCAGCGCGGCGGCCAGCTGTTCAGGCTTCACTTCGCCGCGCACGACGGCGGAGAACAGCTGGTGGCTCTCCTGCTGGCTCAGGGTTTCCGCCTGGTACAGCTTCTCAAGGATCGGCTGGAGGGTGTTGGTATGCTCCAGCTTCTGCAGCGCCCAGGCCAGGGTCTGCTCCAGCAGTCGCGCGCCCTGGGTGGTGAGGATCGATTCCGGGTGGAACTGGAAGCCGCACACCCGATCCGCATCGTGACGCACCGCCATCACCATGCCGTTGAAATTGGCGTTAATCGTCAGGCCGGCGGGAATATTGCTGCCGACCAGCGAGTGGTAGCGCGCCACCGGCAGCGGGTTAGCCAGACCGGCAAACATCGCCTGGCCGTCGTGCTCAATGCTGGAGGCTTTGCCGTGAAGGATCTCGCCCGCCTGGCCGACATAGCCGCCGTAGGCTTCGACAATGGCCTGGTGGCCGAGGCAGATGCCGATGATCGGCAGCTTGCCCCGCATGCGGGTCAGCAATTCCGGCATGCAGCCGGCTTCGCTTGGCGTACCCGGGCCAGGGGAGAGCATCAGCACCGGATTGTCCATGGTGCCCAGACGCTCAATCAGCGCCTGCGCCGGAACGGAGTTACGGTAAATCACCACGTTATGGCCGTTGGCGCGCAGCTGGTCTGCCAGGTTATAGGTGAAAGAATCGATATTATCGAGCAGCAGAATGTCAGCCATCAGAAAATCTCCTTCGCGTGATGGGCCTGGGCAATGGCGCGCAGCACCGCGCGGGCTTTATTTCGGGTCTCATCCGCTTCCGACTGGGGAACCGAGTCGAGCACAATGCCGGCTCCGGCCTGGACGGTAGCGATACCCTCCTGCACGTAGGCGGAACGGATGACGATGCAGGTGTCGAGGTCGCCGTGGGCAGTGAAATAGCCCACCGCGCCGCCGTAGCTGCCGCGTCGTTTACCTTCGGCGGCGGCAATCAGCTGCATGGCGCGAACCTTCGGCGCGCCGCTGAGAGTGCCCATGTTCATGCAGGCGCGGTAAGCGTGCAGCACATCGAGATCCTGACGCAGTTCACCCACCACCCGGGAGACCAGATGCATCACGAAGGAGTAACGGTCAACCTTGGTTAAATCGGCGACATAGCGGCTGCCCGGGGTACAGATGCGGGCCAGATCGTTGCGCGCCAGGTCCACCAGCATCAGGTGCTCGGAAAGCTCTTTGTGATCGGTACGCATTTCCAGTTCGATACGGCTGTCGAGATCGCGATCCAGCGAACCGTCGGCGCGGCGGCCGCGCGGCCGGGTGCCGGCGATGGGGTAGATCTCAATCTGACGGCTGACGGCATCGTACTTCAGCGAGCTTTCCGGCGAGGCGCCGAACAGGGTGAAATCGTTGTCCTGCATAAAGAACATATACGGGCTGGGGTTGCTCTTCTTCAGCACATCATACGCGGCCAGCGGCGACGGGCAGGGCAGCGAGAAGCGGCGGGAAGGGACCACCTGGAAGATTTCCCCGGCGCGGATCGCGCGCTGCATTTTGCGCACCACCGCGCCGTACTCTTCATCGCTCTGGTCAACGTCGCAGCGCATTTCGG
The DNA here is from genome assembly GCF_009900705.1 of Klebsiella sp. Q2. Taxonomy (NCBI): domain Bacteria; kingdom Pseudomonadati; phylum Pseudomonadota; class Gammaproteobacteria; order Enterobacterales; family Enterobacteriaceae; genus Klebsiella; species Klebsiella sp. Q2. The sequence goes on along the minus strand of NZ_JAAABE010000001.1, from coordinate 310,326 downwards.
CCACGGTAGTGACCGGCAGCGGCGCCGGCGGCTCGTTCAGCTGCTGGCGCAGCTGGCTCAGGCGCTGCTCCAGGCGCTGTTTTTCACTCTCCAGCGGCGTGAACAGGCTCGCCTGGATGCGGGTATGCTTGGTCTGATGGTCGATGACCAGCAGGGTCTCCGCCAGATAGAAGCAGTAGTCCGGGCAGGCGGTGTCGCTCTGCAGGGGCGGCAGATCTTCAAAGCCGGCCACCAGGTCATAGGCGAACAGGCCGCCGAAGAACATCGCTTCACGCTCGTTGGCCGGGACGGTCACCAGCTCCTGCAGGAGACGGAAGGCGTCAAACACTGACAGCGAGCAGAGGCGGGCGTCTTCATCGAGCAGGGAACTGACTGCCGGGAAGGTCAGGATCCGGCCGTTGGGCTGGCGCTGATTGGCGATCCCGGAGGGCAGCGCGCCGTCCAGCAGCTCCAGCAGCGCGGCGCCGTTGGCGGAGAGGGCCTGAATGGTGACAGTGTCACCAAGAGCGGTGATGCGCAGCGCGCTGTCCACCAGCAGCAGGCTTTTTAAGTCATCTTTGCTGTCGATGTCAGCCGATTCCAGCAGCAGCGTGGCCGGACGGGCGCCGCACAGTTGGTGGAATAACGCCGTCGGGTTCTCCCGGTAGATGGCGTCGCTGGTGAGAAGCTCGAGTGCCGGTTTGGATGTTTGCATTATTGTTCTCGCCTGTTCGTATTATTTTTGTCCAATAAAAAGCCCGCTCATTGGCGGGCCGGGTATCTGTATGCTGAATGCAAAACGCGATCACGCCGCCCGTTATCAGGAGGTGCGCCACCAGCTGTGCAGAGTGATAAAGTGCATTTTCATCGTGATACCCCTTCATGTGAACTTGCGTACTAGTTAACTAGTTCAATGGAATAAAGTCAACCCTTGTTTGCAGATTTTCTCTGCCTGTCGGTATGATAATGCGCTTATTTACGTTGATGTCCAGCAGGAGTCCTTTTGAGCGACAGCCAATACGCAGTGATTTACGATCTGCACAGCCATACCACCGCCTCTGACGGGCGGCTGACTCCGCAGGAACTGGTCCATCGCGCCCATGAAATGCGCGTAGGCACGCTGGCGATCACCGACCATGACAGCGTGGCGGCGATCCCCGCGGCCCGGGAGGAGATCGCCCGCGCCGGATTACCCTTGACCCTGGTGAACGGCGTCGAGATTTCCACCCTCTGGGAAAATCACGAGATTCATATTGTGGGTCTCAATATTGATATTGCGCACCCTGCGATGACCGCCCTGCTGGAGGAGCAGAAAGCGCGGCGCCAGCAGCGCGGCCAGATGATTGCCGAGCGTCTGGAGAAGGCGCGCATCCCCGGCGCCTGGGAAGGGGCGCTGCGGCTGGCGGACGGTGGCGCCGTCACCCGCGGCCATTTTGCCCGTTTTCTGGTGGAGGCCGGCCACGCGAAGAACATGGCGGAGGTCTTCAAAAAATACCTTGCCCGCGGGAAAACCGGTTACGTGCCGCCGCAGTGGTGTACAATAAAACAAGCAATTGATGTCATTCATCATTCTGGCGGTAAGGCGGTGATAGCCCATCCCGGGCGTTACGATCTTTCCGCCAAGTGGCTTAAGCGGCTGTTGGCCCACTTCAGCGAGCAGGGCGGTGATGCCATGGAAGTGGCCCAGTGCCAGCAGGCGCCCCATGAACGCGCCCAGCTGGCCGCCCTGGCCGTGCAGTTTGGTCTTCTGGCGTCGCAGGGTTCCGATTTCCATCAGCCCTGCGCGTGGATCGAACTTGGCCGTAAGCTCTGGCTCCCTGCCGGCGTGGAAGGCGTCTGGCACAGCTGGGAAGCGGCCGCCGAATAAAAATTGAGAGGGAAGTATGAGCCAGTTTTTTTATATCCATCCGGATAACCCGCAGGCGCGGTTGATTAACCAGGCGGTGGAGATTGTGCGTAAGGGCGGGGTGATCGTTTATCCTACCGACTCCGGCTACGCGCTGGGCTGCAAAATTGAAGACAAGGGGGCGATGGAGCGGATCTGCCGCATTCGTCAGCTGCCGGACGGCCACAACTTTACCCTGATGTGCCGCGATCTGTCCGAGCTGTCAACCTACGCTTTTGTGGATAATGTGGCGTTTCGCCTGATGAAAAACAACACGCCGGGCAACTATACCTTTATCCTTAAGGGGACCAAAGAGGTGCCGCGTCGGCTGCTGCAGGAGAAGCGTAAAACCATTGGTATGCGCGTCCCGTCCAACCCCATCGCTCAGGCGTTGCTTGAGACCTTAGGCGAACCGATGCTCTCTACCTCGCTGATGCTGCCCGGCAGCGACTTTACCGAATCCGACCCGGAAGAGATCAAAGATCGTCTGGAGAAAGTCGTGGACCTCATTATCCACGGTGGTTTCCTGGGGCAGCAGCCGACCACGGTTATCGACCTGACGGAAGATACCCCGGTGGTGCTGCGCGAAGGCGTGGGCGACGTGAGGCCGTTTCTCTGACACTACCTGCCGGGCGGTGCCTCATGCGCCGCCTGGTACCCTCTCTTTTCTCCCCGACGGCACGACCATCATCCACAGCGCCACGCAGACCAGCAGCGCGCCGAGAATTAACCCACTCTCCACAATCTCTCCAAGAAAAAGATAGCCCCACAGCACCGCAAAAGGCGGGATCAAAAAGGTCACGGACAGTGAACGCAGCGGTCCAATATCAGCGATCAGGCGGAAATAGAGGATATACCCTGCCGCCGTGCAGACGACACCCAGCATAAGCATTGCCATCCACGGCAGGCCCTGACCCCAGTCCACAGCCAGCCCATGCCCGCAGGACCAGAGAAAGAAGGGGCATAAAAACAGCGTGGCGCCGATTTGGCTGCCCAACGCGACGCGCTCCGCTTCGAGGCCGCCGCGCTGTTGGATCCAGCGGCGGGTCAGAAAGCCGGCCAGGCCATAGCAGGCGGTGGCGGTCAGACAGGCGCCGACGCCCGGCAGCAGCTGGGCGGCGCCGAGGCCGGTAGTCGGGCGCGCGATCACCGCCACGCCAATAGCGCCCAGCGCCGCGCCAGCGCCTTTGCGCAGGGTCAGCGGTTCCGCAAAGCAGAGTGCGCCAATCAGCACCCCCATCATCGGCGCCGTGGCGTTGAGCGTGGCGGAGTACCCTGCCGGTAGCCATTGCGCGGCAAGGCAGTACATCAGAAAAGGGAGGCCGGAATTGATGACCCCCAGCTTCAGAGTGGCGATGAATTTACCCTCATACCCGCCCCATTTTCCGCGCGCGCCGGCCAGCAACCCTAAAGCGACGGCGGCGAACAGCACGCGCAGAAAGGCGCTGTTTACCGCGCCGAAAGCCGGGGTGGTGATGCGCATAAACAGAAAGCTGGCACCCCAGAGGGCGGCAAGCAGCAGCAGGCGACCACAGTCGATAACACGCATGATTGACTCCTTGTGAACGGTAAGGAAGCTAACTGTAGAGCTCTCGTGCAATGGCCGACAAACGCGTTATGCTTACATGATTAAGTTTTTCTTAACTGAGGTTCCATAGCCATGAAACTCCCGCCGCTGAATGCGTTGCGCTGTTTTGAGGCGGCGGCGCGGCTGCTCAGCCTGAAGCTGGCCGCCAGTGAACTTTGCGTCACACCCAGCGCTGTCAGCCAGCAGATTGCCCGCCTGGAGGAGGCGCTGAATGTCCCGCTATTTATCCGTACCCCCCGACGGTTACAGTTAACGGAGGTGGGGGAGATCTACCTCCGGGCCGTGCAGCCCGCGTTTCATCAGATAGCTGCCGCCACCCGGCGTCTGCAGGTGCCCCCGGGGCCGGAAAAAGTGACTGTCAGTTGTACCAGCGGCTTTGCTATTCAATGGCTGCTGCCGCGGCTGGCTGATTTTGAACGGCGCTATCCACAGATAGAGATCCTGATCGGCACCACCAACCGGCGAGTGGATTTGCTGAGCGAAGAGATCGATTTTGCCGTGCGGCATGGCGTCGGGGGCTGGCCGGAACTGCAGGCTTATCGTCTGCTGGATGACGATCTGATGCCGGTCTGTAGTCCGCAGCTGATTGCTCCGCACCAGACCCTCGCCGATGCCAGCGATCTGCTAGAGTATCCGCTGCTGCACGATGAACATCGTGAGGACTGGGCGCTGTGGTGCGAGGCCGTGGGGCTGGAAGCGCACCGCGCGCGCCGTGGCCCGGTGTTCACTGATTGCAACGGCGTAACGGAGGCGGCATTAGCCGGTATGGGGATGGCTTTACTGCGACGTTCATTCATAGCGCCTGCGCTGACGCAGGGGCGGCTGGTGAATCCTCTGGCGCAGCCCATCGCCTGTCCGCTGGCCTATCATCTGGTTTACCACGAGACCGCGCTGCTGGCCCCTGCCAACCGCTGTTTTCGTGACTGGCTGCTCGCCCAGCGCTCTGCCGTCGCGCAAGAGCAGGCGTAGCGCAGGGAGGCGCTCTCTGTCCGACTAAGACCAACACAGGTGAGGGTAGACAGGAGAATAAGGAAAATCTGTTCCATACTAAAGGCGCGGTGTGGCGAACAGAAGCTTTCCCGGCGAAGTTAGTGTAGTATGTTCGGCCACGAATACGGGCTCGCGGCGAATGTTTTGCGCATGCCGGCGAGACTTTACGTAAAAAGTATATACGTAACAATGAGTTGCTGATACAGGCCTCATTGTTTCATAAAGCATACCAGACGCCTGGGAAGGCGACACCTTAAGGAAGCTCAATGAGCGAGAAACTGCAAAAAGTGCTGGCCCGCGCCGGCCACGGCTCCCGCCGTGAAATTGAAGCGAAAATCGAAGCTGGCCGCGTCAGCGTCGACGGCAAAATCGCCACCCTCGGCGACCGTGTGGAAATCGTCCCCGGTTTAAAAATTCGTATCGATGGCCATCTGATCTCGGTGAAAGAGTCCGCCGAGCAGATCTGCCGCGTGCTGGCGTACTACAAGCCGGAAGGCGAACTGTGCACCCGTAACGATCCGGAAGGGCGCCCGACGGTGTTCGATCGTCTGCCTAAACTGCGCGGCGCGCGCTGGATTGCCGTTGGTCGTCTGGACGTCAACACCTGTGGCCTGTTGCTGTTCACCACCGACGGCGAACTGGCAAACCGCCTGATGCACCCGAGCCGTGAAGTCGAGCGTGAGTACGCCGTTCGCGTTTTCGGCCAGGTAGATGAAGATAAGCTGCGCCAGCTGTCGCGCGGCGTACAGTTAGAAGATGGCCCGGCGGCGTTTAAAACCATCAAATTCACCGGCGGCGAAGGGATTAACCAGTGGTACAACGTCACCCTGACCGAAGGGCGTAACCGCGAAGTGCGTCGTCTGTGGGAAGCGGTCGGCGTGCAGGTCAGCCGCCTGATCCGCGTACGCTATGGCGATATTCTGCTGCCGAAAGGCCTGCCGCGCGGCGGCTATACCGAGCTGGACCTGGCGCAGACCAACTATCTGCGCGAACTGGTGGAACTTACTCCGGAAACCAGCTCCAAGGTCGCCGTTGAAAAAGATCGTCGCCGGTTGAAAGCCAATCAGATCCGCCGGGCGGTGAAGCGTCACAGCCAGACCAGCGCTAACCCGCGCCAGGGTAATAACAGCAACCGCCGTTCCAGTACCCGCAATAAGACCAACGGTTAATGTTGCGCGTTCCGGTGGTTTTGCGCCGGAACGCGGACTTCCTTTCGCCGTATCCGGTCCTCAGTAGTCAATCCCCATCTGCGCTTTAATGCCGGCATCAAAGGCATGTTTCACCGGGCGCAGCTCGCTGACGGTATCCGCCATTTCAATAATATCGCGATGACAGCCGCGGCCGGTGATGATCACCGACTGGTGGGCAGGACGCTCACGCAGAGCGCTCAGCACCGCCTCCAGCGGCAGGTAATCGTAGGCCACCATATAGGTCAGCTCGTCCAGCAGCACCAGATCGAGCTGGTCGTCGGCAAGCATACGGCGGGCATGTTCCCAAACCGCCAGACAGGCGGCGGTGTCGCTGTCGCGGTCCTGAGTGTTCCAGGTAAAGCCTGTCGCCATCACCTGAAATTCGACGCCGTGGGGCTCCAGCAGATTACGCTCGCCGTTAGGCCAGGTCCCCTTGATAAACTGGATCACGCCGACTTTTTTGCCGTGGCCGACGGCGCGGGTCGCGGTGCCAAAGGCGGCGGTAGTTTTTCCTTTGCCGTTGCCGGTAAAGACCATCACAATGCCGCGCTCGTCCTGGGCCGCCGCCACCCGGGCATCCACTTTATCTTTCAGCCGCTGCTGGCGTTCGCGGTAGCGTTCATCACTCATTGGGCAATTCCTGGTTTACGCCCCGGTTGGGCGTCGAAGGTCATTCCCGTCTTGCGACGACTGTCGTCGCCCATCAGCCACAGATAGACGGGCATAATGTCAGCGGGGGTTTTCAGTTTCAGCGGATCTTCCGTCGGGAACGCGCTGGCGCGCATGCCGGTGCGGGTGCCGCCGGGGTTGATACAGTTCACCCGCAGGTGGCGGCTTTGGTACTCGTCGGCCAGCACCTGCATCATCCCTTCGGTGGCGAATTTGGAGACGGCATAGGCGCCCCAGTTGGCGCGACCCTGACGACCGACGCTGGATGAGGTAAAGACCAGCGAACCAGATTCGGAACGGAGTAATAAAGGAAGAAGCGCCTGGGTCAGCATAAAGGTGCCATTGACGTTCACCTGCATCACCTGCTGCCAGACCTCCGGTTTCTGTTCATCCATCGGGCAGATGTCGCCGAGCAAGCCAGCATTGTGCAGCACGCCGTCAAGGCGGGGATAGTGGATGCTGATCTGCTGCGCCAGCTGCTGGCAAGCCTGCGGCGTGCAGGTGAGCAGGTCGAGAGTAAACCAGCGGGGAGGAATACCGCCCTCACGCTCAATCTCCTCGGCGACGGCGCGCAGTTTGTCGTCGTTGCGACCCAGCAGGATAACGCTGGCGCTGTAGCGGGCGTAGGTCAGGGCCGCTTCACGACCAATTCCATCGCTGGCCCCGGTGACCAGAATGATGCGATCTTTCAGCAAGTGGCGTTGCGGTTGATAATGCACGGCGACTCCTTTGGCGATCGGCTCTCGATCGCGCTTCATCTTTGGTATCTCACTTTTGCGCTGTTATGCCTGAAAGCGCCCGCCATTGCAATCGGCGAAGCGGAAAGTATTCACAAAATTAATATCTTGCAACGATTTCAGCCTCGCCTAAAAAAACGGAATCCGCTGCGCAGAGGACACAAAGCACAAAGACTTCTCGCCAGGGGCTGATGTACACTGTGAAGCAACGTCAGTGCTTTACACAAGGTGAAAACGTGGAATTACTTGCTCAATATGGCTTATTTTTAGCCAAGATCGCGACCGTTGTCGTCGCTATCGCGGTGATTGCCGCTATTATCGTCAACCTGGCCCAGCGCAAGAAACAGCGCGGCGAGCTGCGGGTAACGAATCTTAGCGAGCATTATAAAGAGATGAAGGAATCGCTGGCGGTGGCCCTGCTGGATGGCCCGCAGCAGAAGCAGTGGCATAAGTCGCAGAAGAAAAAGCAAAAAAAAGAGGCGAAGGCGGCGAAAGCGCGGGCGAAGCTGGGTAATATCGAGCCGGAAGGCAAGCCGCGCGCCTGGGTGCTGGATTTCAAAGGCAGTATGGATGCTCATGAAGTCACCAGCCTGCGGGAAGAGATCACCGCGGTGCTGGCGGCGGCGAAAGCGCGCGATCAGGTGGTGATTCGTCTGGAAAGCCCCGGCGGGGTGGTGCACGGCTACGGGCTTGCAGCCTCGCAGCTACAGCGCTTGCGCGACAAACAGATCCCGCTGACGGTGGCGGTCGACAAAGTGGCGGCCAGCGGCGGCTATATGATGGCCTGCGTGGCGAACAAAATTGTCTCGGCGCCGTTTGCGATCCTCGGCTCTATTGGCGTGGTGGCGCAGATCCCAAACCTGCACCGTTTCCTGAAGAACAAAGATATTGATATCGAACTGCATACCGCCGGACAGTACAAACGAACGCTCACGATGCTGGGTGAAAACACTGAAGAAGGACGGCGCAAGTTTCGTGAAGACCTTAATGAGACGCACCATTTGTTCAAGGATTTCGTCCAGCGGATGCGCCCGGGCCTTGATATTGAGCAGGTGGCCACTGGCGAGCACTGGTACGGGGTACAGGCGCTGGAAAAAGGGCTGGTGGATGCGGTTGAAACCAGTGATGAGCTGCTGCTGGGACTCATGGAGAGCCACGAGGTGATCGGAGTGCGTTATCAACAGCGTAAGAAAATGCTCGACCGCTTCACCGGTAGCGCGGCGGAGAGCGCCGATCGACTGCTGCTGCGCTGGTGGCAGCGCGGACAGAAGCCGCTGATATAGATGATAAAACGCGAGGCTCTGCCTCGCGTTCTCATTTAGGGCGGTCTTAATCTCCGCCGGTCTTAATCGACCAGGTGATATTTGTCCGACAGCTCATGGGCGAGGTACTTAAACATATTAAATACCGCTGTACTCTTCGGCGTCGGCAGACCCTGCTCATCAAGATAAAACTCACCGCTAAACACCAGGACATTGTTGCGCTGAACGACGTCGGTAGCTTCGATACCGGCTAACGTATCCTCATGTTCGCGAATAAGTTTGTTGGCTTTTTCGAGCAGCGTCTGGCGATCGATTGGTTGGGTTGTACCTTGCATAACGGACTCCTCTTTTTCTCCACGCGTAGTTTACGCCGCGCGGCGGCACGGGGCAAATTTTCCATGGACAAAACAAGGGTAATCGTAACCAGTGGAGAAACAGCCGTTTACTGGCGTGATTCGCTTTTGCATGCTAATAAAGTTGCGTAACGAATTTTATCAGGTACAGTGTGACGCTTTCGGCGATCTGGCAACAGATTTGCTTGACATTCGGCCAAAAATTCTTCGTGCTATGTCACCTGACGAAAAAAGGTCAGTAAACTCAAGCGCCTGGTTTTACGGAGATGAAACAGGTGTTCTGGGTTGATATTCACCGACGGTGCCGCAACATATGAGGCAGTCGCCAGTGGAGGGTGTATGAATGTGCGATGTATTCCTGGATGAATCAAATTAGGTAAAGGTGAATATGGGTAAAGCTCTCGTTATCGTTGAGTCCCCGGCAAAAGCCAAAACGATCAATAAGTATCTGGGTAATGACTACGTGGTGAAATCCAGCGTCGGTCATATCCGCGATTTGCCGACCAGTGGATCAGCTTCCAAAAAGAGCACCGACTCTACCGCCACCAAAGGGGCTAAAAAGCCTAAAAAGGACGAACGTGGTGCTCTGGTTAACCGCATGGGCGTGGACCCATGGCATGACTGGAATGCGCACTATGAAGTACTTCCGGGTAAAGAAAAGGTAGTTTCAGAACTCAAACAGTTGGCGGAAAAAGCTGACCACATCTATCTCGCAACCGACCTTGACCGCGAAGGGGAAGCCATTGCCTGGCACCTGCGGGAAGTTATCGGCGGCGATGAACAGCGTTACAGCCGCGTGGTGTTCAATGAGATCACCAAAAACGCCATTCGTCAGGCTTTCGAAAAGCCGGGCGAACTGAATATCGATCGGGTTAACGCCCAGCAGGCGCGTCGCTTTATGGACCGCGTGGTGGGTTATATGGTTTCGCCGCTGCTGTGGAAAAAAATCGCCCGTGGTCTTTCTGCCGGGCGCGTACAGTCCGTCGCGGTCCGCCTGGTGGTGGAGCGTGAGCGTGAAATCAAAGCATTCGTCCCGGAAGAGTACTGGGAAGTTGATGCCAGCACCACCACGCCGGGCGGCGACGCGCTGCCGCTGCAGGTGACCCATAAGGACGATAAGCCGTTCCGTCCGGTCAGCCGCGATGAGACCATGGCGGCGGTATCGCTACTGGAAAAAGCCAGCTACAGCGTACTGGAGCGGGAAGACAAGCCGACCAGCAGCAAGCCGGGCGCGCCGTTCATCACCTCCACCCTGCAGCAGGCGGCCAGCACCCGTCTCGGCTTCGGCGTGAAAAAGACCATGATGATGGCTCAGCGCCTCTATGAGGCGGGGCACATCACCTATATGCGTACCGACTCCACCAACCTGAGTCAGGATGCGCTGAACATGGTTCGCGGCTACATCAGCGACAAGTTTGGTAAAAAATATCTGCCGGAAAGCGCGAATCAGTACGCCAGCAAAGAAAACTCACAAGAAGCACACGAAGCGATTCGTCCGTCTGATGTGAACGTGCTGGCGGAAACGCTGAAAGATATGGAAGCGGATGCGCAGAAGCTGTATCAGCTGATCTGGCGCCAGTTTGTCGCCTGTCAGATGACGCCGGCGCAGTACGACTCCACGACGCTGACCGTGGCGGCGGGCGATTACAAACTGAAAGCGCGCGGTCGTACCTTACGCTTTGACGGCTGGACCAAAGTGATGCCGGCCCTGCGCAAGGGCGATGAGGACCGGACTCTGCCGCTGGTCAAACAGGGCGACCAGCTGAGCCTGGTCGAGCTGACGCCTGCCCAGCACTTTACCAAACCGCCGGCTCGCTTCAGCGAAGCCTCGCTGGTTAAAGAGCTGGAAAAACGCGGTATCGGTCGTCCGTCCACCTATGCCTCGATTATCTCCACCATTCAGGATCGTGGTTACGTGCGAGTGGAAAACCGTCGTTTCTACGCGGAGAAAATGGGCGAGATCGTCACCGACCGACTGGAAGAGAACTTCCGCGATTTAATGAACTACGACTTCACCGCGCAGATGGAAGATCGTCTCGATCAGGTGGCTAACCACCAGGCCGAGTGGAAAGAAGTGCTGAACCACTTCTTTGGCGATTTTACCGCCCAGCTGGAGACGGCGGAGAAAGATCCGGAAGAGGGCGGCATGCAGCCGAACCCGATGGTGCTCACCAGTATCGACTGTCCAACCTGCGGCCGTAAAATGGGCATCCGTACCGCCAGCACCGGCGTTTTCCTCGGCTGTTCGGGCTATCCCCTGTCGCCGAAAGAGCGCTGCAAAACCACCATTAACCTGGTGCCGGAAAACGAAGTCCTCAACGTGCTGGAAGGCGATGACGCCGAAACTAACGCGCTGCGCGCCAAACGCCGCTGCCAGAAGTGCGGTACGGCGATGGACAGCTACCTTATCGATCCCAAGCGTAAACTGCACGTCTGCGGTAACAACCCGACCTGCGATGGCTATGAGATTGAAGAGGGCGAGTTCCGCATCAAGGGCTATGACGGTCCGGTAGTGGAGTGCGAGAAGTGCGGCTCCGAGATGCACCTGAAGATGGGGCGTTTTGGGAAGTACATGGCTTGTACCAACGACGAGTGTAAGAATACGCGTAAGATCCTGCGCAATGGCGAAGTGGCGCCGCCGAAGGAAGATCCGGTGCCGCTCCCGGAGCTGCCGTGCGAGAAGTCTGACGCCTATTTCGTGCTGCGTGACGGGGCCGCGGGCGTCTTCCTGGCGGCAAACACCTTCCCGAAATCACGGGAAACGCGTGCGCCGCTGGTGGAAGAGCTGTACCGCTTCCGCGACCGTCTGCCGGAAAAACTGCGTTATCTCGCCGATGCGCCGCATCAGGATCCGGAAGGCAATAAAACGCTGGTGCGCTTTAGCCGTAAAACGAAGCAGCAGTATGTGGCGTCCGAAAAAGAGGGCAAAGCGACCGGCTGGTCAGCCTTCTTTATCGACGGCAAATGGACGGAAGCTAAAAAGTAACTGACCATTATCAGGCAGGAAAAGGGCGCTTTTCCTGCTCTGGCGGCCGGCAGGGGCCATGGATGCCTCTGCCGTGTCGTTTTCCTTTCTCTCCGCGCTTTCCGCCCCCTTATAACCACCTATATTATTTTTCGTTACCGGCTATACACTGTTGGTATAAATGATATAGTGGTTATAGTTAATGCCTTTTTTATTATTAAAACGTCTTATACATCATCGCTTTCAGGATGCGTTGCGGCGCCACTATGGCCAACTGCCGGGAGGCCTGGCCTTCACAGGCGACAAGTTGCCTGAACGTAAAGTGTATTAAGCGGCTTCATTTTACGCGCAAACGGATATCAGCATGAAACTACAACAGCTTCGCTACATCGTTGAGGTGGTTAACCATAACCTGAATGTTTCATCCACCGCCGAAGGGCTTTATACCTCCCAGCCAGGCATCAGTAAGCAGGTGCGTATGCTGGAAGATGAGCTCGGCATCCAGATCTTTGCCCGCAGCGGCAAGCATTTGACTCAGGTGACCCCTGCCGGGCAGGAGATCATCCGTATTGCCCGCGAGGTATTGTCGAAAGTCGATGCCATCAAATCTGTCGCCGGGGAGCATACCTGGCCGGACAAGGGGTCGCTGTATGTGGCGACCACCCATACCCAGGCGCGCTATGCCTTGCCGGGGGTGATCAAGGGCTTTATTGAACGCTATCCGCGGGTGTCGCTGCATATGCATCAGGGTTCGCCAACCCAGATCGCCGAAGCCGTGTCGAAAGGCAACGCCGACTTCGCTATTGCTACTGAAGCGCTGCATCTGTATGACGATTTGGTGATGCTGCCATGCTATCACTGGAACCGGTCGATCGTGGTGACGCCGGAGCATCCTCTGGCCTCCAGGGGCTCGGTGTCAATTGAAGAGCTGGCGCAGTATCCGCTGGTAACCTATACCTTTGGCTTCACCGGCCGTTCGGAACTGGATACCGCGTTTAACCGTGCGGGCCTGACGCCGCGCATTGTCTTTACCGCCACCGATGCCGATGTCATCAAAACCTATGTTCGCCTGGGACTCGGGGTAGGGGTGATTGCCAGTATGGCGGTGGATCCGGTCTCCGATCCGGACCTGGTGAAGCTGGATGCGAACGGTATCTTCAGCCACAGCACCACTAAAATAGGCTTCCGCCGTAGCACTTTCTTACGAAGCTACATGTATGATTTTATTCAACGTTTTGCACCCCATTTGACCCGGGATGTGGTGGATACCGCGGTGGCCTTGCGGTCGAATGAAGATATTGAAGCGATGTTCAAAGATATAAAACTACCGGAAAAATAACCCTGTAAAAAATAATGGCATTCCCTGTGGGGAGTGCCATTAACTAGCATGGTCCTTATTTAACAACTTAAACCTCGAACCAATCACAAAATTAATAATTTCTCGCAACACGTTTGTCATTATGCCCACCGCGATCAAATAACCGGTTAAATATATTCCATCAGACCTAATTTAGCTGGATTAATCTTTTATCCATAATTAAGATTTATCTGTACCTGATGATTTGAGCAATTGGTGGTGACAATATGATAAGTAATCTCGATTACATGAAACTGGCGATGTCATACGAAAATGACAAAACCGAAATCGATCCCGTTCTGCGTAGTCGCGTATGGGGCGTAGTGTTGGTAGGGCTGGCGATGTTCTGGAGTATCATCGCTCTCACCATCTGCAACATCTGGATTGTCAGCTAAAGCTGTAGGTCATCGTTGTAGATACATGTCATTTTTATGACAGTGAAAGGAAACTGTAATATAAAATCAGTGACCGGCAATACAGGGAGAATATATTTTGCCGTGGGATTCATCCAACCTGAAATCAATCACAAGAGCTAATCAGCCAACAGGCAATGATTAGCTCTTTTTTTGTCCTCGTGTACTAATACAATATCGCTTAAACAACTCCTCTGCACTATTTTGGTGCTATTTCCTCTGCGCTCTGATAATTGCCTTTTTATCCCTCTCCGTCCTATCGCATTTAGCAATTTGGGTTGTTATCAAAGTGTTATGCCCAGCATGTGTTATCTTTAATGGAGACCCTGAGGAGAATCGGGGTATGCCATCCCTGAGATAAAGGAGGAGCTATGTCGTCAACCCTACGAGAAGCCAGTAAGGACACGCTGCAGGTCAATGAGAAAACCTGGCATTACTACAGTCTGCCGTTGGCGCAGAAGCAGCTGGGCGATATCAGTCGACTGCCCAAGTCGCTGAAGGTGCTGATGGAGAACCTGCTGCGCTGGCAGGACGGTGACTCGGTAACTGAAGAAGATATTCGCGCCCTTGCCGGTTGGCTGCAGCAGGCCCATGCCGACCGGGAGATTGCTTATCGTCCGGCCCGCGTGCTGATGCAGGACTTTACCGGCGTGCCGGCGGTAGTGGATCTGGCCGCCATGCGCGAGGCGGTGAAACGCCTGGGCGGGGATACCTCGAAGGTGAACCCGCTTTCGCCGGTCGACCTGGTGATCGACCACTCGGTGACCGTCGACCGCTTCGGCGATGACGAGGCCTTCGAAGACAACGTCCGCCTGGAAATGGAGCGGAACCACGAACGCTACGCATTTTTGCGTTGGGGGCAGCAGGCCTTCAGCCGCTTCAGCGTGGTGCCGCCGGGCACAGGGATTTGCCACCAGGTCAACCTGGAATATCTCGGACGGGCGGTGTGGAGCGAAGAGGTGAACGGGAAGTGGATGGCGTGGCCGGATACCCTGGTGGGCACCGACTCCCATACCACCATGATTAACGGGCTCGGCGTGCTGGGCTGGGGCGTGGGCGGGATTGAAGCGGAAGCCGCCATGCTCGGCCAGCCGGTGTCGATGCTGATCCCGGACGTGGTCGGCTTTAAGCTCAGCGGTAAATTGCGCGAAGGCATTACCGCTACTGACCTGGTGCTGACGGTCACCCAGATGCTGCGCCAGCACGGCGTGGTCGGAAAATTTGTCGAGTTCTACGGTGACGGTCTGGATACCTTGCCCCTGGCCGATCGCGCCACCATCGCCAATATGGCGCCAGAGTATGGTGCCACCTGCGGTTTCTTCCCGATCGATGACGTGACGCTCAGCTATATGCGTCTCAGCGGACGCAGCGAAGAACAGGTAGCGCTGGTGGAAGCCTATGCCAAAGCGCAGGGCATGTGGCGCCAGCCGGGCGATGAGCCGGTCTTTACCAGTACCCTCGCGCTGGATATGGGCAGCGTTGAAGCGAGCCTCGCCGGGCCGAAGCGGCCGCAGGATCGCGTGGCGCTCGGCGATGTGCCGAAAGCCTTTGCCGCCAGCGGCGAACTGGAGGTTAACCACCTTCAGCGTCAGCGCCAGCCGGTGGCGTATACGCTGAACGGGCATCACTATTCGCTGCCGGATGGCGCGGTGGCCATTGCGGCAATCACCTCCTGTACCAACACCTCCAACCCCAGCGTGCTGATGGCCGCTGGCCTGCTGGCGAAAAAAGCCGTCGAACGCGGCCTGCAGCCGCAGCCGTGGGTGAAAGCTTCCCTGGCCCCTGGCTCGAAAGTGGTGTCAGATTATCTGGCCCATGCTGGCCTGACGCCTTACCTCGACCAGCTCGGCTTCAATCTGGTGGGGTATGGCTGTACCACCTGTATCGGTAACTCCGGTCCGCTGCCGGAACCGATTGAAGAAGCAATCAAAAAAGGCGACCTCACCGTCGGGGCGGTGCTCTCCGGCAACCGTAACTTCGAAGGGCGTATCCACCCGCTGGTGAAAACCAACTGGCTGGCCTCGCCGCCGCTGGTGGTCGCTTACGCGCTGGCGGGGAACATGAACATCGATCTCACCCGCGAGCCGCTGGGACAGGGCAGCGACGGTGAGCCGGTCTATCTGAAAGATATCTGGCCGAGCGGGGAGGAGATTGCCCGGGCGGTGGAACAGGTCTCCACGGAGATGTTCCGCAAAGAGTACGCGGAAGTGTTTTCCGGTACTGAGGAGTGGAGGGCGATCAAGGTGGAGGCGTCAGATACCTACGACTGGCAGGAAGATTCGACCTACATTCGCCTGTCGCCGTTCTTTGACGAGATGGGCGTCGAGCCGCTGCCGGTGGAGGATATTCACGGCGCGCGGATCCTCGCCATGCTGGGCGATTCAGTGACTACTGACCACATTTCGCCGGCAGGAAGCATCAAAGCCGATAGTCCGGCAGGCCGCTATCTGCAGGAGCATGGGGTTGCCCGGCGCGACTTTAACTCCTACGGCTCCCGTCGCGGTAACCATGAGGTGATGATGCGCGGCACCTTCGCCAATATCCGCATCCGCAACGAAATGGTGCCGGGGGTGGAAGGGGGGATGACCCGCCATCTGCCGGACCGCGAACCGGTGGCGATATACGATGCGGCGATGCTGTATAAAGCCGAGGGGATACCGCTGGCGGTGATTGCCGGTAAGGAGTATGGCTCGGGTTCCAGCCGCGACTGGGCGGCGAAGGGGCCGCGCCTGCTGGGGATCCGGGTGGTGATCGCCGAGTCCTTCGAACGTATTCACCGCTCCAACCTGATCGGGATGGGTATTCTGCCGCTGGAGTTCCCGCAGGGCGTCACCCGTAAAACGCTACAGTTGACCGGTGAAGAGCGGATTGATGTCAGTAATCTGCAGGCGCTACAGCCTGGCGCCACGGTGCCGGTGACCCTCACCCGCGCTGACGGCTCGCAGGAGGTGATCGCCTGCCGGTGCCGTATCGACACGGCGACCGAGCTCACCTACTACCGCAACGACGGCATCTTGCACTACGTCATCCGCAATATGCTGTAAAACGAAGGGCCAGCATCGCTGGCCCTCTCTTTACTCTGTCGCCGGTATTATTCCGCCGGCTTGCTGTTGAGCAGGTGGCCCATCTTGGCGGCTTTAGTGTCGAGATAATGGGCGTTTTTCGGGTTGCGTCCGACGATCAGCGGCACGCGCTCCACAATGTTAATCCCGGCTTCGCTGAGGATTTCCACTTTTTTCGGGTTATTGGTTAACAGTCGCACCTGCTCTACGTTGAGCAGTTTGAACATATCGGCGCACAGGGTGAAGTCGCGCTCATCGGCGGCGAAGCCAAGCTGATGGTTCGCTTCGACAGTGTCATACCCCTGATCCTGCAGCGCGTAGGCGCGGATCTTATTCAATAAACCAATGTTGCGACCTTCCTGACGATGATAGAGCAGGATCCCCCGGCCTTCTTCGGCGATATGCGACAGGGCCGCCTCCAGCTGAAAGCCGCAATCACAGCGCAGGCTAAACAGGGCATCGCCCGTCAGACACTCTGAATGAACGCGGGCGAGCACCGGCGCCTGCCCTGAGATATCGCCGTACACCAGCGCGACATGATCCTGTCCGGTTGCCAGTTCTTCAAAACCCACCATCAGGAAATCGCCCCAGGGGGTTGGCAGTTTGGCTTCTGCCACACGTTTAAGCTGCATGTGATTCTCCAGATTCTGTCAGCACCTGAATGTGCTTTCTGTTTACCGCTATTTTGCCACAACGCCGGGACGTTCTCCTAATCGCGAACGGTTAGCCGCGCGGAAAGCGCACAAACGATCTACTTTCCGCTATGATGTTCATCTAAAAGGAGAAGGAGAGAAAATGCTGTTGATTGCCCGACGAACCGCTCTTGCGGCGGCGCTGCTGCTGGTCATGCCCCTCACGGTCTGGCTGTCTGGTTGGCTGTGGCAGCCAGGACTACCGGTGGCATGGCTGAAAAGCCTCTGGTGGGTGACGGAAACGGTGACCCAGCCGTGGGGAATCATCACCCATGTTGTGCTGTGCGCCTGGTTTCTCTGGTGCTTGCGCTTTCGCCTGCGCGCGGCGCTGATTCTGTTCCTCATTCTTGCCGCCGCCATCCTGGTGGGACAGGGGGCCAAATCCTGGGTCAAGGCGCGGGTTCAGGAGCCGAGACCGTTTGTCATCTGGCTGGAAAACACAAGGCAGGTGCCGGTGACGCAATTCTACGCGTTAAAGCGCAAAGAACGCGCTAAACTGGTGCATGAGCAGCTGGCGCAGGCGCAGGACATCCCGCCGTTTTTACGCAAACACTGGCAGAAAGAGACCGGGTTTGCCTTCCCGTCAGGCCATACGATGTTCGCCGCCAGCTGGGCGCTGCTCGCTGCCGGGCTGTTGTGGCCGCGTCGGCGCTGGGGCACGATCGCGGTGCTGCTGGCGTGGGCGACGGCAGTGATGGGCAGTCGCCTGGCGCTCGGCATGCACTGGCCGCTGGATCTTATTGTCGCTACGTTGATTTCCTGGGTGCTGGTCACGGTGGCCTGCTGGCTGACGCAGCGTCTTTGCGGGCCGCTCTCGCCGCCGGGGGAAGAGGCGCAGGATATTAAAAAACGGATGCCTGAAGCGGAATAATGTTGATTTTAGCGGCATCCGACCGCATATCCTGTAGAGTTGCCGTGCTTTTTCGTTCCACCGCTGCGGCGAAAATGATACTTTATAGGGCTGAAAGCGGGCTTTTTTCGCGCAACCCACAGAACGGGAAGTCATGTGAAATATTTACTCATTTTCTTACTGGTGTTAGCAATCTTCGTCATTTCAGTGACGCTGGGGGCGCAGAATGACCAACAGGTCACTTTCAACTATTTGCTCGCTCAGGGTGAATTCCGCATTTCGACGCTGCTGGCGGTGCTGTTTGCCGCAGGCTTTGCCATCGGCTGGCTGATCTGCGGCCTGTTCTGGCTGCGGGTGCGCGTCTCGCTGGCGCGCGCGGAGCGGAAAATTAAGCGCCTTGAGCTCCAGATTGCCCCTGTCAGCCCGGCGGCTGTCGACGCAGGCGTGCCTGCGGTGAAGGAATAACCTCTTATGCTGGAGTTGTTGTTTCTGCTTTTACCCGTTGCCGCCGCCTACGGCTGGTACATGGGGCGCAGAAGTGCACAACAGTCCAAACAGGACGACGCGAGCCGCCTGTCACGGGATTACGTGGCGGGGGTGAACTTCCTGCTTAGCAACCAGCAGGATAAAGCCGTCGATCTGTTCCTTGATATGCTGAAAGAGGATACCGGTACCGTTGAGGCCCACCTGACGCTCGGCAACCTGTTCCGCTCGCGCGGTGAGGTCGACCGCGCGATCCGTATCCACCAGAGTCTGATGGAAAGCGCATCGTTAACCTACGATCAGCGCCTGTTGGCCGTCCAGCAGCTGGGGCGCGACTATATGGCCGCCGGGCTGTATGACCGTGCGGAAGACATGTTCAAACAGCTGGTGGATGAGACTGATTTTCGCCTCGGCGCGCTGCAGCAACTGTTGCAGATCTACCAGGCGACCAGCGACTGGCAGTCGGCTATCGAGGTGGCTGAGCGGCTGGTGAAGCTGGGCAAAGAGAAGCATCGTGGCGAAATCGCCAACTTCTGGTGCGAACTGGCCCTGCAGCAGATGGCGGCCAACGATCTGGATAAGGCGATGGCGCTGTTGAAGAAAGGCGCCGCCGCGGACCGCAACAGCGCCCGGGTGTCGATCATGATGGGTCGGGTGTGGATGGAGAAGGGCGACTACGCCAAAGCGGTGGAAAGCCTCGAGCGGGTTATCGATCAGGATAAAGAGCTGGTGGGTGAGACGCTGGAGATGCTGCAGACCTGCTATCAGCAGCTCGGCAAAGCCGATGAATGGGAAGTTTTCCTGCGCCGCTGCGTGGAGGAGAACGCCGGGGCGACCGCCGAACTGATGCTGGCGCAGATCCTTGAGCAGCGGGAAGGGGTCGAAGCGGCGCAAAACTACGTCACCCGGCAGCTGGAACGCCATCCCACCATGCGCGTCTTCCATAAGCTGATGGACTACCATCTCAATGAAGCGGAAGAAGGACGGGCGAAAGAAAGTCTTGGGGTGCTGCGAAACATGGTCGGCGAACAGGTGCGTAGCAAACCGCGCTACCGTTGCCAGAAATGCGGCTTTACCGCTCATACTCTCTACTGGCATTGTCCGTCCTGCCGCTCCTGGGCGACCATCAAACCTATTCGCGGCCTCGACGGCCAGTAAGGTCAAAAAAACAGACGCTTTAGTTACAACATACTTATCATTTCTTTCCCGTCGCCGCCTGCAGCCCCGGCATCGCCGTCGTCCGCGCAGGGCAAAACAGCAGCCTGTTATTTTGTTAGCTTCACAGGTAGAATGCTGCCCGTTTACCTTTTTTGCGCCCTCTGGCGCCCATCAACACTAAGGTCTGGTCATGACGTCAACAGCTATCCCATCTTCCCGCGCTGTCACTTCCTCTCCCGTTGTGGTTGCGCTTGACTATGATAATCGCGATAAAGCGCTGGCATTTGTCGACCGCATCGACCCGCGCGACTGCCGCCTGAAGGTGGGCAAAGAGATGTTCACCCTGCTGGGACCGCAGTTTGTCCGCGATCTGCATCAGCGTGGGTTTGAGGTGTTCCTGGACCTTAAGTTTCACGATATTCCCAACACCACCGCCCGCGCGGTGGCGGCGGCGGCCGAGCTTGGCGTATGGATGGTGAATGTCCATGCCTCCGGCGGCGCGCGGATGATGACCGCGGCACGCGAAGCGCTGCTGCCTTTTGGTCAAGACGCGCCGCTGCTCATCGCCGTCACCGTCCTTACCAGCATGGAGTCCAGCGATCTGCAGGATCTGGGCATTACCTTATCTCCGGCTGATTACGCGGCGAAGCTGGCGGCGCTGACCCAACGCTGCGGCCTTGACGGGGTGGTGTGTTCAGCTCAGGAGGCGGTACGCTTTAAGCATGAGCTGGGACAGGCGTTTAAGCTGGTCACCCCGGGTATCCGTCCGCAGGGCAGCGACGCTGGCGATCAGCGGCGGATCATGACGCCTGAGCAGGCTCAGGCGTCAGGGGTGGACTATATGGTCATTGGCCGCCCGGTTACCCAGTCGATCGATCCTGCCGCGACGCTGCGGGCGATCAACGATTCTCTGCGCAAGGGGGCATAATGAGCGATTCCAACAGCCGCCTGGTCTACTCCACCGAAACCGGGCGTATCGACGAGGCGAAACCGGCGCCGGTGCGCCCGAAAGGCGACGGCATAGTGCGGATCCAGCGCCAGACCAGCGGCCGCAAGGGCAAGGGCGTCTGTCTGATTAGCGGGATTGATGCCGACGATGCGGCACTCACTGCCCTGGCGGCAGAGCTGAAGAAGAAATGCGGCTGCGGCGGCGCGGTGAAAGAGGGTGTGATTGAGATCCAGGGCGACAAACGGGATTTACTTAAGGCGCTGCTAGAGGCGAAAGGGATGAAAGTGAAGTTAGCTGGCGGCTAATCGTTTTTTCAACCCTAATTAATGGCCAGGTGAAATAACAAGGCCGCGGTGAATGCCGCGGCCTTGAATGATTTAACGTGCGTAAGTCAATTCGTATGAATTATTCTTTTATTTCGTCAGGTAATTATATTATTTGCCGACCTGGTGACCAATAATACCACCGACTGCTGCGCCACCCAGGGTACCGAGTGCGCTACCGTCAGTTAACACCGCACCGCCGATGGCGCCGGCGCCTGCACCGATTGCAGTGTTACGATCGCGTTTAGACATGTTAGAGCAAGCGCTCAGAGACATTGCTACAGTGACAGCCAGAACAACAGCAGCCATTTTTTTGCTCGTTGAAGTCATCATTTTTTTCTCCTGAATAATCTATTCATGGATTACAGCGCTCCTTTAAGCATAGCCTGATAAAGCAGCTTTAGGGCAATTCCATGAAGTTAGGGTGCGCAGGTATCACGAAAATCACGCAGGTGATAGTCACTTCCTGTTATATCGCTAATAATAATTCTACTTTTTTTTAAATTTATCGTCAGGTAAAAAATCTTAATTACCGGCTCGGAATACTCTCAGAGCGTAATTTCGCCCCGTTCGGCGCGGTGGCAGGGCACGGGGCGGGTGGAATATCAGATGTACGGCACAATATCGACGGTCAGGCCGCTGCGCAACAACTGCTCACGGCAGTCGTTCGGCAGACGATCGTCGGTGATAACGCGATTAAAGCGGCCGGCTGGGCCAAGCGGATAGGGGTGCACCGCGCTGAATTTTGAGCTGTCGCTGAGGATAATCGCTTCGCAGTGCTTCTCCAGAACGGCGTTAACCACGTCCGCACGCATCATATCGCGGCCGGTAAAGCCGGTTTCCGCCTGCCAGCCATCGATCCCGATGAAGGCCTTACTGAAATGCACCTGTTGAATGAACTGGCGGGTCAGTGGGCCAACCATACTTTCACTGCGTTTCTGGTAAATCCCGCCCAGCAGGATCACCTCTCCCGGCGTCTCTTTCAGCAGATGGGCGATATAGCTGCTGACGGTGATGATGGTGATATCGCCGCGTTCAGCCAGGGTGCGCGCCAGCAGGGCGTTGCTGCTGCCGTTTTCGATAAATACCGTTTCGCCGGCATTCACCAGCGCCGCGGCGCGGCTGGCCAGTTCACGCTTAATGGCGAAATGGGTCATCATGCGGGTTTCGACATCTTCACTGTCCAATGGGACGGCGTAGCCATGGGTGCGGCGCAGATAGCTCTGCTTCTCCAGCAGGTTTAGATCCTGACGGATGGTGACCTCTGAGACACCGGTCATCTTCGCCAGATCGGCGACGCTCATGCGGCCTTTATCGATGACCACTTGCAAAATACTTTGTTGTCGGGCGTTCATAGCAACATCACTGTTAGGGGGCTATACGGCGAGCAACCGGTCAGCATCGCCGGTTGCGGCATGTGGGCGATAATCAGATTTCCCAGGGCGCTTTGGGTGGTTTGTTTTGCTCGGCGTCGTCTGCCGCCAGCGCCAGCAGTTCCGCTTTGAGGATTTCCAGATTATGGATCGCAGAGTGGTAATCACCGGCAACCAGAATATCCAGCACGGTATCGATACGTTGGGCGAGCAGGTGGGCATTCACATCTGACATGGCATTATCCTGGTAACAAAAACGAATGAAATCAATGATGCTAAAAATGGGTGAAAAAGAGAAGCGAAAAAAACGCACAACCTTAATCGTTGCGACGGAAATGACGGCACAGGGAGGAAAGAAGGAGCGGTTCCCGAAGGAACCGCTGTGAAGAGACGTCAGGCTGCCGGACGAGCAATGATGCTACGCGTTTCCATGCGGACTTCAGCGATAGTGACATCGATAACATCGGTCACTTTGTAGACCACTTCTCCCTTGATCTGCACGGTGCCGTTTTCCTGGCTGCAGACCAGTTCGTCGCGCACGGCGTGGAGGAACGGGGCCGGAATAAAGGCGACCGCGCCATTGTCCACCAGACGTACGCGCATACCACCGCGGCTGATGTCGATGATCTCCGCCGCAAAGCGGGTGTCGGTACCGGCTTTATCGTTGAGGAAACGGGCATACAGCCAGTCGGCGACATCGCGTTCGGCCATGCGGTTGAGACGACGGCGCTCCGCCATCTGCACGGTGGCTTCATCCTGTGGGCGCGCAATGGTTTCGCCTTTGATGATGGCCTTCAGCAGACGGTGGTTGATCATGTCGCCATACTTACGGATCGGCGAGGTCCATGTGGCGTAGGCCTCAAGACCAAGACCAAAGTGGGGGCCCGGCTCGGTGCTGATTTCAGCAAACGACTGGAAACGACGTATGCGGCTGTCGAGGAAACCGGTCGGCTGAGCGTCCAGTTCGCGGCGCAGCTTGCAGAAACCTTCCAGGGTGAGCACTTCCGTCGGATCAACGTGTACGTCGTGGGTCTTCAGCAGGGCCGCCAGCTGTTCGGTATTCGCCGGGTCGAAGCCGGTGTGGACGTTATAAACGCCGAAGCCAAGCTTGTCGCGCAGCACGCGGGCGGCACAGATGTTGGCGGCGATCATCGACTCTTCGACAATACGGTTGGCAATACGACGCGGCTCCGCGACGATGTCCAGCACTTCGCCTTTTTCGCCGAGGACGAAACGGTAATCCGGGCGGTCTTTAAACACCAGCGCGTGGGTCTGACGCCATTCGCTGCGGCGCTGACACACGTCCTTCAGCAGCGTAATTTGCTGCGCGATCGCTTCGCTGCCCGGCTGCCAGCTGTCGCGGCCTTCCAGCCAGTCAGAGACATCGTCATAGGCCAGCTTGGCTTTTGATTCGATGGTAGCGGCAAAGAACTCGATATTGTCTTCGATGGTGCCATCGGCCGCCAGGGTCATCCGGCAGGCCAACACCGGGCGCACTTCATTGGCACGCAGGGAACACAGGTCGTCTGACAGTTCGCGCGGCAGCATCGGGATGTTGAAGCCCGGCAGATAGTTGGTAAAGGCGCGTACTTTTGCGGCGTTATCCAGCTTGCTGCCTTCGGCAATCCACGCGGTCGGGTCAGCGATCGCCACCGTCAGCAACAGTTTGCCGTCGGCGCCAGATTCGACATACAGCGCATCGTCCATATCTTCGGTACTGGCGCTGTCAATGGTGACGAAGTCGAGGGCGGTCAAATCGCGGCGAGTCAGCCCTTCGTCGAGCATCTCGGTGGCGACGCCGTCCGGTGCCTCTTTCTCAAGATTATGGCGCGCCAGCGTCACCCACCACGGGACGAAGTGATCGTCGCTGAAGGTGATGAACTGGGTCAGCTCCGCGTAAAATCCGCGGTCGCCTTTTAATGGATGACGGCGCATTTCTGCGACGGCCCAGTCACCCTGTTTGAAATCATGCTCAACGCCACGGGCGGCGCGGCAGGGAATGGCGTCTTTCAGCAGCGGATGGTCAGGAACGATAGCGAGGCGATCGTCTTTCTTCTGGACTTTACCGACGAAACGGGTCAGGAAGGGCTCAACCAGCGATTCCGGTTCGGCGCTTTCGCGTTCTTTTTCAGAATGGATCACCGCAACGATACGGTCGCCATGCATCACTTTTTTCATCTGCGGCGGCGGAATGAAGTAGCTCTTCTGAGCGTCCACTTCGAGGAAGCCAAAGCCCTTTTCCGTGCCCTTAACGACCCCTTCCGCGCGCGGCGTCTGGGAATGCAGTTGCTGTTTAAGCTGCGCTAGCAGCGGGTTATCCTGAAACATAATTAGGTATTTTCGTGGCTAAAAGAGCGGCTGACATTTTTACGCGATTATGCCTGTCGCAGCAAGCGCTGTTTCAGCAATTTACGTCTGCTGACGCACATAGCCGAGGGCGATTTTCAGACGATTCATCCAGCCGCATAGTCCGCTCCAGGTTAACAGATCGATCGCCTGTTCCGCTGAGAGTCCATATTCGCCGAGGGGTGTTAACTGGGCGGCGCTAAACCGGTCCGGGGAGCGGGTTAACAACTGTACCGCGGTAACGAGCGCGCGCGACCGCGGATGCTGCCCAAGCCAGCGATGGAGAGCCTGATCGCCCTCGCGCAAATGGCTGCCGAACGCTTCATCACCGTGCCAGTGGGAGAGCCAGGCGTCAAAACAGGTGGCGCTGCCATTGGTGCGCGCGGTGAGTAAGGCGACCTGCGGGCCAAAGGTACCGTTGCCGCTGAGCTGGCGTAACAGCGTCTCCAGAGGCGCCATCAGCTGCGGGTCGCAGGCCAGCAACGGAGCCAGCGGGCCCAGGCCGGGCAGTGACTGCCAGCTGGCGATACGCCGCTGGCGCTCGTCATCGGCATACTGCAGATCGGGATCCTCAATGTCGGTTACCCACTCTCCAGGTGGGTTGACGAACAGGTCGGCGGGCGCCTCCTCTTGCTGCGGCATTCCGGGGATCCAGCGCACCGGGAAGCCCTGGGCCGCCTGCAGCACGGCAATCGCCCGCGCCTGGAAGCCGACGAAACCGATAATCTGGTTGATCAGGATAATATCCCGACTGGTCAGGCCCACTTCGTCCAGCTGGCTGCGGGAAAGGGCGTTAATGACGGAGGGTGAACCGGCGAGCTGACGAGCGTATTGGGTGATCTGCGCCAGACGACGGTTGCTCTCGCGCGAAGAGTCGGGCCCCGGCAGGGGCGCCAGGCGGGCGGCATAGTGGTTACACAGCCGCTGGACGCCGTAGACCTGGGCGACGGTGAGCGCAGTGCTCAGGCGATCGTAGGCGGTAAAGGTTTGCAGGCGGCTCACCGCCACCTGGTCGGGAAACAGCCGCTCGGCCAGCTGGCGCGCGGGGCGTAGCCAGCCTGCGTGGGCGTGTAGCCAGGCGTCCGGCAGCGTCAGGTCCAGCAAAAAGCGGTCTTCAACATGGGCGGCTTCAGGGACGAGCGGCAGGACATCCACCGGGCAGATTGTTGACTGGGTTTCGTGATACCAGTGGTTTTTGCCATTCACGCGGCGTGGCTCCATGGGCTTTCCTTGTTCGGTATGTGGCGAACCGCCGTTCCGCGGATCGTTTATGCAGAACTATCCTGGCGTAACCCGGAAGCAGGAGAAAATATTGATACGTGCTAACAAATAGCCGATTGGAATAACAGGGGGTGCACAAGGCCTCGGAAGGGAGAGCCCTCCTCACCGGGGCGAGGAGGGTAAGGAACTTATTTCAGTTCCAGCTCGTTCATGGCGGCGATGCTGAACCCGCCATCAACGTGAACGACTTCACCGGAGATACCCGCAGACAGGTTGGAGCACAGGAAGGCTGCGCTGTTACCCACGTCTTCAATGGTGACGGTGCGACGGATCGGGGTGACCGCTTCGCAGTGCGCCAGCATTTTACGGAAATCTTTGATACCGGACGCGGCCAGGGTACGGATCGGACCGGCGGAGATAGCGTTGACGCGAACGCCTTCCGGACCCATCGCGTTCGCCATATAGCGCACGTTAGCTTCCAGAGAGGCTTTCGCCAGACCCATGACGTTGTAGTTCGGGATCGCGCGCTCGGCGCCCAGGTAGGAGAGCGTCAGCAGAGCAGAGCCCGGGTTCAGCATTGTGCGGCAGGCTTTGGCCATCGCCACGAAGCTGTAGGCGCTGATGTCGTGCGCGATTTTGAAACCTTCGCGGGTGACCGCGTTGACGTAGTCGCCGTCTAACTGGTCAGCCGGGGCATAACCGATAGAGTGGACGAAACCATCGAATTTTGGCCAGACTTTTTCCAGCTCGGTGAACAGCGCGGTGATGCTCTCGTCTTCAGCAACGTCGCACGGCAGCACAATGTCAGAACCCAGCGCGGCAGCAAACTCTTCAACGCGACCTTTCAGTTTTTCATTCTGATAGGTGAATGCCAGTTCCGCGCCTTCGCGGTGCATTGCCTGCGCAATACCGTAGGCGATGGACAGTTTGCTGGCGACGCCAGTGATCAAAATGCGCTTACCGGAAAGAAAACCCATAGCTTTAATCCTTATCGTTATTGCTTATTTTTACTTTAACAATCATAACGTTAACATTGTTATTTCAAAATAACTCAAATTTAGCCAGGAATTATATCCCACTGACGACCCCTTGTGTCACGATATTTTTCAGCCGGCCCGCGCCGCGCGGGGCAAAAGCCGATCGTGATGGCTCAAGTATACCCTTTTCTCAGCTGATTATTTGAGCGCAATCGTTGCCAGCAGGAGGCGCCCATCGGCACCGAGAGGCCGCAGCTCGCCCGGGGCGTTGCCGCGCCAGCAGAGACCGCTGCCGGCGGCGCAGCGCCGCCCGGCCAGATCCCACTCCCCCTGCAGCACATAAGCGACGCCTTCGGTGGCCGCTCGCTGCCGGTCGCTCACCACTTCAACCTTCGCTGAGGCTCGACCCCGCTGGGTCATGACATTGAAGTCCAGTCCAGGCTCAACGATCCCGACGCTGGACAGCACGCACTCGCCGGGGAATGCCCACGGCTGCCAGAGCGCCAGCGGATGGTCGATCTCCTCCCCGCGCAGCCGTAGCGGTCGCCCCGCCAGCAAGACGATCGTCCGGTCGACCCCGGGGAAGGGGGAGAAAGGGCCATCGGCCTGCAGGGTGGCAATGCTCGCGCGCCAGAGAAAAGGGGCATCTACGGAAGGAACGGCGATAATTTCGCGCGTGGCGCCGGCACCGTTCTTCCACGGCGTGACGGGTAAAGTAGCGTAATCAAAATACGTGATCATAGTTTGCTCGGCGGAAATCTGGAGTGGATAGTATTTGTTACACGCTTGTCTCAATGTGCTTACAAATTATTTACAACAGGGCTCACAAATCCATCATTGAGCGCGTGTGCGGGTTTGTCAATGCTTGTATATACATGAGCAGTCATCTGCGAATTATCTTATCGCCGTGACCAGAGCCATCATGACAAAACGCGATCGGGAGAATGAAAATGCAACAGCGTATTACTTTCCGCCAGGCCTGCCTGGTCACCCTGTTTTCGGGGCTACTGCTGTCTGGTGGCTCAACATACGCTAAAGAGTGGAAATCGATCACCATCGCTACGGAAGGCGGCTATGAGCCCTGGAATCTGACGCTTCCCGGAGGGAAACTCAGCGGCTTCGAGCCCGAGCTAATGGCGAATTTATGCCAGCGAATGCAGATCGAATGCAAACTGGTGGTGCAGAACTGGGATGGCATGATTGCCGGACTTAACGCCGGAAAATATGACGTGATCATGGATGCTATCGTCGTCACCCCAGAGCGTTCGAAGGTAGTGGCCTTTACCCAGGCATACGCTGCCACGCCGGCCTCTTTCATTGCGGTAAAAGGGTCGCTGCTACCGCCGTCCCCGGCGGTCAAACTTCATGATGATGAGAAAGAGATTCAGGCGGCGATTGCGCCTCTGCGCGCGGCGTTGAAAGGGAAAACCATCGGCATCGCTTCCGGTACCGTCTACACCCCGTTTATTGATAAGTATTTCAAGGATATCGCTGACGTCCGGGAATATAACAACTCAGCGGATGCGATCCTCGACCTGCAGGCTGAGCGCATCGATGCGGTGTTTGATGATATTACCTTTGCCAACACCACCCTGTCACGTCCGGAGAATAGCAATCTGGCATTGAGCGGTCCGCTGATGAGCGGCCCAATCTGGGGAGGCGGTGAGGCGTTGGGTGTGCGCCTTACCGATACCGATCTCAAAGCGAAACTGGATAGCGCCATTCAGGCGGCGCTGGCCGATGGGACGGTAAAAAAACTGAGTGAGAAATGGTTTAAAAGCGACGTGACTCCCTGAGCGAGGCAACCATGTTAAATCTTCTGAGTTTGGGTGAAAACGGGTGGGGGACGCTGATCCTCAGCGCAACGCTGACCACGTTGCTGCTGTCGCTTGCAGCGCTGGCCGTCGGTGCGGGCGTGGGCGGCGTCATCGCCGCCGCGAAATTGTCCCGGCACGCGCCAGCGCGCTGGTTCGGCGCCGCCTGGTCGGTGGTATTCCGCGGTATCCCTGAATTACTGGTGATCTATCTGTTCTATTTTGGCGGCTCAGGGATGATTTCATGGCTGGGTCGCCTGTTTGGCGCAGACGGCTTTATTGAGGTGCCGCCATTTCTGATTGGCGCCCTGGCGATTGGTTTGATCTCCTCCTCGTATCAGGCGGAAGTCTACCGTGCTGCTCGCCTGGCGTTGATGCCCGGTGAAGTGGAGGCAGCTACCGCCATTGGCATGCCGCGCTGGCGGATCCTGCAGCGCATCCTGCTGCCGCAGATTGTCCGTTATTCGCTGCCGGGGTTGTCCAACGTCTGGCAGATGAGCCTCAAAGATTCGGCGCTGGTATCAGTGACCGGGATGGTTGAATTGATGCGCGCCAGCCAGATTGCCGCTGGCTCTACCCGCGATTATTTCCTGTTCTATCTCATCGGCGGCGGTTGCTATTTGATCCTGACGCTGCTCTCTAACCGCGCGTTTACCCGGGCGGAGAGCCATCTGAACCGCGCCTGGCTGCGTCGCAGCGCCGCGCAGGCGTAAGGAGCCCGTATGATTATCGATTTTGCCTTCCTCGGTGAGACGTTGTTGAAGCTCGGCGCGGCGCTGCCGGTGACGCTGGGGCTCTTTATCTGCTCTTTTATGCTTGGCGGCGTGCTGGCCCTTGGCGTTCTGGCGCTGCGAATGAGCCGCTGGCCGCTGGCAAGCGGCTTCGCCAAAGGCTATATCCTGATCTTTCGCGGCTCGCCATTACTGATCCAGTTGTTTCTCATTTATTACGGGCTGGGTCAGTTTGGGGTGATCCGCCACAGTTTCCTGTGGCCGCTGCTGCGCGAACCCTTCATCTGCGCCGTTCTGGCGCTGGCGCTCTGTACGGCGGCCTATACCGCGGAAATTCTGCGCGGCGGGTTGCTGGCGATACCGCCGGGCCAGATTGAAGCCGGCCAGGCTTGCGGTATGTCGCGCTGGCTGCTGCTGCGGCGGATCATTGCCCCGGTGATGCTGCGCTATGCGCTGCCAGCCTACTCCACGGAGGCCATTTTGTTGGTCAAGTCGACGGCGCTGGCAAGCCTGGTGACCGTCTGGGACGTCACGGGGGTGGCCCAACAGATTATTCAGCGTACCTACCGGACGATGGAGGTATTTCTCTGCGCGGCGGCCATCTACCTGCTGCTCAATTTCATCATTGTGCAGTTGTACGCCCTGCTTGAACGGCGTTTAACCCCGCATACCAGGCCAAATCCGGCGACCGTGTCGCTCAAGCCGATAACCAAAGGAGAGTAAGATGCTCGATTCACGTCCGGTGACCTTATCGGTCAGCGATATTCATAAGTCCTTTGGCTCCCTGGATGTCCTGAAGGGGATCACCATCCAGGCGCAGCAGGGCGATGTTATTTCGATCCTTGGCGCCAGCGGCTCCGGTAAAAGTACGCTGCTGCGCTGCATTAACCTGCTGGAAACGCCCGATGCCGGAGTGGTCAGCGTCGGCGGGGAGACGATTGAAATGAAACACCACGCTCGCGGGCATCGGCTGGCGGCGAATCCCCGGCAGATAGAGCGCCTGCGCTCGCGGCTGGGGATGGTCTTCCAAAGTTTTAACCTGTGGTCGCATATGACGGTCCTGCAGAATGTCATTGAGGGGCCGCATTATGTGCTCAAACGCGATAAACGGACCTGCATTGAACAGGCCGAGCAGCTGCTGGAGCGGGTGGGGATGTTGAACCGAAAGGATTTTTATCCGGCGCAGCTCTCCGGCGGCCAGCAGCAGCGCGTGGCGATAGCCCGCGCGCTGGCGATGGAGCCGGACGTCATGCTCTTTGATGAACCCACCTCAGCGCTGGATCCTGAACTGGTCGGCGAGGTGCTAAAGGTGATGCGCAGCCTGGCGGAGGAGGGACGGACGATGCTGGTGGTCACCCACGAGCTGGGATTCGCCCGCCATGTCTCCAACCGGGTGGTCTTTATGCACCAGGGGACGATTGACTGCGACGGCGCGCCTGAGGCGCTGTTTGGCAGCCAGGGATCCGCGCGCTTTAAGCAATTTATCTCCAGCCATCAACAGCCAGGACAGGTCGTATGAAAATGATCCAGTGGGGCGATGCGCCGATACGCTGGCAGGAGGTGGCTTGCGTCGCCCGGGGTGAGGCGACCTTGAGCCTCAGCGACAGCGCCTGGGCGCGTATCGCGCAAGGACGGGCGATCGTCCAGCATATCGTTAAAGCCGGCCAGGTAGCCTATGGGATCAATACCGGGCTGGGGGCGCTGTGCAATATTACGTTGCCGGAAGCACAGCTGCACCAGCTGTCGCGCAATACGTTGCTCAGCCATGCCTGCGGGGTGGGACCGTTGCTGGAGGTCGCCCCAACCCGGGCAATTATGTGCGCCGCGGTGGCCAATTTCAGCCACGGTAAATCCGGGATCTCCGCCGGGATAGTGCAGCAACTGTTGGCGTTTTTGCAGCATGGCGTCACCCCTCAGGTGCCCTCCCAGGGGTCAGTTGGCTATTTAACGCATATGGCGCATATTGGCCTGGCCCTGATGGGGGTTGGCGATGTGCTGTGGCAGGGGCGAACGTGGCCTGCGGCAGAGGTCCTGTCGCAGCTGAATCTGCAGCCCATCGCGCCGGGAGCTAAAGAGGGGCTGAGTCTGGTCAACGGTACGCCGTGCATGACCGGTCTGGCCTGTCTGGCGTTAGACGACGCCGAGCGCTTAATGGACTGGGCCGATGTAACCGGCGCGATGAGCTTTGAAGCGCTGCGCGGCCAGCTTGTGGCATTCGATGCCGAGATCCTGGCGCTGAAAGCCAGCCCCGGTATCCAGACCAGCGGCCAGCGGCTGCGTGAGCTGCTGGCGGACAGCCCTCTGCTGGCCGAAAGTCAAGGACTTCGCACCCAGGATGCGCTAAGCCTTCGCTCGATGCCTCAGGTGCATGGCGCCTGCCGCGATCAGTTTAGCCACGCGCAGACGCAGATAAATATCGAACTCAACGCCTGTACCGATAATCCGCTGATCCTGGGGACCGTTGAGCAGTGGCGGGTGGTCTCCCAGGCGCATCCGCACGGCGAATCAGTGGCAATGGCCTGCGATTTGCTGGCCATTGCCATGGCAGAGCTGGGCGCTATCGCTGAACGACGCCTTGACCGGCTGGTGAATCCTCTGGTGAGCGGGCTGCCGGCGTTCCTGGTCGCCCGACCGGGCGTGAATTCAGGGATGATGATTGCCCAGTACGTCGCCGCGTCGTTGTGCGCGGAAAACAAGCAGCTGGCGCAGCCAGCGGTGCTGGATAATTTTGTTACCTCGGCGTTGCAGGAGGATCATTTAAGTCTGGGCACCAGCGCTGCGCTGAAACTGCAGCGCCTGCTGGGCAACCTCTATCAGATCCTCGGCATCGAATATTTACTCGCTGCCCAGGGGCTCGATTTTCACGAGCCGCAGAAGCTGGCCGCGGGCACGCGCCGGGCGCGAGACCTGCTGCGCGAAAGCGTGCCTGGCTGGGAGGACGATCGTTGGCTGGCGCCGGACATTGCCAGCGCGGTGGCCATCCTTAAGCGAACCGCTGGCCACGCGCCGGCGTGAGGTCAGCGGGCGAGGTGAATGAGACGACGCTATTTGCCGTCTTTGCGCCAGGCGTCGGCGGTGAGAGCCTCACCGAAATGGCCGGCAATCAGACGTCGGGTCAGGTCGTGCAGCGGTGAGGCCAGCACATCGGCGGTGCTGCCGCGCTCAACCACTTCCCCGTTATGCATCACCAGCACCTGATCGCTGATGTGCTTCATCATGCCCAGGTGCTGGGTGACATAGATGTAGGAGATGCCCTGTTTCTCCTGCAGCTCCAGCATCAGGTTGATGAGCTGGGAGCGCATCGACATATCCAGCGAGGCCAGCGCCTCATCGCAGACGATGACCTTCGGGCGCAGGATCAGCGCCCGGGCGAGGCCAAGACGCTGCTTCTGACCCGGGGCCAGCATATGGGGATAGTAGCTGACGTGGTCCGGCAGCAGGCCGACCATGCGCAGGGTGTCGATGATCTGCTTCTGTCGCGCTTCGGCGTCGAGATCGGTATTCAGCCGCAGCGGAAAATCGAGGATCTGCGAGATGCGCTGGCGCGGGTTTAGCGACGTCGACGGATCCTGAAAGATCATGCGAATTTTCTGGCTGCGGTAGGAGTAATCCCCGAAGGTCAACGGATGGTCGTCGATCAGCACCTCGCCGCTGGTGGGCTCCACCATGCCCGCCAGCATCTTCGCGAGGGTGGATTTTCCGGAGCCATTCTCGCCGATAATCGCCAGCGTCTGCCGTTCGCGCAGGGTAAAACTCAGCGGCTTAACCGCCTCCACCGTCTGGCGGTGAAACCAGCCGGTGCGGTAGCGAAAGGTCTTACTGAGTTGGCGCACTTCCAGCAATGTTTCGACCATTTCACTCTTTCTCCATGTTCAGCGGGAAATGACAGGCGTACAGGTGATTGCGCACCCCGGTAAGACGCGGCGTTTCAATACACTCGCGCTGGGCGTACGGGCAGCGGGGCCCCAGCCGGCAGCCGATGGGCAGCTGCTCCAGCAGCGGGATCGCCCCCGGCAGGGTGTTGAGGCGGCTTTTATGCGGCATGGCGCTGCCAAAATCCGGGATCGCGCGGATTAACGCCTGGGTGTAGGGGTGATGCGGCAGGGTGATCAGCTCTTCGCTGGGCCCGCTCTCCACCGTCTGCCCGCAGTACATGACGTTGATTTTATCCGCCCATTTGCTGAGCATCTGCAGGTCGTGGCTGATCAGCAAAATGGTGGTGTTGTTGTTCTGGTTGAGCCGCGTCAGCAGGCGGATAATCTGCGCCTGAGTCGTTGGTTCCATGGCGTTGGTCGGTTCATCGGCGATCAGCAGGCGCGGCTGGTTGGCCAGGGCGATGGCAATCATCACCTTCTGGCACTCGCCTTCGGTCAGCTGATAGGGGAAGCTGCGCATGGCGTCTTTGTGATCTTTAATTCCGACGCGGTGCAACAGCTCGATGGCCCGACGCTTGCGCCAGCCCAGCCGCTGCCACCAGCGCCCTTTGTAGGTCCAGCCGGGGATACTCTGGATCAGCTGCTGGCCGATGCGCTCAGAAGGATCGAGGCACGACTGCGGCTCCTGGAATATCATTGACACGTTGTGGCCGATCAGCTTTCGGCGCTCGCGGTTCGACAGCCGCAGCAGGTCGATGTCGTCGAAGCGCATGCGGTCGGCCGTGACCCGCCAGTTGTCCTTTGTCACGCCGCAGATAGCTTTGGCGATCAGGCTCTTTCCGGAGCCGGATTCCCCGACCAGGCC
This sequence comes from Klebsiella sp. Q2, assembly GCF_009900705.1. Taxonomy (NCBI): domain Bacteria; kingdom Pseudomonadati; phylum Pseudomonadota; class Gammaproteobacteria; order Enterobacterales; family Enterobacteriaceae; genus Klebsiella; species Klebsiella sp. Q2. The sequence goes on along the minus strand of NZ_JAAABE010000001.1, from coordinate 276,219 downwards.
ACGGATTTCGCCTTCGGTCAGGGTCAGGCTGACGCGATCGACGGCTTTCACCCAGCCTTCGTTGGTTTTAAATTCGATGGTTAAGTGACGAATATCGAGTAACGGCATTATTCTACCCCGGCAATGATCGCCCGGCGAATACCGTCGCCCAGCAGGTTGACCAGCAGTACGCTGAGCATAATCGCGGCCCCGGGCAGCATCACGGTCCACGGCGCAACATAGATAAGCTCCAGCGCATCGCCCAGCATCGCTCCCCATTCCGGCGAAGGCAGCTGAGCGCCGAGGTCAAGAAAGCCCAGCGCGGCGATATCCAGAATAGCCATCGACAGGGCGCGGGTGATCTCGGTCACCAGGCCGGAGGCGATATTGGGCAGAATGGCGAACAACAGAATATTCAGCGTCGACGCCCCGTCGAGGCGGGCGGCGATGATGTACTCTTTCTCCAGCTCATCGTGGACCATGCTGTAGACGGAACGCACCATCCGCGGCAGCAGCGCCAGCCAGACGGCAAACATCGCATGGCTGAGGTGCGGCCCGGCAAAGGCGACGACGATGATGGCCAGCAGTAGCGAGGGGATGGAGAGCAGGGTATCGAGGATATGGTTCATCACCGCCGAGCGCAGGCCGTGGGTCGACCCGGCAATGACGCCCAGCACCAGGCCAAACAGCGTGGCGCCAAGGGTGACGACAAAAGCGCCGCCGACGGTCGGCGCCGCGCCGCTCAGCAGCCGGCTGAGCACATCGCGCCCCAGGTCATCGGTCCCGAGGAAGAAAGAGACTTCGCCATAGCGCGACCACGATGGCGGCAGCAGCTGGTAGCCGAGGAACTGCTGGTCGATGCCGTAGGGGGCGAACCAGCCGCCGAAGACGCAGAGCAGCAGCAGCCCTGCGCAGCCGTACAGGCCGATCATCGCCGTGGTGTCGCCATAGAATTTACGCCATACGGTGCGCAGCGCGCCGGGCGGACGCTTTTCCAGATAAACGCTATCGTAGGGCATATGAATCCGTTTTAAGTTTGTTAGTCATGCTTTAAGTCTTTTCAAAAATCCCGCTAATACCAACGCCTTGCCAGCATTGAGTGCTTTAATTTTGTGTGTTCTGCATTGATTTGAAGGTTATCAATTTAACCAAAATGTGTACACTGATGTGTATATCTTCTTCCGGAGTGTACACATTGCTTACAGACACAAAATTAAGAAAAGCTCTTGGCAAAAAGAGAGACCAGATCGAGGTCATATCGGACGCTCATGGTCTGAATGTCCGGTTGTCTACTTCCGGCAGTATAACATTCTTTTACCGCTACAGATGGAACGGGAAAGCCGCTCAGCTAACGATTGGCGATTATCCCACCACCTCCTTATCTCAAGCTCGCGAACGTAGACAGCAGTTCAGGGCCTGGTTGACAGAAGGACTCGATCCGAGACGGCAAACAGTTCTGGAGAAACAGAAAAAAGTCGAAGCGCTCACCGTTAAAGAGGCTTTCGATTACTGGGAAAAGTATTACTGCATCCCTGAAGGTCTTGTGAAAATCAAGGTTAACCGGCGGGACTTCAATAACCATATAGCGCCTGTGCTGGGGAACATGATTGTTGATCAGACCACTAAAGCGCACTGGCTTAACCTTTTTGATGGCATGGGGCGAAGAGTTGTCACTGGTCAGATGCTTGGGCTGATGCAGCGTACGTTCCGTTTTTGCTCCAATCGAGGGGTAATTAATGTGAACCCAATTGAGAGCCTTAGACGCTCTGACGTAGGTCTCACAGCATCCGTAAAAGATCGCAGATTGAGTGATGAGGAAATCAAAACAGTTTGGAACATCCTTCCTGAATTGAAATACAGACAACAGCTGATAATGAAGTTTCTCATCATGACTGGCTGCCGGAGTACGGAGATCAGGACAGCAAGATGGGAGTGGTTCGATTTCCATGAGCAAACGTGGACCATTCCGGCAAGCGATTATAAAACCGGGAAATCGGTCAGAAGGGCACTTCCCGAGGCAGTAGTAAGAATGATGTTAGCAGAGAAGGAAACGTCAGTTTCAAAACACGTTGTGACACTGTCACGCTACAGGGGGCCAGAAGATGACAGACCGCCACTACAACCAAACGTCGCTCTGTTTTCTGCTCAGATTATAGCTAAAACAGGCATGAAGCCCTGGTCTCTCCATGACCTCAGACGAACAGTGGCGACACGCCTTTCTGAATTAGGTGCGCCGCCACATGTTGTGGAAAAACTGCTTGGCCATCATATGGCAGGTGTCATGGCATGTTATAACCTGCATGATTATCTGGATGATCAGCGTCACTGGCTTGCTGTTTGGCAGGATCACCTTGAGAAGCTGGTTGGTCAGCCTCTGGTTTGATCCCCACGTTATCCTCCCAGGCCAGCAGGTCTGAAAGTCTCCACCTTTTAGGACTGCCATTTATTTTAGGCTGCGGGAATGGCTGAGCAAAGTAAGAGGGCATCCGGGATGGGGTGCTCCAGAAATAGAGTGTGCTGCGCGATATTTTGTATCTGGACAGAACGTCATCGGTTATCAAAATTTCATCTGATTTATGAGATGTATTAGTCATAAAAACCCCTTAGTTACATTGTCCAGGCAGATGGTGTAGCCGGCGCGCGCAGCTCATGGCTGTGGCCACATAGCTACTTTTTCTGTTAACAACTTCTACAGTGATCTTTGAGCCTTGAACCACCACCGTATAAGTTCTTTTCGTTTTCTGTCGCCCGTAGGCTCCATAAAGCTCAACGTGTTTTGCCAGTGCCGCATCGCACGCCTGGCGGCCCAGTGGTGATTGTTTGCTTCGGTTAATCAGTCGCATATTCACCTCACACAAAGACATCAACCGGATCGCCAGCTGCGCGCGCGTTGTCGTTCGCTTCACGGCGGAGGCCGAGAACATAGCCAACGGGATCCCAACTGGACAGAATCGCATTGAGCTCTTTATGGCTGTGCCGGGTTGTCAGGCGTTTTTTAAGCTCGCTGGCGCAGGCGCGCACGTTCGCCCGGGTGGGGCCGGCCATCTTCATGCATAAGCACAAAGTCAGAAGCAGATCCGAATATTCGTCGGCGGCTGCACGCAATGCTGCCGGGTCGATGCTGGCTTCCAGCTCAGGTAATCGATGTTTAAGACTCATGCTGTCAGCTCCTCAATTCGTTTGAACTTAATAACCCAAACCCAGGGGTTGGCTTTCCAGCTCTCCTCGCCGTAGATTGAGTCCCACAGCTCGCGGAATGCTAAACCGGCTTCCATAGGGCCAGATGCGGCAATAACACCCTCGGCGCGTGCATCGTCCTGGCTCATGCTGCGTAGGCGTTCAACGCGCACGTTGGTGATTTCCAACAGAATGCGGCTGGCTGCTCTCGGCATATGAATGGAAGGTTTCCAGCACGAACGGCCATCTTCATAACCATCGTCATCACCCCAGGTAAAATCACCATCAGCTGCATAAATGGCGTAGCCAGAGTAATTGCCATTGCCAAACGGCATTTCGTGGATGGCAGTCGCTGGACGATCAGGAACCCAGTCAATCATCAAGCCATCGTCACTAAAGGCGTGACTGACAACGCCCCAAGTTTCACGCACCCAGATGCGGTCGCCGACGGCGCCGAACGGGCATGGGTGCCAGAAGTCGCAAGCATGCTCTGCGTCTTCGCTCCACGGCCATTTGCTACCGTCTTCGCGCTCACCAATTTCAGTGAACCGAGTCTGTTTCCATTTGATAGGCCGCCGGGTCTGCGTCTTCCTACCGTCGAGAAGCGCCCGCACCATCTCAGCGTTAAAAATCATTCCGCGCTCAGAAATTTTCGTCATATCGTTACCGGGAGGGCGAACCCTCCCGCCTCCCTTAGCCCACGTATTCCGGTTTCATGTCGTCCATGGTGATGCGGAACTGGTCATACAGTTCATCACCAAGGTGGCGTTTCGCGCCGTTGAGAATGCCTTCAGCTTTAGCGAACAGTTCGACGGCTTCCGGATCCCCCGGGTTAGGGAGTGAATTTATGGCAGCCTCAACTTTGTTTCTGGCATCAACCATGAAGTAGCGCTGCACTGCTTTACCTTTCAGTTCGGTGAAGAGAACAGTACCCAGCACAGCTTTCTCTTTATCCAGATCAGCTCTGATGGCTTTTGCCGCATCGACCGATTCGGCGCGTTCAATACGATCACGGAAATCGTCAGCAAGTGAATCAATGCTGATACCTGTAACCTGTTCGCTGGTGGTGGTGTCAGAGCTGCTTGTAATCTCAGCCACAGACATTCTTTGCGCCGGCGCCGGGTTTATTTCTCGCTCGGTCCTTTGTTCAACTTCATCCGGGCTGTAAACACCCAGGATGACTTCCGGGCAATACAGCCGTGCCCAGTATTTGACGCCCAGATAAGCGATCTGCTGTTTCGGGTTAGAAACCCATAAAGGAGAATTACGTGTGACGACTCCAGAGAGATAAAGTGGCTCCCCCCAGGTGATTTCTGATTCACCGCGCAGAATCGCGCCGACCTGGACGAATAACCCGATTTCGTCTTCATCAGTCCAGCCGCGCACCCGTTCTGTAACGCTGTATTTCCCATTTTTACCGTGTTTTTCCCTGGTAATTTCCTGCGTCCTTGTGCAACGTTCCCAGTCGCCGCCGTAGCGATAATGAAATCGACCGTTAATAGCGCTGGAACTGGCGATTACCGCGTTGACGAGCTGGGCTTCATATCCGAGCACGCCGTTTACCAGATGCGTTTTTTGCGCGACTGCATAGGGATTCATGCCCCACTGCATAGCCTGCATAACGATGGCCATGCAATCGGCTGGCTTACCTGCAAGGTGAGCTGGCACTGTCACTTGTGAATCAGCCATAAGGTTTGCGAAAGCAGTTAACTGACCGAGAGCCTGAACGTTAAAGATCGCGTTGCTAGCTGAAATGGTGTTTGGTGCCTGCTGTTCGGCTGTAACAATGTTAGTGTTTTCCATGACTGTTCCCCCTTATGCCTGTACGCGCAGCGCTTCGAGACGGCGCATATCAAAATCGTTAAGTTCTTCGGTGTAGTCTTCGGTAATCGGCGCCGGCCATTCGCCAGTGTCGAAACCGTTCGCGATGGCACGCATTGCTTTGCGATATTCCAGCATGCCGAGTTCCAGCAGTTCTTCGGATGCCTCGATGATGGCGATCCAGTGGTAGTTCTCGTCTTTGTTGACGAATATCCAGAAGAACTGGTCAAGGGCTGCGGTTTCGCAGTACATAGCCGCGCTCAGGTGGTAATCGCGCTCGATGATTTCCCGGTGCAGCTTCGCGCGCAGGCCTTCCTGCTTAATGTTCCACATGCTGATGGTTTTAAGGTCTGCACCGATGCGCAGGCCTCCCATGTCTATCTCAAGGTCAGGACGCACACGAACTTCCAGCCCGGTTTCCTCATCAATGCCGAAATAGCTCACCTCGACGGCCCGGCTCGGGTGCGTCAACAACTTGCCAGCGGTCGGGTGATTCAACAGTGCTTTCTGAATGGCCAGCGCCGTAGCCAGCTGCTGGCGGGTAACCAGCACTTTTCCTTCCGGGTTCTCGCGCCATGCATCCAGCAGCTCGTCGGCAAACACGGCATCCGGTTTTACCGATTTCACGGCCTGAATCAGATCGGCCTTTGTGCCAGAGACTTTCAGGGGCTGCGCCTTCTGTGCTTCCTGAGCAACCATGTCAGGATTAATAAGCGCCAGCTGTTCAAGTAAGGCATCGCGGCCACCGCTGGTTTTCACCTGGGCGGGCAGGGTGGCGTTGTATTCTTTGATGCAGGCCTTCATTGCGGTGGCGGTTTGCTTCTGACCGTCTTCAATGCGCTGGAACTCAGCAGGTAAAGACATATAACCCTGGCCGGTTTCTTCAACTGATGTACCCAAGGGAACCTGGGCGGGCAGGTTCGCGTTGTATTCCTCCAGAAATCTTTTGATGTCATCTGCGCTGAGTAAAACCGGAAGCCCGTTGTTGTATTCGTCGATAAATGCGCGGATCGTCGCCGTAGTGGTGAAGGCGCCTTCCGGGATTTCCGGCTCGATACTGAATTCTTTTTCCAGCTGATCAGGCTGCAGCGCCAGTGCATGCACCAGATTTCCCATATCCAGAACAGGGGATCGTACCTTCTGTATTGTTTTGGATACGTGGCGCGCCTCGAAATACATCAGCGATACCCGGGCATCTTTAACCATCGTGGAGCTGATGCCGTTAGCGGCGTGGTAGACCTCATTTGGCACGCCTTCATATCGACCAGGCTCGAAATACTCCGGCCATGCTGGCGCTGCTTGTTCAGCATCTTCCTCTTCATCGCTATGAGCACTCTCGGAAACCTGGCTTTTCAGCACTTCGGCGGTAAGATCCGGGCAGCGTTCAGCCAGTATTTTGCTCATGTTCACGGCAATTGTTTGCGCAGGAGGCTCATCAGCGCCTTCGCCTGCTGATACCGCATTATCATTTTCGTCTTCGACCGGCTGAGCCGTTTCCATCTGCACATCGCTGGTGGTTCCCCCGGAATTAACTGGATGAAATTTTTCTTCTGCAGCGCGCTGACGCGCTTGGTCCACGATAGAAAGTGCTGGTGCTGGCTGGCTATCCATCAGACCATCAATCGAAAAAACACCATTGCCCATGTTTGAAACTTCAGGCTGTTTGGGTTTGGTCAGGTCTTCGGTTATCCACTTCGGATCCGTGGGGTCACTGATACCTTCGACATATGCGCCGCGTTCGGCGGCCAGAACCTGATTAGCGTCAGGGCGTTTCTTTTGAGCTTCTTTCACCAGTTCGGTGCCAATTACCTGAAAGTCAGTTGGGAGAGTTTCCAGGTCAGGCACACCTTCATCTCCATCGATAGCCTTTTTCACAGCGTCCAGAGTGACGGCGGCAGATGAAACATGACCAGCTTTTTCAAGCGTCTCAGTAGAAGGGGCGTCATGCTTATGCTCGGTCAGGTTCGCATTGATATAGGTCTGCAGACTTACCGGGAAATGATGAATGTCGCTGGTGGCGCCACGAATAAGGGCAAAAATCGCGGCGCGGGAATAATCCAGGATGCCTGAAACCTTGCGCAGCGCTGCCGACCATTCCTTGAACGGACTTTCTTTCTTCTGAACGATCTCTTTGGCCCGGCGGTGAATTGATGCCGGGAAATTGTAGATATCGAAATCCATTGGCATTGTGGCCAGGGCTATTTCTACATCGAGCGTATCAAGGGTATGGGTGTAGTCAGGGTTGCGATCGGTTTTATTACCGCCGCAAGCATTAGTTCCTGCATCAGTTTTCAAAACCGAAGAAATGCAGTTACCGGCAGCCCATTCCCTGGTGAGAATGCCGCGGTCGATCGCGTTCGTGGCGAACCACAGCTTAGCAAACTGGATACGCTTACCAAGTTCATGCCGTTTCCCTTCCGGGAAGACTTTTTTATTGGCGCTGGTGAATTTCCAGAGCGCCGGCATATCGTATTTTTTGATTTCAGGGACATTCTCGGCGGCCAGAATCAGATCCTGGACGGCTGCGTTATCAGTGTCCATTTCAAGAGCTGACAGCTCCTGCCGGTGAGGCATGCTGATATGATAAACGTGACGTTCTTCGGCCATGTACTGCGCCAGCAGCTGCGCGCGAAAGGGGAGTTCGGCCACGTTAAAAAGCGCGCTGGAATCGTCCTGGTATTCATCACTACCGAAAGTTTCCACGGTCTCAGAGGTTACTCCTGCATCATCGATGTGATGATCCGCAGGCACCTGACCTGGCTTCAGAGCCCAGGTGCGACCATCGTCGCCGAGCTGGTAGCGTTCGCACCATGAGTAATCGAGAACACCTTCCGCCGGCAGGTCATTGAATACCGGGAAATCGGTGCGAATTGGTTTTTGATAGTCTTTGCCGCGGCCTGTTTCGATCCCAGCGTCTTCCAGATCGACGTCCAACTGCAGAAGGGCGCGAGCTTCTGATTTATTAGTGCGCCAGATTACGGCATCAGCTTTACCCGATTTTTGAGTCGCTTTTATCAGATAAAAATATTCCATGTGATAGCCTCTATTTTGGATGTAGAATCCCCCGGGCCATTGGTAGCGCCCATTTAGGGTGGTCATTGGTTTTGGTAATTTCCGGTGTAACTTTGGTCGGTGGCACCGGACGTACAGCCCGCTTCGGCGGGTTTACGTTAGCTCTCGTGCGCCATCTGGTCGTAAGAGGCGCAGCGTTCAGAGCAGTACTCTTTTTCTTTCCGTGCGAGCTGGTTCCCCTGGAGGTACAACAGGGTGCTCACCACTGGTTTTCCCTCGATCGCTTTACGGCAGTAACCGCATTTCTTCTGCATTCTTCCCCCTACATTTGCACCGTGAACCCGGCTGGATGCTCGTCCAGTACACCTTTCAGCGGATAACATTCAGCTTTCACGTGTTGCTCTTCTGCAGCTGCCTTGCAGTCATTCTCAGTGTCGTAAACGCCGAGCAGGACATCCTGATTACCGCCCGTCAGCATGCTTACGGTGAGAACCAGGGCAAACATCGTGCTCATGAAGGGTCTCCTTTTTGCGCGAGCATGTAGCACACCCGGCGGATGAAAGCTGACAGCGGACTTAAACGAACAGCCTGCTGACGAGCGGGTTTGCGTGCGAAATCATTCATAGAAATATCTCCCTCAGTACGCTGAAAAGCGCGATCCAGATGAAGAGCCCGATAACTGCCGAAATGACTAGGGCCCTGATGCCGTGCTTGCTCATTTCAACCTCTGCCTTGTCGCCGGCCAGCGGAACGTTACTACCTACTGCGCATTGATATTTCCACCTCATCCCGGAATTCGTATGCTCCGGGCAGCTACTTCGTGGGCGTCCTGCCTTGGTGGGGTGTTGCTGGAGTTAATTAAACACAATGTTTAATGCTGTGTCAATATTATGAGTAATTAAACGTAAACAAAAAGTTTATAACGAGAGGTGGGTTAGTGCAGGGAGTATGTTTATGGGTCTATTCTTTGGTTTTAAAAACATCTATGAGGGCTAATGGTATGCGGTATGAGGATGAGTTTTTCGCAGAGATGCACCCGCAAATAGCGCAGGTTATCGGGGTAGCGGTTATGCAGTTACTGGTTGAAAAGCAAGAGCCGTCAAGAGAGGCGCTGATAGAGATGATTCAGGTGTTGTGGCAGGAAGACCAGGTGGATCTGGCTGTGGAGTTGGCGCTTGATGTGCTGATGCTGCCGAAAGAGTAGGGCAATAAAAACCCGGCGCGGTGGCCGGGTAATTATTTTGCATCCACAATAAATAGCCTGTTTATCTGGCCTTTTTTGACAGTAGCCTTTGCGGTGATAGTGAATACCGAAGATGGATCGCCTTTAGTGGATATGTATGAACCAAGGGCGTTGATGTATGGGTTATTTTTCTTGCTTGCCGAAGGATCGCTTATTTCAGAAGCTATTCTCCTGTTGGAGTCATCGCCTTCTAAAATTATTTTTGCTGTCATGTTGTGTGCGTCAAATTCTGTTAGAAATGCGCGGTACTCACGAAGCCCGATTACCTCATCGTCATCAAGCTTGTCAATTTCAGCCTTATCATGCTCATTTACTTTGAGGAGGCAGCCATCAACGTTGGTTGCAATGGAGATCTCGTCACAAGTATTGCCTATTGGTGATACAGCCTGCCTTACAGATGGGCGTAACTCTACAGCCATTCGGTCAATCACAGCGATCAACTTGTCGATGGTTCCTGCGTCCTTGTTCCCTAGCGCCTCTATGGCTTTTTCAAGAGACTGCTGTAAAGCTTTCATTTCATCTTTCTTGTTGGAATTTCTCGCAAAAATATATTGTAGAATTGCACCCAGTATAGTTGCGGCGATCCCAGAGAACAACTGATTCTGAGTGACGAAGTTTAGGGCAGCATCAAGGGTAAAACAGTTAGCTTTTGCCTCACGAGCATACACCTTAACTTCTTGATAATTAATATATTTGCTATACTTTTGTGTGGCAGAGAATGACGCCGCTGTAGATAGGACTTTAGAGAACCCCTTAAGAGACTCTCCAAGGCAATTCAGATCTATCTCATGATTTAAAGCATCCTTTCCGTCATATCTAAGAGATATCTTTATATCCTGTAAAGTGCCACCATCCATAACAATCCCTCATATAATTATTATGAATTTCGCCAACCTAAACAGCCTATCCATGCTTCCTGTACGTCTGCGGCATTACCAAAAAACATCGAACTACCGGTCTGGCTTACTCAAAGTCATCCCGCCCACTCCTTCGCTTGAAGAAAATTTTGTCCAGCCTGAGGACTATCCCAACCAACCCGATAATCAGCAAAGTAATAAGTATGGGGATAACTAAGTCAGACATGCTTCCTCTGCATTGTTTAAATCTTATTTAGGCGGAGCATCAGAGGACTGGCTGTCTAGCCATTCTGCAAGTTTCTTTAAAATCTGCACTCATGTTGGATCTGCCTTATGTACCTGGAGTCGCATAGCCACCCAGAATGAACCACGCCAGAAAGGCGACTGCAATGATGAACACGCTCGCCGGAAATGCTATACCAATTCTCATAAGACCGCCCTTAACTGTCACTCGCCATCACCCTTAATCCGCCGCCCCATGTACTTGGCATACAACTCATCGAGCTCTTTGAGCCGCAGAGATACGATCCGCAGCATGTTCTGTTGCTCTTCTTCGTTGGGGAGTTGGTTATAGAGTTCCAGCAACCGCTTCTCGTCCGGGCGTAAACCATCATTTGCATCGACGTCCTGACCTAAAACCCACTCAAGGCTTACGCCAAGAGCATCAGCGAGCTTTATGGCAGAGCTCTTTCCGATCGCTCCCCGCACAAACCAGTTGTTAACCGATTGCGAACTTACACCACAAATTCTCGCTATATCCGCTTTGGATATGCGCTTCATCTCAATTATTTCATTGAGCCTTTGGACCTGTGGGTTGTCGGACTGGTGCGTATTTTTTCTCATATATCACGATTTTAAACTAAATGTTTACCATCTCAACATTCATAAAGTTGACATTAAAATAAACATAATGTTTAATTCTCTCTGTAACTTTAACGGAGTGGTTTATGAACGCATTAGAAAAAGCCATACAGATCGCTGGTGACGCAACGAAGCTAGCAGAAAAACTGGACGTCTCATCTATGACTATTAGCCATTGGAAGCATCGCCATGGGGGAGCCGTTCCTCAGTCTCGGGTTTTCCAAATCTTCCGGGTAACCGGCGTTACACCGCATGAACTTCGCCCAGACCTTTACCCAAATCCAAACGACGGTTTGTCTTCACAAAATCTGGCGGGATGACCATGCAAACACTTTCCTTTCAACAAAATACCGGATTCAACCCCGGCGCTCTGATAAACCGAAATCAGGCGAAAGTGGCAGATCACGACGGCATTCGTTCTGCCGTTCGCGCCTGGGCCGCTGCTGAAGGTCAGGATGTTGTTTCGGCATACATCATCGATGAGTGGCGACAGCAGGGCGGCGAGGAGATCGCGTTTCCTGATGACATCAGCCGAGCCCGACAAAAGCTTTTTCGCTACCTGGACAACCCGGCCGAGTCTGAGCGCTATCGCGAGTACGTTCGCCTTCTTACACCGGCGATCATGGCCGTTCTTCCCCTGGAATACCGCCACCGTCTTTTGCCCGGTGACAATTTTATGTCCCGTCTGGCTCGTCTGGAAAAAGAAACCAGCGAAGCAAAGGTTGCCGTTGCTATGGGGGCACCACGCCATCAGAAGCTGAAAGAACTGAGCGAGGGAATTGTCGAGATGTTCCGGATAGACCCTGAGTTAACGGCGCCGCTGATGGCCATTGTCACTTCAATGCTAGGAGTGACGTGATGCTGGAACTCAGAAAGGTGAAAGCCGCGGTGCTGCAACACCTACGGCTTTCGTTGCGAATTAACTGGATCAATTCACAGGGAAAATTATGAACACGAACCAACTGAATATCAATAACGAGGGCGCCCATGGCTAAAAATTCTATCGACGCTTATGGCGCCAGCGGCAAAAGCAATGTTCTTTTTTTCGAACCTGAAAGTTTGCATCTGGTTACCGATACAACACACCCGCTTTACGATGAACGAGTACACCTACCGCTTAATGAAGCTGTGATCCTCAACATCATGGAGCTTGGGGTACTCGAACCGATTATCGTGTGGAAGGACCCAGAGACAGGGAAAACATGCGTGGTTGCAGGTCGGCAGCGCGTAAAGAACGCAATGGAAGCAAACGCCAGGAGAAAGCAGGCAGGGCTGGAACCCTGGCCGGTACCCGGTATAGCTAAGCGCGGCTCAGCAATTCAAATGGCCAAATACATGGTCAGCGAAAACGAGATAACTCAACCAGATACCCCACTGGGCCGGGCCAAAAAAATGGTTCAGCAGATGGAATACGGTCATGACGAAAATGACATTGCCCTGCTTTTTGGCTGCAGCGTAAAAACGGTCCAGGCAACCGTGGCTCTACTAGATGCTACGCAGGCCGTCCAGGCGGCGGTTGAGGCTGGAAAAGTCACTGTCACTCAAGCGCGTCAGCTGGTCGATATGCCACCGGAAAAGCAACGGGAAACGGTCAAACAGTTAGAGGCAGCGGCAGAGGGTGTAACTGGCCACGAGAAAGCTCGCCGCCAGCGCGCTGTCCTCGGCGACACAAAGCCTCGTCTCAAATCCCGTAAGGAAATCACCCAGCAACTTCAAACCGCCAGCGGCGAATACGCAGCGGCTTTGCGGTGGGTGCTTGGTGATGAAAACACACCAGTTTAAGCAACAACGGGGTCTCTATGCGTGATTACGGCAAGGTGCATACATCATTTTGGATAAGCGATGGAATGCGCCGGGTATCGGATGATGCCAGGTTGCTGGCGCTGTACCTGCTCACCGGGCAACACACGAACATGATTGGGTGTTTCCGGCTGCCTGATGGATACGTTTCGGAAGACTTAGCCTGGACTCCTGAAAGGGTTTCGAAAGGGTTTGATGAGCTATCGGCTAACGGTTTCGCAACGCGTGATTCGTCATCGAAATGGGTGCTAATTCGTAACTTTCTGACCTGGAATTCAGTTGAAAACCCAAACCAGGGAATTGCAGCACTGCGTTTGTTTGATCAGGTCCCGGACACATCTACGGTTAAGCCAGAGCTGGCGCGGGTTTTAGCCTCGGCAATATCCCACATCGGCATCGCAAAACTAAAGGGTTCCGAAAGGGTTCTCGAACCGTTCCTTAACCAGGAACAGGATCAGGAACAGGAACAGGATCAGGAAGAAGATAGTTCGGGGCATGGCTTCGCCACACCCCCAGACGATCAGAACCAGGACGAAGGCGATAAACCTGATCCCAAAAAAATATACCCGAATGATTTCGAACAGGTCTGGTCGGTTTATCCCAAGCGGGCAGGGGGAAACAGCAAGTCAGATGCTTTCAAAGCCTGGAATGCCCGAATCAGGGATGGAACCACTACGGCGGAAATCTTCGCAGGAGTGGTGCGTTACGCGGCTTTCGTTAAAGCCGAGGGAATCCTCAACACGCAGTACGTGAAACAGGCGAAAACGTTTTTTGGCCCTGGTATGCATTTCAGCGAACCGTGGGCGATTCAGCAGGCGCCAGGCGCACGAGATCCCAATCAGATTTCGGAACCTGACAAAACCATCCCATCGGGATTCAGGGGGTAGCGATGAAAAACATGATTGGTACCGGGAATGCACTGGAGCGACTGAAAAAACTCATTCCCCCTGGCGTTCAGCCAAAATTCGGCAGCGTTGATGAATGGCGTGCCTGGCAAGCCGAAGAAGGCCGTAAGCGCTGTGAGGAACTGGAAAAACAAAACCAGCGCGCACGGGCAGAGAAAATCTTTGGACGTGCAGGAATTCAGGATCTGCACCGCGGCTGCACATTCGCGAACTATCAGGTTGAGTTGGATGGCCAGCGTCGGGCGCTCTCGATGGCGAAAAGTTATGCGCAGCATTTCGGCTCTGGGTTTGCGAGTTTCGTATTCAGCGGAGTGCCAGGCACCGGGAAAAATCATCTGGCGGCGGCAATCGGAAATCACCTGCTGGCTGCTGGTCGCTCTGTGCTGGTGGTAACCATTCCGGATCTCATGCTGCGTGTTCGGGAATGTTACGACGGCGGGCAGTCAGAGGCGTCATTGCTGGACGATTTGTGCCATGTGGACCTTCTCATTCTGGATGAGGTGGGTATTCAGCGCGGAAGCAGCGGTGAAAAAGTCATCCTGAATCAGGTTATCGATCGCCGGCTGTCCTCCATGCGACCTGTCGGCATCCTAACCAACCTGAACTATGAATCGCTGAAGGAAACACTGGGTATGCGGATTCTTGACCGTCTCCAGATGGACGGCGGTATGTGGGTGAATTTTGAATGGGACAGCTATCGCAAAAACGTGCGCCATTTGCGTGTCGTTAAGTGAGGTATGTATGGCTAGAGCATTATCAGCAGTTGAGCGCAGAGAGTACGTCCGCGCAGTGATTAGGATCACCAGACATCAGGGGCGCCTCACGACCGCCGAGGCAATGAAGAAACTGGGCCTGAGCCGCGCTACTGTCCAACGGTATTTTTCCGAAGCAGAAGCGACTGGGGAGGTTGTCCGGCATGGTCGTCTGGGGCTGTTCCGCGATCAGCGGGCTCTCATCGACTTTGACATGAAACGGCTTGGGATGGTGCCAAAGGCCGCTACCGGGATGAATTACAGCCTGCTTGGTTGTCCTGTATTCCAGCGTTTCCTCGATATTCAGGAAATGATTTTTACCTGTACGCCGGCATCGTCATCACGGGAAATCTTATGAGAATTGTGAAAACCCATACCGGCATCGTGATCACCAAAGACGGTCCGCAGGTAAAAAAACTGCACCAGACAGAGCGGATGTGGGTCGTTGGCAAAAACGAGTTTTACCACAAAGAAACCGGGCGCCGTCACTTTGCAGAAAATACGCGCCGCCGGTTGTTGTTGGAAACGATTGAGGCGATAGGTGGTTCACATGACTGAACACGTCGAAAAATACACAAACAAGGCTATAGAAATCATTGCCGACTATATCCAGCGCACTAACAAGAAAAACGAGCAGTTGCAGGAAGCGAAGGTGCGCTTGGATAAAAAAATCGCTCTGTTCGCAGACGATGAGAACTGCAACACAAACAGGCTGATGTCCGTATTTTACCAGCAATGACCAGCCATACCCGAGATGGCTTTTTCGAAGAGATAGCAGCGGCGTTAGAAGGGGCAGACAAATGAGCAACTCACAGCAAATTCTCTGCATTAAGGATACCGAAGGATACTGGACTGAAGGTGAAATGTATCCGGCCCGTGTAGTTGCTGGCGGGTTTGTTCAAGTTGGCGACGATGGCGATCTCAATGGCGAAGCCTGGAGCGCTGCACCAATGGAATATCGGGAAGATGGCTCGATCGTTTATCAGGTCGGCGGTATTGAGGGTGATGTGTTATTCGAGGAGGCCAGCCATGACTGATATCACCGAACTGACTAGCGTACAAAAAAACGCAAATATTCACCGTTTATCCAGGCTCATTGCCTACGCACCTAACGATGAATTGCGGCAAATGGCTGTTGAAGTTGAGCATTACACGGATCAGCTCATAGAGGCGCTGGAGAAGGCGCAGCTGAGTATCGCCGAACTGGGGCGCGAACAGGAGCATCTTCGCCCGGTAGGTGTGATGAGCGAGAAAGCATTTCACCGTCTTGAAAACAGCGAATGTCGCTTTATTGCGTTGTGGCCGCGCCCTGGTATCTTTTTGCCGCGCAAGCGCCCCGAGGATGGCGTGATCGTTTATGCGCTTACAGTTGCCGCCGCTGGCATCAAGGTGGAGGCTGAGTGATGGACTCTTCCCTGGAATACGCCTGCAAACGCCTGCAGGAACTGGAAAGCCTGCTGCTGGTGGATGTGCCTGAAACAGTATGGCCAGCGGAAGTCAGCATGGTCTTCTCTCAGATCAAAAACGCCGGGACACTCCCGGCACACCACCAGCGCCGACTGCAGCACCATATCAACCGTATGTGGCTGGAAAAAATGCCGGTACCGTCAATTATCGCCGCGGCTGGTTCGCTGGCATGTGCCATGGAGAAATACGCGTGAAAGATAGCGAAATCATCGTTGATAACTTTGCTGGTGGCGGCGGCGCCTCGACGGGCATCGAGCTGGCGATTGGGCGTAGCGTGGACATCGCGATAAACCACGACCCAAACGCTGTAGCTATGCATACCACCAATCACCCGGGAACTCTGCACTATTGCGAGTCTGTTTATTCAGTGCGTCCAAAAGTAGCGACTGCCGGCCGCAGTGTTGGTTTGGCCTGGTTCTCGCCGGACTGCCGCCACTTTTCCAAAGCGAAAGGGGCTAAACCAGTTGAAAAAGCGATTCGTGGGCTGGCGTGGATCGTTATCCGCTGGGCGCTGGATGTTGGTCCGCGTGTAATGATGCTGGAGAACGTCGAAGAGTTTAAAACGTGGGGTCCACTGCTGGCGGTTGAAATGCGTCCGGATCCGGACCGCATTGGCGAAACGTTCCTGGCATTCGTCGGTATGCTGACATCCGGAGTTCCTGCGGATCACCCTGCGTTGTTGGAATGTTGCGAGTTTCTGGAGTTGTCGCCGGATAGTGAACAGGCGAAACGCTTAGTTGCCGGCCTGGGCTATGTTGTCGATTTCCGTGAGCTGCGCGCCTGCGACTATGGCGCGCCGACCATCCGTAAGCGGTTCTTCATGGTTATGCGCCGGGACGGGCAACCAATAGTCTGGCCGGAAGCAACCCACGGGGATCCTAAATCACCGGCGGTGCTGGCCGGAAAACTGGCGCCATGGCGCACAGCTGCAGAATGCATTGATTGGTCAATCCCAGCTCCGTCGATTTTTGGCCGCAAAAAGCCGCTGGCGGAAAACACGCTCCGTCGCATTGCCCGGGGAATCCAGCGCTTTGTTATCGAAAGTGCTTCGCCGTTCATCGTGAAGTGCAATCACACAACGACACGCGGGAAATATGACTGTTTCCGGGGGCAGGCACTGGACGATCCGCTGCAGACGATTACGAAAACCCACGGCTACGCAATCGCGGTACCTCATTTGACAAAATTCCGCACCGGCGCCACCGGGCAGCCAGTTACCGATCCGGTACCGACAGTGACCGCCGGAACGTCCAGGCGCCCGGGCGGGAATGGTCATGCGCTGGGGATTGTTGAGGCGGGCCTTGTCCCGTTCCTCGCTGGCAACGGTGGCAGCGAATACCAGGCAAAACCGCGCCCGCTTGATAAACCTGCTCACACCATCCTGAAAGAGTCACGAGCCTGCGTCGTCACTCCAGTTATCGCCCGGCAATTCGGCGCCAGCGTCGGCCACCGCGCAGACGAGCCAAGCGCTACGATTACCGCTGGAGGGGGAGGTAAATCTCAGTTGGTGTCAGCATTTCTGGCGAAACACTACGGGGGGAACTACCAGGGCGCCGGTATTGACCTGGGCGAACCCGCTCATTCAGTTACCACTGTCGATCATCATGCGCTGGTTACTGCTCAGATTGTTGGTGTTGGCGGTCGTGCTGGGCAGAGCAGGCCGCGAGACGTTAGCGAGCCACTACAGACCATGACGACAAAGGCTGATGCTGCAATGGTCACGTCCCACCTGATAAAACTCCGCGGCACCTGCCGTGATGGCCAGACAACTGACGAGCCGATGCCTACTATCACTGCCGGCGGGCAGCACGTAGGGGAGGTTAAAACGACTCTGGCGGTCGAGGACTATGACGAAGAGCGCGCGCAGCAGGTGCTGGCATTCCTGCAGAAATACTGCGGGGAGGATAGCACCGGGCTGGTGGATATCGGCGGGGTGACTTACCGCATTGTCGACATCGGCATGCGCATGCTGCAGCCACATGAGCTCTACCGGGCGCAGGGGTTCCCGGAGTGGTACATCATCGATCAGGATTACCGCGGTGTGAAGTATGCGAAGGATAAGCAGGTTGCGCGTTGTGGTAATGCGGTTCCTCCGCCTTTTGCTGAGGCGCTGGTGAGGGCTAATTTACCGGAGATGTGCCTGAAAAAAGACATTGCAGCATGATAAAACCCGCTTCGGCGGGTTTTTTAATATGGAAAAACATCAATCTAAACATAAGCATGGTGTTGGCAAAAAGTGCTGCAGAGGGGTTGAACATTTCCTGCAACCGGTATACTGTTTATTTGTACAGTATTCATGTGAGGTGCTAACCATGAAAGTTGAAGTCACAATTGATAAACATAAAAAACTCCCTGATGGCGCCATACCTGCGCTTGAGCAAGAATTGCTGCGCCGCTTGTCCCAGTCTTATGATGACTGCAAATTAACCATTCGACGCACAAGCAACGATGGTCTTAGCGTTTTGGGCGGCGCTGATGGCGATAAAAAACGCGTTGAGCAAATTCTGCAAGAGACGTGGGAAAGCGCGGACGACTGGTTTTACTGATTCACCTTTTGGTGGCTGGCATTTCCCAAAGCATCGCAATAAGCGGGTCCCTTTGATGCTGTCACCGGACTTTTTTTTTGCGTCTGTATGTCGCTCAGGGGGTAGTGTGAGTGATGGTATTGAGGTTCCTACTAATCATTCCTGGTACGATGTTGTCAGGAGATCAGATGGCGCCATTATTTGTAGCTTCCCGGCCGAAGGAAGGCATCTGATTTACAGGGTTAATGGCATAATTTCAATGCGACCTTTATTGCCTGAAGAAGAAATTTTTACTCTAAACGGATTTATGAAATTTGCGGAACGACTTGGCTACCGAGTTCTCCCACCTTCTGATAATATGAAATCAACGGCCTGAACAACCGTTACCTACTGCGCCACGGAGAGAAGCCATGGCGCAATTGCACTTAATAAAACAATCTCAAGGTATCCTGATCCCCGCGACGACGGAGACCAGTGATTTTCTGCAATCAAAATGCAAGCTCGGATCCGTTCTGGAAGCCGATTATAAGCTTGTCCGCAATCCGGCGTTTCACCGCCGTTACTTTGCTTTACTCAATCTCGGCTTTGAATATTGGGAACCTACCGGCGGGGCGATTTCGTCTAACGAGCGCAGGCTTATCACAGGTTACGCCAAATACCTTGCTGCATATGGTGGGAGTGAATCGGCGTTGCTTGATGCCGCCGGGCAATATCTCGACCGGATAGCTGAGAAGCGATCCGGCTATATCAGTATTTGCAAATCCTTCGATGCTTACCGGGCGTGGGTCATCGTTGAAGCCGGCCACTATGACGCCATACAGCTGCCGGACGGCACGCTGAAAAAACACCCTCGCAGCATTTCTTTCGCAAGCATGGACGAATGCGAGTTCCAGGAACTGTACAAAGCATCGCTGGATGTTCTCTGGCGGTGGATCCTCTCTCGTTCATTCAACAGCCTGCAGGAAGCCGAGAACGCCGCAAACCAGCTTTTAAGCTTCGCGGGGTGATGCCGATGAAACGCTCATGGTTTCACCATCCCGAATGCACAACGCAGCAGGCCGAAGAATTGGTAGCGAGATATCGTCAGCGGGGCGTAAAGGTCGAACGAAGCTTAAACCCTGACTTTATGACATGGACCGTCAGCGCGCAGCTGGTGGAGGACAAAAATCCGCCGCGGCCAGACTCTCGCTGGCGCAACAGGATGTGGGGGTGAGTATGGCGAACCTACGCAAAGAGGCGCGTGGCCGCGAATGTACCGTGCGGATCCCCGGGCACTGCAACGGCAACCCGGAAACCAGCGTGCTGGCGCATTACCGCCTAGCGGGTACGTGCGGCACAGGATGCAAGCCTGACGATACTCAGGCGGCGATCGCCTGCAACGGGTGCCATGACGTAATCGACGGCAGAACTAAAACCACCGATTTCACCTACGACGAATTGCGCCTGATGCACGCGGAGGGGGTAATGCGCACCCTGGAAATCTGGCGGAAAGAGGGACTCATTAAATCATGAAAATCTACGGTATCACGCCCATCGGCAAACCCAGGATGACCAGAGCTGATAAGTGGAAGCAGCGTCCGGCGGTAATGCGCTACCGGGCATTCTGCGATGAGGTCCGTCTGAAGAACGTTGCTATGCCGGAGCAGGGCGGACACATAACCTTCGTGGTTCCCATGCCAAAGAGCTGGAGCCAGAAGAAGCGAGTAACGATGAACGGACAGTCACACCAGCAGAAACCAGACGCCGATAACATGATCAAAGCGCTGATGGATGCTCTGTTTACTGATGACGCACATATCTGGGACTTTCGTGTAACAAAAGTCTGGGGTGAATCCGGACAAATTTTAATTTCTGATATCGGAGAAGTGGCCGCATGAAACTGGAAGCATCGTTAAAGCATTTCAGCCCGCAGGGGATGCATATCAGCGACGACGTGAAAAGCACATCGCCGAATCGACTGACCGGAACAGATGTTATGGCGGCCATCGGTACCACCAGCAGTCGTGCGCGCTTCGGCCTTGCCGCTTTCCTCGGAAAGGCTGGTATCAGCAAAACGGACGAACAGCTTGCAATTCAGGCGCTGGCGCAGTTTGCCATCAAAAACGCTCCTAAAAATGTCCGCAAAGCCGCTGGTGACAAGCTCGGCGCCTGCATGTTGACGCTGGCGCAATTTGCCTTTGCGGAATACTCACGTTCGGCGGCCACCAGAGCAACGTGTCAAAGCTGCAGCGGTACCGGCTTTATTTCCCGCCATGAAGATGTAATTAAGCACCCCGGTATTTTCGATGCTGACGGTGTCGAAGTGAAGGCCCCAAAGATTAGAAATGAACTGGTGAAAAGGGTCTGTGGAGTGTGCGGAGGAAAGAAAGTGATCCATGCGCGATGCAGGTGTGGTGGTAAAGGGGAGGTGTTAGATCGCAAAGCGACCAAAGAACTTGGCGCACCGGTTTTCAAAACATGTGAACGCTGCTCTGGTAATGGCTTCTCTGTTGTACCCTCTGCGACGGTACACCGCGCCATTCTGAAGCGTCTCCCGGATCTCCATCAGTCTTCGTGGTCACGCAACTGGAAACCGTTCTATGAGGGGCTGGTGGATATGCTTCACAAAGGAGAGAGACAAGCCGCAGCAGAATTTGAGAAGGCTACCAGTTATTAATGTGATCGAAACAGATGGCTGCAATTTTTTGAACGTTAGTGTTGACTTTGCATAAAGTTGTCCTGTATGCTTTCAATCGTGGCATATAGCGCCTGAACGAAACCAATCATCAAAACCCTGCTTCGGCGGGGTTTTTTCGTTTCTGGAAGATGCCGCTCAGTGGTGGGCGAACCGGTTTGAACCCGGTGGTGCTGGTAACGGTAGGGGTTCGACTCCTCCATCTTCCGCCATATCCCTCCATCTAGGGGCCTGATGTATCTCATTAGCGGGCCTTCAGGTAAAATCAAAAAAAAATCTCAGGATGCGAGTGAGGTCGAAATGTCAGATTTGCCCGATGACTATTTTCTGGATGCTGATGATGAGCTCGTGGATTTTCTGGAAAAGCAGGGAGAGGATTGTATTCGTGAGATCACGCAGTCGAATTCCCTGAACAAAGAAAATGGCTATAAACTGCTTAGCATCCTCATTGTTGGCATTGGCTCCTCGTTTCTCCTTCTGACGCAAAAAGATCATCCTGATTTTTTAAATGCTGGCGTGGCTATTTTTACTCTGTACTGGACGTTATGCGCCGTTTATTTGGTTTTAAGGGTGTTATCCGTTCAGACGCGGGCATTAATTTCAACCTCTCCTGACGTACTCTATACCAGGGTGTACAAGACCATAACCGGGAGTGACTATGAGACTCTGCGAGCCAATGGTTATATCGGTGGAGATAGTGCTTTATCGGTGATGAGACGCTATAGATTGAAAAATCTTTGTCAGACGGCAAGCGAACTTCAGGAAGCAAATATACAACTCAGAACCAGACTAACCAGAGTAAGGCTGGCATCAATCCTTACTCCGGCTTTATCCATTACCGTTTCGGCACTGGTGTATTTTTTCTTGTGAGATTCTGGAGAGAATCACCAATTGTCGGGGCAGAATCACCAGTTATTGTCCGTCCCATCGAAAAATCCCTTGGTGGAGGTGGAGGCGCTTTGGTATCCGACTTATTTTGGGTTGTTGGCTGAGGCTTATTTTCACTGATTGGTTTATTAGACTCACTCATGTAATTCTCCATGTTTGATGTGGTTACTTCTGGCGATCTGACCATACCAAATGTAGAGATATGCTGCTATAGGGCTGCAACCATTCACAGGCTGCGAACTTGCGTGGCCTTTTTTTATCCGCGCCACGCCCGGCGCATAAAACCTGCAGAGCTTTTCGGGGTGAGCCTTTGGAATGGTCGTGTGACTGTTCTGCAGGGCGACCACTCCGGGCGAAGGCTCACCTCAAAAGGATAGTCACATGAAAAAAGTCATCATGGCCGCTATTGCGGTCGCTTCGCTGTGCCTGAGTAACGCCGCTTCGGCTGCGGATGTCGTTATCACTACGGGTCAACAGGGCCTGACCTATAACGCGGTGTACGGCGTTAATCTCGCCAGCGCACTCAGCGAGTATGGTTACAGCTCGACGGTGATCCCCAGTAAAGGCTCTCTGGACAATCTCGACAAGGTCGCCAGCGGTACCGCCCAGATCGGTTTCACTCAGGCTGATGCTTTCCAGTTCTGGCGCAGCCGCCACAGCAACGAAGCGCAGAAGGTGGACATCATCGGCGAGCTGGCTGATGAATGCGTTTTTGTCGCGGTGAAGAAGGGCGGCAAGGTCAGCGATGAAGGTGATTTAAAGGCAGGTGTGAAAATCGCGGTCGGTGAGCCCTCCAGCGGATCGTATGCATCCTGGCAATATCTGCAGGGGCTGGAAAAGGATTACGCCAAAGTAGAGACCTATGCCAAAGGCGGTGTGCGCTCGCTGGCGAAAGTCACCACTGGCGAGTATGACGCCTTCCTTTGGGTATCTGCGCCGGACCGGTCGAATAAGTTTCTGGAGGCGGTTAATCAGGAAGGCAGCGGCCTGACGATGATCGATATGAACGGCTGGCACGTTGACGATAAATTGCCGAACGGGAAGCCGGTGTACGAGATGAAAAAGGCGGTTACCGAATCCAGCTGGCTGAGTGATTCGAAGGTGAAGGTTCCCTGCACTAAGACGCTGGTGGTCGCCAATACCGATGCCGGTGATGACATGCTGGAAACGGCCTCGACTGTCCTGCTGAAAAACCTGAGCCGGGTACTCGGCACCAACGGTAAGTAATCATGCTGCGCAGGCTGTGTTTCTGGGCGCTGTTTGTCGTTCTACTGTTCGTAGCCTGGCGGGTGGCTGGCATGCTGATGGATCTGGTTCTGCTGGTGGTTATCGTCGGGGCGCTGGCGGTGTGCTGGCCAATCAGAATAAAAAGAGGCTGACGGGCTCAGCCTCTTTAAGATAAAGATCAGCGCATGATCAATACCGCTTCTTAAAAGTATTTTTAAGCTTTTTCCTGTCCTTGGTGTAAGAAACGAAAGAAAGAACAGCGACTAAAAAAAGAACTACCGCCAGTGCTAAAATGAGTAAATTTGCCATGCAGGTGTAATCCCTTGAAATGTATGTGGACATTTTTGTTTTTTTGGGGGGAGTATTCTATGGTGAGGGTAAGAAAAATCCTAATCAATAGTTTTGGTAAATTTATAATTTTAGATGATTTTTTATTGTTGTTATTGAAATTATATTTCATGCATTGATTATGCATAATCCGACTGATTATTGAATCTTAAGGAAGAAGTTAGCGCACTGGTATCGCAGCATGTTGACTAAGTGAATGTTGCATAGCTAATGTATGCGCGTGGTGAATCCCCCCTATGCGGAGGGGCGTAACCTCAGCTACCGGAGATAAGCTTCCACCCTTTTCTGATTAGCATGGTTAATGCGAGTTAAGGTGTTTAACCAAAGACTCACCGGGAGGCACCCGGCACCACAGCCAATATAAAAATGATGATAGCCGGAAGGCCCACTCGGTGGGCTTTTTCTTTGGGCAAAAAAAAGCCCGCATGGTTTCATGCAGGCAAGGCAGTTACATTTAGATTTTGTCCCGGTATATGTTTTTTTGTCCGGAAGTCGAAAGATACTGTCTCGAATACATTTTGTAAATAACGGATTCAAATCACAAGGCCATGCATTTGCATGGCTTTTTTATTATCAGGTCCCGCAGGAATCATCATCGACACGCTTCGTTGTTAAATCCAGCCTGACGGGCCTGACCCTTTTCAAACACACAGCTTCCCGATCTTCCATCGGAGGCGGTAACTATGGCTAAACGTATGCAAGACAAAGAGAGCATTGCCGGGATGTCCTGGCTGGTTCTGCTGATCATTGCTTGCTGGGGTGGACTTGTCCGCTACCTGATAGATGTGAAGCAGAGCAAGGCAACATGGAGCTTGTTCAATGCTCTTGCCCAAATGGTGGTTTCAGGGTTTACCGGCGTTATTGCTGGCCTGGTGAGCATTGAAAGCGGACTGAGCATTTACATGATTCTGGCAACTGCGGGGATAAGCGGCGCGATGGGCTCCGTAGCGCTCACGTATTTCTGGGAACGAATCACCGGAGTGAAAGCACAATGACAGCAGACCAGATTATCGAGGGGATCCTCGGCAAGGAGGATGGTTATGTCGATCATCCGTCGGATAAAGGCGGGCCGACCCGCTGGGGCATCACGCAGACCACCGCCCGTGCACATGGCTACACCGGTGATATGCGGAACCTGCCCAGGGAAACAGCAAAGCAAATCCTGCTGAGCGATTACTGGACCGGCCCCCGGTTTGACCAGGTGGCAGCTCTATCTACGTTACTGGCAGATGAGCTTTGCGACACTGGCGTGAACATGGGGCCATCTGTAGCCAGTAAGTTCTTTCAGCGCTGGCTCACTGCCCTGAATATGCGCGGAAAGCTGTATCCCGATCTGATTCCGGATGGCGCCATTGGTCCCCGAACCATCACCGCGCTTAAGGGATACCTTTCCGCCCGCGGGAAAGAGGGTGAACAGGTTCTGTTGCGTGCGCTGAACTGCAGCCAGGGTGCCAGATACCTCGAACTGGCGGAGGGCCGCGAAGCCAACGAGGATTTTCTCTACGGCTGGGTTAAGGAGCGTGTCCTGTGAAGATGATCATTTTCGCTTTGCTTGTGCTGGTGGCTGTGCTCGTTCTGTTACTTCTGCGCAAATATACCCGGCTGGAGTTCGTAGGGCATGCCAGCTTGCTGCTGAAAACGTGGTCTGTAAAGCTGGGAGCTATCGGCGCGCTGGTTGGTGTATGGGCGCAGTCGTTCCCGGATGCTGCGCTGCACGCCTGGGCGGTGCTGCCGCCGGATATCAAAAACATCCTGCCGCCAAACATCGTTGCGTTGATTAGCCCTGCGCTGGTGGTGCTGGCCGTACTATCGCAATACGTACGCCAGCCAGCATTGAAAGAAAAGGCCGACGAACTGAAGGAGCAGCAATGAGCTTTGAAATTATCGCGGGACTGGTGGTCGTCATCCTGGGCGCTATTGCTGGCGCGTTTGGCATTGGTCACGCTCGCGGTACCAGTAAGGCGGAAGCCAAAGCCGATCAGCAGCGTACCGAAGAAAACGCCGCTGCTACTGTCGCCGCGGCAGAACGCCGTGCTGAAGTCACGAAAGGGGCCAGTGATGTACGGCAGACTGTTAGCCATATGCCTGATGACGATGTTGATCGGGAGCTGCGCGAGCACTTTACCCGCCCCGGTAGTCGTTGATACGGCCTGCAGCTGGGTGCGGATCATCTACCTGACTGACCACGATATCGATGTGTTGGATAAGCAGACCAAGCGTGACATTCTGGCGCACAACAAATCGGTACAGGCCAACTGTCCGAAATTATGACTAACCAAGGCCTCGCAATAGCGGGGCTTTTTATTACCAGAAGCAGGAGAAGAAGCATGTTAACAGTAAAAGTGATGTCACCAGATGGTGGCGAAGAAATCCATTGTGGCCTGAGTGTTGGTTTCAACCCCAACCAGCAGAGTATTGCCGTATCGGGAATGGACCAGAACGTATTCCTGAAGCAGGGAGATGTTGCCTATGTGATGAACGCAAACGGCAAGACCATTTCCCGTTACGAACACAGGGTCCAGCAGTAGGCATTACAGAAGCTCCTGAGCTAGGGGCTTCGATAATGCTAAACCGAAAGATCGGGTTAAAGCCTGATAAAAAACCCCGTGGAGGAAATCCCAAAACTACGGGGTGCTGAACAGCCAGCCAATGGCGGATTGTAGCCACATAGTTGGTTTATTATCTACTGGTTGAGAATAAAACTGAGAGCCTAGAAGGCTTGAGAGTGGCTCATCCCTGAGCTCACGGGTAGAACGGCAGACTTTGTCATGGCAGAGCAAAGTCATAAGTTAGTTTAGGTAACATTTCGGATATAACAAGCGTAGCGGGCGTGTATCAATTAGCGGAGTTCAGCAACTGAGGAATCGAGCATTCACTGAGTGCCATAGATAATGCTATAGTTCACCAGGAAAAGCAGATTGCATGCTGTCATGAGATGCAGTTCATATTTTGAACGTCAGGGTTAAGTCAGTAGTGAATATAACTATTAATAGTGGATTATTTGGTTATTTGTTTTTGTTATTAACTATGTGGCCAGTTTTTATAACACTGTGTCTGGCAATGTCCATAGCATTTTACGGAGTGTTAATGAAGAAGGCTGCGCTTGCGTGGCTGATTGCCGCTTTATTTTTTGGCATTCTTGGGGGGCTGCATGGGTATTGACTCTCTGATATTGAGGTTATTTCGACGTCTGTAAGGATCCATAGCTGCCGTCATCCATCGAATTCATGTATGCTGATAAGGATTTTTAAAGGAAAAGGAATGGATGATGAATACCCATAAGCTTCTGGATACATACATGTTAGTTGGTACCGGTCTTTCTCGCGTCAAATATGAGATTTTTTCAGGAGATGAAGGATCATATGCGTTTATTACGATTTATGCATATGAGCCTCATTTCCATATTAAGGGCCATGATTCCTTAAAGTTAGACGAAGCTGTTGATGTCAGATCTCAGATCGAAGGGCATTTTGCAGATAGCTACCAGTAGCCAAACCATTTATCTGAATCTACAGCCCCGTTTGTGCGGGGCTTTTTATTGCGCCTCGAATGCTAAGTAGTAACCAATGCCACCGTTAATTCCCCCGCATGTCGTAAGCGCGGATGTGCAAGCATAATTACGGACCGCTCAGGCTGCTGCGACAAGCACCGCAATGACGGTTGACAGCAATTCAAGGGCATAAGAGTGACTCCCTCGGATAGTGGGAAAGCATTACAGAAGCTATTCTGCCGAGTGGTTTCTATAATATTTCCCACATCGCACAGAGGTAAGACATGTCAGAGATCACCACATCCGAGCAAATCCGCCTGGATATCATCAAGAAAGTTAACTACGACACCGCAGCGGCCAAGCTGGCCATTGACTGGGTTGGTGATAGCAATCTGAAAGCTGAGCTATTCGCTGACTCTTTCGATCGCGTCTTCACTGAAAGTGAGATTGTCTCGAAGACCCGTAAAGCGATTCAGGAAGCGACCGAAGCGCTGGCGCTGTTTGATACCGCAGCTGAGCAGGCCAGCTAAGGCATTACAGTTGGTGCCTATGGAAGTATTGTTTTCGTTCAGGAAAGGAGGTATCGACTGATACCAACTGATACGAATAGGCCCTGAAAAGGGCCTTCTGTTATTAACGCAAACCCGGACCATGTGAGAACCCGCCGCCAGGACCACCACCATGTCCGCCGCCCGGGCCTCCCGGAGGCAAAATGCATCCTGAAAGAGACAGCGCACCACAGATAACAAAAACAACAAGCATAATTCTTTTCATAATAACTCCTGAACTAAAGAGCCTTAATTCCAAAACATAAAAGTGAATATTTTATGGAGAATCAGTAATTCCTTTTTCTCCTTCACGTTAAATAGGAATAATCCATGGCAAAACCGGACTGGGGCGAGCTTCAGCAACGGTTCCTGTCCGATCATGCCGCAACCGGCGTATCACCGAAGGATTGGTGTGAAGCGCAGGGACTGAATTACGCTACTGCCCGCCGATACATCAAGAAACCCACTGCGCAAACTGCGCAAAAACCTGCGCAGAAGAAACTGCGCACTGCGCAAAAGGAAAAGTGCGCAGAAGAGCTGGTGGATGATGATGGCCTCACCGATCAGCAACGTTTATTTGTCGCAGAATACCTGAAGGACCACAACGCCACGCAGGCCGCTATCCGTGCCGGGTACAGCAAGAAGACTGCTGAACAAATTGGCTATCAGCTGCTTCAGAAAACTTCAGTTGCGCAGGCCATTGCGCAGCAGCAGAAAGCATCCATTGTGCGCACGCTTGGCAGCGCTGATGAAGTGCTTGAGCAGATGTGGCGGCTGGCAACATTCGACGCCAACCAACTTTCTCAGTATCGCCGCGGGAGCTGCCGCTACTGCTGGGGCTTCGGTCACCAGTATCAATGGCGCGATGCGGTGGAGTACGAAGAGAAGCGGCTTGAAGCGCTTGAGCGTAAACGTCGAGAGCCTTTGGATGATGGCGGCTACGGTTACAACCACACCAGCGCACCTAACCCGGAATGTCCTCGCTGCAATGGTGATGGCGTCGGCCAGCCATTCTTCGCCGATACGCGCAAGCTGGCGCCTGATGCTGCGCTTGCCTATTCCGGCGTTAAGCTCGGGAAGAATGGCGTGGAGATAACCGCTATCAGCCGCGAGCGAATGTACGAGGCGGTGATGAAACGTCTCGGCCTGGCTGACAGTGAGTTCACCCAGCGTCTACAGCAGATTGAAATCGAGCGCCGGCAGCTGGAGATCGACAAGCTCCGTAAAGAGCTGGCCGCTGACCCGGAAGATGACGAACCAACGCCAGTTGCGATCAATATCAACGTAGTCGATGCGCGAGTGAGGGAAGAGGATGGCGATAGCTCCGACGCTTAACGTTCCCCAGGCTCGTTTTCTGGCTATGCAGCAGAAGTTCAAAGCCTATGTAGCTGGTTTTGGATCCGGAAAGACATGGGTTGGCTGCGGTGGAATATGCAAAGGGTTTTGGGAGTTCCCCAAAATAAACCAGGGCTACTTTGCCCCGACCTATCCTCAGATCCGCGATATCTTCTACCCCACGGTGGAAGAAGTTGCTCACGACTGGGGACTGAAAGTCAAAATCGTTGAAAGCAACAAAGAGGTCCATTTCTACAGTGGGCGCCAGTACCGCGGCACGACAATTTGTCGGTCGATGGAAAAGCCCGACACGATAGTAGGCTTTAAAATCGGCAATGCGCTGGTGGATGAACTCGACGTTCTGAAAGCGGATAAGGCGCGTCAGGCGTGGCGAAAAATAATCGCGCGTATGCGTTATAAGGTTGATGGTCTGCGTAATGGCATTGACGTGACCACCACACCTGAAGGATTTAAGTTCGTCTATAACCAGTTTGTTAAGGCTGTGAGGGAAAAGCCTGAACTGAGGTCGATGTATGGTCTGGTACAGGCTTCGACATTCGACAACGAAAAGAACCTGCCGGATGACTATATTCCTTCGCTCCTGGCGAGTTACCCGCCGGAATTGATCAAGGCATATCTGAATGGCCAGTTTACTAACCTGACCAGCGGCACCATTTATCATCAGTTCGACAGGGTGCTGAATAATTCCAGTGAGGAAGAGCAGCCAGGTGAAGCGCTGTATATCGGGATGGATTTCAACGTCGGGAAGATGGCAGGGATCGTCCATGTATTGCGGCTCGGCTTACCGCACGCGGTAACCGAGATTATCAACGCTTACGATACGCCCGACATGATACGCATCATCAAGGAGCGTTTCTGGCTGTATGCCGACGGAGACTACCGCAAGGTCCGCGAGATTTATATTTATCCGGATGCCTCTGGTGATTCCAGGAAGTCAAACAACGCCAGCAAAACAGATATTGAGCAGCTCCGGCAGGCCGGATTTAACGTCATCGTTGATGATGCTAACCCGCCGGTAAAGGACCGCATCAACTCCATGAACGCCATGTTCTGTAATGGTAATGGTGATCGTCGGTACAAGGTGAATGTGGCCCGTTGCCCGGTCTATGCCGACTGCCTGGAACAACAGGTGTGGGATAAAAACGGCGAGCCGGATAAAAAGAGCGATAACGATCACCCCAACGATGGCGCCGGTTACTTCATTGTGAAGCAATTCCCAATCGTTCGACCTGCATTCTCTATTTCACTGGACACGACATTCTGATGGCCAATAACGATATTACTTATGTTCGCCCTGAGGTCAGGGCGGCGATGCCCGTGTGGAAAAAAATTCGTGACGTGTGCAAAGGGGCTGATGCTGTAAAGGCCGCCGGGAATGAATACCTCCCTTTTCTGGATCCGTCCGATAAGTCTGCACGCAATAAAAAGCGCAATGCTGATTACATTCAGCGCGCCGTTTTCTACGCGATAACGGGCAATACAAAAGTGGGTCTACTGGGGCTGGCATTCAGAAAAGACCCGACCATGACCGCGCCGGATAAACTGAATTATCTTCGTGACAACGCCGATGGTGCTGGTGCCAGCATTTATCAGCAGTCCCAGCAGGTTACAGAAAATATTCTGGAGGCCGCGCGCGAGGGGCTTTATACGGATTATGCAGCTGAGACCGACGAGGCGATCATCCTTCGTTATCAGGCGGAAAGCATCATTAACTGGCGCACCAAACGCATCAATGGACGTGATCAACTGGTGCTGGTGGTTTTACGCGAATGCATGGAAAAGGAAGATGGTTTTGCGTACGAGGATGAAATCCAGTATCGCGAACTGGCTCTGGAGAACGGAAAGTTTGTCTGCCGGGTATGGCGAAAGTCAGCTGACGCAGGCTCTTTTTCCGTCACTTCCGAGTATCATCCTAAGCCAAAAGGTGAGGATTTCTGGGATGAGATCCCCTTTACCTTCGTTGGTGCGCAGAATAATGATCCCACCATCGACGAGTCGCCTTTAGCCGCCCTCGTTGAAATTAACCTTGGCCATTATCGTAATTCGGCAGATTACGAAGACAGCGTATTTTTCTGCGGTCAGGTTCAGCCGGTGATTTCCGGTCTTGATACCGCCTGGCGTGACTGGCTGCAGGATAAGGGAATTCGTGTCGGTTCTCGTTCTCCATTCCTGCTGCCGAAGGAGGGGAGTTTTACCTATGCTCAGGCGCAACCAAACACCCTGGCTAAAGAGGCGATGGACAGTAAGCGTGATTATTCTGTTCAGCTTGGCGCCCGGCTTATCGAGCAGAACGGCGCGGTTAAAACCGCCACGCAATCCAGCGGCGAGCAAACCGCATCCACATCGGTGCTCGGCATTTGCGTTTCCAATGTCTCGGAGGCCTATACGCTGGCGCTAGGCTGGTGCGCCAGATATCTCGGCATAAAAGGCGAGGAATACCGTTACAGCATCAATCAGGAGTTTATCGCCAAAGTCGCAGAATCCGGCATGGTAACGGCAATCGTCAATGCCTGGCAGTACGGTGCGATTCGCGACACGGATATGGTCAGAGCTCTGCAGAGGCTTGACCTGATAGATCCCGCTGATGACCCTGAAACTGTCATTGACGCTATTCGTAACGGCGCGCCTAACCTGATTGGTGGCAATAATGGCAACGGCGAATGACAAACTGCAGGATGAATCCATAGCCCACGCTATATGGGTTAGTCGCTACAGCACCGGCGTTGCCAACAGGATGATAAAAGTTCTGAATGACAGCGACGCCGAACTTACCGCCAGGCTGCTGGTGGCTATCGATACGCTGGATCCCGAGAGCTTTACCGTTTCGCGTCTGGAAGCGTTACTGGTCAGTGTCAGGGCCATAAACAAGGATGCCATACAGTCCATGTATGCAGCCCTCTCTACCGAGCTGCAGGAGCTGGCGAAGCATGAGGCCAGTTTTCAGATGAGCCTCTTCCAGTTTGCCATTCCCGACGATGTTCTGGCTCTTCATCCACTGGTTGGCATCTCCCCGGATGCAGTTTATGCCGCGGCGATGGCGCGTCCATTTCAGGGGCGGTTGCTAAGCGAATGGGCCAGCAACCTCGAAGCTGATCGTATGGCGCGCATATCCAATACGGTGCGGCAGGGTTTTCTCCTGGGCGATACGCATGAGCAGATCGCAAAAAAGGTTCGCGGACATGCTAACCGCGGCTACCAGGATGGTGCGCTTCAGATGAGCCGGGCCAATGCGGCCAGCATAGCGAAAACGGCAGTAGGGCATCTTGCATCAACAGCAAGACAAAGCTTTGCGTCGGCGAACGACGACATTCTGAAGGGTAAGCAGTGGTTATCTACTTTGGATAACCGGACATCAAAGGATTGTCGGATCCGCGACCGACTCAAGTACACGCTGGATAACAAACCGATAGGGCACAAGGTGCCTTATTTGCAGGGACCGGGGAAAATCCACTTTTGCTGTCGTAGCACCGAAACATACATACTGAAATCGTCCGAGGAATTGGGTATCAAAGTCGGCGAAATCAAGGACAGCTCGCGCGCCAGTATGGATGGACAGGTTCCGGCTGATACGACTTACCAGGACTGGTTCTCCCGGCAGTCGTTCACGCGACAAGCTGAGATTGTCGGAGAAACGCGCGCCAGGCTGATTCGTGATGGCGGCATGTCTCCCGATGAGCTCTACAACGACAGGGGCGAGTGGCTGACGCTTGACCAATTGCGCAACCTTGACGCGCAGGCGTTTAAGGATGCCAGAGTGTGATAGAGTAAATTCGTGGTGAATGCAGGATGCTGACCTGCGCGCCAAAGCGTCCCGTGAGAAACGGGCACGCCGGAAACCAGACTCACTTCGGTGAGTCCCCGCCGTTCTGAAGTATCAGAATGCCGTGGCAGCACCGGCCACCACACCTAATTGTATTGTCAGTGGCTAGGGTCGCTCCCGAAAAGCGGAATCGTCACCACCTACAACCAATAACCCGACAAGCAACGAGACGAGGTTGTTATGGATTCACAAAAACAAAGAGACCTTATTGCAAGCCTGTATGAAGAGCTGGTAATCGCAAGAGGGCTCATTAAAGAGATTTGCACAGTGCGAAGCATTGCAGAGCCAAAGTCTTCTTTGCAGAGAATGGATAAAGCCATTAAAGATGCAAAAGAATACATGCTAGAAAATAGCTAAATGAAGAGGTCGCCTTAGCGCGGCTTTTTTATTATCTGAAATTTACAACAGGCTGCCTAAGGGCGGCCTTTTTTATTGGGCCAGGCCCACAGTTACTATCCCAAGGGGACAACATGCTTATTCGTAACATGCTCATTAAATATTATTCGGCAGCTGGCAGCGAAGGTGGTGAAGGTGGCGGTTCCGGCGGCGGAGCGCCTGAGATTACGCCGGAAATCCAGAAGTTGATCGATGAGCAAGTCAGCGCTCAGGTTTCTGGCCTGAAAAATAAAAATAGCGAGCTGCTCGGTAAGCTCAAAGAGTCCACTGAGTCGCTTAAGCGTTTTGAAGGTATCGATCCTGACGCGGTGAAAACCATTCTCCAGCGCTTTTCTGATGATGAAGAGGCGCAACTGATCGCCGCCGGGAAAATTGACGAGGTACTGGATAAACGCACTGAGCGGCTACGTGCTGATGTTGATAAGCAAATCAAAGCCGCTAATGAACGCGCTGAAAAGGCGGAAGCGTTCTCCAACAAATTCCGTGATCGTGTCCTGGGTGATGCTATCCGCAGTGCAGCGCTTAAGGCAGGCGCGCTGCCAGAAGCATCCGACGATCTGATTCTTCGTGCTAAAGGCACATTCCAGCTCAACGACGAAGGCGAGGCCGTAGCAGTTGATGCAAATGGCGATGTTCTGTTCGGTAAAGACGGCAAAACTCCGCTCACCCCGGTTGAGTGGGCTGAATCTCTGAAAGAGACGGCCCCGCACCTGTTCCCTCGCGCCGAAGGCTCCGGGGCTGGTGGTCATAAACCCGGTGGCGGTGGCGGTAGTCTGAAACGTTCAGAAATGAGCTCAAGCGACAAAGCGGACTACATCCGCAAACATGGCCAGCAGGCCTATCTCAAATTGCCTAAGTAAGGACTAATCAATGCCTACGACCGTAAACAGTGACCTGATTATCTATGACGACCTCGCGCAGACTGCGTTTCTTGAGCGTCGCCAGGATAATCTGGAAGTCTTCAACGCCGCTTCAAACGGCGCAATCATTCTCGACAACGAACTGATCGAGGGTGATTTTCGCAAGCGCACCTTCTATAAAGTCGGTGGTTCTATCGAATCGCGCAACGTTAACTCCACCGACCCGGTAACGGGTAAAAAAATCGGTGCCGGTGAATCTGTCAGCGTTAAGGCGCCGTGGAAATACGGCCCGTATGAAACTACTGAGGAGGCGTTTAAACGTCGGGGTCGCGACGTTAGCGAATTCTCCGAGGTGATCGGCGTCGACGTCGCTGATGCGACGCTTGAAGGGTATATCAAGTATGCCCTACAGGGTCTTGTTGCAGCCATTGGCGCAAATGCTGACATGACGGTATCCGCGGATATTGCCACTGATGGTAAGAAAACGCTGACCCGTGGCCTGCGTAAATACGGCGATAAATTTAACCGTGTTGCGCTGTTCGTTATGCATTCCACGACCTATTTCGACATTGTTGATCAGGCTATCGACAACAAAATTTACGAAGAAGCTGGCGTGGTGGTTTATGGCGGACAGCCAGGCACGTTGGGTAAACCGGTGCTGGTAACTGACACCATGCCAGTTGATGCGATTCTGGGGCTGGTGGCCGGCGCGGTATCCGTAACGGAATCACAGGCTCCGGGCTTCCGTTCCTACGATATCAACGACCAGGAAAACCTTGCCATTGGCTATCGCGCAGAGGGTACGGTTAACGTTGAACTGCTGGGTTACAGCTGGGATGAGACGAAGGGCGCTAACCCTGACCTGACCAAAATCGGCACCGGCGCGAACTGGAAGAAACATTTCACCAGTAACAAATCCACTGCAGGCGTACTGATTAAGCTGGAAGCCCCTGCGGGGGAGTAACCCTGTCAGTGGATAAAACTTCCGCAACTGCTGACAGTACCGACGCGGTGACCGTTTCGCTCAAGTACACCAGAAATGGTGCAGGAGTCTCCGGGGCATCTGTGGCGTGGACGTCTACAGGCGGCACGCTAAGTGCTTCGACGTCACAGACAGGGTCTGCTGGTGGCTCGACGGTGAAACTCACCTCTGCTACGGCCGGCTCCTTCACGGTGACGGCTACCGTTGACGGTGTGGTGAAAACAACTGAAGCGATTGCGTTCACTGCTCCTGCGGGTGGTTAACCGACGGGGCGAAAGCCCCGTTTCTTTTGGTGAGGATCCGATGACCGTTTATATAACAATCCAGGACGTTGACGAGTTGCTGGGGGATACCTGGGCTGCCGCCGACAAAAAGGGTAAAGCCGTGCTCCAGGCAAACACCTGGATGACGGCGCTTAACCTTCAGGATATCGACCCGGAGCATATTCCTGAAGAAGTTAAGCAAGCCGGAGCGTTTATCGCTTCCGTAGCCGCTGCAGGCAATCTGTATCAGCAAAAAACAGATTCCGGCGTGGTGACGAGCAAAAGCGTTGAGGCCGACGATGTGAAGGTTTCCCGCACTTTTGCCGAGCTTTCAACCACCAGCACTGAATTACTCGATCCTGATTTGCAGCTGGCGCTGGATATGCTCAAACCGTGGATGATTAACCCTTTCCAGACGTTCTTTGTGAGGGCGTGATATGTCCGATTTGAAGGTGGTCCCATTTCAAAAGCCCAGCCATCACAACCTCGATAACGACCAGGTTATTCGCCTGCTGAAACAGGCTCTGGAGAGAGCCGAAAACGGCGGCTGCCACAGTGTCGCAGTGATACTGCTTGATGATGAGAGTAACGCGATTGATTGCTGGCATAACGGTGGACGCCCCTATGTGATGGTTGGCGCTATGGAGTCGCTTAAAACCGACTTTATCCATGCTCATATTGAGCGGCGGTAAGGGGGTAACATGCAAAATCCATATGTGCATTACGCCGGCGACGGGCTCGGTCCCCGCGATGTGTTTGTGAATGGAAACCCGATCAGACATGTCGTTTACGCAAACCAGGCAAAGGGTGTTGTAGAGTTTGCTCCGCTCCCGCTGCGGGTTAAGCGCAATGGCGAAATTTATACCCGCAAACTCCACGGTACAGTGATCGTTAAACCTCAGCAGCGTATTGGTGGGTGCAATGGGCATTCGTGACGAACTGCAAACCGAAGTCGCCGCGGCATTCGATACCGATCTGCAGGATGCCGTTAAGGATTTCACTGGGTCATACACCGTTCGGGGTGCCTGGGACCCGGTGACGGAAACCGGCACTGAAACGCAGGTGACTTACTCGGGGCGTGGAGTGCTGGCGCGCTATAAGCTGCGCCGTATCGATGGCGTTAACATTCTGCATGGTGATGTGAAGCTAACCGCACTGGTTAACGAGGTAACTGATAAGCCGGCCGTCGGGCATATCATCACCGCACCGGATCCGGTTACGGGTGAACTTCAGCGCTACGAGGTCATCACCGCTTCTGCCGACTCTGCTGGCGCTGCGTACTCCATTCAACTGCGGAGGGCGTGATATGGCTAAGGGCTGGAACATTGACCCAGCGGCATTCGCCGGGCTGGTGGCAGAAGATGTCAAACTACGCCAGCGGACAATCGCCATTCAGCTGCTGAATGAAATCGTTCAGCGGTCGCCGGTAGGAAACCCGGAGCTGTGGGCCATTAACGCGACCGCGGTTCAGTACAACAAAGCTGTTGGGGAATGGAACGAATCTCTTTATGCCGATCCTGCCAACCTGACAAAGACAGGCCGTCTCAGAAAGAAAGTCCGTGTTAATGACAGCATGGATATCAGGCGGCCGGCTGAGTATCGCGCAGGAACCTTCAGGGCATCGCATTTCGTCAGCATCGGCGAACCTAATCATTCCGTCCCGACCGAACCGGATCCGCGCGGGACAATGACGTTTCTTAATGGCAAAAATATCATTGACCAGGCGCCAGCCTACTCGGTGATTTACATCCAGTCGAACCTGCCTTACTCCGTGCCTCTGGAGAATGGCCACTCAACACAGGCGCCGACAGGCGTCTATGCCGTCTCGTTTAATGGTGTTATTCAGGCCTACAAATGACCCTTACAGAAATCAGAAACGCTGTCATTTCCCGAATGGCGGCACAGACCGCTATTGCCTCTGATGCGGTGGATTATCCCAATGGCCCGGTATTTGACCCCAGTAACCGCGATATCTGGGCCCGACTAACCAACATTGCTGGGCAGGCTGGCGCAACCGAGATCGGGGACGGGCCGGTAGTCCACAGGACGGGCTTACTCATCATTCAGCTTTTTGTTCCGGTCGGTTCCGGGACGTTGCTTATCTCCCGAACGGCCGATCAGCTAACGGAGCTATTCGAGTTTAAGGATGACGGAAAGCTGAGTTATTTCGCTGTTTCTGCTGTGCCGGCGGGTGAGACCGATGGCTGGTTACAGCTCAATCTTCAAATTCCTTATCGCGCTCTGTAGCGCACAAAAAACAGGAGGCTCCTGTGAGCTCAGGTGCAAAAGTAGTAGCCGCGTTTATTCGCGAGACAACGCCAGGAATCACGCCTACAGCAGGGGCGTGGAACCTGCTGCGTCGTTCTTCATTTGGTCTGAAACCAACGCAGAACACCAACGACAATGACGAAATCGCTGGTGACCGCATGGCGCAAGGTGTTTCACGCGGCACAGTGGATGTCGGCGGCGATGTCGGCACGCGGTTTCGCTGGAACCAGCATGATGATTTTCTTGCCAGCTGCTTCGGTTCCGAATGGCTAAATAACGTGCTAACGATGGGTAATGGTCGCATTACGTTCTCCGTGGCGACTTTTGCCAGTGATGTGGGGATCGCCCAGATTGCCCGCGGTTGCCAGGTTGGCACCTTCCAGATGGAAATCCCGGCCGATGGTGATATCACTGCAACCATTACGTTTGCAGGGCTGGACTGGGAGACGAAGGGGGACGATACCAGCTATTTCACCACGCCGGTTGATTTGGCGGGGGCCCTGCGTTACTCCTTCAAAGAGGTCACGAACATCCAGCTGAATGGTGTTGATGGCGGGACAGGCTTCTGCGTCGACACCTTTAACATTCAGTTCAACAACAATATGCAGACTCAGCGCTGCATCGGTACCGGCTCGGCGTTCGCCGGCGCAAACATTCCGACAACCTTTACCCCGTCAGGTCAAATCACGCTGTCATGGTCAAAGGCTGCCTGGGAGGTTTACAAAAAAACGTTCACCGGCGAAACGGTGCCGTTTAGCTTCACGCTGGAGAATGCTGAAGGCGCCTATACCTTCGATTTCCCGGAAGTGCAGATCTCCGGCGACTGGCCGGATGCGGGGAGCACTGACATTGTTCAGGTTCAGCTGGATATCACCGCGGCCAATACGCCGCCGACGATTACGCGCGTGCCTAAAGTGCCGGCGACGGCAATCAGTGTTGCGCCAGCCACTTCAACTGGGGCCGTGGGATCCACGGTGACGTTAACCGTCATGCTTACGCCAGCTGATTCAACTGATACCGTCCAGTGGACGTCATCGGATCCGACTATCGCCAGCGTGGTTTCTACCGGGCAGAAAACAGCAACAGTCACCAGAAATGCTGCTGGTACTGCAATCATCACTGGTAAGGCCCGCACCTATACCGCAACGTCTGAAATCACCGTTACCGCGCCTTAATTTACCTGGCCCGTTCTGCAGTCATCGCGGATCGGGCTTTTTTGGGAGTCTTTATGCTGATTATTTCTTCTCAAATTGATTTGAACGGAGAACGCTGGTTTTTCCCTTACAAAAAGCCAGCAGGAAGTAAAAAGAAATTCACGCCGGAAGACGAGGCGCTATTTAAACTCCGTCTGCTGGTGGCCAGTAGCGAGAATCCACAATACCGCTCACGCAATGCGCTGGTGCGGCGCCATATCGACAAAATGGACGCGAGCTACCAGGTCGGTACGGATGCTTTCGATCTCGCCAGTGTGGGCGAGATTGACTCGGTTGATGATCTTCTCATCGACAATTGCGCGCGCTTTCTTCTGAAAGACTGGGAAGGCGTGGGGGAGTTGGTGGATGGTACGGAGACGGCGGTAGCGTATACACCGGAGCGTGGTGTTGCGTTACTGAAGCAAAACCCCTCTCTGTACTGGCTTATTCTGGCTGAGGCGGCGAATATTGCTCAGGGTAAGGAGCAGCAGACTCAGGAAACCGTAAAAAAGCCATAGAGGCCCAAAAATGGCTAAAGGAATTCGCCGGCGAGCAGGGCGAGAAAGCAAAGTGGCGCAGGGAGAAACTAAATCTCCCGCCCATTCCGGAGCCTGAAATCGATGCAGTCACTGGGGAGATCCTCAACGCTTACGCCATGATATCGCGCGGCAGGAAGTATGCCGGCATGGCCGGAGTGCCGCTCCCTCTATCCCTGAACGATATCGAGCTTTACCTGGCATCGCGCACCATCCTGATCGACCGCATTGAATTTGATGCAGCGATACTGGCCCTTGATGATGCCTGGAGAGATGAGTGGGCAGAGGCACAGAAACGTGCAGCAGATAAGAAAGGAAGCAACTGACCTACCATTAATGGTGGTCCATGCTCCTGAAAGTCGATGATAGGATGTTTCCGATTGCAATCAAAGGAAACATATAATGAAAAAAGTCATCGCTTTGGCGCTTGGAGCGCTGTTACTTTCTGGTTGTACAGTACGTGTTGCAGATTTGACTGTGGCGAGTACTAAAAATTACAACCTCAATGGGGGTAAGTTCTATAAAGGGAAACGTGTAACAGCAGAAGATAGCTATCCGGTTATCATCTTCCCTCTTGGCATCCCGAACGTTAAAACAGCCGCTGATCGAGCGATTGAAAAAGATCGCTGTGCAGTTGGTCTGTCTGACGTAGTTGTCACTCAACTTAACCACTCCTTCCTGTTCGGTAAGATTGGTCTGCGTGTTGAGGGTAATCTTGTGATTGACCGCAGCCTGCCGGGTTGTGAGAACGCAAGCTGAATGATAAAGCCACCATCGGGTGGCTTTTTAATTTATGGGGTAGACAAGTGAAGATTATTGGATACTTGGCGATTGTAATAGGGGTGATCTTTGCTGTATCGGCGCTGTTTATGGATGTGACAGTAGCGACAAGCGGTGGCTATAGGGTTAACAATCTTGGATTAATGTCATCGCGCCAAAATTACATGATATTTGGAGGTTTCGTAGCCATCGCAGGTATCATTATTGCTCTGGTGGGAGATAAGCTAAAAGCGTCCGGAACTTCAGTCAAATGCCCTTACTGCGCAGAATTAATAAATTCCGAAGCGGTGAAGTGCAAGCATTGTGGGAGTGATGTAACTCCTTCGAAGATAATAGCTAACACTGACAATACTGGAGCTAGTGATAGGCTGGCTGATGTCAATGTAAAGTTAATCGCTGGAATTGCAATTACTGTCTTTGCGGTGATTATCGTAGCAATAATGTTTTACCGCCAATGAAGTAAAGACCCGACAGTTTCAAAAAGTTCCAACCTCGCTTTGGCGGGGTTTTTTATTGCCCGGAGAAAAGCACGTGACAGAACAAACCTCCCGCCTGGCCATTATTATTGACAGCTCTGGGGCAGAAAAGCAGGCTGACAATCTCGCAACTGCACTTGTAAAAATGTCGCAGGCAGGTGAACGTGCTGCCACCAGTGCAGGGAAAGTGACAAAGGCCACTGATGAAGAAAAACAGTCCCTTTCTGAACTTTTAGATCGTATCGACCCGGTAAACGCCGCGCTGAACAAACTGGATAAACAGCAGCAGGATCTTGCGAAATTCAAATCCAAGGGGATGGTAGATACCGATACATTCGATCTTTATTCAAAGAAAATCGAGGAAACACGAAACAGGCTAACAGGATTTCGCGACGACCTTGGTAAAACCGGCCAATCCGCCGCCCAGAATGCCTATGCCA
This sequence comes from Klebsiella sp. Q2, assembly GCF_009900705.1. Taxonomy (NCBI): domain Bacteria; kingdom Pseudomonadati; phylum Pseudomonadota; class Gammaproteobacteria; order Enterobacterales; family Enterobacteriaceae; genus Klebsiella; species Klebsiella sp. Q2. The sequence continues at coordinate 235,275 of NZ_JAAABE010000001.1, read as the reverse complement.
TGCGCATGATCCCGGCGCAGATGACCGACATTATTGTCGGCTTATCTACAGGTCAGTCACCGTTTATGGTGCTTATGCAGCAGGGCGGGCAGTTAAAAGATATGTTTGGTGGTATTGGTCCGGCAATTAAGGGTGTGGGCACCTATGTTATGGGGTTGGTTAACCCTTTAACTCTTGCAGCTGCGGCGGTCGGATTTCTTGGTCTGGCCTATTACAAAGGCACTCAGGAGCAGGACGAATTTTATAAGTCTCTCGTTCTCACTGGTAATCTGGTAGGCAAAACTTCCGGTCAACTGGCAGATATGGCGGCCCGTGTATCGGTCGCAGCTAACTCCACAACCGGTGCAGCAGCTTCAACGCTGAATCAGTTGGTGTTATCCGGTAAAGTAGCTGGCGACTCATTGGAGCGCGTGACAACCGCCATTGTTAAGACCAGCGAGGCGACGGGCATTGCTACCGATAAGCTGGTTGGTGATTTCAACGACATTACTGCTGACCCGGTTGCGGCCATTACCAAACTTAACGACCAGTACCACTTTCTGACACTGGCAACCTACAACCAGATTAAAGCGCTACAGGATGAAGGTAATCAGCAGGATGCTGCACGGGTGGCTACTGATGCTTACGCCAATGCCATGCAGCAGCGTGCGAATGATATTCATCAGAATCTTGGTCTTCTTGAAAGTGCATGGGACTCGCTGGGTAAAACGGCCAAAGGCGCCTGGGATGCGATGCTCAATATTGGGCGTGAACAAACACTAACGGATAAACTTGCCACCTTAAACGAAAATATTGCTGAAGCCCAAAAAGGGCAAAAAGATGGTGGGTTCTGGAACAGTTTTAGCGCGAGGTTTACCAACCTCCCGGAGATGATAAAACAGAGAGATTTGCTCGAATCAGTTGCCAATCTTCAGGGGGATGTAACCAAAGGACAGGCGAAGGCTAAGGAAGCCGAACAGCAAAGAATTAAAACGCAGCAGGAAGCAGATCGCGTTAACCAGCAATATCTGAGCAATGCGGATAAGCGCAATAAAGCTATTAAGCAGCAAAGCGAATTCCTGAAGGCTGGTGCAATTACTGCAGAGCAATATGCAAAAAATGTTTCTCGCATTAACGAGATGTACAAAGATCCGAAACCACCCAAGACGCCAAAGGGTAAAGCATATACCGAGGACGCAGCAACCAGGTTGCTTGATCAAATAAACCAGCAGACAGCTGCCTTGCAGTCACAACTGGATGCCAGTGACAAGCTTAACAGCGCAACCCAGGCACGTGTTAAGTTCGAACAGCAAATTACTGACCTCAAGTCTAAAACGCAGCTCACCGCTGACCAGAAATCGATCCTTTCCCGTTCAGATGAAATCCTCCAGGCGTATAAGCAGCAGGAGGCACTGCAAAACTCCGTAAAAACCCTGGATGATTACCGGAAAATGCAGGAACAGGTAAAGACGAAGGATGAGCGGACCAACGATCTGCTTAAAACCCGTCTTGAACTGCTGGAGAAAGCCAAAGCAACCGGGCAACTAAAACCCGGTGAATATGAAAAAACACGGGCAGATATTTATCAAAACACCGATATGCAACTGCCCGCGACGGTTCGTAATGTTGTAGGAAACCTGACACCCACAGGAGGGCGACTCTCTGGAACTTTTGAGGGGATGCAGGGGCAAATCAACGAATATGACCAGGCTCAGCAAGAGCTCCAGCGCTGGCTGGCAGCTCAGGAGGAAGCTTATGCGAAGGCCGGTGAAATAACTGCCGAGGGTGAGGCCAGAATGACCTCTATTCGTCAACGTGCGGCGGATGCAAATCAGGTCATAGAGGCTCAGAAAAACACCATCATATCTGCGGCCACGCAGTCCTTGTTTGACAGTACCGCCGACATCATGCGAACGGGGTTTGGTGAGCAATCGGCAATCTACAAGGTCGCTTTTGCTGCGAGCAAGGCATTCGCTATCGCGGACTCGATGGTGAAAATCCAGCAGGCTATAGCAAGCGGTGCAGTAAGCGCGCCTTATCCGGCCAACATCATCGCTATGGCCTCAATCGCTGCGCAGACCGCCAGTATCGTCTCAAATATTCAGGCTGTTTCAGGCGTTGGCTTCGCCTCCGGCGGTTACACCGGCCCCGGTGGTAAGTATCAGCCAGCGGGTATTGTTCACAAAGGAGAGTACGTCTTCGACCAGGCATCAACGAACCGGATCGGCGTGTCTCAGCTTGAGGCACTTCGAAATGGCCAACCGCTTGATGCAACTCTGGGGCGTACAGGGTTTGGTACTGGTGTTCAGAACGTTAACAGCGATAACAGCAGCAAGACCACCATCCATGCTCCCATTGAGCAACATTTCCATACGCCGCCCGGTGTGACACCTGATCAGATGGCTCTCTCCATGGCTCAAACGCAGAAGCAGGCGACAACGGAAGCCCTGGATCAGGTTGCTGCGCAATTGTTGAGAGGGGACGGGAAAGTTGGTAAGGCAATGCGCAGTAAATATTCAGGCAGAGGGTTAGAGTGATGACTGATATCTACTACCCGCATGACAGTCTTCCGATGCCATTACAGGAAGGATACGGATTCCAGCCTGTAAGCCCGTTAAAACGAACCCAGTTAACCACCGGCCGCGCGCGGCAAAGGCGAGCTTATACGTCCACACCGACGCAGGCCAGCATCACCTGGTTTATGGAAACCGATGCGCAGGGACTGGCGTTTGAGTCCTGGTTCCGTGATGCGTTATCTGACGGGGCTGCATGGTTCATGATGAAGCTGCAGACGCCGGCAGGCATTAAGTTTTACAAATGCCGCTTTACAGATATTTATCAGGGACCGGTACTGGTGGCCCCGATTTACTGGAAGTACACAGCGACGCTTGAATTATGGGAACGCCCCCTTGCTCCTGCCCCATGGGGTAATTACCCGGAATGGATCGTCGGCAGCTCATTGCTGGATATTGCGCTGAATAAGGAGTGGCCCAAGGCTTGATTAAAACCGTTTCACCTTCATAATCACTTGTGTCGATTTGTGGGAAAGTCCTTCATGCCGCTCCGTAGCCGGAGCGTGAAATAAAGCGCGGAATAGCGATCCTGCCGGTGAGGGTACACCCACATTCGACACCAATTTTTAAGGTCACCTTCGGGTGGCCTTTTTTATTGGGTAAAAATCATGACAATACTCAACCGCCTCTACGCCAGCAGCGGGCCGGAGGTGATCATTGAGACGCTGCAGATCACCATTGGTTCTGACGTCCATTATCTGTGCCAGGGTTACGAGAACATCACGGCAACGACGGAGAACGGCGATACCGTAACGTTTACCGCCTGTGCGATAGACATTGCGCTGCCGGCGCGCAATGCGGACGGTACGCAAGATTTGAAATTTGCCCTGTGCAATATCGATGGTGTTGTGTCCACGGCGATCCGCTATGCGCTGGCTAACCGTCTGTCTGCATTGCTGACGTACCGGCGTTATATCTCCACGGATTTAGCGGCCCCTGCGGAAGTGCCGTATACGCTGAAAATCAAGTCTGGTTACTGGACGGCGACAGAGGCGCAGATTACCGCGGGTTGTATGAATATCCTTGATACAGCCTGGCCACGTTACCGCTACACGCTACCTGTATTCCCCGGACTGCGTTATATCAGCTAAGGAATCCCAATGTTCAACCCTGATAAATACCGTTCAGTCACCTGGCTGAAGGGCGGGCGCGTATACCCGCAGCTCGACTGCTTCGGCATTGTGAACGAGATACGCCGCGACCTGAATTTACCCGTCTGGCCCGATTTTGCAGGGGTCACCAAAGACGACGGCGGCCTCGACCGGGAAGCGCGCCGGATGATGCTTACCCTTGAGCGCTGCGAACCCTGCGAAGGGGCCGGGGTGGCCTGTTATTCCGGGTCGACTGTCACCCACGTAGGGATCGTGGTCAGTATCGATGGTCTGCTGCATGTGGCGGAATGCAATCCGGGAACGAACGTCACCTTTCTGCCGTTGCCGCGGTATAAGCGGCGATTTGTCAAAGTGGAGTTCTGGCAATGACCATTCGTTTTTACCCGTCCCGGCTTCCCGGTGAACCACTCGAAACGCATGAGCATGGTGTAACCAGTATTCGCAGCTGGCTGGTGGCAAATGTTGAAGGCTACGAGGATCGGGATGTCCCACCGCTGACCGTTGAGGTTGAGGGGCTGTTAATTCCGCCAGGCGAGTGGGCTAGTTGTGTGATTCGCCCTGATAGTGATGTCAGGCTTTATCTGGTTCCCTTCGGGCTGGAGGCCGCCACAATCGCGTGGATCGGCGTCGGTATCTCCGTTGCCGCTGCAGCCTATTCGTACTTTATGATGAGCAACATCGATACGGGCGGCTATACCTCATCCACAGGGCGGAGTCTCGACCTGAACCCGGCAAAGGCGAATACCGCAAAACTCGGTGATGCCATTCGTGAGGTATTTGGCCGGGTGCGTATCTACCCTGATTATGTGGTGCAGCCGGTTACCCGGTTTGATGCCGCCGATCCTACGAAAATGCGCGTCCAGATGCTGCTGTGTCTCGGTGTCGGTGATCTGATTTATACCAATGGCGATATCAGGGTTGGCAGTACGCCAGCTTCAACGCTACCGGGATTCAACAGCACCCATTACCCGCCAGGCGCGGACGTTTCCGGTGATGAGCGCAGCGAAAACTGGGTCAACTCCACCGAAGTGGGCGGGACGTCATCCGGCACCGGGCTGGATATGGCCCAGACGTCGCCGGACGCAGACGACATTATCGCAGACAGCATGACCGTCTCCGGATCGAGCGTGACGTTTACGGGGCTGGATACGGATGATGATGACGATAATGACGAGAACGATAACGCACTGCCGCCCAGTTGGGTCGCTGGCGCCGTGGTCGAACTTAAAGCCCCGGCGAACTACCAGATCACCATGGCGGCCGGATACAGCGTTATCGCAAGCCCGCTGCTGACGGAGATCGCGCCGGTAGTAGGTATGCCGGTGACGCTGGGGTTTAACTCTGTCGATTACGATCTGTTTATCGCGTCATATATCCCCGGTCAGGCTGCAGTGCCCGGCACCGGGGGGAGTGCGGCAAAAGTCCAGGCCAGTGCGGCCCCGACCACCTACGATTTTTCGACCAGCTCCAGCACGTTCACGATCACCTGGCAGGGGGTTACCTACCCGGTGTCGTTGGTGGCTAACTACGTCTCGATGTCGGGCCTGCTGGCGGCAATCACCGAGGGACTCACTGGTTCCGGCCTGGTTGCGCAGGACAACGGCGGCACCGTACTAATAACCGAGGCGGCCAGTCCGTTCGCGGGTGGGGCGATCACGTCTTCTTCGCTGCCTGTGGCTGTTTTCGGTGATGCTCCGGTTTACACCTCCGGCACGGCATCAACCGGCGGCAGCCCGGCGGTAACGGCGAATGTGACGCTTGCCTATAACAGCGCCACGGGAACGGGCTTTTCCGGCATGCCGGAGGGGGTGCAACGGCTTTCACTTGCTCACCGCGGGAATGAGTACCGCATTGTCTCTATCGACGGCACGACGGCGACGGTGGCGCGCCTGGTTAATGGTGCCGTTGATGAGTCATGGCCGGGATTCACCGCCCGGACGATGATTGACTATGAGGCCACTGGTCTTAACGACACGCTGAGCTGGCTTGGGCCGTTCCTGGTTTGCCCTGAAAATGAGACCGTCGATATGTTCGAGGTGAATTTCTCCTTCCCGAACGGCATCTGTGGCTTTGACAGTAAGGGCAAAAAACGGATTCGCCACGTTGAGTGGGAGATTCAGTATCGCGTCTATGGTTCCGGATCGGGGTGGGTGAGTCACCAGGGAGAGTACGCGCTTAAAAACATCAACGGGTTAGGTTTCACTGAGCGGATCACCCTCAGTTCTCCGGGACTGGTAGAGGTTCGCTGCCGTCGGCGCAATGAGCAGGGCTCAAACAACGCCAGGGATTCGATGTACTGGCAGACACTGCGCGGGCGACTGCTGACGCGCCCTTCATCCTATCCCGGCGTGTCGCTGATGGCAGCGACCGTTGAGATGGGCGGGAAGCTGGCGGCGCAGTCAGATAAACGCGTAAACGTTGTGGCCACTCGGGCCTATGAAACCGGAACGGCCAGAACCATTTCGGGAGCGCTGCTGCATGTCGCGAACTCGCTGGGGCTGGAAATGGATGTCGACACCATCAACGCGCTGGAGTCCGCGTACTGGACGCCACGGGGCGAAAATTTCGATTTCGCCACGGGCGACAGTATCTCAGCGCTGGAAATGCTGCAGAAGATAGCCAATGCCGGGAAGTCCCGCTTCCTGTTGAGCGATGGCCTGGCGACGGTAAACAGGGAAGGGATTAAGCCCTGGACTGGCGTGATCACTCCGCATGAGATGGTGGAGGAGCTGCAGAGCGGATTTACCGTACCGTCCGACGATGATTTTGATGGTGTCGACGTGACGTACATCAACGGGACTACCTGGGCAGAGGAGACCGTTAAATGCCGGACGCCGGACAATCCCACGCCGGTGAAAATCGAGAACTACAAACTTGATGGGGTACTGACTCAGGACCACGCCTATCAGATCGGCATGCGTCGCCTGATGAAATACCTGCTGCAGCGGGTGACGTTCCAGACCACTACCGAGCTGGACGCGCTGTGCTACAACACGGGCGATCGCATTGTGCTCACGGATGATATTCCGGGTAACAACACGATTTCCTGTCTGGTGGAGGCGATGACAACGGCTGGTGGCGTGACAACGTTCACCGTTACGGAGCCGCTGGACTGGTCTTTCGAAAACCCCCGAGCGCTGATCCGCTATCAGGATGGCTCTGCATCCGGGCTGATGGTGGCGAGCAGGGTGGGTGATTTTCAGCTGTCAGTCCCGCACCTGAGCGAGTTTGATGACCCGATGAAGGTTGACCTGTCGTCGGCAACCATCGAGCCGATCCGCCTGGTGTTCTGCGGCTCAACGCGCCACGTCTACGATGCCATTGTAGAGGAGATCGCCCCCCAGTCTGACGGCACCTGTCAGGTCACCGCTAAAGAATACCTCGAATCGTTCTACCAGTACGACGACGCCACATACCCCGGCGACGCTGCTTAATACCAAAAAAATCCCTTTCAACTTTTCTTTCGCTCAAACCCTCGTTTGGGCGAACGCCTTTTTTTGGAGCAAAAAACATGGCCTTTGATCCGCCACTTGGGAGCACTTCGCCCGCGGTGCTGCTCGACAACGCCACTCGCCTGGACGAACTCGTTAACGGTCCGGCCGGCACGGTTAACGACCGTTCCGGGCAACCGCTGGACTCCTGGCGCCAGGTTCTGGCGATGGTCGCCGCAGCTATTAGCGACGCGCAAAATAGCATCACTGCAATTGGCCTGCCGTTCACCACCCTGGCCGAAGCTCAGGCTGCAGCAGATGATGGGAAGATCCCGGTCGGGGCTGTTACCTGGGTGCGCAGTACTGATGGAAGCTCACTGGCCGATGAGTATATGAATACAGGCGGCACATTACAGGCTACCGGCCGTAAGATGCTGTCGTATGATTCTCTAAAAAATCTGCTGCCTTTAAATGACAACACAATATTTCTGACATCTGATCCGGATGGCGGAGATTTCCCGTTTGCTGAAAACTATGATCGGCTAGGTCTTGACGCTAATAGAGATGTTATTTTTTACTGGAAGGGCCGAAACTTTACAACGCTTCTCAACTGGTCTTTTCCGTTTATAGCTACAAGGGAATTTAATCTTAACGGAATGGCGGTATCAGAGCGCAACATCCTTGATGAGGAAGATAAGGAAAATGTTGAGGTTCTGAGCCAGGCTCGTTTATTCAGAGTGATGGACTTTGAAAATTACCCCTTTGCTGAGTCTTATGATTACATCGCGAAGGATTCCGTGGAAAATATGATGTGGGCTCTTCGTGGTAATGTCTATTACAACTATATGAAGTGCGTCTATAGGGAAATTGACGTTGCGAAACTTTCCGTTAATGGTGTTTCGCTTGATGTTAATTCAATATTGCCTGCAGAAGACGCCCAAAACCTTACCAGACTTAGCCATGCATCTGCATTTTCGAATAGCTCTGACTTCCCATTTAACCCTACAGCATGGACAGTATTTGATAAGAACCGGGATGTCATTTTTCGGGTCGAAGATTACTGGAAAGCACTTGATGATATTAAATCGTTACAGAGTGAACTGGCACAGCTATCACCGAAGTCTAACCCGTTATTGCCATTCACAGATGTAGCGTCAGGTTATTCTCAGATTTTTGTGTATAACTCCGAGACTGGAAAACAGATACAGATCACGAATGGTGAGAGCAACGAGACAGCTCCCCGGCCCGACGGTGTCGACCGTATCGTCTGGCAGTCTGACCGCGCTGACCCGCCCCCCGGCGCACTGTTTTACGCACAACTGCCGGACATGACCCCGCATGCGTACATTGCACGAAAAAGAATCGTCGGCTGGGGGCACTCGTTCATCAACAACGGGGCGTACCTTAACAGACTGCACGCGCTGACCGGGCTACCAACGTACAATTTTGGTCTGAGCGGCCAGACAAGCGATGCGATTGCAGCCCGCCAGGGTGGGGAGCCGGCCTATTACGCCCCCGTGGGTGGATCAATACCGGCAAGTGGCGCGGTGACACTAACCCCTGCATTCCCCGGCCCATGCCGCTCGCTGGCTGCTCCGGTTGCTTTAAAGTGCAATCTTGCGGGAGTTGACGGGACTTTTACCTGGGATGGAACGAGCGCTGTATTTACCCGTGAAACAGCAGGAGATGCAGTACCTGTATCGGTGCAGGTGCCTTTATTTGTGTATCCAATAACAACCGTTAATGTAAGCGGAAGCATCACCTCAGGAACACAGTTTGATTTACACGACGAGTGTATAAATATTTTCTGGATTGGCCGCAATAATTTAAGTGAAACAGATTTAATTATGCAAAACCTACATTCTATGGTTGAGTATGTTAAACCTGTCGGTGAAAAAATCCTTATCATGGCAGATTTTAATTCATCCAGCGAGCCTACCGGTTCAACCGGTTTCAATAAAATGACTGAATTGAATCACCGTTATCAGGATAAGTATCCGGATTTTTATTGCGCTATTGGTAATGTAGATATTAGACAGAATTTTATTAACAACGCCAATCCCGCTTCTTCGGGAGACATGGAAGATGTTGCTGCGGGACTTACTCCGCGTTCTTTGCGGTACGATCCACTTCATCCGTCGCAACAGATTAATGGTAATGGTGGTTCATTGACACCAGAACTGGCACTGGATTACGGCGCAAATGTAAACGCAATTTTTACACGTGATGTTTTAAATAATAAAGGGTGGTTATAATGGGGTTAATTCAAATTTATACTGACGTAGAAGCTAACACTGGTGTAAAACATTACCCGGATCGTTCTATCAATACCGGTACAAAGGCTGTCTATGATGCCGGAGCTGGGGGGATATATGGCGGCGCAAAAGACGTCTCTGCCGGCGCTGAAATCTACAGCCTGACGTTCTCTGACTCATACGCGACGTTTTCAAAGTCGCATTTATACCAGAATGGTGGGATGCGTTTTGTTGGTGTAAATGGCGATACTTTTGATTTGCCAGAAGTAGCCGCACCTCAGCCAGGGGATAAGCACTGGCTTATTACTCAATGGCTGAAAATAGACAATTTTGGCGTGGGGACTGTGGGCGTCAATAATCAGACGTTCAGTTTTTCTACTTCTAATCTGAATTTAGCGACAGCGTCTATGCTTGGCATGGCCATTACAGCCGTTTCCGGGGCATCACCATCGGCTATCTCCCTGTATGTGCGAGGTCGACAATATGCACTCGCGTCTCAGCTGGCAACGCTGTTCAACGGGAGTCCGCACCAGCTTGCTGTGGAGTGTCAGGTCAGTGAAGACAATACTCAGCAGCGGATCTACGTTTACCTCGATCAGGTTCAGGTCTACGCCTCGGGTTGGCAATCTGTAGCGACAGCGGTGCCTACAGCACCAACGTATCGTTATGTTGGTACATCGACCTCATTCCCTGTGGCATGGGCGGGTAGCTTCTATCGGTACAGAAAAGACGACCTGACCGCGACGGACAAAACAACCGCAGAAATTCTGGCGACTGATAAAGATGTTGCGGGAACACGTTTCTCATGATCTGATACGTGAAATTATCAAAGGTTCTAGTTCGCAGAGTTTTAGCGGCTATCGAAGGTGATAGCCGCCATCCCTATCTAACTTCCTGAATACCCCTCGAGCATTGAGGATTTACCTGGCAATCTGCATTTCCTCTGCGGTTAGCGCCCTGTCCCATAATAAATAGTGAGGCATATCAAACTTTCCCGCCAAGCCGGTTGTCTCACTATCTGCCCTGAATCCAAGACCTTTAATTCGAGCAACGGCTGTGATATCAATATCACTCACGACCCCGCTTCCCTCGCTACGATATCCTGCCGTATAATTAGGTATTTCCCCGACGTATCCCGGAATTACCTGTAAGGGAAGCCCAATCATTAATTCTCACGCGAAAAGCTTCGGTAAGTGCACCTTCTATCAAGGTTGATCCTATGCTGTTATTTGAAAGCGTGCTGTTACCATCAAAATTGATAAACGACTCTACACCAACGACAAGGCTAAGGGGTTTCTGCGTGCCTGTCCCACGCCGACGGTCAAAAGTATAATCGCCAGAGACTGCATCATTACCATGTTACATTATGATTGATGACACACGATTACCGTCGCCCGGCGCATCAATGGCAGCACTGAAATTAAGCAATAACTCTTTCAATAAATCAGGCACAAATGGTGCGTCGCCCGGATCTGACATTGCAATATTATTAATTAAGAGAGTCATAAAATGTTCCTTACTTATATAATCCGAGTTCAATTAGTTTTGGTTTAACCAGATATTTCATACGATAGCCATAAGCCGCTGTCGTAAGGTGATCCCTAGAGGATGTCATCAATGTTTGCGGTACATTTCCCTCAGACTGATCGGCAAGATCCTGAGAGGTTGGAGTAATTCCTTCATTCGCAAGATCTACCCAGAGTTGAGGAGACGTAAACCATGCTTGTTGGTCAATGGCCCGATTGCCAAACACGGCAGTAATCCCTGCATCTAGTTTAGACAGAGTATTACGCTGGGCGCTTCTATACGAACCATTAGCAAAATGCCCCATAACTATTGTGGTAGTACCGAATGAAGCGAACCATGTCGATATAGTTACGGTGTCAGCCAGTATATCTGCGTACGCTCGCCCGGAATTAATGTCATTTTTTCCGCTTTCCAAGATAATGCAGTTCGCGCGATATTTTATTGCATCAGGAATAAATGGTGTATTTTCTGGCACAGGTACTGCCTCCCCAGTACTAACGCGGGTAAAAGTACCGGTTGTCCCTTCTGACCATGCTAAGACACCTGGTACGTCGAGTAACGTTCCACGAAAAGCATTCATATTACGGTTTAGTGACATGTTTGACGCTGTTACATTCACTGAGCCTGACGCAGGTATGCTCCCACCAGAAACAGTTAACAATGCAGGAATTGCGCCTATTTGCGCCATATTCTGCCCGATAGTTGCTGCCTCATCCCCCATGTTTATGTAAGATGCGCCAAATTCAGCAGCCATCTCAGTATAACTCGAATTACTTCTATTTGTTGAAGATGAGCCTACGCCTATAATAGTTTTCAAATAACTATTGTTAGGTGCTTCATCTCCCGATGAATGTTTCAATGTCCCAGCAATCATGAGCTGTCGAGCTGAGGTGGCGGAAGTATTCTCTTGAGTAGTACCCATTTTTAACCACCGCAGATGCATAGCCCAATTATAGAACTGATTATTTTCGCTATGTTTAGCCGAATCCGGTATCAGTTCTTTTCCCGAAGCATCAAATACAGATAAAAGAAACACATACCCCGCTATCACTCGTAAAATTAACAACGAACTCTTCTCCTACATTTCTCTATTCATATGGTTATGGTTTGACCTGTTGTGGTTCATCTTTCCGCATCAATATCCTTGATTTATATCCCGTTAACTTCAGTTACTATAGTTAGAACGGTGGTAGGTGATGCTTTTCTCACCACACTATTTCATTCCCGTTATTTTTACAAGATGATTGTGGTGCAAGTTTTCTTCGCTTGATCTGCCGTGGTCCGTCGCCTTTGACAGTCGTCGGCGCAGAATCCCAACTTGTATTAAAATGATTTTTTCACATTTACCCTGCTGCAGTGTGTTTCCCGCAGTGGCTGGTATGCCTGGCGTAACCGCCGCAGTGTCATTAATGGACGCCAGCGTTTCCGGCAGACATGCGACAACGCCGTGCTGACAGCGTTTAATCAGGCAAAGCAGCGCTACGGTGCGCCGCGTCTGGCAGATGAACTCCGTGCGCAGGGTTACCGCTTCAATGTGAAAACCGTGGCGGTCAGTATTGCTCAGCGGACTATCAGGCGTTACTGAAGCGGCATAATCTGCGTGGGAGCATGAGTACAAAGGGCTGCTGGTACGACAATGCGTGCACGGAGAGCTTCTTCCACACCCTGAAGGTGGAATGCATTCACGGAAAACGCTTTGCCAGTCGTGAAATGATGCGGGCAACGGTGTTTAATTATATCGAGTGCGATTACAATAGATGGCGTCGTCACAGTGCCTGTGGCGGAATCAGCCCGGAGCAATTTGAAAACCAGAACCTCGCTTATGAGCGTGTCCACATTACGCGGGTAGGATCAGACAATCATAAAGCAGGAATTTGACGTCATGTCAATGTGTTACCCAGTTACCAACTGCACTATTGAAAAAATCCTACTTAAGGAAATGTAAAACACAAGTGCGAGAAGTCATCCTCAGTAAACCAAAATGCCACAATCACTCATATGATACTGAAAAACATAAAAAATATACAAGAAAAATAAATTGAAAAATTGTGTTTTTTTTTGTAATTTAGTATAAGGTAGTGTAGGAAGTGTGTCTAAGAAGCACCCATGTAATTTAAGCACTTTCAACTCACATTAATTATGTTCTTAAGTTAGAGATTGAACTGGTGTAACCAATAACAAAAGAGGGAGTGATGAAAAAAATAACATATATACACGATATTAGAGGAATAGCTGCTTTTTTCATTGTGTTAATTCATTGTAATATATTCAATAAAAATTCAGACGTTATTTTCACCACCTGGAGCCATTTTCTAAAGGAATGGACGGCTGTTTTTGTTCTTATATCAGGATTTCTATTTCAGCTATTGGTTGATAAATATAAATTCATGCCTTTCATGAAGGTTAAAGTGAAAAATGTCATCACCCCATATTTAATAATATCAATACCTGCAATTCTTATATATATACTTGGATTTAAGAAAGACCATAACTGGGTCGATATAGAGTCATTAATTGAGCATACAACAATTTATGTCATTTCATTCTTTTATGCAACTGGGTCTCATCTTGGTCCTTTGTGGTTTATCCCTGTATTGGTGCTCATATTCCTAACATCAAAACCATTATCGATGCTTCATAAAAACGAAATGTTGTTTATCTTTGTGTCTGTATTGTCAGTTATCGCCATAGTTTTTACTTCAAGGCCACCACAGGATTCGAACGCAATCATTTCGTATTTTCACTTTCTTCCTGTATATATTATAGGGATGGTGATTTGCTTTTACAGAGATGTATTGATTTTGCCACAAAAAAAATACTTGTATTTAATCTTGTTTTTATTTTTCTTCATTTTTGAGGTTTATTTTGAATTAAATCCAAGCTTCTCTATTCTATCTAAAATAATATTGTTCTTGTTTATGTGCTCTTATTTTATGCACCTTGACAACAAAGGGGTTAGATTTAGGATTCTATCCTTTCTTGCAGATATCAGTTTTACGTTATATTTTTTACATGGATATTTTGTCGGAGCAATAAGAGCTGTGTTGTCTAGAAAAGCCGATGTCATACTACAAGATAGTTCACTTAGTGCTGTGTTAATATCAATACTTGCGACTGCAATAATAATACTAACCATATCAATGGTGTATGTATTCCTTAATAAATTAAAAATTAACACGAGGGTATTAATTGGTTCGTGAAGTTTAACCTCGCATTTAAAACACTCGCTAGCGCGGTGGGTGTAGGCAAAGAAATGCGCGACAGATTGAAGAAACATAAAAGAGCCGGAGTATCGGCCAAGCACTATGACCGATACGACTAGATCAAGGCGAAGCGAGAAATTATATCTCAATGGGAAGAAAGGTTACTTTCTCTCTGTTAAATTATACCGCCAGCTTGCAGGTATTTTTTGCAAAGTTATACACCCGTTGCGCTGTTAAGGTTTACCTAACTAGTCACATGGATGCGAAAAGTCTACTATCATCAACAAACCCTTTCCCGCCAATACGGTGGGATTTTTTTATTATCCCACAGGGAATACTTGTAAGATGCCTTTACTCTGACTCCTATAACACAGACTACCTTCTGCCCGTTAAGCCCTATAACCAGCATCCGGGAGTTCTCACTATAAGGCATATCCCGCCATTACTGGCGGGTTGTATTAACTGGACAACCGACAGCAGTGAGTTTTCCCCCTCCTCCAGAGGACTGGCGGTTCCGAAGTATATAAATTCATGCTCGTTGTACCCTGGCGGAAATGGAGCGCGAATTGATAGTGGAGAGGACTCGCGCAGGGCTGGCGGCGGCGAGAGAGCAGGGGCGTATTGGTAGTCGCCGGAGAGTGATGACCCCTGACGTTGTCGAACGCTGCCACCGGATGCTGGAGAACGGAGCCACCCGGCAGCAGGTAGCCGATGTGATAGGGGTAAACGTGAAAACTATCTACAAGTACCTCCCGGCGACTTGAAGACAAAGATTTCACTACTTTGCCTGATATGTTACGTTTGGCTTAATCAATTCATTCAGCTTTGAAAACAGTTTGGTTTGTTTGTAATGAGTAAGAAAACAATAAGTTTTAGAGATTTTCTAACTATTAACTATAACCTTATGCACATGTCCGATACATGGGCTGATTTGTGGGCGTTGATTTTTTACACACGTTTAAGTGCGGGAAGGCTGCTGTCACTCCGTTACGATGACATTGATGGTTGTTCGATAATGATAAGGGAACCGGGACATCTGAAGGTGCTGAAGGTTGAATTGTCGCTTCCAGCGATGGCGATGATAGATCGTAGAAAGAAACGGTACCCAGAGGACATTTTTTTGTTTCAGAGCCATTCTAACCGGGTGAAGTACGAATGTCGGCCAGTCACTTTAATTGCATTTAATTCCGCCTTACGACAGGCTGCTAAGTCGCTTCCAGATGTCAACGTTAGCAGTAGTAGCGCGAAAAACATATCTGGAGTCCCCCCTAGCCCGTAGACAAATCTGCCCTATAGTTGGAGTGACCCCATGCCTGTAGACAAATACTGTCCTCACAACGAGGCCTGTTCAAAGGCCTCCGGACTGACGCCGCCGAGGTGACTGTGGCGCCGGGCCCGGTTGTAGAACACTTCAATGTAATCGAAGATATCCGCCCGGGCCAGCTCCCGGGTTTTGTATATTCTCTTCCTGATGCGTTCTTTTTTCAGTGAACTGAAGAACGAATCGGCCACAGTTTTCAGACTGAAAGTATAGAAGGTGTGGAGGAAACGCAGGAAGGGAACTCCGACAGCCATCTAACTGATGACTGTCGGAGATGACGTCAAAAACAATGTGTACAAAATTGTGTATTAAAATCAGAATGATTGCATAATATTAAAAATATAAATCATTGTTTTTAATTGACAAAATTATTTATTTTGTAGGTGCTATCGTAGGGCATACCATTCCTTATGTTTCAGTGGGTTAGCCATGGCACCGAGAATATCGGAAATCACGTTGACAATAATCACCAGCGCGCCAATCACCATTACTCCGGCGGAGATCGCCGCGTAGTCCTGCTGACGAATGGCGTTGATCAGCCAGCGGCCCAGTCCGGGCCAGCTGAACACCATCTCGGTGATCATCGCCAGGGTGAGCATGGTGGAAAACTGCAGGCCGAGGCGCGGGATCACCGGCGGCAGGGCGTTGTGCAGCACGTGGCGCAGTAGAATTTTGCGTCGCGACACGCCGCGGGTGGCGGCCGCCTTGACGTAGTTGGTGTCATAGACCTCGCTGGTGCTAATGCGCATCAGGCGGATCACTTCGGTAGTAGGGGCTACCGCCAGGGTCAGCACCGGCAGTACCATATGCCGGGCGGCGCTGACGATCATCTCATGGCGCCACGGCGAGTCCGAAAGCCAGGCGTCGATCAGCGCGAAACCGGTGACGTTTTTCACCTCATACAGCAGGTCGAAGCGGCCGGAGACCGGAAGCCAGCCGAGGGTCAGGGAGAAGAAGAGGGTCAGGAGCAGCGCGAGCCAGAAGACCGGGATCGAAAAACCGACCAGCGCAACGGCGCTGATCAGGGTATCGGGCCATTTGTTGCGCATCACACCGGCGATCATCCCCACCGGAATGCCAATCAGCAGGGCAAAGCCGAAGGCGAGGATGCACAGCTCCATGGTCGCCGGGAACACTTCGCGCAACTGCTCGGAAATCAGCTGGCCGTTGATGCTGGAGACGCCAAAATCCCAGTGTAGTACCCCTTCAAACCAGAACAGCCACGCATTCCACAGGGTCGCGCCCTGCAGCGGGGCATGTGGGGTGAAGTAGCTCAGGCTGAAGCCGACAAAGGTCAGAAAAAAGAGGGTGACCAACAGCAGCAGCAGACGGCGCAGGGTAAAAATAATCATGGTTTTTTCACCTCTTCGGTTTTCTCCCGCGATACGCCAGCGAAGGAAGCGTTACCGAAGGGGCTAAGCACCAGACCTTTCATATCATAGCGATAGGCCTGCAACCGCAGCGACGAGGCCAGCGGCAGGACCGGCAGTTCACGGGCGAGGATGCGCTGGGCCTCTTTGTAAGCGTCCATCCGCGAGGAGAGCTGTTGCGAGAGCAGCGCTTTTTGCAGCACGTCATCAAATTCCCGGTTACACCAGTGGGCAAAGTTGGTTTGCGAGGCGATCGCCGCGCAGCTCAGCAGCGGCCGGAAAAAACTGTCCGGATCGTTACTGTCCGTCGCCCAGCCGGAGAGCGTCAGGTCATGGTTCATGTCCATCAGCCGCGCCTCCTGGAAGCGCCCCTCCACCGGCATGATGATTACTTTGACGCCAATCTGCGCCATATCTGCCTGGATCAGCTCGGCTGTTTTCAACGGGCTGGGGTTCCACGCCTGCGAGCTGGTGGGAACCCACAGCTTGAGGGTGAGATTTTCCAGCCCCAGCGCCTTCAGACGAGCACGGGCCTCCTGGGGATTATATTCGGTAATCTTAGCGTCGTTATCATAGGCCCAGGAGGCGCGCGGCAGCATCGACGCCGCCGTCTCCGCGGTGCCGTAGTAGATGGACTGCATCAGGCGCTGGTTGTTGATAGCCAGCGCCAGCGCGTGGCGCACCTCCGGGTTGTCCAGCGGCGGCTTGGCGGTGTTGAAGGCCAGCCAGGCAATGTTCATCCCCGGACGCAGCGTCAGGCGCAGGCGCGGGTCGTCACGCAGGATCGTCAACTGGCTGGCGGCCGGCCAGGCCAGCACGTCGCATTCGCCGGTCAGCAGTTTTGACAGGCGGCCGGTACCGCCGGAGCCGAGGTCGACCACCACCTGCGGCATCAACGGTTTGCCGCGCCAGTAGCCGGGGTGGCGCTGAAGGCGTACATACTGTCCGGAGCGGTACTCGGACAACTGGAACGGGCCGGTGCCCACCGGCTGGCGATCGAGCTGTTCCTGACGATCGTCCTGCGTTAAGCGGGCGGCATATTCGGCAGAGGTAATCGACGCATAGTGGGTGGCAAGATGCCAGAGGAATGAGGCATCCGGCCGCTTGAGGCGAAATTCCACGGTCTGATTATCGAGCTTGCGGACGCTTTCCACGCTGTCGGCAAACTGCAGGCTGTCGAAGTAGGGGAAGCTGCTGCCGTTGACGCTGTGCCAAGGGTGATCGCGGTTAAAGATGCGGCCAAAGGTAAAGATCACATCATCGGCGTTGAAATCCCGCGTCGGGGAGAACCATGCCGTGCGTTGAAACGGGACGTGGCGACGCAGGTGAAAACGGTAGGTGGCGCCGTTATCAAGGACTTCCCAGCTCTCCGCCAGCTCGGGGACCAGCCGATAGGTATAAGGGTCGACGTCAAGCAGGCGATCGTAGATCTGCGCAGCCAGCGTATCGACGATCAGTCCGCTGCTCACTTTCTGCGGATTAAAGGTATTCACCTGGCCGCTGACGCAATAGACGAAACCGCTGTCGCGAATATCGGCGCGGTCGGGAAGCGCAGGGGCGGCAAAAGCCTGCCCACACAGCAGGGAAACCGCTGCCAGGAGAGATGACAATTTCAGGCGCATATTTTCTGTTTGATTATAGAGTTGAACTCTATCTTATTAAGATTCATAGACATTCACCACCGCCTTCAACAAGCCTGAGGGATAATGCGGTTACCGGGGGCGTATAGTATTCAGTCACTTGATTAAAATAGTCGCGGAACCGAGTCTGTATAATGAAACATGGTAACTTTTTATCGCCGATATCGCCAGTCAGCTCTGTTTGGCCGCGGCTGACAAGACGGTGGAAACGGCGCCAGCGCCGGGAAATAGCTTTAGTATAGCGGGGAGAAAGCAGATGGTCCGACGGGCGGCTAACCCTACCCGTCGGATGTAATAAAGGGGCGGAACGTCTTCGCTTATTGTGACAACGTCACTTTTTGGTAATCCATATTCCGTAAATCCTCCAGCAGCCCGGGGCCGACCGGCTGCCACTGCAATCGCTCGCGGGTCCATGCCGAGCTGGCGCGCAGCTCAAGGGCGGTAAAGGGGGCAAACCAGCCGAACCAGGCGTCGGCCTGCGTCTCATCCAACTGGGTCAGCGGCAGATTTAAACCCCGGGCGATGACTGCGGCGATCTCTCGTAACGCGATCCCCTCTTCAGCCACCGCATGGTAGCGTTCGCCCGCAGCGCCCTGCAGCAGGGCGCTGACGTACAGGCGCGCGACGTCATCGACATGGGCGGCGGACCAGCGGTTGTTCCCCTCGCCGCGCAAGGCCACCGCGCCGCTGGCGACCGCGCGCTCGATATAGCAGGTCAGCAGCCCCTGGCGCACGGTGTCATGCACCTGCGGCAGGCGAACCACCCGGACGTCCACTCCCGCCTCCAGCAGCTGCTGGCCGGCGAGCTCTGAAGCGGTGCGCGGGCTGGGGTGCGCTGCGTTAAAGCACGACTCGCGGGCCGGGGCGCCGCTCCCGTCGTCGCCCATCAGCGTGCCGGAGGTGATGACCAGCGGCCGCGCGCTGCCGCGCAGCGCCTGGCCCATGGTCAGGATCGCCTGGCGGTCTTTCTCGCAGTTGGCGGCAAAGCGGCTGAAGTCGTGGTCGAAAGCGGTATGGATCACCGCGTCGGCGCGCTCGACGCCCGCCAGCAGCGAATCGGGGGCATCCAGCGTGCCGCGATGCACCTCGACGCCTGCCGCTTCCAGGGCCTGCGCCGTAGCGTCGCTGCGAGCGAGGCCGATAACCTGATGACCCGACGCCTGCAGCGACGGAAGAATACGCGAGCCGATAAATCCGCTCGCACCGGTAAGAAATATACGCATCATGAACCTCCTGAACGGGTTTTCAGGCGTATCCTACCCACGATGTCATACTATAAAAGTAGAGACATTATCGGGGTATAAATTCTAACAGGCAGACTCACAGGCAGATGATGAACACTTTTGACAATCATGCTTTAGGTGATTTTCTCCGCGCCAGGCGTCAGCGTCTCGACCCGGCGACGTTTGGCTTCCCGGCGGGACGCCGGCGCACGCCGGGCCTGCGTCGTGAAGAGGTCGCCCAGCTGGCCAGCATCAGCCCGACCTGGTATACCTGGCTTGAACAGGGCCGCGGCGGGGCGCCTTCCCGCGAGGTGCTGGAGCGGATCGCCCGCGGTCTGCGGCTGACCACCCCGGAGCGCGAACATCTGTTTATTCTCGCCTTTGGCCATCCGCCGCAGACCCGTTTGACGGTCACGGATGATATGACGCCGCGGCTGCAGCGGGTGCTGGACGCCTTCACCATTCCGGCGATTATCCGTTCCGCCAGCTGGGACGTGATCGCCTGGAACACGGCGGCGGCGAGGGTGCTGACCGACTACGGCCAGCTGCCGCTGGCGGAGCGCAACGTGCTGCGCCGCCTGTTTACCCGGCCTGAGGCCCGCTGCACCCTGGAGGACTGGCAGACGGTGGGGCAGCTTATCGTTAACGCCTTCCGCGCCGACGTCACGCGGATGGGCGCCACAAAAGAAACTGACCAGCTGATCGCGGAGCTCAGCCAGCAAAGCGTCGAGTTCGCCCGTTTCTGGCAAAGCCATGACGTCGCCGGCCACGGCGAAGGCTATAAGCGCATTAACCACCCGCAGATGGGCCCGCTCGATCTGGAGTTCACCTCTTTTGCCGTGGAAGGCCGCCCCGATCTGTCGCTGCTGGTTTTCAACCCGGCGACGACGGAGAGCCAGCGCAAAATTCACGGTTTGCTTCAGGCGTCAGGATCCTCGCCGGGGGAGAGTTGAGGGGTAAATTCGTACAGCGCCAGGGCGTTGCTCTCCAGCGAGTCGACCCGCAGCCAGTGGCCATCGAGCCGGGCCTCCTCCACGCTGAGCGCCGGACGAGCCTGATGCATCAGCCACTGATAATCTTCGGCGTCGGGGCCGCTGCGGCTGCGAAAGGCGTCCACCAGCGGGAACAGCGCGCCGTGGTGCTGATCGAACAGGTGCTGTTTGACGCGCCAGCGGCCCTTGAGCCCCTGCAGCCGCACACTGTACGGCTGGCTGAAGCGTTGAATAAAAGCCGCTTCGCTGGAGAGCCAGGGGTTGTAGACCACCGTATTGCGCAGCAGCAGCTGGTAGTGCCCCTGATGATGAAGCAGCAGCAGGTTTTTGTCGTGGAACAGGATCTCGCCGCGCAGCCGTCGCCAGAGCCACAGCACCCAGTAAACCGGGCGCGGCAGCCCGTGCAGATAGTGCAGCGCCAGGCTGGAGGTATCCAGCTTGCCGTTGGCGCGGGCTTCGCCCTGAAGGCCGGAATTTAACCAGAAGCCCGCCAGCCAGACCTGGTCAGCGACCCCCAGCAGATTATCCATCAACAGCGCGCCGCGAAAAAAGCGCCCGTTAGTGTCCCGCGTATCGCCGGTCAGCGTATTCCACGAGAGCAGCCATAGCGGCAGGTTGAGCTGCCGTTGACGCAGGGCGCTGTGGATTTGCCGCAGCTTATGCGCCGGATAGTGCTCGCAGGAGGCCAGACTGCTGCTGTCCGCCTGGGCCAGATCGAGCTGTTCATTGGCATCCGCCTGGCAGGCGAGAAAATCGGCTTCCGCCAGCAGCGGCGAGTGGAACAGGGAATCGTCCCCGGGCGCGCTGGCGGCAAAGCGGTGCCAGATCCCCAGCTGCGGCTGCGGCAGAAGACGGTGAAGAACCTCGCGCTGCTGCCGCCAGGCGGCCTGGCGGGCCGCTTCGCTCGCCTGCGGCGACCAGTGCCAGACAAAGCGCCAACTGCTGAGCGTCGCCGGCGGAAAATGGTTGGCAGCGAGTTGCAGGAAGCGCTGCAGCAGGTCGCTGCGAGTGGTGACCCCGGTATGCAGGATCACCTGCCAGCCCATCACCGCCAGCCAGCTGAAGATCTGCTGCAGGTTGTACCAGCAGGCGTAGCCAGCCATCTGCGGATCGTCCCAGCCGGTGCCGAACAGGCGGCTGCTGAGAAAGGCGTCGTTGATATCGATGGCATACACAGGCAGGACGCGGTGCAACTGCTCCAGCTCGCGGCGCACGTCCTCCCGCAGTAGATCGTCCAGCTCGCGCACGGTCACCACCATCCGGGTATGGCGCAGCACTGCGGCGCGCGCCGGTCGCTGGTGCAGGTTGATCTCCCGGGTTTGCGGCGGATTGATCAGCAGCGGCTGGCTCTCCCTGTCGGGTGGTTCCGGCTCATTAAGGCGGGCGTAGAGCCGGTCCACGGCCACCGGCTGCCAGCGATCTCCCTGCGGCGGGCGCGGTCGGCCAGGCTCCCGGGGGGACTGCTCGCGATACTGGCGCGGCGTCACGCCATGGTGGCGCTTAAACAGATCGCTCATCATTCGCGTGCTGGCGAACCCCTGTTCGCGGGCAATTTGCTGAACGGGTTTGCGGGTGGTTAACAGCTGGTCGGCGGCGTGGCGCAGGCGCAGCGCGGTGAGGTACTGAACAAAACTGACCCCAACCTCCTTGTGAAACAGGCGTGACAGCCAGGCCTCGGAGACAAACTCTGCGGCCGCCACCTCCTGTAAAGAGAGACGGCGCTGATAGTTGGCGTCGATCCGCGCCACCACGCTGGCTATCCTCCGGCTCCATTTTTCTGAATCGCGCCGCGGCGTGGAGACGATGGGCTGGCTGAAGCGCGTGGCCAGCAGCAGCGCTATCTCGCTCAACCAGCGGTTGGCCTCCAGCCGGTAATGGCCGGGATGATTGACCAGACCGCTCACCAGCAGCTGGCGCATCAGGCGGCGCAGGCCGTCATCGGCATCCCGGGTGCGCGGCGATATCTGGTAGTCGACGGCAAAAAAAGTGGTGTCGAGGCGGGCCAGCCAGCTGGCGGCGAGGGTCAGGATCATCACCGCGTTGCCCCCGGCGCTGCGCAGGCTCCAGCGACGGTTGCGGTTAACGATCGCCAGCTCGTCGACGGCAAGCTGCTGCGGCGCACCTTCCGCCTCCGTTAGATTTACGCTCCCTTCCAGCACCCACAGCAGCGTCAGCAGATCGCTTTCCGGCTGGCTCAGCTGACGCACATCGCGCACGGTGACGCTAAAGTCGCCTGAATGCTGCTCCACATGGCTCTCCTCTGTCGACAAAAAGCAACCGGTTGTTTTTTGTCATAACCGATATGTATGAAAAACACTCATTGATTTCTCGTCAATATAAAACAAAAAACCGCGCCTGAAAGCTGTTTCACCCGCATAAACTCGAAAGTGTCGTGCAAACACAACACAGGAAGAAAAAAAATGACACATCCGTTGCTTGAAGCCTTGCAGGTCAACGAGGCGCAATTTATTGCCTTACGTCGCCGGTTCCACCAGCAGCCGGAGATCGGCTTTGAAGAGCATCAGACCAGCAGCGAGATCGCCCGACTGCTTGGCGAGTGGGGATACGAGGTTCACCGCGGCCTGGCGGGCACCGGAGTGGTGGGCACGCTGCGCGTCGGCCACGGAAAAAAACGCCTCGGCCTGCGGGCCGATATGGATGCGCTGCCGATGCAGGAGCGGAGCGGGAAGCCGTGGGCAAGCCAGGTCGAAGGGCGCTTTCACGGCTGCGGCCATGACGGGCACACCACTACGCTGCTCTACGCGGCTGAATATCTGGCGCGCACACGCCAGTTTAACGGGACGCTGCAGCTGATTTTCCAGCCTGCGGAAGAGTTACTGTACGGTGGGCGGGTAATGGTCGAGGACGGTCTGTTTGACCAGTTTCCCTGCGACGCCATCTTCGGCCTGCACAATATGCCGGGTCAGCCGCTGGGTAAAATCGGCCTGCGCGACGGGGCGATGATGGCCTCCTCCGATACGCTGCATATTGAAGTGAAGGGCGTTGGCGGCCACGGCGCGGTGCCGGAGCATACGGTGGATGCCACGCTGGTGGCCTGCCATATTACCCTCGCGCTGCAGTCCATCGTCTCGCGCAATATCACCCCGTTTGAGCCGGCGGTGGTGACCGTCGGCAGCATCCAGGCCGGACATGCGCCCAATATCATTAACGATCACGTGCTGATGAAGCTCACGGTGCGCACCCTCAATGAGCAGGTACGTGAGACCGTGCTGCAGCGGATCCATGATATCGCCGTGGCCCAGGCGGAGAGCTTCAACGCCACGGCCACGCTGACCCACGTCAACGGCAGCCCGGTATTGCGTAACGATCCGGCGGCAAACGCTATGGTGCGGGAGGTGGCGACAGCGCTGTTTGGCGCAGAGCAGGTGGGCGAGGTGAAGCCGTTTATGGGCAGTGAAGATTTCGCTTTCATGCTGGAGCAGCACCCCCACGGCAGTTATTTCACTATCGGCGCTGGGGACGAGCCGGATCGCTGCATGGTGCATAACCCGGGCTATGACTTCAACGACGCGCTGTTGCTAAGCGGGGCGGCGCTGTGGTGCGGCCTGACGGAACACTATCTGCGTTAATCACCGGAAACGGGAGGGCCATGCAATGAGCACTGTCACCGTAAGCGACACCTCCTTTGTCGGCAGCGATCGTCTGCTGGTAGGGATTGTGCTGAGCGTTTTAACCTTCTGGCTGTTTGCCCAGTCGGTGATTAACGTCGTGCCGGCGATGAAAAGCAGTCTTGATATTTCCCTTGAGACCCTAACCCTGGCCGTCAGCCTCAGCGCGCTGTTCAGCGGCTGTTTCGTGGTGGCCAGCGGCGGTCTGGCGGACAAGTTTGGCCGCATGCGGATGACCGCCCTCGGACTGGGGCTGAGCATCATCGGCAGCGCCATGCTGGTACTGGCCCAGGGGCCGGGGCTGTTCCTCGCCGGCCGGGTGCTGCAGGGACTGTCGGCGGCGTGCATTATGCCGGCGACGCTGGCGCTGATTAAGACCTGGTATGAGGGGCGTGCGCGGCAGCGGGCGGTCAGCTTCTGGGTCATCGGCTCGTGGGGCGGCAGCGGCCTGTGCTCTTTCGTTGGCGGAGCTATCGCCACCGGTCTGGGCTGGCGCTGGATCTTCGTCTTCTCCATTGCCGTCGCTCTGTTGGCGTTGTTTTTGCTGCGCGGCACGCCGGAGAGCCGCAGCTCCAGCGCCAGCCAGCATAAGCTGGACGTTGGCGGCCTGCTGAGCCTGATCGTCGGGCTGGTGCTGGTGAACCTGTTTATCAGCAAAGGCCACGGCTGGGGTTGGGCCAGTCCGCTGTCGTTGACCATGCTGGCGGGGGCGCTGATCGCTGGCGCGGTGTTTATTCGCAGCGGGCTGCGCAAAGGCGAGGCAGCGCTGATCGATTTTGCGCTGTTTCGCAACCGGGCCTACGGTGCGGCGGTGCTGTCGAACTTTCTGCTCAACGGGGCGATTGGCACCATGATGATCGCCAGCATCTGGCTACAGCAAGGGCACCACCTGACGCCGCTGGAGAGCGGAATGATGACCCTCGGATATCTGGTCACCGTCCTGGCGATGATCCGGGTCGGCGAGAAGCTGCTGCAGCGCTATGGCGCCCGGCTGCCGATGATGGCCGGCCCGGTGCTGACCGCCATCGCCATCGGCCTGATATCCTGCACCTTCCTCGATAAGGCGCTGTATATCGGGGTGGTGTTCGCCAGCAACGTGCTGTTCGGCCTCGGGCTGGGCTGCTACGCCACGCCGTCAACGGATACGGCGGTGGCCAACGCGCCGGAGAACAAAATTGGCGTCGCCTCGGGGATCTACAAGATGGGCAGCTCGCTGGGCGGGGCGATGGGCATTGCCGTGACGGCGTCACTTTTCGCGCTGTTTTTGCCGCTGGGCATGGCCCATGCCGCCCAGTATGCCCTGTGGTTCAACGCCGCCTTATGCCTGGGGGCGATGGCGGTGAGCGCGCTGCTGCTGCCGCGCACTTCTCACAGCTGATGCTTTTTCAGCAGCGCGCGGAGCTGGTGATAGGTTAACCCCAGCAGCTCCGCCGCCTGCTTCTGATGATACTTCGCCTGCTGCAGACTCCGCTGCAGCAGGCGTTTTTCCTGCTGTAGCTGAAAATCGCGTAGATCCAGCGGCAGGGCGGGCAGCTCGTCCCCGGACACGGTCTCCGGCTCGGAGGCGGCGGTCTGACGGAAAGGGTTGAGGATAATGGCGTCCAGCTCGTGCTCGCTGTCGCCGTGGCGATAGACCGAGCGCTCGACGACGTTCTTCAGTTCACGAATATTCCCCGGCCAGCGGTAGCCGAGCAGCGTGGCTGTGGCACGTTCGCTGAATCCGGGAAACAGCGGCAGGCCGAGCTCACGGCACATCTGAATGGCAAACTGGTTGGCGAGCAGCATGATATCGCTCTGCCGTTCGCGCAGCGGCGGGAGCTGCACCACGTCGAAGGCGAGACGGTCGAGCAGGTCGGCGCGAAAGTGGCCTTCCTCCACCATCCGCGGCAGGTCAGCGTTGGTGGCGCACACCAGCCGGACGTTAACCTGCAGCGGCTGGCTGCCGCCCACGCGCTCCAGCTCGCCATATTCAATCACTCTTAACAGCTTCTCCTGCACCAGCATTGGGGCTGTCGCCAGCTCATCGAGAAACAGCGTCCCGCCGTCGGCGCGCTCGAAGCGCCCGGGATGGCGCTTGCTGGCGCCGGTGAAGGCCCCGGCTTCGTGGCCGAATAGTTCCGAATCGAGCAGATTGTCGTTCAGCGCCGCGCAGTTCAGCGAGATAAACGGCCCCTGCCAGCGGGCGGAGAGGTAGTGCAGACGGTTGGCGATAAGCTCTTTCCCGGTACCGCGCTCGCCGATGACCAGCACCGGCTTATCCAGCGGAGCCAGTCGGGAAACCTGTTCCAGCACCTCGAGAAAGCTGTTGGCCTCGCCCAGCAGATTATCCTTGTACTGCGCCATGATGAATTTCGCCATTAAATAGTGGGATTAACCAGGTGAATGTAGCAATGCCCTGCGCAATTCGCAACCACTCTGTTTAAAATCAATAAGATAAAAAGTTGGCACGCCATTTGTATTAGCTAACCCACAGGTGAATGCCTGCAACCAGAACTATGAGGACTGAAATTATGGGTATTTTTTCTCGTTTTGCCGACATCGTGAACGCCAACATCAACTCCCTGCTGGAGAAAGCTGAGGACCCGCAAAAGCTGGTGCGTCTGATGATCCAGGAGATGGAAGACACGCTGGTTGAGGTACGTTCCACGTCGGCCCGCGCGCTGGCCGAAAAGAAACAGCTGACCCGTCGTATTGAGCAGGCGGTCGCCCAGCAGGCGGAATGGCAGGAAAAGGCCGAGCTGGCCCTGCGCAAAGAGAAAGAGGATCTGGCCCGGGCGGCGCTGATCGAAAAACAGAAGCTGACCGACCTTATTGCTCAGCTGGACCACGAAGTGCAGCTGGTGGATGAAACGCTGGCGCGGATGAAGAAAGAGATTGGCGAGCTGGAGAACAAACTCAGCGAAACCCGCGCTCGTCAGCAGGCGCTGGCGCTGCGTCATCAGGCGGCGAGTTCGTCGCGCGATGTGCGTCGCCAGCTGGACAGCGGTAAACTGGATGAGGCGATGGCGCGCTTTGAATCCTTTGAGCGTCGCATCGATCAGATGGAAGCGGAAGCGGAGAGCCACCGCTTTGGCAAGCAGCAGACGCTGGATCAGCAGTTTGCCGAACTGAAAGCGGACGATGAAATCAGCGAGCAGCTGGCGGCGTTGAAAGCCAAAATGAATCAGTCCAACCAGTAAGTACGATTGCGCGGCGCGGCGTTGCGCCGCGGCTCACCCCCTGTAAGGAGTACACATGAGCATGCTTTTTCTCGCCATTCCGCTGACGCTGTTTGTGCTGTTTGTTCTGCCGGTCTGGCTATGGCTGCACTACAACAATCGCGGCGCCAACGGCAGTCTGACGCAAAATGAGCAGCAACGGCTGCTGCAGTTGACCGATGACGCGAAGCGGATGCGCGAGCGCATTCAGGCGCTGGAAGCGATCCTGGATGCCGAACATCCGAACTGGAGAGACAAATAATGGCTGGACTGGATCTGAATAAAAAACTGTGGCGTATTCCGCAGCGCGGAATGGTGAAGGGCGTCTGCGCGGGCATTGCTCAGCATCTTGACGTCCCGGTGAAGCTGGTGCGCCTGATTACCGTGCTGGCGATGATTTTTGGCCTCTTTTTCTTCGTCCTGGTGGCCTACATCATTCTGACCTTCGCCCTGGACCCGATGCCGGACAGTGAGCTGTACGGCCATAAAGCGCCGAGCAATGGCGATCTGTTGGCCGCCGTGGATGCCGAACTGGCCTCCGGCGAACAGCGTCTGCGTGAGATGGAACGGTACGTCACCTCCGACACCTTCACGCTGCGCAGCCGCTTTCGTCAGCTGTAAACCCTGTTGTTAACGAGTGAGGCAACGCATGAATAGCAAATGGCAACGCGCCGGGCAGCAGGTGAAGCCCGGTCTGAAAATCGTCGGTAAGCTGGCGCTGCTGACCGCGCTGCGTTATGGCCCGGCGGGCGTTGCCGGCTGGGCGGTCAAATCGGTCGCGCGGCGGCCGCTGAAAATGCTGCTGGCGGTGGCGCTGGAGCCGCTGCTCAGCCGGCTGGCCAACCGCGTCACGCGCGGGATGAAATAACGCCGCCGTGGGGAAGGCGCAAAAGGATTAACGTTGTCCTGCTTATTCCCGGCGGATAGCTTATGATGACGAGACACACCTTCAGGGCATAACGGACTGGCGATGAAGCGACTGAAAACTGAACTGAATGCGCTGGTCAACCGCGGGGTTGACCGGCATTTACGCCTGGCGGTGACCGGCCTGAGCCGCAGCGGCAAAACGGCGTTTATCACCGCGCTGGTCAACCAACTGCTAAATATTCACACCGGCGCCCGCCTGCCGCTGCTGAGCGCCGCGCGCGAAGAGCGACTGCTTGGGGTCAAGCGCGTGCCGCAGCGGGACTTCGGCATTCCGCGATTCACCTACGATGAAGGGCTGGCCCAGCTGTACGGCCAGCCGCCCATGTGGCCAACCCCGACGCGCGGCGTGAGCGAGATCCGTCTCGCGCTGCGCTACCGTTCCAATGACTCCCTGCTGCGCCACTTTAAAGACACCTCCACGCTGTATCTGGAGATTGTCGACTATCCGGGGGAGTGGCTGCTCGATTTGCCGATGCTGGCGCAGGATTATCTGAGCTGGTCGCGGCAGATGACCGGACTCCTGCAGGGACAGCGTGCAGAGTGGTCGGCCCGCTGGCGGCAGCTATGCGCGGGGCTGGATCCGCTGGCTCCTGCCGACGAGGCCCGTCTGGCCGACATCGCCGCCGCCTGGACGGACTATCTGCACGCCTGTAAGCGTGAAGGGTTGCACTTTATCCAGCCCGGGCGCTTTGTCCTGCCCGGCGAAATGGCCGGCGCGCCGGCGCTACAGTTCTTCCCATGGCCAGACGTCGACGCCGTCGGCGAAGCCAAGCTGGCGCAAGCTGATAAACACAGCAACGCCGGCATGCTGCGCGAACGCTATAAGTACTACTGCGAAAAGGTAGTGAAGGGGTTCTACAAAGAGCACTTCCTGCGCTTCGACCGGCAGATTGTGCTGGTGGACTGCCTGCAGCCGCTCAACAGCGGGCCGCAGGCGTTTAACGATATGCGCCTGGCGCTGACCCAGCTGATGCAAAGTTTCCATTACGGGCAGCGCACCTTATTTCGCCGGCTGTTTTCGCCGGTCATCGACAAGCTGCTGTTCGCCGCCACCAAAGCCGACCACGTCACGGTGGATCAGCACAGCAATATGGTGTCGCTCCTGCAGCAGCTGATCCAGGACGCGTGGCAGAATGCCGCCTTCGAGGGGATCAGTATGGATTGCCTGGGGCTGGCGTCCATTCAGGCGACCCAGAGCGGGCTGATTGAGCTGAACGGCGAGAAAATTCCCGCCCTGCGCGGCAATCGGCTGAGCGACGGCCAGCCGTTGACCATCTATCCCGGCGAGGTGCCGGCGCGCCTGCCGGGCCAGGCCTTCTGGCAGCAGCAGGGCTTTCAGTTTGAAAACTTTCGTCCGCAGGTCATGGATGTCGATCGGCCCTTGCCGCACATACGCCTCGACGCGGCGCTGGAATTTTTGATTGGAGATAAACTGCGATGAGCGAACCGTTAAAACCGCGGATTGATTTTGATGGCCCGCTGCAGGCGGAAAAAACGCCGCCGCTGAAAAGCGCTCGCGCCTTCGACCGACTGGAAGCCGATAACTTCGCGCCGGCGCGTCTGGTGACCGGCGAAGAGGAAGAGGGGGCGGCAGAGGCGGTGGTGGAGTCAGTGCTGCGGCCGAAACGCAGTCTGTGGCGGCGGATGGTCAGCGCTGGCCTGGCGATCTTCGGCGTCAGCGTCGTGGCGCAAGGGGTGCAGTGGACCGCCAACGCCTGGCAGACCCAGGACTGGATTGCGCTGGGCGGCTGCGTCGCCGGGGCACTGATCGTCGGCGCCGGCGTCGGATCGGTGGCCACCGAGTGGCGCCGCCTGTGGCGACTGCGCCAGCGCGCCCACGAACGCGATGAAGCCCGCGATATGCTGCACAGTCACGCGGTCGGTAAAGGGAAAGCCTTTTGTGAGAAGCTGGCGCAGCAGGCCGGGCTGGATCAGTCGCATCCGGCGCTGCAGCGCTGGTATGCCGCCATCCACGAAACGCAAAGCGACCGGGAAGTGGTCAGCCTCTATGCCCAACTGGTGCAGCCGGTGCTTGATGCTCAGGCGCGGCGGGAAATCAGCCGTTCGGCGGCGGAGTCGACGCTGATGATCGCCGTCAGCCCGCTGGCGCTGGTGGATATGGCGTTTATCGCCTGGCGCAATCTGCGGTTGATCAACCGGATTGCCACCCTGTACGGCATTGAGCTCGGGTATTACAGCCGCCTGCGCCTGTTTCGCCTGGTGCTGCTGAATATCGCTTTCGCCGGCGCCAGCGAACTGGTGCGCGAGGTGGGCATGGACTGGATGTCGCAGGATCTGGCGGCCCGGTTGTCGGCGCGCGCCGCGCAGGGCATCGGCGCCGGCCTGCTCACCGCCCGCCTCGGGATTAAGGCAATGGAGCTGTGCCGCCCGCTGCCGTGGCTCGCCGATGATAAACCGCGGCTCGGCGATTTTCGTCGTGAGCTGATTGGCCAGCTGAAAGAAACCCTGCAGAAAAGCAAAACCAGTCCGGAGAAGTAACCTCCGCTCAGAGACATTGCCGGGCGGCGGCTTCGCCTTGCCCGGCCTTGAGGTTATGTTGAATCCCGGCTCGCCCTGCGTTAATTTCACCACTGACCGCCTGACTTTACGGCGCAGCGCCCATTTTTCCGCCACACTGTCAATAATTGTTGACAGTTAGCTTCCCGAAAGTCCATTCCTGGCCTATTATTCTCCGGTCATTGGCACTTTTAGGGTGAACACTCCCATGCGTCTTGAAGTCTTTTGTGAAGACCGCCTCGGTCTGACTCGTGAATTGCTCGATTTGCTGGTGCTGCGCGGCATTGATCTGCGTGGTATCGATATTGACCCTATTGGCCGTATCTACCTCAATTTTGCCGAACTGGAGTTCGCCACCTTCAGCAGCCTGATGGCGGAGATCCGCCGTATCGCCGGCGTGACAGACGTGCGCACCGTGCCGTGGATGCCATCTGAGCGTGAACATCTTGCGCTCAGCGCGCTGTTGGTGGCGATGCCGGAGCCGGTGCTGTCGCTGGATACCAAAGGCAGGGTCGAACTGGCCAACCCCGCCAGCTGCCTGCTGTTTGGCCAAAGCCAGGCGAAGCTGCGTAACCATCCGGTGGCCCAGTTGATCGCCGATTTCAACGTCCAGCGCTGGCTGGAAAGTAGCCCGCAGGAGACGCATGCGGAGCATGTGGTGGTGAACGGGCAGAACTACCTGCTGGAAGTGACCCCGGTCTATCTGGAAGGGGAGCATAACGAGCGAGTGCTGACCGGCGCCGTGGCGATGCTGCGCTCAACCGTGCGCATGGGACGGCAGCTGCAGACCATGACCAGCCAGGACACCAGCGCCTTCAGTCAGATCCTCGCGGTGGGGCCGAAAATGCGCCACGTGGTGGAGCAAGCGCGCAAGCTGGCGATGCTCAGCGCGCCGCTGTTGATTGTCGGCGATACGGGCACCGGCAAAGATCTGCTGGCGCATGCCTGCCATCTGGCCAGCCCGCGGGCGGGCAAACCCTATCTGGCGCTTAACTGTGGCTCCATTCCCGAGGACGCGGTCGAGAGCGAACTGTTCGGCGACGCCCTGCAGGGCAAAAAAGGCTTCTTCGAGCAGGCCAACGGCGGTTCGGTGCTGCTGGATGAAATTGGCGAGATGTCGCCGCGAATGCAGACCAAGCTGCTGCGCTTTCTCAACGACGGCACCTTCCGCCGCGTCGGCGAGGATCATGAAGTACACGTCGATGTGCGGGTGATCTGCGCGACGCAGAAAAACCTGGTCGAGCTGGTGCAGAAAGGACTGTTCCGCGAAGATCTCTACTATCGCCTCAACGTCCTGACCCTGTATCTGCCGCCGCTGCGCGACTGCCCGCAGGACATTATGCCGCTGACGGAGCTGTTTGTTGCCCGCTTTGCTGATGAGCAGGGGATCCCGCGGCCGAAGCTCTCCGCCGACCTGAGTACGGTGCTTACCCGCTACAGCTGGCCCGGCAATGTTCGTCAGCTGAAAAATGCTGTCTATCGCGCGCTAACCCAGCTGGAAGGATTCGAACTGCGTCCGCAGGACATTCTGCTGCCGGATCACGACGTCGCCTCGCTGCCGGTGGGCGAGGAGGCCATGGAAGGGTCGCTGGACGACATTACCCGCCGTTTTGAGCGCTCGGTGCTAACCCAGCTCTATCGCAGCTACCCCAGCACCCGTAAGCTGGCGAAGCGGCTGGGGGTGTCGCATACCGCCATCGCTAATAAGCTGCGTGAATATGGCCTGAGTCAGAAAAAGGGCGACGAATAATCCCGCCAGGCCGGCGACCTATGTCGCCGGCATTCGGCCTGCAAAGCGGGCCAAACCTGTATATACTGGTTTTTTAATTCTTTTTCCGGGGTGGTGCATCTTGGCGTCGCGTCGCGCGATCGGGCAGTGGCTGATATTGCTGCTGCTCTCCGTTCTCTTTTCCTCGCTGCTGTTACGCCTTCATTTGCCGGCAGCGCTGCTGCTGGGGCCGCTGATCGCCGGTCTCATTTTGAGCCTGCGCGGGGTAAAGCTGAGCATCCCTCGCCCCTGTTATCTGGCGGCGCAGGCCATTGTTGGCTGCATGATCGCCAGGGCGATTAATCCCTCTGTTTTTGGCGTGCTGTTCGCTAACTGGGCGCTGGTGCTGGCGATCCTGTTGACCACCCTGGCGATCAGCGGCCTCACCGGCTGGCTGCTGGTCCGCTACAGCGCGCTGCCGGGCGCCACCGGCGCCTGGGGAAGCTCTCCCGGCGGGGCGTCGGCAATGGTAGTGATGGCCCAGGAGTACGGGGCAGATGTGCGGCTGGTGGCGCTGATGCAGTATCTACGGGTGCTGTTTGTCGTCGGCGCGGCGGCGCTGGTGGTGCGCTATGCCCTGGGCAACGAGGCGCAGGCAATGAGCCAGGCCATCGTCTGGTTTGCGCCGTTGACCCTCAATTTTCCTATCACGCTGTTGCTGACGGCGGCGGCCTGTTGGCTGGGCGTGCGGCTGCGCATTCCTTCCGG
Source organism: Klebsiella sp. Q2 (assembly GCF_009900705.1). Classification (NCBI taxonomy): domain Bacteria; kingdom Pseudomonadati; phylum Pseudomonadota; class Gammaproteobacteria; order Enterobacterales; family Enterobacteriaceae; genus Klebsiella; species Klebsiella sp. Q2. The sequence goes on along the minus strand of NZ_JAAABE010000001.1, from coordinate 201,903 downwards.
CGCCATGCTGCTGCCGATGCTGCTCGGCGCGCTGGCCCAGGGGGGCGGCTGGGTGATGCTGGAGCTGCCGGAGTGGCTGCTGGCGATGGCCTACGCGGTGCTGGGCTGGACGGTGGGACTGCAGTTTAACAAGGCGGTGTTTCTGTTGGCCCTGAAGACGCTGCCGCATATTATCGCCTCCATTCTTGGGCTGATCCTGATGTGCGCCCTGATGGCCCTCGGCCTGACCCACATTCTGCAGATGGATTTCATGACCGCCTATCTGGCCACCAGCCCTGGCGGACTCGACACGGTGGCGATTATCGCCGCCGGTACCCGGGCGGATATGTCGTTCATCATGGCGCTGCAGACGCTGCGGCTGTTTACCATTTTGCTGACCGGTCCGGCGATGGCGCGGACGATTTCCCGCTATGCGCCGCGGCAATAAAAAGCCCCCGCAGAGCGGGGGCTGAGCAAAGCGAATGTCCGCAGGCGCGCTGCGCCAGGGCAGTCTGTTATCAGGCTTTCAGGGCGGCCAGCGCGGCGTCGTAGTCCGGCTCTTCGGTGATTTCGTTCACCAGCTGGCTGTAGACGACCTGATCGTTTTCATCGATAACGACCACGGCGCGAGCGGCCAGGCCAGCCAGCGGACCGGCAGAGATAGCGACGCCGTAGTCAGCGAGGAACGATGCGCCGCGCAGCGTGGAAAGGGTCACCACGTTGCTCAGGCCTTCGGCGCCGCAGAAGCGAGACTGGGCGAACGGCAGGTCAGCGGAAATGCACAGCACCACGGTGTTGTCCAGTTCAGCGGCCAGCTGGTTGAATTTACGCACTGATGCGGCGCACACGCCGGTATCAATGCTCGGGAAAATATTCAGTACTTTACGTTTGCCGGCGTACTGGCTCAGCGCGACGTCAGAGAGATCTTTGGCGACCAGCGTAAACGGCTGCGCTTTAGCGCCTGCCTGCGGAATGGTGCCCTGAACAGAAACGGGGTTGCCCTGGAAATGCACGGTTTGTGACATGGTTATCTTCCTGTTTACATATAGTTAACGTCGCGAGTAGTGTATGACATCCGCCAGCTACACGGCAAACCCTATTTAACATTGACCAGAGAGGACAAGGGAATGCGTAACGTGCGAGTGTATGAGGAAGCCTGGCCGCTCCACACCCCCTTTGTGATCGCCCGCGGCAGCCGCAGCGAAGCAAAAGTGGTGGTGGTGGAACTGGAAGAGGACGGTGTGAAAGGCGTGGGCGAATGCACGCCTTATCCACGCTATGGCGAAAGCATCGCGTCGGTCATGGCCCAGGTGATGGCTATCGGCGAGCAGCTGGAGGCGGGACTTACCCGCGAACAGCTGCAGCGGCTGCTGCCCGCAGGCGCCGCGCGCAATGCCATTGACTGCGCCCTGTGGGATCTGCAGGCGCGGCGCGAAGGCAAAACCTTGCCCCAGCTGCTGGGAGTGACGTTGCCCGAGCGGGTGATCACCGCCCAGACGGTGGTCATTGGCACGGCGGATCAGATGGCGGCCAGCGCCGCGGCGCTGTGGCAGAAGGGTGCTCAACTGTTGAAGGTGAAGCTCGACGACCGGCTTATCAGCGAGCGGTTAATCGCTATTCGCCAGGCGGCGCCGCAGGCCACGTTGATTGTCGATGCCAATGAATCCTGGCACAGCGAGGGGCTGGCGGCGCGCTGCCAGCTGCTGGCGGACCTCGGCGTGGCGATGCTTGAGCAGCCGCTCCCCGCCGACGCCGATGCGGCGCTGGAAAACTTCGTTCATCCGTTACCGATTTGCGCCGACGAGAGCTGCCATACCCGGGAGAGCCTGCCGAGGCTGCGCGGGCGCTATGAGATGGTCAATATCAAACTGGACAAAACCGGCGGCCTGACCGAAGCGCTGGCCCTGGCCGGGGAGGCTGAACGGCAGGGCTTTGAACGGATGCTGGGCTGTATGCTCTGCACCTCGCGCGGGATCGCCGCCGCGCTCCCCCTGGCGCCGCTGGCGCGCTTCGCCGACCTCGACGGCCCGACATGGCTGGCGGTGGACGTTGAGCCGGCGCTGCGGTTCAGCACCGGCGTGCTTCATCTTTAAGTTTAAGCCTGCCAGCGCAGCAGGTCGGTCATCGCCGGCAGGTAACGCTCCGTTGCCTCGTCGGCGGAGACCGGCGGAAACTCGGCGGTGATGCAGGGGAGCCCGATATCGGCGCACCAGCTGCCAAAGGAACCGGGGGTGTCGTAGCCCACGCTGCCCACCAGCGGCAGTGAGAAGGCGTCGGCCAGCCAGTGTCCCAGCGGGCTGTGTCCCGGGTCTTCGATGCAGGCCAGCGGATCGTGAAAGGAGACCACCCACGCCGGATGGATCTGATGGATCAACTGACACAGGGCCTGGGTCTCCCGCTCCGAGCCAGGTTGCTCGCCGGTCAACAGCACCACGTCTCGTTCCGCCGCCGCGCTGTTCCAGCGGTACACCGTTTCCCCTTGTCTCCAGTTAGCGGCCGGAAAGTTACGGTTGAGGTCCACGCCGCGGGCGTTGGCGCGTAGCCCGAGCTGACAGCCGTCAGGATTGACCGTCAGGACCACGTGGTGGCGGCGCAGCTCCGGCTTCAGGGTGCGCAGGGCGCAGGAGAGGGTCACAATCGACGAATTCTCATCGCCGTGGGTTCCGGCAATAATCAGGCCGCTGCGGCTGTCGGCCATCGGCGCAGGAAACCACAGCAGCGGCGCGCCCAGTTCCGAGCTGCCGTACTGCCGGGTTCCCGGCGGAAAGTCGCCGCGCTGCGGGCGAGGACGTGAAATAGACATAGGGCTTCCTGTGTGTCGTTATTATTCAGTGTTGGCGAAAAGCGTGTTGGAATCAAACCCATTCCCTGAGGCGTGAAATCCGACGGCACATCAATTTTCTATCATATGTTGTTTGCAATTTCAGGTGATGAAACAAATAATTATCGCTCTGTTGGCGGTGTTTTTTCTCATTTTAAAGGGGATCTTATGAAGTATCCTGTCGCTTTGACATGCGGCGCGCTGTGGTTAGCCAGCGTATCTTCTCTGGCCTGGGCGGCGGACGTACCGCCGGGCACGGTACTGGCGGAAAACCAGCAGTTAGTGCGCCATATCAAAGATGAACCCGCCTCGTTAGATCCCGCTAAAGCGGTGGGCCTGCCGGAAATCCAGGTGATCCGCGATCTGTTTGAAGGTTTAGTCAATCAGGATGCGAAAGGCAACCTGATCCCGGGCGTGGCGACCCGCTGGCAGAGCAACGATAACCGCGTCTGGACCTTTACCCTGCGCGATAATGCCCGCTGGTCCGACGGCACGCCGGTCACCGCTGAGGACTTCGTCTATAGCTGGCGGCGTCTGGTGGACCCGAAAACCACCTCGCCGTTCGCCTGGTTTGCCGCGCTGGCGGGGATCGCCAACGCGCAGAACATCATTGACGGCAAAGCCGCGCCGGAGACCCTGGGGGTCACCGCCGTCGACGCCCACACCCTGCGGGTGCAGCTGGATAAGCCGCTGCCGTGGTTCAGCAACCTGACCGCCAGCTTTGCCTTCTATCCGGTGCAAAAAGCCAATGTCGACAGCGGCGCGAACTGGACGCGGCCCGGCAGCCTGGTGGGCAACGGCGCCTATGTTCTGAAAGATCGCGTCGTGAATGAAAAGCTGGTGCTGGTGCCGAACAACCACTACTGGGATAACGCCAAAACGGTGATCCAGCAGGTCACCTTTGTGCCGATCAACCAGGAGTCCGCCGCCACCAAGCGCTATCTCGCAGGCGATATCGATATCACCGAATCTTTCCCGAAAAATATGTACCAGAAGCTGCTGAAGGATATTCCTGGACAGGTGTATACCCCGCCGCAGCTGGGCACCTACTATTACGCCTTTAATACCCAAAAAGGGCCGACAGCGGACGAGCGGGTGCGACTGGCGCTGAGTATGACCATCGATCGCCGGGTGATGGCGGAGAAAGTACTGGGGACCGGGGAAAAACCGGCCTGGCGCTTCACACCGGACGTAACGGCGGGCTTCACGCCGCAGCCGTCGCAGTTTGAGAGTATGAGTCAGGCCGAGCTTAACGCCCAGGCGAAAGCCCTGCTGGCTGCCGCGGGCTATGGCCCGAATCGTCCGCTGAAGCTGACGCTGCTGTATAACACCTCTGAGAACCACCAGAAAATTGCCATCGCGGTGGCGTCGATGTGGAAGAAAAACCTCGGCGTGGAAGTGAAGCTGCAGAACCAGGAGTGGAAAACCTATATCGACAGCCGTAACACCGGCAATTTCGATGTGATCCGCGCCTCCTGGGTAGGGGATTACAACGAGCCGTCCACTTTCCTGTCGCTACTGACTTCCACCCACAGCGGAAATATTTCCCGCTTTAACGATCCGGCGTACGACAAAATCCTCGCCCAGGCGGCGGTGGAGAATTCGGCCAAAGCGCGTAACGACGATTACAACGCGGCGGAGAAGATCATTATGGCCAAAGCGCCAATTGCGCCGATCTACCAGTACACCAACGGTCGGCTGATTAAGCCGTGGCTGAAAGGCTACCCGATCACCAACCCGGAAGATGTGGCCTACAGCCGTACCATGTATATCGTTAAACACTGATGCGTACTGGCCTCCTGCTCAGGGCAGGTAGCCATTGCTGAACCCAGAACTGGCGCGGATTGCGGCGCCAGTTATTTATTAATAAGTAAATCAGCCAATTGAGAATTTGGTGCTTTAAGCTTTGCCAGATCTTAAAAATTAATATCGTCTTCATATAATGAAAAACCAGAACTAAATAATTTTTCATGTTCGAAATATATAAAAAGGCTGTCCTTTTCATATTATATATTCAGTAACTGGTCGCACCGAAGATCGACTTAAGTGAAAATACCAGTTTTCTCTAAGCCTGAAGGCGACCTCTACTACATTCGCAATGTATCAATGACCGCTCTCAGCGCGGGCGACACATTTCGGTGCGGGTAATAGAGAAATGAACCTTCCAGACGCTGGCTATAGCGCTGGAGCACCCGGATAAGCGTACCGCGTTGCAGATCATCTGTGACCAGCTCCTCCGGGACATAAGCTAGTCCCAGCCCCAGCCGCGCCGCTTTGGCCTCCATATAGCTGTCGGCGAAAGCCCACTGTCCCTGAGGCGGGTGGGTAATTTTTTTGCCTTCCACGTTAAGTTCCCAGGCGTACAGGCTGCCGTCGCCGAACTGATAGGCGATGCAGGGATGACCGGTTAAATCGGCAGGGGTTTGCGGAAAGCCGTAGCGACGAAAATGCTCCGGGGTTCCGACAACCGCCATCTCCATATCGGGCGAAATACGTACCGCAATCATGCCACTCCCCACTTCCGGGCCCAGACGCACGCCCGCATCGAAACGCTCCGCAATAATATCGACGAACCGGCTTTCGGTGATCAGTTCCAGGCGGATATCGGGATAGCGTTGTTTAAATATCGCCAGCTTAGGCAGCAGAACTTTATCAATAGCGTGCTGGCTGGCATTGATGCGAACCGTACCGGACGGTGTTTGCCGATAATGGGCCAGCGTGGCGAGTCCCATATCTAAGGCGTCGAAACCGGATTCGACATTGTGATAGAGCTGCTCACCCGCCTGAGTGAGCGACAACCGGCGGGTGGTGCGCACCAGAAGCTGAACGCCCAGCCGCTCTTCGAGTTCGCGAACCGCACGGCTGATCCCGGACTGCGCCAGACCCAGTCGTTGCGCTGCGGCGGTAAAACTGCCTTCCCGCACCACCTGCATAAACAGGTAGAGGTCATTATAGTTTTCCCGTTTCGCCATCTTCCGCCTCGTAACAATCGCGCTATTTAGAACTAAATGGTATTAATCTTAGCATTTTTTAGCCTCTAATAAGCACTTTTATTGCTAGCTACAATAAGCGCATGACAACAAAGCCCAGCAGCGTTGTCCTCTGGAGACTGGTTTTTACACGTTTATTTAGGGGGATTTAATGACGGTTTTCAGCAAAAAAATGACAGCCACGATACCCGCCATGCTGCTATGCGCCTTATTAAGTGGAGCCACAACGATGAGTTATGCTGATACAACTAACCCGAACGCACCTGTTTCATTGATTGAACAATGGGATAAAACATTCCCGGAGAGCGCAAAAGTGGATCACCGTAAGGTGACCTTTCAGAACCGCTACGGGATTACCTTAGTTGGAGATCTCTACCTGCCGAAGGATCGCGGTGAACGCAAACTGGCAGCTATTGCCGTGAGCGGTCCCTTCGGCGCGGTAAAAGAGCAGTCCAGCGGCCTGTATGCCCAGACGCTGGCCGAACAGGGGTTTGTCACCCTGGCGTTTGACCCATCCTATACGGGCGAAAGCGGTGGCTACCCACGCAACGTGGCCTCACCGGATATCAATACCGAGGATTTCAGTGCCGCGGTGGACTTTCTGGGCCTGCAAAAAGAGGTGGATCGCAACCGTATCGGTTTGCTCGGCATTTGCGGCTGGGGTGGTATGGCCCTAAACGACGCGGCGATGGATACACGCGTCAAAGCGGTGGCGACCAGCGTCATGTATGACATGAGCCGCGCGATGGGTCATGGGGTAGGCGATGGCAAAGACCGCTACACGACAGCCGACCGCCGAGCGGTACTGCAGTACTTGAACGCGCAGCGCTGGAAGGATGCGGCAAACGGCACTTTCGCCCCAGGTGGGCATGACATATATGTTGATGATAAAGGCAACGTCAGCGCTGCCGCTCGTATTTTGCCGGAAACCTTGCCCGCCAACCCCAACCCGGTGCTGAAAGAGTTCTTCGATTATTACCGTATGCCGCGAGGTTTCCATGCGCGTTCGGTTAATTCAACCGGGGCATGGAATGCGACGATGCCGCTGTCGTTTATGAATATGCCGCTGCTGAGTTACGCCAGCGAAGTGACTATTCCGACGCTTATTGTGACCGGCGAACAAGCCCATTCACGCTATTTTGCCGAAGATGCTTTCAAGGCGATCGGCAGCAAAGAGAAAGCGCTGGTGATTGTCCCTGGGGCAAACCATGTCGACCTCTATGACAACGCCGCGGGCAAAATTCCCTTTGCTACGTTCGCGCAGTTTTTCGAAACCAACCTGTAATCGCTCTCCTGTGCCGGAGACATCCCCAAAGCCGCCTGCAGGCGGCTTTGTTTTGTCGGAGATAAATAATGTCTGGATTACATAACACCCGCGCATACTGGAGCGGCGTCCTGGCGATGACGCTCTGCGTATTTGTGCTCATTGCCTCAGAGTTTATGCCGGTCAGTCTGTTGACACCCATCGCGGGTGATTTACACATTACCGAGGGATTAGCAGGCCAGGGGATCGCGCTTTCTGGCGCGCTGGCGGTACTGACCAGCCTGACGATTTCCCCTCTTACCGGGTCGCTGGACCGTAAATGGCTGCTGCTGGGGCTCACGGCGCTGATGGCGGCCTCAGGATTGATGATTGCCCAGGCGTCCAGTTTTCCGGTTTATATGCTGGGCAGGGCGCTCATCGGGATCGTCATTGGCGGATTCTGGTCATTGTCGGCAGCAACGGCCATTCGGCTGGTGCCGCAACGCCAGGTTCCCCGCGCGCTGGCCATTTTTAACGGTGGTAACGCCTTGGCCACGGTCGTCGCGGCCCCGCTGGGCAGCTACCTGGGGGCCACCGTCGGCTGGCGCGGCGCCTTTTTATGTCTCGTCCCGCTGGCGATGGTAGCCTTCATCTGGCAATGCGTTAGCCTGCCATCGATGAAATGTCAGCGCGCACCACAGCGGCAGGGAACCGTGCTGCGTCTGTTCCGTCGCTCGACGGTATCCCTTGGATTGCTGGCCTGCGGGCTGTTCTTTATGGGGCAGTTTACCTTATTTACCTATGTGCGACCGTTTCTGGAGATAGTGACTCGAGTCACGCCTTCTGGCCTCTCCCTGATATTACTGGCGATTGGCGCCGCCGGTTTTGTCGGCACGCTGCTTATTACGACCGTTCTGAACGCCCGGTTTTATCCGACACTGGTGGCTATCCCTTTGTTAATGGCCGCGATTGCTGGAACGCTTCTGCTGGCCGGGCACCACACAGGTTCAGTCGCCGTACTGTTAAGCCTGTGGGGCCTGCTGGCGACGGCAGCGCCCACCGGCTGGTGGACATGGATTGCGCGGACGCTGCCCGAGGATGCGGAGGCGGGCGGTGGTCTGATGGTCGCCGTGATCCAACTATCGATTGCCCTCGGGTCAACGGCAGGAGGCCTGGTGTTTGATAGTCTGGGATGGCGCAGCACTTTTGCTCTGAGCGGTCTGTTACTTTTGGGCGCGGCAGGGGGGAGCTTCCTGCTTTCTGTCAAACACAGGAGATATCAGCGCACTGCGATTAATGAGCTGGATGCATAAGTCAAATCACAAATGACGGGGTAATCGCGGCGATGTTTCTGGTCTATCATGAAATTTTTAACAAACTGAGACTGCACCGTGGAATATTGTGTATTAAGTAACAACCGTAAAATGCCGATGCTGGGTTTTGGCGTTTTTAAGGTGACCGATAAAGCAGAGTGTAAGCGGGCGGTGCTGAACGCTATTCGTGCCGGCTATCGCCTTATCGATACCGCTGCCGTCTACGATAATGAAGATGCGGTGGGGGAGGCCGTGCGCGAAGCCATCGCCGAAGGTCTGTGTACCCGCGAGGCGCTATTTATCACCTCCAAACTGTGGGTTCAGGACATGGCCAACGCCGGGATGGCGAAAGCCGGTATCGCGGCGTCCTTAAAAAAATCCGGGCTGGAATACTTCGATCTTTATCTGTTGCATCAGGCGATGGGCGATTATTTCAGCGCCTGGCGCGCGCTGGAGGAGGCTTATGAGGCCGGTATCCTGAAAGCGATTGGCGTGTCCAATTTCTACGCCCATGTGTTAGCGAACTTCTGCGAAACCGTCAGAATTAAGCCGATGGTGAACCAGGTCGAACTGCATCCTTATTTCGCCCAGCCCGCGGCGCTGGAAACCATGAAGCACTATCACGTTCAGCCGGAGGCCTGGGCGCCGTTAGGCGGCGGCAGACATAACCCGTATGAAGAGGCAACGCTGCAGGAGATTGCCGATGCCCATCATAAAACCATTGCGCAGGTTATCCTGCGCTGGAACGTGCAGCGTGGCGTCACGGTCATTCCAAAATCCACCCGCCAGGAGCGTATTAAAGAGAACTTTGCTATCTGGGATTTCTCGCTCACCGCGCGCGAAATGGCGCAAATCAGCGCTCTGGATTTAGGCTATGTCGGCGAAGCGGTAAAGCACTTTAACCCTGAATTCGTTCGCGGTTGTCTGGGGGTGAAAATCCACGACTGATCGCGGCTCAGCGGGAAGCCTCCTTCATTTCGCTGCCTGAGCCGCGGCGACGGGTTCGCTATGCTGGTTAGCCCCCACGCGTTTGCCGCGACGGTTGTCGATGCGGTAGACGATCGTCACGGGCTGCTGGCCGGCGGGGGTGACGGTCAGCTCTCTGACCATCTGGCCGGCGTCGGGCGGCAGGGTCCGCGTGGTTTCCCCCTGAGTCAGTATCCGACCATTTTGCCTGACCTGCCAGGTCAGGCGACAATTCTCGCAGGCCGTCCAGGTATCGTTAATCGCCCACAGGCGCACCGTCGCCGGGCTACCCTGACGCCAGCTGGCGGTCACCGGCTCGATGGACGGCAGGATCGGCTGATAGGCGCGCTGCAGGGCATAGTAACCCGCCTTTGGCTGGCGCAGATAATCCACCACCCCCCAGTTGATGGAGGGCCATGTCTCGACAAACATAAACTGGAACAAGGCGGTCACCGGCTGATAACGCTGGCGACGATAGCTCTCCGCCGCCAGGGCCACCAGCCTGGCCTGATACGCCTGGGTGTTTTCAATCATCTCCTGAATATTGTTGCCTCGCGGAATCCCGGCGAATTTAAAGGTCTGGAAAGGCTGAAAATTATGGTACTTCCATCGCACCCAGCCGGGATCGTCGGCGGCGGTGGTTTTCGGCCACAGCAGACGGGCCGGGATAATGGTCTTCAGGGTGGAGAGGCGGGGCAGCGCCTGGGCGCCAAACTCGGTAATAATCCCGGTTTTCGCCGGGGCGAGCAGGTCGCGCAGGGTGCCGAAATACCACCCTGCCCAGTAGTGCTCTTCGACAGCGGAAAAGCGATGCACGATGCGGGAGGTGTCTTCCGCCAGCGCATCGCCCACCCGCTGCGTCAGGGTCTGGTTTAAGGTTTTACGCCAGTCGGGGAAGCGTTTCTCCATCCACGGCGAGTTCCACGGCGGCTCGTTGTGACCGCCCCAGACAATAATCGCCGGCGAATTGCCGAACTGGTCCATCATCGCCCGGGTCTGGCGCACGGCGTTATCGGCGAAGGCGGCGCTATCATCATAACCCCACTGCAGCGGGACATCCTGCCAAATCATGAGTCCCATCTCATCGGCCACCTCATACAGCGCGCGGCCCGCCACGTGGCCATGAACGCGGATGGCGTTGGCGTTCATCGCCGTGACCAGTCTGAAATCCCGACGATACTTTTTCCGCGTCATGGTGCTCAGCCACGGCGAGCCAATATAGTTGCTGCCCTTGATGAACAGCCGTCTGTCATTGATGCGCCAGCCCTGATTATCCGCCAGCGCTTCTACCTTACGTAATCCGGTGCGGGTGACGGCGGTATCCATGATCCCCCGCTTATCCACGAGGGTGGCGCGCACGCGGTACAGGTTCGGTTTACCTGTGCCCACCGGCCACCAGAGCTTTGCCGAGGGCATGGGCAGCGAGACGCGCAGAGTGCCTGCGGTATTCTCCAGGGTGACCGCAAAGGCCTGCTGAAAAGGCGGGCCGGAAAAATTGTCCGGGGTGGCCGTCAGGCGCAGCGTGACGGGGCCGGGCGTCACGGCCCGATAGCGGATTTCGGCACGCAGCATGGGCTTCTCCAGCCCCTGTCGCCAGTCCGGGCGCAGGATCACCTCGTCGATAGTGACGCCGCGGCTCAGATGGAGCTTCACCGGCGCCCAGATCCCCCCGGAGTTGGCATCCTGCCCCTGAACCGACCAGGCGCCGCCCGGACGGGTATCGTGCTGATTCAGGATCCCTTTCATCAGCGTCTTGTGCAGCGGCCAGATTTTTTGCGGGTCTTCATAGGGGCTGTCGACCCGCACGGCGAGCTGATTATGGCGGCGAACGGCCCCGGTGATGTCCACCGGGAAGCGCTGAAAATAGCCTTCGTGCCGGGTCAGCGTCTTGCCGTTGAGCGCTACCTCGGCAAAGTAATCGACGCCGTCAAACACCAGCGTAGCCATGGCGTCCGGCGTCAGGCCATGCAGGGTAAATTGATGGCGATACCACAGGGCGCCCTGATGATCGTATCCGGCGCTGTACCAGTTTGCCGGTACCCGCAGCGTGCGCCAGTCGCCGTCCGAAGCCTGCGCGCCGGCGAAGGCGCTGTCGTTGGCGTCATGCACCCGCCATTGTCCGGCCAGTGACCAGGTCACCGGCGCAGAATCGGCGTGCGCCAGCGGCAGGCAAATGACCAGCAGCAGAAGACGTCTAGCGATCACGGGGAACCTCCTGCGTTCTGCGGCGCAGCCACAGGTGGCAGCCCGCGATCGCCTCGGTCAGCGCGTCGCGCAGGTCGCCCGGCACGCTTTGGTCTGGCGAGGCCGCCTGGCTCTCCAGCCGCTGGAGCACACTGGCAAGGCGTTGAAAACCAAGGGTGGCCGCCTCGCCGCGCAGTTTGTGGGCGGCGCGGCGCCATGTCTCCCGGTCATTGGCGTCAATGGCGTGGTTGAGGGCGGCGGCCGCAGCATTAAGTCCTGCAGCGAAGAGTCCCAGCAACTCCTCGACAAGCTCAGGATCGTCGGCGCACTGCTTCAGCAGGCGGGCTTCGTCCGGCAGGCCTTCCTCTTCCTCCGGCGCGCTATCTTCCGCCGCGCCGACGCGGGCGATGGCTTCCCGTAGCGCCTCCTGGCTCACCGGCTTAGCGATATAGCCGTCAAAACCCATCGCCAGACAGCGTTCTCTATCGCCCTGCATAGCGTGGGCGGTCATGGCAATCGCGGGCTGATGTTGCCTGCCCAGCGCCTGGGTCTCTTCCCGCAGCAGGCGGATGGCGGTTTCACCGTCCATCTCCGGCATTTGCAGATCGATCAGCAGAAGATCCCAGCAGGCTGCGCGCCAGCGCTCCAGCGCTTCCCGACCGTTGTTCACTACTTCGCAGCGGTGACCCAACTGCTCCAGCAGCCGTCTGGCGACCTTCTGGTTTACCAGGTTGTCCTCGGCGAGCAGGATATTTAGCCCGGTCAGGTCCCTGACCGGTTGCGCAACGTGGGCAGGCGTTGTCGTCACCACCGGCGTGGGCACCAGAATGCCGGCGATAACCTGATGCAGTTCGCGCTGTGCCACCGGTTTATGCAGATAGTGGGCAATGCCGATGCGCTTAAGCATATTGGCGTCAAAATGACGGCTCATGGAGCTGAGCATAATAATCTGGCTTTGCCTGGCTTCAGGCAAAGCGGAGAGCTCCAGCGCCAGGGATACGCCGTCCATATCCGGCATCTGCGCGTCCAGCAGGATCAGCGGCCATGGCGGGCCTTCGGCGGCCCGGCGTAGCGCCTCGCCAGCGTTGTTCACGCAGGTTGGCATCAGTCCCATCTGGCGAAGCATGGCGTCAAGCAGGCGCAGGTTGGTGCTGTTGTCGTCAACCACCAGCACCCGCTGGTGATTGAAGCGGCTCAGCGGGGCGCTACCGGAGGCCGCGGCGTTCAGGCCTTCCAGCGGCAGGGTGAAGGCAAATTCGCTGCCTGCCCCAGGCTGGCTCTCCACCGTCAGCTCACCGCCCATCAGGCTGACCAGGCGGGCCGAAATGGTTAACCCCAGTCCGGTGCCGCCGTAGCGACGGGTGGTAGAGCTATCGGCCTGGCTGAAGGCCTCGAAGATCGCCTTTTGCTTCTCCGGGGCAATGCCGATGCCGGTATCGCGAATGCGAAAGCACCAGTGGTTTTCGTCCTCGGCCGGCGCTATCGCCAGCAGGACCTCCCCCTGATGAGTGAACTTCAGGGCATTACCCAGCAGGTTGGTCAGGATTTGCCGCAGCCGGGGGCCATCGACGATCAGCACCTCAGGCACCGCAGGGGAGATATCCACCAGCAGCTCAATGCCCTTTTCGCTGGCGGCAGGCATATGCGGGCGGATCAGCGACTGAACAAAAGGGCGGATCTCCAGCGGCTCTACGTCCACCTGCATCTTGCCCGACTCAATGCGTGAAAAATCAAGAATGTCATTGATAATGTGCAGCAGCGACTGGGCTGAGCTCATCACCAGCGAAAGGTACTCCCGCTGCTCCGCGGTCAGCGGCGTGTCGAGGCAGAGCTGCGTCATGCCGAGAATGCCGTTCATCGGGGTGCGGATTTCGTGGCTCATATTGGCGAGGAAAGCGCTTTTCGCTTCGTTCGCCTCACGGGCCTCCTTCGCCGCCTCAATGGCCAGCAGCTCTGCGGCTTTGCGCCGGGTAATATCCTGCAAGGTGCCGATCACCCGCTCTGCCTGCTGCTGCATGTTGAGGGTGACGATCTGCCCCGAGAGCAGCATCCAGCGCCAGCCCTGCGTCGGGTGCTGGACGCGAAGCTCACATTCAAAAACCGGCATGTGCTCGTTTTGCGAGGCGATCATCGCCTGCTGCAGAGTGGCGCGATCGTCCTCGTGGACCAGGTTGAGCATAAAGCGCAGCGGAAAGCGCCACTGCGCCCGCGACTGGCCGACCATCGCCAGCAGGGTGTCATTCACCTGCAGGCTGTCGCCGGAGACCTGCCAGTCCCAGATGCCGATCTGGATCGACTCCGCGGTGAATAAAAAGTCATCATGCAGTTGATGACGCGAACGCCGGGCCTCGTCAAGCTCGGTGATGTCGGTATGCAGGCTGACAATCCCGCCATCCGCCAGCCGCTGATGCTGAACGTAAATCCGGCGGTTGCCCGACTGGCGGACCTCGCAGTGGTTCGTCTGGCGGCAGTTGCGGATAATCGCCTCGCGCAGCGTCTGTTGCCGGCCTGGGTCGATGTTATATCCGGCATCGATAAACTTCTCCGCCAGGCTCTCAAGAGAGGCGCCGACGGCGAGCCAGGGCGCGATCGTTGGATAAAACAGCGCCACCTTATCATTCCAGGCCTGCAGTCGTTCGCGCTCATCGTAGATCATCACCGCCGAGGGCAGGAGGTTAAGGTCGTTACGGTTAGCGGCATGCATGATTACTGGCCAACAGTTTGATAGTGGAGCTCCGCCTGGCGGCGCAGATACTCGAGCCCAGGGGCGATGGCCATTGCCCATGCGGTGAGGATCTCCTCATCGCACAGCGGATCGCAGGCGCGGACGGTTTTGAGCATCGCTTCCCGCCAGAGGGCAAAAAACCGCGGCGGTAGACGCAGGCCTTCCTCGCTCTGCGCTCGCGCCAGCCGTTCCAGAAAATCGGGTACAAAGAGGTCGCCGTTGACCGCCAGCATGGCGAAAAAGCTCTTAAAGATCATCTGCTGGCCTTCCTCACCGGAGCGTTGGGAGAAGTGTTGCTCGGTTTCCGGTGACATATGGATAAAGGTGCTGTAGAAGGCCTGGAAGAAGCGCTGTTTGTCGTGCTCTGGTACGACGCGATTCAGGCTGGCTTCAAAGAGATCGCGATAAAATTTCATGGTGCGCTCCTCATGACCCGTTCGCCCGGCAGGCAGCGGCGGGGCGGGTTAAATTCGTCCGTCGCGCGGTGGGCAAAGTAGCTGTTGTCATCCGCGAGGCCGTTTTTGAACAACGGCCCGGCGTTGTGTTTGTAAAACAGCGCCTCCAGCACCATGGCGTTGGTGGAGAGGGTGAGGGCGGCGTTGACGTCGCCGGTGGCCTCGACCCGTCCTTCAAACCAGCCGCGCTGCGGGTCGTTAAGATGGGTAGTGACCGCCATCAGCGCATCGGTATACTCGGTTTCCCACAGCGTCCACAGGACAAAGACCGCTTTGGTGGTCACCTGCGCCAGCCGGGGGTAGTACTTCCCGTCGTCCCCGAGCGTATTCCAGGCGTAGCCATTCCCCCAGACGGTGTCTTCCACGTGCCAGGGCGCCTGGGTAAGCGAAAAATCGGCCCGGGCGGTAAGCATCTTATCCTGCGTCCAGCGCGTTTTCTGGCTGAGCCATATCCCTTCCGCCCGCTCGCGCATGGCTTTTTGCGCCATCTCCGGCACGCCGGGCGGCCGCCAGCCGAACTCCAGTCCAGGCAGCATGGCGGGCAGTGTAGAGAGCACCACGGGTTGCCAGGTGGTTCGCGGGTCGCGGTCGTCAACGGCGAGGCGGCGCTGATAAATAATCACATGGCGCGCCGGGGGGGAGAGGGCCTTGCCGGCCGGAAATCCCCACAGGCGAAACGCGCTGGCGGCGTATTCACTGTCTCCCAGCCGGAGCTCCTCGCGGATCGTCCGCTGACCGTTCTGCAGTGAGGCGGACCACAGCTCCCCGTCTTTATCGATAACCGGACAGAAGTTCCAGCGCAGGACAATTTTATCAATGTATTCACCATACTGCGGCGCGCGTTCGGCGGTGAGCCGCAGGGCGAGCATCAGTCGGGCCATATCTTTTGCTGACCAGCCGCTGGCCGCCGGTTTGCCGCTGAAGTCGACAGGGGTCGCCGTCTGAGTGGAGTATAGCCTGCCCGGCGAACCGCCGTCGGTCAGCGTCAGGCGATTGAGGGTGCCGAGCAGGGGCGTCAGGCGGGCGTCGAATTCCGCTTCCTTTACCAACCCCAGCTCTCTGGCGGCGAGCAGGGCGATAAGGGTGTCGCCCATCTGCCATAGCGTTGCGCGGGGCTGTTTGTCGCTGCCGTTGACCAGGCCGGTTTGCGGCTGGGTATTGTTCTCGACGTACCGCCAGGCGATCTGCGCCCACGTGCGCTCCTGCGGCGTCAGGCTGCTGATACGGGCAGTGGTGTGCCAGCCGCCTTTGGTCAGCCAGCGCCACCCCGCGCCTTCGTGACCAAACAGCGCCAGGGCGATAAGAAAAAGGACGACGGCGATGGCCAGCCTGCGGGCTATGGTTTTAAGCATTGCGCGGTCACCGGCGGAAGTTTAACGGGCTCGTCAGCCTTGCAGGCGGCACACTGGCAGGCCTGGCAGGCGGGTTTGGTGCGCTGGGTGGTCCCGGTCTGCTCGCACCATGTTTTGACGGCGGGGGTGTTGCTCAGGAACGGGCGATTGCGCGGGCCGTTATTGGGTTCAAAGAGATCCACCAGCTTCTTGTCCCACAGCGACGGGGCGAAATCGCGGTTTTTCGGATTGTCGCTGGAAAACTGCAGCAGTTTTCCCTCCTTTTTAAATAGCAGTGCTTCCAGCATGATGCCGTTGTTGTTGGCGGTAAACTCATTGATTGGCCCGTCGCCGTTCTCATACAACCCCTCGTAATAGCCTTTTCCCGCTTCGTTCGCGTTTTCAATGGCGTCCAGCAGACGATCGGTATAGGGCGAGTTCCACAGCACCCACATCCCCATCGCCGCTTTGAGCGACACGGCGGCGCTATTCGGTACGAACTGGCCTTTGTCGGTTATGGTGTTCCAGTTAAAGCCGTCGCTGAACACGGTGTCATAGACAAAGTACGGGGATTTATCGAGCTGATGCTCGGAGCGGGCGGTGAGGATCCCGGTGATGGCGTAGCGATTCTCCTGGGCCTGGTAGACCCGGTCAGCGAAGTTTTTCATCCAGGGATGGGAGTACTCGCGCGGGCTGTTGTTCCGGTCACCAGGGTTATCAAAGCCAAACTCCATGCCATACAGCACGTAGGATTCACTGACCACATAGTTATGCTGGCTGGTTTGCCGTGGGTCGCGCGAATCATAGGGGACCAGCACGCAGTAAATCTCCGCCAGCTCGTAGGGCTGCGGCCGGCTGGCCTGACAGGTGTTAAATCCCCACAGCTGAAAGCCCGCCGCGCCGTACTCCTCGTATCCCAGACGGCCTTCCTGAACGTATTTGGGCTGGCCGTTTTCCAGATACGCCCCGTACAGCGTGCCGCAGGGATCGACCACATGGCTAAAATCCCACCCCAGCACCACATTATCGATGCTGTTGCTGTATTCCGGATAGCGCTCCTTGATCACCTTCAGCCAGATCAGCATTCTGCCGATATCCAGCGCCGAAAAGCCGATTTCACCCGGCTTGTTCTGGTAGTTAACCTTTTGTCCGCTTATCGTGTTATAGGCTTTGTTGGGTAGTTCGTTACGGAATAAATCGAGCTTATTCAACGTGGCGAGAAACTTCAGCATCCGACGGTCAAACTCCGCCTTATCAATAATCCCCAACTCACGGGCTGCGGTCATCGCGGCCAGATAGGAGGCGCTGTCCCACATGGTGGTGGAGGGGTATTTGTTTACCGCATTCACCAGCCCGGTGGTGGGCTGAAAGTTGGCGACGAAGTATTGCCAGGCGTTTCTGGCGATAGTCATCTCCCTCGGCGTCAGCTCCCCGGTGCGCGGGGCGTATTCCGCAGCCGGCAGACCGGTCGCGGCCTGCGCGCCGGAGAGCGAGAGCCACAGCGCCATGAGTCCGGCCAGCAGGGGAAAACGGGAAAAATAGGTCAGCTTCATGGCGTTGCTCCTGCTGAGGAAGAGGGTAGAGGGGCAGGGCTCAGGCAGGCCAGACACAGCATCTGCCCCCGGGAAATGTAGGCCAGGCTTTCCAGCACGATCGCGTTGGTATCGCCGTCAATAACGTCGTTGACGCTGCGGTTGAGATTTAACCCTCGCTGCCAGCCCTTGCCCGGGACCTGCAGCGTCTGCACCTGCTGGCGCAGCGCCTCGCTCCAGCTATTACGGAACAGGGCGTACCAGGCAAAGGCGGTGCGGGTGGAGGTGATCGCCGTTTGCTCCGGGGCGGCGCTGCGTGGGGCGAAGGCGCTCTGCGGCTGCCGGTTCGCCAGCGCGCTGGCATAATCCGGCGCGGGCTCGGCGTAGTCAGTGCTGATCGGCGGCTTGCTGACCCTCAGGCTATGACGGCGCTGCTGGATTTGCATGATGCGCCAGGCGATCTCCGCACTCTGCGCGTCAAAGCCCAGCTCAAGTCCGGTGAGCAGGTACGGCAGGCTGATCAGTGAAGGCTGCCGACCCCAGGGCGTGCGCAGCCCCTCGTCGGGCACCATGATGCCGTCGATATCGATCATCTGCTGCCCCTGCGGCGGGTTGGTCACCGCCAGCCCCGCCGCGCTGTCGATCAACCGCAGCGTATGGCTGGCGTACAGCCGGTAGCCAAAGCTGTCCCGCGGTTCATCCGCCGCCAGCGCCCAGTGGTGCAGCGGCGCCGCGGCCTGGCTGGCGGGGCTGTTGCTGATGAGCGCGCCGACCCGCCACTGATTAAACAGATCCCGCACCGCGGCGGCGTGCTGAGGATAGCGCCAGAGCAGGGTTTGCAGGGCGGTGAGCAGGCGTCCCATACCGATGGCGGAGGAGTCCGGGTTGCCGAGGATCTGCAGCGTGTCGGCATGGTACTGAGCGGCGGGCAATCCCTGGGCGTTGAGGGGCAGTTGACCGAGGGTAAACAGGGCGGCGGCAATGCGCTCATCACCTTCGGCGGCGGTCACAATATGCAGCTGCTCTGCGGCGACCACGGCGAAAAGATAGCTGCCGACGCTCCACAGGCTGAGCCAGGGTTCGCCATCGTGCGCGTTGGCCAGGCCGTTTGGCTGGGTATTGTTGACATAATACTGCCAGGCCACCCGCGCCCAGATCGCCTCGTCAAAGGTCAGCTCGCGCGGGGGAGGGAGCGGCGGAAAATCCTGGCTCAACGTCATCCCGCCGCTGCTCTCGACGCGCGCGGGCATTTGTTTTTCCACCCACACGACAATCGCAAAACCCAGCAGGAAGCCAATGAGGATAGTGAGATAGCTGCGCGCGGATAGCAGGGCGTCGCGGATCCTCATCGGCTCGCCTCCTGCTCTTCGGGGGGCGTCCACATGGCGGCGAAGATCAGTGGCAGCATGGCGGCAATATTCACCGCGCCCCAGAAAATGTTGATGACGTACCCGGAGGGGTCGTCAACCTGACCGCGCGCCACCTGAATACCGCCCCATATCAGCCCCGTCAGGGTGAGCAAAACGATGGCAATTTGCGGCTTGACGAGATAGAGAAAACGGCCCGTCTGTCGCTCTTTCGGCGTAACGTGAAATTTTATCTGCTCCCCGCGCAAAACGGTGTCCAGCGCCCGCAGATTCATCGAGAAAAAGGAGAGGTAAGAGGCCCGGCCGTCCCAGGCAGAAATGCCCCAGGTGCCGAACATAAAGGCCAGTTCGGAGACAATAAAAAAGGGTAAAAAGTGCAGATAGAAAGGGGTAGACCACGCCGACACCGGCGGAATGCCGGTGAAGAGATAGATAACAGGCGAGATCAGGAACACGGTGTTCCACACGCAGGCCAGATACGACCAGAAGGTGGTCGCGTACATCAGCGTTTGCGGCAGCGAGAGTTTAAAGCGGCGTCGGTTGAAGATGTTGTCATGGAACAGGATATCCAGCGATCCGGCGGCGTACTTAAAGCGCTGGATCATCCACGTCAGCATATCCTGCGGAGAGAGCATTTTCGACTCGATCCGCGGGTGCATTACCGAGCGCCAGCGGCGGGCAGCGTCGCCGTGCAGCAGGATGGAGGTGTAAATATCTTCCGAGACGTGGAACTTATAGGGCGTCAGTTCAGTATCGAAGGCAACGTGGGGGCGCATGGCGTCCTGCAGCGCTTCCCGCGTTGCCGGGTCGCGAATATCCCGCGTATGACGCGCGATTTCGGCGTCAACGCTCCAGACGTAGCTGCGCAGCGCCGCCTGCATCACCGCTTCCCGTCGGTGAACGGAGGCGGCGCCACAGCAGAACGCGGCGTTAGCCCAGTTGCGGCGCCGTAAAATCACGTCGTAAAACATGCGCGGATCGTTGAAAAAAGGATCGCGACCAATAGTCACCGGACCGACGATTTTCTGCGCCAGCCAGCCCACGCCATAGCCTGCACCGCCTGCTTTACGCCGCAGCCAGCTCGCCAGATCCTCTCCTTCCGGGAGATCGAAAAACCATTGTGGGGTCTGCACCCAGGCGACGTCCGGATCGCGAAAATAGCCGAGCGTGTGGCTCAGCAGGGTCGGGAAAACGCGGGTATCGGCATCACAGATGATCAGAAAGTCGCCATCGGTATGTTCCAGCCCGTTGCGCAGGTTACCGGCCTTGTAGCCGATATTGCTCTGACGGGTGATATAGTTCGCCCCCTCCTGCTCGCAGACCGCCTTCATCTCCGGGCGACGCCCGTCGTCAAGGACATGCACTTTATAATCGAGCGGACCAGGATAGGTCATCTGCATGGCGTCACGGATCGACAGCCTGACCAGCTCCACGTCTTCGGAATAGGTGGCGATAAACAGATCGACTTTAATCGGCCTCGACTCCACCGCTTCATCCGCGCGCAGACAGTCGTTGATCTCCGTCGGGGGGACCCCTGGCGGAGGATCTTTTTCCTGCCATAAATTAATGGTGAACAGAACTGTGCCAATCCACGCCAGGGTTTCCGCCAGCACCAGAGGGATCGCATACCACAGTGCGTCAGTGTTTAAGGACGCGGTCCAGCGCCAGTAAATATAATTAGCGCCAAGCACCAGGGCGGCCACAGCTAATACCTGCCAAATCATTCTCACCCAGCGCGGGGTGCTGAGCGGTTCAGGCGGTCGGCGATGTTCAAAACGGGAAAAATAAAAATCCATAGCAAGGATATCCTGATTCCGCGCTGGGTTTGAATGACAGGTCTGTTATCGATTGGGGGCGTTCTGCAAAACGCACAGGGGCTTATAAATAACAGTAAAGTGAGTGTAGATGGTGGCGCAAAAATTTCAACAGCGCGAACTGATAGTCACCGGGATGACTTAACATAGTGTGATGCACGCCGGCGGAATTTATAAAACGAACATTGCAAGATAGCCCATTCTACACTATCTAAATAATTTGTAATAAATGTTGCAGGGTAGACGGCAGGATCCCTAATGAGCCAGGTTGCTTCAGCGATTTCGCAAAAAGAAACTCATAAATCAATGCCCTGGCGTTACTCTCTGACCGGGGATCGCGACCTGCGTATCGACTTTATGCGCGGTATTGCTCTTGTGATGATGGTGGTGGCGCATACCGAAGTGATGTCGATATTTAATATTTTCAGCTGGGAACGATTTGGTTTGACCACCGGTGCCGAGGGCTTTGTGATCCTGTCCGGCTTCATGTTAGGGATGCTAAATCGTGTCAGATTACAAAAGGCAGTATTACTGACGGTGAGCTGGGGGCTTTATCTTCGCGCATGGAAAATATATCAGGTTAATATTATTATTATTGTCTCTTTTCTTTTGCTGAGATATTTGCCTTATATTAATGTCTATGAAGTCACTCATTTTACCGACCGCTTTTCCGGGACCAGTTGGTCGCTCTATCCGCTCACCCCGCAAATAAAAGAGACGTGGTTTAACATTATCCTTTATCTGCAGATTGGCCCGCATCAGACGCAGATCCTCGGACTCTATATTTTTTTGTTATTGCTCAGCCCGCTGTTTCTGGGAATGTTGCAAAAGGGTCACGTCTACCCATTACTGGGCGCCTCGCTGCTGATCTACGGCTGCTGGCAACGCTGGCCGGTACGGGTCACGCCCTGCGAATTTGAATTCGCCTTTCCCCTGCTGGCCTGGCAATTTATCTTTGTGCTGGGCATGTGCTGCGGCTGGTACAAAGCGGAACTGATCTCTTTCGCCCGCACGCCGCCCGGCAAAGTTGCCGTGGCGGCGCTGGTGTTCATCGCGCTTATCCTTGCGTTTGTCGCCCAGAACCATACCAATCCTTTTATGCCGCCCGCGCTGCTGATGCACGTAATCCCGCCGGCGGATTTTAACGCCTTTTACCATACCTGGGCGGCGAAAAACGGCCTCGGTCCGGTACGGATCCTCAATGATATCAGTCTGATGGTCACCATTTATCTGCTATTGACCTGGTGCTGGCGCCCCCTTAACCGGCTGGCAGGCTGGTTCCTGATCCCGCTCGGGCAGCGTTCGCTCTACACCTTTATTTTGCATGTTTACATCGTGCTCGCCGTAAGCCAGCTGGTCACCTTCGATCTGTGGCGCCAGGCGTGGATAGTGAACACCTTGATCCATGCCGCTGCGCTGGGCGTTCTGTGGCTGATGGCCAAATACCGCGTCGCCGCACGCTGGATACCTAACTAAGGAAGGGCAAATGCGGGAGAAATATATGCTGGCCTGCGCGCTATGGTGCGCCATCGCAGGTGCGGAAGGCGCAGAGAAGAACGACGCACAACCGCTGCGTGATAAAAATGGTGAACCGGTGCAGGCCGGCGTGTTTACCAGCCGCTGGGGACGGCTTTTTTCCGGGAATGACAAGGTGTTTTCGGGAGCGCTGAGCTTTAGTTCGGGTTTAAAAGAGCAGTGGATGACCGTCCCCAACAGCTCAGACAGCGCAGAACAGAAGAAAAAATATAATCAGACGCTGAATCTTAGCCTGCAATACTCGCCCTACAGCTTCTGGTTCGCCAACGTGACATCCCGTTTACCGGTGACTGACACCAGCCGCTATACCGCCGATTTTCGCTATAGTTTTGGCTACGACGACTGGCATGCCAACACCTTCAGCCTGGTTTACAGTAACTATGGCGATAACCACTTCTGGACCTCGGGCAGCAAGCGTCACACCTATTTTGAGCAGGGGGCATTTACCCTGGCGTATAAATTTTCGCTGCCGAAGCCGATGGAAAATGCACTATTGATTAACAAAGGCGACGCCATTATCTGCCAGGCAGGCTACAGCTGGGTGCCGCGTTATTACGATCTGGAGAGTAACGATATCCGCAAAAACAAAAATGTGCTGCTTGGGGGGTGTGGATATACCTTTAAACAACATTTTTTTGTGCGCGCCACTGCCTTCTGGTATCCGGACAGTAGTCAGCAGCAGCCGTGGAATGGCGATTATAGTTACAGCTTTGGCTACGCGGGCTATACGCCGGGATCGTTCTCTGTGCAGTATGCCAACTATGCCGGTACCCGCTACCCGGGGCATGACAGCGGCAGCGGCAAGTTTCGTGAAGGCACGATCAGCCTTATCTGGTTCTTGCCGATTTAGGAGGCGCGATGTCGGCACAGCACGTCCTGATTGTTGAAGATTCGCTGGTTTATCGTCGGCTGCTAAGCCGAATGTTGACGCAGTGGGGTTATATCGTTAGTGAGGCGGAAAACGGCGTCGACGCGCTGGCGATCCTCGAAAACCAGCCTGTCAGCCTGGTGATAAGCGACTGGGAAATGCCGGAGATGAATGGCCTGACGCTGTGCCGGGAAGTGCGCCGCCGCCAGTTTGGTCACTACGTTTATCTGATATTGCTCACCGCCCGCGAAGATCCTGGCGATCTAACGCAGGGGTTTGAGGCCGGGGCCGACGATTTTCTCAGCAAACCGGTAGAGCAGAGCGAGCTGCGGGCGCGGCTGCACGCCGGGGCGCGGATCCTCTCTCTCGAGGCCGACCTCGCCGCGCGCAATGCGCGGCTGAGCGAAGCGCTGCGACAGATTGAACAGGATCTGGAGCTGGCGGCGCGCATTCAACAGTCGGTTCTCCCGGCTCATCAGCTGCGCCATCAGGGATTTTTCTCCGACTGGATTTTCCTGCCCTCGGCCTGGGTGTCGGGGGATATTTTTAACGTCTTCCCGCTGGGCGATCGTCTCGGATTTTACTGCGTGGATGTCTCCGGACACGGCGTGGGGGCGGCGATGATGTCGCTCGCCGTCGCCCGCCAGTTTTTGCATGGCAGGGCCGTTGAGCGCTTTCTTTTTACGGCAGACAACCAGCCGGCGTCGCCTGCCGAGGTGGTGACGATCCTCAATGGTCGTTTTTGCAGTGACGAAACAGAGATCGTCAGCTATTTCACGTTGATCTATGGCGTCATCGACCTGAAGACCGGCGCGGGCAAACTCTGTCAGGCCGGGCATCCCACGCCTTTTATCGTTAGCCCGGACGCTACCGTCCGCCCGGTCGGCAGCGGCGGGGCGCCGGTGGGGTTGATAGACCATCTCTCGTGGGCAGATGTCAGTTTTTCGCTGGCGCCGGGAGAGCGGCTGTGCCTGTTCAGCGACGGTATCACCGAATGTGAAAACCGGAGCGGTGAACAGTTTGGCGAGGCGCGCTTGCAAGCGTGGCTGCAGGACAGCGTGACGCAGCCGCTGCCCGCGCTGCTGCCGCGGTTTGCCCGGCACCTGATCCGCTGGCGCAGTGGCGACGCGCAGGAGACCCAGGCGATGGCCGATGATGTTTCACTCTTGATTATTGAACGTACAGGGGACAGTGATGAAAATTGAAACTGAACGGCAGGCCTCGGTGACGATCCTGACGCCGGCGGTGCGTCGGCTGGATGCTTCCGTTGCGGTAGCCTTTAAGGCGGCAATCGCCCAGGAGATAGGCGAAGATAGCACCGATCTGATTGTTGATTTCAGTAAAATCGATTTTATCGACAGCAGCGGTTTGGGAACGCTGGTTTCCCTGATGAAAATGATGAACGGTAAAGGAGAAATGACACTGTGCGCGCTGAACCCCGGCATTCGCAATATGTTTACCCTGACCAGGATGGATCGTATTTTTCGTATTTGCGAGGATCGCACTTCAGCCCTTGCGCAGTTCAATCCGTGACGCGCCCGTGAATAACGTCATGAATTTTCCTGCCCAACTCAGCTCGCTATCAACGTTGGCGGCGTGGCTGGCTCAACAAATGGCGCCGCTGCCCGTCGGGGAGGAGTGGCGCTTCGCGCTCGATCTTGCCGTCTGTGAGACGGCCACCAATATCATTCGCTATGCGTTGCATGAGGATCGGCAACGTGTTTTTCGTGTCGAATTTATCGCAACGGAAGACCGGGTGACGCTGCGCTTTATTGATGCGGGAGAGGTCTTTCCGGCCGAGCGCCTGGCGCTGGCGCGTGGCGATGAGCGCTTCGATGTCGATCCGTTAGCGGAAAGCGGCAGAGGTTTGCGGCTTATTCTGCGCGCGGTGGACTATTTTAATGTGGAAACCCGCGCCGGGGAGAATGTGACGACCCTGATAAAAGCGTTGCCGGATGCCGTTCTTCGCCATTCCACCGACGATCGCGTCAGGTGAAGGAACAGAGCTTGCCCCCAGGTGAATCCCCGGGGGAATTTTCCCGCCCGCGTTCACCGGCTTCATCCGTCTTATGGCTGGGCCTGAGCGGTGGACAGCGCGCCCAGGTGATAAGGGCGAAGAGTATCTAACGTCATCATGGCCGATTTGCAGAAAATGCATTTCGCACCAAAGGGATTTTTTTCCGTCACGTCAAACTGGGACGTTCTGTACTGGGAGCCATGGCAGCATGGGCATCTAAAATGGATATGTTCAATCATAATGTAAACCTTGTATGGGTAATGTTCTGTTGAAAAGACAATGGTCGTTTTCAGGGAAATTAACGCGGCTGATTTTTCTTAGGAGTAAGCCGGGTATTGGGTCAGTCGGAGGGCTTGTTTAACGAGCCAACAGGGGGCTGACAGGGCCTGTTTACAGAAAAAGCAAAATACTAACGGGACTGCTCAAAGGAAGGTGGTATCAGGGATAACGCCTGGAGATGAGAACACGTACTTAGATAATAACTTTTCGTCTGGTAAATCGACTTAACGATTAACGCACGAGCCGCAAATAATAGCAAACATTATTTTAGCCTTCCGGATGCCTGCTGCGCCAGGGGTCCTTCATCAGCGCCGTCACCCAGTCGATAAATACCTGTACCCGGGCAGAGAGCTGCCGGCTGCTGGGGTAGAGCAGGGAGAGCTGCAGGGGGCAGGGCGAAAATCAGCCAGCACCTCCGTTAACACACCGGATGCCAGATCGCGCGGGTTAAAGCTCAGGGCTCGCGGGCGATCGCTCTGCCCTTCAGCGCCGGCGAAACCGACACCTTTGACGGGTTTGTCAGCGCCTTTCAGGAGGCGCTGACGGCGCTGGGGGCCGATCGGTTTCATTACCTGGTTAATAATGCCGGCAATGCCAGCGGCATGGGGTTTCTGAATGCTACCGAAGCGGAGTTCGATGCGCTTTATCGCATCCATGTGAAGGGGGTTTTTTTCCTCAGCCAAAAATTATTGCCGCTGCTGGCGGATGGCGGGCGAATTGTGAATATCTCGTCCGGACTGACCCGTATCGTGATGGCGAACCGGGCGCCCTATGCGATCATGAAATCTGCGGTGGAAACCCTGACCCGTTATATGGCGTTTGAGCTGGGCGGCCGCGGGATCACGGTAAACTGCGTAGCGCCGGGCGCCATCGCCACGGATTTCAGCGGCGGGGTGGTGCGGGATAACCCGCAGGTCGCTCAGGCGGTGGCGAACATGACGGCGCTTGGCCGACCGGGGGTGCCAGAAGATATCGGGCCGATGATCGCCTCGCTGTTATCCGATGATCATCGCTGGGTTAATGCTCAGCGCATTGAAGTTTCCGGGGGAATGCGCATCTGAGTCGAGGAGATAACCCGGCCAGCGTATCGCTGAGCTGGTCAGGTTTGACTGTAGCGGAAACGGCCGCTCGAAAACCGCCGGCCGGTAAGCAAGAGAGCACCAGCGCGGCGATAGTCCATTTGTCTGGTCAGAGAAAATGCGTTACTCCGCCAGCAGGGCGGCGAATTTCGCCAGCCACTGCGGGTGGGCCGGCCAGGCGGGAGCAGTGACCAGATTGCCGTCAACATGCGCCTGATCGATACCGATATCGGCATAATGCCCGCCGCTCAGACGCACCTCCGGGGCGCAGGCCGGATAGGCGCTGCAGGTCCGCCCCTGCAGAATACCGGCGGCGGCCAGCAGCTGTGGCCCGTGGCAGACGGCGGCGATAGGTTTACGCGCGGCGTCGAACGCCTGTACCAGTTTAATCACCTGCTCGTTCAGACGCAGATACTCCGGCGCCCGGCCGCCGGGGATCACTAGCGCGTCGTAATCCTCGGCCTTCACCGCGGCAAAATCGGCGTTCAGGGTGAAGCGGTGCCCCGGCTTTTCGCTGTAGGTTTGGGCTCCGTCAAAATCATGGATCGCCGTCATCACATAGTCGCCGGTGGCTTTATCCGGGCAGACCGCATCGACCTGGTGGCCAATCATCTGCAGAGCCTGAAAAGGGACCATCGTTTCGTAATCTTCGGCGTAATCGCCGACCAGCATCAGGATCTTCTTGCTCATTATTTTTACTCGTTGTGGGAGAAAGGTGTCATAGATATAGCCTGGCGATCCGCAGAATGCGACCTCCTCAGGATGCTGAAGACGGTGGCGTGCGCATCTTGTAACCGGGTTCATGTTTTTTTGGTAACGGCAACTTTTTCGCCAATGCTAATGTCTGTTACCACAGAAAAGCGTCCTGTTCAGGGGCACACCACGCTGCAGTAAAAACGGCGAGCGCCGCGGCAATATCGTGCCGCAGCAGCTGTGGGATGGCGTGGAAAAGGGGTTTTAATTCTGAGCCTTGAGGCACCCGGCGGCGCGGTGGCGCGAGAGGTTTGTTATCTAAGTCTGGCGCCGGGGACGGATCCGCAAAGCGCACCAGTCCCCCGAGGCGAGACTGATCCTCATCGAAGATCGTATTTTATGGCGATCGACAGCCTGGCCTGATGAATCCAGTGGGCCATGACGTCAGGACAGCGGCGTGGCAAAGCGCGCGCCGCCGCCGAGGATCATCAGGCGCCAAACGCTCCGTCGATGGTGTGCATGGCGCCTGTGACAAACGACGCCTCCGGACCGGCCAGCCAGGCTACCATGCCCGCCACCTCTTCCGGTCGGCCATGGCGCTTAATGGCCATAAAGCTGTGCATCAGCTCTTTCATCGGGCCGTTCTCCGGGTTGGCGTCGGTATCAATTGGGCCGGGCTGGACGACGTTGACCGTGATGCCGCGCGGGCCAAAATCCCGTGCCAGACCGCGCGCCAGCCCCTGCAGGGCTGACTTGCTGAGCGCATAGGCCGCCATTCCCGGCACCGGCATGCGATCGCCATTGACCGAACCGATGACAATAATGCGCCCGCCTTCCGGCATCCGGCGCGCTGCTTCCACGGAGGCATGGTAGGGGGCATGAATATTGATGCGGAACAGGCGATCGATGGCATCGCTGTCCTGCTCCAGGGCATCGCCAAAAATGGCGATCCCGGCATTGACCACTAACACGTCCAGCGGGCCGCTGTCTCGGACCAGGCTTATCACCGCATCGCGATCGGCGCTGTCCGCCTGCACCGCCGTGCTGCCGGTCTCCGCCGCCAGCCGCTCGGCCGCCTCCGGCGAACCGGAATAGCTGAACCTGACCGACGCGCCGTCGGCGACAAAGCGCCTGACGATCGCCGCGCCAATTCCCCGACTTCCACCTAAAACCAGCACTGATTTGTTGTGAAACGCTGTCATATCCCGCACCTCATGATATTGTAGTGATGATTACAATATGCTGCGGCAAAACAGGCTGTCAAGGATTAATATAGTGACCACTACAAAACAAGGGCGTACCCCGGGGCGCCCCCGTCAGTTCAATGCGGAACAGGCTATTGAAACGGCTCAGCGCCTCTTTCACGCGCGAGGCTACGACGCGGTGAGCGTGGCCGATCTGACCCAGGCTTTCGGCATCAACCCCCCAAGCTTTTATGCCGCTTTCGGCAGCAAGCTCGGCCTGTATACCCGCGTCCTGCAGCGCTACAGCCAGACCGGGGCCATCCCCATAGAGACGCTGTTGCAGGACGACCAACCGGTGGCGGCGTCGCTCATCGCCGTGCTGCAGGAGGCGGCTCGACGCTATGTAGCCGATCCGGCCGCCGCCGGCTGCCTGGTGCTGGAGGGGGGACATTGTCAGGATGCCGACGCTCGGGTGGCGGCAGGCGAATGGCATGCTGCGGCGAGGGCCAAAATCCAGCAGTATATCGCCCGCCATCACCCGCAGGATGCGCTGCGGGTGACTGACTATATGGATACGCTGATGCTTGGTCTGTCGGCGAAAGCGCGGGAGGGGGATAGCCTCCCGCGTCTTCTGGAGACCGTGCGGCTGGCAGGCGTGGCGCTGGAGCGTATCCTGCCGGCCTGAGTGGTCAGATAGTCTGTCCGCCCGAGACTTCGATCCGCTGGGCGGTCACCCAGCGGTTATCGTCGCGCAGCAGGCTGGCGATCATCGGCCCAATATCCTCGGGAACGCCCACCCGTCCCAGCGCCGTCATCGCGGCAAACTGCGCGTTAACCCCCGCGTCGTCCCGCACCAGCCCGCCGCCAAAATCGGTGGCGATAGCCCCGGGGGCGATGGTATTGACGGTGATGCCGCGCCCGCCCAGCTCGCGGGCCATGTACACGCTCAGCATCTCCACGGCCGCTTTGGCCGCAGCGTAGGCGGAGAAGCCAGGATATGAGACGCGAGTCAGTCCGGAAGAGAAGTTAACGATCCGTCCACCGTCAGCCAGCAGCGGTAGCAGGGTTTGAACGAGGAAAAACACCCCCTTGACGTGGACGTTAAACAGCCCGTCGAACTGGGCCTCGCGCGTTTCGGCCAGCGGGGCAAATTCGCCGTGTCCCGCGTTATTGATCAGATGATCGAAGGTGTTCCGTCCCCAGACGCTGGCCAGCGCAGCGCTCAGGCTGTCGGCGAAGGCCGGAAAGCGGGTGGTCTGCGCCATATCCAGCGGCAGGGCGATGGCCTTGCGGCCGAGAGCGTGAATGTCGGCCACCACCGCTTCCGCCTGTTCAATATTGCCGCGGTAGGTGACGATGACGTCCCCGCCCTGGCGGGCGATATCCAGTGCGGTCTGACGGCCAAGGCCGCGGTTGGCGCCGGTGATAAGTGCAATCTTAGTCATGTTCGATCCTCTCTGGTATGTGGAGTCCTTACAATAGGGGGGGCCTACCAGACCGGGTTGCCCAATCCTTGTTATTTTTTGCCCATTCCTCTCCATACACTCCCCTCTGGCGGGAAATAGCGCATACTCAGGCTTTAAAACTTGCCTGAAAGGATCTTATGCGCGACGAACTCTTCGCTCTCTGCCGCCGGTATGCCGATGCTCATGTCGATAGCAGCGGGGTGGCGGTCACCCCGGTTCCCGGCATCACCCTGGTGCGGGCCCTGCACCCCGGCGATCTGCAGGCGGCCATCGCCAGGCCGTTGGTGGCCATGCTGCTGCAGGGGCGCAAAAGCGTGACCACCGGCCTGGCAAGCTTTGACTACGGTCCGGGGGAGGCGATGGTGATAGCCGCCGATGTTCCCACCACCAGCCAGATCACCGAGGCCAGTCAGCGCTTTCCCTATTACGCGCTGGTGCTGGAGCTGGACCTGGCTATCCTGCGCGAGCTGCAGGAGGCCGGCCCATCTGGTCCGGATGAGGCGCCCCGCGTCGGTATCGAACCGATGAATGCTGACGTGACGGACGCCGCTTATCGGCTGGCAAGGCTGTTTGATCAACCGGGGGCGCTGGCGGTGTTAGGCGAAGGGCTGCGGCGGGAGCTACATTACTGGCTGTTGCAGAGCGTTCACGGGCCAGCCATCCGGGCGCTGGGCGCTGTAGACAGCCATTCGGCGCGGATCCGCCGGGCGGTGGCGATGCTGCGCCGGGATTTTATGCAGCCAGTCAGCGTCGACGCGCTGGCCGACGCCGCCGGGATGAGCGTCTCTGTCTTTCACCGTCATTTCCGCGCCATGACCACCTTGTCGCCCCTGCAGTTTCAGAAGCAGTTGCGCCTGATCCACGCCCGCCGCCTGATGCTGGCGGAAGGGATGAGCATTGCCCAGGCGGCCGGCGAGGTGGGCTATATCAGCGTGTCCCAGTTCACCCGGGAATACGCTCGCCTGTACGGTGCGACGCCGGGCCGCGATCGCCGACGGGAGAAAATGAGCGCCTGACCTGCCGCGCGGGCCGGCGGCGGCTCCTCCCTGAGCCTGGCGCCGGTGGTTTAGTCCGAGATTTTCGCCGTGATATGCACTTTGTTGCCCATTCGCGCCTCAATGATCCGATAGGCGGTTGCGCCCTCGCGGGCGGCCTGCTGGCGAATTTTGCTCTCCGCGTTGTCCAGGGTATCGCCGGTGACGGTGATGGTTCTGGCGTTGACCGCCAGCGGCAGCAGACAACTCAATACGATCAGTGGAATTAACTTTTTCATCTTCATTTTCATTCTGTCCTGTGAGAGAAAATCAGCGCGCGGCCTGGAGCCAGCCGGCAATGTCCTGGGTCGGCAGATGGTGGCGGGCATTCCAGGTGTCGCCCATCGGCCACCACACGCCATCCCCCCGGGCGAAGGCAGCGCGATAGCGCAGCATGGCGTTATCCGGGTCCGTCCGCAGCTGGTCCAGCAGGGTGGGCAGGGTGTGAACGGCTTTGCTGAACGTCTGCTGCGTCACGCGTTCCACAGTTTCCGCCAGCTGGCGGTAAGAGGTCGTTTCGCCGGCAACAAACACCACCTCGTTGACGATCCGCGGCTGATGCAGATAAATCGCGGTGGTCAGGCGGCCGATATCCGCCGGCGAGGTGACGGTCACCTGGGTGTCCCAGCTGCCAAGGGCGTGAAGGGTTCGGGTGGATAAATTCACCACATCGAAGTCTGGCTCGAAGAGAAAGCTGGTAAACATGCCGGTGGAGACAATGACCCACTCCGTGGCCTGCTGCGCGCGCAGCAGGGTCCGGACATCATACTGCTCGTCCCACACCGGCTGGCCGCTGCCTTTGCCGACCACATCGTAATTGACGCCAAACTGCCAGGGAAAATAGCGGGGCACTCCGGCGGCCAGCACCGCGCGGGTAATTTTTAGCTGCGTCCCCGGACCGGCGACAAACCCCATGCAGTTAATCACGGTGGTGAATCCGCTAAACTGACCAGCCAGCGTCTCCATGTCGCTACCGGCAATGTCGACGGCGAGAAAGGTGGCCCCGGCGTCGGCCAGCGCCCGGTGGTTTGCCGACCGCAGCTGGCCGGCTTCATCCCAGGCCGCCGGCGAGACGATAACCGAGACCGCGCCCTGGCGCTGGATCACCGCAGGTACCAGCGCATCCAGTACGGCGGCGCCCAGTTGTCCCGCTCCCAGCACCAATACCTTTTCCTCGTGGTTAAGATTATCAGATTTCATTTTAACTCCTTACTCAGTTAAGCCTTTTATTGACTGGCTACAGGCTCAGTGTAGGGGGGTGGGCATCATTCGATAAGAACAGGATTTCGGGTTAGACTGTTCGTCTTAATGGGATAATAACCGCCAGTGGAGAACGAAATGGACAGACTGGATGCCATGCAGTTGTATGTTGCGGTTGTGGATGCCCACAGCTTCGCCCGGGCGGCGGAGGTGCTGGGGCAGCCGCGCTCAACGGTGTCGCGGGTAGTGAAGGAGCTGGAAGCCTGGCTGGGGGCGCAGCTTCTTCAGCGCACCACCCGCAAGCTCAGCGTGACGGCCGAGGGACGCCGGTATTACGCGGAGTGTAAACGGCTGCTGGCCGAGATGGCGGCGATGGAAGCCTCCTTTCCCGGCCGCTCGGCCCAGCCCGCCGGGCGGTTCAAGGTGGGGATGCCGCAATCTCTTGCCCGGCACTGCGTATTGCCAAGGATCGGCGAGTTTCTGCAGCAGTATCCCGACCTGGAGTTGATCCTCTGCTCAAGCGACAACGTGGATGATATTATCCAGGAGGGATTCGACTGCGTGATCCGTAGCGGACAAATCGAAGATTCCACCACCCTGGTGGCGCGTCCTCTGGCCCGCTACCGCTGGATGGTCCTCGCCTCGCCGGCCTGGCTCGCGGCCCACGGCCGGCCGCAGAGCATCGACGATCTGCACCAGCACCGGGCGGTGGGCTACCTGAACCACCGTACCGGGCGGACCATCGACTGGCTTTTCTCCCTCGATGACGGCGATTGCGCGATCCGCATGCAGGAGACGCTGGTGGTCGACGATACCGATGCCTATATCCAGGCCGGCGTTCAGGGGCTGGGCCTGATCCGCGTCGCCAGCTATCTGGCGCAACCTTATCTGCAGAGCGGCGCGCTGGTCGCCTGTCTGGAGCAGGCCGCTTCTGATCTTCCCCTGTCGCTGGTCTATCCGCAAAACCGCTATCTGCCGCCGGCGGTACGCGCGTTTTATGACTGGAGCAGACGCGTTCTGCAACCCCCGCTTAGCGAGGCCTGATGTCGGTGGCATTCGCTCCCGCTATGGTCCGCGCATGGCCTGTTTTATCCTCGCTATCAGCCAGTTCAGCGCCGGATCCTGCGCCCGGCGTTTGTGACGCAGTATACACAGGGTAAATTCCGGGTAGGCCACCGGCGGGGCGTCCGCGCGCAGGGCATACTGCGCCTGCCAGCGCTGCGCCAGCCCCTGGGGGACGGTGGCGAAGAGCGGCAGGGTGGTCAGCAGCAGGGGAAAGGTGGAGAAATTCTGCGTAGCAAAGCGCACGCGCCGCGCGAGTCCCTGACTGGCGAGCTGGCGGTCTATTTCCCCGTGGCCGGTTTCGCGATAGGCCACCATCACATGTTCCCAGGCGACAAAGTCGCTCACCGACAACGGCCCGCGGCAGGGGATCTGCTGTGGCGACCAGAGAGTGGTCACCCCCATGCTCATCACCGGTTCACTGACGATCTCCCCGCGGCTCTGTTTGTTGAGGGATAGCGCGACATCAATGCGATCCTCCTCCAACAGCTGGCGTACCTGGAAGGGGTCGGCGGCTAGTGTCTGGAGCGACACCCCGGGCGCCTCCTGCATCAGTCCGGGTAACAGCTGGGGCATCAGCCAGTGTTCGCTCCAGTC
Organism: Klebsiella sp. Q2; assembly: GCF_009900705.1. NCBI lineage: Bacteria > Pseudomonadati > Pseudomonadota > Gammaproteobacteria > Enterobacterales > Enterobacteriaceae > Klebsiella > Klebsiella sp. Q2. The sequence continues at coordinate 168,168 of NZ_JAAABE010000001.1, read as the reverse complement.
GCTGAGGCCGACGCGGAAAAGCTGCTGGGCGCTGGCGGGGGAAAACTCCCCGGCGCCAAACATTGCCGAATGCAGGTGTTCCATCAGCGGCTGCAGCTCGGTCATCAGCGCTTGCGCCCGCGGCGTCGGCAGCATGCCTCTGGCGCTGCGCACGAACAGTGGATCGTCAAACATCTCGCGCAGCCGTTTCAGTGCCCCGCTGATGGCCGGCTGGCCAAGATGCAGCGCCTCTGCGGTGCGGGTGACGCTGGCTTCGCGGTACAGCACCATCAAGACCGTCAACAGATTCAGATCGATACGACTAAAATCATTTTCAATGATTTTCTTCATTATAATAATCAATTTGAATGTGGGTTATCCCGGCAGCATAGTGAATATCACCCCGATAAATCAACCAGCGCAATGCGCGCGGAGGGAGTGATGCAAGCTTACCAGACAGGCGACAGCCTGATATTCAAAGTTCCGGAGCGCGAGATTAGCCTGCAGCCGGCGGCGCTCTATCCCGCAGCGTTCCCTGCGACGGAGGCGGACGCCGATAATCAGCCAATCGCGCTGTCGATCCACAGCTGGGTGGTACAGACTCCCCACGATCTGATTGTTATCGATACCGCCACCGGCAACGGTCGGGAGCGCGGCGGCAATCCGCTCTATCATCAACTTAACACGCCGTATCTGGAGAATCTCCGCGCCGCGGGAGTGAACCCGGAGGACGTGACCCTGGTGCTACTGACCCACCTGCATACCGACCATGTCGGATGGAATACCGTCTGGCAGGACGATCGCTGGGCGCCGCTGTTTCCCAACGCGCGCTATCTGTGTTCGGCAAAAGAGCTGACGCGGGTGAAGAACAGCGAACGCTACCGGGCACTGTGGCTCGACAGCCTGCTGCCGGTGATCGAGGCCGGCCAGCTGGAGATCGTGGATGTGGCGGCCAGGCCGCAGTTCGGCGGACGGATCGCCTTTATCCCTACCCCCGGCCACAGTCCTGACCATGCCGCGCTGATCCTCTCCTCTGGCGATGACTACGCCTGTTTCTCCGGCGATCTTCTTCATTCCCCGCGCCAGTTTACCCATCCGCACTGGAACTCGGCGTTCTGCGGCGATCCCCGGCAGGCGGAACGCTCGCGACGGGAGATGATGGCATGGTGCGCAAGCCATCATGCCCAATGGTTCACCGGCCATTTCCCCGGATCCTCCTGCGGCTGGCTGGAGGAAGACAGGCCAGGGGAGAATCGCTGGCGAGACGCCGGACAACGATCTGCAGACGAGGGGGAACGGTGATGAATAATGGCCAGAGCCTATTGGTTTTTGGCGCCACCGGCCAGCAGGGCGGCTCGGTGGCGGGGGCGCTGCTGCACCGCGGCTGGCGGGTACGAGCGCTGGTCAGGGATCCTTTCTCCGCCGGGGCCGTCGCGCTGGCGGCGCGGGGAGCCGAGCTGGTCGTGGGCACCTTTGAAGACCGGGCGACAATGCGGGCGGCGATGGCCGGGGTCGACGGCGTCTTCAGCGTCCAGCCCAGTTCGCCGGGAGGGACGGTGACCGATGAGCAGGAGGTACGCTACGGGATAACCATCGCCGACCTCGCCGTCGAGTGCGGGGTGAAGCATCTGGTGTACAGCTCCGGCAGCGCGGCGGGGGAGACGCCCACCGGCGTAGCGCATTATGACACCAAAGCGGAAATTGAACGGCATATCCGCCGCCTGCCGCTGGCGGCGACCATCGTGCGTCCCGCCACCTTTATGGAGCTGTTGGTGATGCCCGGTTTTGGCCTTGATGAAGGTCATTTTCACTTTTTTATGCTGCCAGAGGGGAGGATGCAGGTGCTGGCGGTGGAGGATATCGGCCATCTAGTCGCGGCAGTTTTTGCCGCGCCGGCGCGGTTTGCCGGCAAGACGTTCGAGATCGCCAGCGACAGCGTGACCGGCCGTCAACTGGAGGCGTTATTCTCCGCGGCGGCGGGACGGCCGATCCCCTATTCGCGATTTTCCGATGAGGTGCTGGCCGCCAGCCCTTTTCTGCACAAGCTGACCGGGCTGGTGGACGACGGGCGGCTGGCCGGGCACGCCGACCTCGACGCCATGCGCCAGCTGCATCCGCAGCTGCACACCTTCGCCGGCTGGCTGGCGGGCCCCGGCCGTCCCGCCTTCGAGCGGGCGCTGACCAGCGGGGCCAGCTGGGCGTTTAATCGTTAAAGGCGATACCTCCTCTGCGCCGGCGTCTCGGTGTTTGGCCCGGCGTGACGACCTGCGCAGGGAGGGCCTACAGGTCGTTAAGACAACTCACGAGGAGTACGATTGTAAAATTTTAAGCGGTTTTCACGCACAACGATAGGTAAAAGCGAACATCCAGAATTTTCAGCCGCTTACAATGGAGGAAACACTCTGGGATCGCCTGAATAATGACAATTTACCGATGGGCTTCGGCCTGCCTGTTAAGCATGACCTGCGCCGCTACGGCGGCGGAATTTAAAACCATCGAGGCCGATCTGCTGGCCTCCAACCGGCTGTTCTGTATGACCGGCTATGATCATAAGCCGATCGGCGTGGCGTGGGAGAGCGTCAAATATAGCCGCTATCAGCCGCAGTCGGATGGCGACCGTATTTTCAGCGACACCGTCTCCCGGCGCTTTCTGGAAGAGGAGAATAAGACCGCCTTTTACAATGGCGCCAAATATCGCGTACTGGGTAAACCCGCCAGCGCCTGCTATGACTATTCCGCCGCGCGTATTCAACGCATGGCGGGCTACCTGAAGGTGTAACGGCCCCGCGAGGCGGGCGCTAAAACAGCGCCAGCCGGGCGAGACGGTCCAGCGCGTTGCTCAGCGCGTCGTCCCCAGCCGTCAGACTGATGCGGATAAACCCTTCGCCCCCTTCGCCAAAACCAGTGCCTGGCGCCACCAGAATATGCGCCTCCTGCAGCAGCAGGCGGGCAAACTCTTGTGAACGGTACCCGGGCGGCACGCTCAGCCAGAGGAAGAACGTGCCTTGTGCGGTACGAACCGGCCAGCGCAGCGCGGCCAGTCGACGCAGAACCCACTCCCGGCGCTGATGATACGCCTCCGTCAGCTGCGCAATCCGTTCTGCCGGCAGGCTGAGCGCGGCGATCGCCGCATCCTGAATCGCGCCAAACACCGTGCTGTAGCTGTGGGTGTGCAGCTTTTTAAATGCCCGAATGATCGAAGCGTTGCCGACCGCGAAGCCGAAGCGCCAGCCGGCCATATTAAAGGTCTTGGAGAAGGTGTAGGTTTCCACTCCCCACGCCTTCGCGCCGGGCTGAGAGAAAAGGCTCAGCGGCGCGTCACTGGCCGCGCTGCCGATGGCCGCATAGGCAAAATCGTGCAGGATCGGCACCTGGTGACGGTGGGCAAACTGCAGGGCGCTGGCGAACAGCGCCGGCGTGGCGAGGGCGCCGGTGGGGTTATGCGGATAGTTAAGCACCACCAGCCCGGCCTTGGCAGCCACCTCCCGGGGGAGGTCGTTAAAATCCGGCAGGAAATGGTTCTCAGCCCTGAGCGGCAGGCCATAAAACGTCGCCTGGGACTGCAGCGCCGCTGAGCGATAAATGGGATAGCAGGGATCGGTGGAGATGAGGTATTGCCCGGGACGGAGCAGCGCCCGCGGGATGCCGCCAATACCGATATGCGAGCCCTGAAATACCGCGACTTCGCTGTGCGGATCGAATTCCACATCATACTGGCGACGATAAAAATGGGCGATCGCTTCGCGGACCTGCGGCTTGCCCCAGAATGAGGGGTAGCCATGGTTTTCACGACGATGAATGGCGCTCTGCAGCGCGTCAATCACTTCCGGCGGGGTGGGTTGATCCGGACTGCCGCTGGAGAGGTCGATCAACGGCAGCATGTCGGTGTTGACCTCCGCGGCCAGGTTTTCCAGCAGGCTGAACAGATTCTCTTCCAGGGCGTCCACCAGCGGTGAAGCAGCAAAATCAGGCATAATTTTCCCGGTTTACGTCATCAATAATCTGCCATCTTTAAGGGATTTATGGCGCCTGGCTAAATAACAATATCTGCAAAGGATGATTATTTTTAGGATATGTCGGGATGGCAAAAGGTTATGAGGAATAAGCAAAAGGAAATCCGGCGTTCTGGCTTACAACCCTCTTGCGGCTGTGATTTAATCGCTCAATATCGCCAACCTTCCAGGAAAATACCTTATGAACAAGTCAGTTGCGCTCGGGATGACGCTTGCCCTGTTATCCGCTACCTCTTTTTACGCCACCGCAGATCAAATTATTCGTATCGGCTTCAATCCCGGGCCGTATAAAGAGCAATTTGAAAAAGGGGTCGCCCCCTATTTATTGAGTAAAGGGTATAAAATCGAATATAAAGATTTTAGCGACGGTATTCAGGTCAATGACGCGGTAGCCCGCGGCGATATCGAAGCGAATATTATGCAGCATCCGGTATACCTGAAAGCGATCAATGAGCGGCTGGGGACCGATAACGTGGGCATTGTGCAGGTACCCACACCGCCGATGGGCCTGTATGGCGGCAAACTGACCACCCTGGGCACCCCGGCAGCCGGCACGGTGGTGTCGGTGCCAAACCAGCCGTCGAACGAATATCGCGCGGTGCTGGTGCTGGAAAGTCTGGGCTGGGTGAAGATTAAACCGGACAGCGATCCCGCCACCTTTTCCCAGCGCAATATCGTTGCTAACCCCTATAAAATCGTGCTTAAGGAGATGGACAATGCCCAGCAGGTTCGCGCGCTGCCGGACGTCGACTATGGCCTGATTCAGGGCAATTTCGCCGTTTCCAGCGGCATGGCGCTCACCTCAGCATTAAAGCTGGAGGCCGCCACCAGCCATTTTATTAACGTCGTAACCGTTGCCGGTAAAAATCAGAAGGCGCAGTTTGCCAAAGATATTATCGACGGCTATCACTCTGCCGATTTCAAAAAATATATTCTCAGCCATCCGCAGTATGATGGTTACCTGCTGCCTGATTATTTAAAATGAATAACGCGATGATAGAATTTCGCCATGTCAGTAAAACCTTTTCCAGAAAAGGGCATCCAGTTCTGGCCCTGCAGGATATTAATCTCAGTATCGACCGGGGCGATATTTTCGGCATTATTGGCTACAGCGGCGCAGGAAAAAGCACCTTATTGCGGCTGATTAATCGGCTGGAAACGCCGGGCGAGGGCGAGGTGGTGTTGAACGGTGAGCCGCTACAGGACTGCAGCGGCCAGCGCCTGCAGGCGATCAAAAAAGATATCGGCATGATCTTTCAGAATTTTAATCTGCTGAATTCGAAAACGGTATTTCATAACATCGCTATCCCGCTTATTTTGCAGGGCCGCGACAAGGCCTTTATCCAGGCGCGGGTTGCGGAGCTGCTGGCGTTTGTCGACCTGAGCGACAAAATGCACAGCTACCCTAATGAGCTGTCGGGAGGGCAAAAGCAGCGGGTCGGTATCGCCAGGGCGCTGGCCACCAACCCGTCGGTGCTGCTGTGCGATGAAGCCACCTCGGCGCTCGACCCCCACACCACGGTACAGATCTTACTGCTGCTGCAGGAGATTAATCGCCGCTACGGCATCACCATTGTGCTGATTACTCATGAAATGTCAGTGATCCAGAAAATCTGTCACAAAGTGGCGGTGATGCAGGCCGGGCGCATTGTTGAGCAGGGGACGGTGTTCGATCTCTTTGCCCAGCCGCAGCATCCGGTCACCGCCAGTTTCGTGCAGTCGGTGGTGCACGATCGCCTGCCGCAGCGGGTGGCGTCGCTCCTGCAGCGCGATAACGGCGCCCGGGCTTTACGCCTCGAATTTATCGGCGCGACGGCCCGGCAGCCGATCATTAACCACCTGATCCGCGAGTATGCTGTCGAGGTGAATATCCTGTTTGCCAGCATGTCCGAAGTTCAGGGCCGGATACTGGGATTTATGATTGTGCAACTCCTTGGCGAGCCTGACGAAACCGAACGCGCTATCACCCATCTGGCCGACGCAGGAGTGAAAATCACCCATGTTTGATCTGATTGATACCGCCATTACCGGCGAGCAGTTTCTGCTGGCGCTGCATGATACCCTGATTATGGTCGCCATCTCACTGGGCTTTGGCGCGCTGATCGGCGTCCCGCTGGGAATTGTGCTGGTGGTTTGTCGTCCCGGCGGCATCGTGGCCAACCCGGTGGTGCATCAGGCGCTGAATCCGCTGATTAACGTGCTGCGCTCGCTGCCGTTTATCATTTTGCTGATTGTGATCCTGCCCTTCACCAGGCTGCTGGTGGGCACGACTATCGGCACCGCGGGAGCCATCGTGCCGCTGATCGTTTTTGTCGCCCCCTATATTGCCCGGCTGGTGGAGAGCTCGCTGCTGGAGGTGGATGAGGGGATCCTTGAGGCCGCAGACGCCATGGGCGCTACCCCTCTGCAGACCGTCTGGCACTTTATGCTGCCGGAGGCGGCCGCGTCGCTGATTCTGGCCCTTACCACCGCGACCATCGGTCTGCTTGGCGCGACCGCCATGGCGGGAACGGTGGGCGGCGGCGGGATCGGCGATCTGGCGATCACCTACGGCTATCAGCGCTTCGACGCCTTTGCCACCCTCACCACCGCCCTGGTGCTGATTGTTATTGTCCAGCTTATTCAGACGCTGGGTACCCGCCTGGCTCGCCGGCTGCGTCGCGAATAACCGCTAATCCGCGCCGGGGTTGCCCCGGCTAGCGTGCGCAGACCGCGGCGAAGGCGCTGGCTACCCGCGCAATATTGCCGTGGTTGAGCCCGGCCACACAGACCCGACCGCTGGCGATCAGATAGATGCCGTGCACTTCGCGCAGAACGTCTACCTGATCGGCGCTAAAGCCGGTGTAACTGAACATGCCGCGCTGGGTCAGCAGATAGGAAAAATCCTCCGCCGGCAGGGCTGTCTGCAGGGATTTCACCAGCGCGACGCGCATGGCGCTGATGCGGGTGCGCATGGCCTCCACTTCTTCCTGCCACAGGGCATTCAGCTCGGGATCGTTGAGCACCTGCGACACCACCTGGGCGCCAAACCCCGGCGGGCTGGAGTAGTTGCGGCGCACGGTGGCTTTCAACTGGCCCAGCACGCGCCCGGCGGCATCGGCATTGTCACAGACCACCGACAGGCCGCCGACACGCTCGCCGTACAGCGAAAAAATCTTCGAGAACGAGTTACTAACCAGCGCCGTCAGCCCGGCGCTGGCGATGGCGCGGATGGCATAGGCATCTTCATCCAGCCCACGGCCAAAGCCCTGGTAGGCAATATCGAGGAACGGGATCAGCTCCCGGGCGATCAACACTTCAATCACCCGATCCCACTGCTCGGGGGTGAGATCGGCCCCCGTCGGATTATGGCAGCAAGGATGGAGCAGCACGATGCTGCGCGACGGGAGCTGCTGGAGGGCGGCAAGCATGGCGGGGAAATTGACCCCGCGAGTGGCGCTGTCGAACCAGGGATAGGTATGCACCTCGAAGCCCGCCCCGGCAAAGATGGCCACATGGTTCTCCCAGGTCGGATCGCTGACCCAGACCGCGGAGTCGGGGAAGTAGCGCTTGAGAAAATCCGCGCCCACCTTCAGCGCGCCGGAGCCGCCCAGCGTCTGGATGGTGGCGATGCGTCCGGCACGCAACGCCGGATGATGTTCGCCAAACAGCAGCGTCTGGACCGCGCGGCGATAGGGCGCCAGTCCCTCCATCGGCAGATAGAGGCTGGCCTTTTGCAACTGGCTCTGTAGCCGGTCAGCGGCCTGGCGGACCGCCTCCAGCTGAGGGATGATGGCCTGCTCGTTATAGTACAGCCCGATGCTGAGGTTAACTTTGTCTGCCCGGGGATCCTGTTGAAAGGCTTCCATCAGCGACAGGATAGGATCGCCCGCGTAGGCGTCGACGTTCTGGAACACAGTGGTTACTCCTGAAATGACCGTTAAAGGTGAAGCCATTACACCGCATAGCGTCCGGGGCGGTGGTTCATGGCGATAATCGAATTCAAAATCACGGCGCCGAGGACAGAGACCAGCAGCATCGGCAGGCTAACCACCCACAGGGAGGCGGTGACGATGCAGGCGTCCACTACCATCTGGAATTTACCTGCGCGGATGCCGCTTTTATCCTGTAGATAGAGGGCCAGAATATTGACGCCGCCGAGGCTCGCTTTATGGCGGAACAGCACCACAAAGCCGATACCGACCATGATGTTGCCGAAGAGGGTGGCGTAATAGGGGTTCAGGCGATCGACATGGATAAAGTAGCCGTGCAGGTCGGAGAACAGCGACACCAGTCCGACCGCGCAGAAGGTTTTCAGCGTGAAGGCGGCGCCCATCCGCCGGACGGAGAGCCAGTAGAAGGGCAGATTGATGGCGAAGAAAACCACGCCGAACGGCAGGTGGGTGGCGTAGTGGATCAGAAAGGCCATGCCTGCCGTCCCGCCGGTCAGGGCACCGGCCTGACGAAACAGGATAATACCAAAGGAGATCATTAGCGTGCCGAACAGCAGCGCCAGGGCATCCTCCAGCCAGGTGTGGGTCAGTTTTTCAGGGGAAAGGACGTTATCCATAAATAAGCACTATCTTTTCGTTAACAAGGATAAGCGCTTGTTTGCAAAAATCGCACCAGCGGAGAGTGCCCGGGCGATCGTTTGCGGAAAAAACAGCCGTGGTTAAGCCTAACCTGTTGTTCTGACAGGAAGAGAAAATTGCACGGCTCGTGCGTTTTATGGTTTCCTAATGCGTGAATTGTGCGAATTTGCCGCTTGTCGCGCATTGTCTGGCCCCGCGTCTGCACCAACGCAGGGCGCTGTGCTCCGGTTCAGCGCAGCGGGGGCGTGCCCGGCATCAGCTGGCCGTTCTCTTTCAGGCGGTTGAGCACAACGGCAGTTTTCAGATGGGCCACCCCTTTGTTTTGCGCCAGAATATGGCTGATCAAATGGCTCAGACCGGGCAGGTCCGGGACCGTTACCCGCAGCAGATAATCGGCGTCGCCGGTGGTTTTCCAGGCGTCCAGAATGGCGTCCACTTCACTGAGCATCTGATGAAAGCTCTCCACGCATTGCGGGGTGTGATTCAGCAGACGCACCTCAATCAGGCCAAGCATCTCCTGCCCGGCGGCATCCGGCGCCAGACGCGCATGGTAGCCGAGGATAAGCTGCGCCTGTTCAAGGGCGATACGCCGGCGTGAACACTGGGAAGCGGACAGGCCGATAAGCTCGCTCAGTTCCTGATTGGTTAAACGGCCATTGGCCTGCAGCAGGGTAAGAATTTTCAGATCATAGTCGTCGATGTTGTACATAGTGGCCACTAGCGGAACGTAAAAGTGACTAACAGCCTAACAGTTTTTTGCCTGGCGTGAAGCCTGGGCGGACGGCGGCAAAGCGGATGCACCAAAATGGGTCAGGTTCATGCATTAAGTCGCTCTTTTTCTCATGATCTGTGCGTAATCTGGCCAGTTTTCGCGTGTGATGCGCCAGGTCAGCGCCGCGATGAGCAGCTACCGGAACTGATGTGAAAACAATATTTTAATATAATTCAATGTATTACTTTTTGTCTGCCGCTGCGCGGCGATCCGCTGGCCTGAAAGTTGCTACCGGCGAAAGTGACTTTTTACAGACAGGGGCAGGTCAGAGATGACAACGCAGCAAGAGCATCAGTTAAAACGCGGGTTAAAAAACCGCCATATCCAGTTGATTGCCCTCGGGGGGGCGGTCGGCACCGGACTGTTTTTAGGTATTGCGCAAACGATCCGTATGGCAGGCCCTTCGGTCCTGCTGGGGTACGCCATCGCCGGGGTTATCGCCTTCTTTATCATGCGTCAGCTTGGCGAAATGGTGGTAGAGGAGCCGGTGGCGGGTTCGTTCAGCCATTTCGCCAACCGCTACTGGGGGCCCTTCGCCGGGTTTATGTCAGGCTGGAATTACTGGGTGTTGTACGTGCTGGTAAGCATGGCGGAGCTGACGGCGGTGGGGATCTATATTCAGTACTGGTGGCCGGAGGTACCCACCTGGCTGTCGGCGGCGATCTTCTTCGTGGCGATCAACGCCATCAACCTGACGCACGTCAAAGTGTATGGCGAGCTGGAGTTCTGGTTCTCGATTGTCAAAGTGGCCGCTATCATCAGCATGATCGCCTTTGGCTGCTATCTGTTATTTAGCGGTCACGGCGGCCCGGCGGCGACGGTGGCCAACCTGTGGCAGGACGGGGGATTTTTCCCTAACGGTATCATGGGCTTGGTGATGGCCATGGCGGTGATCATGTTCTCCTTCGGCGGGCTTGAGCTGGTGGGGATCACCGCGGCGGAAGCCGATGAGCCGCATAAAACCATTCCCAAAGCCACCAACCAGGTGATCTACCGGATTCTGCTGTTTTACGTGGGGTCGCTGGCGGTCCTGCTGTCACTCTACCCGTGGCGGAACGTCGTGGAAGGGGGAAGCCCTTTTGTGCTGATCTTTCACGCCATTGACAGCAATATTGTGGCCAACGCCCTCAATCTGGTGGTGCTCACCGCCGCGCTGTCGGTCTACAACAGCTGCGTCTACTGCAACAGCCGGATGCTGTTCGGCCTGGCTCAGCAGGGCAACGCCCCGCGTGCGCTGCTGCGAGTGAACCACCGCGGGATCCCATTGACCGCCCTGGCGGTATCCGCCGTCGCCACGGCGCTTTGCGTGGTGATTAACTATGTGATGCCCGGGAAAGCCTTTGCCCTGCTGATGGCCCTGGTGGTGGCCGCCCTGGTCATCAACTGGGCGATGATCTGCATCACTCATCTTAAGTTCCGCCGCGCCATGCAGCGGGCCGGGAAGGTAACGGCTTTCCAGAGTTTCGGCTATCCCCTGACAAACTGGCTGTGTCTGCTGTTTCTCGCCGGGATCCTCGGGGTGATGTATCTGACCCCGGACATCCGCATCTCCGTCTGCCTGATCCCGGTATGGCTGCTGATCCTTGCCGCAGGCTATCTGCTGCGCAGGAAAAGCGCGCCGGAGCCGGTGGCGGCGCTGGAGGAGCGTTAATCTGCGACGCCCTGCCAGGCGGCAGGGCGATATTATTGCGCTGAAAACATATAGCGCCAATATATAGGATGGTTTATATAATTACGATAAATGATAACTAACAATATCACGCTGAATATAAATGAGAATGTGAGGTGACCGCGCGCTTTTTATTGATCTTGTGTACCGCTTTGCTACTATCCAGCCGGCATTAAGTCTTTATTTTATAATGCCTGGAAATGGAATGGTAAAATACATAATGGAGTAGGGTATGAAGCATGTGCACAAGCTGGCCTGGATTGGCCTGTTCGTCAATATTATTATCTGTTTTGTCGCGCGTAATTTATTACTCGATGAAGGACAACTGAATTTCCATAGTCGGGTGGACAGCATGTGGTCCTGGCTGGTTCTTGCCCTGTTTATCGCCGTGGTGGTTCAGGCGCTCAGCATTATGCTGTCTGGCCGCTATCCTTATCTGGCAATTGTGCTGGCCTTTATTGGCGGTATCGTGATGATACCCATCAGCATGATCTTTCTGGTCGGCAGCCTGTTCAGCTTTCAAACGCGGATTAACGCCGGTTTTACCCCGTGGCGGTCAACAACCGGGGCGATGAGCCGCGACGATAATCACCAGCTATTAACCTTTAATGCATCCGCTTTTTATCCGCAGGGAGCGCTGGCGCTCATCGCCGGGATAATTATCTTAATGATTGGCATGGGTATTGGCGGCGTATTTATTGCCGCCGGTATTCTGGCGTTGTGCAACGGCTATCGTCTGCAGAATCGGGTGGTGATTGGCGTCAGCGGCGAGTCGATGATATTTACGCCGGGTCTCTATGCCGACACCTACATTATTCCTTTGCGCGATGTAGTTCTCGCTGAGCGCGGCAGTCATGATGCGAAAGTCCGGCTGCTCATCCCGTCGACAGGCAGAAGTATCACCTTGCGCAAAAAAATGCTCGCCGGCGATAACGTCAGCGACACCTTCGCTGCGATCCTTGCAAAACTGACCACCGTTTAGCGCCGGCAGGAAGAAAAGCCGCCAGCGACAACGAGGGCCGTGGCGGCGGAAGGGGGGAGATCAATGGCAGGCGCGTCGGCCTGGCCTTCGGTATACCGCAACAGGCTGCCTGTTAATCCACGTTAGTAAAATAATCGCGCGCGGCGGTCTCGACGCGCTTCGCGTCCAGCCCGGTCTTCTCAGTGATCTGCTCGATAAACGGTTTAAATTTTTCGTCCATCACGTTCCCTCCTTCCCAGTGGGCGACGTAAAATTTGCACTGATAGCGATAAAAATGGAGAGTGGTATCTCCTAACGTGTAGTACATGAGCTTCTCCTGTCCGGTATTGCGGTCACCGCGTCCACAGCGTCAGCAACCTTTTTCTCATCACGATCGATCTGTTCTCTATCCTCCTCCCAATTGGCTGAAATTTCCAGCGGTGCTTTACGCAAAAAGGCAGGATAAAGAAAGGATAATCTGCTGACAGGCAGTGATTATTTCTGGAGTCAGGGCGGTGACCCGGTTACCTGCGGGCCGCGCAGATAACCGGAGTAGCGACAGGCTTAGCGCAGCGCGTTGCGCTCGTCGGCGGTCAGGTCGAGGGTCTGCGCCACGCCGCTTTCCGCGGAACGCACCGCCGCTTCCAGAACGGCCATTACCGCCAGCGCTTCAACCGGCGGCACCGGATTGGCGATCTGGCCCTTCAGCGCGTCGCGGATCTGCATATAGTATTGGCGCTGATCGCCCGACGGGGTAGGCTGAGTTTGGGTCTGCAGCGAGGCGTCATAGATCACCAGCTTGTCATCATCCTGACCCCAGCCGGCGCTCCCTGGTACCACACCCGCCAGCAGCTGGCTCTCCTGCTGGTCGGCCCGCGCTTTGACAACGCTGCCTTTATCGCCATGCACCGTGAAGCGCGAGGAGCCCCCCGCGACCAGCATGCTGCAGTGGAGGATCGCTTTATGCGCCGGGTAGTTTAACACCACGTGCGCCCAGTCGTTGATCTCTGCGCCGTCGCGCAGGGTGGCAATGTTGCCCTGTACCGACTGCGGCAGACCAAACAGCTGCAGCGCCTGATCGATCAGGTGCGGGCCCAGATCGAACCATAAGCCGCTGCCGGGAACGTTCTGCTCGCGCCAGCGGACGCGGACTTCCGGGCGGAAACGGTCGAAATGGGACTCAAAATGTTTCACCGTGCCGATGGCGCCCTGCTCAATAACCTGACGGATCCCGAGATAGTCGCTGTCCCAGCGGCGGTTATGGAAGACGGAGAGCAGGCGCTGTTTCTCCTGCGCCAGGGCGATCAGCTCCCGGGCCTCCTGCATATCAAGGGTAAAGGGTTTGTCCACCACCACATGCTTGCCGGCGTTCAGCGCCAGGCGGGCCAGCGGCGCGTGCGTGGCGTTGGGGGAGGCGATGACCACCAGATCGACATCCGGATGCTGGACCGCCGCTTCCGGGGAGGCGATCACCGTGACGTCCGGCAGGTCGCGTTTGACTTTTTCTTCATCACGCGAGGCGACGAAGGCCAGGTTCAGGCCCGGCACCGAACGGATAAGCGGCGCGTGGAAGGTCTTACCGACGAAGCCATAGCCAATCAGGGCGATATTTATCGTGTTGTTACTCATCAGGTTCTCCGCGTTGTTAAGCGTCAGCAATATGTACAGAGAGGGCAGGGTCATCCCCCAGCTCAGGCCAGGGACGATCGAGGAAAAGATGGTGTATGTCGCTGAGACCGGCCACCAGCCAGGGTTCGCAATGGTTGACTTTGGTATGGTCCGCCACCAGCCAGTGTTCCGCGCTGGCGGCGAGCATGGCGCGTTTTACGTCGGCATCGGCCTCCTGGCTGGCGCTCAGTCCAAGCTCGGCATGCAACGCGCAGGCGCCGAGAATCGCGATATCGGCGCGGTAGCGCGCCACCAGCGACAGCGTGGCGCTGCCGGCGAACAGCCGCTGCTCACTGTCCCACTGGCCGCCAAGCAGAATGAGCTGGATATCGGCGCGGTCGCTAAACAGCTGGGCGATATCCAGCGAAGCGGTGATCACGGTCATGGGGCCTTTCAGCTGGCTAGCGACGGCCAGCAGTGTGCTGCCGGCGTCGAGAAACAGCGTCGAGCCGGAGGGGATGCGCGCGGCGACCTGCTGGCCGAGACGCTGCTTGGTTCCGGGGAGCAGGGCGTTTCTTCCCTGGCGCGTCATCGCCGGGACGTTAAGCGCGATGGCGCCGCCGTGGCTTTTCTGCAGTACGCCCTGGTTTTCCAGCTCGCTGAGATCCCGGCGTATGGTATCGGCCGACACCTGCAGCGCATCAACCAGTTCGCTGATGCTCAGCTGACCGGTTTCACTCAGCCGGTCGAGGATGTGTTTTTGTCGGGCGAGCTTATGCATGACGAGAGACTCCGCAAGTTGACGCAATAAGCGGCATAATACAGCATAAAGTCGCAAAATAAACCGCAAAAAGTCGCACTGAGGCGCGCAAAACCTGAAGAACTTGATTTCACTACACTTTAACGTTAAATGAGGAAGGTGGGCGCGGCCCGGGGGAAAGCGCTTTTTAATGAAGCGATTAGCCCCTTTCACCGGGCAATAAACAGCGAAAAAGCGCGCTTTCGCGTACCTTATACAGAGTGCGTGAAATGTGACAGGCATGGATTAACGGAGGTTGAGTGGACGCGATTAAAGGCTCGGAGTTGCAGATACCGGACGCGATCTTCGCGTGGGTGCTCGACGGGCAGGGGGGCGTGAAGCCGCTCGCCGATAACGATATTATCGACAAAGAGAAGCTCTGCTGGCTGCATCTCAACTATACCCATAGCGACAGCGCCGACTGGCTGGCGGCCACCCCGCTACTGCCCAATAACGTGCGCGATGCCCTGGCGGGCGAGAGCACCCGACCGCGGGTAACGCGGATCGGCGACGGGGCGCTGATCACCCTGCGCTGCATCAACGGCAGCACCGATGAACGCCCAGACCAGCTGGTGGCGATGCGTCTCTATATGGATGAGCGGCTCATCGTCTCCACTCGTCAGCGCAAAGTGCTGGCGCTTGACGATGTGCTGGGCGACCTGAAGGAGGGCAATGGGCCGACGGACTGCGGCAGCTGGCTGGTGGAAGTCTGCGACGCGCTGACCGATCATGCCAGTGAGTTTATTGAACAACTGCACGACCGAATAATCGACCTCGAAGACGACCTGCTCGATCAGCAGGTGCCGCCGCGCGGTTTCCTTGCCCTGCTGCGTAAACAGCTGATCGTGATGCGCCGGTATATGGCGCCGCAGCGCGATGTTTACGCCCGGCTGGCCAGCGAGCGCCTGCCGTGGATGAGCGACGATCAGCGGCGGCGGATGCAGGATATCGCCGAGCGGCTGGGGCGCGGGCTGGATGAGATCGACAGCTGCATCGCCCGCACGGCGATCATGAGCGATGAGATCGCCCAGATTATGCAGGAGTCGCTGGCGCGGCGGACCTATACGATGTCCTTGATGGCGATGGTGTTTCTGCCCAGCACCTTTTTAACTGGCCTGTTCGGCGTCAACCTCGGCGGGATCCCTGGCAACAGCTGGCATCTGGGGTTTAGCCTCTTCTGCCTGATGTTAGTCGTTGTCATCGGTGGTGTTGCATGGTGGTTACATCGCAGTAAATGGTTGTAAAGAATCGCCTTTTAGCAGCGACGATGCCGGGAAAACCCGGCAATGTTTGAGCGAAATCAATAAACCCTCTACCCATTCAGGGCAATATCTCTCTCGCAGGTGAATGCAACGTCAAGCGATGGGCGTTGCGCTCCATATTGTCTTACTTCCTTTTTTGAATTACTGCATAGCACAATTGATTCGTACGACGCCGACTTTGTTGAGTCGGCTTTTTTTTTGCGCTCTCCTGACCAGCTTCTACGCTTACTAAGACACCCGACGGTCTTCAGGCCGTTTACGCCTGCGGGTACGCCCGTATCACTTTCCGGGAGGCCACTATGCATTACGCTTCAGGGCTGACAGCCCAGTCTATCCCCATCTCGCCCGAGCCGAACGATCCGGTTCCTTTACCCGATCCACGACCGCGTCCGCAGCCGCAGCCCGATCCGCCGCCTGATGAAGAGCCGATTAAATTGTCGCATCAGGCGCGGAGATCTGCGAGGATACGCGCCTGCAGATCGTCTGTCCTTTAATACGAGAATACATTGTGACCGCTTTTTCTACCCTGACTGTTTTACCTGCCGCCCAATTAGCCAACCTTAACGAGCTGGGTTATCTGTCGATGACGCCGGTTCAGGCCGCCGCCCTGCCGGCGATCCTCGCGGGGAAAGATGTGCGCGTGCAGGCAAAAACCGGCAGCGGAAAAACGGCCGCCTTCGGGCTGGGTCTGCTGCAGCATATCGATCCGTCGCGCTTTGAGACCCAGTCGCTGGTGCTGTGTCCGACCCGCGAACTGGCCGATCAGGTTGCCGGCGAGCTGCGCCGTCTGGCGCGCTGCCTGCCGAACATCAAGATTTTGATGCTCTGCGGCGGGCAGCCGTTTGGCGCCCAGCGCGATTCACTGCAACACGCCCCGCATATTATCGTCGCCACTCCGGGCCGTCTGCTCGATCATCTGCAGAAGGGGACGGTCTCTCTCGACGCGCTGCAGACCCTGGTGATGGATGAAGCGGACCGCATGCTCGATATGGGCTTCAGCGACGCCATCGACGAGGTGATCCGCTTCGCGCCGGCTGACCGGCAGACGCTGCTGTTTTCCGCCACCTGGCCTGCGGCAATCGCGGCGATCAGCGGCCGGGTGCAGCGTCATCCGGAAACGATTGAGATTGACAGCGTCGATGCGTTACCGGCTATCGAACAGCAGTTCTTTGAAGTTTCCCGCCACGGTAAGATTGCGCTGCTCCAGCGTCTGCTCAGCCAGCATCAGCCGGCGTCCTGCGTGGTGTTCTGCAATACCAAGCGCGATTGCCAGGCGGTCTGCGATGCGCTCAACGCCGCCGGGCAGAGCGCATTATCGCTGCACGGTGACCTCGAGCAGCGCGACCGCGATCAAACGCTGGTGCGCTTCGCGAACGGCAGCGTCCGGGTTCTGGTGGCGACCGATGTCGCTGCCCGCGGCCTGGACATCAAATCTCTCGCGCTGGTGGTGAACTTCGAGCTGGCCTGGGATCCGGAAGTGCATGTGCACCGCATCGGCCGTACCGCCCGCGCCGGCGAACAAGGTCTGGCTATCAGCTTCTGCGCGCCGGAAGAGGCGCAGCGCGCCACCATTCTGGCCGACATGCTGCAGTTATCCCTCAACTGGCTGCCGGCGCCGGCGGGCAACGCTATCACGCCGCTGACGGCGGAGATGGCGACGCTGTGCATCGACGGCGGAAAAAAGGCGAAAATGCGCCCGGGGGATGTGCTGGGGGCGTTGACCGGTGATATGGGATTTGATGGCGCCGATATCGGCAAAATTAACGTCCACCCGGCCCACGTCTATGTGGCGATCCGCCAGAATATGGCGCAGAAGGCGTATAAGCAGTTACAAAACGGCAAGATCAAAGGCAAAGCCTGCCGCGTACGACTGCTGAAGTAAGGGCAGAATAGCGCGTCTCAGGCGGCGGCCTGAGACGCTTGCGGGTTACTTCACTTCCACTACGTTCAGACGCAGCTCATCCAACCGGGCGTCCTCTTCCTCCGGCTGCCAGCCGGCAGGCTGCAGGGGAATCTCTTCCCTGTCAAACGCTAAATCGCCGCCGTCCACCACCTCGGAGCCGTGGGTGATGCCTTTAAAATCAAACAGATTAACGTCGCTCAAGTGCGAAGGCACCACGTTCTGCATTGCGCTAAACATGGTTTCAATGCGTCCCGGATAACGCTTATCCCAGTCGCGAAGCATATCGGCGATCACCTGGCGCTGCAGGTTAGGCTGCGAACCGCACAGGTTGCAAGGAATGATCGGGAAGCCCTTGGCCTGGGAGAAGCGCTCGATGTCCTTTTCGCGGCAGTAGGCCAGCGGGCGGATGACGATGTGTTTGCCGTCGTCGCTCATCAGCTTCGGCGGCATTCCTTTCATTTTGCCGCCGTAGAACATATTCAGGAACAGCGTCTGCAGGATGTCGTCTCGATGATGGCCGAGGGCAATCTTGGTGGCGCCAAGTTCGGTGGCGGTACGGTAGAGAATGCCGCGACGCAGGCGAGAGCACAGCGAGCAGGTGGTTTTCCCTTCCGGGATCTTCTCTTTGACGATGCCGTAGGTGTTCTCTTCAACAATCTTATATTCAACGCCCAGCTGCTCAAGATACGCCGGCAGAATATGCTCCGGGAACCCGGGCTGTTTCTGGTCGAGATTCACCGCCACCAGCGAGAAGGAGATGGGCGCGCTTTTCTGCAGGTTACGCAGGATCTCCAGCATGGTATAGCTGTCCTTGCCGCCTGACAGACAAACCATAATGCGGTCGCCCTCTTCAATCATATTGAAGTCGGCGATCGCCTCACCGACGTTGCGGCGCAGACGTTTCTGCAGCTTATCGATGTTGTATTTTTCTTTTTTACTAATTTCTTGATTTTGCAGCATGTAATAGTGGCTCAATTCATAGTGTGGCATCAGAAGAGCACGCGTTGTGCCAGCCGCTGGACAACGTGGCGCTGGCGCGTAGCAATTAATGAGGTCTGACAGACAACCGTGGCGTGTATGGTACGGATTCAGGGGCGGAATGTCAGCATCTTTCCGGCACTTTCCGCTGTGGGCAGGCAAGCTGATGGAGCAGAAGTAAAAATAAACAGCCCGCCGGGCGGCGGGCTATGGCGCTAGCGGACGACCAGCACCGAGCACTCGGCGTGGCGGACCACCGCGGCGGCGTTGGAGCCCAGCAGATAGGTGGTGATATCCGGCCGGTGCGAAGCAATGATCACCAGGTCGGCGGGTAGCGACTTGGCGAGGGCCAGGATCTTATCTTTTGGCGATCCTTCGGCAACGTGAAAATGTTTCCGATCTTCCGGGATAGAGAACTGTTTCGCGAGTTCTTTAAGCTGCGTTTCCGTTCCTTCACGCAGCTCATCCATACCAGGCAGTTCGGCGGTATAGGCCATTCCCAGTGAGGCATAATAAGGCAGGGAAGGGATAACGGAGAGGAAATGGACCTCAGCGTCGTCAATCCGCGCTTCCGATTCAACGTGACTGATAATGCGTTCAGTAAATTCTTTATCAGAGATATCGATGGGGACAAGAATCATTCTGCTCATAAAACCTCCTGTTTAAGTATCCCCTCATATTGTACGGCATTATGGCACGTTTTGTATCATGACCGCAGTCACACTTTGACATTAACGTGACTTGTGTTCGGGAAATTTTCCCTTTATCACGCCGTCATAAAAGCGACCTTTTGACACCACCTGTAAAAAGTCACGAAAAATACGCGGTGGAACGCCGGTATATTGCAACGGCGGCTGGTGATAAAAACAAATTTCCAGCGTGGCGGAAGCGTCATCATAGGCGACAGAGATAATTCGGGAAGATTTTACCGGGTGATGATGCATGATGGACGTCCTCGGGCAGGCACTGACTGAGCACGACTATATCACTAAATGGACGGCTATTTTAAGCGGTGGGATATATTGTTTTGTTTTAGCTGATGCGATGCAAAGAGAGAGAAAGCCCGCCGGAACCGGCGGGCTGG
Source organism: Klebsiella sp. Q2 (assembly GCF_009900705.1). Lineage (NCBI taxonomy): Bacteria > Pseudomonadati > Pseudomonadota > Gammaproteobacteria > Enterobacterales > Enterobacteriaceae > Klebsiella > Klebsiella sp. Q2. The sequence continues at coordinate 148,569 of NZ_JAAABE010000001.1, read as the reverse complement.
CGCATCAGAACTGGTAAACCAGGCCCAACGCGACGATGTTGTCGGTAGAGATACCGTTGTCTTTGTAGAAGCTGTCGTTGTCATCCAGCAGATTGATTTTGTAATCAACGTAGGTTGACATATTACGGTTGAAGTAATAGGTGGCGCCGACGTCCATATATTTGACCAGATCTTTATCGGCGTAGCTGCCGGTATTATAGAGATCTTTGCCTTTGGACTGCAGATAGGAGATAGCCGGACGCAGACCAAAGTCGAACTGATACTGAGCGGTGACTTCGAAGTTTTGCGTTTTGTTGGCCACGCCGTCGTTGCCGTAAGGGGTCATGTTGCGGGTTTCAGAGTACATGGTCGCCAGGTAGATATTGTTGGCGTCGTACTTCAGGCCAGCGGTCCAGGCTTCAGCTTTATCGCCACGGGCGTTGGTCTGGGTCATCTGGTCGTTGGTACGGTCAGATGAGGTGTAGGCCGCTGCCGCGCTGATGCCCATGCCGAAGTTATAGGAGGTGGAAAGACCGAAACCGTCGCCGTTGTCAAAGCGAACATCGCTGTCGCTGCTGCGGTTGTTGGTGCCGACGTTGATGTCCTGGGCGTTCTGGCCTTCGTTTTTACCCTGATACTGCAGGGCGAAGTTCAGACCGTCTACCAGACCGAAGAAGTCGCTGTTACGGTAGGTCGCGACGCCGTTGGCGCGGCCTGCCATAAAGTTATCCGCATAGGTGTAAGAGTCGCCGCCGAACTCCGGCAGCATATCGGTCCAGCCTTCGACGTCGTACAGCACGCCGTAGTTACGACCGTAGTCGAAGGAACCGTAATCGCCCACTTTGATACCGGCGAAGGCCAGACGGGTCCACGCCTGATCGCCGGCGCTTTCGGTATTGTTGGCCTGAACGTTGTATTCCCACTGGCCGTAACCGGTGAGCATATCGTTGATCTGGGTTTCGCCTTTAAAGCCAAAGCGAACGTAAGTTTGGTCGCCGTCTTTTTTCGAGTCGCTGGAGAAATAGTGCAGACCGTCTACCTTGCCATAGACATCTAATTTATTTCCGTCTTTATTATAAATTTCCGCCGCATGCGCGGCGCCAGCGGCTAATAAAGCCGGAATAACGAGGGCCAGTACTTTTCTTTTCATGAAGAAATTCCTTTAACTGTTTTTATGTTTTAGCTTCCGGGAAGGAAGTGAACTCATGCTAAAGGAGCGGTCTGAGATATGGTAAGACTCAATTGTTACGATATAAGTAAAATCTAAATAAAATAATACTGAAGTAATGGTGATAATTATGATGAATACATCTTCAACTAATATACAAAATAAAAATTATACATATTCAGTTTGATCACGTATTATTCGAGCGTTATATGCCTTTATTGTCATGCCAAGCATTTTTATTTGCCGTCGCATTCTGCGGAATGATTTTGTTATCGGTAAAACGACAAGCCCGAACTTCATGTTCGGGCTTTTTTTATGGCTGCGGGATGGAAAATAACCTTAGCTCTCGCTCGGTGATTTCTCCGCTTTGCCAGCCAGCTGGGCGAGGAAGTCGTAGCGCTTCTGCAGGTCGGCGGCAGCATCTTTCCACAGCTGCTCCGCCACTTCCGGCTGCTGGGCGTTCAGGCGACGGAAGCGTTGCTCATTGAGCAGCGTCTCAGCCAGGGCGTCTGACGGTGGGCGAGAGTCGAGCGCCAGCGGGATCTTGCCTTCTTCCGCCCGACGTGGGTCGAAGCGGTAGAGCGGCCAGAAGCCGGTGGCGGTCAGCTGACGCATTTGATCGTGGCTGAGCGCCAGATCGTAGCCATGCTCTTCGCAAGGACTGTAGGCGATGATCAGCGACGGCCCCGGATAGGCTTCCGCTTCCTGAATCGCTTTCACCGTCTGGTTCAGCTGCGCGCCCAGCGAAATCTGCGCCACATAGACATGACCGTACATCATCATGCTGACGCCAAGATCTTTGCGCGCCTTGCGTTTACCGTGCTCGCCAAACTTAGTGACCGCCCCCAGCGGGGTGGCTTTTGACGCCTGGCCGCCGGTGTTGGAGTAACACTGGGTATCCAGCACCAGAATGTTGACGTTTTCCGTCAGGCTCAGCACATGATCCAGGCCGCCGAAGCCGATATCGTAGGCCCAGCCGTCGCCGCCGATCAGCCAGACGGATTTCTCCACCAGCGCGTCGGCATCGGTCAGCAGCTCTTCAGCGCCTTGCACCCCGGTCAGCGCCTGGCGCAGGGCCGCCACCTGTTCACGGCGCGCTTCCGGCGTCGCCTCGGCATGCAGCGCCGCGTTCAGCTCTGCCGGCAGCTGATCGGCGAATTCGCTCAGCAGGCGCATCACGCGCTGGCGATGTTGATCGACGGTTAAGCGGAAGCCGAGCCCGAATTCAGCGTTATCCTCAAACAGCGAGTTGGCCCACGCCGGGCCGCGGCCGTTGGCGTCGGTCGTGTACGGGGTCGAGGGCAGGTTGCCGCCGTAAATGGATGAGCAGCCGGTGGCATTGGCAATCAGCATCCGGTCGCCATACAGCTGGGTCAGCAGTTTGATATACGGCGTTTCGCCACAGCCGGAGCAGGCGCCGGAGTATTCAAACAGCGGGCTGATCAGCTGCGAAGTGCGGATATCAATACGCTCCAGTTTGCTGCGGTCGATTTCCGGCAGGTTGAGGAAGTAATCGTAATTCACTTTCTCCTCTTCCACATGCTCCAGGCGCGACATCATATTGATGGCCTTGATCTCCAGATTCTGGCGATCTTTTGCCGGGCACACTTCCACGCACAGGTTGCAGCCGGTGCAGTCTTCCGGGGCGACCTGCAGTACGTATTTCTGCCCGCGCATATCGCGGGACTTGACGTCCAGCGAGTGCAGACTGGCAGGGGCGTTCTCCATCTCTTCCGGCGCGACCACTTTGGCGCGGATCGCCGAGTGCGGGCAGGCGGCGACGCAGTGGTTGCACTGGGTACATAGCGCTTCCTTCCAGATGGGGATCTCTTCGGCGATGTTGCGTTTCTCCCAGCGCGTGGTGCCCATGGGCCAGGTGCCGTCCGGCGGCAGGGCGGAGACCGGCAGCGCATCGCCGAGACCGGCCAGCATCGCGGCGGTGACCGTTTTGACGAAATCCGGCGCGGCGTCGGAGACCACCGGCGGGCGGTTCGGACTGTTGGCATTCACCGGCTGCAGCGGCACTTCCGCCAGCGATTCGCGGGCCAGGGCCAGCGCCTGCCAGTTGCGTTCCACCAGCTCCTGGCCTTTGCTGCTGTAGCTTTTGGCGATGGCCGCCTGCAGTTCCGCCAGCGCGCTGTCGCCAGGCAGGATGTGAGTCAGATGGAAGAACGCCATCTGCATCACGGTATTAATGCGCGCCCCGAGGCTACATTCGCGGGCGATCTTCGCCGCGTTGACCACGTAAAAACGCGCTTTTTTCTGATTCAGGGTGGCCTGCACTTCCTGCGGCAGGCGGGACCAGACTTCATCGGCGCTGTACGGCGTGTTGAGCAGGAAAATGCCGCCGGGCTTCAGCCGCTCGGCCATCTGGTATTTATCGATAAACTGCAGCTGGTGGCAGCCAACGAAATCGGCCTGCGAAATCAGATACGAAGAACGAATCGGCTTTTCGCTGACCCGCAGATGGGAGACGGTCAGGCCGCCGGCCTTCTTCGAGTCATAGACAAAGTACCCCTGGGAGAACCACGGGGTGGAATTGCCGATGATTTTGATATTATTTTTGGTGGCCGACACGCTGCCGTCGCTACCGAGGCCGTAGAACAGCGCTTCGAGCTTGGCCTCTGATGGCAGAGTATTTTCGCCCAGCGGCAGCGACAGGTTGGTCACGTCGTCATAGATGCCGACGGTAAAGCGCGGCTTCGGCTGGGCGGCCTGCAGCTCATGGAATATCGCCAGCACGCATTCCGGACCGAACTCCTTGGAAGAGAGACCGTAGCGGCCGCCGATGGTCCGCGGCAGCGTCTCGCGCTCGCCGCGGTTAAAGGCTTCCGCCAGGGCGGTCATCACGTCGAGATACAGTGGCTCCGCGTGCGCGCCAGGTTCTTTGGTGCGATCCAGCACCGCCACCGCCCGGGCGCTTTCCGGCAGCGCTGCCAGCAGGTGGGCGGCGGAGAATGGGCGATAGAGGCGCACTTTCAGGACGCCGACTTTCTCGCCGCGGCTCAGCAGTTCATCGACCACCTCTTCGCAGGTGCCGATGGCCGAGCCCATAATGACGATCACGCGTTCCGCCTGCGGATGGCCGTAAAACTCAAACGGTTTGTACTGGCGGCCGGTGGCGGCGGCGAAGTCATCCATCGCTTTCTCGACATGATCATAAACCGCGTCGTACCACGGGTTGGTGGCCTCCCGCGACTGGAAGTAGGTGTCAGGGTTAGCGGAGGTCCCGCGGATCACCGGGTGTTCCGGATTGAGCGCGCGCTGGCGATGCTCAGCGATTTTCTCCTGCGGCAGCAGGGCGCGAATCGTGTCATCCGCCAGCGGGGCGATTTTGTTGATTTCGTGCGAAGTGCGGAAACCATCAAAGAAATGAATAAACGGCACCCGGCTTTGCAGCGTGGCGATATGCGAGATCAGCGCGAAATCCTGCGCTTCCTGAACGCTGCTGGCGCACAGCATGGCGCACCCGGTCTGACGGACCGCCATCACATCGGAATGGTCGCCGAAGATCGACAGCGCGTGGGTGGCGACAGTGCGGGCGGCGACGTGCAGGACAAACGGCATCAGCTGGCCGGCCAGTTTGTACAGCGTGGGGATCATCAGCAGCAGGCCCTGCGATGAGGTAAAGGACGTGGAGAGGGCGCCAGTCTGCAGCGCGCCATGTACGGCGCCAATGGCGCCTGCCTCCGACTGCATTTCGACCACGCGTGGCACATCGCCCCAGACGTTTTTCAGCCCATTGCCGGCCCAGGCGTCAGCCTGTTCCGCCATCGTTGAACTGGGCGTGATCGGGTAGATGGCGATAACTTCACTGGTGCGAAACGCGACGGAAGCGACCGCGCCATTACCATCAATCGTAATCATATGAAGACACCCTTACATTGCGCAAAAGAATGGACGCGTGAAACCGCGACGCGCCCTGTAATTATATAAGAGGTAGTTTAGCAAACCGTTGGCGCCGCCATTTTTGCATTTGTGTCCTCAATACGACGGCTACCCGTGACCAGATCAATATTTTGCGCGGTTCGCGGAGAAAGTAGCTTTTCTGGACGTGAAGGCGAGCCATCGCCCGGTGACTATCCCGGTGCAGATCAACCTTTACGCAGAAATTTGCTAGAAAATGTTAATGAGACGCATAAATACGTACTTCCCCTCTCGACGCCGCGCACCACGCTGCCTATTATTCTTGGGTTTGCTATTTAAGACGTTTCCGAGGGGAGAGAAAATGCGAGCTGCGATGTTAGTGGGATGTGCGGCGCTGTTGCTGTCGGCGTGCAGTAGTGAACCCGTTCAGCAGGCCACGGCGGCGCACGTCACGCCAGGAATGCGGGCGGCGATGAGCGACGCCGGTCAGGCCAACTGCGCCATGATAGGCGGCTCGTTATCGGTGGCTCGTCAGCTCGATGGTTCAGCGATTGGCATGTGCGCGCTGCCGAACGGTAAACGCTGCAGCGAGCAGGCGCTGGCGGGCGGAAGCTGCGGCTATTAATGGCAGCTCCGCAGCGGGCTCAAAACGCCGGCTAGTGCATCAGGTCGGCGAGCTTATAGACCAGCGTCTGGTCGGCGGTCGCCAGCGTCAACTGGTTTTCCGTCAGATCGACCTGCGCGCCCTCGCGCAGCATCTTACCAATGGTCGCATCAAGGGTATTAAGCTGGGCATCGTGGCACAGCATCCGGGTCATCGCCAGCGATTTGACCTTCAGCTCGCCGTCCGACACCTTACCTTCCCCGCTGAAGCCGTTGCACATATTGCCCGAAACATACATATTGCCGGTGATAGCCATCTTCTCGCCGAAGCTCAGCTCCAGCGGCCGGTCGCCAGCGTTTACCGCCTGGCCGTTGACGCTGGTCAGCACGAAACGATGATGCTGTAGCTGTTCCGCGCCGGTGGACACCTTACTGTTATAGACACAGCCGGACAGCAGCAACCCTGCCGCCAGTAATGCCGCAAATTTGTTCATTTTCACTCCAAAACATTCACATTACTAATAAAACAAAGCCAGTGTAACGGTATCGCAGCGGGGATCTGTGGGGATTATCTGAATGTGCTCCCCCCGGGGAGAGGAGCACAAAAGGGAAAGGAATCAGACGATAGCGTTTGGGCAGGTTTCACCGTTGGCGACCTGCTGCAGATTGCCCAGGGTGGTCTCCGAAATGCTGATAAGCGCCTCGGCGGTGAGGAACGCCTGATGGCCGGTGAACAGCACGTTGTGGCAGGCGGAGAGGCGACGGAAGACGTCATCCTGGATCACGTCGTTGGATTTGTCTTCGAAGAACAGATCGCGTTCGTTCTCATAAACGTCCAGCCCCAGTGCGCCGATTTTTTGGTGCTTCAGGGCATCGATGGCCGCCTGGGAGTCGATCAGCGCGCCGCGGCTGGTGTTAATCACCATCACTCCGTCCTTCATCTGATCGAAGGCCCCGCGATTGAGCAGATGGTAGTTTTCGTCGGTCAGCGGGCAGTGCAGGGAGATCACGTCCGACTCCTTGTACAGCGTGGCGAGGTCGACATATTCCACCCCCAACTCCAGCGCGGCGGCGCTTGGGTACGGGTCGAACGCCAGCAGACGCATGCCAAAACCTTTGAGGATCCGCAGCATCGCCACGCCAATTTTCCCGGTGCCGATCACCCCGGCGGTTTTGCCATACATGGTGAAACCGGTGAGGCCTTCCAGGGAGAAATTAGCATCACGGGTACGCTGGTAGGCGCGGTGGATGCGGCGGTTAAGCGACATCATCATGCCGATCGCATGCTCAGCCACCGCTTCCGGCGAGTAGGCCGGGACGCGCACGACGCGCAGGCCAAGCTCTTTCGCCGCCTCGAGGTCGACGTTGTTAAACCCGGCGCAGCGCAGGGCGATATACTTCACGCCGTGGGCCTTCAGCTCCTCCAGCACCGGACGGCTGCCGTCGTCATTGACGAAGATGCATACCGCTTCGCAACCGTTGGCGGTTTTGGCGGTTTTCTCTGTCAGCAGGAAGTCGAAGAATTCCAGTTCAAAGCCGTAGGTATCATTCACGTGCTGCAGGTACTTTTTATCGTACTGCTTCGTACTGTAAACCGCGATTTTCATAAGACTTTTCTCCAGTGATTATAACGTCACGGTAGCATATTTAAAATAATCGTACAATTATTAAAAAATAGTTTAAATGGCAGGTGCTTATCCTAATTCTAGAGCATATCGCGGATTTGAGGAATCTCTTTGAAAGACAAAGTTTTTTTTACCACAAACTCAGGCTTAAAGCGCCGGGGGAGAGCAGCAGAAACGGCCACAGCAGACCGGAGCTGACGTTAGCCAGCTGAAACGACCACAGCGGCAGGCCGCTGGCGCCGCTGACCAGGGGCAGGGTGGCGCGCAGGGGAGAGAGAAAGCGGCTGAAAAAGACCGCCCACAGCCCGCGGCGCTGAAAAAAGAGTCGGCTGCGGGCCAGCCGCTCGGCGGTCAGCCAGCGTAACTGCGTAAGGCGGTGACGATAGCGAACGCCCAACCACCACGAGAGCCAGAATCCGCCGATGGCGCCGAGGCTGGCGCTGGACCACATTAGCAGGAAATGACCGAGGCTGGCGGAAGCGAATGTCCCCAGCAGCAGCAGGCCGGAGGTGCCCGGGATGGCCAGCGACACCAGCGCGCAGGATTTAGTGAAAGTGAGCAAGAAAACCATCAGTAATACCAATGGATAGTGGCCCTGTGCGCTCTCAATGAGCGAGATAATTAACGACACCGTCTCTCCCGCAAGCAATACCTATCTTTCTGGAGTGTGGCAGGGGGTGCTTAAACAAAAGTTAAATGGTGACGGCCGATCGCCGCGCCGCGATACCGGCTGGCAACTATGCTTTAACAGGTCGCAAACTTTCACTCACTGGTCGAACGTGTCACAATGGGCGCCTTTCGGCTTTTACTTATGTTGAATCAGGATATTAACTGCCCATGAAGGGTAAATATAAAGCCGCCATCGCGCTGGTGTTAGCGCTGGTGTTACTGCCGCTAACCCTGCTGTTGACGCTGACCCACTGGGTGCCGACGCTGGCGGGCATCTGGCTGCCCGTGGGCACTCATATCGCTATGCAGGAGAGCCCGCGTCTTACGCGTTCCGCCCTGCTGATCCCCGATCTGCGCTATCTGGTGGGCGAGTGTGAACTCGCCAGGGTGACCGATGCCCGTCTCTCGCGCCCCAGCCGCTGGCGGCTGCATATTGACCAACTGGAGATCAACAGCGCCTGCCTGAGCAAACTGCCGGCCAGCGATCCCACGCCCGGATCGCCGCGCACCCTTGCCGAATGGCAATCGATGCTGCCCTACAGCTGGTTAACTATTGATAACCTGCGGCTGTCGCCATGGGAAAAATGGCAGGGGCGGCTGGTGATGTCACTGACCCCTGCGCAGCAGGAGATCGGCTTTGCCGGTAACGATTTGAGCCTGCAGGCGCGCTTGCGCGGCCAGGCGCTTACCGTCAGCCAGTTCAGCGCCCGGCTGGCTGACGATCAGCCGCCGGTGAAGCTGGTGGGGACCTTCCATCTGCCGCTGGTGCCGGATGGCCTGCCGGTCGATGGCCAGATGCAGGGCACCTTCGAATTCCCGCAGACTGCGGAATGGATCGATGCCGAGCTGACGTGGCAGCATAATCGCGGCCAGCTGCTGGTCACCCCACGCGGCGAGGTGGAGCCCATTCTCGACCTGCCGTGGGAGATCACTCCGGAGCGGATCACCATCAGCGACGGCCGCTGGCGCACCCGCTACGAGGCGTATCCGCTGAGCGGCCGCGTGGCGCTGTCGGTGGGTAACTGGCAGCAGGGCACGGAACAGATGATCGTCAGCGGTCGCTTGAATGTTCTCACCGAGGGGCATGCCGGAAAAGGCAACGCGGTGCTGAATATCGGCCCGGGCAAGCTGAGCATGGATAACAGCGACCTGCCGCTGCGACTCACCGGCGAGGCCAAGCTGGGGGAGATGATCTTTTACGCCGCGCTGCCGGCCCAGCTCAGCGGGTCGCTGGTCAGCCCGCAGCTGGCGTTTCACCCCGGGGCGCTACTGCGGTCGCGCGGGCGGGTGATCGACGCGCTGAACATTGACGAAATTCGCTGGCCGCTGGCCGGGGTAAAGGTCACGCAGCAGGGCGTCGATGGCCGCCTGCAGGCGATCCTCCGCGCCCATGAGCAGCAGATGGGCGACTTTACGTTGCACCTGGACGGTCTGGCGAACGATTTTCTGCCCGACAGCGGCCGCTGGCAGTGGCGCTACTGGGGCGAGGGGCATTTCACGCCTATGCAGGCGCGCTGGGATGTGAAGGGCAGCGGTGAGTGGCGGGACAATGCCATTACGCTGAGCAGCCTCTCCACGGGTTTCGACAAGCTCGAGTACGGCACGATGCGGGTCAGCACGCCGCGTCTGACCCTCGAGCAGCCGATCCGCTGGCTGCGCGATGCTGAGCATCCTCGGCTGACCGGCGCGCTGTCGCTGGATGCGGCAAAAACTACCTTCACCGGCGGCAGCTATCTTCCGGCGTCGACGCTGAAATTCGCCCTCGACGGCCGGGACCCGACGTGGTTCCAGTTCACCGGCGCGCTGCACGCCGATACCATTGGCCCGGTGCGGTTGACCGGGCGCTGGGATGGCGAACGGCTGCGCGGCCAGGCGTGGTGGCCAAAACAGTCGCTGACGGTATTCCAGCCGCTGGTGCCGCCGGACTGGAAGATGAACCTGCGCGAAGGCACACTCTATGCGCAGGTGGCCTTCTCGGCGGCAGCCGGGCAGGGATTTGAGGCAGGCGGCCATGGCGTCCTGAAGGGCGGCAGCGCCTGGATGCCGGATAACCAGATCAACGGCGTCGACTTCGTTCTGCCGTTCCGCTTCAGCGACGGCCACTGGCAGCTGGGCACCCGCCGTCCGGTCTCCCTACGCATTGGCGAAATCGTCAACCAGGTCACCGCGCGCAACCTGACGGCGGACCTGCAGGGCACCTGGCCGTGGAGCGAGGCCAATCCACTGCAGCTTAGCGACGTCAGCGTCGACCTGTTAGGCGGCAAGCTGACCCTGCTGCAGCTGCGCATGCCGCAGCGCGACCCGGCGCTGATCCGTCTGCAGCACATCTCCAGCAGCGAACTGACCAGCGCGGTCAAGGTGAAGCAGTTCGCCATGTCCGGGGCGGTGAGCGGCGCGCTGCCGCTGTGGCTGGAGAACAATCAATGGATTATCCACGACGGCTGGCTGCGCAATGACGGACCGATGACCCTGCGGCTGGATAAAGACACCGCCGATGCGCTGGTGGCGGACAACGTCTCCGCCGGGGCGGCGATCAACTGGCTGCGCTATATGGAGATCTCCCGTTCATCGACGCAGATTAACCTGAACAATCTGGGCGTGCTGACGCTTAAAGCCGCCATCAACGGCACCAGCCGGGTGGACGGGAAAAGCAGTACCGTGCATTTAAACTACGCTCATGAGGAGAATATTTTCGATCTGTGGCGCAGTTTACGCTTCGGCGACAATTTACAGGCGTGGCTTGAGCAAAATGCCACGCTGCCCGTGCGGCGCTGTACGGACGGTAAGACATGTAAGGAACCTAAATGAAGAAGCTGTTACTGGCCATAGTGGCGTCGATGCTGCTCGCCGGCTGTACGCCGCGTATCGAAATTGCGGCGTCGAAAGAGCCCATCACCATCAATATGAATGTCAAAATTGAGCATGAGATCCATATCAAGGTCGATAAGGATGTGGAAAACCTGCTGAAATCCCGCAGCGATTTGTTCTGAGGCGACGATGAGAAAACGACTGTTAACCGCGGCGCTGGCGCTAACTCTGCTCAGCGCGCCCGCGCTGGCGTTAACCCTGAGCGAAGCGCGCCAGCAGGGGCGGGTGGGGGAGACGCTGAACGGCTATCTGGCGCCGCTGCGTCAGGATAAAGAGACGCTGGCGCTGGTGAAACAGATCAACGCCGCGCGCAGTGAAAGCTACCAGCAGCTGGCGGATGACAACAATCTGCCGGTGGATGAGGTAGCGAAAATGGCCGGACAGAAGCTGGTTGCCCGCGCTCAACCCGGCGAGTACGTTCAGGGGCTAAACGGCCAGTGGCTGCGCAAATAATTAGCGGCAGCGCTTGCGGTATTCGCCCGGCGAGACGCCAAAGCGCTGCTTAAAGGCGGTGGAGAAATGGCTATGGTCGCTGAAGCCCCAGCGGTAGCCGATCCCCGCCAGCTTTTCGTCATCGTGGACGTCCTGTAACGCCCGGGCGCACAGATCCAGCCGCCGGTTCTTAATATACTGCGCCACCACCAGCCCTTTGTCGGCAAACAGCCGATAGAGGCTGCGCACCGACATTCCCATCTCGCTGGCCAGCCACTCCGGCCGCAGATGCTCCGACTGAATGGATGCGTCGATTAACGCTATTATCTTCTGAAACTGCTTGTCCCGCCGGGACGGGGTCGGCTCACGCTGGCGCAGCACCGGGCGCAACAGGCAGGCGATCGCCTCCAGCGCCGCTTCACTTTCGCTGGCGGAGAGCGCCGTGCCGCCCATACTCTCCAGCAGCAGTCGCTGGCTGAGCTGCACCATCGGCAGAGACTTATCCAGCCGGCAGGCGGTAACTATCTCGCCCGTCGGCGCCACCCGCTGGCGCGGCAGCAGCAGCGAAGCCTGACGCGAGGTCTGCTGCCAGACGATAGAGCACGGGCGGGCGGCATCGATCAACGTGATATCCCCCGCCGCCAGGGTCACCTGGCGATCGTCCTGTTCGATCACCGCTTCGCCGGCGAGCTGAAACACGGTATAGAACCAGGCGTCGTTATCGCGTTTTATCTCATTGCGCGTGCGGTAGAGATTGACGCCGGCGGCGGTGACCGTGCTGACCTTGAGGCTGCCGGCGTAGCGGGCGTCAATCTCGCCGTGAAAGCGGCCCTCCAGCGGCCGGGCGGCGAAATGGCCGCAGACCTGATTGATCGTCGCCAGCCAGCGCTGGTACGCCAGCCCCCCCTCAGCCGTGGTCATCATTCGCCCTTCTCCTGTAATAATAATGTTTCTGCATTGTTGCATTTATGCCGCCTCAGGCAAGGGCGCTATGTCGGGTATATGAAAGAACTATTACCTGCGGCACATTTCTGTCAGGGCAGGCGACGGAATTGCGGCGACTGTCACAGCGGCGCAAACGAATGTCACAGAGAAAAAAGCGCCAGCCGCCAACCGGACATAGACTGAAAGCACTATCCGCGAAGAATAAGGAAAGGGTATGTCCACCTCTCAGATAGCGCTGCTTGCCAGCGTCCAGCAGTTTTTAGACCGTCAGCATGGCCTGTATATCGACGGCGCCCCCTGCGCCGCGCAGAGCGAAAACCGGTTAACCGTCTGGGATCCGGCCACCGGGCAGGCGATCGCCACCACCGCCGACGCCAGCCCGGCGGATGTTGACCGGGCGGTGATGTCTGCCTGGCGTGCCTTCGTCGACCGCCGCTGGGCCGGGCGCACCCCGGCCGACCGCGAGCGCATCCTGCTGCGCTTTGCCGATCTGGTGGAGCAGCACGGCGAGGAGCTGGCGCAGCTGGAAACCCTCGAGCAGGGTAAATCCATCGCCATCTCCCGCGCCTTCGAGGTCGGCTGCACCCTGAACTGGATGCGCTACACCGCCGGGCTGACCACCAAAATCAGCGGCCGGACGCTGGACGTCTCGATCCCGTTCCCGCAAGGGGCGCGTTATCAGGCGTGGACCAAAAAAGAGCCGGTGGGGGTAGTGGCGGGCATCGTTCCGTGGAATTTCCCGCTGATGATCGGTATGTGGAAGGTGATGCCGGCGCTGGCGGCGGGTTGTTCGATCGTCATTAAACCCTCAGAAACCACCCCGCTGACCCTGCTGCGGGTGGCGGAGCTGGCGACCCAGGCGGGCATTCCTGACGGGGTGTTCAACGTGGTCACCGGCAGCGGCGCCGGCTGCGGCGCGGCGCTGACCGCCCATCCGCAGGTGGCGAAGGTGAGCTTTACCGGCTCGACGGCCACCGGGAAACAGATTGCGCGGGTGGCCGCCGACCGCCTGACCCGCGTGACGCTGGAGCTGGGCGGCAAGAACCCGGCGATTGTGCTTAAAGACGCCGATCCCCAGTGGGTCATTGAGGGGCTGATGACCGGCAGCTTCCTTAACCAGGGGCAGGTCTGCGCCGCCAGCTCGCGGATCTACATTGAAGCGCCGCTGTTTGACACCCTGGTCAGCGGCTTCGAGCAGGCGGTGAAATCACTGCAGGTAGGGCCGGGAATGCTGGAGACGGCGCAGATCAACCCGGTGGTCTCCCGGGCCCACTGCGACAAGGTGGCGGCCTACCTTGAAGAGGCCCGACAGCAGAAGGCGGAGCTTATCAGCGGCAGCGCCGGACCGGATGCGGGGGGGTACTATATTCCGCCGACGCTGGTGGTTAACCCGGACGCCGGACTGCGCCTCACCCGCGAGGAGGTGTTTGGCCCGGTGGTGAACCTGGTGCGGGTGGCCGACGGCGAGGAGGCGCTGCGCCTGGCCAATGACAGCGATTTTGGCCTGACCGCCAGCGTCTGGACCCGCGACCTGACCCAGGCTCTCAACTATACCGATCGCCTGCAGGCCGGGACGGTATGGGTCAACAGTCATACCCTGATTGACGCCAACCTGCCGTTCGGCGGCATGAAGCAGTCCGGCACCGGTCGCGATTTCGGCCCGGACTGGCTCGACGGCTGGTGCGAAACCAAATCCGTCTGCGTGCGTTACTAGCCCTCCGTCGGGGAAGGTGCATCGCTTTTCCCGACGTCCCGCTTGCCGACCTCCGCTCTTTCTCGCTACTGTGGAGGGCAATCTTTGCCCGCGCAGGGCGGAGAATGATGAGGAGGTCTTCGGCATGACTGCATTTCCTGAAGTTGCACTAATTGGTCCCGGCGCCATCGGTACGACGATCGCCGCCGCCCTGTTTGCGGTGGGGAGGGCGCCGGTGGTCTGCGGGCGCACTGCCCATTCTTCGCTGGTGCTGCGCACTGATGAGGGTGAGATCGTGGTGCCCGGCCCGGTGCTCACCGACCCGACGGCGATAGCCGCCCCCTTCGACCTGGTGTTTGTCGCGGTGAAGGCCACCCAAACGGAGGCCATCGCCCCGTGGCTGGCGGCCCTGTGTTCGCCAGACACCGTGGTGTGCGTGCTGCAAAACGGCGTCGAGCAGCGCCAGCAGTTTGCCCCTTTGACCGGCGGCGCGACGGTGCTGCCGTCGGTGGTCTGGTTTCCGGCGCAGCGCGACGCCGATGCTTCGGTCTGGCTGCGCGCCGCGCCGCGACTAACGCTGCCGGATCTGCCGGGGGCGGAGCGGGTGCAGCAGGCGCTGGCGGGAACCCACTGCGCGGTGGAGCTGGCGGCGGATTTTACCAGCGTCGCCTGGCGTAAACTGCTGCAGAACGCCGTCGCCGGACTGATGGTGCTGACCGGACGACGCGCCGGGATGTTCGCCCGGGAGGAGATCACCGCCCTCGGACTGGCCTATCTGCGCGAATGCCTGCAGGTGGCGCGGGCGGAAGGGGCCGTCCTGAGCGACAGCGTGCCGGAGGAGATCATCGCCGGCTTTCATCGGGCGCCTGCCGACTTAAGCACCTCTATTCTGATCGATCGCCTGCATGGCCGACCGCTGGAGTGGGATATTCGTAACGGGGTGGTACAGCGTCGCGGGCGTCAACACGGCATACCGACGCCGCTCAGCGATATCATCGTGCCGCTGCTGGCGGCGGCCAGCGACGGCCCGGGCTGACCCGGGCTGGCGCGGGGTTAATCCACCAGGGAGGGATCGAGGTCGATCATCAACTGCTTCATCTCGGCGAAGTGCTGCCGGGAGAAATCGGCAATTTTCTCCCAGTCCTGGGCGGTTTTTTCCGCCACCGCGTCCGACAGCACCTTCAGCGGCTGGCCGGTTGACCAGGCGGTGATCAGGATCTGACAGGCGCGCTCCAGGGTCCAGATATCGTCGAACGCTTCGCCGATAGTCGGAGCGGTCACCAGCACCCCATGGTTGCCCATCAGCAGACGGCGTTTATCCGTCAGCAGCCCTGCCAGCCGTGCGCCTTCTGCCGCGGTGTCCGCCATCCCGCCGTACAGGGTATCGACGGCGACCCGGTTAAAATAGCGGGCCGTGTTCTGGTCAATGGGCAGGATCTGCGGCGTCGCCAGACAGGCGAGGCTGGTGGTGTACACCGGGTGCAGATGCAGCACCACCCGCACGTCGGGCAGTCGCTGATGGATCTGCCCGTGAATGGCCCACGCGGTGGCATCGACGTCAGGTCGCGAGGCGCAACGTTCATCATCGGCGTGCAGCACCAGCAGATCGCTGGCGCGGATGCGCGAAAAGTGTTTCCACTTCGGGTTGAGTAAAAACGTTTTCCCGTCAGCGGAGAGCGCGGCGCTGAAATGGTTGGCCACCGCCTCATGCATGCCGAGATGGGCAATGATGCGAAAGGTGGCCGCCAGGTCGATGCGGATCTGCTCTTCATCGGAATCGCGCATGGGCATTACTCCGCTTTCGGCATCAGGGTCTGCAGATCCTCTGCCGTCGGCGCCTGGAAGTGATATTTCTTCAGCAAGGCGGCATATTCCGGCGTCGCGCTGTATTTTTTCAGCGCCTGTTCGAGGGCGGTTTTCACCTCCGTGTTGCCTTTTTTAACGCCAAAGCCGTTCAGCACTGGATAGATCAGGGTGTCAGAGGAGATCGCCACCCGGTCGCCCAGCTTTTCCACCACCCCGCGCGCCACGGCGGCGTCGGTGATCTGCGCATCCACTGCGCGGGACAGCAGCGCCTGGGTGGTCTGCGGGTCGGTGGTATAGACGCTCAGCGCAATTGGCTTCAGCCCTTTCTTCACGCAGTAGTCGGCGGAAAGCTTCTGCAACTGCGCCAGCCACGAGGTGGCGCCCATCGAGCCGATTTTATGCCCGCAGAAGTCTTCCGGCGTCTTAGGCTGGTAGTCGCCCCCTTTGCGGGCGAGGATCGCTTCCCCGCTTTTCAGGTACGGCACCATGTCGATCACCTTCAGGCGCTCGGCGGTAATGTACATCGACGAGTTGGTGATATCGAAGCGCCCGCCCTGCAGTCCGGGGATCAGGTTGGGGAAGCGGGTGTCGATATTCACCGCCTCGCGGCCCATGCTCTTCGCCAGACCGTCGAGCAGTTCAATATCAAACCCCGCCGGCTTGTTGTTCTCCATGTACTCGTAAGGGAAAAAGGTCATGTCCGAGCCGGCGGTGATCTTGCCGCTTTGCTGGAAGGCCAGCGCGTTCAGGGATGTCAGAGCCCCCGCTGCGCAGAGCAGCAGAGCCAGCGGGCGTGGTGCGAAAAAGCGTGTCATAAAACCTCCGGAGTGTGGGCGAATTACATGCTGGCGCGATCGGCACCGGCCTGCTGAACAAAAAACGAAGCGCCGCGCGGCTTCTGCGGCAGGCGAAGCTGGTTATTGGTGCTGCGCACCAGACCGCTCTCTTCCCCGGCCACCAGCTGGCCGGCATGGCGGCTCGGCAGCGGGTTTTCGCCGAAGGGCAGCGCATCCTCAGCGGCGTAGACGCTGATGAACAGGGTGCGCGGCAGGGCGGTTTCGTTGGGGCTGGAGGCGTGCAGCAGGCGGGTATGCATAAAGCAGACTGAGCCCGCCGGGCCAAAACAGGCCTGCGGCTGCTGGCACTGAGCCGTCACCACCTCGTCATCCACCGCCCCGGTGAAGCGACCCTCCTGCCAGTGGGACCACAGCGGCCCCTGATGGCTGCCCGGCACCACATTGAGCGGGCCATTTTCCGGCGTCACCTCGCTGACCATCAGCAGGGCGGTGATGATGTCGTCATTGCTGTGCGGGGTGAAGAGGAAATCCTGATGCCATTTCACCTCGGTGGCGGTGTGCGGCAGCTTGGAGTTAATTTTGCTGTGGTGAAAACGGGTGCCGTTGCCGCCGATCAGTTGCGCGGCAATGGTCGCCATCCGCGAATTCAGCGCAGTATGGCGATAGGCCTCGGAGATCTCCGTCGGGGAGGCGACCCGGCGCAGCGACGGATGGTCGGGAGCATGGTCGCGTTCGATATCGAAACGCGGCCGCCCGTCAAGGGTTTCTCCCCACGCCGTCGCGTGACGGCGGCTCTCCTCGACCCAGCCGTCGAAATCGCTCTGCAGCGTGGCGATGTCGGCGGCGGAAAGCACCCCTTCGACCACCAGATAACCCTGCTGATGAAACTGCTCAATTTGCCACTGCGCAATCATAGTTTTTCCTCTTCACGTCCCGATAATTAAGCCAGAGAAACATCTTTCAGAAAGGCCTCGACCCGCGGGTGTTGCCCGCTGCGCATCGCCTGCGGCGTGTCATCGCACACCACCCGGCCTTTCTCCATAAACACGATCCGGTCAGACACTTTGAAGGCGAAGTTCATCTCGTGGGTGACGATGACCATCGTGATGCCTTCGTGGGCCAGGGATTCGATAACCTGCAGCACCTCATTCACTTTTTCCGGATCCAGCGCCGAGGTGGGCTCATCGAACAGCATGATCTGCGGACGCATCATCAGGGCGCGGGCGATCGCCACCCGCTGCTGTTGACCGCCGGAGAGCTGGTGCGGATACTTCCAGGCGTGTTCCAGCATGCCCACCTTGTGCAGCAGCTCGCAGGCGTGCTGGCGCAGCTCCGTGTCGCTCGCCAGATGGTGATAGCGCGGGGCCAGCAGCAGATTGCCGAACACGGTCAGATGCGGGAACAGGTTAAAGCTCTGGAACACCATGCCGATATTCAGACGGTGTTCGGCATTCTCCATAAAGCGCGGCTTATGCTGCCCCTGACGGTCGAGATGAATAAAGGGCTGGCCGTTAATCTGAATTTCGCCGTTATCGATCTGCTCAAGACCGTTTAGCAGGCGAATGAGGGTGGTTTTCCCCGAGCCCGACGGGCCGATAACCGAGACCACTTCGCCGGGCTGGATCTGCAGGCTCACCGCCCCCAGCACTTCGACATTGTTGTAGGCCTTATGCAGCTTAGAGGCCTGCAGCGCCGGCTCCTGGCCCTGGGAGACGCTGCGCGCCATCGCCGGGCGCCGGGCGGTCGCCAACTGCTGCATCTCGGCATCCACCGGCCGGGCGGTGTCGCGTCGGGTGACATCGAGGTAGTTCTCCAGCCGTTTCAGCAGAAAATCGAACACCGTGACGATAAAGATGTAATAAAACGCCACGGCGGTCATGGTCTCCATGACCAGAAAGTTCTGCGAGTAGAGCTGCTGGCCGACCATCAATATTTCGGTCAGGGAGATCACCGACACCAGCGAACTGAGCTTCACGATGGCGATATACTCATTGGCCAGCGCCGGCAGGGCGACGCGCAGCGCCTGGGGAATGATCACCCGCCACTGGATCCCGGCGTAGCGTAAACCCAGGGCCCGCGCGGCTTCACTCTGCCCGCGGGGGATGGAGAGCAGCCCGCCGCGATGGATCTCGGCAATATAGGCCGCTTCGCTGAGGACCATCGCCAGCAGGCCGGCCCAGAAGGGATCGTTCAGCACCGGCGCGAAGGAGGGCAGCGCCTGCGGCATGTTGTAGACAAAAATCAGCAGGACCAGCAGCGGCATACTGCGAAATAACCAGATATACAGCCGGGCAGGGGTGGATAACCAGCCGCGCGGCGACTGTTTAGCCAGCGCCAGAATAAATCCGAGCACAATACTGCAGCCCCAGGTCAGCAGACTTAATTTAATGACGGTCCAGGTGGCCCACCAAAAATCGGCATCGCTGAGCAGGCTTAACATGTAGTTCCAGTTAAACGTCATGGGCTATTTCACTCGTCATAATTAACCTAAATGAAAGCGGCTCGGCTGTGCATTAATGGGGAGCCGCCGGTGTTCATCGTGCGAATACACTATGCTGGCAGGATGCTTTCAGAGGCAATTAGTAAATTTTTGGCCTTTAAGTTTAAAAAAACTATACAGCGTTATTAACGATATGGAATTTAAAGTGATTATCGGGATACTTTTCGTAAACAATTTAAAAACAATAGCTGCAATTGAATAACGATATTTTATGCAGACAGGTTATTTTGCGCGAAACTGGGGCGACCGCTGCCTGCTCAATGTGCAGCGTGTTGCATGATGGTGCAAAAGCGGAAATAAACCGTGCCGGCGCGGGAGGAGAATAAATAATATCGCCCCCTGGCGGGCAATGCGCCGCCATTTTTCACGGGTGGCACGCGGATTGCTTGG
Source organism: Klebsiella sp. Q2 (assembly GCF_009900705.1). Classification (NCBI taxonomy): domain Bacteria; kingdom Pseudomonadati; phylum Pseudomonadota; class Gammaproteobacteria; order Enterobacterales; family Enterobacteriaceae; genus Klebsiella; species Klebsiella sp. Q2. The sequence goes on along the minus strand of NZ_JAAABE010000001.1, from coordinate 129,227 downwards.
GACTTAGGGGAAAACTATTTCCTGCGTGCGCCGGACCATATTTTATCAATGGTGATGCTATGAACCGATTTACCCTGAAGCAGCTCAAATATTTCGTCACCGTGGTGGAGACGGAGAGTATCGCCGAGGCCTCCCGCCAGCTGCATATTGCGCAGCCGTCGATTTCCATTGCTATTAAGAATCTGGAGAGCACCTTCGACCAGCAGCTGTTTATTCGCCACCACGCGCAGGGCGTCTCGCTCACCTCCAGCGGTCGGCGGATCTACGATAAAGCGAAGGAGCTGCTGCGCCTGTCGTGGGAATTTGAGCAGAATTCGCGGGCGGATAAAGAGCTGGTTTCTGGCATGATCTCCATCGGTTGCTTTGAATCGGTAGCTCCGCTGTATATGCCGAAGCTGGTGGCTGGATTTAAGAAATGCTATCCGGAAATTACGCTGCATCTGTATGACGGCGAACAGCACGAGCTGATGCATGGCCTGCACCGCGGCCGCTTTGACCTGGCGCTGGTCTACGATCTGGAGCTTGGCCACTCGATCAATAAAGAACGGCTTAACGCCCCGCATAAACCCTACGCGCTACTGCCCGCCGCGCATCCGCTGGCGCAAAAGGCGCAGGTGACGCTGCAGGAGCTGAGCCGCGAGCCAATGATCCTCCTTGATGCGGTCCCGAGCAAAAATTATTTCATCTCCATCTTTAAGGAAAAAGGCTATCACCCGGAAGTAGCTTACAGCTCACCCTCTATCGAAATGGTGCGCTGTATGGTCGGTCAGGGACTCGGTTTTTCGGTGCTGGTCACCCGGCCCTGCTGCGATATGACCTACGATGGTGAAAGGGTGGTGCAGCGGGATATTGCCGACGATATGCCCGCCTCAACCTTAATTATGGCGCATCTCGCTAATAATGAGCCGACGCGGCCAACGCAACTGTTTATGGATTATTGCCGCAGTATCGAATTAACCCCCTCTCACGGCTGAAATAACGCCTGTCGATCCGGCAGGCGTTATTTTTTTTGTCGTCAATCAGCCTCGTAAAATTCTATTCAGTCGATCGTTTTATAATATTTTACCAATTCGTCACAGTTAAATAACCTGAAAGCCGTCAATTCCGGCGACCTCGTCGGCAACTGTGCTTGAAGGATAGAGAAATGACTGAACAGATAACCGAGATCGATACCCTGGTGGTCGGCGCGGGGCAGGCGGGCGTCGCCATGAGCGAGCATCTGACCCGGCTGGATATTCCCCACCTGGTGCTGGAGAAACAGGGTATTGCCCAGGCCTGGCGCAGCGGGCGCTGGGATTCGCTGGTGGCCAACGGCCCGGCCTGGCACGATCGGTTTCCGGGGATGGTGTTCCCGGACTGCCCGCCGGATAGCTTTGTCGGCAAAGAGCAGGTTGCGGACTATTTTGCCGCCTATGCCCGCAGCTTCAATGCGCCGATCCGTACCGGGGTGGAGGTGTACAGCGCCGAACGTCTCGCCGGGCGACCGGGCTTTCGTGTCGACACCTCCCAGGGGGTGATTGAGGCGCAGCGGATCGTAGCGGCCACCGGACCCTTTCAGCGCCCGACGATCCCGGCCATCGCCCCGCAGAGTCCGGCTATTCAGCAGCTCCACTCGGCGCACTATTTTAATCCGCAGCAGCTGCCGGAGGGCGGCGTGCTGGTGGTGGGGGCCGGCTCCTCCGGCGTCCAGATTGCCGATGAGCTGCAGCGTGCCGGACGCGCGGTGTGGCTGTCGGTGGGGGCGCACGACCGGCCGCCGCGTCGCTATCGCCAGCGCGATTTTTGCTGGTGGCTCGGGGTGCTGGGAATGTGGGACGCCGCGGCCAATGCGCCGGGGAAAGAGCATGTCACTATCGCGGTGAGCGGCGCGCGCGGCGGCCATACCGTCGATTTTCGCCAACTGGCGCATCAGGGGGTCACCCTGGTGGGGCAGACCCGCGGCTTTGACGGCGCCAGGGCGCTGTTCCACCCCGACCTGGCGGAGAATATCCGCCGCGGCGATGCCTCTTATCTTGCGTTGCTCGACGCCGCCGACGACTGGGTAGCGCGCAACGGTTCTGATCTGCCTGAAGAGCCCTCCGCCCGTGAGTTTCTGCCCGATCCGGCCTGCGTCAGCGACCCGCTGCTTAGCCTCGACCTGGCCGAGGCCGGGATCGGCGCCATCATCTGGGCGACCGGATATACCACCGACTATCGCTGGCTGAAGGTCAACGTCTTCGATGACGCGCAGCGGCCGCAGCATCACCGCGGCGTGTCGACGGAGCCGGGGGTCTATTTTCTCGGCCTGCCGTGGCTGTCGCGGCGCGGGTCCACCTTTATCTGGGGCGTCTGGCACGATGCCAAATATATTGCCGACCAGATCGCCATTCAGCGCCAGTATCAGCGTTACCAGCCGTCCTGATAACCGTTTCCTGAAGGAGTGCTTTGATGCCAACCCATACCCGTATTCGCATGTTTAACACCAAAGAGACCTACCCGAACCAGGCGCTGAACAACGATCTGTGCCAGGCGGTGCGGGCCGGGAATACCGTCTACGTTCGCGGCCAGGTCGGCACCGATTTCGCCGGCAACCTGATCGGCCTCGGCGACCCGCGAGCCCAGGCGGAACAGGCGATGAAGAATGTCGAGCTGCTGCTGAAAGAGGCCGGCAGCGACCTCTCGCATATCGTCAAGACCACCACTTATCTGATCGACCCCCGCTATCGCGAGCCGGTCTATCAGGAGGTGGGAAAATGGTTGAAAGGGGTCTTTCCCATCTCCACCGGGGTGGTGGTGTCGGCCCTGGCGCAGCCGCAGTGGCTGATGGAGATTGACGTCACGGCGGTGATCCCTGACGACTGGCAGGGGGAGGCGGCAGAATGACCCTTTCCCTTACCGCCCGTTGCCCGGAAACGGGTCAGTTGGGCATCGCCATTAGTTCATCGAGCATGGCCGTCGGGTCGCGCTGTCCGTGGCTGCTGCCCGGCGTGGGGGCGGTTTCCAGCCAGAACATTACCCTGCCGTCGCTGGGGCCGCAGATCCTCAGCGCGCTCGAAGCGGGGGCCAGCGTTGAGCAGGCCCTGAAGCAGGCGCTGGCGGAGGATCGCTTCCGCGAATATCGCCAGGTCGCGGCGATTGACGCCAACGGCGACACGGCGGTGTTCAGCGGGGAATTCACTCTTGGGATCGGCGGCGCCCTGGCGGGGGATAACTGCGTGGCGGCGGGCAACATGCTGGCCAGTGAGGGGGTGATCGCTGCGATGGTGGGCGCCTTTGAGGCCGCCACCGGTGAGCTGACCAGCCGGCTGCTGGCCGGACTGCGCGCCGGGATCGTCGCCGGGGGCGAGGCCGGGCCGGTCCACTCGGCGGCGGTGAAGGTGGTGGACGATTACCCGTGGCCGGTGGTCGACCTGCGCATTGACTGGGCGGAAGCGGATCCGCTGGCGGCCCTTGAGCAGCTGTGGCTGGCGTGGGAGCCGCAAATGGAGGCCTATATTACCCGGGCGCTCGACCCGCGCGAGGCGCCGGCCTATGGCGTGCCTGGCGATGAATAACACGCCGGGAGCGATCCTTGCCGCGCTGCTGGCCTTTGATACCACCAGCCGCCATTCAAACCTGGCGATGATCGACTGGATCGCCGATTTTCTCGCCGCCCGCGGCGTGGCGTCCCGCCGCTTTTATGACCCGTCGGGGGGAAAGGCCAATCTCTACGCCCGGCTGGGGCCGTCCGGCGGCGGCGGGGTGATGCTCTCGGGCCATACCGACGTGGTCCCGGTGGACGGGCAGGACTGGAGCGTGCCGCCGTTCAGCCTGACCGAGCGCGATGGCCGCTACTACGGCCGCGGCAGCGCCGATATGAAGGGCTTTCTCGCCTGCGTGCTGGCGGCGGTGGATGACTTTCTGGCGGCGCCGCTGCGGATGCCGCTGCATCTGGCCTTCTCCTATGACGAAGAGGTCGGCTGCCTCGGCGTGCGCAGCCTGGTGGATTTTCTGCAGGCCTCGCCGGAGAAACCGGCGCTGTGCCTCATCGGCGAGCCGACAGAGATGCAGCCGGTGTTCGGTCATAAAGGCAAACTGGCCATGCGCTGCTGCATTGAGGGCCAGGCCTGCCATTCGGCCTATGCCCCGCAGGGGGTGAACGCCATCCGCTACGCGGCCAGGCTGATCAACCGCCTGGATCGGCTGGGCGAGCGTCTGGCCCGGCAGCTGGACAGCCGCTTTTCGCCGCCTTTCAGCACCCTGCAGGTGGGCACCATTCAGGGCGGCGCCGCGCTGAACATCGTTCCGCAGTCCTGTCGCTTTGATTTTGAAATCCGCTACCTGCCGGGGATGCGTCCCGAAGCGGTTACCGAAGCGCTGGCGGCCTACGCCCGCCGCCGGCTGCTGCCGGAGATGCGCCGGGTCGGCGGCGGAAGCGACATCCAGTTTCAGCTGTTGAGCCACTACCCGCCGCTGCTCAGCGATCCACAGTCCGACTTCGCCCGCTGGCTGGCGCAGTGGTGCGGCAGCGATCGGTTTTCCACCGTGGCGTTCGGCACCGAAGGGGGGCTGTTCGACGAGATGGGCGTCGCGACCCTGGTCTGCGGGCCGGGCAGCATGGCCCAGGGCCATAAGGCCGATGAGTACATCAGCATCGACCAGACCGAACGCTGCATGGCGATGCTGGGCCAGCTTTGCGCGTGGATGCGCGCCGAGCCCGCAGAACCGCTTACCTGATCCACCCACACAGGAACCCAAGCGATGCACAACCAACACTCTCACCATATCGATCAAGCGACAGTCGACCGCTGGCAGGCGGATGGCGTGGTATTACTGAAGGGCGTTTTTACCCCCTGGGTTGAGCGCCTCGCCGAGGGGGTCACGGCGCTGATGGCCAGCCCCAGCGAATATGGTCATGCGCGCACGGTGATCCCCAAAGATGGTTCGCCGCCTTTTTTTCAGGATTACTGCAACTGGTCGCGGATCCCGGCGTTTAGCGAGTTTGTCTTCCAGTCGGCCGCCGCCGAAATCGCCGCGGCGCTGATGCAGTCGCAGACGGCGAAATTTTTCCATGAGCATACGCTGGTCAAACCCGCCGGGGGCAGCACGGTCACCCCCTGGCATCATGACCAGCCTTACTATTGCGTCTCCGGCCGACAGAACGTCAGCTTCTGGATCCCGCTGGACCCGGTAGCAGAGGCCACCTCGCTGCGCTGCATTCGCGGGTCGCATCGCTGGGAGGCGGAGTACAGTCCCACCCGCTTCAATGGCACCAGGCTCTACGAGCACACCCGGTTCAGCGCGCTGCCGGATATCGACGCCCATGAGGACGAGTACGATATCGTCAGCTGGGCGCTGGAGCCGGGGGATGCGGTGGCCTTTCATTTTCGCACCGTCCATGGCGCCCGCGGCAACCCTGGAGCGCGGGCGCGACGGGTCTTCTCCGCCCGCTGGGTGGGGGATGACGCCGCCTTTGCCGACCGCGGCGGCGTGACGTCGCCGCCGTTCCCCGAGCTGACCCTGCGGGACGGCGACCCGCTGGATTCTCCACTGTTCCCCCAGGTCTGGCCACCAGCGTAAGCGGCTTCGGACGGGATCTGCTATGATCCCGTCTTTCGTTGTCTGGAGCCAGTCGATGTTCAACGACGCCATTGTTTATGACCGCTACGGGCCGCCGGCCGCGGTGCTAACGCTGAAACGCGCCCCGCTGGCGCCGCTGGCCGGTGGACGGGTGCGGGTCAGGATGCGCTATGCCCCGGTGAATCCTTCAGATCTGATCCCCATCACCGGCGCCTATCGCCACCGTACCCGACTGCCGGCCGTCCCCGGCTACGAAGGCCTTGGCGAGGTGGTCGCCGCGCCATTCGGCAGCCGGCTGACCGCGGGCCAGCGGGTGCTGCCCCTGCGCGGGGGCGGCACCTGGCAACGGTTTATCGATCTCGATGAGACCTGGCTGGTGCCGGTTCCCCCGGCGGTGGACGATCTGCTGGCCGCCCGCGGGTATATCAATCCGCTGACTGCGATGCTGATGCTCAGTCGCTGGCCGGTTGCCGGGAAACAGATCGTGCTGACCGCCGCCGCCTCCTCCTGCGCCAGCCTGCTGGGGCAGTGGGCGCTGGCCATGGGCGCCCGTTCGGTAAGCGGGATTATTCGCTCGCCGCAGCATCGGGCGCGTCTGGAGCAGGCCGGGATCTATCCGATCCTCGACGCCGACCGGGCGCTGGTGGAGAAGGTCAGCCAGCACAGCGATCTGGTGTTTGACGCGGTGGGCGGGGAGCTGGGGAACACGCTGTTGTCGGTGCTGCCCGCGTCGTCGACCCTGGTCTCCTACGGCTTATTATCCGGGCGGCCGTTGATCCAGACGCGCGCCAGCGCGGCGGTGCGCAAGTTTCATCTGCGGGAGGCGCTGCCTGGCCTCAGCGTGGCGGCATGGCGGGCGGCGTTCGATGAGATCTGGCAGCGGCTACCGACGACTACGCAACCGCCGGCCCAGCGGGTGGCGTTGAACGACTGGCGCGAGGCGATTGCCGCCGCCGGCCAGCCGGGAAGAGGCGGTAAAATCCTGCTCGATTTCACCGTGGGTTGAGATTACTGTTTCTTCTCGCCGAGGGTCGGCGTTTCGTCAAAGAAGTTCCATGGCTTCAGCAGGGCGTGCGCCCATTCGGTCGGCATGATCGGCCACTCTTCAGCGCGCGCCACGTGGGTGGTGCCGGTGGTGATCCACACCACGTCATCCTGGTGCGTCAGCGACTCATCGTCCTTGGCATACTGGCCTAACCCGGTATCGTGAGCGGAGCGGTTGGGGTATTTGCCTTCCGGATAGCGTTCGCTCGGGTGGTAGCGCGTCACCCACAGCTGTTTATCCATAAAGCTCAGACGATGGTAGATCCACTCGTCGGGGGCGAACTTGGCGCCGGTCGCCGCCGGATGGGTGCCGCCAGCGTAAGGGATGATCTGGTAAGAGACTGGGTTACCCATGCGGTTCTCTTTGCTGGTGTTGCTCAGCAGGCGAATCGTACCCGGGTCGAATTTCTGCGCCGCTTTCTGTTCGCTGTCAATCGTGTACTGATTCACCTGCATGGTGCTGGTGCGCGGGCCGCCGGCGGTGTTGGGCTTCACCTCCGGGTCCATCGCCACCAGAGTGTTGTTTTCGCCGTCCACGTCGAGGTCGAGGCGGAAGTTATAGATATGCTGGTGGGTGGTGCCGACAATATTATGGTCGATCAGCGTTCCGTAGCGGGTATCTTCTTTGGCGCTCGGGTCGTGCATGGTTTTCGCCAGCACGCCTTTCACCGCCTCAATCCCGGTGGCGCCGGCATCGATGCCGATGGTGCCGTTGTCGTGGAATACCCAGTCAAAGATATAGTCGTAGTTGCCGACGGTGCTGATCCAGCGCACCACCAGCTCCCGGCGCTCGGTACTGACGTTGGGCTTGCCCATCTCCAGGTGCTTATATTCCGGCCCGGCGTAGCGCTCGAATATGGCGACGGCGTGCGGGATGGTGGTCGGCGCGCCGGTGTAGTCGGCGATGGTTTCATCCAGCAGCACCGCATTCGACGGCGCGTCTTTGCCGCGTACAATCGGCGAGGTCAGGGTGCCCATGCCGTAATCGCCGGAGTCCAGATAGGCTTTGAAATACCAGCCGACGTCCGGGTCGCCGTAGGGGACGATCATCCCGCCGAGCGAACCTTCATACATCACCTGGCGTTTTTTGCCGTTATCGTTGTAGGTCACCGTCGAGAGGATTGGCCCGACGCGCGAGTTAAGACGCAGATGGAAATCCCAGTTCCGCCAGTGAATGGTATCCCCGGTAATGGTATAGTTTTTGCCTTCCGGTTCAGTAATATCCAGCGGTTTCACCGCCGGGGCGTTGCGGTCGCGGCCATCATACGGACGCGGTTCCATCGGCACCGGAATCACCGGGCCTTCCTCGATTTTGATGATTTTCTTTGCTTCCAGGTCGACCACCGCCACCAGGTTTTCAATCGGGTGCGCCCAGTAGTTGCCGTCGCCGGTATCGAGATAGCTGACCACCTTCAGCAGACGCGCATCCTGCTGCAGGCCATCTTTGCCATCGAAGTAGCCGACGGTGAGCGGGGTGGTGACCACCTTGCCAGGATCGGTAATACCGTGTTTTTTCAGCACCGCCGCGAATTCGCTGCTGGCGTTGATGATGTTCTGCACGCTGGCGAAATCATCGAGCAGCACCATGCCGTGCGTGCCTTTGATCGGCGTCCATGAGAGGATTTTTTTGTTTTGCAGATCGACGACGGCTTCAATGACATGTTTGCCATCCAGCATCACCACATCGGCGGTGCGGGGGGCATCAACGGGCGTTCCCTGCAGGGCAAAGGCCCATACCGCCGCTTTATCCGGCTCGTGCAGGGAAATCTCAGTAAAGCGGGTATTGGGCTGGAACTCCGGCGCGGCTTTAACAATGGTCACCGCTTCGCTGATTTCCGCCGCCGAGAGCGAGTTTAACGGGTGAGGGCGTTTTTCCACCTGGAAGGTCTGATCGAGACCCGACTGGAACACGTCGTTGATAAAGGTATCGGAGACCCAGGCTTTACCTTCCTTCATCACCACCGGCACCGGCAGATCAAGGGGTTTACCGTTGACGATCGCGGTTTTGGCGCCCGGCTTCACTTTGACGTAAGCGCCATCTTTTACCAGGGTAAACATTTGCGCATAGTCATCCCAGTGCACGTCAGCACCGAACGCCTCCAGCGTTTTATCCAGCGGTACCATGTGGGCTTCGCTACCGTGAGCGAAGACCGGTGATTGCCAGGCGCAAACCACCGCGACAGCGAGAGCCAGCGCGGTTTTACGCGGGGAAAATTTCAAGCCGTTTGCCATTGTGACCTCATCTTATTGTTGTGTTGTCTTATGCCGCTGCGAATGTCGGCTTTGTCACCCTTAAGCTACCAGCCCGCGGCGCCGTAGCGTTTGTTTGCTCTTGCCAGGTTATTTGTCAGTTTTGCCAGAGGGACGTAAAAAATGCCTCCGCAGAGGCATTGAACACGTGCGCCGATTTTTTGCCGGGTGGCGGCTAACGCCTTACCCGGCCTACAGTCCCAAATCACTGCTGGCGCTAGCGCTGGGGCCGCTGAAACTGCCGGTGCTGGCGGCCTCAAAATCGCTGAGACGTTCCCGGCAGGCCGGGGCAGCCCGCATGGATGCGGGCTGAGGGCCGTGTTTTGCATGGACGCTACCTCGGCCCGACCCGAAGCCTGCAGGGATAAGTCGAAGGGACCGCGCAGCGGCGATTTTGCTGGCCGGAACCGGGGGTACAGGGGGCGGCGGCGACTGGCCGCCCCCTGTGCGCTCCCTGCGCCACGGAAAACAGAATGAAGAAAAATTAACCGGGAGCGCAATGTGCGCTGAAGCCACAGATAACATAAAGAACCACACTTCAGTACTTCCCCTCACCCTGACCCTCTACCGGAGGGAGAAGGAACTGTCCGGTAGCTGTTTTCGCCCCCTGCGCCTTGAGATAAATCACACAGAACAAACGTTTTCCCGGGGCGAAACCGTTGCAAACCGATTGCAGAAGCAATAGCTCAAGGACCGGCCAACAGAGCGCCAGCGGTCTATTTTCCGCCATTACGCCGGGAAATCCCCCTGCTGGCGCGCCACCAGGGTGAGAATGGAATACAGCGCCACCGCCTGCTGGTGCTGGTTGAAAATCTCCACCGCCCATTCCACCACGCCGGTGGCTTTCTCCTCAGCGCTGCGCTGCCGCTTGACCGTTTTCCGCTTACAGGTGAGGCGAACCTGAATAGTGTCGCCCGGTTTGACCGGCTCAATAAAGCGCAGGTTTTCCATGCCGTAGTTGGCGATAACCGGCCCGACGCCGGCATCGACGAACAGACCGGCCGCCGCGGAGATCAGGAAATAGCCGTGGACCACCCGCTCGCCGAAAATCGACTCGGCGGCGGCGATTTTGTCCATGTGGGCGTAGAAATGGTCGCCGCTCAGACAGGCGAAGTTAACGATATCCGCTTCGGTCAGCGTACGGCGCGGGGTCAGCAAACTGTCGCCGGGCTGGATCTCTTCGAAATATTTGCGAAACGGGTGAATGCGATCTTCGCTCACCTGGGCGCCGCGTACCCACTGCTGGCCGATGGTCGCCAGCATCGTTGGGCTGCCCTGGACGGCGGTGCGCTGCATATAGTGTTTCACCGAACGCAGTCCGCCTAGCTCCTCTCCGCCGCCGGCGCGGCCGGGGCCGCCGTGCACCAGCTGCGGCAGCGGCGAACCGTGGCCGGTTGATTCTGCGGAGGATGCTTCGTTCAGGATCTGAATACGGCCATGCGCGCGGGCGGCGCCGAGGATAAACTCCCGCGCCAGTTCGCCGCTGGCGGTAACCAGCGTCCCCGCCAGGCTGCCGCCGCCGGCGCGTGCCAGCGTCAGCGCATGCTGGCGGTCCTGGTAGGGCATCAGGGTCGCCACCGGGCCAAAGGCTTCAATGGCGTGAACCGCCGGGGTTTCATCCGGCTGCGGGCAGTAGAGCAGCGTCGGCGGGAAAAAGGCTCCGGCCGCGCTGAGGTCCGCCTGTCCGCCAAGCAGCGCTTCGCAGCCGGCGGCAATCAGTTTATTGACGCTCTCCTGTACGTCCCGACGCTGCTCGTGATTAACCAGCGCCCCCATCTTAATCCCTTCCTGCGCCGGGTCGCCGACGGTCACTTTATGCAGGCGGGCGATCAGCGCATCGCTAACCGCATTGATCTGCGCCAGCGGGACGATGATGCGGCGGATAGCGGTACATTTTTGTCCGGCTTTCGCCGTCATCTCGCGGACCACTTCCCGGATAAACAGCGCGAACTCCGGTTGCTCCGGCGTGACGTCTTCGCCTAACACACAGCAGTTGAGCGAATCCGCTTCCATGGTAAAGGGAATCGATTTGGCCACCAGGTTGGGGTGCGACCGCAGCTGCTGGCCGGTGGCGGCAGAGCCGGTAAAGGTCACCACGTCCTGGCTATCGAGGTGGTCGAGCAGATCGCCCGCGCCGCCGCAAATCAGGCTGATGGCGCCCTCCGGCACCAGGCCGCTGTCGACAATCGCTTTCACCATTGCCTGGGTGAGCTGGGCGGTAGCGGTTGCCGGTTTAATGATAGCTGGCATACCGGCCAGCCACGTGGGGGCCAGTTTTTCCAGCATTCCCCAGCAGGGAAAGTTGAAGGCGTTGATATGGACGGCGACGCCTGATTTTGAGGTCAGCACGTGACGGGCGGCAAAACCGCCCTGTTTTGAGAGCGGGATCAGCTCGTCTTCCGGCCACAGGATATCGTCCGGCAGTTCGCGACTGCCCAGCCCGGCATAGGTGAAAAGGGTACCGATACCGCCTTCAATATCCACCCAACTGTCGGCGCGGGTGGCGCCGGTTTGCGCCGAGATGGCGTAGAACTGGTCTTTCTGCGCCAGCAAGTGTTTCGCCACCGCTTTTAACATCGCGCTGCGTTCAATAAAGGTCATGGCTTGCAGCGCCTTACCGCCGCGCTCAATCGCGAAGCGGCGCGCCTGCGCCATATCCAGACCTTCACTGGTCACCTCCCACAGCGCCGTGCCGGTGATGGCGTGATGAATAGTACGGGCGCGGCCCCGGCCGGTCTGCCAGGCGCCGGATAAGTAGCTGGCTAACTGCTGCATCGCAAATCTCCAAATGTGTTACGTGTGATATCTATAAATAGTTCTTTTATGAATCATAAAATGCAAGCCAGTATTTAATAAATTATTAACATTGTGATCACGATGGCGTTACGCCTTATGCTTAACTTACTGTATTTATTGTGGTTTACAAAAGGTTTTGCGGAGATTATCACAAAAAGAGCAAACAAAATTTGTGGTTTTATTTAACCAATATGTAACCTTCAATAAACAAAGTGATTCATATTAATGTTTTTGTTGTGAGTATCGGAATCATAAAGGTGATGACGTGACAGAAGAACAACGCTTTGACCAGCGCATCGCGCAGGAAACGGCCATCGAACCGCAGGACTGGATGCCGGATGCCTACCGTAAGACCTTGATTCGGCAGATAGGCCAGCACGCGCACTCGGAGATCGTCGGCATGCTGCCGGAAGGCAACTGGATCACCCGCGCGCCGACGCTGCGCCGCAAAGCGATCCTGTTGGCTAAGGTACAGGATGAGGCTGGACACGGGCTGTATCTCTATAGCGCCGCGGAAACCCTTGGCTGCGCCCGGGAAGACCTGTATCAGAAGATGCTCGACGGGCAGATGAAATACTCCTCCATTTTTAACTACCCGACGCTGAGCTGGGCGGATATCGGCGTGATCGGCTGGCTGGTGGATGGCGCGGCTATCGTCAACCAGGTGGCGCTGTGCCGGACCTCCTACGGGCCCTATGCCCGGGCGATGGTCAAAATCTGCAAAGAAGAGAGCTTTCACCAGCGCCAGGGATTCGAAGCCTGCATGGCGCTGGCGCAGGGCAATGACGCGCAGCGGCAAATGCTGCAGGACGCCATTAACCGCTTCTGGTGGCCAGCGCTGATGATGTTTGGCCCCAACGACGACAACTCGCCAAACAGCGCCCGCAGCATGGCGTGGAAAATCAAACTGCACTCCAACGACGAGCTGCGTCAACGCTTCGTCGACCACACCGTGCCGCAGGTGGAGATCCTCGGCATGACCGTCCCGGACCCGGATTTGCAGTTTGATGCAGCCAGCGGGCACTACCGCTTCGGCGAAATCGACTGGCAGGAATTTAACGAGGTGATTAGCGGCCGTGGCATTTGCAATCACGAACGCCTGGCCGCCAAGCGTAAGGCCTGGGAAGAGGGTGAGTGGGTGCGCGAAGCCGCGCTGGCCCATGCGCAGAAACAGCAGGCCCGCAGCGCGGCATAAGGAGAGACAACATGAGCAAAGTTTACTGGCCGTTATATGAAGTGTTCGTTCGCAGCAAACAGGGGCTTTCCCATCGTCACGTCGGCAGCCTGCATGCCGCCGACGATCAAATGGCGCTGGAAAACGCCCGCGACGCCTACACCCGCCGCAGCGAAGGCTGCTCAATTTGGGTGGTGAAGGCCAGCGAAATCGTTGCTTCGCAGCCGGAAGATCGCGGCGAATTCTTCGACCCGGCGGAAAGCAAAGTCTACCGCCATCCGACTTTCTATACCGTGCCGGACGGCATGGAACATATGTGAGGCGGCGATGAATAACCCGAATCCCGTCGCCACCTACGCCCTGCGTCTTGGCGACAACGGCCTGGTGCTGGCCCAGCGTTTAGGCGCCTGGTGCGGCCATGCCCCGGAGCTGGAGATCGATCTGGCATTGGCCAACATCGGCCTCGACCTGCTTGGCCAGGCGCGCAACTTTTTAAGCTATGCCGCCGAGCTTAACGGCTGCGGCGACGAAGATACCCTGGCCTTCGGCCGCGATGAGCGCCAGTTCAGCAACCTGCTGCTGGTGGAGCAGCCCAACGGCAATTTTGCTGACACCATCGCCCGCCAGTTCTTTATCGACGTCTGGCACGTCGCCCTGTACAGCCGGCTGGTGAACAGCCGCGATGCGCAGCTGGCGGCCATTGCCGCTAAAGGACTGAAAGAGGTGCGCTACCACCAGCGCTTCAGCCGTGGCTGGCTGGAGCGTCTTGGCAACGGCACCGAGGTATCCCAGCGCAAAATGCAGCAGGCGGTCGACAATCTGTGGCGCTTCACCGGCGAACTGTTCCTTGCCGATGACCTGGAGCTCAGCCTGGTCGGGCAGGGCATTGCGGTTGATCCGCGCGAGCTTCAGGCCGAATGGCAAAGCACCGTGCATACCGCGCTGCTTGACTCAGGCTTATCGATCCCGCAGGAAGCGGCCTTCCGCAGCGGCGGCAAACAGGGGCTGCACAGTGAACATCTCGGCCCGCTACTGGCGGAGATGCAATATCTGCAGCGTTCGCATCCCGGCCTGCAGTGGTAAGGGAGGAGAAGATGCAACGTTTAGATGACATCGCTCCCGCCGAGGTGCGCGCCATCTGGGGATTGTTAAGCGCGATCCCGGACCCGGAAGTGCCGGTGCTTACCATCACCGATCTCGGCATGGTGCGCAGCGTCGCGCGCCACGGCGACGGCTGGGTGATTGGCTTTACCCCGACTTATTCGGGCTGTCCGGCGACGGAGCATCTGCTGGGGGAGATCCGCGCAGTGATGAGCGAGCATGGTTATCTGCCGGTCCACATCGTCCTGCAGCTGGATCCGCCGTGGACCACCGACTGGATGAGTCAGGATGCCCGCGAGCGCCTGCGCCAGTACGGCATCAGCCCGCCCCAGGGGCACGCCTGCCATGCGGATATGCCCGCCGAGGTGAGTTGTCCACGCTGCGGCAGCACCCATACCTCGCTGCTTAGCGAATTCGGTTCCACGGCCTGCAAAGCGCTCTATCGCTGCGACAGCTGCCGGGAACCTTTTGATTACTTTAAATGTATTTGAGGTTGCCATGACGACGTTCCATTCGCTTAAGGTGGCGAGAGTCGAGCCGGAAACCCGCGATGCGGTGACCATCACTTTTGCGATCCCGCAAGCCCTGCAGGCGGAATACTGTTTTCGCCCGGGCCAGCATCTGACGCTAAAAGCCCGTCTGGGCGGTGAAGAGCTGCGCCGCTGTTACTCCATCTGCCGCAGCCGCACGCCGGGAGAGATCAGCGTCGCGATCAAAGCCATCGACGGCGGGCGCTTCTCGCGCTACGCCCAGCACGATATCCAGCAGGGGATGGAGCTGGAGGTGATGGTGCCGCAGGGGCATTTCGGCTATCAGCCTCAGGCCGAACGGCAGGGCGACTATCTGGCGATTGCCGCCGGCTCCGGGATCACGCCGATGATGGCGATCGTTAGCGCCACCCTGGCCACCGAGCCGTACAGTCGCTTCACGCTGATCTACGGTAACCGCAACAGCCACAGCATGATGTTCCGCCAGGCGCTAGCCGATTTAAAAGACCGCTATCCGCAGCGCCTGCAGGTGATACATCTGTTCAGCCAGGAGTCGATGGACAGCGATCTTTTACAGGGGCGCATTGACGGCGACAAACTGCGCCAGCTCGCTGACCATCTGCTGGATTTCAGCCGTTTCGACGAGGCCTTTATCTGCGGTCCGGCGACGATGATGGACGAGGCGGAAGCAACGTTACGTGAACTTGGCGTAGCGGAGAAATCGATTCATCTCGAACGCTTCAATACGCCGGGCGGCAGCGTTAAGCGCGCCGCCGGGGTGCAGGCGGAGGGACGCACGGTCACCATCCGCCAGGACGGGCGCGATCGGCTGATCGCCCTCAGCGCCGAAGACGACAGCATCCTGGATGCCGCATTGCGTCAGGGGGCAGACCTGCCGTTTGCCTGCAAGGGCGGGGTGTGCGCCACCTGTAAATGCAAAGTGCTGCGCGGCGAAGTGGCGATGGCCGCCAACTATAGCCTCGAAGCGGATGAGCTGGCGGCGGGTTATGTACTGAGCTGCCAGGCGCTGCCCACCAGCGGCGACGTAGTTGTCGACTTTGACGCGCGGGGGATGGCATGAGCGAGCTGCTGATCCACCGCCATGGCCGGGTGCTGCAGCTGACGCTCAACCGTCCGCAGGCCCGCAATGCACTGAACAATGCCTTATTAACCCAGATTGCCGAGGCGCTGGAGGTCGCGGCCGCTGATAACCGCGTCAGCGTCTGCGTCATCAGCGGTAACCCGCGCTTCTTTGCCGCCGGGGCCGACCTGAATGAGATGGCGGAGAAAGATCTCCCGGCGACCCTGGACGATATCCGCCCGCGGCTGTGGGCGCGTATGAATGCCTTCCCCAAACCGCTGATCGCCTCGGTCAACGGCTACGCCCTCGGCGCCGGCTGCGAGCTGGCCCTGCTGTGCGATCTGATTGTCGCCGGGGACAACGCCCGCTTTGGCCTGCCGGAAATTACCCTCGGCATAATGCCGGGCGCTGGCGGCACCCAGCGGCTGATCCGCAGCGTTGGCAAGGCGCTGGCCAGCCGGATGGTGCTGAGCGGCGAGAGTATTGACGCCCGTCAGGCGCAGCAGGCCGGGCTGGTGAGCGATGTCCATCCGGCGGCGTTAACCGATGAGTATGCCCTGCAACTGGCGACCACCATCGCCCGCCATGCGCCGCTGGCGCTGCGGGCGGCGAAACAGTCGCTGCGCCTGTCGCAGGAAGTGAGCCTGCAGGCCGGTCTCCAGCAGGAGCGCCAGCTGTTCAGCCTGCTGAGCGCCACCGAAGACCGCCGCGAAGGCATCGACGCCTTCTTACAAAAACGTAACCCGGACTTTAAAGGACGCTAATCGTGGAAGCTTTCATTCTCAGCGCAGTGGAACAGGGCGTCATGACCATCACTCTCAATCGCCCGGACCGCCTCAACAGTTTTAACGATCGGATGCATCAGCAGCTGGCGGAATGTCTGAAGCAGGCCGAGCGCGACGACGGCGTACGTTGCCTGCTGATCACCGGCGCCGGCCGCGGCTTTTGCGCCGGCCAGGATCTGAATGACCGCAACGTCGACCCCAGTGGTCCGCCGCCGGATCTCGGCCTGTCGGTGGAACGCTTTTACAACCCGTTAGTGCGCCGTCTGGCGGCGCTGCCGAAACCGGTTATCTGCGCGGTCAACGGCGTAGCCGCTGGCGCAGGCGCCACCCTGGCGCTGGGCTGCGATATCGTGCTGGCCGCGCGTTCGGCCAAGTTTGTGATGGCGTTCAGCAAGCTCGGGCTGGTGCCGGACTGCGGCGGCAGCTGGTTCCTGCCGCGGGTGGCTGGCCGCGCGCGCGCGATGGGGCTGGCGCTGCTGGGCGACAGCCTCAGCGCGGAACAGGCCGCGCAGTGGGGAATGATCTGGCAACTGGTGGACGATGCCGAACTGGCGGATACCAGTCTGCAGCTGGCGCGCCATCTGGCGGCCCAGCCGACGTTTGGTCTTGGGCTGATTAAAAAGGCGCTGCTGGCGGCGGAAACCAACAGTCTCGACGCGCAGCTGGATCTGGAGCGCGATTATCAGCGCCTCGCCGGGCGCAGCGATGATTACCGCGAAGGGGTCAGCGCGTTTCTGGCCAAACGGCCACCACAGTTCAGCGGGAAATAGATGATGACGACATCCTTAGCCAACGTGGCGGTGATCGGCAGCGGCACCATGGGGGCCGGCATCGCCGAAGTGGCTGCTGCCGCCGGGCACCCGGTACTGATTTACGACATCGATCATCAGGCCATCGTCCGGGCGATCGATGGCATTGCCAGGCGTCTTGCCTCTCGGGTCGAGCGCGGCAAACTGGCGTCAGAGCAGGCCGACGCGCTGCTGGCGCGGCTGTATCCGGCCCACGATTTAGCCGCGCTGGCCGACGCAGATTTAGTGATCGAAGCGGCCTCTGAAAGCCTGGAGGTGAAAGCGGCGCTGTTCGCGCAGCTGGCGGCGATCTGCTCGCCGTCAACATTGCTGACCAGCAACACTTCGTCGATTTCGATTACCGCCATCGCCGCCGGGGTCAAAAACCCGGAGCGGGTGGCCGGGCTGCACTTTTTTAATCCTGCGCCGGTGATGAAGCTGGTCGAGGTGGTGAGCGGCCTGGCGACGTCTGCGGAAGTGGTGGAGCAGCTGTGCCAGTGCGTGAGCGGCTGGGGGAAACGGCCGGTTCGCTGCCGCTCGACGCCCGGCTTTATCGTTAACCGCGTGGCGCGTCCGTTCTATGCTGAAGCCTGGCGGGCGCTGGAGGAGCAGGTGGCCGCCCCGGAAGTTATCGATGCCGCTTTGCGTGACGGCGGCGGCTTCCCGATGGGGCCCCTGGCGCTGACGGACCTGATTGGCCAGGACGTCAACTTCGCCGTGACCTGCTCGGTATTTAACGCCTTCTGGCAGGACCGGCGTTACCTGCCATCGCTCCTGCAGCAGGAGCTGGCGCTGGCCGGGCGATTGGGGAAAAAGAGCGGTCACGGCGTCTATCGCTGGCCTGCGGAGACGCAGCCGGAGGTGACGCTGCCGCCGGTCGCCACTGGCGCGCAATCCGTGATGACGGTAAGTGACAGTGTCACCGAACTGGACGAGCTTTTGTTGCTGGAGACCGAAGGCGAAACCGCCCTGGCGCTGAGCGTTAAGCATCGCCGTCCGGTGGTGGTGTATGACCTGTGCGCCAGCGATACGGTGGTGCTGGCCGCCGCGGCGACCAACGCGCCGGCGGCGACGGACAAAGCGGTGCACTATTTCCAGCAGCAGGGCAAGAAAGTGCTGCGCATCGCCGATTATCCCGGCCTGCTGGTGTGGCGCACGGTGGCGATGCTGGTTAACGAAGCGCTGGACGCACTGCAGAAAGGGGTGGCCAGCGCGCAGGATATCGATACCGCCATGCGTCTTGGCGTCAACTACCCGCAGGGCCCGCTGGCGTGGGGGGAAAGCCTCGGCTGGCGCCGCGTGCTGCGCCTGCTGGAGAACCTGCATCACCATTATGGCGAGGAGCGCTATCGCCCCGGTTCCCTGTTGCGCCAGAAGGCGCTAATGGAGAAGCACCATGAGCAATGATCCGTGGCGCAACGCGCGCGTGATGTACGAAAAAGATACCTGCGCCAGAAAGATGGGGATCGAACTTATCGAAATGGACGATGGTTTTGCGCAGATGACCATGACCGTCTCGCCGGACATGCTTAACGGCCATCAAACCTGTCACGGCGGTCAGCTATTTACCCTTGCCGATACCGCTTTCGCCTACGCCTGTAACAGCCAGGGGCTGGCGGCGGTGGCTTCGGCGGCCAGCATTGATTTCCTTCGCCCGGCGTTTGCCGGGGACCGGCTGGTCGCCACCGCCCGAGTCAAACAGCAGGGCAAGCTGACCGGGGTCTACGACATTGAAATTGTTAATCAACAGCAAAAAATTGTGGCCCTGTTTCGCGGCAAATCGCACCGCATCGGCGGCACAATCACAGGAGAAGTCTAATGCGCGAGGCCTTTATTTGTGACGGGATCCGCACGCCGATTGGCCGCTACGGCGGCGCGCTGGCCAGCGTGCGCGCCGACGACCTGGCGGCGATCCCGCTGCGGGCGCTGCTGAGCCGCAACCCGAGGCTTGACCCGACCGCGATCGATGACGTGATTTACGGCTGCGCGAATCAGGCGGGCGAAGATAACCGCAATGTGGCGCATATGGCGACGCTGTTGGCCGGTTTCCCGCATACCGTACCGGGCACCACGATTAACCGTCTATGTGGGTCTGGTCTGGATGCGATCGGCTTTGCCGCCAGAGCGATCAAAGCCGGCGATGCCGATCTGCTGATTGCCGGCGGCGTGGAGTCGATGTCGCGCGCGCCGTTTGTGATGGGGAAGGCCAGCGCGCCGTATCAGCGTCAGGCGGAGCTGTTTGACACCACCATTGGCTGGCGTTTTGTGAACCCGCTCATGGCGCAACACTTCGGAACTGACAGCATGCCGGAAACGGCCGAGAATGTAGCTGAATTGTTAAATATTAGCCGCGCCGATCAGGATGCTTTCGCCTGGCGCAGCCAGCAGCGCACGGCGCAGGCCCAGCGCGATGGCATTCTGGCGCAGGAGATCGTGCCGGTGCAGATTGTCGGCCGGAAAGGGGCGGTCAGCGACGTGCGCGAGGACGAGCATCCGCGCCCGGAAACCACGCTTGAGCAGCTGGCGCAACTGAAAGCGCCGTTCCGCCAGGGCGGCGTCATTACCGCGGGCAATGCTTCCGGCGTCAACGATGGCGCCGCGGCGCTGATCGTCGCCAGCGAACAGCAGGCCGCTATCCAGGGGCTCACGCCGCGCGCGCGTATCGTGGCGATGGCGACGGCAGGGGTCGAACCGCGGCTGATGGGGCTGGGGCCGGTACCGGCGGTGCGTAAAGTGCTGGAGCGGTCGGGACTCAATATCCACGATATGGATCTGATTGAGCTGAATGAGGCTTTCGCCGCCCAGGCCCTGGGCGTGCTCAGACAGCTGGGCGTGCCGGACGATGCGGCGCATGTGAATCCCAACGGCGGCGCCATCGCGTTAGGCCATCCGCTGGGCATGAGCGGCGCGCGTCTGGCGCTGAGCGCCAGCCTTGAGCTGCAGCGCCGCGGCGGGCGCTATGCGTTGTGTACGATGTGTATTGGCGTGGGTCAGGGCATCGCCATGATCCTCGAGCGAGTGTGAGCTAATTTACCTGCGAGTACCCTACAATGATAACTACTACAAAATTAGATCCGATTGAAACCGCCTCGCGTGATGAGTTGCAGGCCCTGCAAACCCAACGGCTGAAGTGGACCCTGAATCATGCGTATAACAATGTGCCGATGTATCGTCGCAAATTCGACGCCGCCGGCGTGCACCCTGACGACTTTCGCGAACTGAGCGACCTGACCAAATTCCCGTGCACCACCAAACAGGATCTGCGCGACAACTATCCCTTCGATACCTTCGCGGTGCCGATGGAGCAGGTGGTGCGCATTCACGCCTCTTCCGGGACCACCGGCAAACCGACGGTGGTGGGCTACACGCAGAACGATATTGATAACTGGGCCAATATCGTCGCCCGTTCGCTGCGCGCCGCCGGCGGCACGGCGAAAGATAAAATTCACGTCGCCTACGGCTATGGCCTGTTCACCGGCGGCCTTGGCGCGCACTACGGCGCAGAACGCTTAGGCGCGACGGTGATCCCGATGTCCGGCGGACAGACCGAAAAACAGGCGCAGCTGATCCGTGATTTCAAGCCGGATATGATCATGGTGACGCCGTCCTACTGTCTGAATCTGATTGAAGAGCTGGAGCGCCAGATGGGCGGCGATGCCCGCGGCTGTTCATTACGCGTCGGCGTCTTTGGCGCCGAGCCGTGGACCCTGGCGATGCGCGCGGAGATCGAGCGCCGGCTGGGAATCACCGCTCTGGACATATACGGTCTGTCGGAGGTGATGGGTCCGGGGGTGGCGATGGAGTGTCTGGAGACTGTTGACGGCCCGACCATCTGGGAAGACCACTTCTTCCCGGAAATCGTTAACCCGGACGACGGCACGCCGCTGGCCGATGGCGAACACGGCGAACTGCTGTTCACCACGTTGACCAAAGAGGCGCTGCCGGTGATCCGCTATCGTACCCGCGATCTGACGCGCCTGCTGCCGGGCACCGCCCGCACCATGCGCCGTATGGACCGCATCAGCGGACGCAGCGACGATATGCTGATCATCCGCGGGGTTAACGTCTTCCCGTCGCAGCTGGAAGAGGAGATCCTTAAGTTTGAACATCTGGCGCCGCACTACCAGCTGGAGGTCAATCGCCGCGGCCATCTTGATTCGCTGGCGGTGCGCGTGGAGCTGAAAGAGAGCGGGCTGGCGCTGAGTCACGAGCAGCGCTGCCAGATTTGTCACCAGTTGCGCCACCGCATCAAGTCGATGGTCGGGATCTCCACCGATATCACTATCGTCAACTGCGGCAGCATTCCGCGCTCTGAAGGCAAAGCCTGTCGGGTATTTGATCTGCGTAAAGCGGTGGTCAGCGGTTAAACCTCTCCCCGGTGGCGCTGCGCTGACCGGGGCTACGCGGTTAGCCCGGCTGAGGTCTTTACGCCCTCAGCCGGGGAAATTCCTGTGCTATGATTCATAAAGGAAAAATATAACAACAGCATGAATCAGATGAGTAAACTCGACGCCTTTATTCAACAAGCCGTGACGGCGACGCCGATCAGCGGCACGTCATTGATCGCCTCGCTGTATGGCGACGCCTTATTACAACGCGGTGGGGAAGTGTGGCTGGGCAGCGTCGCGGCGCTGCTGGAAGGATTAGGCTTCGGCGAGCGCTTCGTCCGCACCGCGCTGTTTCGCCTCAATAAAGAAGAGTGGCTTGATGTCGTCCGTATCGGCCGCCGCAGCTTCTATCGTCTGAGTGACAAAGGGCTGCGCCTGACCCGTCGTGCGGAACATAAAATTTATCGGGCGAAAGCCCCGGAATGGGATGGTACCTGGCTGCTGTTGCTCTCAGAAGGCCTGGAAAAAAATGTGCTGGCCGACGTCAAAAAGCAGCTGCTGTGGCAGGGATTTGGCGCGCTGGCCCCGAGCCTGTTAGCCTCGCCGTCGCAAAAGCTGGCGGATGTCCAGTCGCTGCTCCACGAAGCAGGCGTCGCCGAAAACGTCATCTGTTTTGAAGCCCACTCGCCGCTGGCGCTCTCCCGGGCGGCGCTGCGCAGCCGGGTAGAGGAGTGCTGGCATCTCACCGAACAAAACGAGATGTATGAATCGTTCATCTCGCTATTCCGGCCGATACTGCCGCTGCTCCGTGACTGCGACCCCGCGGAGTTAACGCCGGAGCGCAGCTTTCAGATCCAGCTCCTGCTGATTCATTTCTATCGCCGGGTGGTGCTCAAAGATCCGCTGCTGCCGGAAGAGCTGCTGCCGGCGCACTGGGCGGGGCAAACCGCCCGCCAGCTGTGTATCAATATTTACCAACGGGTGAGTCCCGGCGCGCTGGCGTTCGTCAGCGAGAAAGGTGAAAGCTCGGTCGGCGAGCTTCCCGCGCCGGGCCCGCTCTATTATCAGCGCTTTGGCGGTTTGCCGGGCGCATAAGGAGGTTGCATGCCGATTTATCAGATTGATGGACTGACCCCGGTGGTGCCGGAGGAGAGTTACGTCCACCCGACCGCGGTGTTGATTGGCGACGTGATCCTCGGCAAAGGGGTCTATGTTGGGCCCAACGCCAGCCTGCGCGGCGATTTTGGCCGCATCGTGGTCAAAGACGGGGCCAATATACAGGACAACTGCGTGATGCACGGCTTCCCAGGCCAGGATACGGTGGTGGAAGAGGAGGGCCATATCGGCCACGGCGCTATTCTGCACGGCTGCGTAATTGGCCGCAACGCGCTGGTGGGCATGAGCGCGGTGATTATCGACGGGGCGACTATCGGCGAAAACAGCATTGTCGGCGCCTCGGCCTTCGTCAAAGCCAACGCCGAGATGCCCGCCAACCATCTGATTATCGGCAGCCCGGCAAAAGCGATTCGCGTCCTGAGCGAACAGGAGCTGGCGTGGAAAAAGCACGGTACCCGTGAATACCAGGTGCTGGTGGAACGCTGTAAGCAGACGCTGCACCAGGTTGAGCCATTACGGGAAGTGGAAGACGGGCGTAAGCGGCTGGAGTTTGATGAAAACCTGCGGCCAAAATCCTCCACTTGAGGAGTAAATATAATGGCAGAGAAATTATCCGCTCACTGTCACTGCGGTACGGTGGCCTTTACCGTTGAGCTCAGCGACGGCTTCAACACCGTTCGGCGCTGTAACTGTTCATATTGTCGAATGCGTGGGGCGGTCGCGGTCTCTTCGCCGCGTTCAGGAATCGATGTGGTACGCGGCAGGGATAAGCTCACAGAGTATCGCTTTAATACAGGGGAAGCCGTGCACTTTTTCTGCTCGGTATGCGGGATCTACACCTTTCATCAACGGCGATCAAACCCACAGCAGTATGGGGTGAATGTGGCCTGCATTGACGGCGTTTCACCTTTCGATTTTCCTTGCGTGGAAGTCAACGACGGCGTGAATCATCCAAAAGATGGCGGCGGAGGCGTGGTGGGGTATTTGCGCTACGAGAAAAAGCAAAAATCTCCTCCCGCCGGCAGCGAGAGGAGTTAACTATTAGGCTGCAACCACGCTGTCGATGGCCGCTTTCGCGTCAGACTGCGCTTTGGCCGCGACTTCCGGGCCGTAAGCGATACCTTCGGCGAACACGAAGTTCACGTCGGTGATGCCGATGAAGCCGAGGAAGGTAGACAGGTACGGGGTGACCAGGTCGGTCGGGGTATCTTTATGGATACCGCCGCGGCTGGTCACGACGACTGCGCGTTTACCGGTCACCAGACCTTCCGGCCCTTTTTCGGTGTAGCGGAAGGTCACGCCGGCGCGAGCCACCAGGTCGAAATAGTTTTTCAACTGCGTCGGGATGTTGAAGTTGTACATCGGCGCAGCGATAACAATCACATCGTTGCCTTTCAGTTCAGCGATCAGCTCGTCGGAAAGGGCCAGCGCTTCCTGCTGACGCGGAGTCAGCGGCGCGTCGCTCGGACGCAGGGCGCCAACCAGTTCACCATCCAGAACCGGGATCGGATTAGCGGCCAGGTCACGCACGGTGATCTCGTCGCCCGGGTGTTTTTCCTGCCATTGTTCAACAAAATAGTCGGAAAGCTGACCAGATTGTGAGTACCCTGCCAGAATACTGGATTTCAGAACTAATACTTTGCTCATGGGTGTTTCCTTTTTTAATGTGATTGACGGGTCAGTGCCCTGGTGCTTGATGACACTGTATTCACAATCGCGCCACAGAGATAGCGCAATATATCGAATCCTATGTTCAGATTTTTTGAACAAGGCATGAGTGGCGCAGATGTGGTACTCTAAGGCAATACTTCAAAAGAGATTTTCCCGGCAGAGCTCTGCCCGATAACGCTATGACAGAACAACAAAAAATCACCTTCCCCCAGCTTTATCAACAGCTCGACGGCCTGATGCTGCGCGACAAAACGCGCTTTGCCCGCCGTCTGCACGGCGTGAAGAAGGTTAAAAATCCTGAATCGCAACAGGCCATCATTCAGGAGATGGCGCAGGAGATAAGCCAGGCAGCCGGTAAAGTCCTGCTGCGCGAAGCGGCGCGTCCGGCCATCACCTATCCGGAAAATCTGCCGGTTAGCCAGAAAAAACAAGAAATTCTCGAGGCGGTACGCGATCACCAGGTGGTGATTGTCGCCGGGGAGACCGGTTCGGGTAAAACCACCCAGCTGCCAAAAATCTGCATGGAGCTGGGCCGCGGGCTGAAAGGGCTAATCGGCCATACCCAGCCGCGTCGTCTGGCCGCGCGAACCGTCGCCAACCGTATCGCCGAGGAGCTGCAAACGGAGCCGGGCGGCTGTATCGGCTATAAGGTCCGCTTTAGCGATCACGTCAGCGACAACACCATGGTCAAGCTGATGACCGACGGTATTCTGCTGGCTGAGATCCAGCAGGATCGCCTGCTGATGCAGTACGACACCATCATTATCGATGAAGCGCACGAGCGCAGCCTGAACATTGACTTCCTGCTCGGCTATCTGAAAGAGCTGCTGCCGCGCCGTCCTGACCTGAAAATTATCATCACCTCGGCGACCATCGACCCGGAACGTTTCTCAAAGCATTTCAATAATGCGCCGATTATCGAAGTCTCCGGGCGGACTTACCCGGTGGAAGTGCGCTATCGGCCGATAGTGGAAGAGGCGGACGATACCGAGCGCGATCAGCTGCAGGCGATCTTTGATGCCGTCGATGAGCTCGGGCGCGAAGGGCCCGGCGATATTCTGATCTTTATGAGCGGCGAGCGGGAGATTCGCGATACCGCCGATGCGCTGAATAAGCTGGATCTGCGCCATACCGAAGTGCTGCCGCTGTACGCTCGCTTGTCCAACAGCGAGCAGAACCGCGTCTTCCAGCCGCACAGTGGACGACGCATCGTGCTGGCGACCAACGTGGCGGAAACCTCGCTGACCGTACCGGGCATTAAGTACGTTATCGATCCCGGTACCGCGCGTATCAGCCGCTACAGCTACCGCACCAAGGTGCAGCGCCTGCCGATCGAGCCAGTTTCCCAGGCCTCCGCCAACCAGCGTAAAGGCCGCTGCGGTCGCGTCTCGGAAGGGATCTGTATTCGTCTTTATTCAGAAGACGATTTCCTGTCGCGCCCGGAATTTACCGATCCGGAAATTCTGCGCACCAACCTGGCGTCGGTCATCCTGCAGATGACCGCCCTGGGCTTAGGCGATATCGCCGCCTTCCCGTTCGTTGAAGCGCCGGATAAGCGCAACATTCAGGACGGCGTGCGCCTGCTGGAAGAGCTGGGCGCCATCACCACCGATGAGCAGGCCACCGCCTACAAGCTGACCCCGATGGGCCGTCAGCTTAGCCAGTTGCCGGTAGACCCGCGTCTGGCGCGGATGGTGCTGGAGGCGCAGAAGCACGGCTGCGTGCGAGAAGCGATGATCATCACCTCCGCGCTGTCGATTCAGGATCCGCGCGAGCGGCCGATGGACAAACAGCAGGCCTCTGACGAAAAACACCGCCGCTTTCACGATAAAGAGTCTGACTTCCTTGCCTTTGTGAACCTGTGGAACTATCTCGGCGAACAGCAGAAAGCCCTGTCGTCGAATCAGTTCCGCCGTCAGTGCCGGGTCGATTTTCTGAACTATCTGCGCGTGCGCGAGTGGCAGGATATCTATACCCAGCTGCGCCAGGTGGTGAAGGAGCTTGGCCTGCCGATCAACAGCGAGCCAGCGGAATATCGCGAGATCCATACCGCGCTGCTGACCGGTCTGCTGTCGCACATCGGCATGAAGGATGCCGATAAACAGGAGTTTACCGGGGCGCGCAACGCCCGCTTTTCCATTTTCCCGGGGTCCGGTCTGTTTAAAAAGCCGCCGAAGTGGACGATGGTGGCGGAACTGGTGGAGACCAGCCGGCTGTGGGGCCGCATTGCCGCCCGCATTGAGCCGGAGTGGGTGGAGCCGGTAGCGCAGCACCTGATCAAACGCTCATACAGCGAGCCGCACTGGGAGCGGGCGCAGGGCGCGGTGATGGCGACGGAAAAGGTCACCGTCTACGGCCTGCCGATCGTGGGCGCGCGTAAGGTCAACTACAGCCAGATCGATCCGGCGCTGTGCCGCGAGCTGTTTATCCGCCACGCGCTGGTGGAGGGCGACTGGCAAACGCGCCACGCCTTCTTCCGGGAGAACCTGAAGCTGCGGGCGGAAATCGAAGAGCTGGAGCATAAGTCGCGCCGCCGCGACATTCTGGTGGACGACGAGACCCTGTTCGAATTCTACGACCAGCGCATCAGCCACGACGTCATCTCCGCCCGCCACTTCGACAGCTGGTGGAAGCAGGCCAGCAAAGAGACGCCGGATCTGCTCAACTTTGAGAAGAGCATGCTGATTAAGGAAGGGGCGGAGCAGGTTAGCAAGCTGGACTATCCGAACTTCTGGCATCAGGGCAACCTTAAGCTGCGGCTTAGCTATCAGTTTGAGCCGGGCGCCGACGCCGACGGCGTGACGGTGCATATTCCGCTGCCGCTGCTGAACCAGGTGGAGGAGGCCGGGTTTGAATGGCAGATCCCCGGCCTGCGTCGCGAGCTGATTATCGCGCTGATAAAATCGCTGCCGAAGCCGGTGCGGCGCAATTTTGTCCCGGCTCCCAACTATGCGGAAGCGTTTCTTGGCCGGGCGACGCCGCTTGAGCTGCCGTTGCTCGATTCCCTGGAGCGCGAGCTGCGTAAGATGACCGGCGTGACCATCGACCGCGAAGCCTGGCAGTGGGATCAGGTGCCCGATCACCTGAAAATCACTTTCCGGGTGGTGGATGATAAAAACAAGAAGCTGCAGGAAGGGCGCTCGCTGCAGGCGCTGAAAGAGGCGCTGAAGGGCAAAGTTCAGGAGACGCTGTCGGCGGTTGCTGATGATGGCATCGAGCAGAGCGGGCTGCATATCTGGAGCTTTGGCACCCTGGCGGAAAGCTATGAACAGAAGCGCGGCAACTATAAGGTGAAAGCCTGGCCGGCGCTGGTGGACGAGCGCGACAGCGTGGCCATCAAGCTGTTTGATAATCCACAGGAACAGCAGCAGGCCATGTGGCGCGGTCTGCGTCGCCTGCTGCTGCTTAACATTCCGTCGCCGATTAAGTATCTGCACGAGAAACTGCCGAACAAAGCCAAGCTCGGGCTCTATTTCAACCCGTACGGCAAAGTGCTGGATCTGATTGACGACTGCATCTCCTGCGGCGTTGATAAGCTTATCGACGAGGCGGGCGGTCCGGTATGGACGGAAGAGGGCTTCAACCAGCTGCACGATAAAGTTCGCGCCGAGCTCAACGAGACGGTGGTGGAGATCGCCAAACAGGTCGAGCAGATCCTCACTGCGGTGTTCAATATCAACAAACGGCTGAAAGGCCGGGTGGATATGACCATGGCGCTGGGGCTGTCGGACATCAAAGCGCAGATGGCGGGGCTGGTTTACCGCGGCTTTGTCACCGGCAACGGCTTCCGTCGTCTTGGCGATACGCTGCGCTACCTACAGGCGATTGAAAAGCGCCTGGAGAAGATGGCTATCGATCCGCACCGCGACCGCGCGCAGATGCTGAAAATTGAGAGCGTGCAGCAGGCGTGGCAGCAGTGGCTGAATAAGCTACCGCCGAACCGCCGTGAGGACGACGATGTCCGGGAGATCCGCTGGATGATCGAGGAGCTGCGGGTGAGCTTCTTCGCCCAGCAGCTGGGGACCCCGTACCCCATCTCGGACAAACGTGTCCTGCAGGCGATGGAGCAGGTGACGCCGTAATCCCACCCTTTTCCCTGCCCGGCGGCGCAGTGCTTGCCGGGCAGGGGAAACCCGGGAGCGGTCGCGAAGCCGTACGCCGTACCCGGTTATCTCCCCGCCCTGATGCTTCCCCGCCGAATGAAAAATGAACGGAATCTGAAAATCGACCTGCCGGCTTGGGTCATCGGCCGTCTTCGCGTATTTTTAGCCTTGTTTCGCAGGAAAACCAGAACACGGAGTCTATTTTTACCCTTCTTGATATGGACAAATTCCTCATGCTGGCGCTGGCTATCCTTGTGATGCCCGCGTGTAAACCCTTCGTTGACGCTTCCTCCTGCGATGAAACACAGCGGGCGATCAACGATGCGAACTTTTTTATTTTGACCTCCCTTCCGCCGCTGAACGGCGAAGTGCAGAGCGTGCAAATCGTCGGCAGCCAGAATAACGAATATGGCGCCCTTCGTTTCGCGCGATGCCGCCGGCTGGCAAGCTATGAGCGGGCAAAAACCCTTAACACCGCACATGGCTCAACGATCGTCAGAGATAATGTTCGCTGGCGAAATGATAAAGGATGGATGCGGGAATATATCCGGCAGACCCGGAGCGCGACGGGAAATATCAGCAAGATGGTGATGCGCGAACAGTTTTATACCGATTCTCTCGGGCGGATTGTGCGCGCCGAAAATGTGTCCGCGACGCAGCAACCGCCCAAAGTCCTGCATACGACCACCTATCAGTATGACGACCGGCACCGCCTGGTCCGTAAAACGGTCAACGGCGGTATGATGGTCATGCTTGCTGTCGATTACCGCTATACGGATGGGCGCCTTAGCCGCATGGCTGACTCGGACTCCACCTCGACGCTGCGTTGGGATGAAAAAGGGCGCTGGATATCCCGGGAAACGACCTCAACGTATAATGGACCACGCCAGGCCCGTTGTTTAGGGTGGGATCCCGAGGGGAACTGTACTGCGGAGTATGGCGAGCAGCCTGCTGCAGGGGCAATGAAAGATCAGTCTCTGCACTACCAGTATACCTATTATCCTCGATGATCCTCCGCGGCAGAAAGCCCCGCGGGCCCGGCAGCATAGGTTCATGCAGGCTGGTGCTGCCGGGCAGGAGAGCGGGGTTTCTCCCTCTCTCTGGGGGAGAGGGCCGGGGTGAGGGCATCAGGCCGCCCGGATCTCAGCCATTCACCAGCGCCAGCGTAAAGCCATCCCATCCCTTAATGCCCACCGTCTGCAGCGCGGTGGCGGTGAGCCGCGGGTTATCGCCGATCATCTCGATAAACCGACGCACGCCCTGCACACGCGCGTCATCGCTTTGCCCATTAATCACCTCGCCATCGCGCACCACGTTATCGCCCACGATCAGCGTCCCGGGGCGGGAATAGTGCAGCGCCCACTCCAGATAGTGAGGATTATTAGGTTTATCGGCATCAATAAAGATCAGGTCGAATGGCTGCACATCCTCGAAATTTTCCAGCGTGTTCAGCGCGGGTCCTTCAATAAGCTCAATGCGCTCGTTTAGCCCGGCGAGGCGGATATTCTGGCGCGCCACCCCCGCATGCGTCGGGTCGGCCTCGAGGGTAATCAGCTTTCCGTCGGCGGGCAGCGCACGCGCCATCCAGATGGCGCTATAGGCGCCGAGCGTGCCAATTTCAAGGATCCGCCGCGCCTGGGTCATGCGCACCAACAGCGCCAGAAATTGCCCCTGATTGGCCGCAACATCATGTTCAGGTAGCCCGGCGCGTTTGTTGTTTTCCAGAACCTGTCTCAGCACGTCATCATCAGGAATAAGCGAAGAAATCATGTAATTATCGACAGCAGACCACTGTTGTTGCATAGATTAACTCCCTGGTGGTAGTAGTGGCCGGGTGGCGCAACGCTATCCCGGCCTGAATACTGGCTTCCGCGCTCCGGACGGTGGCGGACCGACGCGAGCAGGCTTTTCACGCGTTCATCCAGCCGCCTCCCAGCGCCCGGTACAGATCGATCTGCGCCAGCAGCAGGTTATTCTTCACCTGGACCACGCTAAGCTGGGTGGAGAACAGCGTTCGCTGGGCATCAAGCACATCCAGATACGAAGAGTAGCCGTTACGGTAGCGATTCTGCGCAATGCGCAATGTTTCCTCCGCTACCGCCACCTGTCCCTGCAGCTCGGTCAACTGTTCGCCGTAGCGGCTAATGGCGTCAAGGCTGTCATTGACCTCTTTGAACGCGCCGCGCACCGTTTTCTCATAGCTGTACAGCGCCTGGTTGCGCTGGGCCATGGAGACATCCACCTGGGCGTTTAACGCCTGGCGGTTAAGCAGCGGCGCCAGGATGCTACCGCCAATGCTCCACAGTCGCAGCGGATCGTCGAGCAGATCCGGCAGCGTCCGGTCCTGCAGGCTGCCGGTGGCGGTCAGGTTGATAGACGGCAGCAGCTGCGCCTGCGACGAGGCCAGGGTGGCATCGGCGGCTACCAGCTGACGCTGGGCCTGTACGATATCCGGGCGGCGGTTGAGTAGGGTGGACGGCAACTGCGAGGGCAGACGCAGCGGGGTGAGCCCGGCGAATTCGCCACGTTTGACCGCGCCGGGGTTATCCCCCAGCAGCACGCTGAGGGCGTTTTCCTGCTGCGCAATCTGGTGCTGCAGCGGCGGGATCTGCGCCCGCGTTGAGCGCAGCTCCGAATCCGCCTGCATCAGCTCAAGGCGCGAGGTATACCCGGTTTCAAACTGACGTTTGGCCAGCCGCCAGGCGTCTTCCCGTGATTGGAGCGTCTGCTGCGTGACCCGCAGCTGCTCATCCAGCGACAGCAGCGTCACGTAGCCCACGGCCACCGAGGCGGCGACGCTCAAATTGGCCGCGGCGGCAGCGGCTTTCTGCGCCTCGAGGCTGGCCCCGGCGGCGCTGGCCGCGCTGCGGTTCGCGCCCCAGATATCGACATCATAGCTGGCGGTCAGGCCGCCTTTGTACAGCGTGCTGTGGATCGGCAGGCCGGTGGCGGCGGACTGCGCGCGGGCGCGGGTGCCGGTCAGGCTGGCATCCAGCGAGGGAAAAAGGCTGCTGTCGGCGGCATACGCCCGCGCCTGATACTCATTGACCCGCTCGCGGGCGATCAGCACATCGCTGTTATAGCGCAGCGCCCGGTCGACATACTGATTCAGCGCACTGTCATGAAAATTGCGCCACCATACGCCTTCCACCGGGCTGGCAGGGCCAACGTCGGCCCGCCAGGCGGCAGGGATGGTCAGGGTCGGCTGCGCGCGCTGGACATCGGCGGACTGACAGCCGACCAGCGCCAGGACGATGACAAGGGTGACCGGGCGGATCATGGCTGCTTCTCCGCGCGGGTATCAATGGTCACCTGCACCGACATGCCGGGGCGCAGGCGCTCGCTGTTGCGCTGCCCCTCGTTAACCGTGATGCGCACCGGGATGCGCTGGGCGATCTTGACGAAGTTGCCGGTAGCGTTGTCCGGCGAAATAGCGCTGAACTCCACCCCGGTCGCCGGGGAGATACTCTGCACCTTGCCGTGGAAGGTCTCGCCGTTGAGCGCGTCAACGGTGAAGGTAACCGGCTGGCCGATACGCACATCGGCCAGCTGGGTCTCTTTCAGGTTGGCGATCACCCAGTGCTGTGGCGGGACCAGCGAAGTCAGATGGGTTCCGGCGCTGACGTAAGCGCCAAGACGCACCGAAATCTGCCCCAGCTGGCCGCCGGTGGGGGCGATGATCTGCGTATTCTGCAGGTCAATCTGCGCCAGTTCGAGGGCGGCTTTGGCGCTGGCCACGTCGGCCTCCAGCGAATCGCGATTGACGATGGTCGATTCGAGATCCTGGCGCGACATCTCCAGCGCCGCTTTCGCCTGTTCAATATCCGCTGCCCCCTGGGCGGCGCTGGCGCGGGCGGAATCACGCTCGCGGATCGACAGCGAGCCATCGGCGGTCAGTTCCTGCACCCTTTTTAAATCGGCCTGGATTTTCAGATTCTGCGCGCGGGCGTTTTGCAGCGCGGCTTCGTTTTTGGCGATCGTCGCCTCGGCGCTTTTGCGCTGCTGCAGGTTGTTGCGCAGCGCCGCCTCCTTCATCGCCAGGGTGGCCTGGGCCTGGTGCACCCGCTGCTTATAGATGCGATCGTCTATCTGGAACAGTACCTCGCCCGGCTGAACGATGGCGAAATCCTTGACGTTGACGGCAGTGATGTAGCCGTTGACCTGTGGGCTGATAAAGGTGGTCTGCCCGCGCACGTAGGCGTTGTCGGTAAACTGGCTATGCCGGGTGAACGGCGGTAGCTGCCAGGCATAGAGGATCACCAGTACGCCGACGAGGCCTATCGCCGCGGCGGTAAAAATGGAGACCACGCGAATGTTGTTTCGGGTATTGGCCTGTTGTTTGGCCGCATCCTGCTGACTCATAACGACTCCAGAGATGAAATGATGATAATTATTTGCTGCCAGTGGCGCGTTTTAAAGCGATACGGGCGGTCAGTCGTAAGCGAATTAAGCGCCAGAAAACCCACACTAACGTCCCGGCGGAGATCGCCGCCGTCAGCAGATAGGTATCATTCCAGGCGAGAATATTGGCCTGCAGCGTCGCGGCGTTTTGCAGGAGCGTCGTGGCCTGGACGTTAAGCAGCGTGCTGTCGCCGATCTGGCTCTGGTACATCTGGCTGTACTGCTGCAGGCGCTCGACGATCAGCGGGTTGAGGGTGGTGATCTGATCCGCCAGCTGACTGGAGTGAAATTTCTCCCGCCAGGTCTGGAAAGTACCGAGGATCGCCGATCCCAGCAGGCCGCCGATGTTCTGGCTCATGCCGAACAGCACCGAGAAGCTGACCAGGTTGCGCGGATCGGCGAATACCCCGCCAATACCGGCGAGCATCGCCGGCGCCAGAAAAAAGGCGCTGCCGAAGCCAAGCAAAAACTGGCTGAACATCAGTTGTTCCGGGCGGGTGAGGGCGTTGGACTGACTGTCGAGCAGCGAGGCCACCATGATCAGGGCCAGGGCGGTGGCGGTCGGCCAGTAGAGCTTCTGCGGGTTAAGCGTCAGGCAGCTGGCAATGATCCCGCACAGAATGCCGGCGAAAATTGACCACGCAAGGTTGGTCATCTGTTCGTTTTGCAGGCCAACGTACTGCAGCCAGCCGATCACCCCGGTATTCTGCTCCGCCAGCACGATGCGGATCAGCAGCATAATCAGACCGAGGCGCAGGATACTGCCGCTGGAGAGCCATTTGGTATTGAGCAGGGGATTGCTGCGGTTATGCTCGAAGGCGATGGCAGCGACGATCAGCACCACCGCCGCCGCCAGCGACCAGCCGATCCACGGCGCTTCGAACCACCACTCGAGCCGCCCCAGCGACAGCACCGCGCACACCAGCGCCATGCCGGGGGCCAGCAGGAAGAAGGTGATAAAATCCTTCTTCTCGAACACCTTTTTACGATCGCTCGGCGGCAGCTTCAGCGCGATGACGCAGGCCAGCGACACCAGCGCCAGCCCCAGTTCAAAGAAGTAGAGCCCGCGCCATTCGTCGGTCTGCAGCAGCTCGGTGGAAAAGAGGCGCGCCAGCGGAATGGCCAGCGACGAGCCAGTGATACCGATGGTCAGCCCTTTAAGGCGGTGGCGTGCGGGCCAGGCCTGCACCTGATAGTAGATCCCCAGCGAGCTGAGCGCCGCGGCCACCATGCCGTGGGCGGCGCGGACCATCATCGCCGAGCTGAGATCGTTGACGAACAGGTGGAAGAAGGTGACCAGCACATAGAGCACCAGAAAGCCTTCGGTAAAGGCGCGCAGCCCGAACTGTTGACGAAATTTCACCAGCAGCAGGTTGATGGAGACGTTGGTCATGACATACACCGCCGGCAGCCAGGCGATCTCCGTCGACCAGGCGGCGAAGGTGCCCTGCAGCAGCTGCAGATTGGCGGTGACTACCGCGTTGCCCAGCGCGCCGGTGAGGCACACCAGCAGCCCGACCACCCCGTAGGCCAGGCGCTTCGCCGGGCTGTGCAGCGGCGTCGATGGCGAGCCGAGCAGGGCCGGTTTTTCATGCGGCGCCCAGTCATGGGGGGCGTAAGGGTTACTCTGACGACGGGGCATTATTTCTTCTCCACTTCGCGCAACAGCTTTTCCAGCACCCGCTGAGTTTGTTCCCGCTCCTGCGGAGTAATCGCCGTCAGGATCTCTTCACGCAGATCGTCCGCCACCGTTTTGACCTGCTCGAAGAGGGCCTGCCCCTGGTCGGTGACCACCAGCAGCCGCTTGCGTTTATCGCGGTCGGTGGTGACGCGCTCCACCAGGCCGAGGGTCACCAGGCGGTTGATCAGCGGCACAATGGTCGCGCTCTCCACTCCCAGCTCCTGCGCCAGTTCGCTTTGCGACAGCGGCTGGTGATGGCGGGCGATAGCGGCGACCGCTACCCAGCTGGCCTGGCTGAGGCCGAGGTTTTTCAGCCGACGATTAACCGCCAGCCGCCAGTGATGGGCAGTCAGATATAAAAGATGGGAGAAGTTTAGCTGTCGATGGTCCATAGGTCGTCTGCCAAAATCGTTAGAGCTCTAACGAGTTTATGCCTGACGACCGACGAAATTCAAGGGAAAGGATAAATAAGGGTTAACGGTGTGTGCGTTTATTGTAGCGAACAGGAGGATACCCCCTCAGGCCATTTACTCATGGAGGATGCTCTTATTCTGCGCCATCACCCAGGTGATAAAAGCGCGCAGGGGCGCGGGAATATGTTTGCGACTCGGATAGTAGACGCAGAAATGATCCGCCGGGTAGCGGTAGCTGGGCAATAAGCGGATCAGGCTGCCGGCGTTCAGTTGCGCGGAGACCAGCGACTGATAGACAAAGGCGATCCCCAGTCCGCTCTCCGCCGCCTGGATCATCGCCGTATCGGAATCGACGACCAGATCGCCTTTGACTGCGACTTCGCCTGGCTCGCCGTCGGGGCTGATAAACTCCCACCGGTACTTTTCGCCGCTGGGAAAACATCGGTTGATGCAGCGAAAATTGATCAGCGACTGCGGGGTGTCGGGCGCTCCGGCCTGGCGGAGATAGTCCGGGCTGGCTACCGGGATCAGCGACAGTTTCTCGCCAAAGGGGATGGCAATCATATCTTTGGGCACATCCCGGGAATAACGAATGCCAGCGTCAAAACCGGACTCGATAATATTCACTTTCCGATCGGTGGTAAACAGCTCCAGCGTCACGTCTGGATAGGCGGTTTTAAAAGCAATAAAATAGCGCTGAAAGAAAAGGTCGAGAACAATGCGCGGTAAATTGACTTTCACCACCCCTTCCGGGGTCAGACGGTGATAATTCAGACTGTCGACTACCCGGCGATAATCATTCACCACCGGCGTCATATTATTAAGAAATTCCTCACCCACGGCGGTTAAAGACAAACTGCGCGTCGAGCGATTGAGCAGGCGCACGCCTAATTTTTCTTCCAGATGATTAATAGCGCTGGTGAGGGCCGGCGGTGAAAGATTTAATGCTCTGGCAGCTTGTCGAAAACTACCATGTTTCACTATGAGTATTAATATTTCAATTTGTTGCAAATCAGGCAACGTTTTCATTGTTAATTTCCAGCTAACACCGCGTTCGGAATAGATTAATTGTTATCAATGTAAAAGGGAAGTATATATTTAATAACATTCAGCACGTAAGGAAAATAAGGTGAAAACACGTTATCTCGGAAAAGAGAAGTTCCAGGTTTCCGCATTGGGTCTCGGGTGTATGGGAATGAGTTTTGCCTATGGCGGCGCTGAGGAGTCGCAGGCGATAAATACCATCCATGCCGCAGTGGACATGGGCGTGACCTTCCTCGATTCCGCCGAAGTGTATGGGCCTTTTGACAATGAAGTCCTTGTCGGGAAAGCGATTAAAGGCATTCGCGATAAGGTGCAGATTGCCACCAAATTTGGCTTTCGTATTCTGCCGACCGGCCAGGGGCTGGAGCGGATGGCCGGCGTCGACAGCCGTCCGGAACATATTCGCGAGGCGGTGGAAGGGTCGCTGAAGCGGCTGAATATCGAGACCATCGATCTGCTCTATCAGCACCGCGTCGATCCCGCGGTGCCGGTGGAAGAGGTGGTGGGCACCATGGCCGACCTGGTTAAAGAGGGTAAAATTCGCCACATCGGGCTGTCGGAAGTGTCAGCCCAGACGCTGCGCCGGGCCTGCAAGGTGCATCCGATTACCGCGGTGCAGACGGAATACTCGCTGTGGACCCGTGAGCCGGAGGGCGGCATCCTCAAGGCCTGCCGCGAGCTGGGGGTGGGCTTTGTCCCTTACAGCCCGCTGGGGCGCGGCTTCCTGACAGGCAAAATCACCGACCCCAGCCTCTTCGCTGCCGATGATTTTCGTCGCAATCTGCCGCGCTTCCAGGCCGAAACCATGCGCAAAAACCAGCAGTTGCTCGACCATCTGCAGCAGGTCGCCGGCCGCTACGATGCCACCCTGGCGCAGATGGCTCTCGCCTGGGTGATGAGCAAAGGCGAAGATATCGTGCCGATCCCCGGGGCACGAAAAATCAATCACCTGCGCGATAATGCCGCTGCGGCCGATATTATGCTCTCGCCTGAAGATATTCTCACCATCGATCATATTTTCGCTGCCGAAAACGTCGCCGGCTTACGCTATAACCAGGGCGACTTTAATTTAATCGATAAATAATCTCCTGAATACGTTCCTCCCGCCGTTCTGGCGGGAGATAAGGTAACTTATGACTATTGCTGTTTCCCGTCCGGCGGGATTGCCTGCGGCGGTGTATGCGCTTTCCGTGGGTTCATTTGGTATTGGCACCACCGAATTTGTGATTATGGGTTTATTACTCGATGTGGCCCATGATTTTCATATATCCATTACCCTTGCCGCCTGGTCTATTACCGCTTATGCCTGTGGGGTGGTGATTGGCGCGCCGCTGCTTACGCCGCTATTAAGCCGTTATCGCAAAAAACCGGCGCTGTTATTTTTGATGATCTTATTTTCCATTGGAAATTTAGGCTGCGCGATCGCCGGTAATATGACCATGCTAATTATTGCCAGGGTAATAACCGCTTTCGCTCACGCTTCGTTTTTCGGAATAAGCTCAGTCTATGCCGCGGAGCTGGCGCCGGTAGATAAACGAGCTTCGGCGGTCTCCGCCGTGTTTCTCGGCGCCACCCTGGCCAATATTCTGGGCGTGCCGCTCGGCGCCTGGGTGGGGCAGTACCTTGGCTGGCGCTATACCTTCTATATGGTCACGCTGATCGGCGTTCTCTCCGCCCTGGCAGTCATTGCCCTGGTGCCTGGCCGTCAGGCGCAACCGTCGGCCCAGAGCCGGATCCGTGATGAGCTAAAGGTGCTCCGCCATCCCGCGGTGCTGCGCAGCCTGCTGATCACTGCCCTCGGGTTCTCCGGCGTCTTCGCCGCCTTCACCTACATCGCGCCGATGCTGAAAACCGTCACCGGGATGAGCGAAGACCTTATTCCGCCGGTGCTGATGCTGTTCGGCGTTGGGATGGTCGCCGGGAATCATCTTGGCGGCCGACTGACCGACGGCGGCGTCCGCCGGGCGCTGCTGCTGACTCTCGCTTTGCTGAGCGTCGTCCTGTGCCTTTTCCCGTTGGCTATTCAGACGCTGCCTGGTGCCTGCGCGGCGGTGTTTTTGCTGGGGGCGGCGATGTTCTCCACCATTCCGCCGCTGCAGATGCAGGCGCTGGACAGCAGTGAGAGCGGTAAAAGCATGGTCTCCTCGTGCAATATCGCCGCCTTTAACCTCGGCAATGCCGGCGGCGCCTGGTTTGGCGGGCTGCTGCTCGCCTCTGGCGTCTCTCTATCTCACATTCCTCTGGCCGGTGCTTGCCTGACCGCCAGCGGATTGGTTATCGCTAGTGTGACGTTGTCACCTTTAAAAGGAAGTCAAGCATGAAGTATCGGTATTTAGGTTCCACCGGGCTGTCGGTTTCGGAGCTCTGTTTCGGCGCCATGACGTTTGGTGAGAAAGGGGCCTTTCTCGGCGCGCCGGGGCGCAACTGGTCGGAATTCGGCGTGGTGCCTGAGCAGACGGCCTACGATCTGGTGTACAAAGCGCTGGACGCCGGGATTAACTTTTTTGATACCGCGGACTGTTATAAGAACGGCCAGGGCGAAGAGCTGCTCGGCAACGCGCTGAAGGGAAAACGCCAGCAGGTGATTATCGGCACGAAAGGGCGCTGGCAAACCGACCCCAACCCGAATGCGCTGGGGGCGTCGCGCTACCATATCATCAATGCCGTCGAGGCCAGCCTGCAGCGGCTGAAGACCGATTATATCGATATCTATCACCTTCACGGGTTCGATCCGCGCACCGCACTGGAGGATACCCTGCGCACGCTGGATACCCTGATCCGCGCCGGGAAAATTCGCTATATCGGGGTCTCCAACTACGCGGCCTGGCAGCTGGCGAAGGCGCTGGGGATCTCGGAGCGCCTTGGGCTGGAGAAATTCTGCGTCTATCAGGGCTATTACAATATCGCCGCGCGTGAACTGGAGCATGAGATTATCCCGCTCAGCGTCGATCAGAACGTCGGCATCACCGTCTGGAGCCCGCTGGCCGGGGGCTTTCTCACCGGCAAATACCCGCGCAATCAGGCGTTTCCCGAAGGTAGTCGCCTGGCGAACGCCACGCCGTTCGAATCCGCGCCGATCGCCAACCGCGAGCAGGCCTGGCAGACCCTGGAGGTGATGCAGGAGATTGCCCGCCAGCGCAACGCCAGCGTCGCGCAGGTGGCGCTCAACTGGCTGCGTACCCGTCCGGGCATCGCTTCGCTGGTGATCGGCGCGACCAAACTGGCCCAACTGGAAGATAACCTGGCGGCGCTGAACTGGACGCTGAGCGACGAGGAGACGGCGATCCTCAACAGCGTGAGCGAGAAAGAGAAACCATACCCCTACTGGCATATCTGCAATGTCGCCGGCGATCGTCGTCTGGCCGATGATATCTATCCCTAATCACCCTGCACCCAGGCAACACGCGTATGCCCCACATGGGGCATACAGAGAGGCTCGATCGTGAAAAAAGTACTCATTGTTGGCGCCGGCCCGGTAGGGTTAATCATTGGCTGCTATCTGAATAAGTATGGAATTGATTTTGATATCATTGATAAAAATACCCACAGCACCACCTGGTCCAAAGCGCTGAGCGTCAGTCCGGCGACCATTAAAGCCTTCCACGGCTTAGGCCTTGCCGGGGAACTGATCGCCCAGGGAAAACAGGTGCAGTCAGTCTACGCTTACTATAAAAACCGCAAATTTCTGCATATTGATAACCGCCGACTCGCCACCTGCTATCCCTTCCATGTCAGTATCCCGCAGCCGCGGACGGAGAAGATCCTCGAAACGGCATTAGCCGCCGCCGGGCGGCAGGTGAGACGCGGGCACCAACTGGTCTCCTGGCGCCGGGAGGGGGAGCGCTATCACGTCTCCCTGCTCGACGATGCCCGTCGGGCCTGTTCCGCCGCTTATGACTATATTATCGGCGCCGACGGCGCGGCCAGCACCGTCCGGGAGCTGGCCGGGATCGGCTTTAGCGGTCATGACTATCCGCTGCATTTTGTGATGGCGGATGTGCAGTTCGACCCCGCGGCGGCGCTCCCGGGGACCTCCTACCATATTGATGAGCAAGGCTTTCTGATTTTCCTGCCCATGCCGGACAATCAGGTCAGGATTGTGATTAAAAAAGCCGGGCGCTTGCCGTCGCCGCGTCCGGTGCCGGACCTGCAGGAGATTAACGCCGCGCTGGCGCGCTACTGCCCTCAGGTGCCGCCGGCGCAGAGGCTCACCTGGTCCTCCAGCGCCAATTTCTATAACCGCATCGCCGATGACAATCTGCAGCACCATATTATGCTGGCGGGAGATGCCTTCCACCTGTTCAGTCCCATTGGCGGGCAGGGGATGAACACCGGCGTCCAGGATGCGGTGAACCTCGCCTGGAAGCTGGCTTTCTGTCTGCACGGCGTGGCCACTGACCGACTGCCGGCGTCCTATCGCACCCAGCGCTTCGCCGCGGTGAGCGGTGTGCTGCGCTCCACCGACCATGATACTGGCCTGATCGCCGGTCTGGTGCCGAGAAATCATATCGATGGGGTCTACTTTCCGGAGTTTTGCAACCGTCACTACTATCGTCACCAGCTGCCGCTGCAGTACGCCGGTTTCACCGCGACGCAGGCGCAGGAGACGGACGGCCTGGCAGGGCACCATGTTCCCTGGTACGTTTTTGCCTCGCCGCAGGCGAGGTTTCGCAACAGCTATGACGCCTTCGCCAGCGGTAAGGTGGTGATCTTTTCCGCCCGCGCCGCCTGTCCTCCTTTGTCCCGCCTGAAGCAGGCCGGCTGGTTTATGTTCTGCTCCCTCGAACCGGCGGACAAGGCGTTTCTTGAGGCGCTACAGATCGGTCCCGATGACTACGCGGTGGTTAATCCCGATGGCTATGTGGGCTTTACCGGCAGCGAAGCCGGGACGCGGCAGTATCTTTCCTCGCTCTACGTAATGGAATAATCATGAACAAAGTCTATATCGTCGCGGCCTGCCGTACGCCGGTGGGGCGCTTTCTTGGTGCCCTGAAAACGGTCTCCGCGGTGGAGCTGGCAGCGCTCACCGTCAGGCACAACCTGCAGCAGGCCGGCATTGACCCGGCGTGGATCGATGAGGTGATCTGCGGCTGCGTCCTCGCCGCCGGGCAGGGAATGGGACCGGCGCGTCAGGTTGCGCTGCGGGCAGGGATCCCGGTGCAAACGCCGGCTTACACCCTGAATATGATCTGCGGTAGCGGCATGAAAAGCATGACCGAAGGGGCGATCCATATCCAGAGCGGTTATGCCGACCTGGTGGTCGCCGGCGGAATGGAAAATATGAGTCAGGCGCCGTTTTTGCTGCAGGGAGAGATAAGGGGCGGGATGAAATTCGGCGCATTCAGCAGTGAGGATGTGATCCAGCGCGACGGGTTAACCGATCCGCTGCTGCAGATCCCGATGGGGGAAACGGCGGAGGCCATCGCCGCGCAGGAGCAGATCTCGCGCGCGGCGCAGGACCGGTATGCGCTGGAGAGCCATCAAAAAGCCTCCGTCGCCAGCCGTGCCGGCTATTTTGCCGATGAGATTGTGCCGGTGACGGTCAGCGCGAAGCGGGGCGTCAGCACGGTCCGCGAGGATGAGCCGATCCGCCATGATCTTAGCGCCGGGCAGCTGGCGGCGCTGAAACCTGCTTTTCGCGCTGACGGCAGCGTCACGGCGGGCAACGCCTCCGGGCTGAACGAT
The DNA here is from genome assembly GCF_009900705.1 of Klebsiella sp. Q2. NCBI lineage: Bacteria > Pseudomonadati > Pseudomonadota > Gammaproteobacteria > Enterobacterales > Enterobacteriaceae > Klebsiella > Klebsiella sp. Q2. The sequence goes on along the minus strand of NZ_JAAABE010000001.1, from coordinate 87,740 downwards.
GGCGCCGCGTCGGTGATCCTCGCTTCGGCGCGCGCCGTTGCCCGCTATGGCCTGCAGCCGCTGGCGGAGATCGTCTCCTTTGGCGAAGGCGGCGTCGATCCGTCCTTGATGGGGCTCGGCCCACTGCCGGCGATAGCGTGCGCCCTGCGCCGCGGTGGTTTTCAGCTCAGCGATATGGCCCGGCTGGAGATTAACGAAGCCTTTGCCGCGCAGGTATTGGGGGTGGTCAGGGGACTGGCCAGAGAGCATCAGATGACGGAGGAGGAGATTGCTTCCCGCCTGAACGTCCACGGCGGCGCGATCGCCCTCGGTCACCCGCTGGGCAGTTCCGGGACGCGGATCGTGGTCAGTCTGGTGCACGCGCTGCGCCGGGAGAATCAACCGACCGGCCTGGCGTCGCTGTGCATCGGCGGCGGGATGGGGATTGCGTTACTGGTGAAAACGATCTGAGGAGACAAGCGCCATGGAAAAATTAATTGTGGTGGGTGAGAAATTTACCGATTTTGCCCGGCGGCATGAGAATGTGCTGACGGTTAATGAGTTTGAGCGGTTTGTCTGGAGCGGCGAGCTGGCCGGCGTCGATAAAATCATTATCGGTCAGGGGGTACAGCTCGACGACATCTCCCGCACCATCTGCATTATTCGTCAGCACTATCCGGACAAAATCCGCCAGATCGTCAATCTGCAGGATCTCTATTATCAAAACAACCGCGATCATCAGCGGTTGGTACATAAACGTAAAAAAGCGAATATCCTCATCACCTCGCCGGAACAACGCGATGAGGATAGCTATTGCGCGCGCCTGATCCTGCAGGATGCCTCGGAGTTACTCTGCGACCACCAGACCGGGCAACATATTCAGGGGATGGTGCTGATCGAGGCGGCGCGGCAGACCATCATCGCCACCTCGGAAAAATTCCTGCTGGCGGAGGCCGGCGTGGCAATGGCGGAGAAGTACTTTACCCTGAGCTCGCTGCAGGTGGCCTTTTCCTGCTTTGTTTTTCCGCTGCCGGTGACCATCGTCCTCAATGTGGTGTCACGCAAAAGTTCAGCCCATGGCCGCTTCACCTGCGAATGCTCGGTGGGGTTTGACCAGACCGGCACCCGCAAAGCGGAAGTTGGCTTTAGCTTCAGCGTCTATGACCTTAACTACATCACTCGCAAAGAGTGCGAGCAGGCGGCGCAGTGCCATCAACATTATCTGGTCAGTATTGAGCAGGGGGACGGGGATGAGCATCGCCTTTTTTGATGTGGATGAAACGCTGATAACCGGCAAAAGTATGTTCCTGTTTCTGCACCGCTATGCCGAGGAATATCCGCTGCAGTGCGGTTTGACGGCCGCGGCGATTATCCGCCAGCTTCAGGCGCTTAGCGAAGCGGGTCAACCGCGGGAAGCGATCAACCGCTACTATTACTCGCTGTTTCGCCACGAGTCGCGCCCCCGGGTGCGGGCGGTCGCCGAGCATCTGTATCGCGAAGGCGGATATGGTTTTCACCACGAGGTGGTGGCGCGCCTCAGGCAGCATCAGGCGCGGGGGGATGACGTGGTGTTTGTCTCCGGGTCGATGACCGACATTCTCTGGCCGGCGATGGCGGCGCTGGGGGTGGAACATGCCCTGTGCTCGGAGCCGGTGGTGGTGGATGACCGCTATACCGGCGAGCTCTGGCGGACCGCCATCGGCGAACACAAGGCGGCGCATGCTCAATGCTATGCGCAGGAACAGGGCCAGCCGCTGGCGGCGTGCTACGCCTTTGGCGATCATATCTCGGATCTGCCGCTGCTCACCGTGGTTGGCAACCCCTGCGCGGTGAATCCCTGTCCGGGTCTGCTGGCGGAGGCGCAGCATCGGGGATGGCCGGTGCTGTGGTCCACCGTCGGCTGACGGCGCGACGGCAAAAAAAAGGGGCGGCGCAATGCCACCCCTGGTGCCCTTTCTGACGGGGATCAGCCCGGGTAGATGCCGCGGTCTTTACGCGCCATCAGGATGCGCTCGCAGGCCACGATATAGGCGGCGGTACGCAGCGTACATTCTTTCTCGGCCGCTTTATCGCAGACGTGAATGATGGCGTCGGTCATGATGCGGTCCATCTTGGCGTTGATCTCCTCTTCGCTCCAGAAGAAGCTGGCCATGTCCTGCACCCACTCAAAGTAGCTGACGGTCACCCCGCCGGCGTTACAGATAACGTCCGGCACCACGATCACGCCGCGCTCGGCCAGCACATCGTCCGCTTCCGGATAGGTTGGGCCGTTGGCCCCTTCCAGCACCAGTTTGCAGGTCAGCTTCTCAGCGCGCTCGCGGGTGATTTGCCCTTCCAGCGCCGCCGGGATCAGGATGTCCATTGGGGTGGTCCAGAAAGCCTCTTTATCAATCTCCTGGGCGCCCGGGAAACCCGCGATCTGCTTTTTCTCCGCCTGCCAGGCGGTGAGGGCGGCCATATCAATCCCGCCTTCGTTGTACAGGGTAGCGGTGTGATCCTGAATAACCACGATACGGGCGCCGACGCCGGCGAACAGGCGCGCTGCTTCGCTACCGACGTTACCAAAGCCCTGCAGCGCCACTTTAGCGCCTTCAATTTCGATTCCGGCGCGACGGGCCACTTCCCGGCCGGTGACGAACACGCCGCGTCCGGTGGCTTTTTCACGACCGAGGGAGCCGCCGAGGTGGATCGGTTTGCCGGTGACCACGCCGGTGATGGTGGTGCCATGGTTCATGGAGTAGGTGTCCATCATCCACGCCATTACTTTGCCGTTGGTGCCAACGTCCGGCGCCGGAATATCTTTCTGCGGCCCGATGATAATGCCGATTTCGCTGGTGTAGCGGCGAGTCAGGCGTTCCAGTTCACCTTCCGACAGCGAGAAGGGGTCGACGCGGATGCCGCCTTTGGCTCCGCCGTAAGGAATATTGACCGCGGCGCACTTAATGGTCATCCAGGCAGAAAGTGCCATGACTTCGTTAAGATCGACATCCGGATGGTAGCGAACACCACCTTTACCCGGTCCACGCGAAAGATTGTGCTGAACGCGATAGCCCTCGAAGTGGCGAATGGTGCCGTCGTCCATCTGCACAGGGATGTCGACGATCAGCGCACGCTTCGGATGGCGCAGGGTTTCCACCCAGTAGGCAAGATCGCCGAGATAAGGCGCGACACGGTCGATCTGGCGCAGGTAGGTGGTCCATGGAGATGTACTACTTTCAGATGCGTAAGATAACTTTTCCATAAGAGTCCTGTTTCTCAGTGTTATTTATGTCGTGTAAAACCGTGGAATAGCTACAGCAGTAAACTCTGTGCAATGAATGGTATCACCAATTTTATAAAGCGGTATTTGACGGCAATTCCGATTTTTAAATTTTTGTTAGATTTTTTATTTTTTAAGTGAATAACTACGCACAAGAACCACCCGCAAGCTGTGCATTTTAATTCACTTTTTATTCACTTAAGTGAATAGAAAAATATTTTTTCTATGTTTTTCATTATCTTGATGATCCTCAAAAAGTGAATAAATTGCGTTTCCCCGTATTGACAATCTTATTGTTCACAGGCCAGCATTAGCCCACACAACAACATGGCATTAACCATGAATTAACAATTACCCGCATAAAGAATAGGGCTTAACTTTTCTGTGGTGAATATTTTTACCATCGCAGCGGGCGCGCTCGTGCCCAAAATAAGCCGAGGGTCAGGGTTAATGTCGATTGTCCAACGCGACGGGAGCGTTTTCCGTCGCCTTACGTTCCGGAGATAAATTATGTCAGGCAGCATGACTCGCGAAGATTTTGACGCTTACCTGGTTCCCTGTTTTGCCCCCGCGCCGTTTATTCCGGTGAGGGCGGCGGGCTCCCGCGTCTGGGACCAGCAGGGGAAAGAGTATATTGATATGGCGGGCGGCATCGCAGTGAACGCCCTGGGCCATGCTCACCCGGCGCTGGCAGAGGCCCTGCAGGGGCAACTGGCGAAACTGTGGCATATCGGCAATGGCTATACCAACGAACCGGTGCTGCAGCTGGCGAAAACCCTCGTGCAGTCCACCTTTGCCGACAAGGTGTTCTTCTGCAACTCCGGCGCCGAAGCGAACGAGGCGGCCCTTAAGCTGGCGCGGAAATATGCCCACGATAAGTTCGGCGGTGAAAAAAGCGAAATCATCGCCTTCAACCACGCCTTCCACGGTCGCACGCTGTTCACCGTCTCCGTCGGCGGCCAGCCGAAATATTCCAGCGATTATGCGCCGCTGCCGCAGGGCATTACCCATCTGCCCTATAACGATATCGAGGCGGTGACTGCGGCGATCTCCTCGCGCACCTGCGCGGTGATTGTCGAGCCGATTATCGGCGAAGGCGGGGTGATCCCGGCGGACCCGGCGTTCCTCCAGGCGCTGCGCGCCCTTTGCGATCGCCACCATGCCACCCTGATATTTGATGAGGTACAGACCGGCGCCGGGCGTACCGGCCATCTCTACGCCTACCAGCATTACAACGTCGTCCCGGACATCCTCACCAGCGCCAAAGGGCTGGGGGGCGGCTTCCCGATCGGCGCGATGCTGGCGAAAGAGGCCTGGGCGCAGGTCTTCCAGCCAGGCACCCATGGCACCACCTTCGGCGGCAACCCGCTGGCGGCGACCGTCGCCAACGCCGTGCTGGCCCATCTGGATGCGCCGCTGCTGGCGGGCGTCGGCGAGCGCCATGCGCTGATCGTCGACCAGCTGAATGCCCTCTCTGCCCGTTACGATGCGTTTAGCGCCGTGCGCGGCGCCGGTCTGCTGATCGGCGCCGAGCTGGCGGGACCGCTGCGCGGGAAGGCCAAAACCCTGACCAACCTGGCGGCGGAAGAGGGTGTGATCGCCCTGATTGCCGGTCCGGACGTGCTGCGCTTCGCGCCGGCGCTCAATATCCCGCTGGCAGATATTGCGGAAGCCTTCGTGCGCCTCGATCGCGCCGTTGCCCGCTTAACCCGCTAACCGGGAGGACGGCCTGTGATGCTATTTCGTCCCGTACGGGAAAACGATCTTGACGACATCGTCCGCCTTGCCGCGCGGGCGGGGGTCGGCATGACCTCCTTACCCCATGATGCCGGGCGCCTGGCCGCCCGGATCCGCCGCAGCATTGACACTTTCGCCGGCGCGCTGCCGCGCGGCCAGCAAGGCTTTCTGTTTGTGCTGGAAGACACCACGCTGTCGCGGGTGGTGGGGGTCAGCGCCATTGAGGTGGCGGTAGGCCTGGACGAGCCGTTTTACAATTTTCGCATTCAGAAAACGGTCCGCGCCTCGAAAGCGCTGGGGGTCTACAAGCCCCAGGAGCTGCTCAATCTGAGCTATGACCACACCGGCCACAGCGAGCTGTGTACGCTGTTTCTCGACCCCGAGTATCAGCGCAACCGCAACGGTCTGCTGCTCTCCAAAGCGCGGTTTTTGTTTATCGCCGCCTTCCGCGAGTGGTTTTCGCCGCACCTGTTTGCCGAACTGCGCGGCTGCAGCGATGAGCAAGGGCAGTCGCCGTTCTGGGATGCGCTAGGCCATCACTTCTTCGAGATCCCGTTCGCCGATGCCGACCGGCTGACCGGCACCGGCATGAAAACCTTTATTGCCGAGCTGATGCCGGCGTACCCGATCTATATCTCGCTGCTGCCGGAGAATGCCCGTCAGGTTATCGGCCAGGTGCACCCCAACACCGCCCCCGCGCGGGCGATCCTCGAGAAAGAGGGGTTCAGCTGGCGCGGCTCGGTGGATATTTTCGATGCCGGTCCGGTGCTGGAGGCGGAGACCGATCAGATCCGCGCCGTGCGCGACTGCCAGTGCCTGCCGGCTCAGCAGTTGGCGGGCACGCTGTCGGTGCCGACGCTCGTCGCCAACGGTCAGTTCGACAATTTTCGGGCGCTGCTGGTGGCCCACGAAGAGCAGGTCTCACTGGACGCCGCCGCGCTGGATGCGCTGCAGGTCACTGAAACCGACCGCGTTTATACGGTAACCCTGAACCCAGAGGAAAACAGATCATGGCGGTAAAAGCACAGTTCATAGCCGGGCAGTGGCAGCCGGGCAGCGGCGCAACGATGAGTAAACTGGCCCCGGAGGATCAGTCTCTGCTGTGGCAGGCGGCCAGCGCGGGGGGCGACGACGTCCAGGCGGCCTGCGCCGCGGCGCGCGCCGCGTTTTATCCCTGGTCGCACCGCCCGCTGGCCGAGCGTATTGACGTCGTACAGCGTTTCGCCGCGCTGCTGGAGACGCATAAAGAGGCGCTGGCGACCCTGATTTCCCGGGAGACCAGCAAGCCGCTGTGGGAGACCCGCACCGAAGTGCAGGCGATGATCGGCAAAGCCGCCATCTCCATCGAGGCCTATCACCAGCGGACGGGCTTTCACGAGTCGACGCTGCCGGACGGTAAAGCGCTGCTGCGCCACAAGCCGCACGGCGTGATGGCGGTCTTCGGCCCTTACAACTTCCCGGGCCACCTGCCCAACGGGCATATCATTCCGGCGCTGATCGCCGGGAATACTATCGTATTTAAACCCAGCGAGCTGACGCCGGCCACTGCGGAACTGACGGTCCAGCTGTGGCAGCAGGCGGGCGTCCCCGACGGGGTGATTAACCTGCTGCAGGGCGGGAAAGCCACCGGCCAGGCGCTGCTGGAAAACCGCGATATCGACGGCGTGCTGTTCACCGGCAGCGCAGCGGCGGGTTTCCACTTCCATCGCTACTTCGGCGGCCAGCCGGAGAAGATGCTGGCCCTCGAAATGGGCGGCAACAACGCGCTGATCGTGGCTGATGTGGCCGATGTCGATGCGGCGCTGCATGTGATTATCCAGTCGGCGTTTATCTCCGCCGGACAGCGCTGCACCTGCGCGCGCCGGCTGATTGTTCAGCGCGGCGAGCAGGGGGATGCGCTGCTGCGGCGGCTGGTGGAGGCCAGCGCGCAGATCCGCGCCGGGAAATGGGATGACCAGCCGGCGCCGTTTATGGGTGGAGTGATTTCCCTTGAGGCGGCGCAGAACATGCTGGCGGCGCAGCAGAAACTGGAGGGACTTGGCGGCAAGGTGCTGCTGCGCCTGCGCCAGCCCGACCCGCACTCCACGGTGCTGACCCCGGGGATCGTCGACGTCACCGGTATCGAGGTGCCGGATGAAGAGTACTTTGGCCCGCTGCTGACGGTTATCCGTTACGACGACTTCCCGGAGGCGATTCGCCACGCCAACCAGACCCGCTATGGCCTGGCCGTGGGGCTGATCTCCAGCGATGCGGCACAGTTTGACCAGCTGGCGGACGAGGCGCGCGCCGGGATCGTCAACTGGAACAAGCCGCTGACCGGCGCTTCCAGTAAAGCGCCGTTTGGCGGGGTGGGCGCCTCCGGTAACCACCGCGCGGCAGCGTGGTACGCCGCCGATTACTGTGCCTGGCCGATGGCCTCTCTGGTCAGCGACACGCTGACGCTTCCGGCGAACGTATCGCCGGGCCTGCCATTCTGATAACGGATCCTGTGAGGACATATGTCTGGTTTTGAAGCTAACTTTGATGGCCTGGTCGGCCCGACGCACCACTATGCCGGACTCTCCGTCGGCAATGAAGCCTCGCAAAATAACCGCGATGGTCTCTCTAACCCTAAAAAGGCGGCGCTGCAGGGGCTGTATAAAATGAAAGCCCTTGCCGATCGCGGATTCGTGCAGGGGATTCTGCCGCCGCAGCCGCGGCCGAACCTGCGTCTGCTGCGCGACCTGGGATTCGAGGGCAGCGATGAGCAGGTCATCCGCCAGGCGGCCCAGGCGGCGCCGCAGCTGCTCTCCGCCTTCAGCTCCGCCTCGTCGATGTGGACTGCTAACGCGGCGACCGTTTCGCCGTCGGCGGATAGCGCCGATGGCAAAGTTCATTTCACCGTCGCCAACCTGAACAATAAGCTGCACCGCATGCAGGAGGCGCCCACCACCTCGGCGATCCTGCGCGCCACCTTCGCCGATCCGCGCTACTTCGCCCACCACGCGGCGCTGCCGCAGCATGGCGACCTCGGCGACGAAGGTGCGGCCAACCATAACCGCTTCTGTCGGGAGTATGACCGGCAGGGGGTGCAGCTGTTTGTCTACGGTCGACGCGCCAGCGGCGGGATCGCCCCGATGAAGTATCCGGCGCGGCAGACCCTGGAGGCCAGCGAAGCAGTGGCTCGCCTGCATCAGCTGGATCCGCGCTACACGGTGTTTGCCCAGCAGGCGCCGCAGGCTATCGATCGCGGCGTGTTTCATAACGACGTTATCGCGGTCAGCAATCGCCATGTGCTGTTCCACCATCAGCAGGCGTTTGTCGATCAGTCGACAGTATTGGCGACGCTGCGGGCAAAAAGCGACAGTCTCGATATTCCGTTTACCAGCGTGGAAGTGCCGGACGAGCGGGTGTCGCTCGATGACGCGGTGGCCTCCTATCTGTTCAACAGCCAGCTGCTGAGCAAACCCGACGGCAAGATGCTGATTGTGGTGCCAGAGGAGTGCCGCCAGCGGGAAAACGTCTGGCGTTACCTGAGCGATCTCGCGGCCGACAGCGCGTCGCCGATCGATGAAGTGGCGGTTTTTGACCTGCGGGAAAGCATGCGTAACGGCGGCGGCCCGGCCTGCCTGCGGCTGCGGGTGGTGCTCAACGAGTCTGAACGTAAGGCGGTCAACGCCCACAGCCTGATGAACGACGAACGTTACCAGCAGCTGACGGCGTGGGTGGAAAAACATTACCGTGACCGGCTGCACGCCCGCGATCTGGCAGACCCGCAGCTGCTGCGCGAGGTTTATCAGGCGCTGGATGAGCTGACGCAGATCCTGCGTCTGGGCGCTGTCTATGATTTTCAGCGTTAAGGAGCGGCAGATGGAGCATCTGGTTAACGATTTACTGCACTGCCGCCTGCAGGCGTGGACCTTTCCGGCGGACATCGAGGCCCGCTGGCTGGGCGAGGGCATCCTGCAGCTGCTGCCGGCTACGCCGTGGCGTCAGGCGACGATCCTCTCCGCTGGCGTCCATGGCAATGAGACCGCGCCGACCGAGCTGCTGCTGCAGCTGACTCACGATCTGAGCCAGGGGCGGCAGCCGCTCACCCAGGCGCTGCTGATCGTTTTTGGTAACCTGCCGGCGATCCGCGCCGCGCGTCGCTATCTGCACAACGACCTCAATCGCCTGTTCGGCGGCCGCCATCTGGCGGTCACCCCGGGCAATGAGTCGCGGCGGGCTTTTGCTCTCGAGCAAGCGGTGCAGGCCTTCTATCGCGCCGCCGATGCGGCGGGGCCGGTCAGCCGTAGTCATCTCGATATGCATACCGCCATTCGCGGGTCGCTGTATCGCCAGTTTGCGCTGCTCCCGGCCCACGAGGAGGATTTTTCGCCCGGCTTCTATCAGCTGCTGCAGGCCAGCGGGATGGACGCCATCGTGCGCCATACCGAAGCGGGCGGGACCTTCACCCACTTCACCTGCGAAAAGTTCGCCGCGCAAAGCGCCACCCTTGAGCTGGGAAAAGTGATGCCGTTCGGCGCCAACGATCTTAGCCTGTTCGCCGCCGCCGACGCGACGATTCGAGCCTGGATTTCTGACGCGCCGCTGCCGGCGCGCGATAAAGCGCCGGTGGATTACTTCCTGGTCGAGGAGAGCATCATCAAGCGCGAAGGGGAATTTACGCTCAATCTGGCGGCCAACGTCGAGAACTTCACCGCGCTCCCGGCAGGGTATGAGATCGCCCGCCAGGCAGAGAAACGGTGGGTGGTGCAGGCCCGGGCCCCCTATATCCTCTTTCCCAATGCCGGGGTCGCTACCGGCCAGCGCGCCGGGTTGCTGCTCCGCGCCGCGGCGCTTCACCTCCCGCAAACAGCCTGAGGAAACACCATGACTGAACATCAACATCAGGCGCCATCTGCCGCCGGAGGTGAAGGCGCGTCACAGCTTAAGCGCGGGCTTGGCGCCCGCCATATCCAGATGATTGCCCTCGGCGGCGCCATCGGCACCGGGCTGTTTATGGGGGCGGGGCGCAACATCGCCGTCGCCGGCACCTCGATCCTGGTTATCTATGTACTGGTCGGGTTCTTTACCTATATGGTGATGCGGGCGATGGGGGAGCTGCTGCTCACTCGCCATGATTACCGCTCGTTTGCCGACTTTGTCGGCGAGTATCTCGGACCGCAGGCCAGCTTTTATCTCGGCTGGACCTACTGGCTGAGCTGGGTGGTGACCTGTATCGCCGACGTGGTGGTGTGCGGGAGCTATATGCAGTACTGGTTCCCCGAGCTGTCGGCGTGGATGCCGGCCCTCAGCATGCTGGCTATCCTGTTCCTGCTCAACCTGCTGTCGGTGAAGATGTTTGGCGAGGCGGAGTTCTGGTTCGCCCTGATCAAGGTGATTACCATTATCGCCCTGATCGTCACCGGCGGCTGGATGATTGCCACCGGCTGGACCTCTCCGGACGGCGTGACGGCTTCCCTGAGCCATCTCACCGACCCGACGGCCTTTATGCCTCACGGTATCACCGGCTTTTTCGCCGGCTTCCAGATAGCGATCTTCTCCTTTACCGGTATCGAACTGCTGGGGACGATGACGGCGGAGACCCGCGATCCGCAGCGCATTTTGCCCAAGGCGATCAATGCGCTGCCGCTGCGGATTATCATCTTCTATCTGCTGTCGATGGTGGTGATCATCGCTGTCGCCTCCTGGCCGGGGGTGTCGGCGGAGACCAGCCCCTTCGTAACGCTGTTTGCCAAAGCCGGGCTGCCCGCGGCGGCGGCGGTGATTAACTTCGTGGCGCTGACCTCGGCGATGTCCTCGGCCAACAGCGGGGTCTTCTCCAGCACCCGCATGCTGTACGGCCTGTCGGTGGAGAAGCATGCGCACTGGCAGTTCCGCATTCTGTCGCGCAGCACCCGCATTCCGGTGCGCAGCCTGCTGTTCTCCTGCTTCTGCATGCTGATCGGTACGCTGCTGCTGTTCCTGGTGCCGAATGTGATGACCCTGTTCACCATCGTCTCGACCCTGGCGGCGATTATGGTGGTGTTCAGCTGGGGGATGATCCTCGCGGCCTATCTGGTTTATCGCCGTCAGCGTCCGGACCTGCACGCCGGGTCGATCTTTAAGATGCCCTTTGGCGTGGTGATGAGCTGGGTGAGCCTGCTGTTCTTCGCCTTCGCCATCTTCATCATGATCTTTGACCCGGACACGCTGCTGGCGCTGCTGGCTTCTCCGCTGTGGTTTATCGCGCTGTGGGCCTTCTGGAAGCTGAAGCAGCGGCGCGAAGGGCAGCTTCAGCTGGACAATCAGAGCGCCTGACACCCGCCGGCCCTGGCGGCCGGCTAAGGGGTGTGGCCAGGGCGTCTTAGCCGTTGTTCCCGTTCGTCTGCCCGGTGGCGGCTGGCGCCTTACCGGGCCTACTGTCTTACTGAGCCTGGGATGAGCGGTTTCCCCCGCGGCGTGATCCCCCTGTAGGCCCGCGCAAGCGCAGCGCCCGGGCAGGATGGTCGGCGCCGAGGTAGCCCGGACCGGCTGCGGTCAGGCGCTTTCCGCCCGGGAGCGCGCCGCGCCAGGGACGGATTTCATCCGGCTGGCGCAGAATATCGCCAGCAGCGAAATCGCCACCGTCACGCCCAGGTAGACGGCCACCGGTCGCCAGTCACCATCGTATTTCGCCAGCAGACCGGTGGCGATAAGCGGCGCGGTGCCCCCGGCCAGCGCGGCGCCCAGCTGGTAGCCGAGGGTGATTCCGGTATAGCGCACATTGGCGCTGAAAATCTCTGAGCACAGGGTGCCCAGCACCGCGGTCACCGGCGCCCACAGGATGCCGAAGGCAACGATCGTCGCCAGCATAATGCCCCAGCTGGTGCCGGTGTCGAGCAGCAGAAACCACGGGACGATAAACAGCCCCAGCAGCACCACGCTCAGGGTGTACATTTTTTGCCGACCCACCTTGTCGGACAGCAGCCCCATCAGCGGGATCATCACGGTGGCCACCAGCGCGCCCAGGGTGACGGATTCCAGCGCCTGCGACTTCTGATAGCTCAGGGTGGTGGTGGCGTAGCTGACCACAAAGGTGGAGAAGATATAGAAGGGGGCGGTCTCCACCACTTTCAGACCCGCGGCGATCAGCACTTCCCGCCAGTGGTGTTTGAGCGTCGCGCGCAGCGGAGCTTTCGCCACCTGGCCAGACTGTTTCACCTGCTTAAAGGCGGGCGTTTCGTCGATGTCTTTGCGGATCCACAGGCCGAGGAAAACGAGGACGGAGCTGAGCAGGAACGGAATGCGCCAGCCCCAGGCGAGAAACTGCGCCTCATCGAACAGGGTCATCAGCGAGACGATGAAGGTTGCCATCAGCATGCCGATGGTTACGCCGGCCTGGGGAATACTGCCGAAAAAGCCTTTCCGCTTTTCCGGGGCGTATTCGTAGGCCAGCAGCAGCGCGCCGCCCCATTCGCCGCCGATACCCATGCCCTGAATAATGCGCAGGGTAATCAGCAGGGCCGGCGCCCACAGGCCCACCATCTCGTAGGTGGGCAGCAGGCCAATGGCCACCGTGGCGCTGCCCATCAGCGACAGGGTGAGCACCAGCGTCTTCTTGCGACCGATGCGATCGCCGATATGGGCGAAAATGACTCCGCCGATGGGGCGGATAAAAAAGGTGAGCGAAAAGGAGAGCCAGGAGAGGATCAGACCAATGACCGGGTCGACCATCGGAAAGAAGATTTTGTTAAACACCAGCGCGGCGGCGGTGCCATAGAGAAAATAATCGAACCATTCGATGGCGCTGCCGGTCAGGCTCGCGATCAGTACCTTCTTGTTTTTCTGCAGAATGGATGCAGTGTTGCTTGCTGGATTGCTCATTACGAAACGTTCTCCCGCCACGGTAAAAGGTCAGGTGTCACTCTGTGCGTGCAGGGTGCAACCTGATGTGAAAAAGGTTGTGTAATTGTTAAGCAACTTAGAGTTGATGGTTACAATTGGCAAGTTATCCCTCGGCAATGCGGGCAAGAAAACGCGCTTTTATCTGGTGTAACCGCGAGGTAAATTTTTATTTTCCACCTGTTTTTGCTGTTTTTTGTTATTTTCATGGTCAGTTATTCAGGTGCAACCTGCGTGTTTTTAGATGTTTCTTGTTATTTCAAAATAGTTACAAATCAGCGTCGCTTTGCGCCCCGGCAGGCGGCGTTTATGATGGCCAGACTATTCTCTCTGCGCGGCTGAGAGGTGATTAAGGAGATCAGAATGGCAGAACACTTTCCCCCGCTGTCGGCGACGACGCTGGCGGCGGCAAACCTGACCGGCGGCTGGCTGGCGCAAAACGATCTGGCGACGCTGACCGCGCCGCCGGCGGTGGATGTGGTGGTGCTGGCTGGCAACGCCGTGATCCCTACCATCGACGCCGCCTGCCGACTGGCGGTGGAGCAGGAGGTTCCGCTGCTGATCAGCGGCGGCGTAGGCCACTCTACCGGTTTTCTGTATGAGGCGGTGCGCGAAGATCCGCGCTACCGTTCGCTCGCGGTGGAGGGGCGTCCGGAAGCGCATATTCTGGCTGATATTGCGCATGACTTCTGGCACATTCCTCGCCCGCGGCTGGTGGTGGAGGATCGGTCGACCAACTGCGGCGAAAACGCGCGCTTTACTCGCACAATGCTGGAGAGTCGGGGGATCCCCCATCGTCGCGGGATCGTCATTCAGGACCCCACCATGCAGCGGCGGACGATGGCCACCTTCGCCCGCGTCTGGCAGGGGGCGACGACGCCGCCGCAGTGGCTGAGCTTTCCCGGCTGCACGCCGGTGCTGCAACAGACCGACGGCCAGCTGGGGTTCGTGGGCGGCGGGGCGGGGCTGTGGCCGGTGACCCGCTACCTGGCGCTGCTGCTCGGCGAACTGCCGCGTCTGCAGGATTCCCCTGAAGGGTACGGTCCACGGGGGAAAGACTTTATCAGCCACGTGACTTTCCCGCCGGAGATCCTCGACGCCTGGCGACAGCTGCGGGAGGATGACCGGCTCGCCGGGGCGCTGCAGGCCCGCATCCTCGGCTGATAAATGCCCGTTTGCGGCAGATTTATCGCAAACGGGCAATTTGTGTTATTGAAATGTAACCTCAACCGGGTATTTTTGGCCCGGTTTTATGAATCAGCTCACAAAACTGCGCCAACGTGCTGCGAAGCCACGGCTTATCCGCCCGATATTTAACAAAAAAATCACTTGTTAAATACAAATGCACCACAGGAGCAGCCATGACAGCACCCGTTCAACACCAGATGTATATTGATGGCCAGTTCGTTTCCGGTCGCGGCGACGGCTGGATCGACGTGCTTAACCCGGCGACCGAAGCGCTGCTGTCGCGGATCCCGGACGGGACCGCGGAAGAGGCGCGGCTGGCGATTGACGCGGCGGAGCGCGCCCAGCCGGCCTGGGAGGCGCTGCCGGCCATTGAGCGCGCGGGCTGGCTGCGCAAAATTGCCGCCGGCATCCGTCAGCGTGCCGATGACATCGCCGGGCTGATCGTCGCTGAAGGCGGCAAGATCCAGCAGCTGGCGGCGGTGGAGGTGGCGTTCACCGCCGACTATCTCGACTACATGGCCGAATGGGCGCGGCGTTATGAAGGGGAGATCGTGCAGAGCGACCGTCCCGGGGAAAATATCCTTGTCTTCAAACGCGCGCTGGGGGTGACCACCGGGATCCTGCCGTGGAACTTCCCGTTTTTTCTTATCGCCCGCAAGCTGGCGCCGGCACTGATCACCGGAAATACCATCGTCATTAAGCCCAGCGAATTCACGCCCAATAACGCTATTGCTTTCGCCGAGATCGTCCACCAGGTTGGGCTGCCGAAAGGGGTCTTTAACCTGGTGCTCGGCCGTGGGGAAACCGTCGGCCAGGAGCTGGCCGGCAATCCGAAGGTGGCGATGGTCAGCATGACCGGCAGCGTGGCGGCGGGGGAGAAAATCATGGCCGCCGCGGCGAAAAATATCACCAAAGTGTGCCTTGAGCTTGGCGGCAAAGCGCCGGCCATCGTCATGGACGATGCGGATGTGGAGCTGGCGGTGAAGGCGGTGGTGGACTCGCGGGTGATCAACACCGGGCAGGTGTGCAATTGCGTCGAGCGGGTCTATGTTCAGCAGGGGATTTACGACCGCTTCGTCAACCGCCTCGGCGAGGCGATGAAGGCCGTGCAGTTTGGCGACCCGGCGGCGCGGGATGACATCGCGATGGGGCCGCTGATCAACGCTGCCGCGCGGGATCAGGTGGCGCGCAAAGTGGCGAAGGCGGTGGCGCAGGGGGCGCGGGTAGCGCTGGGCGGTCAGCCGCTGGAGGGGAAAGGCTATTTTTATCCGCCGACCCTGCTGCTGGATGTGCGTCAGGAGATGGATATTATCCATGAGGAAACCTTCGGTCCGGTGCTGCCGGTGGTGGCGTTTTCAACTCTCGATGAAGCGCTGGCGATGGCCAATGACAGCGATTATGGCCTCACCTCCTCAATCTACACCCGCGATCTCAACGTGGCGATGAAGGCGATTAAGGGGCTGAAGTTCGGCGAAACCTATATCAACCGCGAGAACTTTGAGGCGATGCAGGGATTCCACGCCGGCTGGCGTAAATCAGGGATCGGCGGCGCAGATGGCCGCCATGGCCTGAATGAGTACCTGCAGACCCAGGTGGTCTATCTGCAGGCCTGAGACGCTCAATGCAGAATCGGCGGGCAGCGCAGGCTGTCCGCCGTTCACTTAGCGGGCAAATTTCTCCAGCACGCGGATCAGCTGAGTGACAAAACCGTATTCGTTGTCGTACCAGGCGACGGTTTTCACCAGCTGTACGCCGCCGGCCTCCACAATCTCCAGCTGGGTGGCATCGTAGATTGAACCGAAATGGCTGCCGATGATATCGGAAGAGACAATCTCTTCTTCGGTATAGCCAAAGGATTCATTGCCATCGGCAGCCTGCTTCATCGCTTGATTGACCTCATCCGCAGTTACCTTTTTCTCCAGCACCGACACCAGCTCTGTCACTGAGCCGGTTTTGGTCGGTACGCGCTGGGCATGGCCTTTCAGCTTGCCGCTCAGGGCGGGGATCACCAGGCCGATAGCTTTGGCCGCGCCGGTGGTGTGCGGGATGACGTTTTCCGCCGCCGCCCTGGAGGCGCGCAGATCTTTACCGCGCGGCCCGTCCACCAGCGACTGGGTGCCGGTATAGGCGTGGATGGTGGTCATGGTGCCTACGGTGATGCCGAAGGCGTCCTGCAGCACTTTGGCCATTGGCGCCAGGCAGTTGGTGGTGCAGGAGGCGACGGAGATGATGGTGTCATCCGCCGTCAGGGTGTCATCGTTGACGTTATAGACGATGGTTTTCATCTCGCCGGCGGGGGCCGAAATCAGTACCTTGCGTGCGCCGGCCTGAAGATGGGCCTGCGATTTCTCTGCCGAGGTGTAGAACCCGGTACACTCCACAATCACTTCCGCGCCCGCCGCCTGCCACGGAATATGCTGCGCCTCTTTTTCGGCATACACGGTGATGGTCTTGCCGTTGACGATCAGCGCATCTTCCGTGAAGTCGACGCTCCACGGGAAGGGGCCGTAGTTTGAATCATGCTTTAACAGGTAGGCCAGCACTTTTGGCGAGGTGAGGTCGTTGATGGCCACCACCTCGAGGCTGCTGTCGACTTCTAATAAACGGCGTAACACCAGACGTCCGATACGACCAAAACCATTAATCCCAAGTTTACTCATGGATATTCTCCGGTTGGTAAAACGACTCGATGTGATAAAACTTCTCCAGGCTTAGTCCTGACTGGCAGCCAGGTCAACTGACAATCTGTGCGGTTCTCTGTCAGGCCCACAGCATGAGGCAAAAAAGTGGATGTTTTGGCGGACTTTTTTATCCGTGACGGCAGGAAATAATTTTTGTTACCGGAGATGAGGGCGCAGCCTGCTGGCGAAGCGGTGAAAAGCGTCTATGCTTAACTATTGAATAGCTTAGTAAAATGTTGACATTAGATGAAGGGAGAACTTATGGGATTCTGGAGAATCGTTTTTACTATCATTCTGCCGCCGCTGGGGGTTCTGCTGGGGAAAGGTTTCGGCTGGGCGTTTATTCTCAACATTATTTTGACCCTGCTGGGCTATATTCCAGGCCTGATCCACGCCTTTTGGGTGCAGACCCGCGATTAAGAGCTGGCCCCGCAAACCAGACTTCCCCCCGGGACCCGCTCAGGGGGGAATCAGGCTCTCTTTATACAGCAGCCTGTTATCCTTCGACCAGTAGTGGCGAGTCTCCTCGTCCAGGTCGACACTCCACTTAAACACCCCGGCGCTGGCGAGATCCTTACAGTATTGTTCAAAGTTGATGGCGCCGGCAAAATGGCGGATGACCGCAGCCGAGGTCAGCTGCTGGTTGGGGGCGCTGCGCACGCGCAGCAGGCTGCGGGCGCTTTTTATCGTGATCACCTTGTCGTTTGCCATCACGAAATTCATATTGCCGGTGGAGACAAAGTAGATGTAACACGAGACCTGGTGCCGACGTAGTTCATTGGCGAAGGTGGCAAAATCGGCATCTGCACGCACTTGCTCAAAAAAATAACCCAGCCTGGCCAGCAGTTCCATTTCTATCCTTATTGTATTGCTGTGTGCGGCTTTGGCCGGTAGCGGCAGAAACCATTCACGAAGTTACTTATTCGTATTTTAATAATATAGCCGCGTTATATTAATGGTTATTTGATAACTGGAACACCGTTTCAAGTGTTACAATCTATTGCAATCGTTTGCCTGCACGGCCCATCTGATGGTGAGGACATGGCGAGACGGGGAAATCCATGCCGGCGATGAAGGTCGCCGGCGGGAAAATGGGATTACTTCTGGATCAGATAGCGAATGGTCGGGCCATCCTGCTGAATATCCAGCACCGTATAGCCATGGTTCCTGGCATCGAGCGGAATGTTATTGATCGACTGCGGACAGTCGCTTATCACTTCGAGGATCTCGCCTTTTTGCAGGGAGGGCATCGCCTCCAGGGTGGCGACCGCCGGATAGGGGCAGGGCTCGCCGACCATGTCCAGGCGATAATCAGGGATGATGTTTTTCATGCACTCTCCTTCACGGTCCGGACCGCTGCCGACTGGCGGCGGAAAAAATGTCTCTCCCAGGCGATCACCAGCAGCAGGGCGATCAGCAGCAGCAGATAGGTCGCCAGCAGTCCGCCGAAGGGACCAAAAGCGTTCAGCAGGTTGACCTTTTGCCAGTGGGTGGCGAGCGGGGCGGCGATATCGTCCCAGCACCAGGCGAGCAGCGTGGAGCCAATGACGTTGCCCAGCCCCACCCACCAGTAGTGAACCTGGCCTTCCACCGCCCGGTACATCCAGCCGGTCTCACAGCCGCCGGCCAGCACGATGCCAAAGCCGAACAGTAGCCCGCCGATCGCCGCATTGGGACCGGCCCACATGATTTTCGGCGCCATCCCCAGTTGCACATAGCTGAAGATGCCGATGGCGCTCGCCGCCATGCCGAAGATTATCGCCTTCGCCATCACCGTCCGGCCGGTGATCCACATATCGCGAAAGGCGGAGGTAAAGCAGATCTGCGCTCGCTCGATAAGCAGACCGAAGCCGATGCCGAACAGCATCGCAAGGCCGAGCGCAGGGTGGTCTGCGGCGGTGAGCAGGCCCCAGCCGATCATGGCGAAAAAGACCGCCATGCCCAGGCGGAAACGGCGGCGTGCCTGCAGCGGTTTTTGGGTTAACGGCGAAGCGGCGGATACCTTTTGCATTTTTACCGGGATGCGAAATAGAGGCAGCAGGGTGAAGCGAGCGCCAAACCAGGAGCCGATGGCGGTGGCGATGGCAAACAGCCAGGCGTGCAGGGAGAACTGCGGAATGCCGGTGAAAAACGCCGCCAGGTTGCAGCCCATCGCCAGCCGCGCGCCGAACCCGGCGATGATGCCCCCGGCCACGGCCTGCACTATGCGGATCCGGCTGCGTGGCAAGCGCAGTTTGACGTTATTGGCCCACAATGCCGCGGCCAGGCAGCCGCCGAACATGCCGATGATCATCCTGCCGTCGATGCGGGTCAGCGGCGTCCCGTCGAGATGGATCAGCTGATAATAGCCCCACTGTTCGCTGTGGACCCCCAGCAGCTGCAGCAGCTGGCCACCCCAGCGGGTAAATTCGCCGGTCACCGCCCAGAAGGTGCCGGTGATGCCAAAATAGTAGGTTGAGAGAATGCCCGCGGCGATGACCGCCGGGACGGGAGACCAGAACCGGATAAGCCAGGCCTGTTTGAAGGATTGCCATGTCATAAAAATGCCTCTGAACTCAGAAGGTATTAACGGTCGATGACCGACCGAAGGGGGCACATAGTATCCGCCTTAGCGCCTGCTTTCTCTGTTTTGGATCAAGACCCTACGCCTGCGCCAGCACCACAAGCAGCGCCAGCAGCGCGGGCAGCGCCTGAATATAGAGAATTTTGCGGCTGGCGGTCAGCGCGCCGAATATCCCGGCGGCCAGCACGCAGGCGAGGAAAAAGATCACCACCTGCACGCCCGATGCCCCCAGCCACAGCCCCCACGCCAGGCCGGCGGCCAGGAAACCGTTATACAACCCCTGGTTGGCCGCCAGCACCCGGCTTTCCCGGGCGAAATCGGCGCTGAGGTTAAAGGCCCGGCGCCCGGCGGGCGCTTCCCAGAAAAACATCTCCAGCACCAGGATGGCGAGATGAATGATAGCGACCAGCGCAACGAGGAGAGTGGCTAACACAGCAGTCCTTAATCAATAAGATGAATGTGTCAGCAGTATAGCCGCTGGCGCTCACCAGGCGAGAGGGCGACTGCTATAGTGCTTATAGCATCATGTTTGCCTGCCGCGAAAAGCGTCGGTGTATCTGATTGCCCTTTGGTTTAGCTTCGCGGTGATAGTATGCCGGGTTCTTTTTTTACAGGTGTGGCGTAGATTACTGAATGTTAAATAAATTATGGATTTTGTTATCCGGGCTATTGTTGGTTGCCATGCCGTCGGCGCAGGCCGGGGAATTCAATCTTTATTCGATGAATACTGGTTCCTATGTTTATCACATGACCGGTAACCACGGACAATATAACGAGCATTTCAACAACAACTTTTTCTCGGTGGAGCGCAAGTTTTCAGCGGATTCAAAATACAGCGCGCTGGTCGGCACCATGAAAAATAGCTTCGACGATCGCTGTCTGACCCTCGGCGTGCGCCGCGACTGGCTGAAAAACGACACCGGCTGGCTGCTGAAAGGGGTGTATGCCTATACCGGGGAATTTTTCTTTGACGCTTTCAGCCACTGCGGCGACTCAGGCACCTACCGCACCGCCAAAAAAATCACCGGCGTCGGTTTTTCGCCCTATATTTATCATGGTCTGCAATACAACTTTACCGATTATTTCGGCGTCGAGGGCGGGATTATTATACCGGCGATCTTCGTGATGAGTATTCAGTGGAGCTTTCGCTAAGCGCCTGGATCAGCCTGAAAAAGAAGAGGCCACGCTGGGTGGCCTGCTCATGGTGCCCTGACGGCATGGATTAATGGAAACCGAGACGGATCAGATCTAACGGGCAGAAGCGTCCCTCGCAGCCGTCGATTTCCACGCAGTCCGCCCGACGCAGCTGCTCGGCGGTTTTCCCCTCGCCATGGATCGCTTTAATCACGCCCGTCGTACCGTTACCAGCGATCATGACCATACTGCCGGTAGCAATAGCGTTACGATTACGGTCATAGGTTTTCATGGTCTCCTCCTCAATAAACCAGGGTAAGCAATGATTAAGCGGCCAAATTAATACCGCTTCCCGCCTAAAAAAGTTTTGAGGAATATCAAAATTATTTTAATAGTGACGATAAAAGCACAGCGAGAAGGCCAGATCGTCGCGCGATGCGCTTGGTCAGCACGCCGGGTATGACTCAGGCATGCTGCCCGAAATATGTCCGTCAGATGACGGTTTTGCGGCAGGATTATTAACCTTGCCAGTCCGCGAAAAATAGCGAAATATGGCGCTATCTGGGCATCAACGGTGCCAGTGCCTGTCCTGAGGGAGCCATGAGTCAAGACGTCACCGCGAAGATGTTAAAGCCCGATTTTGATATGGAAGTGTCCGGCCTGGTGTATGGCTATCTGTTTCATGAAGATCACCCCCCACAGCCTATTGCCTCTGGTGAGGTATGCGCCAGCTATCAGGCGCTGGCTGACGATAAGGCCTTTATCTGGCTGCATCTTAATCTCAATCACGCCACCGCCGAAAAATGGCTAATCAGTCACTTTCCCGTGGCGGACTTTTTCTTTGAGGAGATCCGCAGCGGTTCGCATACCACCCGTATTGAACGGCAAGGGGAGAATCTGTTCGCCGTGCTTAACGACGTGCTGTTTCGTCCGCAAGACACCAGCGCGGAAACCGCCACGCTGTGGCTCTACTGTAGCCCGAAGCTGGTGGTGACAGCGCGTTTCAAACCATTACGGTTTATCGAATGGATGCTGCCGCGTCTGCATACGCTTAAGGTGCATACCTCCGCTGAACTGCTGGCCTTTTTGCTGGAGGAGCAGGAGGAGGTGCTGGAGCAGGTGGTGCGCCAGGCCAGCCGCCACGTCGACCTGATTGAAGAGCGGCTCCTGAGCAATCACGTGCAGCGTAATCGGGCCGATCTGGCGCGGCTGCGGCGGATGCTGCTGCGTTTTCAACGGCTGCTGGCGCCGGAACCGGCGGCAATGTTCCGGCTGCTTAACCGGCCGCCAGCGTGGATGGATCGCGCGGTGGTGCAGGCATTTCGTCAGTTCACCGAAGAGTTTAGCGTGGTGCTGAATGACCTGTCCGGCCTGATCGAGCGCATCAGCCTGCTGCAGGAGGAGATCGGCGCCCGCCAGCTGGAGCAGAGCAACCGCACCCTCTACACCCTGACGGTGATCACGGTCCTCGCGCTACCGATTAACATTGTGGCCGGTTTCTTCGGCATGAACGTCGGCGGGATCCCGCTGGCGAGCAATCACCACGGGTTTATCCTGCTGGTGGTGATTTTCGGCATCTTTACCCTCGGCGCCGGCTACCTGGCGTTCCGCCGGCGTGACGATCTGTAGTCAGTGCCGCGCGTCAACTGAGGCTGCGCAGGGCGGCTATCAGCCCTGCGACACCGCGCTCCAGCTTCTCG
Organism: Klebsiella sp. Q2; assembly: GCF_009900705.1. Classification (NCBI taxonomy): domain Bacteria; kingdom Pseudomonadati; phylum Pseudomonadota; class Gammaproteobacteria; order Enterobacterales; family Enterobacteriaceae; genus Klebsiella; species Klebsiella sp. Q2. The sequence goes on along the minus strand of NZ_JAAABE010000001.1, from coordinate 65,651 downwards.
CGTGGACAGCCGACGTTGAGACGCAGAAAGCCATTGCCTTCGGGTCCATAGGTATATCCCGGCATAATCGCCACCTTCTGCCCGGCGATCAGCGCCTGCTGCAGTGCACGGTCGTCAATGTTGAGGGGGCGCAGGTCGATCCACGCCAGGTAGGTGGCCTCCGGCGGCTGCCAGCGCAGCGCAGGAAAGGCGCGATTGAGCGTATCAGCCACAAAGCGCAGGTTCTCCTGCAGGTAGTCGCGCAGGGCGTCGAGCCAGGGCGCCCCATCGCGGTAGGCGGCGATATGAGCCACCAGCGCCGGCACCGAGGGCGACGAGAGTCCGTCCCGCGCTTTCAGCGCCTGCAGATAGCTGTCGCGGCAGTTTGCCTCGGGGATAAAGCCATAGGCCCCGGTAAAGGCCGGAATATTGAAGCTCTTTGATCCGGAGGTGAACAGCGCCCACGGCCCCTGAGCCACCTCGCTCCACGGGATATGACGGTGGTCGCCCCAGGTCATGTCCATATGAATTTCGTCGCTAATCACCCTGACGCCATGCTTTTGGCACAGCGCCGCCATGGTCTGGAGCTCCTCGCGGCGCCAGACTTTGCCCGTTGGGTTGTGCGGGCTGCAGAGCAGCAGCAGGGTATTCTTCGGCTCCGCCAGCGCCGCTTCCAGGCGCGCCATATCGCAGTGCCATTGATTGTTCGTCAGGGTCAGTGGCACCGGGGCGATCTGTCGGCGGTTAGCGGTGATAGTGTTATAGAACGCATCGTAGGCGGGAGTATGGACGACGACGCCGTCGCCTTCTTGCGACCACTGGCGGATGGTTTCCGCCACCATATAAATAACCGACGGTCCGTAAACCACCGTTTGCGGATCGATGACGCTGTGAAAGCGGCTGGCGTACCAGTGGGCAATCGCCCCGAGAAACGCCTCGTTCTGCCAGCGGCTGTAGCCGAACACGCCGTGGGCCAGCCGCCGGCTGACGGCGTCGAGGATGCAGGGCGCGGTGGCGAAATCCATATCGGAGATGGTGAACGGCAGCAGGTCGGGGACGCCAAAGCGGTCGGCGACATAGTCCCACTGCGTGCACCAGGTGCCGTGGCGGTCGATGGGTATGGAAAAATCAAACATCGGAACTTCCTTAGCAAGGGTCCCCTTCCGTGCCGGAAGGGGACCGTTGGGATCAGGCCTGAACGGTATTCATCAGCGTGGCCATTTCATCTTTTACCGACTGCACCTGCGGGCCAATCACCACCTGCAGATTATGCTGGTTGAGCTGAACCACCCCGATGGCGCGGTGGGCTTTCAGCGCGGCAGCGTCCACTTTGCTCATATCTTGTACCGACAGACGCAGACGGGTAATGCAGTTATCCAGCGAGACAATGTTGTCGGCGCCGCCGAGGGCCGCCAGAATCGCCGGCACGTTATACCCGGATTTACCAATGGTGCCAGCGACCGCTTTCTCCACGCTGGCGGCGGTGTCGATATCGCGGCCCGGCGTTTTCAGATTGAAGCGGGTGATGGCGAAGCGGAAGATGGCATAGTAGGCCGCAAACCAGATTGCCGCCACCACCGGCACCAGATACCACTTGGTCGCCAGACCATGCAGGATGCCAAACACCACGAAGTCGATGATATTGCCGTCGGTGTTGCCGATGGTGACGCCGAGCACCGCCATGATGGTAAAGCCGAGACCGGTCAGCAGGGCGTGGATGACATACAGGACCGGCGCCACGAACAGGAACAGGAACTCCAGCGGCTCGGTGGTGCCGCCCACCACGCAGGCGATCACCCCGGAGATCAGCAGGCCTTTAATTTTATGCCGATTTTCCGGACGGGCGCAGTGGTACATCGCCAGCGCGGCGCCCGGCAGACCGCCGAGGAAGGCTGGCATCTTACCCTGCGACAGGAAGCGGGTGGCGCTTTCGGCGAAGCCGTGGGTGGTCGGGCAGCTCAGCTGCGCCTGGAAGATGGTCAGCGCGCCGCTGACGCTGTGGCCGCAGACGTCGAGGGTGCCGCCGGCTTCCGTGAAGCGGATCAGCGCCACCAGGATGTGGTGCAGGCCAAACGGCAGCAGCAGTCGCTCGCCGGTGCCGAAGATCATCGGCCCAAAATCGCCGGCGCTGTTGATCATCTTCCCGAGGGCGTTGATCCCCATGGCGAAGACCGGCCACACCAGCGGGATCGCCAGCCCGACCAGACCCAGCACCACGGTGGTGACGATCGGCACGAAGCGAGTGCCGCCGAAGAAGGCCAGGGCGTCCGGCAGGCGAATGTTGTGAAAGCGCTCATGCAGCAGCCAGACGATAATCCCGGCGATAACCGCCCCGAGGATCCCGGTATCGATCGAGGGAATACCGATGATGTTCTGGATATTGTTGGCCTTAAGGATCGCGGCGTCGGTGGTGGGCAGAATGCCTTTCGCCGTCAGCCAGAAGTTGACCGCCAGGTTCATGACCGCGTAGCCGACAAAACCGGCGAAGGCGGCGACGCCTTTGTTCTCCCGCGCCAGCCCCAACGGGATGGCGATACAGAACATCACCGGCAGGAAGCTGAAGGCAAAGGAGCCGACTTTGCTCATCCAGATAAAGATGGCCTGCAGCAGCGGCATATCCAGCCACGGCAGCAGGGTCAAAACATCGTGACTGCTTAACGAGCTGCCGATCCCCAGCATGATCCCGCAAAACGAGAGCAACGCCACGGGCAGCATAAAGGTTTTTCCCAGCTGCTGGAAAAATTCCCACAAGGTGATTTTTGGTGCGGTTTTCGCCGTCATAGCACGGTTCCTGATTCTCAAGTGGTCGGGAAGAACTAACGCCACGGCAAGATAAAACGTTTTACCACTTTTTAGTGCGATAAAAATCACATATTCAAGCGATAATAAGGTTTATAAAGATCGCACAATGATAAAACGTTTTATCGACAGGCAAGGGAGTCAGCCAGCAGGTTATGGCAATCGCAAAAAAGATCACCATCAATGATGTGGCACTGGCCGCCGGCGTCTCCGTGAGCACCGTTTCGCTGGTGCTGAGCGGCAAAGGGCGCATCTCCAGCGCCACCGGCGAGCGGGTTAATCAGGCCATCGAGCAGCTGGGATTTGTGCGCAACCGTCAGGCCGCCTCGCTGCGCGGCGGACAGAGCGGGGTGATTGGCCTTATCGTCAGCGATCTCTCTAAACCGTTCTATGCCGAGTTAACCGCCGGCCTCACCGATGCCCTGGAGAGGCAGGGGAAAATGGTGTTTCTCACCCAGGGGGGACGCAGCGGCGAGAAGATGGCTCAGCGGTTTGATACGCTGGCGGCGCAGGGGGTGGACGGGGTGATCATCGCCGGGGCCATCGACCGCGGCAGCGAGCTGCGCGAGCGGGCGGCGGAGGCGGGGGTGCCGCTGGTGTTCGCTTCCCGCGCCAGCTATCTCGACGATGTCGACCTGATCCGCCCGGACAACATGCAGGCGGCGCAGCTGGTGACCGAGCATCTGATCCGCCGCGGCCATCAGCGGATCGCCTGGCTTGGCGGCCAGAGCTCGTCGCTAACGCGCGCCGAGCGGGTCGGCGGCTATTGCGCCACCTTGCTGAAATACGGTCTGCCGTTTCACAGCGAATGGGTGCTGGAGTGCGAGTCGAGCCAGAAGCAGGCGGCGGAGGCGATGACCGCGCTGCTGGGGCAAAATCCGACCATCACCGCGGTGGTGTGCTACAACAACGTGGTAGCGACCGGCGCGTGGTTCGGTCTGCTGCGGGCTGGAAGGCAGAGCGGGGAAGATGGCGTCGACAGCTACTTCGAGCAGCGGGTGGCGCTGGCGGCGTTCGCCGATGTGCCCGAGGCCGCGCTTGACGACCTGCCGCTCACCTGGGTCACTACCCCGGCGCGCGAGATGGGCAAAACGCTGGCGGAGTCGATGCTGCGGCGGCTGGAGGAGGGCGCGGGCGAGACGCGAAACCAGATCATGCCCCCGCGGCTGGTGACGAGAAAATGACGGAGACGGCGCGCGGTGGCCGTCTCCTGAGCCGATAAGTTACGGCTGCGGGGCGGCGTCGTCCTGCTGAGGCTGGCCGTCCTGCGGCGCGCCGTCCGGTAGCGAAGGCGCTTCCAGACCAAACATCGCGGCAAAATCCTCCAGCGGCATTTTCTGGCCGTTCAGCGTCACCTGGCCGTTCGCGTACTGCAGGCTGCTGCTGATGGCGTTATCTTCCATGGTGGTGATGCGGAACATCTGGCCCATCGCCGCCAGGCCTTTGACCTGCTGATCGGCGAGTTTGGCGGCGTCGGCTGGCTGGTAGCCTTCCAGACCGGCGATCTTAGTCATAAACTCCGTCGCCATATCCACCGGGATCACCACTTTGCCGTCAAGGGACTGCACCACGCGATCCAGGCTGTCCGCCAGCGTCTGCGGCGGAGCGGTCACCTGGGCCGGATCTTTCAGCAGAACCGAGAGGTTGAGGGTGCTTTCGCCTTTGGCATTGCGCCAGCTCAGCGGGGAGATGGTCACCGACGGATTGCCCTTAAGCAGGATCGGCAGCGCATTGAACAGGGTTTCGGTAAGCGCCTGCTGGTACAGCTCCGGGTTCTGCGCCAGCTCTGGCTTCGCCAGCAGCGCCTGAGACTGCGCGCTGTACTGCTGGCTGAACTGGTGCCACGCCTGACCGTCGACGTTATCCACTTTCAGCGTCAGTTTGCCGCTGCCCATATCCTGACCCTGCAGCTTAAGGCTGTTGACGGTGTAGTTCACCTGGCTGTTCACGCCTTTGCCGTCCTTGGTCAGCGTCGAGCCGCCGTCCAGCGCCATGCCGTCAACCAGCGCCAGCTCTTTGCCTTCGACGCTGATGGCCAGCTTATCGAGGGTCATTTTTTGCTGGCCGATACGCTCGTTGAAGCTGGCCAGCTCGGTGGCGCCGTCGGTGGTCAGGTTGACGAAGCGCAGTTGCACCTTCTGGTTATATTCGTTGAGGGCATCGATCTGACCGCTGCCGGCCTGGCCCTTCAGGCTGATGTTTTTGCCGTCTCGGTCGGCGTCGAGCTGGAACTGGCCGCCGCTGAAGGTGACTTTCTCATCCCCTTTGGCGTAGTCGAGGGCATTGAGAACGATCGCCGACTGGCTGTCGCCGCTGTAGGCGATGCGCGTATCAACGGTGAAGGGGGTAGTGCCTTTGGCTATCTCGAACAATGCCTGGCTGGCGTCGTTTTTCACCAGCGTGGTGTGGACCGAAGCCATCGCCGGGGCCAGATTAAAGGTTTTTAACGAGGCCAGCGGGAAGGGGCCGTGATCGACCACCTCGTCAAGCACCACGCTCTGTCCGGCGGCCAGCCAGCCGTTAGCCTGACCGGCGATGGGCTTCACCACCAGCTGCAGATGGCTGCTGAACAGCCCGCGCTGGTAGTCCTGATAGCTCAGCTCCAGACCTGACTCCGGCGCGCTGCTGCGTAGCTGCGCGTTAGCCTGCTGCACCATATCGGCAATTCGGCCTTCCAGCTGTTTACCGGTGTACCAGGCGCCGCCTGTCCATACCACGCCCAGCGCCACGATGATTCCTGCTGCGACCAGCGATTTTTTCATAGCATTTGTCCATAAATGAAGCCAGGCGGAGAGACCGCCTGGCTGAGTTGTCATAATCAGTAAGCGCGACCTGAAAGGTCAGTCGTTTACTGGAGCTTATTGAACACGCGCGCCACGCGGCCATGGCCGCTGACCTGCACCGGCGATTCATTGGCGGCCACAAAGGCCGATTCGCCCGGCTTGAGGGTCAGGCTCAGGTCGCCTTTGCGCAGCACGGCTTCGCCGTCGACGCAGAAAACGATCGCCGCGCTCGCCTGGGCCAGATCGCTGGCCTCGGTGGAGAGATCGTGCAGCGAGAAGGCAAAATCTTCCACCGGGATCGGGAAGTCCAGTTCCGCGCCGTGGCGCTGGGGCTGGGTCAGCAGCTCACCCGCCGGTTTAGCCTCGAACTTAACGTTGGCCACCAGCTCAGGGATATCAATGTACTTCGGCGTCAGGCCGGCGCGGAGCACGTTATCCGAGTTGGCCATCACCTCCAGCGCTACCCCTTGCAGATAAGCGTGCGGCGTTTCGGCAAACAGGAACATCGCTTCGCCAGGATTCAGCTTCACCACGTTCAGCAGCAGTGGGGAGAAGAGGCCGCTGTCGTCGGGATAGAATTCCGCGATCAGGCGGATGGTCTGCCACGGTTCGCCCTGCTCACGGTCCAGCACCTCGCGCAGCGCCTGCAGCGCCTGGGCTTTTTCCTCGCCCTGCATATTCAGCAGGCTGGCAAACAGCTGGCTCAGGCGAGTCGCGTCCGGCTGCTGCAGGAAGGCGCCGATCGCCGGGTGTGCGTTGGCCACCGGCTGCAGCAGGCTGACAATTTCGCTGAACTCGCGAAAAGCGTTCATCGCCAGGAACGGGGTCAGGGCGAAAACCAGCTCCGGCTTGTGGTTCGGATCTTTGTAGTTACGTTCGGCGGCGGAGAGGGGGATGCCGGCGGCGTTCTCGCGGGCGAAACCCTCTTCGGAGGCCTGCTTGTTAGGATGGACCTGAATGGAGAGAGGCTGCGCGGCGCACAGCACTTTAAACAGGAACGGCAGCTCACCGAAGCGTTGCGCCACTTTGTCGCCGAGCAGGGCGGCTTTATCCGCGTCAATCACCTCGCGCAGCGAACGCGGCTGGCCATCGGCCGTCAGGACCTGCGAGCTGCTCTTCGGATGCGCCCCCATCCACAGCTCTGCCATCGGCTGGTTGTCCGGGTTGGCGATGCCATACAGTTCAGTTAAGGCGGTATGGCTTCCCCAGGCATAGTTCTGTACGGCGTTGATCAGCTTTTGCATTCTCATTCCCTGTATCAATCAAAGTAAAATTATCGCCCTATTAAACCAGCAAACGCTGGAGAAGCAACTGCTGAAAGAAAAAGTCGTCCCTGTCTCAGTTTTTGTTAAAAAATTGTGTAAGATTGATCGACTCGCTTTTCTACAGGCACATGGAGTCCCTGCCTGAAACATAATCAGCCAAAGCAGTAAGTGAGAGTACAATGTCGAATAAACCGTTTGTTTACCAGGATCCTTTTCCCCTCAAAAAGGATGACACCGAGTATTATCTCCTCAGCAGTGATTACGTCTCCGTCGCCGAATTTGCCGGCCAGGAAGTGCTAAAAGTTGACCCTCAGGCGCTGACCCTTCTGGCGCAACATGCCTTCCACGACGCCTCCTTTATGCTTCGCCCGGCGCATCAGCAGCAGGTGGCGGATATCCTGAACGACCCGGAAGCCAGCGAAAACGACAAATACGTCGCCCTGCAGTTCCTGCGCAACTCCGATATCGCCGCCAAAGGCATTCTGCCCACCTGTCAGGACACCGGCACCGCGATCATCATGGGTAAAAAAGGCCAGCGCGTCTGGACCGGCGGCGGCGATGAGGCCGCCCTGGCGCAGGGCGTGTACAACACCTATATCCAGGACAACCTGCGCTATTCGCAGAACGCCCCGCTGGATATGTATAAAGAGGTCAACACCGGCACCAACCTGCCGGCGCAGATTGACCTCTATGCTACCGATGGCGATGAGTATAAATTCCTCTGCATCGCCAAGGGCGGCGGCTCGGCTAACAAAACCTATCTGTACCAGGAAACCAAAGCGCTGATCACCCCGGCGAAGCTGAAAAACTATCTGGTCGAGAAGATGCGCACCCTGGGGACCGCCGCTTGTCCGCCGTACCATATCGCCTTTGTCATCGGCGGGACTTCGGCGGAAGCGACGCTGAAAACCGTCAAGCTGGCCTCCACCAAATACTACGATGGTCTGCCGACCGAAGGTAACGAACATGGGCAGGCTTTCCGCGACGTGCAACTGGAGCAAGAACTGCTGCTGGAAGCGCAGAACCTCGGCCTCGGCGCGCAGTTCGGCGGCAAATATTTCGCCCACGATATCCGCGTGATCCGTCTGCCGCGTCACGGCGCTTCCTGCCCGGTAGGGATGGGCGTCTCCTGTTCCGCCGACCGCAACATCAAAGCCAAAATCAACCGCGACGGCATCTGGATTGAGAAGCTGGAGAGCAATCCGGGGAAATATATCCCTGAGCATCTGCGCCAGGCCGGGGAAGGCGAAGCAGTGAAAGTGAATCTTAACCAGCCGATGAGCGAGATCCTGGCGCTGCTGTCGCAGTACCCGGTGTCCACGCGTCTGTCGCTGAGCGGCACTATTATCGTGGCCCGCGATATCGCCCACGCCAAGCTGAAAGAGCTTATTGATAATGGCGAAGCCCTGCCGCAGTACGTCAAAGATCACCCGATCTACTACGCCGGCCCGGCCAAGACGCCGGACGGTTACGCCTCCGGCTCCCTCGGCCCGACTACCGCAGGGCGCATGGACTCATACGTCGATCTGCTGCAGTCGCACGGCGCGAGCAAGATCATGCTGGCGAAAGGCAACCGCAGCCAGCAGGTCACCGACGCCTGCCACAAGCACGGCGGCTTCTACCTCGGCAGCATCGGCGGCCCGGCGGCGGTACTGGCTCAGCAGAGCATCCGCAGCCTTGAGTGCGTGGCGTATCCGGAACTGGGGATGGAGGCTATCTGGAAAATCGACGTGGAAGACTTCCCGGCGTTTATTCTCGTCGATGATAAAGGCAACGACTTCTTCCAGCAGATCCAGACGTCGCAGTGCGCCCGCTGCGTGAAGTAAACCTGGCCGCCCTTCGGGGCGGCTATGGCCGATGACAAACCGGTTTTCGTTATTGTGATCGCCTTTCTGCCTGGTGGCGGCTTCCGTCTTACCCGGCCTACGAAAAACAGCAATATTAAACAGTTAAGCAATTCTCTGTAGGCCCGTGCAAGCGCAGCGCCGCCGGGCAATCCCGACGATTGCATTTTGTCAGCGGTCTGGGCCGCCCTTCGGGGCGGTTTTTTTATGCCGCTTCGCGGCACGAACCACCAAAACAACTTTTCAATCTGGCCAATACTTACTCTTTTAAGCAGGTGAGCTTTGTCGCTATGACGCACTTTTCATCCAAGGAGAAAGTAATGACAACGCATCGCAGTGAAAAAGACTCGATGGGCGCCATCGACGTCCCGGCCGATAAACTCTGGGGCGCCCAGACCCAGCGTTCTCTGGAGCATTTCCGCATCTCGACCGAAAAAATGCCCGGAGAGCTGATATATGCCCTCGCGCTGACCAAGCGGGCGGCGGCGAAGGTCAATCAGGATCTTGGCCTGCTGACGCCGGAGAAAGCCGGGGCGATCGTCGCCGCCGCTGACGAAGTGCTGGCCGGAAAACACCCCCAGGAGTTTCCGCTGGCTATCTGGCAGACCGGTTCCGGCACCCAGAGCAATATGAATATGAACGAGGTGCTGGCCAACCGCGCCAGTGAACTGCTCGGCGGTGAGCGGGGGATGGCGCGAAAAATCCACCCCAATGACGATGTCAATAAAAGCCAAAGCTCGAATGATGTGTTCCCCACCGCTATGCACGTCGCGGCGCTGATTGCCCTGCGGGAAAAATTGCTCCCGCCGCTGCAGGCGCTGCGGGCCACGCTCAACGAAAAAGCGGTGGCCTTCAGAGATATCGTTAAGATCGGTCGCACCCATCTGCAGGACGCCACGCCGCTCACCTTAGGCCAGGAAATCTCCGGCTGGGTGGCGATGCTGGACCATAACCTGAAGCATCTTGACGCCAGCCAGCCGCATCTCGCCGAGCTGGCGCTGGGCGGGACGGCGGTGGGTACCGGGCTGAATACTCATCCGGAATATGCCGTGCGGGTGGCGGCCGAACTGGCCTCGCTCAGCGGACAGCCGTTTGTCACCGCGCCGAACAAATTCGAAGCGCTGGCCACCGTCGATGCCCTGGTCCATGCCCACGGCGCGCTGAAAGGTCTGGCGGCCTCGCTGATGAAAATCGCTAACGATGTCCGCTGGCTGGCCTCCGGGCCGCGCTGCGGGATTGGGGAAATCGCCATCCCGGAAAACGAGCCCGGGTCATCGATTATGCCCGGCAAAGTCAACCCGACGCAGTGCGAAGCCCTGACCATGGTCTGCTGCCAGGTGATGGGTAACGACGTGGCAGTGAATATCGGCGGCGCCTCGGGTAACTTCGAGCTCAACGTCTATCGGCCGATGGTCATTCACAACTTCCTGCAGTCGGTGCGTCTGCTGGCGGACGGCATGTCGAGCTTTAACGAGCACTGTGCGGTGGGGATTGAGCCGAATCGCGAGCGGATCAACCAGCTGCTCAACGAGTCGCTGATGCTGGTGACCGCGCTGAATACCCATATCGGCTATGATAAAGCGGCGGAGATCGCCAAAAAAGCGCACCATGAGGGGTTGACTCTGAAGGCCTCGGCGCTGGCGCTGGGCTACCTGACGGAAGCCGAATTCGACAGCTGGGTGCGCCCGGAGCTGATGGTCGGCAGCCTGGCTACTCGCTAGCCAGCCAGAGGTGCAGGCGAGGGATCAGTAATCTCAGCGACTGCGCCTCCGGTTTGTAGCGGTATTGCACGTTGTCGGCATCGTAGTTGAGCAATTCGCCAATATCCGGCACGCTGACCCCCTGGCTGCCGGATATCAGGGCGATCAGCGGGCTGGGGCAGGCGTACTGCACCTGTTTCTGCTCGCTGGCATACCAGACGCGGGCAATCGGCTGTACTTTCACCGGCCGTTTAATTTTCAGCCGCGCCCGCTGCGGCAGGGCGGCGATATCCTGATACTCCCTCTCCAGTTTGCTCTGCCACTGCTCGCGGGTCCAGGGCGGCACCGCCCGCGGCGATTGCAGGCTTTTCTCCAGCATCATCAACACCTGGTCGCGGGTCAGGTTTTTGATCACGTGCTTATTGGCCCAACCGAAGCGGATAGTGCTCGGGTCGAGAAGGGGCGTTAGCGTGCGATAGGCGCTGAGGGTAATTAATCCAGGCAAATGGCGATGCACCCACTCAAAGCGGGCGGTGGGGGGCAGGCCAGAGTCGACGGTGACGATTTTCTCGAAGGTGGCCTTAAGGGTGTTGATCTGCTGAATGCGCGCCAGCAGCGCCTGCTGTTCCGCGGCGGTGACCTGCAGGCAGATAGCACCCGGCAGGCGGACGGCGGCTTTGCTGCTGCGGGTTTCCGATTGCTGCTGGATAAACAGATGGCCATAGTGTCGCAGGGCGAGATCCAGCGCCGCCTCCCCGGTGTGCTGGACGACAGTAATGTTCGCCAGCGGGTCATGCTCGGCATCTTTACTGATTGCCGGCAGCTCAAACACCCGGCCCGCCAGCAGTCGACAGGTCGTTAACGCCTGGCGCAGCGCCTGCAGCTCCAGCTCGATCTGGCGAAAGGTATCATTCAGACGTTCAACGAGGTCGTAGCTGGCCATCGCATTCACCTTAGTTACAACATACTATTCGATTTTTACAGCATACCCAGCCCGCGGCCGCTGCGCAACTTTTATTCAGGCAGAGGTAAAATCGGGCAACTGATGATAGACCGGCCAGCTAAAACAGAAGCGGGCGCCGCCGAGAGGACTGGCCTCGCAACGAACCTCGCCCCCCATCGCCTGGGCGATACTGTGGACGATGGCCAGGCCGAGGCCGCAGCCTCCGGTCGCCCGATCGCGGCTGGGGTCAAGACGAACAAAAGGCTCGAACACCCGCTCGCGCTCCTCGGGGGCAATGCCCGGGCCGTCATCATCGACCTGCAACGACGCGCGGGAACCCTGCAGGGTCAGGCTGACCGCCACCCGCTGACTGCTGTAGCGCAGGGCGTTATTCACCAGATTATCCAGCACCCGCTCCATCAACCGCATATCCAGCGCGCCATAGTTGCCGCGGGTCAGCGTCGCCAGGCAGACCTCGCGCTGCGGGTTGACCATCTGGATATCCTCGACGTGGTCGCTGATCCAGGCGGGAAAATCGGGGGTGGTCAGGCTGAGCTCCGTCTGCGGGCGGTCGAGACGGGCGTAGGTCAGGAGCTCTTCAATGAGCGCCTCCAGTTGGCCGATATCACGGTTCAGCGCCTGCGATTCCGCCTCGGTGAGGTTTTCGCTCATCTCCAGACGGTAGCGCAGGCGCACCAGAGGCGTCCTGAGCTCATGGGCGATGCCGTCAATCAGTTGCTTTTTGCTGGCAATGAGGGCGTTAATGTTGTCGGCCATCTGGTTAAAGGCCACCCCGAGCCGCTCAAAGCTGGACATGCTGTCAAAATGAATACGCTCGCTGAGGTGGCCTTCGCCAAAGCGCTGGGCGGCGGTCTCAATGCGCAGCATGTCCTGCCAGTGCGGACGCATCCAGATAAACACCGGGAAGGCCAGCGAGATAGCGATAAACGCCATCAGCGCCACGTCCAGCAGGCGCATTTCATGCAGAAAATAGAGATAGGGTACCGGGCCCACGGATAACACATAGTGGCTGCGGGGGATGCGCTGGATAAAGGTGTACTGGTCGTCGAGCGCAACAATATCCCCAGCGCGCAGGTGCTGCATCGAGCTTTCCGACAATTTAAATTTGCTCATCGGCTCGATGTGCAGGTCGAACGACAGATTAAGGTCCAGCTCTTTAAGCGTCTTGCTCCAGTCGCGAGGCGGAATTTCCCGCAGCTCGCTGCGCATCAGATACAGTGAGCTTTTCATCAGATCGTCAAGCGACTGCCTTCCGGCGCGTTCAGCGGTAAATTTATAGACCAGGCCCACCAGCATGGTCATCACCAGAAAGCAGACGAAGAGCAGAAGATAGAACTGCACGAACAGCTTTTTCATTACATTACCGCATATTCAAAAAGAGAAACCTGCCGGCGCCCCGGACCATCTGCAGGGCAGGGCGAAAACGTCACGGATTTACCGGGGCGAGCCGAAGCCCGCGCGGGCATAACCGATACGCTATCAAAGCAGGGTTTATGCCCCCTGACAATAGCCAGCCGGGGGGAGCGACGTCGTTAAAAATGTGACAGTGTCACTCATTGCGGGCTTACGTCTGCATGAGGCCAGGATTGTGGCCAGCGTATTCTGCGCGCCGCTGGGCGCTACTCGCGATAGTAGGGTATATCCACCGGATAGAGGGTGGCCAGGCTCAGCAGCCGACAGCGCACCAGCTGTTCTGCTTCGGCATACCAGTAAGCAAATTCGCCGGTGGTCTGGTGGTAAATCATCTGATCAAGATTAGCAAACGGGATCACCAGCAGCGGCCCCTGGCGCACGTATCCGCCGCCGGTTTCGAAATGGTGATCTCCCCAGGATTGCTGGGTATGTTGATAGCGGTGAAGAAGCACCTTAATCTGCCCGCGCTGTGGACAGAGGAGCCGGATATCGGCGTTGTCGAGAGAAAAAGCCCAGCCAGAGAGTGACGTGAAGAGAGTAAGTGCCAAAAGTACAACGTATTTCATCATGCAAAAGTCCTGTGTTTTCAGGCTTTATGCCACTCTGATAACGCTAAGTCCTTGAGCACAATCATATTGAGGGGTTATGTGATGGGCTTCTGTACGGCGAAACATATTGATTTACTCAATATGACAAATGGGCGGCGGTCAGCCAGCGCGAAGGCGGCGGAAAAATGTGATGCGCTTGCCGCCGGGGAACAGGCGGTGAAACGGGCCCCTTTCAGGGCCGCAGACGGACCGCTCAGTTATCCCAGGCGTGGGGGGCGAAGAGGTAGCCTTTGTTGCGTACCGTCTTAATCCGGTAGGGTTCGGTGGCGTTATCGAGCAGTTTTTTGCGCAGGCGCGAGATAGCGACGTCAACGCTGCGATCCATCCCGTCGTAGGTGACGCCGCGTAAATTTTTCAGCAAGGCGTCGCGGTCCATAATCTGCCCGGCGTGGGTGGCCAGCTCCCACAGCAGGTCGAAATCGGCGGTGGACAGGGCGACGCTTTCTCCGCCGAGCAGCACCTGGCGGTTGACCGGGTCAATGGTCAGTGAGCCAAAGGAGATGGTCTTATGCGGGGTCAGCGTCGAAGGCGCGCCTGTACCCGCCGGGGCGATATGCTGGCGCAAATGCAGACGCAGTCGCGCCAGCAGCACCGCCGGCGGTGTGGTCTTCAGGATATAATCGCTGGCGCCCATCTCCAGGGAGAGGATATGGTTCATATCGCTGTCGAGCGAGGTCAGCAGAACAATCGGCCCTTGCCATTGCCCACGCAGATCGCGACAGAGGGTCATTCCGTCCTTGCCGGGCAGCATAATGTCCAGCAGCACGAGGTCCGGTTTCTCCCGCGCGATCACTTCCTCTGCGCGGTCGCCGCGAGGCTCGACCACCACCTCCATATCATGCTTGCCGAGATAGGCGGCGATCAGCGCTCCTACCTCAGGATCATCCTCAACAAAAACGATTTTATTCATGTCTATTGCACATCAGTAAAAGAAGTAACATACACCGCGGCTATTTTACCCGCCATTCCTGTTTTATAAACAGCGCTAATTCCGCTATGCTGCGCTAACTTGTTGATTCATTGTTAAGGCATAAGGACATGGGGCTGTTAATCAAAGGGCTGCTGGGCGCGCTGGTGGTGGTGCTGATTGGCGTGCTGGCGAAAACCAAAAACTACGCCATCGCCGGGCTTATTCCGCTGTTTCCCACCTTTGCGCTCATCGCCCACTATATTGTTGCCAGCGAGCGTGGTATTGAAGCCCTGCGCGCCACTATCGTGTTCGGCATGTGGTCGATCGTTCCCTATTTTATCTATCTGCTGTCGCTGTGGTACTTCACCGGCATCATGCGCCTGCCGTTAGCGCTGGCAGGCGCAGTGGGGTGCTGGGGGCTGTGTGCCTGGCTGTTGATTGTTGGCTGGAGCCGCTTCCACTAACGCAGAGGGCGACCGCCGTCGACGGCGTATGACCGGCCGGTCACGTAGCGGCTGGTAAACAGATAGTCGATAAGGTCGCTGATCTCTTTCTCGCCCGGGGCGATTTTCATCAGCGATTTATCCAGCGCCTGCTGACGATAGGCCTCGTCGTCACCTTCATTGAACATGATCAGCGACGGGGCTATAGCGTTGACTTTGATCTCCGGCGCCAGCTTGCGGGCGAAGGAGCGGGTCATGTTGTCCAGCGCGGCCTTGCTGGCGGCGTAGGCGATATGTTTATCGCTCCCGCGCTCCACCACGTAATCGGTGATATGGATAATGTCGCTGGCGGCATGGCCGTGACCGCGCAGGAGTTCTTCCAGCGCGTGGTTGAGCAGATAGGGGGCATGGACGTGGATCTGCATCATGCGGTTGATCACCGTGCTGAGCGGTACTCCCGGCTTCTCCGCCATCCAGTCACTGGCGTTGTGGATGATGGCCCGCAGGCCGCTGGTATGCGATTTAACCGCTTCGGCAAAGGTCAGAATGCCGTCATCGCTGCTGAAGTCGGCCTGCAGACAGAGAGCGCCTGCCTGGCGCAGGTCATCGATCGCCGGATAGGGCGTGCGATAGCTGACGATGACCGGCTGGTGTTGCTGCAGAAAATGGTGCGCCAGCGCGAGGCCGATGCGGCGGCCTCCTCCTGTGATCAGAACCGGGCGGGGCTGTAGTTCAGCCATGGGTATCTCCTTTGATTTAGGCGGCAGGGCGACCGCTTACCCCACCAGCATCCACGTTGCCGGCACAGCGGCAACCAGCAATAAACCAATTAGCGCCAATTCGCGGCGTTTGAGCGAACGATCGTGCTGGTGCGTACGCCGGGCGTACAAAAAGACCAGAAGACCCGGAGCGTAAAGTACCACCGACAACAGCAAATGCACAGGTCCCGACGCGTATAATAACCATAAGCCATAAATGCAGGCGCCGATACCCACCGCTTGATGCAGCGGACGCGTGGCGATTTTCAGCAAAAAGGCGCCGACCAGCAGATAGGGCACGAGGATCATCTCTGACGCAATAGTCAGCAGGGTGCCGTAGTCCGAACCGGTCAGCCAGATCAAAACCAGCGACGCCTGAACGCTGATATTGGTCAGCCACAGCGAAGCGGAGGGGGCGTTGTTGCGGTTCTGACGGGCGAACAGGCGCGGGAAGGCTTTGTGGGTGGCTGCGAGGTAAGGCACTTCGGCGGCCATGATGGTCCAGCTGAGATAGGCGCCGCACACCGACACAATAAGCCCGGCGGCAATCACAATTTCACCCCACGAGCCCATCAGTCTGACCATCAGTCCCGCCATCGACGGGTTGCGCATTTCGGCCAGTTCGCTACGCGGCACCACACCCAGCGACAGCAAGGTGACCAGCAGATACACCGCGAGGGCCGAAAGCACCGCTAGCAGCGTCGCGCGCCCAACGTCGCGCTTGTGACGCGCGCGTGCGGAGACCACGACCGCGCCTTCGACGCCGATGAACACCCACAGAGTGATCAGCATCGTGTTTTTAACCTGCTCCCACACCGGTACGTCCAGCGCCAGGCCGCTGAAATCGAGGCGGAACGTATCCAGCTGAAAGGCCAGGGCGGCGAGGGCGACAAACGCCCCCAGCGGCAACAGCTTGGCGAGGGTCGCGACCAGGTTAATCCCCGCCGCCGTCTGCACCCCACGCAGGACCAGAAAGTGGACTACCCACAGCAGAACTGAAGCGCCGACGATCGACTGCCAGGTGTTGCCATCGCCAAACAGGCGCAGCTCAGGGGTATCGGTGAAGAAACTGAGCGCCGAAAAGACGATCACCAGATAAGAGACATTGGCAATCACCGCGCACAGCCAGTAGCCCCACGCGGAACAGAAGCCGATCAGCTCGCCGAACCCTTCACGGGCGTAGGTGAAGATCCCGCCGTCGAGGTCGGGGCGAATACGGGTCAACAGCAGCATCGCGAAGGCGAGGAACAGGATCCCGACGCCGGTGATCGCCCAGCCGATGAGCAGAGCGGAAGGGCTGGCCACGGCCGCCATATTTTGCGGCAAACTGAATACGCCAGCGCCGAGCATTGAGCTAAGGACCAGGGCGGTCAGGGCGCTCAGGCCCAGTTTCTTTTCCATTGCATTCCCGAGGTGAAAATGGCTGTTCCAGAATATTTATTTTGCGAAATCGCATAAAAATGGAGGATTGCGCTAAGGCGCGGGATTTTACGGAGTGTCCGGGGGCCATGCAATGGCGGGGGATGAAAAAAAATGAAAAGGCGGCGATGCGCCGCCTTTTTAGCCAGTCAGCAGCGATTATTTGTACAAATCGGCGCTGATGGTGATGTTGCCGCCGCGTTCCTGCCACTGGCGGGTAATGTGGTAGTACTTCGCCCCTTTCTTCGCCGCGCGTTTCGCCGTCTGATAAGAGATTTCCGTCATGTTGCCATAGTTGCCGGTGAACTTGATGTTATCGAACGGCACCATTTGCGCCGCGGTCACTTTGTTCACTTCTTCAACTTTGGTGCCGTCCGGCAGCGTGACAGTGTAACGCCCGCCTTTCGACGACTGGGTCTCGAAGAAACGACCTACACCGGTGCCGGAGCCAACCGCCGCGGTGGTGGCGACGCCCGGGATTTCGACGTTTTTCGCCGCTTCGCCGCCTTTGGCCAACGCCGCGCGGCCGGCTTCAGAATCAGCCGGGATAGCGTCCGGGCTCTGCAGAACGCGTTTCTCCGCATCTTTTTTGTAGATATAGGCGGTAATGCGCTGGTTGCCGCCCTGGTTGGCGTCCACCTGGCGGACGATGAAGAACGCATAGGCGCCTTTCGCTTTGGCCGCTTTGGTGATGGCGTCGTTCACTTCCGGCTGACTGCGATAGAAGCCCTGGACGGTGACGGTGTCGTAAGGCATCAGCTCAACGGCCTGATCTTTCGGCAGCTCCATCACGCCATTGATGATGCGATTTTTCGGCGCATCCGCTTTCGGCGCGTCGTCTTTATAGAGGTCAGCCGTGACGCGCCAGTTGCCGCCATTGCCGTAATCCGACGTGTCGACAACATAGAATGAGGCCGCGCCGTCTTTGTCAGCTTTGCGCGATACCGCTTGCACCGCGTCGCCAATGGCATTAAACCGGCCTGTGACGACAACGCGATCGTAGGGCTTCAGCGCAGCCGCCTGCTCCGGGGTCAACTCGGTCGCTGCGTGGGCAGACAACGTGGCGGTTGTCAGGAGAGCAGACGCCAGGAGGGTGTTTTTAAGCTTCATAAAAATAATCCTTTGCCTTGCGCAAACCATATACTGGTGTTGTTGTTGACTGAAAACGTTTGATTATTGCATTTAATCGCCGTGACTGTCTGCGTCATTTTTTGCTTGCCGCCCGAATCGTATACGACGGAAAGATAACATTTTTCGATATGTTGAAAAAACAGCCGCTTGACCAGCAAAAACGATAATCGATACCACTTTTATTAGTTAATGTAATGTTAATACAATGATCTCAATGGCGATAAATGGCGTTTTATACCACTGGATAAGCGGATTATCAGGCCTGAAAGGCAAATTCAGGTAAATATTGCTGCCCGGAACCATCTGTGCTGACAATAAGCAATAAAATCAAAATTTCTGTTTTATCGCTGTAGATCACAATCGCTATTTTCAGTAGGTTATAAAAAGTTTGTTACTGTTTCATTTTGCAGACAGCGAAAGACGGCGAGGACGATTTTGCCGTCCTGTCGTTGTTGGTCAGAAAAGTAAACCATCATCAAAAACCGATGGAAGGGAAAACTATGCGTATTGGTGTACCACAAGAAAGGCTAGCCCAGGAGACCCGGGCCGCCGCCACGCCGAAGACCGTTGAGCAGTTGCTCAAACTCGGCTTTAGCGTCGCGGTAGAAAGCGGCGCCGGGAAGCTGGCCAGCTTTGACGATGAGGCCTTCGCCCAGGCGGGGGCTGAGATCGTGACCGGCGACGAGGTGTGGCAGTCTGATGTCATCCTCAAGGTCAATGCTCCGAATGACGATGAAATTGCCCTGTTGAATCCAGGAACCACGCTGATTAGTTTTATCTGGCCGGCGCAAAATCCGCAGCTGATGGAAAAACTGGCGGCCCGCAATATCAACGTGATGGCGATGGATTCGGTGCCGCGTATCTCCCGCGCCCAGTCGCTGGATGCGCTCAGCTCAATGGCCAATATCGCCGGGTACCGCGCTATCGTTGAAGCGGCCCATGAATTCGGCCGTTTCTTTACCGGGCAGATTACCGCGGCAGGCAAAGTTCCGCCCGCCAAGGTGATGGTTATCGGTGCCGGGGTGGCCGGTCTGGCGGCGATTGGCGCCGCCAACAGCCTGGGGGCGATTGTTCGCGCCTTCGATACCCGTCCGGAAGTGAAGGAGCAGGTGCAGAGTATGGGCGCCGAATTCCTCGAACTGGATTTTAAAGAGGAAGCGGGCAGCGGCGACGGCTATGCCAAGGTGATGTCCGAGGCCTTTATTCAGGCCGAAATGGCGCTATTCGCCGCCCAGGCGAAAGAGGTCGATATTATCGTCACCACGGCGTTAATTCCGGGCAAGCCGGCGCCGAAGCTGATCACCCGGGAAATGGTTGACGCCATGAAGTCGGGCAGCGTGGTGGTCGATCTCGCCTCGCAAAACGGCGGCAACTGCGAGTACACCGTGCCGGGCGAAGTGGTGACCACCGCCAACGGCGTGAAAATTATCGGTTATACCGACCTGCCAGGCCGTCTGCCGACCCAGTCCTCCCAGCTCTACGGCACCAACCTGGTGAACCTGCTGAAGCTGCTGTGCAAAGAGAAAGACGGCAATATCGTCATCGATTTCGATGACGTGGTGGTGCGCGGCGTGACCGTGGTGCGTGAAGGCGAAATCACCTGGCCGGCGCCGCCGATTCAGGTCTCCGCTCAGCCGCAGGCCGCGGCGAAAAAAGTGGAAGCGCCGAAAGAAGAGGTGAAACCGGCGTCGCCGTGGCGCAAATATGCGCTGATAGCGCTGGCGATTATTCTCTTCGGCTGGCTGGCCAACGTGGCGCCTAAAGAGTTCCTCGGCCATTTCACTGTCTTCGCGCTGGCCTGCGTGGTGGGTTACTACGTGGTATGGAATGTCTCCCATGCGCTGCATACGCCGCTGATGTCGGTGACGAACGCCATTTCGGGCATTATCGTGGTTGGCGCGTTGCTGCAGATAGGCCACGGCGGCTGGGTCAGCTTCCTGAGCTTTATCGCGGTACTGATCGCCAGCATTAATATTTTCGGTGGTTTTACCGTGACTCAGCGCATGCTGAAAATGTTTCGCAAAGGATAAGGGGTAGCACATGTCTGGTGGATTAGTTACAGCTGCATACATTGTTGCTGCAATCCTGTTTATTTTCAGCCTGGCGGGTCTGTCGAAACACGAAACCTCGCAGCAGGGCAACTATTTCGGCATCGCCGGGATGGCCATCGCCCTGATCGCCACTATTCTGGGTCCGGACGCCGGCAACGTCGGCTGGATTATCCTCGCGATGGTGATCGGTGGGGCAATCGGTATTCGTCTGGCGAAGAAGGTCGAAATGACCGAGATGCCGGAGCTGGTGGCCATCCTGCACAGCTTCGTGGGCCTGGCGGCGGTGCTGGTAGGGTTTAACAGCTACCTGCAGCATGAAACCGGCATGGAGCAGATTCTGGTCAATATCCATTTGACCGAAGTGTTCCTCGGCATCTTCATCGGCGCGGTGACCTTCACCGGTTCGGTAGTGGCGTTTGGTAAACTGCGCGGCAAGATCTCCTCCAAACCGCTGATGCTGCCTAATCGCCATAAGCTTAACCTGGCGGCGCTGGTGGTTTCCTTCATCCTGATGGTGATTTTTGTGCGCTCCGATAGCACCGGCACCCAGGTCCTGTGCCTGCTGGTGATGACCGCGATCGCGCTGGCCTTCGGCTGGCACCTGGTGGCCTCCATCGGCGGCGCGGACATGCCGGTGGTGGTCTCGATGCTCAACTCCTACTCGGGCTGGGCGGCGGCGGCGGCGGGCTTTATGCTGAGCAATGACCTGCTGATCGTCACCGGCGCGCTGGTGGGCTCTTCCGGCGCCATCCTCTCTTACATTATGTGTAAGGCGATGAACCGCTCCTTTATCAGCGTGATCGCCGGCGGCTTCGGCACCGATGGTTCCTCCAGCGGCGGCGATGAAGAAGTGGGCGAGCACCGTGAAATTAGCGCCGAAGAGACGGCGGAGATGCTGAAAAATTCGCACTCGGTCATCATCACCCCGGGCTATGGTATGGCGGTGGCCCAGGCGCAGTATCCGGTGGCAGAAATTACCGAGAAGCTGCGGGCGCGCGGCATTAAGGTGCGCTTTGGCATTCACCCGGTCGCCGGCCGTCTACCGGGACATATGAACGTCCTGCTGGCGGAGGCTAAAGTGCCTTACGACATCGTGCTGGAGATGGATGAGATCAACGATGATTTCAGCGATACCGACACCGTGCTGGTCATCGGCGCTAACGATACCGTCAACCCGGCGGCGCAGGACGATCCGAAGAGCCCGATCGCCGGCATGCCGGTGCTTGAGGTGTGGAAAGCGCAGAACGTGGTGGTCTTTAAGCGTTCGATGAACACCGGTTACGCCGGCGTACAGAACCCGCTGTTCTTTAAAGAGAACACCCATATGCTGTTCGGTGATGCCAAAGCCAGCGTCGATGCGATCCTGAAAGCGCTGTAATGTAACATTATTGTTTTACAACGTTTGTTTATAAGCCGTCTCCTGTGAGACGGCTTTTTTATATGCACAAGGATGTCAGGGATTGTTCATAAAATAAGCGGTAAAAGGTGATATAATGTTCCGGTTCTTACATCAGACAGAGGATATTATGGATACCGAGTTAACCCCAACGCAGATGGCCATCGAATTCTTACGCCGCGACACCACCGTCATGACTCCAGCGCAGTATCTGAAAAAACTTAAACTGCTGGAACTGGAGTTTGCTGACCTGATGGCGCTCTCCTCGCTGGAGCTGAAAGAAGAGATCGATCTGGCCTGGCGTCTGGGTATCCACTGAGTCGTTCAGGGTCGCCATGCCATGACGGGGCCGCAAGCGGCCCTTTTTTGTGCCTGAGGGAAAGCGGGCAAAAAAATCCCCCGCGAGGCGGGGGATGATGAACGTTCCGGAAGGGAAGATTAATCGTCGTCGTCGTCCAGTTCCACCGGCGTCTGATAGGCCTCTGGTTTAAGCACCAGCAGATCGCAGCGCAGGTGGTCGACAACCTGCTCCGCGGTATTGCCAAGGAACGCCGCGGAGAGGCCGGTTCGTCCGACCGTACCCAGCACCACGATCCCCGCCTGCAGATGCTCGGCGAGATCCGGGATCACCTCCTCAGGCAACCCTTTTTCCACGTGGGTGAATTTCTCGTCAATGCCAAACTTCTGCCGCAGGGCTTTCATCGCCAGCAGATGCTGGCCGCGGATGGCGTCGTTGTAGACGCTGGGATCGAAATCCGGCAGCTCAATCGCGATATTGATCGGGGTGACCGGATAGGCGCCGATAAGGTGCACTTCAGTGTGGTTGACTTCTTCCGCCAGCGACAGGGTCTCGCGCACCAGCTTCTCGTTGAGGGTGTTGTGATAATTTTCTTCACTGGCCAGATTGACGGCGACCAGCGCTTTACCGCCTTCTGGCCATGGCTGGTCTTTCACCATCCAGACCGGGCAAGGGCACTTACGCAGCAGATGCCAGTCGGTCGGGGTGAAGATCACCGCTTCCAGCTTGTCGTGTTGGTGGGCCATCTTCAGCAGCAGGTCGTGTTTCTCACTGATCACTTCCTGAATAATGGCTTCGAAGGGGCGGTTGTGCCACACCACCTTCACGTCAATCGGCACACCGGATTCAAGATAGAATTTCGCCTGCTCGCGGATCCAGGCCGTTCGTTGGGCAATGACGCCCTGACGCATCGCCGTCCGTTCATCCGGCGACAACAGGGTGGTCATTTCATAAGAAAAATCATAGATCGGCAAAAAGGCTTTGATGCGTCCACCAATCCGTTGGTGCAGGTACACCGCTCGCCTTAGTGCCGGCTGGTCGTCCTGGTTAGGATCGATTACTACCAGCATGCTCTGATACTTCGCCATACAGGGTCTCCTTACAACTGCAGCTACCGTCAGTTATTAAAAAGATAACCTATATGGATGAATTGAAACAGGGGAGGAGCCTGGTCAGATCAACAAATCTGAAAAAATTGCCGATCCTGACCAGGTGTTGCGCGGAGATTAAGCGACGTTACGCGCCTGACCGGCCAGCTGGGCCAGCAGGTCGCCGTTTTCAATGGTGATGTATTTGCCTTTCACCGCCAGCATGCCGCTCTTCTGGAAACGCCCCAGCAGACGGCTGATGGTTTCGACGGTGAGGCCGAGATAGTTGCCAATGTCGCCGCGGGTCATGGTCAGACGGAACTCACGGGGAGAGAAACCGCGCTGCGCGAAACGGCGGGACAGGTTATAGATAAACGCGGCCAG
This sequence comes from Klebsiella sp. Q2, assembly GCF_009900705.1. Classification (NCBI taxonomy): domain Bacteria; kingdom Pseudomonadati; phylum Pseudomonadota; class Gammaproteobacteria; order Enterobacterales; family Enterobacteriaceae; genus Klebsiella; species Klebsiella sp. Q2. Next base: position 42,418 of record NZ_JAAABE010000001.1, on the reverse strand, counting down.
GCGCTCTTCGGCGTTCTTTTTGGAAAGCAGCAGGATCATATCCTGGTCGCCTTTGATCTCACCGCTCATCAGACGCATCATCTGCTGACGCAGATTCGGCATTTTTCCGGAAAGATCGTCGAGGGTTTCAAAGGGGATCTCGCATACCATCGACGTTTCCAGCGCCTGGGCGAAGCTCGGGTGCAGGCCGGTGCCGATGGCGTCAAAGCCCACCAGATCGCCCGCCAGGTGGAAGCCGGTAATCTGCTCATCGCCTTGCTCGGTGATGGTGTAGCTTTTGATGGTCCCGGAGCGAATGGCATACAACGATTTCAGCTCATCACCGGCTTTGAACAAGGTTTGACCTTTCTGGATGGGCTTTTTCCGCTCGATAATATTATCCAGCTGATCAAGCTCGTGCTCGTTCAGAGTAAAGGGGATGCAGAGCTGGCTGATACTGCAATCCTGACAATGGATAGCACAACCGCCAGACTGAATGCGTCGAATAATTCGCTTCTCAGGGATCATATGTCTGCTCAGGCCTTAATTGATATTGGTCAATTTTAACATCTTTTTGATGAGCAGGTAAGTCTTCAGGCTCTGAAACACGTAATATCAGCAGGGGAAATCAAAACAGGCTGATATCTGCTTGATTAAAAATAGATTATTCAGCCACATTTGATTGTAAAATTACCTGAAAATTCCAGAAAAGGCATTTTCAGTCAAAGCAACAGATAGCCCTCGTGGCGCAGAAGCCACTCTTTACGCTGCACGCCGCCGGCATAGCCGGTCATCGTACCGTTACGCCCGATGACCCGATGGCAAGGCACCACAATACTCACCGGGTTGGCGCCATTGGCGGCCCCCACCGCGCGCGCCGCGCCGGGACGACCGAGCGCTTCGGCCAGCTGACCGTAGTGCATCACCTGGCCGCAGGGGATATCGCGCAACGCCTGCCAGACCTGGCGCTGGAAAGGGGTGCCGGCGGTGGCGGTAGGCAGGGTCTCGATAACGGCCAGGTCGCCGGCAAAATAGTCGTTCAGCTTACTGCTGAGACCGCCCGGATTGCGGCAGTCGACGCGCTGATAGCCTTCCCGGCGATAGTGTACGTCGAGCAGGGTTTCCATCCGATCGCGGTGCTCGTCCCACTCGACGGCGCGTAAATTAAACTGTTCGTCGCAGAGTACCCACAGCGCCCCCAGCGGGGTATCCATTTTATCCTGCAGCAAGGTCAACATCGTTTCAGTCATCCACCATCGTACACGAGGGCCGCACGATACCACGCACCGGCGGCGGTCAACTATACTCCCAAAAGATAAACCCGTATCCCCGGCCGGCTTCCTGCGGCCTGTACGTTGATTTATTTTTGGATCGATCCTGGCGGGTTATCGGGCATGGTTTTTGCTACTTTTAAGCTGACGACGCCGGTCCTCCGCGCCGCTTTGCGCGCCCGGGAAGGTGCCACCGCGTCGTCGCGGCGCGGTTAATAACTCAGAGGTGGGGCTATGCAATATATACTGACTGGTGTAATCGTATTGATCTTCAGCGGCCTGGTTATCCACGGCCTCACGCTGTTGCTCGAACGCGGGTATCGCGCGCTTTTCGGCATCTTCGCCGGAGCCGCAGATGTCCCCCGTAAGGTCAAAATGAAGGTGCCGCGTTAAGAGTAAGCAGCCGTCCCTGGCGCTTCAACGGCTTAAGGGAGCCGCGGATAAATGCCAGGGCCGATGGGCAGTCCTGCCAGATACCAGCCCACCAGCAACAGCAGCCAGACGGCGAGAAAAATCAGCGGGTAAGGGAGCACCAGCGAGTAGTAAGTCCCGAGGCGGGCGTCGGGTCGGTAGCGCTGTAAAAAACCGAGAAACAGCGGTACAAACGGTGAAACCGGCGCCAGCGGCAGCACCGATGAATCGGCGATGCGAAACAGGATCTGCGCAAACGCCGGGTGGAAGCCCAGCAGCATAAACATCGGCACGAAGATCGGCGCCAGAATCGACCAGATGGCCGAGCCGCTGGCGATAAACATGCACAGAAAAGCCGACAGCAGCGCCAGACCGACAAACGCCGGGACGCCGTTCATGCCGGCGCTCTCCAGCAGGTCCGTCAGGCCAACGGCCATAAACTTGCCCATATTGCTCCAGTTGAACATGGTTGATATAAGTAGAATAATCATATGCTTATATCTCTATGGGGTTCTATTGGGGTGCTTGTTGATGCCAAAATAAAACCGGATACAGCATAATGGGCGGTATCCGGAATCTGAGTTACAGTATCACTAACTGCCACTTTTCATCTGTTCCAGGAGGTCGCGGCCTTTCTTCAACTGCGCATCAATGTGGTTAGCAAGGTCTTGAATATGGATCATGCGTGGTGCCTTTTGGCTCTCTGCCGCCCGGAAGGTTGGAATGGGTATCTCGCCCATAGCCGCGCGTTTTTCAGCTGTTGCCGGTTTCAGCCCAAAATACTTTTCGCACACCTGGCTGAGTGGAACCGTAGCAGACCCATATTCGGCCATTAACAAAAACATTGTATTCATTTTCACCTCACACCACTTTCAGGCCACGATAGTGGCACCAAGTCTCATACATCCGCTTAAGCTCTTCCCTGCATTGTTAGCCGCGACTGTCGGGCGGTTAATGATGGCAATCCCTACGCTCATGCTATGCCTGCCTTTTTAATTGGCCATGGGGCGTACTCACCCTGGGGAAGTTCGTCGGTCACATCGTGAGAAGCCCGTGAGCGAAACTTCTCGATGGTGACTGTGGGGTAATGCCGCCCAAACGAAACGGACGGGCTGTCATACTGGACGTGTGACCTGCTGAACCAGGTAACGGTACGGTCGTTCACCAGCGGACTGATAATGGTGCCAGCAGGGCGCGGCCGCTTTGCCCGGTATGTGTGGCCTACCTTGATTTCGAGTAAGTCGCTCATGCTGCACCGCCTTCAACGCGTTCAAACTCAATAACCCAAACCCAGGGGTTAGCATTCCAGCTTTCCTGCCCGTAGATCGATTGCCACAGGTAGGCAAAAGCATCTGTAGCATCAGGCTCTGGGTTGGCGCATCCGCATGGCTCAGGTTCCCCGCAATTAAGACAGCCACCGTCAATAATGCCTTCTGCTCGTGCGTCCTCTTCGCTGATAGTGTTCAGCCGTTCCACGCGCACGTCGGTGATTTCCAGCAGAATGCGGCTGGCCCAGCGCGGCATGTGGATGGATGGGCGCCATGCACCTTCGTACTGATAGTCTTTGGTATGGGGCTTCCAGTCGGCATCATCAGGAATAGACCACAGGCCGTAATTACCTGGTCTCTGCTCGCAGCTGGCACGGTAAATCCTCGCAGCTGAGCGTTCATCCGCTTTGCAAAGTTTTTCTTCCCAGTCGATACAGCATCCATCTTCGTTACCCAAGATTGCCCACGTCTCACGCACCCAGATACGGTCCCCAACGGCGCCAAACGGGCATGAGAAAAGCTTTGAACGCACATGGTTACCAGTAGCGTTAGATTCCGCCCAGTGGTATTTGCCAATGTCACTACGCTTGGTTGAGTCAGTGATAAGCAGCAAGCCAAGCTGGTTGGATTCCGGCTGCACCTTCATAACCCGCCTGGTCTGCGCCTTCCGACCGTCAAGAATGGCCTGCACCATTTCCCCGTTGAATATGATTCCGCGCTCAGTCATTTTTGGCCTCCATGTATGCTTCAGCATCAAACTTCTTGCCCTGATACCAACCACGACGCAGCCAGCGGCGGATGGTGCGCATAGCCTTTGCATCGCCACGAATCGGCTCCGGGAATCCACCGTATTTCACAGTTTTAGGCCCGCGCTCGCGGTCTGCCTGCTCCATGCCGCACTCAATAATTTCATTGCGGTAGAAAGCCATCCATTGTTTGCGATTGCAGACTGGGCAAGGAATATCCCCGCCGTTGTCCATCCCCATTTCATCACCGCTATCAGCATCCCAGAGGTAGCCATCGCAGCAAAGGCTATCCGGGTAATGCGCACCAAACTCATAACCTTGATATCCGCAGCTCATCGTGATGCCTCCGCTTTAATCGCTTTATACGCACGCAGTACGTGAGAGGTTTTACCGGTAATAATCGTTTTTAAAACAAAGAAACCGCTACGCTTAGCGCGAACCGAAGGAGCAAGAAATAGCGCCGTATCAACAACGCGGTTGTGAAGACGAAATTCAAAAACTGTGCTGGTAATCGTGGCGGTAGCAATTACACCTTTATCGTTAAATTCTATTTTCATGATTGAGCTTTCCTGTCTTTAAGTTGGTTGTATTTTTCATGGCTCATAACTTCCCAGCAGGTACCGTTATTGCGGGATAATAAGCGCCATTTTCTGCCAATCTTTAAACTTAAATTCCCGCATTTGATGCGGCATGGCTTTATGTTTCCTTTGCTATACAAGCTGAGGATTTGCGATGCCTTTTCGTTTACATGCGATGGAATACGGTTGGATGTGATTATCATCCGTCACCTACCAGCGCTTGTGGGCAAGGTGTCCTGGGCGTGACGGCAAGGTTTTACGAAACGAGGATGCGGCAGCGGATAGGGCGATTTTCTGCTTTTCTTTCTCGTTGCATACCGGGCAGAAATAAAAGTCTCTCCGATAAGCTCCCCTGCCAGATGGGCGATATTGCAGCTCATCGCGAGCAAAAGAACCGCCGCAACCATGACAGTGCAACTTTAATTCTTCCATTTATCTATCTCCGGTTAAATTTAATGTGTGTTAATACCTGCCAGTCAAGGCATTAAATAAAAGGTGCTGGTATTAGTAAGAAACTTGAGTGTTTATTTTGTAACGCGCATTGCCAGAATCTGCATTAACAGAAACCAAATCACCATACATGTCATAATTCAAAATAACATCGTTGAATTTCAGGGCTGAGAGAGATTCTTCGCGACCGCAAAACATGAAATCTTCTGCGTGCTTAGCTCCCTCATAAATATCTTTCATTGAGGAAAAAGCCTCTGACCACATTTCACTATTACCAATGAATTGCGCAATAGCCAGCTTGCTTTGTGCCGCTTTAAAAGCTGGGTTGCCATGCAGTAAATTAGCCATTGAATACCCCTTTGATATACATAATTTCGACAGCCAGCCCACTCCAGAAAACCAATCCGATGGCCAGCGCGATTAACAGGGAACGAATGCCGTTTTTGCTCATGAGACACCCCAGCAAAATTTGAAGCTAACCCATGCGACTGCAACCACAAGCAGAGCAACCTTTATGCAGAACCGGTGCCACGCAGGTACTTCATGTTCGCGGATCATTTGCCACCCTCACTGTCATGTGAATTTGAGTACCAACAGACCTTGCAATGCAGTGCCGGGTGCCTCCCGGTGATACCAGCCAGTTAACAACTGGTATCGGCAGCTTTCTTTCCACCCCACTTCGGGAAACAAGTGGTACTGCTTTAACTGAACCGCGTGCGCATAGCCGCATTCACTGCATTGCAAGGTCTGTTGCAAAGGTGGCCAACCTGAAAAATCAGATGGCCGTGAGTTTTAGGTAGCGCTGTTTTGTGTCAATGCAGCCAGTTGACAGGGTACGGCCATGGGTAAGGCGAACTTCTTTTTGCGCATTGCGTGCAACGCGGGTACGACCGAAGTAAACGGGATTGCCGGATTTCCGAACGGTGACCTTCAAGAGTCTTAATTTGCTCATACTTACCTCGTTTAGTTAGCCCTTATCGCCGGGTAGCGGAACGTTTAACCTATCGCACCGTTGTGTCGATGTACTTATGGTGAGCTACAGGCTAAATAAAATCAACCAAAAGATAAGTCAAAGGCTAAAAAAATACCGCCAATCGGCGGCATTCTTTTGAAATTGAAGTGAATTTATTTTTCTCTGGTAGTCGGATCTACGTTGTCAGAGTAAAAATCTTTGAGTTTTTGTAGCCGCATTTGGAATGCAGCCAGCATGTTGCGCCTCTCGATAGGCGGCAATTCGCGGAAAACTTCAATAAGTGCAATTTCGTCTTCAGTGTATGTCCCGCCGAGTTCCTCTGCTCCTGTAAGTATCCATGAGAGCGAGGTTTTAGCGGCCTTGGCTAGCTTGGCTGCTGACTCCTTGCTTATGGTTTCCCTCTTAAACCAGTTGGTTACAGAGGTAGGACTAACTCCCGCAATCCGAGCCATTTCTGTGCGAGACCAATGATTCACTTTCATCAGCTCATCAAGTCTTGCGGCAAGCGTGCTTTGTGGCTTTGAGCCTGATTCATGCTGGGTTTCTGTCTTCATAGCAACAATTGTAAGCCACTGGCTAACACATTAATAATTTCTTGTTGTTGATTTTTTTTAGCCATTAGCTCAATATAATTGCACAATGGCTAAAAGAGAGGTTCACATGTCAGGTCTTGATAAGGCAATTACAGCTGCAGGTGGCAAACGTCGGCTTGCACTTGCCTTGAACATTAAACCGTCGTCGCTGAGTCGATGGATCCATAAGTACCAGGGGCAAGTTCCACCAAAGCGCGTAATTCAGGTTTACGAGGCAACTGGAATTACTCCGCATGAGTTGCGTCCTGATCTTCACCCAAACCCAACCAGTGGCCTTCCTGAGAATGATACGGCTACAGCACAGAAGGAGTCTGATTGATGGAAATCAAACACGAGCACGTTGAAATGGTTCTGCTGGCCTGGGCTGCAGAAGTTGGTCAGGCGTTCGCGGCAAATGCTATCGCTGAGGAATATGCACGTATTGGCGGTAATCAACTGCGCCTGGTTCCGGGGAAAACCTGGAGTAACCAGCAGAACATTTTCCACCGCTGGTTGAAAGGTGAGACCGAACTACAGCGCGAGAAAATCCGTTTGCTGCTTCCGGCAATCCTGCGTGTTCTGCCGCGTGAAATCCGTCATCGCTTGAGCATCTTCGACACCATTGAGCGCCGGGCGCTGCTTGCGGCTCAGCACGCTATTGGAACGGCAATTGATGCTCACGATGACGCTATTGAAGCCGTCTACAGCAAGGCTTATCAGCCTGGAGCTGTTGAAGTGCCGAAGTACCACTGATTCCGGAGGTGGCTATGTGTAACCAGTCTGCTGCTGAATTGATTGCACGCCTTAAAAAGGCTTATCCGTCGTATGTGCCATCCGAAGGGGATTGCGCAAGTAACGGGATACCCAAGGCGGGAGCACGCTTTCAGCACAGACACAAGGGGCACATGGTGACGGTACTCACGGCAACTGAGAAAGACGTTTCCTATCGGAGAGACTGCGGAACTGTTGGCTGGATGGGGTTACGTGAGTTTTTACGGCTACACAATGAGGTTTTGGTATGAGCAATCAGGTCTTTGAAATTGTTCAGGCCATGTCAGGGCAGGGGAACTGCATAACGATTCCCGGCCCGTATCTGGATTTCTTTGCAGGAGACAGGCAGCAGCATTTGCTGGCAGCGATTCTCAACCAACTGGTGTTCTGGTCGGGTAAGTCGAGTCTGGATGATGGCTGGTTTTACAAGGAGCATGCGGCGCTTGCGAAAGAGGTACGCGCTAAAGATGGCGATGTTGTCCGAAAAGCGATGTTCAAAATTACGGATCAGTACCTGTCAGGCGTCATCGAAGAAGAGCTTCGCCAGGTCGGTGGAACACCCAAAAAGCATTACCGAATTGACCAGGAAGCGCTGATTTCACGGATATTCCCGCAAATACTGGATTCGGCTCAAGAGCCGAATGGGAATAAGTCACTGAAAGTAATGGAAACGGCTTATAAGCCGAATGCAATCGGCGCAAAAGCCGAATCGAAGCAAGTTACTGAAAATAATGGAAACGGCTCTCAAGCCGAATGCATTCGTCCCAAGAGCCGAATGGAAACGGCTCATGAGCCGAATCCTGGAAACGGCTCTCAAGCCGAATCCTATCTCTATACAGATCTTAAAAACAGATCATTACATACAGATCATAAAAACCACGCGGGAGAGATTTCTCCTGTGGATAACTTTTCTGAATCGACTCAAAAAACTGTCATCCCGGAAGCAGTCATTCCTGACGCTACCGAAGCCAGTAACCTGGCTACCGATGACGATTTCGACCTCGCTACGTGGTTCTGGTCGACCATCATCGAGCTGTACGAACGCGCAGCAGAGTTCGACGGCACTCTGGCAAAACCAAGAGAGCCGAACTTCTCAGCCTGGGCGCAAGAAATTTGCATGCTGCGCCAGGAGCACGGCTGCAGCCATGACCAAATCCGCACCATGATTGAGCGCATTCAGCGCGATCAGTTCTGGTGCTCCCGAGTTCAATCCGTGAAAACCCTACGCAGCAAATGGCAGGAGCTGGCTCTGAAGTTATGCCCGGCAAACCTGGCAACCGGCAGCTCGTTCGGTGTGAGCAGCAAACTGGATACCGACATCCCGAAAGGTTTCCGGGGCTAACAAATTTAACCGTGAGGATATCTCTGATGGAAAAAATTACTGACGTGCTGAAAGAGCTGGAGAAGGTCACCTGCCGTGAGCTGGCTGTCTATTTCGACCTGACAGCGCCTGAAATGCTGGCCCGCCTGATGGTGCTGGAGCGCGAAGGCAAAGCGCAAAACCTGAATGGCTACTGGATGCCGGGTGGAAGCACCGAGCCCGTAGCGGTAACCAGCAAACTCACAGAACTGGATATCAAACTGCTCCAGTCGGTGCCGGTTGGAGTCTGGTTTGAGTGGCAGTCCCTGGCAGGTTTTGTTGATCGCCCTCGCTACCGCTGCGAGCGTCTGGTGGCCGCCGGGTTTATGAATTCGAAAGTTACTAACCCTGCTAATCCGCACCACGGCACTAAATTCCAGAAAATCCGCGAGGTGAGCCGGTGATGCGAGAAATACCTGATTGCCCGGTCTGTGGTTCAGCTGCGGAGTTTTATTTTCGGGATTACCAGGCTGGCGCCTGTTCCGGGGCCCTGAGATGCCCTTACGGACATCTCCGCGTACAGGATAGCTACTGGGCTGGTGGCAAGAGCAAATCGAAAATCCGGCTGATTGAAAAATGGTCTCAGCAGGTCGAACAGAAAAAAGGTGAAGTGAAAAATGGCTAAAAACTCGATCGACGCGTATGGCGCCAGCGGCAAAACCAACGTTCTGATGTTCGAACCAGAAAAACTGCATCTGGTAACCGACAAAGATCACCCGCTTTACGATGAGCGTATCCACCTGCCTATCAGCGAAGCAATGGTACTGAACATCATGGACCAGGGCGTTCTTGAGCCGATTATCGTCTGGAAAGATCCCGAAAGCGGGCTGGCCTGTGTGGTGGATGGTCGTCAGCGCGTGCGTCATACCCTGGAGGCTAATAAGCGCTTGGTTAAACAGGGTGAATCTCCATTACTGGTTCCTGCGGTAACTAAACGCGGATCAGCCGTTCGCATGGCACAGGCGATGGTAAGTGCTAACGAAATCCGCCAGGCAGATACGCCACTGGGCCGAGCAAAGAAAATGGCTGATGCGCTGGAGCGCGGGCACGACGAGGACGATTTAGCGCTGATGTTTGGCGTGAGTGTCCAGACCGTACGCGCAACTCTGTCACTGCTGGATGCCACCCAGGCTGTTCGCGATGCAGTGGAGTCCGGAACGGTCACAGTTACCCAGGCGCGTCAGCTGGCATCGCTTAAACCTGAAGAGCAGCGGGAGAAGGTATCTGAAATCGAAGCGGCAACTGCTGGCACAACCGGCCACGAAAAAGCCCGTCGGCAACGTCAGATACTCGGTGAAGCAAAGCCGCGTATCAAATCACGCAAGGAAATTGCAAAAGCCCTCGAAGATGCCAGCGGCGAATATGCCGAGGCTCTGCGCTGGGTGCTTGGAGAGGCGGTATGAATATTGATCCTGAGAATTACAGCAAATATACCCTGCGTCGGTTCGCCGCCTTGTTAGATGTGATCTGCTGGGTGCTGATTGCCGTAGTAACCGTTGGTATCTGCATGTTTATTGAATGGTGGGCAGCATGAGTAAATCACTGAACGCACGTTGCATCCGCCGCTGGGAAGTTGAATTTAAACCATTCTGCGACTCAAAGCGCAATCCGTACTGGCGCAAGCGTGACCTTCGTGGGTATATCCGCGAAGCGGCGCTTACCACCGCTTACAGTATGGTCGAGAGCATGGCTGAACGTAACGCCAAAGTTGACTTTGACGGCTCCCTACAAGGCTGGACTCCTGAGTTCTCAGAATGGTACCGGAAGCGTCGTGAAGTGTATCTCAAAGAAGCCCGCGACCAACTGAATGAAGAAGCTACCAACGACGAGATCGACGAAGAAATAGAGAACGAACTGGAGGCCTGGAATGACTGATATCGCCACATTCACTAATGAGCAATTAATCGCCGTGTGCCGTGCTGACGTGGCGGAAATGTCGAAGTTTTTAAAAGAGGGTGAATTCAGCAATCCGTCCCGCGCAGCTATGTATTTGCGTATTACTGAAATCGCATTGGCAGCGCTGATGGGGGAGTTCTCATTTGCTCGCAATCAGGTTCGCCGTGAACACGCTGAATGGTCAAAGGCTACCTTCGGCAATGTGGGCCCGGTTGGCCCGCTGAATCACCTCAGCAAAGAAGCACTGGAAGCCGCTGCCGAGCCTGGCGACCTGTCGGAATGGGCTGATATGCAATTCCTGCTGTGGGACGCCCAGCACCGGGCTGGTATTACAGACGAGCAAATAACCCAGGCGATGATCGATAAGCTGGCGGTAAACAAACAGCGCTCATGGCCGGAGCCGAAAGACGGAGAGCCGCGGTTGCACATCAAAGAGCAGCCAGCGCCGGTAGCGCCGGTAGTACCGGATTTCAAAAAACTGGCTCGCGAACTGGTTGATAATCTCGTCGATTGCGGCGGACTGGATGAAGGGGTGAAAGAGAAGTATCTGGAGTGGGCGGAGAAAACCTGCCGCGCCGCCATGCTCGCAGCCGCCCGGCAGGAGGTGAAACCATAAAACGCAAACACGATATTTGTTATCAACAAATCACAGGTTTGTATTTATGCGAATGATAACCAGAAAGAAACCGGCCTTCACTGAGCTGTATCAGACCGGCGTATTAACGCGCATAGCCGCGGTAAAAAGCCCCGACGGTGGCGGCTGGCGATTGTTCGGATTGTGGCGGGGAAAGGAAATAGCTGTGTTTGTGGAGGCTGCTCGCGGAGGGATTCGCGAGTGGTCTGGCCTGGACTACCTTGCCAACTTCTGCGCGAGCTGTGGCATTAGCCTGTGGGAAGTTCACAACAAGATAGCCGAAAAATCCCCTCAATGAGACCCCGCTTCGGCGGGTTTGTTTAATCATAAGAGAATCTTGAACATTTCTATTCCTTATGTGAGTAAATAGGGGGTTGCACGCTATACAAAATATGCATCACCCATTCTTATAGTTTTTTATGCTGTATAGTACAGAATTGTAATCGTTAAGCTCTGAAGTTACATGAAGACCTTTAGTTAGGTTAAATAGGGTGTTGCGCACAACACAAAATGTGCATTCTTTGTCGCGGTAGTGTTTTCTGCTACTCAATTTTTCCTGTAATTAATTAAATCCTGAAATTGGCTAAATTCTTTTATCTGAGTGAAATAGGGGGTTGCGCCAGAGAAAAAATGTGAATGACTTTTTTATATTTTTTTCTTTCATTTAAGATATTGAATTTATTTATTTTTATATTTTTGTTTTCATTCACCCCTTCCCGTGAAAATAGGGTCTTGATGGGCGATTTAAATATGTCATTGTATTCCAGAACGTCGCGAGTTCATTTTTAGCCATCCCTGTACAGGAAAAGCAAAAACCAATATTTATGGAATAATCACAAGGTGCTAACTAATGAGTGAAAAAGAGATTATTGAAGCAATTCGCATTCTGGGGCGTTATGTCGTTGATAGTCTGCCAGGGGGGATTTTTGTTCTTACCCCATTAGAGGATGGGGAAATCATAAATACCGAGGAATCTCACAAGCAATGCAAAAGCTTCTTCCGGAAGAAGAAAAGCTGATTTATACTAATCACTTCGGCTGAACACCGAACCTATCGCGCCATCACCGGAGAAAAGTGATGACGCAAAAACGCAGTAATTCCATTCAACGCCGTGCCTCCGTGCGCGGTGTTTTTGCTTGTCTGTCGCACCAGGGCGGTGCGATATGAGAGATCCCCGTCGCAGATGCAAAGCACCCGGCTGCGGTGCCTGGTTCAATCTGACCTATTCGAATGTTTACTGGTGCTGCGAAGAGCATAAGCTCCAGTACCTCGCATTTCAGCGTGAAAAGCAGAAAGCCAAAGCGCAAGACCGATTAAAAAATAAACCCCTTCACCATATCCGCCCTGAACGAACGACGGCGGAAAAATCCCTGAGCCACTGGCTTGAAGTCACTGAACGCGTGGTTAACACACTATGTCGTGAGCTGGCCCTTGCCAATGGAGAAGGGTGCATTTCCTGTGGAACTCATAACGCTGCTGTCTGGCATGCCGGGCATTATCGGACTGTCGCTAAAGCGTCTCATCTGCGGTTTACCCGCATCAATATCAATCTCCAGTGCGATGAATGCAACGTCGGCAAGTCCGGGAATATTAAGGCCTACCGTATAGGTCTGGTTGCAAAATACGATGAGGCTACAGTGCAGGGGCTTGATAACGACAACAGAATCCATCGCTGGACAATTGAAGAGCTGGAAGCCATCCGCGCCGAAGCATACGCCGAGTTACGCGCGCTGAAAAAATCGCAGGAGGCAGCATGAGCAAAGGGACTGTTATTTGCCTCTGTGATTTAACCGGGAAAATGGCTGAGCCATGGGTTGAGGCTGGCTATCGCGCCGTCTTGGTGGATCCGCAGCATCCAGAGACTTGCATTGATGGGGGATATGAAAATATTTCGGCAACCATTCTGGAAGCGATGCCACGGCTTTCTCAAATTATTCGTACTGAGAACATTGTCATGGTTATTGGTTTTCCGCCATGCACAGACGTGGCTGTTTCCGGTTCCCGGTGGTTCGAGGCTAAACGAGCCAAAGACCCGCATTTTCAGGCCAAAGCTGCGCTGGTCGCTGAGCAATGCCGAATGATTGGAATGGTGACTGGTTGTCCGTGGGCGTTTGAAAACCCGGTCAGCGTATTCAGCAGTATTTTCGGCTCATCCGATTACACGTTCCATCCCTACCAGTTCACTGGGCTGTGCGCGGATGACAACTACACGAAGCAGACCTGCCTCTGGACGGGTAACGGCTTCAAGGCGCCGGCAGAGAATATGCACCCGATGGTTGAAGCGGCTATCGACGCCGTGAAGCTGGCGTGCGGCAGGATGGTGCCGAAGAAGAAGGCAATCGAGGTCATCTCAGGAACATCTTTCGCCGGATTGGTGACTGACTGGTATCCGGACAACCGCATTCACGAATGCCCTCCTGGCGACGATCGCGCCAACATCCGAAGCGCAACTCCACTTGGCTTTGCAAAAGCAGTATTTCTCTCAAACGCTCCTCACCTCAATAAAAACCAGGAGGTCGCATGACTAATTCTTACTGTGAAGCTCTTACAGCGCTGCGTTCAGCGCCCCATCACTATTTAAAAGAAGTCGGCGACCAGTGGCGGACTCCGGATCTGCTGTTCTGGGGTATTAACGCGATGTTTGGCCCGCTGATGCTGGACCTGTTCGCAGACGACAACAATGCAAAATGCCCCGTCTGGTTTACCGCAGAAGATAACGCGCTGACACAGGACTGGTCAGGGCGTCTGGGTGAACTCGGCGGCGCAGCTTACGGAAACCCGCCTTACAGCCGCTCTCAGTACCACGAAAAGCAAGCTATCACTGGCATGACGCACATCATGAACTATGCAGCTGCGCAACGAGAGAAGAGCGGTCGCTATGTCTTCCTGGTGAAGTCAGCCACAAGCGAAACGTGGTGGCCGGAAGATGCGGATCACGTCTGCTTTATTCGTGGGCGAATTGGTTTCGATCTGCCCGAGTGGTTTAAGCCAGCCGACGACAAACAAAGGCCGACCAGTGCGTTTTTCGCTGGCGCCATTGTCGTGTTTGATAAGTCATGGGCTGGCGAGCGGTTTAGTTACATCAATCGAGCGGAACTCGAAGCGAAGGGCCGCGCATTTATGTCGCTGGCGCAGTTTGCTGCTGGACAGAGCAATACCCAAAATGAGGTGAATGTATGATCAACCCTTCTGAAGTTGGTAAGGCAGGTGAAATGATTCGCCTCCGTACGCTGGAAAGCATCTGGATACAGGGAAAGCTGCGCATGTGGGGCCGCTGGTCATACATTGGAGGCGGTAGCGGCGGCAACATGTTTAACCAGCTATTGGCATCCGGGAAGATAACGAAAACTGCCATCAATGACGCACTGCGCCGTATGAAGAAATCGGGCATTACCAAACCTGAGTTGGAAGCCTTCTTCAAGGAAATCCTCAGCGGTAAAAATAAAAGCGGCCTGGCGTTTTGTACTGACGAGGAGGGATTGAAAATTGATTCAGTGCTTAGCACCGAGCTTGTGCGCTCCGGGAATAAAGCTCTCTATAAGCTAATCAAGGATCGGTATGTTTATCGCATGAGCAAGAAGGCCATGGCAAAAGAGCTAAACGAAAAGCATCCAGAATGGTGCTTGAGGACTTGCGAGAGCAGGATCGATGTTTGGCTAAATTTAGCGGAATCGATGCTTTACGCACCAATGTGTGATGCGTTTGGCACAAATAGCGACAGATTTTACTTGAATAGTTGCGCGGGAAGTGCTTGAATTGTGATAGGCTCGGGACGTTAAAGCGAACTGAGTAGCAGAACCAAAAAAACCCGCTTAAAGGCGGGTTTTGTGCGAAAAATAGCCACTCCAAGATGGCCCATTAAAGCATGGTAAAATACGTGTTAACCCCACAAAGAGGAGTTAGACATGGCTATTACCCTGCATCAAAAAGAAATCATGATTCTCATGACGGACCCCAACTTAAAAGTGCCGGTCCAACACACCAACTTCCCTTTTGAGCATCCATACAAAATTGATTCGGCTATAGAGCAGCTATATCGGATGGGATACATTACAGCAATACAGACGAAATCTGATTCTAGTTGGCTCGCCACTTCAATCACACCAAAAGGTTATGTCTTTCTTAACGAGGCAGGGTTGGTTTAATAGAATTTCAGCAACTGTGTATATCAAAAGTAAAACCCCGCTTCGGCGGGTTTTTTCATTTATGGCCCAGGCTAAAAATTGCATATTAACCGTGAAACGCATAAGCCTGCGGCCTGAATTCTTTCCCCTCGTTCTGAGAGGATTCACAGCAATTGAGGGGGACCGATGTCCGAACCAATAACCGGCACAGGCTTAGCTGGTGGTGCTTTAACTGGGGCGAGTGTTTACGGGCTGTTAACCGGTACTGACTACGGTGTTGTATTCGGGGCATTTGCCGGTTCTGTCTTTTATATAGCGACAGCGGCCGATTTGAGCGCCCCACGACGGATGGCCTATTTCGTTGTGTCCTATATCGCTGGAGTTCTGTGCTCCGGGCTGGTCGGTTCTAAGTTATCCGACCTGACTGGGTATAACGATAAGCCTCTGGATGCTATTGGTGCCGTAATCATTTCGGCATTGGCCGTGAAAATACTTACTTTCCTGAACAATCAGGATATTGGCTCGCTGGTGGCGCTAATAACGCGCCGGGGAGGTTCCGGTGGTACTAAATGATCCTACTGCAACCATCAATGCGCTGTTATGTGCTGGTGTCGTTGTTACATTGATGTTCTATCGCCGCAGAGACTCACGTCATCGTAAGTGGGTGTCGCGGCTGGCATGGCTGATAACAGTGATATACAGCTCTGTGCCGTTGGCGTATCTGTGCGGCATCTATCCCTATTCATCATGGCCCACCATCGCGGCCAATATCATGATCCTTGTCGTGCTGCTGAGCGTAAGAGGCAATGTAGCGCGGCTGGTTGATGCACTGAGGCACTAATGAATCAAACACAATTCCAGAAGGCGGCTGGTATCAGCGCCGGGTTAGCTGCGCGCTGGTATCCGCATATTACAGCCGCGATGAAAGAGTTTGGCATCACTTCCGCTATCGACCAGGCGATGTTCATTGCTCAGTGCGGCCATGAAAGCCTTGGGTTTAACAGGGTAGTGGAGAATTTCAACTACAGCATCGCCGGGCTTGCTGATTTTGTTCGTTACGGCAGGTTAACACAGGCTCAGGCCAATTCCCTCGGGCGCAGCCAGTCGGAAACAGTATTACCTCTGGAGCGCCAGCGGGCTATCGCCAATATTGTCTATAGCAAGCGGTTGGGTAACAACAGAGCAACTGATGGCTGGGTTTATCGAGGGCGCGGACTTATTCAAATAACCGGACTTTCTAATTACCGGGACTGCGGCAACGGGCTGAAGGTTGATCTTGTGGCACAGCCAGAATTACTGGAGCAGTCCTCCTACGCGGCCTGTAGTGCAGCGTGGTTCTATGTCTCAAAAGGTTGCTTGAAATATCCGGGTGATCTTGCCCGGGTTACGCAGATTATCAACGGCGGACAAAACGGGATTAATAACCGGCGCGCTCGCTTCCTGAAAGCAAAATCGGTACTGGTGGTGTGATCATGGGAATCGAAGCTATCGCGGGGCTGGTGGTTGTCATCCTGGGTGCTATCGCTGGCGCGTTCGGTATTGGTCATGCTCGCGGGACCAGTAAGGCAGAAGCCAAAGCCGATCAGCAGCGTACCGAAGAGAACGCCGCCGCCACCGTCGCCGCGGCAGAACGTAAGGCAGAAGTCACGAAAGAGGCAAGCGATGTACAGCAGACTGTTAGCCATATGCCTGATGACGATGTTGATCGGGAGCTGCGCAAAAAGTTTACCCGCCCCGGTAGTCGTTGATACGGCCTGCAACTGGGTTCGCATTATCTACCTGACCGACCACGATATTGACGTGCTGGATATGCAGACCAAGCGCGACATTCTGGCGCACAACAAATCAGTGCTGGTGAACTGCCCGCAACAAACCGACAAGGCTACTAATAGCTAATAAAAACTGTTGCATCAACACAGCATGAGCATTATATCAGGGAAGACGACACAGTAAGGAGTGCTGCAAGATGAACTTAATGATGGGTGTATTCGGTTCCAGCAACAGGGGAAAAAGTGAAACGCTAATATTTCTGATAAAACTGTTTGAGCAAAGTGATCGCTATGCATCCTTTATGGCAGCAAAACCCCACCCTGGTGGAGAAAAGGATCTTATAGCTGTATTTGAGCGTGATGGACTTAAGATTGGGATATCCACTTTGGGGGATTTGGGCTCTCAGGTTGAAAAATCTACCAAAGAGTTAGCTGAGATGGGATGCAACGTGATCATCACTGCTACACGAACTCAGAAGAAAACAGTTGTTGCTTTTGAAAAGGTTGCTGAAGAGTTCAGTTTCAAAAAACTGTGGTTTGAAAAAAACAACAATATGAATGATTGTTGCAATAATTGGCCTAGTAAGCAGGAAGGGTTTGAGGCAATAAAAAGAAGCCGCTTTAATCAAAGTAATATGATGGATGCCAGTTTTATATTTAGCTACATTGACGGATTACCAGGTTGATTCGTTGGCAATAAATATCAAATACAAGTAAATACGATGCCTCGCAATAGCGGGGCTTTTTATTACCAGAAGCAGGAGAAGAAAATGTTTACCGTTAAGCAGATTATTAACAACGCCACCTCATTGTATGAGGCAAAAGAAATCACCGTTGCTCGCCCTGGCTCTGAGCAATGGCGTCAGGCTTTTGCTCTTGCTGATGAACTGGATGTTATGGCGCCTGATATCATTGAGCATATCCCGATGTCCTATGAGGACCAAGATATGACGAAACCAGTTGGCGATGAGCATCAACTAACGGTCGAGCGTACTGGAGCAAACCGGGCTGATTGCATTGCCATTATTTGTTCAGGTATTCCTTCACCAGCTTTCCCGGACATCCCTGAGCTTGGTGGTGTTGGCTACCAGTTCCTTTACAAGGGCGATCAGATTTACATCACCAATAGCCACGGTTCGACCATTGAAACCGTGAAGTAGGTCATTACAGAGCCACCTTACGAGATGGCTCGATAATGCTTACCCGACAAGAAGCATAGATCTGGTGTCAACCAAAGAGGTGATCCACATCTTGACGGCTCGCAAAGACGAGAAGTGGCGGCGCAACTCTGAGAAGAAGTGGCAATGTTGCGAAATAAATTCTGTGCGTGGTACCTGACAAAATTAACGGAAAGATAAGGGCGCGATGATGTTCTATTACATCTGGAATGGCTTATTAATCCTCGTCACCATAGGCTTACCTATTGTTTTGATGATCGCTTCAAACGGTGCTCAGCCTACTTTTATGTCCTGCCGCGAAATGCGTACCCGCTACGGTACTCCTCAGAAGAAACCGAGGGGCAATAACAGCGCCTGATAACTTCGCTTACTCTGGAACAAGCTTATGGCTACGATTAAGGATTTATCCCGGCAACTTCAGACGTTGCAGAAGCAAATCCCCTATGCCACAGCTCAGGCTATGACAGCCGTTGTTCGTCAGATTGCAGCAGCGCAAAAAGTAGCTTTGGGTCGGAAGCTGGAATCGCCAACGCCGTTCACGGTCAATGCAGTGGGTTCTTCAGGGGCCCGCAAGAACGATCTTCGCGCAAAGGTTTATGTGCGAGATATAGCCGCGGGTTACCTGGAGCCTTTCGAGTTTGGCGGCGATCATAAGCTGAATAGCTCTGCTCTGCTTAACCCCAAAAATATCAAGCTGAACAAATACGGCAACATGCCGCGAAATAAACTTTCGCAGTTGAAAGCAAAGTCAAATGTTTTTATTGGCGATGTGAACAATGTCAATGCGGTCTGGCAACGTCGCAAACCAAAACCGGCGAAGAAGAAGAGGGCTAAGCGCTCCCCCAATGGCACGCGCAGGCCTAAACCAAAACAGCGGCCACCTAAGCTGCTGGTGAGGTTTGGTGATGCGCTTCCTGTAACCCCAGTGCTAGGGTATATGGACCGTTCAAAAGCGATGGCAGAGGCTTTAATGCCTGCTGCCCTAAGCCGCGCTATCGCGGATGCGATCAGGACAGCAAAATAACCTATTCAATAAATTAGTGAGAGGGTACTGAAATGGATGAAAAAGAATTTAAAAATGTTATCGTGCTGCTGCTTGAGGATGTAAAGCGTCTTCAGGAGTTAGAGCCAAATGCAGGCACTGAAGCCCGCATTTGGTTAGCAAATAATGCACTTGATTCAGGTGATCATGAGGGTTAAGCATCATCAAGATTAGCGAACCAGCGGCCAGCTGATTTAGTCACCATGATTTTGGGATTCTTGCGTATTTTTTCTGCAATTGATTCAGCTAACTCACCGACAGCAGCTTTATCTTTTGTCTCGCTTTCATAGCTATATTCGGCATTAGGTAGCATGAGAACACTATCACTCGTCGTCATTGCAACCGTTCGGGAAAAACCTTGGGCCTCCATTTTTTGGTGAAGCTCATCGTAGTCAGCATCCTGAGAATTTCTCAATTCGACACGAACACTAAATTTTGCCATTTCTTATCCTTGCGGGCTGTGTGAGAGCTGTCAGCATACCATTGAGCCTGATGTGGCGAAATGACAGGCAAATCAGGGTGCGGTGATCCCCCTCTGGGTTTTGGGTCCTTCCTGAGACTTTTGTAAGGCACGGGCATTGCGCGCCGCAGTGTTTTCCTAGCTACAAGTTTTCAAATTTGGGTAACAGGTAACAGTTACATTTTGTTTCATTTGCATGTTTGTTCCTGTTTATAAAAGAATTTCCGGAAAATTATTTGTTGCCCATGTTGTTACCTTATCTTCCAGGGTAACAGATTTGGGTAACAGACTTAGGTAACTCAGAGGTAACAATGAACCAGTCTGATTTTGCCAAACTCCACAATGTCAGTCGCAAAACAGTCACGATGTGGAAAAGCAGGGGATGGCTGATCATGTCTGGCGATGACATTGACGTTGCTGCTTCAAACGCACAGTTGGAAAAATACAGAAAAACCGTCAACCGTCCCTCTAAAAACGACGCACTGCCGCCAGCCAAAAAGAACATTACCCCTACGCCGCCGGTCGTGAATGATCGTGATGATAATGGTCTTCCATCACTGGAAAACATTGCCAAGGATTTCATTCTGGAAAACGGCGCAGAGTTATCACTCGATGAGGCGCGTCGTGTAAAAGAAAACTACCTGGCACTACTGACAAAATTAGAGTTTCAGCAAAAAGATGGTCAGCTCATTGAAACGACTGTAGCCGAGGAGGTTCTTTTCAACGCCTTTCGCCAACAGCGTGATTCCTGGCTCAACTGGCCGTCAAGGGTGGCGCCGTTAATGGCTGCTGATCTTGGCGTACCGGCAGACAGGATGACAGAGGTGCTGATTGAACATGTCCACAAACATATCTCAGTCCTCGGAGAGCCAGAATTTAACCCAGCAGAAGACTGAAAGACTTCTTCTGAGCGTCAGGAAAGGCTGGACCCCACCTCCGCGTATCAGCGTTCCACAATGGGCTGATGATTACCGCAAGCTGGCAAAAGAGGCTGGGAGTACATCGGGGAAATGGGAAACCTCAACTGTAGAAGTTGCTCGCGGACCAATGCTTGCCGCGACTGAATCAGGGGTCCATATCATTACGGTGATGTGCTGCACGCAGTTAATGAAGACTGCGTTGCTGGAAAACCTTTTTGGGTATTTTGCACACCTTGATCCATGTCCAATTTTACTTCTGCAGCCGAAAGAAGAAGCTGCAGAGCAGTTCTCAAAAGAACGAATTAGCCCTCTGGTCAGAGTTACTCCGGTGCTTCGTAAAATCATCGGCGATACAAAACAGAAAAGCTCAAAAGAAACCATCCTTTATAAATCCTTTACCGGCGGGTTTCTGGCTCTCGCTGGTGCTGGTAGTCCCGATAACCTTGCACGCCGACCAATCCGTGTACTCCTGGCGGATGAGGTGGATAAATACCCAATTACTCGCGAGGGGGATCCTATTGCTCTGGCAGAGGAGCGAACGGCGACATTTGGCCTGACATGGCTCTCTGTAAGAGCTTGTTCTCCGACAGTAGAGGATGAAAGCCGAATTGCTGACAGTTATGAGGAGTCAGATCAGCGACGAGCTTCTGTAGTCTGCCCCCATTGTGGCCATCGTCAGTTTCTTGACTTCTTTAAGCATGTCCAGTGGCCAAAAGACGGCGATAAGCACCTGACAAAATCGGCGATGATTCACTGCGAATGCTGCGGTGCTGGCTGGTCTGAGGGTGAGAGACTCCGGGCGTTGCAGACTATACGCTGGCATCAAACCAAGCCGTTTGAATGTTGCGGATCCCGTCATTCACCATTAATGGCGTATGACCAGAGATGGCACGAAAACGATGATGGTAGCGTTGATGCAGTATGGCGCTGGTCAGAATCAGAGCGGCATGCTGTGTATCGGGCCATCTGCCCAGACTGTGGAGCCGAAGCGCTGGATAACCATCATGCCGGTTATCAGGCATCAAAGCTTTTTAGCCCATGGCAAAAAGATAAGCCTTCGGATATTGCGAAGAAATACCTTGATGCCAAAGGAGACCCCGACAGGGAGCAGGCCTGGTGGAACACCCAAATGGGATTACCGCATAGGCCTAACCACGGGAAACAACTGCCGGTTGATATCTTGCTATCGCGTCGCGAAGTTTTCCCTGCTCCTGTTCCTGACGGAGTTGCGCTGTTAACTGCCGGGGTGGATACGCAGGATGATCGCTTCGAAATCACTATTACCGGATGGGGTAGAGACGAGGAGTCCTGGTCAGTAGCGCATGACGTCATCTATGGAGATCTGGAAACAGATGAGCCATGGAAGCGTCTTGATGCGTATCTGAGGCAAATCTGGCGCCGGGCTGATGGCCGAGGCTTGAATGTCATGGCGACATGCATGGACTCAGGCGGCCATCACACCCAAAAGGTTTACGAATTTGCTAAAGAGCGTCTGGGGCGTCGCGTCTGGGCAATCAAAGGTGAATCCGCTCAGGGCGGTAAGCGTAATCCAGTCTGGCCAACCAAACGACCTTCGTCTAAAAGCAAAGCCAGCTTCCGCCCGATTATGATTGGTGTGAACTCTGCGAAAGATGTTGTCCGCGGTCGTCTGCATCTTGAACCGCCGGCTTTAGGAGTCGCAGGCGCGGGCTATATGCACTTCCCGGATGATCGTGATATCGGATATTTCAACCAGCTACTGGCTGAGCGACTGGTTTACAAAGTGGTGGCCGGACAGCGGTTCAGTATCTGGGAGCCTATTCCCGGTAGGGCGAACGAAGCGCTCGACTGCCTTGTTTATAGCTATGCCGCTCTGTGTGGTCTCAAGCATATGGGGTTAAAGCTCAACGTTCGGGCCGCAAACCTCGAAGCCAACCCTGAGAAATTCTTACCGGCGCCATCCGTGCCAGAAGAAAAAATCAGTTACGAACTACCCGGGGCAGTTGTTGATGAACCTGCCACCGTCAAGCGTAAGAAAATCTCTAAACTCCTGCCGCAATAAGGAAAACCATGTTCAACCGGAATACCAGTCTGCTGGCTGGCTCAATGACTGATGAGCAGCTCAGGGACGCCCTGCAGAAAGCTCAGCAGGCATATATTGATTTAACAACCGGGAGTCGCGGTGTTTCATTTTCCTATTCGCAGGGAGACGGGACACGGTCGGTATCTTATCAGCAAAGCTCCCTGGCTGACCTGCTGGCGCTGATTCAGTTACTACAGGCTCAGTTGGGTATCGTCGCCAGACCACGGAAGCCAGTGAGGTTTCGATTCTGATGAATAAAGTGCAAATTCTTGGCCCGGATGGTACTCCGTATCGTTCCGCACGGCCCAGCATGCTCACAGGTGGCAGTCGGATACCCTATGACGCTGCTGATTCGTTCAGTGATCAACTGGCGAACTGGCAACCGGCATTATGGTCTCCGGACAACGAAATAAACATTTATCGCGATCGCATTGTTTCCCGTGCACGTGATTTGGTTCGAAATGACGGTTGGGCATGCGGCGCCATTACGCGTCTCCTGGATAATGCTGTTGGTGCTAATTTCCGGCCTATTATGAAACCCGATTATCGGGTGCTACGTATGGTCACCGGGAATAAAGCCTTCGACTCTACGTGGGCTGAAGAGTACGGAAAAGCGCTGGAGGCTCACTGGCGCACGTGGGCCTATGACACTGGGCGATACTGTGATGTTGAGCGCAAGCTAACTATCCCTCAGATGCTGCGCCTGGCCTTTAGGCACAAGCTTATTGATGGTGATGCGCTGCTTCTTCTCCAGTACCGGCCTGACAGATTAGGTCCGGGCAGAGGGCGTTACGCCACCACAGTTCAGGTCGTCGATCCCGACAGGCTTAGCAACCCTCAGCAGAATTTCGACATGCCAAATATTCGCGGCGGTGTCGAAATTGATGAAGACGGCGCGCCAGTTGCTTATCACATTCGTGAAGCGCATATCGGTGACTGGTGGAGTGGTGCCAAGACCATGACATGGCGGCGCATACCCAGGGAAACCTCCTGGGGTCGCCCGCATGTTGTTCATGATTTTGACCATGAGCGAGGTGCTCAGCATCGTGGTAACGGTATCCTGACGCCGGTTGTTCAGCGTCTGAAAATGCTTGTTAAGTATGATCAAAGCGAACTGGAAGCCGCCATTCTGAATGCCATTTTTGCCGCCTATATCGAGTCACCTTATGACTCGGAAATGGTTCAGGCAGCAATGGGAGAAAATTTTGATGACTCCAGTCTTGGGGCTTATCAGGACGGCCGCATTGAATTTCACAATGATCGTCGACTGACTCTGCAAAACGGCGCCAGAATGCCGATTCTTTACCCCGGCGAAAAAATCACGACAGTGAATGCTGCCCGCCCTTACAGCAACTTCGAAGTCTTCGAATCAGCAGTGTTGCGTAACTTTTCTTCCGGCACTGGGCTTTCACCTCAGCAGGTAACGCAGGACTGGTCAGATGTTAACTATAGCTCCGCACGTTCTTCGCTGCTTGAAGCATGGAAAACGCTAACCCGGCGACGTGATGATTTTTCCATGGGTACCGCTCAGCCTTTATTGACGGCCTTTGTTGAAGAAGTCCACGACAATGAGGATTTGCCTCTGCCATCTGGCGCCCCAGATTTTATCGACGCTCGCGCAGCATATTCCCGCGCGCGCTGGATGGGGCCTGGTCGCGGTTGGGTGGATCCGGTTGCAGAGAAAAAAGGCGCCATTCTTGGTCTGGATGCAGGTCTATCAACGCTTGAAATTGAAGTGGGTGAAAACGTCGGCGAAGACTGGGAGGAAGTGCTTGATCAGCGTCAGCTGGAGATTGAGTCATGCCTGAAGAGAGGGCTTCCACTTCCTAGCTGGGCGCAGGCTGATAAGTTCGCCAGCCAGACCATAACCGATCCGGAGGAAAAGTGAATCTACCTCATCTGGCCCAGCGATTATTTAATACGCCGCTGGCGCTACACCCGAGTAAAGCCGAAGTCATTATGGCATCCGTGATGGATCGGTTTGGTATCACCAAAATCGAATCGTCTCTGGCGATGGATGATGACTGGTACAGCTTCGATGACAACCGCGGGCGTGAATCACGGAACGACCCCGGCTATGAGAACGTACTGGGTATTGCAGTTATTCCTATCAGCGGAACGCTGGTGCAGAAGCTAGGCAGTCTGCGCCCTTATAGCGGCATGACCGGTTATGACGGGATCCGTCAGGCATTTCTTACTGCTATGGAAGACCAAGATGTTACAGGTATCTGCCTGGACATTGACTCGCCTGGTGGTGAGGTCGCGGGGTGTTTCGACCTGGTTGATGTTATTTACAGCTCGCGAGGGAAAAAGCCTATTCATGCCATTCTGACAGAAAGCGCTTATTCCGCCGCCTACGCTATCGCAAGCGCAGCTGACCATATTTCTGTTCCGCGAACCGGTGGAGTGGGATCGATTGGTGTTATCACCATGCATCTCGACTGGACGCAGCGAATTAAAGATGACGGGCTGAAAGTGACCATTATTACTTTCGGCAGCCGTAAAGCGGAGGGATCGCCATTGCGCGAACTTTCTGAAGAGGCGTTCAATGCCATCCAGCAGGATATTAATGCTATGGGGGAATTGTTCGTAAATACCGTCGCCAGAAATCGCAGCATAAGCGCGAAGGTGATTAAAAGTACTCAGGCCGCCTGTTTTATGGCTGCTGATGGTGTGGACCTTGGACTGGCTGATGAGGTATGTCCTCCAGATGCTGCGTTCAGACATTTACTTGAAAAGACAGGAGCCTGAAATGGCAAAGAAAGCGTTTAGTTTTGCTCATCTTCTCGGACGTGGTACGTCGGCATCTGAAGAAGATGAAGATAAAAAAACCAAAAAATCTAAAGCCCGTCGCGCTGAAGAAGACGAACGTGACGATGACGCCGAAGACGACCCGGATAACGATGCGGAAGAAGAAGACCCTGAAGAAGACGCCGAAGATGATAGCGATGACCCGGACGCTTCCGAAGAAGACGATCCGGACGATGATGGCGATGATGGCCGCAAAGAAAGCAAAGCGGTGAAAAATGCACGCATTGCCGAGCGTAAGCGCTGTGCTCGTATCTTCGGCAGTAAGCATGCTGCAGCGAACCCGGCGCTGGCCGCATCGCTTGCTTTCAATACAGGGATGAGTTCTGCTGCCGCTATCAATGTACTGGCTTCTACGGCGCCAGCATTTCAGCCCCAGAGCGCCCGTAAGCGCACTCTCGATCAGCGTATGCAGGAAAGCCATAACGTTCGACTCGGACAAGATGGCGAAAATAAGCCCGGCGGTAAATCGGCACTGGTAAGCAAAATGACCAGTCTCTACAACTCCACCAAAGGAGAGAAATAATGGATCAGTTTGGTCAGAATCAGTTCGCTCCGGGTATGAAAAGCTCTCTGTTCGTTCCCGATCAGCTTGTTGTCAGCACTCTTCAGCTGGTTACCGATTCCGGAACCATTACCGGGGGTACTTTTCTGCGCGGTACTGTTCTCGGCAAAATCACCGCTAGTGGCAAATACACGAAAAGTGTAAAAACTGCCACTGACGGCAGCCAAAACCCGGTAGCAATCCTGGTTGATAACGTCGACGCCTCAACCACGGATCAAAACGGCGGTCTGTACCTCATGGGTGAGTTTAATCAGAACCGTATCGTTTACGATAATACCTGGACCGTTGCTGACCTGAAATCTGCGCTTCGTCCGCTGGCAATTTTCCTGAAAGACAGCCTTCAGGCGCCAGTAGCCGCTTCCTGATTTACCCCTCTTGTCACCTGACCTAATGCTTTAACTGGCAGGGGCTAACTCATTCCAATCTTTGCCAGCGTAATGCTGGCATTATCATGAGACTGAATATGGAAAATATTTTTGATACCAGTGTGCTGGTACAGGTTGTTACTAACCTGAAAACCAGTCAGAACTGGCTATTAGACCGCTTCTTCCCAAACGTGATCACCTACGAAACGGAAGAAGTGGCCATCGATGTTGATGTTGGTCTGCGCCGTATGGCTCCGTTTGTTTCACCTCTGGTCGAAGGTAAAGTGGTAGAGAGCCGTAAATACCAGACTAATACCTTCAAACCCGCGTACATTAAAGATTTGCGTGCGCCGGACCTTCGCAAACCTATTCGCCGCCAGATTGGCGAACGTATTGGTGGTGAATATAGCGCAGCTGACCGCGAAATGTTAAACCTGCAGTTCGAAATGGAAGACCAGATTGACATGCTTCATCGTCGTCTGGAATGGATGGCCTCTAGCGCACTGGTATCCGGTACGGTAACTGTCGCCGGTGAAGGCTATGAAACCAAAGTAGTTAACTTTGGGCGCTCTTCAGATTTGACGATCACCTTGAGTGGCGCTGATAAATGGCCTCAGTCTGTCGCAGCCGGCGCAACGAATACCCAGCCGTCTGATGACATTGAAGAGTGGCAGACGCTAATCCTGAAGAACTCCGGTGCTGTGCCAACCGACCTCGTTTTCACCAACAAGTCATGGCGTGCGTTCCGTCTGGATACCACAATCAAAGATAACGCCATCACCTTCCCGAACCTGAACCCTTACGGTAACCAGATTAACGCTGGCGCCCAGGTTAACAAAGGCGCGGTCTATAAGGGACGCTGGGGTAACTTTGACCTCTGGTTGTATAACGACTGGTACATTGACCCGCTGGACAATGTCGAGAAGCCGATGATCCCTGATGGCGCAGTCATTATGAGCGGAGCTGACCTGATGGGTACTCGCGCTTTTGGCGTCATTCTGGATCCGGAATTCAACTATGGCCCGCTGGCCTATGCGCCCAAGAGCTGGGTTAACAAAAACCCAGCACAACGTCTCATCCTGATGCAGTCCGCGCCGCTGGTTATCCCAAGCCGTGTGAATGCGTCGCTTTGCGCCATGGTGGTCTGATATGGCTAAAGAAACGAAATCTTCGGTCATGGATGACCTGAACGACGGCGGGACCGGGATTGACGACCTTAATGCTGAGGGGGCGGGCGCCGATGGCGTAGATACCGGTGATCAGCAGTTTAACGGAGATGTTGCAGATTCATCCGTTGGTGATGAGTCAGGCAACGAAGAAGCAGCACCGCCTGAGTATGTTGTGCTCAAAGGCAACTGTATCCGTCATGACGGCGTTGTGTACCGGGAAAATACGCGCATTCGGGTATCTGGTGATGACGCTGCTCGCTTGCTGGCTACTGGCGTTATTGCTGATATTCAGGTTCTGCGCCAGCGTTTACTCTCTGCGGCCCCGGCGGTTAGCGTTACTTCGGAGTAATCACTATGGGCGTGGACTGGGATTTACATCTTTTAAGTCCGCTTCATGGTGTCTTTGGTGATGAGCATGAGTACCGACCTAAAGTCGGTGCTCCATTCACGATTAACGGAATTTTTGACCGCGGATATTCCCAGGTAGATGAAAATCTTGATGGGGATTCTGTGATTAACACCTCAAGTCCAATGCTGGGTGTTCGTGATGCCGAATTCCGGCGTCTTGGGAAGCCTCAGCCAGAAGTATCCGATCGGGTATTCATTAAAACTGTGGGTGGTCACGTCATTAATCAGTTATTCGTGGTGTCCAATATCAACCCTGACAGCCATGGCGGATCTCGCCTGGTTCTGAATGTGGTGAAATCACGATGAATGCTTCAGCTATTCGCACTATGGTGGTTACAGCCCTTATCGGTCATACCGATGCGGGCGACCGCGTTTATTCTCCGCGAGACTGGCCAACCTCATCGGCGATTTATCCTGCGCTGTTGGTGCAGACTCCTTTTGACCACAAGAAAGCGCTTGGGCGTAATACGCCAGCCTTCACCACAGTAACAACCGTTAGTATTACTGGTCGTGTCCAGGAATATGATGGTGAAACTGATGATGATGGCGCTATGCGTGCTGAAACAGCCCTGGAAAATTTGCGAGAGCAGGTTGAGAGGGCTGTTATCAATAGCTATGAACTCACCAGAAAAATCCAGAAGTATGCGGAAGTGCGATCAACGATAAATGTTGACGCTGACGGTGAGGCGCATATGGGGCAGTTATTGTTTGAAATCGACATTGAGCATTATCAGGGGCCGGAGGATTTTTATCCTGTTACCCCGCCTCCGCTCGAAGGGGTCGATATCACTATAACCATGCCTGACGGTACGCCGCGTCCGGGAACCAGTATTAACCTTCAGGAGTAATCCATGTTTGTAAAACCTAAAGATGGGCTCAGCGTGCGCTGCCCTGTCCGGGGCGAAGCATTGCCCAAAGAAGGCGCTGACGTGCCGGATAATACATTCTGGCGCCGCCGACTGAAGGATGGCGACGTAATCCCGGTTCAGGAAAAAGGTGTGAAGAGCACCACTCAAAAAGAGGGCGACAGTAAATGACCGTTCCGTTTTCACGCGTCCCCAGTAACCTCCGGACGCCGTTGTTTTACGTGGAGTTTGACAACTCCATGGCCAATACCGCTACGGCAACCCAGCGCACTCTGCTGATTGGGCAGATGCTGTCCAGTGGATCAGTGGTGCCCAATATCCCTGTTAAAGTTTCCTCCCCGAATGGAGTAGGGGACCTGAGTGGCAAAGGTTCTCAGTTGCATGGAATGATGACGGCGTATCAAAAGAATGATACCGCTGCAGAAGTCTGGATCCTGCCTCTGGCGGATGACTCTGAATCTATGACAGTTGCTAAAGGGACTATTAAAGTCACCTCGCAGGCTTCTGAGACTGGTGTTATCTCGCTCTATATCGCCGGGATCCGCGTGCAAATGACCGTCCTGGCAACTGATACGCCAGTACAGATTGCCGCAGCGATGGTAGCAGCCATTTCCAAGAAAACTGATCTGCCGGTTACTGCTGCCGTAAAATCTGACGCCACTGATACCGTCGAGCTTACCGCAAAAAATGCTGGGCTTTTGGGTAATGGCATTGATATTCGCCTTAACTATCTCGGTACGCAGGGGAGTGAGGTTACACCGGCTGGCTTGACTCTCACGATTACGGCAATGTCTGGTGGCGCAGGTGCTCCTGATTTTGTCGATGCGCTCGGCAATCTTCAGGATAAAACCTTTGACTTTATCGTTAACCCCTACGACGACACCGCATCTCTTGACGCGATGAAGGCGTTTCTTAACGATGCCTCTGGCCGCTGGGCGTGGGATAAACAACTTTATGGCCACGCCTTCGGTACTACGTCTGGAACTTATGCCGAGCTGGGAACGAAGGGTGAGGCGCGTAATAACCAGCATGAAACATTGCTGGGCGTCTATCGTTCTCCAACTCCACGTTACATCTGGTCAGCGGCGCTGGTTGGGGCTATTGCTCCGAGCCTGCGCAATGATCCAGGTCGTCCTCTGCAGAGCCTGCCAATTTATGGTGTTCTGGCACCAGATTTGTCAGACCGGTTTGAGCTGACCGAGCGTAATAACCTTCTGTATAGCGGTATTTCAACGTACACCGTCGCTGATGATGGAACTGTCAACGTTGAAAACGTCATCACCACCTATCAGAAAAACAGCTACGGCGACGAAGACGATAGCAATCTTCAGGTAGAAACGTTGTTCAGCCTGATGTTCGTCACGCGTTATCTTCGCACCGCCGTGACCAGTAAATTCGGGCGAATGAAGCTGGCCGCCGACGGAACCCGTTTTGCACCTGGGCAGCCGATTGTCACGCCTAATATCATCAAGGCCGATCAGATCGCTGAGTACCAGACGCTGGTGTTTAACGGCTATGCACAGGATGCCGAAGCGTTCGCGAAAAATATTATCGTTGAACAAAACGCATCAAATCCGAACCGCGTCGATGTGTTGTGGCCGGGAACCCTGATCAATCAGCTGCGTATTTTTGCGCTGCTTAACCAGTTCCGCCTGCAGGCTGAATCAACAGGAGCATAAGTAATGGCTGATACTTCTAACCGCATTGCCGGTACTGCCTATGTCACCGTTAACGGTGTGTCGGTCATGGTTGAAGGCTCGTTCAAATACCAGCCCTCAACGGTAAACCGTACCACGCTGACCGGAATGGATGGCGTACACGGTTATAAAGAAAAGCCTGTTGCGCCGTACATTTCCGCCCGCCTGCGCGATAGTGGCGGCACAAATGTGCAGGGCTTTAACAAACAGACCAATGTCAACGTCATCGCGGAACTGGCGAATGGCAAAACAATCATTGGTCGAGGGCTCTGGACGGTAAACGTCCAGGAAGTTGAAAGCGAAGATGCAGTGTTCGATGTTCGCTGGGAAGGGTTTGAGGTCACGGAGAACTAAGATGGCTGAATTAGAACGTACGAAAATCATTGTTCTTACCACACCTCTTGAAGATGTGGCACAGAAAACGCGCTATGAGCAACTTGAGCTTAAAGCGCCGACACTGAGCCAGGCTGAACAGTTTTACGAAAAGCAGTCTTCTTCAACCTCTCTTGCGGCAATGCGCTTACTTATTTCTCTGGTATCAGACACCCGCGAAAGCGTGCTGCAGCCGATGGACTTTATCGACTTCCGCAAGTGCGAGGTTTATCTGCTCAGTTTTTTGACCTGGCAGCCCTGACAGCATGGCAGGAACTTGCTGCTGAAGTGACATTTTATTTCCGCTGGACTGAGGACAGGGCGTGGGGCATGACCTACTCCCGTCTGAAGTGGTGGGTATCACAGGCCTCAAGGATTAACAAAATCAGGAAATCTTCACGCGATGAGTAACTCTTTTGATTTTGAACTGGTGGCCGGTGATCATGTCAGCGAAGCAATAGCACAGATCGACGAGGCTGTTCGCAACCTTGAACCCCAACTGGAGAAAACCCGACAGGGCTTGCAGTTAGGTGGGCAGGAGACGATTGATGGGCTGAACGGATATAATTCCAGGCTGGATATTATGGCCCGGACTGCACGCGATAACGTTCAGTTTATTGGCGACATGATCCCCCCCATGAAAATAGTGGGAGAACTGGCAGGCAAGTTGGCTGGGCTGGGGCTGGCTGGTGGAGTTATCGGTACTATCGGTGGTGCTGCATATGCGACAGGTAAGCTTGCAGAAAGCTACCGGGAAGCAGCCAGAGGCGCTTATGACCTGAACACGCATGCGCAAAATACTGCTATGAGTGTTCAGGACTTTTCCCGACTTTCCGGGGCCCTGCAGCTTGTAGGGGCTGACAGTGAAAGTGCTGCATCTTCTATCGAGGGAATTTTCAAGTCTCTCAACGAAGCAAATAGCGGTAAAAATGCGGGTGTCATGGCTGCAATGGCACAGATTGGCGCCCAAATTGAAAGAAATAATGATGGCTCTGTCAACACGCTAAGGACACTTGAATCCATCGCAAGGATTTTCCCAAAACTTCGGCCTGATCAACAAAAGTCTTTTGCCGATGCGATGGGTTTAACACCTGAAATGCTGACGCTCATGCGTGAAGGCGCAAAATATGCTGCTCTTCTGGCAAAATCGGATAAGGTGGGATTGACGGTGGATCCCGCCCTTAACCAGCAACTGACAAGCTTCGATGTTGCAGTCAAGGAAGCGAGCGCTTCCTGGGACGGATTCAAATCAAAGCTTGAACGTAAGGTTTATGCCGCTCTTGATACCAATGGCCTTACCGATATGGTGAATGGCTTTACGGATATGCTGGCGAATAATTTCGACAACATTTCCATGGGACGGTTTGCTGGACAAAATAAAGACGACGACTCCGAGCTGATGCGCAGAGCGCTGGCAGATCCTGAATTTCAGAAGAGCCTCAACGGAAATGAAAAAAACCAGTTGACTGCTGGCGTTATGACCGATGAGGCAAGGAAGAAATATCGTCAATATTTTTACAGCCAGGACCGTTCTAAGCAACTTCTTGACGATGTTAGTGCTATTACAAGACCTCAACCTGAAAGAGGTCCTGTCATTTATAACCCAGATGGGAAAAACACTCTGGGATTTAGAAACCATAACCCTGGAAATCTGAGAGAGGCTTCAAACTCAACAGGGCGAAATCAGGGTTTTTCTACATTTTCCAGTGATAACGACGGACTCGCTGCAATGGCTCGTCAGCTAATGCTTTATGGTGACCGTGGAAATAATACACCAAGAGGATTTATTCATACGTATGCCCCGCGTTCTGAAAATAACACGCGTGCATATATTGACGATGTGACCTCAAGAACTGGGTATGGAGCCGATCAACGGCTTGACCTTCATAACCCGGAAGTCCTCAAGGCATTAATGGCTTCAATGATTCAGCACGAACAGGGCTCACAACCCTACACGGAAGATCAACTGAGCAACGCTATTCAGTCTGCCATTATGGATGACCGTTGGTCTGGGCTGAGAAGCCCGGAAAGGTTGACGCAGCAGCGCCGGGATATCATTTCTGGTGCAGGAGGTGGAGGACGCTCACCTTCCATACTGTCTCCTGGCGAAGGAGACGGAAATGTTAACGTGATCGCCGAAAATATAACTCGATCCCTTGCTGATGCCCTGGCTGAACAACCGTTAAAACTGGAAATAACCATGATTAACGATAAAGGAGAGAGGAAAACCTATAAAGTAGAAAATAATGGGAAAATCACTACTCCCATGAATTATTAATATATAACCGCCTGTGCCGGCGGTTTTTTATTTCCGGAGGATTGATGGCAATCATTCAGGATGCGATCACATCCCTGATGGGGGGAGATACGGTTGATGACTGGCAAAGTCAGCTTCGACCATGCTCCTTCCGTGGAGTCCCCTTTGCCATCATCAGTGAAGAGGGGAGTCACGGACGCCGTCAGGCAGTGCATGAATACCCTTACAGGGATACCGCCTGGATAGAAGATATGGGGAGAGGCACCCGTCGTTTTGTCCTCAAAGGGTTCCTCGTTCAGGATAGCCTCATATACGGTGGTGGAGACGCCATATCCCAGCGGATAGCTTTGATCGCCGCTTGTGAAACCAGGGGCAGCGGGACGCTAATTCATCCCACGCTTGGTGAAATGACTGTTTCTGTTCCTGAAAATGGCCTAAGCCTTTCCGGAGATATGAAGAGTGGGAGAGTATTTGAGTTCACCCTGACACTCATTGAGTCCGGTATTAAAGTATTTGCTATAACCGGCAGTAGTGCATCATCAAAAACGGTTAAAACAAACTACCTGAAACTGGTAAGCACTACGGTTCTTAGTACCATCGCACGTGTTAAAGCTGAAATGCGTGGGGTCAGCCAGGCAATAAAAACAATAAAAAGCACGATAAGCTTTTGGTCAAATATGGTTAACAGCACCATTAATGAAGTGACAAATATCAGTAGTGTGCTGAAATCAACATTTGGTAATGAGCGATATGGTCGATATAGCAAAGGCACTGTAGGCGGCTCATCTTCTGGATTGACGGGTGGAACATCTGCAGATGATGCGGAAGATTTTCAGTTATTATCTGATCAGGTATCTGCTCAGGCCATTATGGACAGACAGGGAATTACTGACGCCGCTACTACGCTGAATAACTCAACAACTATTGATAATTTTATCCAGCGTACAGCCGACTTAATTAATTATATTCTCAACTGCACCGGAGGTATTAACGAGCGTATTACGGCACTGGAAAAGCTGGCAAATGCAACCAGCACCGAATATCAGAATTCTACTTCAAGCGCCGACATTGCACAGACCGTTAATACTCTGATTATCGTCTTATGCAGTGCTGCTATGGCTACAGCGGCATCAGATTCCAACCCTACCAGCCGCGATGAAGCGGAGCAAATAACCCAGCGTGTAGCTAACCAGCTTGATGCTGCGCTTCTGGTTGCTGGTGACAGAGCCGATGATGATTTATACGGTGAGTTGTTGCTGGTCAGATCTTCATTTCTTGAGGCTATGTCAGCCATTTCTGGTGGTTTGAGCGAGTTAATGCAATTTAATTCAGCCCAGCCTCTTCCTGCGCTTACTCTCGCCAGCCGCCTATACCAGGATGCGTCCAGAGCCGACGAGCTGATTCAGGAGTCCAGTGTTCCCCATCCGGCATTTATGCCTGTTTCGATGAAGGTATTACGGCAATGAGTGACGATCTGGATACGGTTAGGTTAACGGTAGGCAATAAAATAATAGAGGGATGGGATTCAGTTCGTGTTACCAGAAGCATAGAGCGATTCCCGTCTGATTTTAGTCTTGGGCTAATGGACTATTACCCGGGGACTAATGATAAGCAACTGGTGCAGGAGGGACAGTCCTGCGAAGTGCGCATCGGTAATGATCTGGTCCTGACGGGCTATGTTGACAGCTGGGAGCCGTCAATTACTCGATCCAGGCATGAAGTGCAGGCGAACGGGCGCAGCAAGTGTCAGGATCTGGTGGACTGCTCTGCAGAGTGGCCCAACAATGTCATCAACCAAAGTGATGCGCTGAGTATCGCTTCCCGTCTGGCCTCATGGTATGGCATCAGCGTTTCCTGTGATGTTAGTGATCTGGTTAATGTACCTCAGTTCACAATTAACTGGGGGGAGTCTCCGCAGGAAATAATTGAGCGAGTAACTCGCTGGTCTGCGCTGCTTTATTATGACCTTCCGGACGGTAACCTGTTTCTCACTCGAGTGGGAACCCGTCGCGCGGCCAGTGGTGTCGCTGAAGGGGAAAACATAGAGCAGGCATACTACCGCGCTGATATGTCGGAAAGGTTTTCTGACTATGTTGGCATCTCAATGAGTGTTTCACCAATAGCTGGATTTTCACCTGATACTGCTTATGACTCAGTAACTCTGGCTACTGCGCGCGATCCGGAAGCGGCAAAAATGCGCTATCGAAAGCGTATCGTTATCGTTGAAAGCACCCTGATGGCGTCTCAGCAGGCACAGCGCGCGATTGACTGGGAGATGAACAGGCGTTATGGACGCTCAAAGCAATTAAGCGTCACGATAGATAGCTGGCGGGATAAAGCCGGGAAGCTATGGGAGCCAAATACGCTGATACCCGTAAATATTCCCACGCTAAAGCTGCCTAATACCGAGTTGCTGATTGCCGACGTAACATTTATGCGCGACAGCGACGGCACCCATGCCAGGCTAACGCTAATGCCTCCAGAAGCGTTTGCCGTTCAGCCTTACGCTTTCTACCAACAACTTGCAGGATTCAACCAATGAGCAAGTTTCGCCATTTTGCTAACCGTATCGCCAGCATGCTGGGTGTGGGTCGAATTACTGCGATGAAGGATGATGGCGGAACACAGTCCGTGCAGTATCAGACGCCTCTGGAAGTTGCCAGCGCGCACAGGCTTGCAGAGTTTGGCTTTTCATCCGGTCTTCCTGCCGGGACTGACGTTGTACTCGCATTCCTGGGTGGCGATCGCTCTAATCCAGTGGTCATTGCAACCAATCATCAGGGATACCGGCATTCAGGACTAAAGTCAGGTGAGTCGGTGATGTATAACCAGTGGGGCCTGAATATCCTGCTGACGGAAGATGGAGTTTTCATTGATGCTAAGGGTAAAAACGTAGAGGTTAATAATGCCACTACCGTCACTATTAATGCCTCTGATTCCATCCTTGCCAACACGCCGATGTTTAAGTGCACCGGCGACATTGTAGACAACTGCAATTCAAACACCAAAACCGTAAAACAACTGCGTGACGCCTACAACATTCACGATCATGACGTGAAAGAGGTTCAGTCAGGTGAAAGCACTGTCACCAGTGAAAAAACCACAGAGAAGGTATCTGATGAGTGATATTTCATCCTTCTGGAATATTGATGAGATGCAGGCCGACTGGCAGGAGAATTTCGGTATTCTCACCTCTGACAATGACATGCATACCGCCGTGCTGATCAGCCTTTTTACCGATGGGCTTGCGCGCGCAGATGACCCATATGAAGGGACTGATCGCCGGGGATGGTGGGGCGATCTAGGTAACGAGAAAACAATCGGTTCACGTCTGTGGTTGTTGCGGAGAGAAAAACTGACCCGCGACGTAGCTATGCGTGCAGAGCAGTATGCTGAAGAAGCGCTGGCATGGATAAAAAGTGACGGAATCGCCAGGGAAATACAGGCGACCTCAGAAATAGTTTTTCCAAACAGGCTGAATCTTATCATCCGTTATCTTCCCCCGGATGGCGACTGGCAAGAATTCAAATTCTTCTGGTTATGGGAGCAACTGAACAATGCCATTTAAAAGAAAAACGCTTAGTGAGCTGAGAACGGAAAATCAACAGTTCATGCAGGCGGAACTGGAGAAGGTCGGGGCCCTGCTGCGGTTCGGAAATTTGAAGGTGCTGGCGGATATGGACGCTGGCATGGCGCATTTGCATTATGCGTATCTGGATTATATTGCCCGGCAATGCACCCCTTTTACATCGACAGATGAATGGCTTGCTGGATGGATGGCGCTTAAACAGGCCTACCGTAAAGCAGCCACCGCGGCTCGATCTCCTGAAGCGCAAATCAAAGGCACATCAGGGAGGACATTAGATGCGGGTGCAGTAATTAATCGCGCGGATGGGTATCAGTACACGACTGATGCTGGTGTAACGATCGGCAGCTCTGGTACAGCAACCGTTGCAGTTACCGCCGTATTACCTGATATCGCCGAGGATGTCACTGGAGGTGGCAGCCTGGGAAATGCTGATGCCGGTACCATCCTGACTCTTGATGCGAATGTGTCTGGCATTGAAAGTACGGTCATGCTCATTCAGCCAGCCACCGGCGGCGCTGATATTGAAGATGAAGAGGATTTTCGCCAGCGCGGTCTTCTGTTGTTTCAAAATCCTCCGCAGGGTGGCAGCGATACTGATTATCGTACATGGGCTCTGGCAGTATCCGGTGTTACACGTGCATGGGTCCGCCGGAGAGGAATGGGTCCCGGTACCGTTGTGATTTACATCATGTGTGATGGAAACGACAAGACAAACCATGGGTTCCCGGTTGGCACGGATGGCCTATCACAACTGGAAGAATGGGGTGCAGTAAAGGCCACGGGCGATCAGGGAAGGGTAGCCGATTATATGTACCCACTTGCCCCTGTGACTTCCCTGAATTACATCTGTTCGCCTACTGAGCTGGTTATTGATTTTGAGATAAGCGGTATCTCTGATGCGAGTAGCACGACAACTGCTGCTATAGCTGACGCTATTGACAGTGTTTTGTTTGAATCTGCTGATCCTCTCGGAACAGGAAAAATCTATCTTTCAGACCTCAACCGTGCGATAGGGGACGTTTCAGGCACGGCTGGTTTTATTCTGGTCTCCCCATCTGCAAATATTGAGCCGGGAATAGGGGAGATGGCCGTTCGTGGCGAGGTGAACTATACATGAGCCTCTTCTCAACTGATGACTACCTTAAAGCGCTACAGGCACTAATCCCGTCAGGGAGAGCCTGGACAAGAGATAAAAACGCTGTGCAGACGGCAGTGCTTCGGGCGCTGGCAAGGAGTTTTCAACGTAGTGATAATGACGCTCAGGCTCTTCTTAGTGGCGCTTTCCCGAAGACAGCGACCATCATGCTTACTGACTGGGAAAATACGCTCGGATTACCTGATGATTGCTCCATTGGCGAGGTCGACACAATCGCCAAGCGACAAAATGCAATCGTCTCAAAATTAATAAGCACCGGCGGTCAGTCAAAAAGCTATTTCATCAGTATTGCTGCCGCAATGGGTTATACCATCTCAATTAAAGAATACCGACAGGCGCGAGCGGGATTATCAGTTTGTGGTGATGGGTTAAATGGTGATGACTGGCCATTTGTCTGGATGGTTGAAGGAGAGGAAACGAATATAACATACTCCCGAGTCGGGATAAGTTATTGCGGAGACCCATTACGTTCATGGGGAAACCGGCAGCTAGAGTGTCGCATTTCGGCGCTGTCTCCATCCTATACGCTTGTGAAATTCGGATATATCTATTTTGGCTTTAATGACGAAGGGGTGTATGAAGTCACCCCTGAGTTTGCAACTATTTTTGATATCGCCTCTGGATACATTTCAGGAAACTAACATTTAAAGGTTAATCATGAGAAAAGTTGGAAGTACTACAGATACTGCTGATGCTAATGGTGAATATACTAATGGCAACGTTGCTAATGGGATTTCACCGACCATTATTAATGCAGAAATGCTCAATACATTTCAGCGTGAATTGGTTAATGTGGTTGAAGGGGCCGGGATAGCGCTTGATCCTAATGATGATGGGCAGGTTCTTAAAGCGTTGGATAAAATCATTGATGATAAGTTTGATTGTTCAATTTCTTTTAATGGTTATCAAAAATTTGCATCGGGTTTAGTAAGGCAGTGGGGGCGCACTTCTATAACGACTGATTCAGATGGGAATTTTTTGATAACACCTGATGCTGAGTTGTTTAAACAAGGTGTTTTTTTTGGACGATTGGACCTTGGAGAGTCTAGTTTTACTGGTGTGAGTCGTGTAATTTCTATCAATACATATCCAAATACGACTTTAAAGAAGAATATTAATGGTTGTGCCAGATATGCGGACAATGGTGCTGTAGTAGCCAATTCAAACATATTCGTGACTTTTGATGTAATAGGGAAATGACAAAGGGGAGTTCTCACTCCCCTTCCAACTTTACTTAAGTGAGTAAATTTCATTCAAAACGCTAGGCATTGATGCGGCTCCACCAATGTTAATTTTTATTGTTTTATCATATTCGTCGTTAAATAAAAAGAACATAACACCAGTGATGTTGTCATGCTTTGTTTCTTTCATGAGGTTAATTGCTCGCTTAACTTCGTTTAAAACACGAAGTTCAATTAGTTTTTCTGGTTGTCCATTTTTGATGTTGCCTTGAGGGTCAAATTCCATAACACCATTGCTGCTTGACTCTGAAATCAAAACTATCTCGCCATTGGGTGAGGTGTTTTTTATTTCATTTTCTAATAACTGTAATACAACACCCATACGGCATGAATACAAAGAATCAAGGACTTCTTTGTCTTTATGTATATCATCCTGCGTTGTATTCATTGAACCCGTTCTGAAAAAACTGAGTTCGGATTTTATATCCCACATTGTCTTTCCATTAAAAACATCGCAACTGTCTTCAATTTTTTGGGATGCTAACCAAGCAGGAACGTTATGATATAAGTTATCAAGCAATATTGTTGATAGGTAAAAATCAAAGCTATAGATATCAAAGCCTTTAGGTATACCACCATCAGTATAGATATTCCCGGCAGAGTCGTATGTGGTTAGTCTGTTTCTCTCGATTATTTGCAACCATTCAATTTCCTCATCGGTTGCTAGGTTGTTTTGCTTCTTTTTTACAATTTCATTATAGTGATTGTCTATTGTTTTTA
Organism: Klebsiella sp. Q2; assembly: GCF_009900705.1. NCBI lineage: Bacteria > Pseudomonadati > Pseudomonadota > Gammaproteobacteria > Enterobacterales > Enterobacteriaceae > Klebsiella > Klebsiella sp. Q2. Next base: position 2,741 of record NZ_JAAABE010000001.1, on the reverse strand, counting down.
CATACTCGGCAGATAGTGAGTCTAAGTTCTTGGCGAATGATTTATTAAACATTGCGCTCGCAAAAATAACGCCAAGTTTTATGTTTTTTAAATTGTTGTCATTAAGTATTTTTCTGGTTGAGTTTGCCACCGACTCTAAATCTGATTTATTGAGTCCGTTGAGATATGGCTCGTCTGCTAAAAATATAGCGGAGATGTTGCTTTTGTATTCTTTGATGAGCGGGACGTATTTGTTTATTCTAATTTTCAATTCTTCTTGAGAGGGTAGTTTTCTTAGTTTGTTTTTATCTAAAGGGGTGAGCATTTTAGTATGCTCGATGTTTTCTGAATCTTTATAAATAACGCGAATGTCATTATTGTCTCGGGATGTATTTAAAGAAGGCCCAAGATCAAGGAACAGCATTAAATTGTTGCTTTTGGCTATTTTTAAATTTTCTTCCAATTGATTTTCGTTGTAAACATTGATCATGGCGAAGTTAACTTTATCAACAAACTCCTTATTTAAACCACTAGGTGATAAAAAACCAACGTCAAACTTATTTGCAAAAGTTACGGTGGGTGACATGAATGTTAAAAATAAAATAAAAAGAATCCTCAAAATACATCTCCATGGTTTTTAGTTTCAAAACAGGTCCTATTATACCCATAAATTATACAAATGTCATTCCAGAAAAACAGGTAATATTTCACAGGAAAAAATATGACCCAAAGATATAACACCGGAAACCCACGCCCTTCAAACAGCATGAAGGACCTTAACGATAACGCACTTGCTAACGATGATTACATGAATAGCGAGGCAGACACGTTTATAGACCGGCTTGGGGATGAAAGAGATACCCTGCGTGGCTCAACCAAAAAGATGCTTGCAGCAGGCGCAGCTGTCGTAGAGGAGACACGGCAGAACCTGATACCTCTCAGCCGGCAGTACATGACCCTCGCGGAAGCTCAGGACGATATCGCGAATATACCGTCAGGTTCAGCCACCTATGTACGTAGTACTAATGGTAGCTCTCTTGCAGATGAGTACATCAATAATGCGGGTACGTTACAGCCTACCGGGCGTAAAATGCCGTCTTACGATTCCATAAAGAATCTTATAGGGTTAAACGAAAACACAAGATTTATCTTTCCGGAAGACGGAGAGTATGAATTCGGCATCCCATTTGATGTGCTTTTGGAGGACGCAGAGCACAATATCATTTACACGTTAAATGGTAATAAGGTTAAATTTTATGGTGATGCTGAGTTCGATTCAGTTGAAACAGGTGTCATAACCGTAAATGGTGTGCCAGTTGACATAAGCGGAATCCTATCACCAGATGAAAAAGATAACCTTGTGACATTTAGTGATATGACTAAATTTAGCTCCGATGATGATAATGGTGAATTTGAGTTCGGGTTTGGTTTTGACGTTATCCTTGAGGACATGAATGGCAACCTGATTTATGGCATAAAGGGCACCGAGATAAGATGGTTTACATCGGCACGATTCCCGGCTGTTAAATGCGATTCTTTAATGATTGAAGGTGTTAATGTTGACCCTAATGGCATTCCGACGGCTAGTGAAAGAGCTGCTCTTAATGCGTATTCAGAGTCAACGGAAATAAAAGACCCTGATGAGTTTGCATTTAATCCGAAAGTTGTTTTAGTGGACTCAGAAAACAACATTTTAATTGACTACGAAGAATATAATCAGAAAAAGCCTTTATGGGATGAAGCATATGCCAAGTCTCAGGAAATAGTGCCGCAAAAGACTAACCCATTGTGTCCATGGTCTGAGCCTGATTCTAATGGGAAGTATCAGGTATCTGTCATGGATATTTCCACTAACCAGCAGATACAGGTAACGAGCGGGACGAGCAATGAAACCAACCCTCGCCCTGACGTTCTGGATCGTATCGTGTGGCAATCAGACCGTGCTGACCCTCCTCCGGGTGGGTTGTTTTACGCACAACTACCCGACTTTACTCCGCATGCTTATATTGCGCGTAAAAAAATCGTTGGATGGGGTCATTCATTTATTAACAATGGAGCATTCCTGCGACGGATTTACCAGCTTACCGGGTTGCCTACCTACAACTTTGGACTAGCCGGGCAGACCAGTGATGCTATCGCGGCTCGCCAGGGTGGAGCACCTGCATATTACGCCCCAGTCGGTGGATCTATACCGGCAAGTGGCGCAGTGACACTTACCCCAGCTGTCCCTGGGCCATGCCGCTCGCTGGCTTCTCCGGTTGCTTTAAAGTGCAGTCTTGCGGGAGTTGACGGCACTTTTACCTGGGATGGAACAAGCGCTGTATTTACCCGTGAAACAGCAGGAGATGCTGTTCCTGTATCGGTGCAAGTGCCTTTATTTGTGTACCCAATAACAACCGTTAACGTAACGGGTAGTATATCCAAAGACACACAGTTTGATCTGCACGATGAATGCATAAACATTTTCTGGATTGGGCGCAATAATCTAAGCGAAACCGATTTGATTATGCAAAACATGGTGTCTATGGTTGAATATGTTAAAAACATTGGTCAGAAAATCGTGATTCTGGCTGAATTTAACTCATCCGGAGAGCCAACCGGATCAGCTGGTTTTAATCAGATGACAGAGTTAAACCGTCGCTACAAAGAAAAGTTTCCGGATTTTTATTGTGAAATTGACGGTGTGGATGTTCTCCAGAATTTCATTAATAATGCAAACCCGGATTCACCAGATGATATGTCAGACGTTGCCTCGGGATTAA